>NZ_LT984887.1:212500-1421212 GCF_900258475.1 Anaerococcus sp. Marseille-P3915 | reverse complement strand
ACAGTAGTAGCTCCAGCAGAACCAGTTAAAGTAGCTGACCCATCTAACCTAACAGATCCTGAAAAGAAAGCTGTAGAAGATGCAGTTAAGAAAGCAAATCCAAACTTACCAGAAGGTGCAACAGTCGAAGTAGGTAAAGACGGAACAGTAACTGTAAAAGACAAAGATGGCAAAGAACTTGGCAAATTAACTCCATATAAGACAGTTAAGAAAGCTGATGAAGCAGGAACAGTAGTAGCTCCAGCAGAACCAGTTAAAGTAGCTGACCCATCTAACCTAACAGATCCTGAAAAGAAAGCTGTAGAAGATGCAGTTAAGAAAGCAAATCCAAACTTACCAGAAGGTGCAACAGTCGAAGTAGGTAAAGACGGAACAGTAACTGTAAAAGACAAAGATGGTAAAGAACTTGGCAAATTAACTCCAGATAAGACAGTTAAGAAAGCTGATGAATCAGGAGCAGCAACTTCAGTAGATAAGAAACCTCTAGAAGCTGAAGCAGCTAAGAAAGATGCAACAAAAGCATCAGACAAATATCAAAAAGCAGACCAAGCTAAAAAGGATGCATATGATAAGGCACTAGCAGATGCAGAAAAAGTACTAGCAGATCCTAATGCAAGTCAAGAAGACGTTGATAAAGCTAAGAAAGCTCTAGCAGATGCTGAAAAAGCATTAAACGGAGAAAAAGCTTCTGGCAATGAGTCAGGTGGCAATATTGGCGGAATAATTATCCCAGGATCAAAAGCTGATGAAGGCGATAAAGACAATACATCTAATGAAGATGATAATAAGAAAAAACTAACAGAAGCTGAAAAGTATCCAGCAAAAGCTATAAAAGTTAAAGCTGGTGCAAGGGATATGAAGCATTTAACAGACGATGAAAAACAAGAAGTAATCGACAAAGTTAAGAAGGCTAATCCAGCAGCGATTGACGTAATAGTAGATGATAAGGGTAATGCAACTCTAATCTATGCTGACGGTTCAAAGAACTTCATTGATGCTGATGATCTATTCTTCCAAGTAGCAGCTCAAAAAGAAAAGATGCCTAATGCTAAAGCTAATAAAGCAGGCAAAAACGTCAAGACAGGCGTAGGCTCTGTAAGCGGACTAGTAGGATTAGCAGGAATTTCTATAGCAGGACTACTTGCAAGCAGAAAAAAAGAAGAAGAAGATAAGTAAACTTATCTGAAACTTAAAAAACAAGACTCTTAATTGGGTCTTGTTTTTTTGGGCTTAATTGTGACGGTTGTTAGGGGTTGGAAATAAACCTGTGGTCCGTGCATAGTAAATAATAACACCTAACAATTTCTTTAGGCTTCTCCACGTTGGTCGAAGCAAGGGGGTGGAAAGCTTTTATAAGCTTCCTTCATTATCCCTTTTATCGAGCGAAGCGGAGATAGCTATTACGAAAACTGAAATCCTAAGACAGACTAAGAGAGACAATTTACTATATTCGAAGTCTATATAAACAAATCACCGATGTAAATACAGAACCCACGATATACAAAACCATGAGATTTCTCATTACATTCGAAATGGGAGGATATGATCTATAAACTTATCTTTAGGATAGATATGAATTGATTCTATATAAAAAACATTGAAGAAATATGAGAAAATCTAGAAAAACACAAGGCCCCTTGTCTCGAGCGTAGCCGAGAGACCTATTACGAAAACCCAAATTACAAGATAAACTAAGCACGACATGCTGCTATATTCGAAGGCTTGTGAAAATAAACTTGTGCTACGTGCATAGTAAATAGTAACTACTTATCGGTTCTAATAGACTTCTCGACAAGCTCGAAGAAAGGGAGGAGTGGGAAGTTTTATAAGCTTGGTATGGATACAATAAATAGTACAATTTAAAATCGAATATATGATACAATAAATAATAAGAAATCATAGGAGGATTTTAAATTGGCTAGACACTACGAAGACGACTTCAAAAGGCAAATAGTAGAAATCTTTAACCAAGGAAACTACACATATAAAAAACTAGGTGAAGAATACGACATAGCACCATCAACAATAAGAGGATGGGTAAATAGGTACAACAACTCAAACTCCTTCGACATAGATGATAATAGAACAGAAGAAGAAAAGGAACTAATCAGACTAAGAAAAAAACTAAAACAGCTTGAAATGGAAAATGATATTTTAAAGCAAGCTGCACTACTACTAGGCAAAAAGTAAAGCTCATAATCTCAAATAGAGATAAATACAGTATTAGTGCAATGTGTAAGTTTTTAGGAATAACAAGAAGCTTAATATACTATCATATAAACAAAGAAGAATCTAAAAACAACCTAAAAACAGAAGAGCTTTTAGAAGAGAAAATCAAAGAAATATTCAGAAAAAGTAAAAACGCGTATGGATCTAGAAAAATCAAAGTAGAACTAGAAAATCAAGGCATAATAGCATCAAGAAGAAAAATATGTAAAGTAATGAAAAAACACGCCTTAATCTCAAGCTATACAGTAAAACAATACAAGGTAGAAAAAACTACATGTAACAATAAACAAATAAAAAATAAAGTAGACAGACACTTTGATAATAGAGAATCTTTAGAAGCATGTGTAAGTGACTTAACCTATGTAAGAGTAGGAAATAGCTGGAACTATATATGTGCAATAATAGATTTACACAACAGGGAAATAATAGGCTATGCAGCAGGTAAAAATAAAAGTGCTGAATTAGTAAAAGAAGCAATTTACTCAATAAGATATCCATTAAATAAAATAAAAATATTCCATACAGATAGAGGACGAGAATTTGATAATAAGAGCATAGATAAAATCCTAGATGTATTTGGAATAGAAAGATCCTTAAGCAAAAAAGGAAGTCCTTATGATAATGCTGTAGCTGAAGCATTTAATAAGGTAATGAAAACAGAATTTGTTTATCAGAAAGAATTTAGAAGTTTAAATCAACTAAAATTAGAACTATCAGAGTATGTTTACTGGTACAACAACCTAAGGATCCATGGATCCTTAGGTTACTTGCCACCAGTTAAATATAGACATTTAAGATTAAATAGATATTATTAGTTAATCTTAAATTAGTACGTTCGATTTTAGATTGTACAAATAGGTGTTGACAATCCAGCTTCCTTCAAATCTCGCTTCGCTCGACCACTCTGCCTCTGTACCAGACCTACCGCCATTCATTTCATGAATGGGGTTAGGACTTCGAATGGAGGCCGCTCAGCTACGGCATCAAGCTTTCCATCAAATCACTTCGTAATTTGGGATAAGCATAGACATGAGCCGCGGGGGCTTGCCTCTTGTCTCGAGCGTAAGTCGAGAGACCTATTACGCAAACTTAAATCCTAAGACAGACTAAGAGCGACAATTTACTATATTCGAAGGCTATATAGACCAATCACCGATGTAAATACAGAACCCTTGATATACAAAACCATGAGGTCCTCCTAGAGCCACGATAACATGCCTTGATTTGGCATGTTATCGCCGAATGATAGCGCGGGAGCGCGGAGAGCTTCGAAGAAGCGGCATTCGTACGAGCTTGCCCTCGCATAGGTCGAAATGGAAGGGGACTCGGTTTCTGGTTTTATTAACATTCTTTATTATAGTATCTCCTTTAAATAATTATATGTAACTAACGAAAAACTACGGACTCACAATACCCCCACCTCGACTGGTGTTTTCTTTGTTTTATTTTCCCACAAAAAAATAGCCAATAGTCAGTATTTTACTGCTTTTGGCTATTTTTCTTTTTCTATTACTAGGATGTAGGGTGGGTTGTTGGGTCTGTTGGTGTAGGTTATTTTTAGGATGGAGTAGGTCTTATTGTCTAGGCTTTCTAGGTAGCTTTCTAGGCTTTGACTTTCTTTCTTTCCGGCTGGGTGACCTGGGTAGATTGTTAGTATTATGCGGCCGCCTTTTTTTATAAGCTTTAGGGCCTTTTTTAGGCTTTTTAGGGTAGATTCTGCCTGGGTGGTTATGGTTTTGTCTGCTCCTGGCAAATAGCCTAGGTTGTAGATTATAAGGTCTACTGGGTCTTTTATATATTTATCTATTTGGTCATGGCTTTTTAGGATGAAGGTGAATCTTTTATCTTCTCCTATTAGGGCCTTTGTTTTTGTTTCGGCTTGTTTTTGGATGTCGAAGGCTGTGAGGTTTTCTACTTGTGTGTTTTCTAGGATGAATTTGCTATCTTTGCCTGTGCCTGCTGTCATGTCGATGGCTGTTTTTATGTCTTTTTTATCTAGGATTAGGTCTTTGACTAGGTCGACTATTCTTTTGGCCATTAGTAGCACTCCATGTTTTTTAGGTCTTTGCCGTCTATATTTCTGAAAAAGTCGGCACTGCTTGGGTTTTCTTTTCTGATGGGCATACCCATCCTGTGCATTTCGTTGAGTTTGAAAATCATGAGGTTGACGTTGACATCGTACATGCTTGCTAGCTCGTTGTAGGTGTAGCCTTCTTTGACATCTTCTAGGAGGCTTTTCTCATCTAGGAGAAGATGGGCTGCGAAGATATTTGCTTCTAGCTCCATTTCGTTGTTTATGTCAAAGATTTGGTATTCTACCATGCCTTCTGCTGCGTAGGCCTGGTGGTAGATGTCATGGCCTAGCTCGTGAGCAAAGACCATGTTTAAGATCCTGTAGTCTACGTTTGGGTTGTAGAAGACGAAGCGGGAGTTTTTGATGATTTTGTACATGCCTAGAAGTTTGGTGTCACTTTTGAAGGCTATGAGGTGGACTCCACGCTCTTTTAGGATTTCTTTTGGATTTCTGCTGTCATGTTTTTTGATTAGGTCAAGGGTATCCTCATAGATTTGATCGTATGAGTAGGTCATTATTTATCCTTTAGTCTACCGTGCTTTTTGTTTTCTTGTCTAGCTATATAGTAGGCTTCTGAGATTGCATCTAGGATGGCTTTTTTGTCTTCTTCTGGGATTTCTCCTCCTGCCATGAGTCCTACTACTCCGTCTACCAGCTCTCTTGCTTCGACGCCAGCCTTTAGGCCGTAGTTTTCACGGGCTGTGAGGACGAAGTCCTCTTCATCGGTGACTAGGTAGTCGTGGCTAGTGTCTAGGGACTTTGCTAGTAGGTCGTAGGTCTTTCTATATCTAGGCTTGGACAAGCCTAGTTCATATCTGGAGATGGTCTTTAGGGAGACATCTACCATGTCTGCTAGCTCTTGTTGGGTTAGTCTTTTTTCTTCTCTTAGCTTTTTTAATTTGGTGGCGAAACTCATTTTCTCTCTCCTTCTAGACTCTTAGAGTCTAATGTTTTTATTCTATGCTTGACAAAGGACTCTTATTGTCCTATAATTATCTTAAGTCATTTATTGTCTTAATTATACATTAATAGTCTATGAAATTCAAGAGGAGTTGTTATGAAAAGAATTATCCTACATTCAGATATGAATGCCTGCTATGCTTCTATAGAGGCTAAGCTTAATCCTGCCCTTAAGGGCAAGGCTATGGCTGTGGCTGGCAATCCTAAAAATAGAAATGGCATCATCCTTGCCAAAAGTCAAAAGGCTAAGGAGATGGGGGTTCAGACTGGCGAGCCTATTTGGCAGGCCCTTAGCAAATGCAGGGACCTAATCCTGGTTCCTCCTCAATATGACCAGTATCTTAAGCATTCAAAGATGGCCAAGAAGATCTATTATGATTATACAAATCAGGTGGAGTCTTTTGGCCTGGATGAGTGTTTTATAGATGTGTCTGGATCTACCAAGCTTTTTGGGACAGGCCTTGATATAGCTAGAGAGATTTCTAGGAGGATGAAGGAGGAGGTGGGCCTTACTGTAAGCATTGGCGTTTCTTTTTGCAAGATTTTTGCCAAGCTTGGCTCGGATATGAAAAAGCCTGATGCCATCACTAGTATTGACCAGGATAATTGGAGAGACCTTGTTTGGCCACTGGCTGTCGAGGAGATGGTCGGCATAGGCAGGGCGACTAAGGCTAAGCTTAATCACATAGGCATTTACACCTTAGGAGAGCTTGCAAAGGCTCCTGTAAGCCTTTTAGAAAACCTACTTGGGGTAAATGGGGTCTATCTTTGGACCTATGCCAATGGCAAGGACAGTCGCCCTGTAGTAGACATCAACCACAGGGATATTATTAAAACTATTGGCAATTCCTCTACCTGCAGGAGCGATCTGGTCAATAACGGCGAGGTTAAAAATGTCCTCCAAGAGCTAAGCTTTTCGGTATCAAGAAGGCTAAGGCAAGCCGGTCTTGAGGCTGGTGGGGTGGAAGTCTTTGTCAGAAATAAGGACTTATTTTCCCAGACCTTCCAGAAAGAATTGCCCCTAAACACCCAATCTTCCATAATCCTTGCCAAAGAGGCTCACGAGCTTTTTATGGAAAAATACGACTGGGATACGCCAGTCAGGGCTGTGGGAATCAGGGCCATAAGGCTGATGAAAGAGGGATCTGGCAGCCAGCTTGATATGTTTCTAGACCATGAGAAGTATTTTAAAAGCGAATCCTGCGATAAGGCCCTTTATGAAATTAGGAAAAAATATGGCAAAGATGCCGTAAGCTTTGCAGCCCTCACAAGAGACATTAAACTTCCAAAAGAGATAAATGAGATAATAACTTTGCCAGCTAGGCATTTTAATAGTTAGAAGCCCGCCCGTACGAATGCCGCTTCTTCGAAGCTCTCCGCGCTCCCGCGCTATCATTCGGCATAAACATGCCAAATCAAGGCATGTTTATGTGGCACATGGAGGACCTGTGCAGAATGGTCGAGCGAAGCTCGAAAGCCTGCCCGGCGCACAGAGGATAATGATGGAAGTTTGTAAAGCTTCCTACTATTTCCCTTGCTTCGACTTTCGTGGCAAGCTCGTACGAATACCGCTTCTTCGAAGCTCTCCGCGCTCCCGCGCTATCATTCGGCATAAACAATTTGCCCTAGCGGCCGAGAGCGTCCAAATCAAGGCATGTTTATGTGGCTCGGAGAGGACAAGTCTATTAGAAATGCTTTGATGTTTTTATTTACTACGCACAGAGCACTAGTTTATTTTCAAAGCCTTCGAATGCAGTGAATTGTCGTACTTAGGTTCTCTTGGAATTTGAGTTTACGTAATAGGTATCTCCACTACGGTCGATACAAGGGAAGGAGCGCTCGAGACAAGGGAAAGGGAGGTCGAGACAAGGGGTTGAGGCTTTTTATAAAAAAGCTACCGTTTCCCTTGCTTCGACCGTAGTGGAGAAGCCTAAAGGATTTGTTTGATATTATTATTTACTATGGACCAAGCATAGGTTTATTTCCCTAGCCTTCAAATATAGTAACATACCGTGCTTGGTTTTGTCTTGGGATTTGGGTTTGCGTAATAGGTCTCTCGACTACGCTCGAGACAAGGGGACACGCCTGCCCGGCGCACAGGGCCCTCCACGGAGTGGTTCGCAGCGAAGCGAGAAAAAACTGACCTCTAGGGGCCAGTTTTTTTATGAGAAGATATTTATAAAAAATGTAATAAATATTGGATTGGTGAGGTTAACAGCAATAGCTAATACTATTGGAAAGATAAACATGGCCACATCGGCTGGGCCCTTTTCTTCGATTATAGCTTCCATATTGGCCATGGCATTTGGGGTTTGGCCAAGGCCTACACCGCAGTGACCAGCTACCATGACTGCTGCATCATAGTCCCTGCCTAGGATGTTGAAGGTGACTAGGCTTGTGTATAGGCTGATGAAGATAGCTTGGGCTATCATTATTATGACCATAGGACCAGCTAGGCTCATTATGGCTTTTAGGTTGAGGTTGATTAGGGCTAGGGATAAAAATAGGCTTAAGGAAATATTGCCCACAGTGTCTATATTTGTCATATTTATCGGTTTTTTTAGGCCATCGTAGATATTTCTTACGATTAGGCCTCCAAATTGGCAGCCTACATAATAAGGGAAATTGAGGCCGGTTAGGGCAAGGATTTTATTGATAAAAGTCCCTAAAAGGGCAGCTAGGCCGATTATGATTATGGCTTGGGTTAGGGATTCTTGATTGATAAGGGCAGATATTTTCTTCTTATCAAGACCTGACTGAGATCCCTTTGTCTTAAGGTCGTATTTATTTATCAGTCTTTTGGCTGTAGGGCCACCCACAAGAGATCCAGCAAGAAGGCCGAAGGTTGCAGCAGCTACTCCTATTGAAGTAGACCCATTCGCTCCCAAATCTTCCATGATTTTGCCAAAGCTTATCGCAGATCCGATGCCACCAGTCATGGATGTAGAGCCCATGGCTATACCGTGGAGGGGATTTATGGCAAGGATTTTTGCAAGGGCGACTCCAATTACATTTTGGAGGGGCAAAAGGATTATTATAGCCAGTGCTAGCCTTAGTCCAAGAGATCCAGACCTTTTAAGCATGGCAAAGGATGCTGAAAGGCCAATGGCTGTGAAAAATATATTCATAAAGAAGTCTTGGAGGATTTTATCAAATTCAAAATAGGCAAGACCAGCTTGGCCTAGGATAAAAACCACAAGGCTTATAAGAAGGCCGCCTATTACAGGGGCTGGGATGAAAAAGGTCCTAAGGAAGGAAAACTTCTTCTTTAGACCCATGCCTAGGATAAGGGCTATGATAGCAAGGCCCAGGCTTTGTAAGATGTCTAATTTTATATTCATAATGACTCCATTCTTATTTTATTAAGATATTATCCTTTTATTTTCCAAAGAAGCAATAGATTTTTTACTATATGAAGCGATTTGTGTAAAAAAGTATAATATATATAAGCCTTATTAGTTAAGGGTGAATAAAGGTGTGCCTATGCATGCCTAATTTGAAAAAAATAGAGTTTTTAACTTTTTAATTTAGCCTGCTTTTTTAGCAGGTTTTTTATTTAATAGGAATTTGAGTAAAATTTCAATAAAAAAGCCCCTTCTCCTTGAAATAGTATGGTCCTTTATAATATAATTAGATAATAGGAGAAGTGTATGAAAATTTTATTTTACTTAGCAGGATTTGCCTTATTTTATGCGATGATAGGCTATCCTCTTACTCTTTTGATTTTGGATAAGCTTATCAAAAGAGAAAACAAACAAGATTATTCTATCAAACCTAGCGTGTCGGTTATTATTTCTGCCTACAACGAAGAGGATGTAATAGAAAAAAAGCTTGAAAACATAATTCAAACTGACTACCCAACATATGAAGTTATTATTGCAAATGACTCTTCTACAGATAGGACAGTTGAAATTTGTGAAGAATTTATTAGAAATAATCCTGACTATGATATCAGGGTAAACACTGTCAAAAACCATCTTGGCAAGACCAATGCCCAAAACGAGGCGGTGGAAGTGGCTAAGGGCGAGATTATTGTCTTTTCTGATGCCAATTCTATGTTTAAGTCAAATGCCATAAGTGAGCTTGTATCTTATTTTGTAGACGATGATATAGAATATGTGTGCGGCTCTTTGATCTATCACGAAGATGATGAGATTTCATCTGTTGTAGCTGAAAATACCTATTGGAATTTTGAGCTTAAGATGAGAAAAATCGAATCAAATATCAAGACAATAACCAACGGCAACGGGGCAATCTATGCTGTTAGGAAAGAAGACTACAGGCACATTGACCTAGTCAATAGCCACGACTATGAGCTTCCTTTATATGCAGCCCTAAATCACAAGAGAGCCCTTTATAATCCAAAGGCTGTGGCCTTTGAGAAGGCCGGTCAGACTACAGCAGATGAATTTAAAAGAAAGGTCAGGATGCAAAGAAGAATCCTTACCAATATATTTACCAACCTCAAAAGGCTAAATATATTTGAGTATGGATGGTTTTCATTTTTTACCTTCAACCACAAGACTCTAAGATATTTGCAGGCCTTTTTTCATATAGTTTTATTAGTTACTAACTTCTTTCTACTAGGAGAGGGAGTATTCTACGGGTCATTTTTCTTGATGCAAATAGGTTTTTATGCCCTAGCAATAATTGGCCAATTTTCAGGAGCAAAGAGCAAGATATTCTACTTCCCAAGATATTATTGCGCCATGATGCTTGCCCAAATAATAGGGGCTTATAGGGAGCTAAGAGGCTATTCTAAGCCAACTTGGGAAAAGGCGGAGACTACTAGAAAATAATGAATGTTGAAGTATTAATCTCTGCTATGAATGTGGAGAGTATTGATTTTTATAAGAAGTTTAATCTGGAAAGTGACGCCCTAATCATAAATCAGACTGATCACAATGGCTATGAAGAAATTGTTACAGATGATTTTAAGGTGAGGATGATATCGACAGATACTAGGGGTCTTGCCAGAAGCAGAAACCTAGCCCTACTTAATTCAGATGCTGATATAGTAATATTTGCCGATGATGATGAGGTCTTTGAAGAAGGCTACCTAGCCAGGGTCAAGGATGGATTTATTTCCTATCCTGACGTTGATTTTTTCGTATTTAAGACAATAATTTATCAGGATGGTCGAGAGATTATAAAGGTTAAGGAAAATAAGAAGCTTGGCTTTTATAATTGCCTGACCTATGGTTCTGTACACTTTGCCTTTGATAGAAAGGCTGTAGCTAGGAAAAATATCTACCTCAATACTAATTTTGGAGCAGGAACAGAAAATGGTTCTGGGGAAGACTCAATATTTATCCTAGATTGCATTAGAAGCGGCCTAAAGGCAAGGACTAATACCGACCTTATAGCAAGAGTCTACAACGATGAGTCGACCTGGTTTGAGGGTTTTAATGAGAAGTTTTTCCTAGATAAGGGAAAGCTTGCCAGGGCCTTATTTCCAAAGGCCTATAGGCTTTATATAGAACAATTTTTAATAAGGCATCCTGAGATGTTAAGAAAAGTAGAAAAAAGTGCAGCACGCAAGCTCATGCTTGAAGGTGCTAGTCAATATGGAGGAGAAGATGGAAAATAAAAAATCGATGTTTCAAGCTACCTTGTCATCAATTATAGCCGGAATAATTGTGGCCATGCTTGTTTACTTTGGTCTGAATTTTGCAGGCTTTAAGGAATACAGGGCAAGTACAAAGCTTGTGACAAGTTCAGTAGAAAATTTAGATGAGGCAAATTCTGCAAATGACTTTGCAAATGTAATCAATTCTAATGCTATTAAACAAAGGACCTTGGATAATCTAAAGATAGATTGGTCCCTATCAAAACTAGATAGCAAGATGAAGATAAAGGCTCTGGATAACTCTGCAGTCGTTGACATATCAGTCACAGACACAAACAAGCTTAGGGCAGAAGATTTGGCAGATGAATATGCAGACCTTTCTGCAACAGTTATTAACAATATTTACAATACTGGTGCAAATGTAATGGAATATTCTTATGAAAATGCCAAGGCTATTGACAATAGCCTAACTTATGCAGGGATTGCTGGTGGCCTAGGATTCTTACTTTACCTATTAGGATCTTTTGTATCAGTTAAAAGATATAATAACAAGCTTAAAAAACAAGAAAAGAAAGACTACAGGCAAAAAGAAAAAAAAGTTAAAAAGCAAGTAGAAAAAAACAAAAAAGAAATCAAAAAACAAGAAGAAATCAAGGAAGAAATTAAGGAAGAAACCTTCACCCAACCTATCGAGAAGATAGAAGATAGGGAAGAAGACTTTGGTGAAACTAGAAAAATCGACAGAAGTGCTATAGACTTGGCCAAGGAAGCGGTAGATGAGCAGGAAGATGAGGGAGAAGAAATAGTTTTTGCTTCACCTCTAAAAGAAGAAGCAAGCAAGGCTTCAAGCAAGCTAGAAATCCTAGGCAAGCTTCCTAAGTATAAGATTGGAGATTTAGATGTTTAGAAGAAAAAAAGTAGACGAGAGAAGAGAGATACTTCTCCAAGCCTTCTACAATCTAGAAGATAAGCTAACAAGCAAGCTTGATCCAGCAGATGCTATAGTAGCCTTCACTGCGACAGATGATAAGACAAATAAGATAAATACAATCTTAGTAATGGGAGGTCACCTGGCAGAAGAAAACGAAAGAATTCTAGTAATAGATGCCAATCTCAGGGCCGATGAGCTTGAGGAGATGAAGGGCTATTATAACAAGAGGGGCTTTGTAGATTGCCTGCTTGGAGATTATGCCCTTGATGAAGTTTTGGTAAAGGAAAATGATAATCTCCACCTTCTTATGACAGGTAGGGTAGCTGATTATGAAGATATGTATCTAGAGCCATCAGCAATCAAAAGTTTTTTTGATGAGGCTATGGTAAAATACGACTATATCTTTGTAAACACAAAGGAAAATATTGACATAGCAGAGGCAAATGTATTTTGTGGCCTAGCTGATAAGACAGTAATCCTAACCAATGAAGAAGCAACAAGAACCTATCTCCTTGAAGAATCTGTTGACCAACTAGAAAGCACAGGGGCTAAAATCCTTGGCGTGGTAGTTACAGATTATGAATACCAAAGCGATGAACTAGACGACTTATTTGGAGGCAATTAATGAAAAAAATCAAAACACTTTTGATCTTAGGTCTTGTAATTTTCTTAGCTTCTTGCCAAAATGATTCTTATGTATCAGTAAGACATCCCCAAGGAGAAGAAGGCCAAGTAGCAGAAGAAGCAAATACAGAAGATAAAAAGCAAGAAGAAGCTGATTTGCAAAAAGAGGTAGAAGAAGAAAAAGACCTTGGCAGAGACCTAGAAGAAGGGGTAGAAGTCATGGTGAAAGATAGCGTAAATATGAGACTTGCTCCATCAGAAAACTCATCCATAGTAGCCGAAGTAGGACCAAATGATGAGATCCTAAACCTAGGCGAAACTGAAGGCTGGACAAGGGTAACAGTAAATGGCAAAACAGGTTATATAAGAAGTGACCTACTCATTAAAAAATAAATAACAAAGAAGGGTACTAAGCAAAAGAATAAATCTTAAATAGGCTATAAGGCGTCTCCTTACTGGCTCAGAGAAGGTTTTATAATTCATAAGGCAAATATAAAAAATATTCTTTTAGCTTTAGGCCCTTATTTTTGTAAAAAAATTTAAAAGATATGTTATAATTAAAATAGAGAGGTTTAAATGATAATTATATTTTTAAAAAATATCTTTATGCCAATCTTTGCGGTGACAGCTGTAATTAGCTTAATTAACTTCATAATAGATGGCAAAAGGGTATATGCCTATGTCAGCATTGTGACAGCTTTACTTGCCGCAATAGCCCTATTTATATCGATTATAAGCCCGGCTAGTGATTTGTTTGTGCAATTATATTTATTGTTATTTTTATTATCAATATCCCTAGTCATCATGGCTTTAAAAAAGCAAATCGATGCTTTTACCCTGATTGGTATAATTTTGATGGTTGTGATGTTGTATCTATTACTAAAATTCCCATTGGTATGAAAGAGGATTAAATGATTAATATCAAAAATTTAAGAAAAGTTTATGAAAATGGCTATGAAGCCTTAAAATCTGTCAATCTGGATATAGAAGAAGGAGCCCTTGTGACCCTTCTTGGTCCTTCTGGTTGTGGTAAGTCTACAATCCTAAATATTATAGCTGGTATACTTGACCCAACTGAGGGAGATATCCTATTTGATAATGATTCGATTGTAAATCTTCACCCAAAAGATCGTGATATAGGTATGGTATTTCAAAATTATGCCCTATATCCACATATGACAGTCCTTGAAAATATAATCTTTCCCCTAACTGTAGGAGAGCATAAGATTAAAAAGGAAGAAGCTATTAAAAGAGCTCAAAAATATATGGACCTTACCTATATTACAGATATAAAGGATAAGAAGCCTAGCCAAATATCTGGTGGTCAGCAACAAAGGGTGGCTATAGCTAGAGCCTTAGTTAAAAATCCTAAGACCCTACTTCTAGATGAGCCTTTAAGTAACCTGGATGCTAGGCTAAGGTTATCTATCAGAGAAGAGATTAGAAATATAGTAAAATCTGTAGGTGTTACCACTGTATTTGTAACCCACGACCAAGAAGAAGCCCTATCAATTAGTGACTACATAGCCCTAATGGATAAGGGAGTCATCCAACAATTTGATAAGCCACAAAACCTATATCTAGAGCCTGCAAATCTCTTTGTAGCTAAATTTATAGGCAATCCTATAATAAATATTTACGAGCTTGATAATACAAAAGATTCTATAAGCAGGGACAATCTATTCTTAGATAAATCAAAGCTTATCGAAGATAGAAAAAAGGCAAGTCTTGATAAGGATACCTACCTAGTAGGGATTAGGCCAGAGCATTTCAAGCTTGATCCAAATGGGGATCTAGAAATAGAAGTAGAAACTAGGGAAATGATAGGTCGTTATATGATCTTGCATTTTAATATCCTAGGCCAGGCATCAAGGATGGTTGTCGATTCAGCCCTTGATATAAAAGATGGGGAAAAGATTAGAGTTTCAATTGATCATAAGGCAATCTATATATTTGAAGAAGATGGAAAGAGAGTCTACTAATGAAGAAAAAGTCCTCCTACAGGGCAGAAAGGACCAACAAGGCTTGGTTATACTTGCTTCCTGCCTTATTCTTTATACTGGTATTTAATGTATATCCACTTATTAGAACCTTCTACATGAGTGTTCACAACAATAACATCATGAATCCAACCTATGTTGGCTTTCAAAATTTCCCTATTGTCCTAAATGACAAGCTCTTTAGGCTGGCTATGAAAAATACCTTGATTTATTCGGTCACAGTCGTGCCTTTGTCTATAATCATTTCCATGTTTATAGCCCTAATCCTAAATGAGAAAATTAAGGGAGATAAGTTTTTTGAGACAATATTTTTTATACCTTACCTAACAAGTGTAATAGCTGTAGGTATCGTATTTAGGTATTTATTTAATGGCAAATATGGTTTTATCAACCACATGCTATCCTTTGTGGGTATAGGTCCAATTGATTTTTTAAACAATCCTGACTACAACATGCTAGCAGCCATTATATTTGGTGTGTGGAATGCCCTAGCCTTTAATATAATCGTAATCTTAGCTGGTCTTAGGGGAATAGATGAGTCTTATTATAAGATAGCCGATACCTTCGGGGCAAGCGGCTGGGAGCAATTTAAAAAGATAACCCTCCCACAGCTTACAAGCATAATTACATTTTTGTTTTTGACAAGTTTTATTTCAGCCTTTAAGGTTTATAACCAGATTTTCGCCCTCTTTAATGGCAAGGCAGGTGTGGGAAATAGGCTGATAACAGCAGTGTTTTATATTTATAGGAAGTTTTATGTGGAATATAGGTACGGCCAG
This sequence comes from Anaerococcus sp. Marseille-P3915, assembly GCF_900258475.1. Taxonomy (GTDB): domain Bacteria; phylum Bacillota; class Clostridia; order Tissierellales; family Peptoniphilaceae; genus Anaerococcus; species Anaerococcus kampingae. Next base: position 1,406,046 of record NZ_LT984887.1, on the reverse strand, counting down.
GCCATGGCTGCAGCAGTCCTACTTTTTCTCTTCCTATTAGTCCTAACCTTTGCTCAAAGAAAAATAATAAAGATGATATCAAGGTAGGTTAAAATGAGAAAAGTATTAAAAGTTTTATCATTCATATTCATAATAATAATGGCAGCAGTAACCCTCTTCCCATTTTTGTACATGATATCATCATCATTAATGAGTTTTGGAGAGGTAACACAGATTCCGCCTAAGCTTTTACCAAAGGCCCCACAATTTGCAAACTATGTAGAGGCCATGAAGGCAGCTCCATTTGCAAGATATTTTGTAAACACAGTATTTGTATCCCTAATAAATACTATGGGAACTCTGATAACAACAGTACTTGCAGCCTTTGCCCTAAATTTCCTAAACTTTAAGGGGAAAACAGTCTTACAAAATTTTATGCTAGCCTTATTAATGGTTCCTTTTGAAATAATAATTTTCACCAATTATTCAACCATAGCCAAGCTAGGTTTACTAGATACCTATACAGCACTAATAATCCCATTTTTGGCATCAGTATTTTATATATTCTACCTAAAAGAATTTTTAAAATCTGTCCCAATGGAATTTTATAATGCAGCCAAGGTAGACGGGGCAAGCGACTTTGAATTTATAAGAAGGGTTATGATACCGATGTGTAAGCAAAACCTATTTACCATAGGCCTGCTTAACTTCATCACAGGTTGGAACTCATTCTTATGGCCAATCCTTGTTACAAACACAACAAAGATGAGGCTAATATCAAATGGTCTATCATCATTTGCCACAGAAGCAGGTCAATTAATCCACCTACAAATGGCAGCATCAACCATTACAATCTTACCAATCCTAATACTTTACTTTATCTTCAGGAAGCAAATCCTAAGAGGAGTATCATTTGGAGGTATAAAAGGTTAATCTTGAAAAAAATCCCTAGAGGGGTATATATTTATTGTAAGAACGTAGCTAAATAATTAGCCGAGAAGCACCTTTAAAAAGGAGAAATAAGGGGTAAAAATGAAAAAGAAATTATCATTATTAGCAGCGCTAGTCTTAAGTCTAGGAGTATTTTCAGCATGTGGATCTACATCAAACGAAGCTCCTAAAGAAGAGACTAAGGTAGAAGAATCTAAAAAAGCAGAAGATTCTAAAGAAGAAAAGGCAGAACCAGCCAAAGAAGGCCAAACAGAAATCAAATTCTGGCATGCAATGGGTGGCGGACAAGGCGAAGCTCTAGAAGCAATCGTAGCTGACTTTGAAAAAGAAAACCCAGATATAAAAGTAACACTTCAACACCAAGGTGGATATGGTGATCTTAACCAAATCCTAGTTGCAACAATGCAATCACCTAAAGACCTTCCAACTATAACTCAAGCTTATCCTGACTGGATGCTACAATTTAGCGATGCAGGCATGGTAGCTGACCTAACAGATAGGGTAAAAGGCGAAGGCGGAATTGAAGATTATGATGACATCTTTGAAGGTGTTAGAAACGAAATCGAACAAGATGGCAAAATCATAGGACTACCATTTAACAAATCAACAGAAGTTCTTTGGTACAACAAAGATATCTTTGACGAACTAAAACTAGAAAACCCAACAAACTTTGAAGAGCTAAAAGAAGTAGCAAAGAAAATCAAAGAAGAAAAAGGCATTCCAGCTTTCGGTTGGGACTCTCTATCAAACTTCTACGTAACCTACCTTAAAAACAAAGGTATAGACTTTGGTCCAGACTTAGATGTAACAAGTCCTGAGTCAATCGAAGCGGTTAATTATTACCTAGATGGTATCAAAGAAGGCTACTTCAGAATAGCAGGAACAGACCAATACCTATCAGGTCCATTTGCCAATGAACAACTAGCAGGCTATATTGGATCAAATGCTGGTGAAGTATATGTAAAAGAAGGTGTAGAAGATAAATTCACCTACGATGTAATGCCATATCCAGCTGATAAAGCTGTTCAACAAGGTACAAACGTATATATGTTTGAAGGTGCAAGTGATGAAGAAAAAGATGCAGCCTTCAAATTTATAAAATACCTAGCAAGCAAAGAAGCACAAATTAAATTTGGTCTAGCAACAGGCTACATGCCAGCTAGAAAGAGCGCTGTAGAAAGCGATGAATACAAAAATTCAGAGTCAAAAATAGCTCCAATCCTAGCACCAGCAAGTGAGAAATTATTCTCAAGACCTCTTGTACCAGGCAGCCAACAAGCCTACAACGACATAGCAACAAAATTAGAAGAAATCCTATCAAACCCAGATGCTGACGTAAAAGCAGAAATGGAAGCATTCAAAGGTCAATTCGAAGCAGATTTCCAATAATAAAACAAGAGACCAGCGGCCAGCTGGTCTTTTTTGGACAGTAATTGCTAAAAATATAACAATATTAGCCGAAAATGAAAAATCGTGATATAATAAGCTTAAGAAAATTAAAGATATCGGCTTATACCGGTTGATAATAGGGACTTTTGTAGTTTTGTCTACAATAGTCCCTTTTTTAAAAAATATTTTGGAGGAGATATGGCAATAATTAATGTAAATAACGAGATCAAGACCCTTAAGAAGGTTATGCTACACAGACCTGGAGATGAGCTTTTAAATCTTACTCCTAACTTACTAGATGAGCTTTTATTTGATGATATTCCTGATCTAGAAAAGGCCCAGGAAGAGCATGATGATTTTGCAAAGATTTTTAGAGATAATATGGTAGAGGTTGTTTATCTTGAAGACCTTATGGCTGAAACTCTTAGTGCAAATGATGGCCTTAGGGAGAAGTTTTTAAAAGAATATTTAGATGAGGCAGGCATTGTCAATGCTGATATTTTTAAGGAATCTAAGAATCTTTTAGAAAGTATTAAGGATAATAAAGAGTTTGTAGAAAAAACTATGGCAGGCATTAGCCTTGCAGAAATTGATTCCTTTAACCATCTTAGAGATAGGGTTGTAAGCCATGAAAGATATACAGCTATCAATCCTATGCCAAACTTATACTTCACCAGAGACCCTTTTTCATCAATAGCAAATGGTGTTTCAATAAATGCTATGTATTCTGTAACCAGGTCTCGTGAGACTATCTATGCTGATTATATCTTCAAATACCACCCAGAATATAAGGATATCAAAGACTATTATGGCAGACATGAAGATAAGCACATAGAAGGTGGTGATATACTAAATATCAACGAAAACCTAGTCATGGTTGGTATTAGCCAGAGAACTGAAATCGACGCTATAGAAAAGCTTGCTAGAAATCTAATTTTTGATGAAAATAACGAAGTTAAGCAAGTTCTTGCTGTAAATATTCCAAATGAGAGGGCCTACATGCACCTTGATACGGTCTTCACCCAGATAGATTTTGATACCTTTACCTACCATCCTGGAATTATTTCAAGCTTCCACGCCGTAAGCTTTACATCAAAAAATGGAGAACTTGTAAGCGAGCAGATGGATAAGAGTCTAGATGACCTACTTAAGGATGCCCTTGGTCTTGATAAGATTAATCTCTTGCCATGTGGGGGAGGAGACCCAATTGCAGCCCTTCGTGAACAGTGGACAGACGGGTCAAACACCCTAGCCATCGCTCCAGGCAAGGTCATAGTCTATAAGAGAAACAATGTCACAAATAGGATGCTAGAATTAAATGATATAGAGGTTATAAAGCTAGATTCTTCAACCCTTACAGTCGGTAGGGGTGGTCCAAGATGTATGTCTATGCCACTTGTTAGAGATTAGGAAAAAGTGGGTATAAAATATTTAAGATAAGTATTATCTTAGAAAGGAAGTATCTTATGGGATTATTTAAGAAACTTGCAGCTATAGCGGCGGCAGATAAGATTACCGACGCTTTAAAAGATGATAAAAAGAAAAGAGGATCTAAAATGTTTAAAGATAGCAATTACAAAGATAAACCAAATATTATTTCAAGAATAGCAAAGGGAGCCTTCCTAATAGGGGCAGGCGCCTACCTACTAAAGAAAAATAAAAAAGAAGTTAAAGAAGGTATTGAAAATGTCAAAGGCGGTGTAGATAGGGCTAAAGAAAAAGCCAACAGAGCCAAGGACGACTTCATAGATGCCTTTAATGGTGAGGAATTAGAATAGATTATATAGTGAACCCAGAATTATCAGAGATATTGAAATATTAGATGTTTTGGGTATAATGATACTAACCATGAACTCAATGAAATGCATGGCATATTAAAAGAGACGAGTCGCTAGCTCGTCTCTTTTTTCGTGCTTTAGTTATCATCGTTATTTTTGCTATCAAGCCACTTGCATAGATAGTAACCAGTTATCTCCGCTGCGACAGCAATTATGAACTCAATGAAAAAATGCATAACATCACCTCCTCCCACCCTAGTGGGCCGATGATAACATATATATTATATCACATTTTTTTCTAAAATAAATCTATAGCTAGGCTCACAGCCTTACTTTCCCAAGTTTGATTTCTTATAAAAAAAGTTGCAAAACTTTTCTTTATCTTCATTGACAAAGTATCTTTCTTTGGGTATTATATAGGAAGTTTGGGGTCCTAGATTCCGAAAAATTTATGGAGGTATTTATGTCTAAAGAAAAGAAAATCTATCATATTGATGACAAGGTTCCAGCTAAATTACTATTGCCGCTATCTTTGCAACATACTTTTGCAATGTTTGGGGCATCTGTTTTAGTTCCTATTTTATTTCAAATTAACCCAGGAATCGTTCTTCTTATGAATGGTATTGGAACATTATTATTTATACTTATTACTAAAGGCAAGGCACCTGCTTATTTGGGTTCCTCATTTGCATTTTTAGCACCAGGTACAGCTATTATTGCAAAACAAGGATTTGAATATGCGCAAGGTGCCTTTGTTGTAGTCGGAATTTTGGGTTGTATCATGGCCTATATTATCTATAAGTTTGGCATAAAATGGATTGATGTAGTATTGCCACCTGCTGCTATGGGTGCTGTTGTAGCCCTAATTGGTTTTGAGCTTGCAGGCAATACTGTCACAGGAGGTGCCATTGGTGCTAACCTTATGACAGATACAGCTAGCTCTAAGGACTTTATAGTTTTTGGCATAACCCTACTTACAGCCATCATCGGTTCTGTAGCCTTTAAGGGATTTTTCTCAACAATTCCTATCCTAATTGCTATAATTGTAGGTTATATTTCAGCTGTATTTTTTGATATGGTTGACTTTACACCTGTTCTTGAAGCAAAGCTATTTACTATGCCAAACTTTCACTTGGCCAAGTTTTCAGTAGAATCAATCCTTGCTATGCTACCGGTAATACTTGTTATAACAAGCGAGCACATTTCCCACCAGGTCGTTACTTCAAATATCGTCGGCAAGGACCTTCTAAAAGATCCAGGCCTACACAGGTCAATCTTTGCAGATAACTTCTCTACAGCCATTTCAGGTCTTGTAGGTGGTGTACCAACTACAACTTATGGTGAAAACATCGGGGTTATGGCTATTACAGGAGTTTATTCAGTACAAGTTATAGGCGGAGCTGCTGTAGTTTCAATCCTTATGGCCTTCTTTGGACCACTTGCAGCCTTTATCTCAACCATTCCAGGCAATGTCATAGGCGGGGTAACCTTCCTACTTTATGGAATGATTGGTACAAGCGGCATCAGGCTTTTGGTAGATCAAAGGATCGATTATTCAAAATCTATAAACCTAGTTCTAACATCAGTAATATTTATAGCTGGTCTTTCAGGCCTATCAATTAAGTTTGGGTCAATAAACCTATCAGGCATGGTTCTAGCATCTGTTGTAGCAGTTGTCCTATCAGCCTTTATGACTCTTTTAAGAAAATTAAACTTAACAAATCAATAAATTTAGCAAATAAAAAATCCAAGGCGATCCTTATGATCATCTTGGATTTTTTAAATTAAAGACCAAATATTTCTGCGCCTAGTTTTGTCTCAGCTGGGTCTTTGCCTTCAAAGACTATAGCTTTGACATCCATTTGGTATTTTATATCTCCCCAAAGGATGCCGCCTACAAACTTATCTCCATTTTTAAAGAGTTTGTAGATTTTTCCGTCTTTTTCGATTTTTTCTTCTTCAATACCTTCGCCAGAATTCATTCCTGCAGAAAATAGCTTGATATCACCAATCATTAGAGTTGAGAATGGTTTTGGTTTTTCATAAGTTCTATGTTCTCCAGTCATGTTGGCACCGGCAATCTTGCCCATTTCCATGCTGGCTGTCCAAAGTCCGATTGTGAAATTATCTATTTGAGCCACATCTCCTGCTGCATAGATGTCATAGCCTTCTACTTTTAGGTCTTCTCCTACTAGGATGCCCCTGTCTGTGGCTAGATCTGAGTTTTGGGCGATTTCTATATTAGATCTTACACCTGCTTGAATCATGATGGCATCAGCTTTGATTTCTGAATCATCTGATAGCTTTACTCCAACAACGTGGCCATCTTCGATTAGGATTTCCTTGGTATTTTTGCCTGTTAGGGTTTCAATTCCCATCTCATTTAGGGCCTTTTCTAATTTGCCTGAAAGGTCTCTGTCAAGCTGTCTAGCTAGTAGGTAATCAAAGGCTTCAATTACAAGGATATCAAGGCCAAGCTTGTGGGCTGAATCAGCAGCTTCTAGTCCTAGGATGCCACCGCCGATTATGACTAATTTTTTCTTATCTTTGACATAATTTTTAAATTCTACTAGGTCTTCTGAGCTTCTTATTGCAAAAACACCTTGGCTGTCAGCGTTTTTGATAGGTGGGATAAAGGCATGAGCTCCTGTTGCAATTAGAATCTTGCCATATTCTATCTCTTCTCCATCTTCAAGGTAGGCAAGCTTCTTGTCCTTATCTATTTTTACAACCTTTGTATTAAATCTTTCCTCTATGTGTCTGTCATTATACCAAGGGTCTTTCTTGACAAGGATTTCATCATCGTTAAAGTCCTTGGCAATTAGCTCTGATAGCCTTGTTCTCCAATAGGTATGACCCTTTTCATCAGATACTATGAGTATAGTCGCTGTATCTTCGTGTTTTCTAATTTCTTCTGCAGCTGATAGACCAGCTATACCATTTCCTATAATTAAATAATCGTACATTTACTATCCTTTCATATTTTGCTTATCTCTTATAATTATATCACTTTGATAAGATTATAACAACGATAAGAAGCTTTTATGGTATAATATTTCTATGAGAAGAGCAGAAATTAAAGATATAAACAAAATTGAATACATAATAGAAAATGCTAAAAAAGCCCTAAAGGAAGATGGTATAGACCAATGGCAGATTGGGTCTATGGATAGGGATTTTCTTTGTAATCAAATTATTAAAGGCAAGTCTTATGTCTACGAAGATAAGGGGGAGGTTAAGGCCTATGCATACCTTTCTGATGATAAGGAATCACCTTATAAAGACCTTGACCAGGATTTTAATGGGGAAAATTACATTACCATTCATACCTTTGCAGTGGATATTGAATCTAGGGAAAAGGGACTTGGTTCAAGATTTATGATGGAGATACTAAAGTATGGAATTTATTTAAATCTTGATAGCCTAAGGATAGATACCCACCATGATAATTTTAGGATGAGGTCTTTGTTAAATAAATATGGCTTTAAAAAAATTGGGAAAATTTTAATTGATGAAGAAGGTAAGAAAAAGCCAAGAATAGCCTATGAGTTAATGTTATGATTAATGAAAAGCAAGATATAATTATAAATAAGGCAAGAACTCCTGCAGCAGTAATTGCAGGCCCGGGCACTGGCAAGACCTTTACTATAGTCAAAAAGGTAGTAAGCCTTATAAAAAACGAGGGCTATCAGGCAAATAGGATTCTAATTACTACCTTCACCAAAAAGGCTGCCAAGGAGCTTTCTACAAGGATAATTTCAGAATTTAAAAACGAAGGAATAAGAGCTGAGCTTAAGGATATGATGATAGGAAATTTCCACTCCTTGGCTCTTGATTTTATGGAAAAATACCCAGTCCTTGATGAGAATTTCCTTGATAAGACCATCATAGATACGGTGATGGAGACCTATATAATCGAAAAAAATCTGGACCTTTACAAAAAAATCCCAGACTATGATATATTTATAGACTACAACGACGTCTTTGTCATAAAAAATATCTACGAAGAAATAACAAACAAGCTCTACGACCCCCTAAAATTACTAGCAAGCGAGGACCCAAAAGAGGCCTTTGCTGGCAAAATTTTCCTTACTCATGAAAAAATATTAACAGACAGAAATCTAGTCAACTTCCAGATGATTTTAAGGGATTTTTATAGGCTCTTAGATGACCCTATAAGGGGAGAAGAAATCAGGTCTGCCATTGATTTTGTCATAGTCGATGAATACCAAGACACCAACCACATCCAGCAGGAGATTGCCTTTAAGCTAGTCAGGGATAAGGAAATCATGGTCTTTGGTGACGATGACCAGTCCCTATATGCCTTTAGGGGGGCAGATCCAAAAAACTTAACCAATTTTAGCGACAATTTCTATAAGGCTAAGGGCTATAGGGCAAATATTTATAGGCTTGATATAAATTATAGGTCCAACCAACACATCCTAGATGGGGCGAGTGCTTGGCTTAAAAGCTTGGGTGCTAAGGATATAATAGATAAAAATCTCAGGGCCAAGGTTAAGGATTCTAATCCAAATACAATAGTTAGGGCCAGGGCCTATGAATATGGCAATTTATTGAAGGTTGTAAAAATTTTATCTACCTATATAAATCTTGGCCAAATCGCCTTTTTATTCCCATCCTTGGGAAATGATTATGTAAACAATCTCCAAGCTTTTTTTGAAGCAAATGGTCTAAGGGTATTAAATAAGAAATCTGCTAAATATTTTGAAAGAAGCGAGATAAGAGCCCTTGTATTTATTCTAATGAAGCTAGTAGGTCTTAGTCCATATTATGAAGACCCGGCCAATGCTTATGGCAGAGATGCCAAGGAAAAAATTGCCTACATGAATTATCTTTTTGACCTTAATAATGATCTTTCTTTAGTCCAAAATAAGGAAATCATGGACTTTATCGATTCTAAAAAGGACGCTGATATACCTGTCACAAATCTCCTCTACCAAGCTCTAGGTCTTGATTATTTTAGGGCCTTTCTTATAAAAGATGAAAAGGAAATGGAAGCCTTAAGGGAGATTACAAATATTTCTGCCTTCATAGGAGCTGCAAGGGATTTTGATGAGATTTATGGAAATGACAGGGATGAAGATTATTACAAAGAATTTGTAGAAGCTTATATCTTACACCTCTACTCATCAAAGGCCATTGAAGAATTAAAAGACCTTGAAAGTCACAAGGATGCGGTAAATTTCATGACCATCCACCAGGCCAAGGGCCTTGAGTTTGATACAGTCTTTATATCTGGTCTTTATGATAAGCCAAGGGCAAATACCAATGATTTCCTAGCAAAGAGAGATCCAAAGGACTTTACTTTCGTAAAAGACTTTTATAGGAAATACTATACAGGCTTTACCAGGGCCAAAAACCTCCTGGTTTTGCTTGATAATAATAAAGATGTAAGGCTTGCAAATTTTGCAAAAAAATATCCTCCAAGCTCGATTTTAAAGACAATTGATTTTAAAAGAACCGAAGAAGAGAAGGAAAAGAAGACCCTAGCCTACACAACAGACATAGAAGTCTACAAGTCTTGTCCTTTATCCTACAGATTTATCAGAAAATTTGATTTTAAAGCCCTAAAGACAGAAGCCCTCTCCTTTGGTACCAATACCCATAAACTTGCAGAATACATGGCCTTAAGGCCAGAAGATAAGGAAAAATTTGAAGCTTTTCTTAAGGATAATCCAAAATATAAGGAGCCTTTGGACAATTTTTCCAAAAGAGACTTTGAAATAGGCTCTGTGGAAGCAAATTACAAGCTAGATAGAAACTTTTACATCCTCCAGGGAAAGGTGGATATAGGCCTAAAAGACGGGTCGATTTTGGATATAAAAACAGGATCTTATAAGGGAGGTTTTATCGAAGCCTACAAAAATCAGCTCATGACCTACAGGCACCTAGTCAAGGCCACAGGCAAGGATGTGAACAAGATGTATCTTTATTTTATAGAAGAAGATAGGCTCATAGAAGTAGCCCCAACAGATTTTGATATAAATGAGATTGATAAGATTGCAAAGCTAATCGATGAAAACCTCACCCTAAGAAGGACTGAGGATGAGGATAAGTGCAAATTCTGCCAGATGAAGTATTTTTGCAAAAGAGATTGATAAAAGTCTACTATGTAATACAATATAGCTAGGTGATAAAATGATAGATTCGCAAATGTTAAAGGGATTGATCGATGGGATAATCCTGCACATAATCAAAAATAAGGAAACCTATGGCTATGAAATAATTGAAGAACTCAAGCTAAATGGTTTTTACAATATGACAGAAGGAACTGTCTACCCGATATTGACTAGGCTTATCAAAAAAGGCCTAATCCTAGGCACCTACAGGAAATCAGACATAGGTCCTAAGAGAAAATATTACTATATAACAGATCAGGGTAGGGACTATCTTGAGGATTTTTACAAATCATATGATAGTCTAAGCCAGGCCATGGCAAATATCCTAGAAAAGGGGAGAAAATGAGAGTCGACAAGATGATAGGCAATACCGGCCTTGATACCAGGAAAAATATAAAAAGAAATGCAAAAAAAGGAGCCCTAGTAATAAATGGCAATATAGTGAAGGATTCATCAACAAAGGTTGATCCTTATGTAGATGAAGTCTACTACATGGGCCATTTTGTAGAATATATAGAAAATATCCATCTAATGATGAATAAGCCAGCAGGCGTTTTATCAGCTACAAAAGATGAGGAAGAGACTGTAATTGACCTTTTAGATGATTTTTACCTAGATTATGACCTATCAATAGCAGGTAGGTTAGATAAGGATACAACTGGCCTTTTAATTCTATCGACAGATGGTAAACTCATTCATAAGATAACAAGTCCAAATTCAAATATTACAAAGACCTATGAGGCCATCACAAGAGATCCAATTGATAAAAGCTTCATTGAGGAATTTAAAAATGGAGTCTATATAAAAGAAGACGATTACACAGCAAGGCCTGCCGATCTTGAAATACTAGAGCCAAACAAGGCCCTTGTTAAGGTTACAGAAGGTAAGTTTCACCTTGTTAAGAGGCTTTTTTCAAATCTAGGAAATGAAGTTACCAGCTTAAAAAGAATAGCTATAGGAGATTTAAAGCTTGACCCATATTTAGGTGAGGGTGATTATAGAGAACTTACTGAAGCTGAGTTAGAACTTTTTTCTTAGCTAAGATAATTTTATGAAAACACTTGCAAAAAATTAGTAAATGTGATAATATATTAATATGTTATAATAGATGAGAGAAACGAGCTTGATTAAGATTAGGCTCGTTTTGTGTGTTTTGAGGAGAGATATGCTAGATATAAGAGAAGAATTATATGAAAATCCAATAATAATGGCTATCAAAGATGGTAAAGACTTAAGAGAGAGTCTTAAGGAAGAATATTCAGATAATAAATTAGTTTTTGTATTATATGGCAATATAGAAAGTCTTCCTACCATAGTCAAGAAATTAAAGTCTAAGAATAAGATAGTCTTTGTTCACGAAGGCCTAATAGAAGGATTGTCATCATCTCGCTATTCACCTAGTTTTATCAAAAAATACACAGAAGCTGACGGAATAATTACAACAAGGGCACAAAATGCCTATGAAGCTAGGAAGATTGGCCTTAAGTCTGTCTTAAGATTTTTTCTCTTGGATAGCTTATCTTATGAAAGTGTCAAGGATACAATCAAAAACACCTCTGCTGATCTTCTAGAAATTTTGCCAGGTATAATGCCTAAAATCATCGAAGAAATTACAGGCTGGAGCCAGGTGCCACTTATTGGTGGAGGGCTCATCAGAGATAAGGAAGATGCTATGGCAGCCCTAAAGGCAGGGGCTATTGGAGTATCATCATCAAATACTAAAATTTGGAAAATGTAAGGATTGGTTATGACAAAATATATTATGGCATTAGATGCCGGAACAACAAGCAATAGGGCGATAATTTTTAATAAAAAGGGCGAGATAATGTCTGTCGCCCAAAAAGAATTTACACAATTTTTCCCACATCCAGGCTGGGTAGAGCACGATGCTACAGAAATATGGTCCACTCAAATAGGTGTATGCACTGAGGCTATGGCAAAACTTGGAATTGAGGCGAAAGATATTGAGGCCATTGGAATTACAAACCAAAGAGAAACAACCATAGTTTGGGAAAAGGACACTGGAAAATCTGTTTATAATGCAATCGTTTGGCAATGTAGAAGAACCGCAGACATGGCTGATAAGCTGGTTGAAGATGGCTACAGGGGCATGATTCAAGAAAAAACAGGCCTTGTTGTAGACCCATATTTCTCAGCTACAAAGATTAGATGGATTCTTGATCACATAGAAAACGGCCAAGAAAGAGCTGAAAATGGAGAATTACTCTTTGGTACTGTAGATACTTGGCTAGTTTATAACCTAACTCGTGGCAAAGTACACGTTACAGATTATTCAAATGCTTCAAGAACAATGATCTTCAACATCCACACCCTAGAATGGGATGATGAACTTCTATCTATGCTTAATATTCCAAAATGCATGCTCCCAGAAGTCAAACCATCTTCTTATGTATATGGTACAACCTTCCCAGGCTACTTTGATGGCGAAATCAAGATAGCAGGTATAGCAGGTGACCAGCAAGCAGCCTTATTTGGTCAAACATGTTTTGAAAAGGGAGATGCTAAAAATACCTATGGTACAGGTGCCTTCCTACTAATGAATACTGGAGATGAAGCTGTAAAATCAGACAACGGCCTTGTAACAACAATTGCCTGGGGCCTTGAAGAAGGCAAGGTAGACTATGCCCTTGAAGGGTCAATCTTTGTTGCAGGCTCTGCCATCCAGTGGCTAAGAGACCAACTAAGGATAGTTGATGCTGCTGATGATACAGAATATATGGCCACAAAAGTAGATGATACAAATGGTTGCTATGTAGTGCCAGCCTTTACAGGACTTGGTGCTCCATATTGGGATCCATATGCAAGGGGCACAATAATTGGCCTAAGTCGTGGCACAAATAAATACCACATAGTAAGGGCGACCCTAGAATCTCTTGCCTATCTTACAAATGATGTATTAGAGGCTATGCAAAGAGATGCAGGCCATGCCCTCCACGAACTAAAGGTAGATGGTGGTGCAAGTGCTAATAATTTCCTTATGCAATTTCAAGCAGACATGATCCAATCAAAGGTAGAAAGACCAAAAACACTTGAAACAACAGCCCTAGGAGCATCTTACCTAGCAGGTCTTGCTACAGGGTTCTATAAGGATAAGGATGAAATCAGAGAGTTTAGACTTGTAGATAAGGAATTTCAACCACAAATCTCCAAGGAAGAAAGAGATAAGAAGGATAGAAATTGGCAAAGAGCCATCGGCAGGTCATTTGACTGGGCTAAGCACTATGAAGAATAAATTTGATTGAAAATTAAAATTGTGATATAATCAAAGTAAGTTAATAAAACAGAGATAAGCGAGTAAAAGTATAGCTACTTTTGCTTGCTTTTTTTTATAGGATTTTTAAGGAGCAAAGATGTTTGATGTAATAATTATAGGTGGAGGAGTTGTTGGAGCGTCAGTAGCAGCCCACCTATCAAAGAAAAAAGGTGAATTTTTATTACTAGAAAAAAATGAAGATGTATGTACCGAAACAACTAAGGCTAATTCAGGCATCTGCCATGGCGGCTATGATGCAGAACCAGGCAGCCTAAAGGCAAAATTCAATATTTTAGGAAATCAAATGATGGATGAAGAAAGCAAGCTTTTTGCCTTCCCATATAAAAAAATTGGAAGTCTAGTTTTATGCCACGATGAAAAGGACTTAGACAAGCTAGAAGCCCTATACCAGCAAGGTTTAGAAAATGGTGTAAAAGGCATGAAAATCCTAAATAGAGATCAGACCCTAGAGCTTGAGAAAAACATCACCGAAGATGTGGTAGCTTCCCTATATTGTGAAGAAGCAGGCATCCTAGATCCATTTTTAATGAACATATCCTATGCAGAAGTATCAAATATAAATGGGGTAGATTATAAATTCAACACAAAGGTAGAAAAAATCGAGAAAATCCAAGACCACTGGATTCTACATACCAACAAGGGTGATTTTGAAGCAAAGGCTGTGATAAACTGTGCAGGCCTCTATGCAGATGACCTACATAACCAAATTTCTGATACAAAATACGAGATCAAGGCCAGACGAGGTGAATATCTTCTTCTAGATAAGGAAACATCAGGTTTTGTAAAGCAAGTAATGTTTAACCTTCCAACAGAAAAAGGCAAGGGAATCCTTGTTACACCAACAATTGATAACAACACCCTTGTAGGACCTACATCAGACTTTGTAGATGATAAAGGCGACAGAAGGTCAACGAGAGAAAGACTTGAGGAAGTTATAGAAAAATCAAATCACACAGTAAAGGATGTACCAGTAAGAATGGTAATCACATCCTTCTCAGGAAATAGGGCCCACGAAATAGGCGGTGACTTTATAATTGGGGAAAGTGAAGAAGGCTTCTTTGACTGCGTGGGTATAGAATCTCCAGGCCTAACTTCATCTCCAGCCATAGGCAAATACATGGCAGATCTTGTAGGAGATAAATACGGATTTGAAGAAAACGAAGACTTTACCTATGACAGAAAACCAATACCAAAGACATGTGAGATGAGCCTTGAAGAACACTCAGAGCTAATTAAGAAAAACAAACTCTACGGCAAAATCATCTGCAGGTGTGAATCTGTAACAGAAGGTGAAATAGTAGATGCAATAAATAGGCCTCTAGGTGCAAGAACTGTAGATGGCATTAAAAGACGTGTAAGAGCAAGTGCTGGTAGGTGCCAAGGAGGATTTTGCCTTCCACATCTAATGGAAATCTTAGCCCGCGAACTAGGCGAGGATATGTCAGATGTAGTTAAAAACTCAAAAGAATCTTACTATGTAGACGGAAGAGTAAAGTAGGTGACTTATATGAAAAATTATGATTTAGTAGTAGTAGGCGGAGGACCTGCAGGCCTTGCAGCAGCAGCCAAGGCCTATGATTGTGGTATAGAAAAGATCTTAATTGTAGAAAGAGATAATAGGCTTGGTGGAATCCTTAACCAATGTATCCACAATGGTTTCGGCCTTCATAGGTTTAAAGAAGAATTAACAGGTCCAGAATATGCTGGAAGATTTGAAGATGAAGTGGCTAAGCGTGATATAGATGTAATGCTAAATACAATCGTAATGGACTTTAGCCATGATAAAACCCTAACCCTAATGAATGAAGAAAATGGCATGTTTCAAATAAGGCCAAAGGCAGTAATCCTAGCCATGGGTTGTAGGGAAAGACCAAGAGGAGCCCTAAACATACCAGGAAGCCGTCCAGCAGGGGTATATTCAGCAGGTACAGCTCAAAAATTAGTAAACCTAGATGGCTTCATGCCAGGTAAAAAAGTAGTGATCTTAGGTTCAGGCGATATAGGCCTAATTATGGCCAGACGTATGACCCTAGAAGGAGCAAAAGTCCAGTGTGTGGCAGAAATTATGCCATATTCAGGAGGTCTTAAGAGAAATATTGTCCAATGTCTAGATGACTTTGATATTCCCCTATATTTTTCAACAACAATATCAGATATAGTAGGAGATGACAGGGTAGAAGGTGTTTACCTATCAAAGGTAGATGACCATATGAAAGTCATCCCAGGCACAGAAAGATATGTAGAATGCGATGCCATCTTACTTTCTGTAGGCCTAATACCAGAAAATGAATTAAGTAGGGATGCAGAAATTACTATGGACCCAAGAACCAAGGGAGCAGAAGTATCCGATAGGATGATGACATCAATAGATGGGGTCTTTGCAGCAGGCAACGTCCTCCACGTCCACGACCTAGTAGATTATGTAACAGAAGAAAGTGAACTAGCTGGAGAAAACGCAGCAGCCTACATAAAAGATGAATTTAAAGGAGAAGGTGAAAAGAAAATTCACCTTAGGCCAGGCAATGGAGTAACTTATACAGTGCCTCAATATATAGCTCCAAGCTCAATGAGAGATGAAGTAGTAATCAGATTTAGGGTAAATAACATCTACCAAAAATCACGCCTAGTACTTGAAGTAGACGGAAAAGAAGTAGCCCAAAAGAGAAAACTAGTATTTGCACCAGGTGAAATGGAAAATCTAGTCATAAAGAAAAGCGACCTAAATGAAAACAGCGAAAAAATCGAAGTAAGATTGGAGAGCTTATGATCAAAGAATTAACCTGCATAAATTGTCCTCTAGGCTGCACAGTCAGCGTCACTGTAGAAGATGGACAAATCACAAATATCACAGGCAATACTTGCAAGAGAGGCGAAGTATATGCTAGAAATGAACTAACAAACCCAGTAAGAACAGTAACTTCTACAGCAAGGGTAGACGGAGCAAAAGAATACCTTGTATCAGTCAAAACTGAAGAGGCAGTTCCAAAAGCAAAAATCATGGAAGTAATGAAAGAAATAAATAAGGCCCACATAAAAGCCCCTGTAGCCATTGGTGATACGGTAATAGAAAACGTAGCAGGAACAGGAATAAGGGTAGTAGCCACTTCAAAAGCTAGTTAATATTTAAACAATTTAGTTTTTCAAAAAATAACTATAATATAGATTGAAATTTCAGTAAAAAATACCGACAAAATTTCTTGCCGGTATTTTTTTATTTGGATGTCTCTTTTATAAATTTGTTTATATCAGCCTTGTTGACTCTTGTAATCCCAGAATGTTCTGAGTCAAAGCGGTCAGATTCTATTTTTTTGCCCTCTTCATCTTCCATAACTTCAATTACTCTGGATCTGCAAAATGATCCCTGACAAAAGCCCATACCGGCCCTGGTTCTTCTTTTGATTGAATCAAAGCTATTGCAAGGGATGCCTCGATTCATGGCATCTCTTATTGTCGCTTCACTTACCTGTTCGCACCTGCAGACAAGCCTTTCTGGATTTCCTAGAGGAAGATCTACTTTTTTTATGACTTTGTTAAAGTCCTCTAGTTCTTTATACTCAATAATTGCCTTCCTGTGAGGGTTAAAATCAGGGGCTTTTTCAAAGCTAAGTCCTAAATCTCTTAGGATATTTTCAATAATTCTTGCCACGGCAGGGGAGGCGGTGATGCCTGGAGATTGGATGCCTACTGCATTTATGAAGCCGCTTGTCTTAGTATTTTCGATTATGAAGTCCCCTGTAGATGAGGCTGGCCTTAGGCCAGTAAAGGACCTGATGAATTCTTTTAGGTTGATTACATCATCTTTTACAGATTTTTGAGCTAGTTTATAAATTTCAGCTAGCCTTTCTATGTGGGTGCTTTTATCTATTTCTTCTTCATCTATAGCATCTGGGCCTAGGAGAAGGTTGTTGTGGTAGGTCCTTGTAACAAGGATTCCCTTGGATTTTGGGTTTGGGGTTTGGAAAAGGACTTGCTTTATCCTAGAACCAGTGCCTTTTTGCATGATTAGGTATTCGCCAGACCTTGGATGGATGGTAAAGTCTGTTTCTGTAATCATCTTTGAGATTCTAGCCCCCTCAAGACCTGAGGCATTTATTACAAATCGCCCTTCAAATGAATTTCCTGCTTCAGTCCTTACAGTGAAAATGTCCTCATCCTTGCTAATATCTGCTACTCTTTCTTCAAGCCTAAGGTCTACACCGTTTGAAATTGCATTTTCCATTAGAGCAATGACATATTCGTAAGGTGAGCAAAGGCCAGCCCCCTTGCAATATAGGGCGGACCTAGCGTTTTCGGATACATTTGGCTCGATTTCGCGAAGTTTTTTCTGATTAATAATTTCTATATCATCTAGGTCATTTTCAAGACCCATAGCCATGAGACTTTCAAGTTCCTTTTCATCTTCCTCATCAAAGGCAAGGACGAGGGATCCATTTTCCAAAAATCCGAAATTTAATTCTTCATCAAGCTTCTTAAATTCTTTCCTGCCCTCATAGCAGATTCGGCCCCTAAGCTCATGATGGGGCTCGGCATAGCCTCCGTGAATTATAGCAGAATTTGCCTTTGAAGCGCCCATAGAAACATCATTTTCCTTTTCTAGGACTAGGATATCAAGTTTGTAGGCAGATAATCTTCTGGCGATACTAGCTCCTGTGACACCAGCTCCTATAATTATTACATCATACATCTTTTTAAACCTCTCTATCAAAAAGAGCACGCTGGGCTCTTGTAACTTATTTTTTAGACAAAAAGAGAGCGATAAAAAATAAATCGCTCTCTTCTTCAAATTCTATGTAAACCTTTTCTATATTATATCATAAATAATAATAAATTCAAGATGGGTATAAATCTACTTTCTTATGTATTTATCATCATTTGATCCTTTTATTTCTTGGTATTTGTGGACTTCCATTTTGACATCATATTTTTCTCTTAATTTCATTATTTCGTCCATCATTGGTGATTGGTGGTGGATATCTAGGGCTTCTTGGTTTTCCCAGATGTCTAGAAGAAGAATCTCATCATCTCTTTCAAGGCTTTGATAGTATTCGTATCTTATATTTCCTTTTTGTGCCCTAATTCTTTCTACTATTCCTTTTTCTGTCATTTCCTTGGCGAATTTTTTGCTGTCCTTGCCCTTATATAAAATATTAATCGTTAATGTCATAGTTCTAGTAAATTTTTACCCAAATTTGAGTTATCAAATATTTTTACATTTAAAAGGCTTTTTAATAGCTAATTTGGTTTATATTTTAACTTTTAAAAGTATATTATATGTAGGAAAATAGGAGAAATGATATGAAATGTGACCACTGTGGTGCAAATATTGAAGATGATAGCTTATTTTGTCCTGTTTGCGGCAATAAGCTAGAAAAAGAAGACAAGTCTGGTGCTGACTCGTCTAAAGAGAAAGTTAAAAAATCTAATATATTTGCAGAAAAGTTTAAAAAAATTAAAGAAATGGCTAATCCTAAGCTAAAGCTTGAGGAGAAAGCTCCTAAGGCTTCGGATTTAAATGATAAGGGCCCTAGGAAGGATGAGCCTTTAAAAGCTAATAAGGCAGAAGCAAGCCCTCAAAAAGAGCCTATAAATAGGATGGATAAGTCAAGCAGAAGGTTTGAAAATTTAGGAGAGTCTAAGCAAAAAGCCAACCAAAGATCTCTTATAGAAGAAATCCAAGAAAAGGTATCTTTTAATAATGAAGCAAAAAAAGATGATTCACACCTTTATATTGACGAAAATAATAACATGGCCAAACAAGGTCTTGAGGAAAAGCTTGATAGGCTAATAGGAGATGAATCTGTTAAGCTATCAAATATAACCGTTTCTGCCGGTATAAGAAGGATTCAAGATAGGAATAGGAAGTTTGATAGGGAAAAATCTCTTGGAGACTTAAAGGATAGGACTGCAGGGGCTAGACCACTTAAGGAAAAAAGCCTTGTTCCTGTTGAAGAGATAAGTGATGCAGACCATAAAGTTGATGAAATCAAAAAAGATTCAGAATCTTTTAATCCAAAGAAATATTTCACAAATAGGAATATTATCCTAGTTGTAATAGCCTTATTAGTTGCACTCTTAGGAAGTCTTTTATATATGAAGCTCAATAAGGTAGAAGATGTTGTATTAAATCTAAGTGATTATATTACAATTTCCTACGAGGGTGAGGACGGCCAGGCTATTCCAAAGGCAGGCATTGATAAAGATAAGCTGATTTCAGATTATCAGGATAAGATCAAATATATCTCAAGGAATAATAATAAGGATTCTTACCCAAGTCCAGCCCATGAATTTGCTGAAGATTTGACCAATAATGTCATCTTCCAATATTCAAAAGATTCTGGCCTATCAAATGGTGATGAGATAACTATTATGGCAAATCTAGATAATATAAAATTATCAGATAAGTACAATGTACAGATAACATCAGCCTCAAAACCTGTGATAGTCGAAGGAGCAGGGGGAGTGGCAAGTAATGGAGCAAATGAAGATGGTAGTGTCGATCCTTTTGAATTTATAGATGTAAAATTTGAAGGACAAAGCCCGGATATAAGCCTAATAACAAGCTTAAAGGACGGAGCTCCAGAATACATGCACACAGTAGAAATATCTCCATCGAAGACAAGTGGAATCAGCGAAGGGGAAGAAATTGAGATTACACTAAATTATAGTCCAGATCAGATGACAAATAACTATGGTGTAAGTCTTAATCCAACAAAGAAGACCTTCACAGCTAGTCCAAGCAACGATACAAGTGATGATAGCGATTCAAACTTCATAAAATCTACCAGCAACCTTGATGAAAATCTCCTGGGAGAATTAAAGAACAAGGCTGGAGAGCTTATAAAACAGACAATCCTCTATAAAAATATAATAAACGTAGATAATGTCGAATACCTAGGCTCAGTTACTGGCTATAGCGATGACCAAAATGCAGAGATTAAAAATAGGGTCTACCTAATTTATGAAGTAAGCACATCAGAAAGACTAGCCGATATTAATTATCAAGGAAACTTTAAATATTACACTTTCGTAGAATTCCAAAACGTAAGCAAAAAAGCTGATGGAGATGGTAAATTCTTCACCGGAGGACCACTTACAACAGATAACCAAATATTCCATAAATTCTTCGTAGAAAGTGAATATAAGTATTATCAAATTGAATATCAAGGCTTTGGCTTCATTGACAAGGTCCTAGAACATGTGGGAAGTGCTCTAGAAGGCTTAAGTGTGACCCAAGATAATAAGACAGAAATGAACAAGCACTTTGCAACAGGCGATGGAGTCATCGGGGAATATCAAGCTGATAACCAAAGGCTATCCCTAAGAGATGATGGAAGCTTGGTATATCAAATAGATAAGGCAGTTCACACAGGCTCCTACAGTGTAGATGGAAATACAGTATCAGCAAGCATAAAGGGAGTAAATGTTGATACACCAATAACATTAACCTATGATAATGGAAGCCTAAAAGCTGACGAACAAGGAGAATTTAGACAAACAAGCTTCCAAAAAATAGAAAACTTTTAATCTTAAAAGGAAATATGGTCAAGCTGTATTTCCTTTTAAAATGCAAAATAAAAAGAGGGAATAAATGCAAAATAAAGAACTAAAATCAACTTATTATCAAGTTTATCTAGAAAGTTTCCTAGACTCAAATAACGATGGAATCGGGGATATAAATGGTCTAGCAAGTAAAATGTCAATCCT
This sequence comes from Anaerococcus sp. Marseille-P3915, assembly GCF_900258475.1. Classification (GTDB taxonomy): domain Bacteria; phylum Bacillota; class Clostridia; order Tissierellales; family Peptoniphilaceae; genus Anaerococcus; species Anaerococcus kampingae. Next base: position 1,384,810 of record NZ_LT984887.1, on the reverse strand, counting down.
AGGCCAAGTAGGCTTTAACTACGTCTTTGTAAGCGATATTTTTGGCGAAAAAGACGGGAAAACTGACTTTAATCAAAAAAATCCAATTTTAGGGGATGATAAGGCTATAGTAAATCTCTATTGGAAGGCAAAGAAAAATAGGATCAAAGTAATCCTAGACTTTGAAAGCAGGGACTTAATAGATAGTTTTGGCCAAGATGATTTCCTAGGTGAATTTGAAAAAATAATAAAAAAATACCATGAATTAGGCATAAGAGGCATAAGGATCTTAGAAACAGATTATCTAAAAGAAATATACAAAGATAAGTTTGAAGAAATCCTAAAAAATCTAAGGCAAATCTGTATTGACCAAGAAATCCTATTTGTAGGAGAAATTGCCGATATAGATTTAATAAAAGATGACAATATCCTAGATATGGTCTACTATTCAAAGGCAAGTGATCTCATAGAAAAAAACTCCTATGGCAAATTTTATAGGCTATTAGATAGCTTACAAAACAATATAAAGGATAAGGACATCCACTATGGTATAGACCTTACAAATACTTCTCACGCAAGAATAATGGATAAAATCCTAGGAGAGACAGGCGACACCCTAGCCCTATCAAAGGCCCTTGCCATAATGATGATAACAATGGGCATAGTTCCAATCTTCTACCAAGGCGAAGAAATAGAAGCCAAGGCAGAGTATGAGCTAGATATAGAAAAGATAAAAGATTCAAAAATCAAAGAAGCCTATGAAAAATTCATAGAAAGTGGCCTTGACAAAGACCAGGCTCTTGAGAAAATCAAAAGAGAAACAAACTTCTCAAGCAAGCTTGCCATGAGATGGGACCCTACAGCCCTGGGTGGATTTTCAAAGGTGGAAAATTATTATGGAGACATGATAAATCTAGACAATAATTATAAAGACTACCTAAAAGATGCCGATTCCTTTATCTTCTACCTAAACGAATTAATCATGCTGAGAAAAAGAGAATCAGCCTTTGGTCTAGGAGATTACGAAAAAATCTTCCTAGATGATTCAGTATATGTATACAAAAAATCCTACAAAGATACAACTTATCTAATTTTAATAAATCTAACAGATGATTTTTACGAATTAGATGAAAAAATCTCAGAGCTGATGGCAGAAGGGGAAGTCATCCTAAATAACAACCAAGATTACGAGCCAGAAATCCTAGATGCCTACCAGGCCCTATTAATAAAATTATAAAAACTCATGAAAAAAACACAAGCCAAGGAATTTTGCCTAGCTTGTGTTTTAAATTTGAAAATATTTTGGGATAGAATTGGCTAATTCCTGTCTTCTTCCGTCTTAAAAATTATCATCCTATTATCATCATTTAGGTAGAGATTGATGACTTTTCCTTCATCTAGGATTTTGTATTTGAAACCTGTGCCGAAATTTGATTGGTTGTTTTTAGTAGGTTTAGAAGTGTCTTCAACTGCAGAATCAATCTCTCCATCAAAATCTGTCAGCTCATCGTAGACTTTCTTTTCTCCTGAATATAAATATAGCTTATCATTAATAACGATCATAGGAATCATAACCCACTTTACATTCTCATTAGAATTCATATTAGCTTCATCATTAATTTTGTTATTAGAACATGCTGTTAGGGCGAAAATTGTAATAAGAAAAAATACAAGTTTTTTCATATGGTCACTCCTTAAACACCACAATGCAAACGATACCAAATTTGTAAAAATATTATATTTTAAAAGATAAAAAAGCAACCATCACTGATTGCCTTTATCTGTTCGTACGAAAACTCGTTTGCTACGCAAACTCTTCCGTGCTGAGAAAACCGCTTACTTCGTAAGCTTTTCTTGCTATCGCACTGATTTTTCTCCTTAAACATCCAAACTCAATGGATGTTTAAGTGCACTAGTTTTCGGCATAAAGTCCCCAAATCAAGGGGCCTTTATGGGTAAAAGGATTCCATCCTTTCATATGTTGTTTAGTTTTGACATAAAAAAATAAGCAACTACTAATTGTTGCTTACTCATATTTGGTCGGGGTGAAAGGATTCGAACCTTCGACCTCATGTTCCCAAAACACGCGCGCTACCAAGCTGCGCCACACCCCGGTGACCACTGACTATTATAGTATACGATGTATAAACTAATTTGTCAAATATTTTCATCGATTTTTTTATTATTTTTATAAATAAGACTCTACTTGCCTTTCGGGTCTAGAATTATGATACCATATATTTTCTATTTTGTAAAATCTTAAGGCTATTTTCTTGTAAGATGGCTTATTAAGATTATAATGATTATATAGAAAGGATTATCATGGATACAATTAAGGAAGTTAAAAAAATTATAGATGATTCTAACAATATAGTATTTTTTGGAGGGGCTGGGGTTTCTACTGCATCAGGTGTGCCTGACTTTAGATCTGCTACTGGCCTTTATAATAGGGAGAATAACTCTGGTTATTCACCTGAATATATGCTTAGCCATGAGTTTTTGGTTGATCATCCTGACCAGTTTATGACTTATTGCAAGGATAATCTCATGCTTGAAGGGATTAAGCCAAATCCTGCTCACTACGCCTTAGCTAAGCTTGAGAAGATGGGCAAGCTTAAGGCTGTGATTACTCAAAATGTGGATAGTCTTCACCAAGAGGCAGGTAGTCAAAATGTTATCGAGCTTCATGGAAATTTGAGAGATTATTATTGTACTAAGTGTGGGAAGAATTTTGACCTCGCCTATGTCAAATCTTTTGAAAAAGAGGCTCACTGCGATGAGTGTGGTGGCCTTGTTAGACCTGATATTGTTCTTTATGGTGAAGGTCTTGATCAAAATAATATTTCTTACGCTATTAATCTTATTGCTAATGCTGATGTTTTGATTATCGGCGGGACTAGCTTGGTGGTTTATCCAGCAGCTGGCCTTATTGATTTTTATAGGGGCCATAAGCTTATTCTTATAAATAAGGACCCTACTAGTAGGGATAGCCGTGCAGATTATGTTATAAATGGTGATATTGCCAAAGTTATGGAAGAGATTGTGGGTGATTAGGTGGAAAAAAGAAATGGAATTGATGAATATGGTATATTTTTAATTTGCCTGGCTATAGGACTTCTTATCTTGGCTTATTTTACCAATTCATCTATTATTAATATCATATCTTCTCTTATTGTAATTTACGCTATATTTAGGTCAATGAGCGCTAATTCTATAAAGAGGAGCAAGGAAAATAGGATGTTTTTAGATAGTGTTATAAATCCTATCAAGGGTGTTTTTAATAGGGGAAATAAAAAGGATGGAGCTTATAAGTATGTAAGCTGTCCATCCTGCGGACAGAAACTTAGGATTCCTAAAAACAAGGGCAAGATTAAGGTTAGGTGCCCAAAATGCAAGGAAAAGTTTGATGCTAAGAGCTAGATTTTTTAGAAATTTTTAGTTTTTTTAGAAATATAAATTAATTTAAAATTTAGCTTTATAGACTATTTAAATTTATTTAAAACGGATGTATAATTTCCATGAAAGGGGATTAATAATGTCAAGAATAATTGGAACAACAGCGATGGGCCTTAGGGCACCAATCATTAAAACAGGCGATGATTTAGTAGAAATTGTCACCAACATGGTTAAAGAAGTATCTAAAGAAGTTAAGTTTCACGATAGGGATGTAATTGCGGTTACTGAGTCTCTTTTGGCTAGAAGCCAAGGAAACTATGCAAATTCTGATCAAATAGCTAAGGATTTTGCTAATAAGTTTGAGGCTGATGAGGTTGCGATTCTATTTCCTATCATTAGTAGAAATAGATTTTCTATTTTGCTTAAATCTTTTGCTAAATCTGGCAAAAAGCTTCACATTTGTCTATCCTATCCATCAGATGAAGTAGGTAACCTACTTATGGATGAGATGGATTTATTTAATTCTAATATAAATCCTTACAAGGATGTTCTTTCTCTTGAGGAATTTAGAGAGGTTGCTGGAGATTATAAGCACTTATTTACTGGTATGGATTATCCAGAATTTTACAAGGAACTTGCACCAAATTCTGAAATTCACTTTTTAAACAATCCGGTAGATGCTCTTAAATTTACAGACAATGTTTTAGTAAGCTCTATTCATAATAGAGAATTAGTTAAAAGACAACTTGTAGAAGCAGGTGGTAAGACTATCCTTAAGCTTGATGAGATACTTGATGGACCAGTAGATGGTTCAGGATACAATCCTTCTTATGGACTTCTAGGTTCAAACCTATCTACAGGTGAAGTTGTTAAGCTATTTCCTAGAGATGCTCAAGATTTTGTTGAAAGACTTCAAAAAAACATTATTGAAGTAGTCGGCAAAAATATTGAGGTAATGGTTTATGGCGATGGAGCTTTCAAAGATCCAGTAGGCCATATTTGGGAGTTAGCAGATCCTGTTGTATCACCAGGCTTTACAGAAGGTCTAAAGGGTACACCAAATGAGCTTAAATTAAAATATGTAGCTGACAATGAATTAACTGGTTTATCTAGCGAAGAAGCTGCAGAGAGATTTAAGAAGATGGTCAAAGAAAAGGACCAAAACACAGATAAGAATAAGACCCTAGGTACTACACCTAGACAAATTACTGACCTATTAGGTTCTCTATCAGACCTAATCTCAGGTTCAGGGGATAAGGGAACACCAGTAGTCCTAATCCAAGGCTACTTTGATAACTATTCAAACGACTAATAGAATATAAAAATTATAAATGAGCCAACTTTGCTTAAGATACCTAGCATAAAAGTTGGTTCATTGTATAATTGTAACATATACTAGACTTGTAAATATTTAATGATGGAGAAGAAAATTGAAAGACAACCAATCTTTTGACAATCAAGAAAGCAAACAGATGCAAGCCAAAAATGTAGATGAGAGAAATACTCTATCAAAGGAATACAGATTTTTCTGGATGAGTTTTGCATCAATACTAATGGCCTGTGGTACTCATTTTTTCAAATATCCAAACTCCTTTGTAATAGGTGGGGTAGAGGGTATGAGTATCATCACATCCATGTTTGTTCCCTTTACAAGGCCACAGATTACCCTATTCTATAACTTAGTTCTATTGGTAATTGGATTTTTTGTAATTGGCAAGAAATTTACCATAAGAACAGGATATGTGGCCATACTTAATTCCCTAACAGCCTTGCTTTTAGCAAGAATTGTTCCCATTCATCAATCCCTAACTGGCAATAAGATGCTAGAATTAATCTTTACCCTCCTCATGTCATCAGTTGGATCAGCTATTTTATTTAATCTAGCTGCATCAAGTGGGGGTACTGATATAATAGCGATGATAATTAAAAAATACTCCTCTCTTCAGGTAGGAAAAGCCCTTCTAGTGGTAGATTCGCTTTTCACCATAGCAGCCATCAAGATATTCGGAGTTGAGATTGGATTATTTTCAATCCTAGGCTTGCTCATGAAGGGGATTTGCGTAGATGTAATGATAGGGTCAATGAATGAGGCCAAATTATTTATAATCATAAGCTCAAAGACAGAAGAGCTTGGCAAGTTTATAAAAGTAGACTTAAATAGGTCGGCAACTGTGATAAGTGCCAAGGGCCTATATGCAGGAAGTGATATTTCTGTATTCTTGTGTGTGACAAGCAAATTTGAACAGGCAAGATTTAGGTCCTTTATCAAAAAGGTTGACCCATATTGCTTTATAACTATATTAAATACTTCATCAATTATTGGAAAAGGCTGGTATTCATCAGATGATCAGCTAGATAGCGACTGATTTAGAAAGGAGGCTTAAGGCTATGAAAAAAATCTTACAAATATTCTTAATTGCTACCTTAAGCCTATCTTTTGTAGGCAAATCCTACGCCCAGGATGCTGAGTCTAAGGAAGAAACACAGCCAGTAAAGGAAGCAGAAGTTCAAAAGCCAGCTGATAAGATAAAAATAAAAGAAGATACTAAAACCCTCGAAGAAGAAAAGGTTCAACCCTTAAAAGAGCCCGTCAAAGAAGAAGTTAAAAAGCAGGGTGAAGCAAATAGTCCTGAAAGTGAAACTAAAGAGGGGCAAAGCCCAAAAGATGCAAATCCAAAGAAAGAAAAAGAGGCGGTGTCTGCAAGTGATGCTAGTAAAAAAGAAAATGCTGACTACGAAAAGGTCCAAAAGGCTGTAGATGATTTGGTTGAAAAGCTAGATAAGAATTCAAATCTTGCCAAGGCATTAGAAGAAGTCAAAGTTACAATCAAGGCTAATAATTCAAATACAAGCATTAGTTCAAGTCAAGTCAATAAAAAGACTGAGAAAGTGATAAAGGACTATAGCCAAAAGATACAAGAGGCCAAGACACCTAGCCAGAAAAGACAGCTTGAAAATGAAGCGGCAAATATGATTAAGTCAATAAGTATAGATGTAAGTGAAGATAATAAAGCTAATGCTCAATTGCCAGAAAAAGAAAGTGAAGAGCCTAAGAAAAGACTCACCAAAGAGGTAAAGGCCAACCATAATGACGATATAAGTAAGATTTATGCCCTAGCACCAGCAGAGGAAGAAGAAATAGATTATCTAGGTTTTCTTAAAAAGCCTGTAGTAATAGTAGCTGTAATTTTAGTTATAAGCATACTTATATCAATTGGAATAGTAATTAGAAATAAAGAAAAAAATGATATAGATTCTTACTAAAAAAAGAGGCCCTGTGGCCTCTATTTTAGTATTATTATTCTTGAGCTTCGAACATGTCTTTGCCAACTCCACATACTGGGCAAACCCAATCTTCTGGAAGTTGATCAAATTCTGTACCTGCTTCAATTCCGTTATCAACATCACCTTCTGCTGGATCGTAAATATATCCGCATGCTGTACAAACGTATTTCATTGAATGTCTCCTTTCATTTTTTCTTGTAATTACATTATACCCGTAAATTCTATAATGTAACAGAAAATTTCAATTCTGATTAAAATTTGTTATTTTTTCTGTAAATTTTAAAAATATGATATTAAAAATAAAAATCGGGTATGAAGTAGTTAGGAGAGGCTATGGAGATAATTAGGACGGTCATAAATTCTGACCTTAAAGATATAAAAAAATTTAGAGATAAGCTTTTAGCTTTGTTAGAAGATAGGGACTATGATCAGGATTATATCTTCAAGCTTAGGCTGATATTAGATGAATTGACGAGCAATTCTTATAAGCATGGCAATATGAAAGATAGGCTTAAACTTATAGAAATATGTGTCAAACTTACAGATACCTATTCATATATAAAGGTAAAAGACGAGGGTAGTGGAATTTGTAGGAAACAGACTGTCGATTTATTTGCAGAAAATGGCAGGGGAATCAGACTTGTTGAATCTTTGTCGGACAGGATAGTAGTTTGTGAAAATGCAATAGCTTGTCTAATATACATATGAAGTGCTTTGATATAATAAATTAAAAGCACTTTTTTTGTTGATAATTATTGATAATTAATTAACGTTAGGTATAATATATTGATAGAATTTGTTAGTAAGAAAGAAGGAAATATGTTAAGAGAAGATGTTAGAAATGTAGCAATTATTGCCCACGTAGACCACGGTAAGACAACCCTAGTAGATGGTCTTTTAAAAACATCAGGTTTATTCAGAGATAATGAAGAAGTAAAAGAGAGAGTCATGGACTCTGATACAATCGAAAAAGAACGTGGTATTACAATTCTTGCCAAAAATACAGCAGTATCCTATAAGGATATGAAAATAAATATTATAGATACACCAGGCCACGCCGACTTTGGTGGAGAGGTTGAGAGGGTTTTAAACATGGCTGAATCTGTTGTACTTGTAGTAGATAGCCACGAAGGCCCAATGCCACAAACTAAGTTTGTACTTAAAAAGGCTATAGAATTAGGTCTACCTGCCATCATTTGTATAAACAAGGTTGATAGGCCAGATGAAAGAATTGATGAGGTAGAAGATGAAATCCTAGATCTATTCATATCTTTAGATGCAGATGAATCCTACCTTGAAAGTCCTATTGTTTATGCATCAGCCAAAAATGGATGGGCATCACTTGAAAAGGGTGTAGTCAAGGAAGATATGACTGACCTCTTAGATACAATTATAGAATACACACCAGCTTTTGAAGCGGAAGAAGATACAGGTTTTAAGGTCTTAGTTTCAACAACAGATTATAATGAATACCTAGGAACCATAGCTATAGGTAAGGTTGAATGCGGAATAATTAAGAAAAATGCCCAAGCGGTAATCACAAATTACAATGAGCCAGACAGGCTTGTAAAGGCCAAGGTAGTCACAATTTATGAATTTGACGGCTTAAGCAGGGTAGAAGTAGAAGAAGCAAAATTTGGTTCAATAGTAGCCCTATCAGGTATGGAAGATATAAATGTAGGTGATACAATCGGTACAGAAGGAGACCATGAACCAATTGAATTTACCAAAATATCTGAACCAACCCTAGCTATGACCTTTTCGGTAAATGATTCACCATTTGCAGGTCGTGATGGTAAATATGTTACTTCAAGACACCTTAGGGATAGGCTGCTTAAGGAAGCAGAAACAGATGTTTCCCTAAGAGTAGAACCAACAGATACAACAGAAGCCTTTAAGGTATCAGGTAGGGGTGAACTTCACCTATCAGTACTAATTGAAAATCTAAGACGTGAAGGCTATGAATTCCAAGTATCAAAACCTGAAGTAATGTTTAAGAGCGATGAAAATGGCAAAAAGCTAGAGCCAATTGAAATTGCAACAGTAGATGTAGATGAGGTATACACAGGATCAATTATAGATAAGCTTGGCCGTAGGAAGGGTGAAATGATTGATATGCACCCATCATCATCTGGCTACACCAGACTTGTATTTAGAATACCAGCCAGAGGCCTTATAGGCTACAGGACAGAATTTATGACCGACACCAAGGGAACAGGCATCCTAAATACCGAATTTGAAGGTTATGATAGATACAAGGGCGACCTTGATAAGAGGCAGCTAGGCTCCCTAATAGCCACAGAAAAAGGAATAGCAACAGCCTACGGTCTAAATGCAGCCCAATCTAGGGGTCAATTATTCATAGAGCCAGGTGAAGAAATCTATGAGGGCCTAATAGTAGGATCAAATGCCAAGGGCCTTGACATAGATGTGAATATTTGTAGAAAGAAAAAGATGACCAACACAAGGGCAAGCGGAAATGACGATGCCATCGTCCTTACACCAGCTAAAAAGATGAGTGTAGAAGAAATGATGGAATTTGTAGAAGAAGATGAACTAATCGAGGTTACACCACATAATCTAAGAATAAGAAAGAAAATATTAGACGCAACAAAGAGATATAAATCAAAAAAATAGGAGGATATAGATGGTAAATAAGTTTGAAAGAAGACTTAGCATTGAGCTTGTCTTCTTGGTAGTCATCTTATTTCTTCTAACTATCTCTCAAAGGTTTGTGGATTCATGGTTTTTTAACTTAAGCTGGTATATCGTCTTTATCCTAAGCTGGATATTGATGCTAGTTTTTAGTTTTTCAGTCCTCCTAGATAAAAATGCTAGAGGATATTCAATACTTACAGCCATAGTCACAAGCCTAGCCTTTGGGCTATTATCAATCCACGGTTTGTCAGCCCTGGCAAGATTTGTCAGGGTCTTGCCCACAAACCTAGCCGTAAACAACGAGTTTTTCATAGCTAATAATCAGCTGATATTTTATTCATGCTTGATAGTGGTTTACTTTTTCCACATGATAAACGCTCTCCTACATAGAAGGAAGGACCAAGAGCCTAAGGAAGAAATAAAAGAAGCTAGCGAGGAAGAGCTTAGGCAGAGAAGAGATGATAAGCTAAATGCAATAATAGCTGAGATCGATAGTCAGAAGAATTCAGATAAGCTTACAGATGAAGATAGGGAAATATTAAATACTCATCTTTTAGAAGAGGCTAAGAACAAGGAAGCGGAGGATAATTTATGAGCAAGCAAAACATATCATTGTCAGTAATCAAGAGACTTCCAAAATACTACAGGTATTTGGAAAGCATCAACGAAAAAGGAATAATCAGAGTATCTTCTAAAGAATTATCCGAGATAACAGGCCTTACAGCCAGCCAAATAAGACAAGATTTAAACCACTTCGGTTGCTTCGGCCAACAAGGCTATGGCTATAATGTAAAGGAATTAATTGGTGAATTATCAAAGATAATTGGAGTAGATAAAAGTTATAAGATAGTCCTAATAGGTTATGGTAATATAGGACATGCCCTCTACCAATACAAGTCCTTTAGAGATCTAGGCTATGAATTTGAAGCAGTCTTTGATAAGGAAGAATTCACACACGAAGAATTAAAGGTGCAAAAAATCGATGACCTAGGAGACTTCCTAAAAAATAACAAGGTAGATATAGGTATAATAGCAACACCAAAAACAGTAGCCCAAGAAATAGCAGATATACTTTGCGAAAGCGGAATCAAAGGTATTTGGAACTTCTCACCAGTAGACCTAAAGGTAAAAAATGGAGTGGTAATAGAATCAGTTCACCTAGATGAATCTCTATTTACCCTAACATATTTTATGAATTCACCAGAGGATTTTATATTTTAGATGAATGTAATAAGCGTATCAAACTTGGCCAAAGAATATCCCGGTAAGGAAATATTTTCTGGCCTAAGTTTTAATTTAGAAAAGGGGGACAAGGCAGGACTAGTTGGAATCAACGGGGCTGGCAAGTCTACCCTTTTTAATATATTAACAGGAAACTTAAGAGCAGATGAGGGGAAAGTCTTTATCCCCCAAGAAGTTAAAGTAGGCTATCTGGAGCAGATTTTAAGCATAGATAGCCATATGACAATCTATGAATATTGTCTAGCCATCTTTGATGATATGATAAGGCTTGAGGAAGAGATAAGAGAGCTTGAAAAAAAGATGAGCCAGGAAAAGGATGATGAAAAACTTGCTCAGATAATGGATGAGTACACAAAAAAATCTGACCTTTTTCACCAGAAAAATGGCTATGCTATCAAAAGTGAGCTAGAAGGAACCCTAACAGCCATGGGCTTTGATAGGGAGGACTTCGATAAGGAAATATCTGTTTTATCAGGTGGACAAAAGGCAAGGGTAGAGCTAGCAGGCCTTTTATTAGAAAAGCCAGACCTTCTCCTTTTAGATGAGCCAACCAACCACCTAGATATAAAGGCAATCAACTTCCTAGAAACCTTCATCAAAAACTACCAGGGCACAGTAATAATAATATCCCACGATAGGTATTTTTTAGATGCCACAGTAAATAAGATGATGGTCCTAGAATATGGAAGGCTTACATCCTATAATGGCAACTACACCAGCTTCATGACCCAGAGGAAAAAAGACAGGGACGTCTACCTCCACCAATATAAGAGCCAGCAAAAAGAAATCGAACGCCAAGAAGAAATCATCGACAGACTCAAAAACCTGGGAGGCTCTAAGAGAAAAAGAGGTATATCCCAATCAAGGTCTAGGCAAAAACTCCTAGATAAGATGGAAAAAATGGAAAAGCCAATCGAACTACAAGACACCATGAGCCTTAAATTTAGCCCAAGAATCCAATCGGGCATGGATGTCCTAAAGGTAGATAAATTAGCCAAATCCTTTGACTATAGGGAGATTTTCAAAAATATTTCCTTTGATATTTATAGAAATGAAAGGGCAGCCATAATCGGAGATAATGGGGTAGGTAAGACCACGCTTTTTAAAATAATCCTCAAGGAAGAGATGCCAGATCAAGGCACAGTCAAGCTTGGCCAATCTGTAAACATAGGCTACTTTGACCAAGAGCAAAAATCTCTAAACTTAGAAAACACCATCTTTGATGAGATAAGAGAGGCTTACCCAAGGCTTACAAACTTTGAAATAAGGTCCTACCTTGCCAAATTTATGTTCTACGATGATGATGTCTTCAGAGAGATTAGCGAACTATCCGGTGGGGAAAGGGCTAGGATATCTCTCCTTAAGCTAATGATATCAGATTGTAACTTCATCCTCATGGATGAGCCAACCAACCACCTAGATATTGACTCAAAGGAAATTCTAGAAGATGCCATCCTAGATTTTGAGGGTACTCTTTTGATAATTTCCCACGATAGGTATTTCTTAAATAAAATCGCAAGCAAAATCCTAGATATGAAAAATGACCAGATTGATCTTTACTTAGGCAACTACGATTATTATAGGGAAAAGCTAAGGGAAGCAAGCCTGACAGATGAAGAAAGACAAGTAGTAAGCAAGACCCAAATCAAAAAGGAAAGAAAAAAGGAAAAACTAAAGAAAAGCGAAATTAAGGCCAAAAAGAACAAGATTAGAGACATAGAAAAGGAGATGAAGGAAACCGACCTCCTTATCAAAGACCTCACAATAGAAAGCCTTGCTGAGGGCTTTTATAACGATCAAGATAGGGTCGCCCAAGTTTTTAAAGAAATCAAAGATCTTGAGGAAAAAAGAGATGACCTTGATGAAGTATGGCTAGACCTTAATTTAGAATTAGAAGAAGATGATTAAAAGGAAAAAAACAAGGGTATTTATACCCTAAGGAGAAAAATATGGGAAAATTAATGAAATTTCTCTATTCTTTGATGTTAATAGTTTTAATCCTCTTAGGAGCCTTATTTTTGGCCTTTGGAATTGATGGCCAGGCTGTTTTTGAAGCCTTTGTCTACAATGAATATCTTTATAGACTAGTATCTAATGAAGCCTTTGTTCAATTCTTTTTCATGGCTGTAGGCATCTTACTCATAGGTTTTGCAATAGTTTTGCTTATTGTACTTAGACAAAATTCCAACAAGGGATTTGACGTCTTGATTGAAGATGAAAAGGGAAGTGTGCTTATAGCCCAAAGATCTCTAGAATCTTCGATAAAATCCTCAGTTAATAAGTTTTTAGGACTTGAAACCATAAAGGCAAGGGCTAAAATTATTGACAATAACAAGCTTGAAGCAAAAATCTTGGCAGATGACTATTCAGATCAAGCAATCGACAAGCTTGCCGAAAGAGTAAGAGAAGAGATAAAAAAGGGCTTAAACAATCTTACAGGACTTGATGAAATAAAAATCGACCTAAAGATTGAAAAGAAGGAAAAGCAAAAAGAGAAGAGAGAATATGGAAGAAATTAACAAGGATACAAATCATACTATATATGATGTAGAGATGAGAAAGCTTGATAATAGAGAAAACAATAAAAAATTTCTTCTTGCTTTCTATCGATTAAACAAAGGGAAAATAAACTCTACAATCCTTAGCCTCATCACCCTTATTTGCCTATTTAACTTTGGTTTTTTCAAGACCTTGGGAATCTGGGTAGTGATGGTAATAGGCTATTTGATCGGAGCTTATTTTGATAAAGATGTAAGAGTGCTTCAAATAATTAGGAAAATTGTAAATTAAGGAGTAGACATGACAGATAATCTAAATAAAGAAATCAAAAAAGACCTAAATGATGGTAGAGAATTGGAATATGAAGAAAGCAAGCTTATCATAGAAGATAAGGTAGTTGCTAAGATTGCTAGAATTGCCATTAATCAAGTGGATGGTATCCTTGAAATGAAGGGTAATATTGCTGATTCTATCGGATCATTTTTTGGCTCCAGCGATAGGAGAACTGCTGGTGTTAATGTAGAAGTTGGAGAAAGAGAAGCAAAGATTAACCTAGATGTAATTATCGAATATGGCAAAAATGCTAGGGAAATCTTTAACAACATTCAAAGAGTAGTAAGTTCTAATGTTAGAGAGATGACTGGTCTCGAAGTAGTGACAATAAATGTGGATGTTGTGGATGTTCTAACAAGAAAAGAATACCAAGAAAAACAACAAGCAAATTCTGACGCTGACAAAAAGCAAAATAATTACTAAAAATAAGGCCTGCTAAGCGGGCCTCTTAGTATGGAGATAGAATATGAGAGATTTACTCGATAGCAAGACAAGACGTTACATATTTGTAGGATTTTGTCTGATAGCTATATATTTTGGATTTTTTTATATAGATAAGATTGGAGAATTTTTATCAAGGGCTTATCAGGTTTTTAGGCCTCTAGTTTACGGATTGGTTATAGCCTTTATAATAAATCTTCCGGTCAATTTTTTTCACAATGACCTTTTATCAAGATTTGATGCTTTTAAGAAAAATAAAAACCTAAGCCTGACCCTATCTTTGGCAATTTCATGGATTATATTTTTTGCAATGGTGACAATAGTCCTAACAGTTTTAATACCAGAGCTTACCAGGGCAATTACCAAGCTTAGCGAAAATATACCCGTATTTTTTGATTCGCTTGTAGATTTTTTGGATGATTACAAGTTTTTAGAAAAGGCCAGCCATATTTTAGAAACTAAGATTCAAAGTCTAGATTTAGATGGGATAAGCAGGACTGTGACAGGTTTCTTGCAAGACTTTTTAAATTCAGAATCAAATATACTAAATAAGACTGGATCAATTATAAATACCGTATCACAAGGAATCCTAGCCCTTGGTATTGGCTTTATTTTTTCAATATATGTTAGCCTAAATAGAAATGGACTAGCAGATGGGATAACAGGATTTATCTTTGCCCACCTTCCAATAGATGTAGCCAAAAATATAATCTATGTATCAAAACTATCCTATGCATCATTTTCAAGGTTTCTTGAAACTAAAATCTTATCATGCATTGCCCTAGGTGTGGCTTGCTTTATAGGAATGCTCATCCTAAGGTTGCCATCAGCTGGCATGATTTCAATTCTTATGGGAGCTTTTGATATTATTCCATATATTGGAGCATTTTCAGCAACAGCCATAGGTATGATTTTGATATTTATCTATTCGCCAGCTAAAGCTCTTATATTTTTGATATTTATCCTAATATTACAACAAGTCCAACAACAGATATTTTATCCACTTGTAATAGGTAAGCACCAAGGCCTACCTGCTATTTGGATCTTTGTTTCAGTAGTAATAGGCGGGGGACTCTTCGGAGTATTTGGTATGGTCGCATTCATACCGCTTGCAACTGTAATCTACACACTTGTGACAGATAATACCAAAAAGAAACTTAAAAATAAAAATATCAGTGAAGAAGAAATAGAAAATTTAAGGAAAAAGACTTACGAAGAAATAAGAGCGGAAAATTTAAAAGATATATAGAAAAAAGCTAGCGGCAAAAAACTGCTAGCTTTTTATATGGAAAAATCTTCAAAAATTATTAGCAAGTAGCCCGCTTCTAGGCTGATTTTAAAATCGCATCCCTTAGTCTGATTAGAAACTCCCAGGCTATCATCAAGACTCATTTTATAAGAGTCAAGCTCATAGGCAAGACCGTCTATCGAAAGGATGGACTCTTCATCTAGGGCAAAAATTGATACATAAAAATCTTTATCATTGAATTTATAAGAAAAGTCAGAATCTATGACAAAAATTTCCTTGCCCCTTGCCTTTAGAGAAATATTTACACCCTTTTTCTTAAAATGGAGGAGGGTTTTTATATTTGAAATCGTGTGAGATTCTCGTCCTCCTAGGCCACCATAGATTATAATTTCCCTATAGCCCTTATCTATTGCAAGCCTAATAGCTGCAACTGTGTCAGTGAAGTCTTTTATAGGATTTAGGGCTATTATATTTTTAAAATCAGGCCTATCTGTAGAGTCGAAATCTCCAATTGCGTAGTCAATTTTTATTTTTTCTCTCTCACCATAACGAAAGCCTTTATCAGCTGTAATCACCAAATCATTTTCACATATTTCATCAAAAAAGCCGTCAAAATCTCCGCCAGCTATTATAAAACACCTTTTCATTCTTACTCCTTTATTTTATTATAACATTTTCTTAACTATTATCACAATTAATGGTAAAATGAATATAAATTATGAAAAAAGAAGGGTGTTAGGATGAAAGAATTAGATAGACAAACTAAAAATCTACTTAAGGTAGTAGTTATCGGAATTTTATTGTATTTTGGGTTATTTTATATAGGAGAAGTGTCTAAGGCTTTTTCCACCCTCTATGCGGTCATTTCACCCTTTATTGTGGGTGGGGCCTTGGCCTTTATGATGAGTATTCCGACCAATTTTTTTGAGAGGAAGTTAAACAGCCTTGATAAAAAATCTAAGTATGGAAAGCTTATATCAATATGCTCTATCCTCATATCTTGGGCCTTGCTTATAGCTTTTCTAGTCATACTTATAAATATCTTGATTCCATCTATGGTCAAGATTGTTTATACCTTCTCTATCAGGTGGCCAGACTTTGTAAATTCAACCTATCATTTTCTAAAAAAACATGAATTGACAGAGCCTTACGCTAATAAATTCATGAATGCCTTTAGCGGTGTGGGTTGGTACAATGTTAGAAATGCTATCTTTTCATTTATAGATGGCAATGATGTTGACCTTTTCTCAAAGGCTACAGGATTTTTAAACTCAGTATCCAGCGGTGTAATTGGGATTTTTACAATGATAGTTTTCTCTATCTTTGTGTTAATTTATAAGAAAATGCTTAAGACAAATGGCACAAGACTTATCTATGCTTTGCTTAGCGAGGAAAGGGCTGACTATATCAACAAGGTCCTATCACTTTCCTATAACACCTTCAAGGATTATGTATTTTCAAGGATGATATCAGTACTTTGCCTATCTGTCCTCACCTTTATAGGTATGAAGATATTTAAGATACCAAATGCGCCAATTATTTCGATAGTGGTCGGTATATCAGACCTTATACCTATCTTTGGTCCAATCTTTGGTACTGGATTTTCAGCTATATTGATTTTTGTTGAATCACCATTTAAGGCCCTTATATTTTTGGCCTACAATGTTATCATTCAACAAATCCAAGAGAACCTAATCTTCCCTTATATAGCAGGCGATGCAATAGGCCTTCCTGCTGTTTGGGTAATGGCATCTGTAACTATAGGTGGGTCCTTGTTTGGAATTTGGGGCATGCTGATATCAATACCAGTTGTATCAGTATTTTACACCCTCTATCTAGAAAAGATTAATAACAAGCTTAAGGAAAAGAACTTTGATGATGCCAAGATTAAAGAGAAGGAAGATAAAAGTTATACTATAGAGGAGATTGATATCGGAGATGAAGCTTAAAGAGAGTAATTATTTTGTCCCCGTCCTAAAGGAAGGTGCGACCTACTATGGTGGCCATCAGGAATGGCTTAAAGAACTTGGTTTATCCAAGTTTTTTAGGGATAGGGCCTGTGTGGTGACAGCCTTTACCAATGTGTATTTTTACATGTTTGAAAGGGGACTTGTAGATTTTAAAACCTACAATGATATGCAATATAAATTTTATAGAAGGCTAAGACCCAAAGCAAATGGGGTTCCCACAGCCAGTTCTCTTCTTAGGAGGATAAGAATTTTAAATCATCAGATGAACCTAGGTTTATCTTACAGGATTCTTGAGGAAAACCTCCTTAAGAAGGTATCTTTAGAAAAAAAGATTGCTTTCATAGAAGAAGCCTTGGCTAAAGACTCTCCTGTTATCTTTATAAATTGGCTAAGCAGGGACATAGATATAATGAGCCACCACGGCCTAGTTATAACAGAGATGAATAAGAAAAATGATAAGCGTGAACTAGTCGTATCAAGCTGGGGCAGAAGACATTCCTTCTACCTAGAAGATTTTGATAAGAGTCTAAGGACCTATACAGGCCTAATATATTTTGAAAGGAATATTTATGAATAAACAACAAAAAAGATTAGACAGATCATATGGCATAATCATGCCAATATTTTCACTGCCATCAAATTATGGTATCGGCACCTTTGGAAAGGCAGCCTATGACTTTGTAGATTATCTAAATGATTGTGGAGCCAAATATTGGCAAATCCTACCTCTAGGCCAAACCTCCTACGGAGATAGCCCTTACCAATCATTCTCATCCTTTGCAGGCAATCCATACTTCATAGACTTAGATATGTTAATAGAAGATGGACTTTTAGAAAAAGAAGACCTAGAAAATATAGATTTTGGTGGGAACGAAAGAGAAATAGACTATGCCAAACTCTACAATGTAAGATATAGGGTCTTAGAAATAGCTTATAAAAATGCTAAAGAAAAATACGCCAAGGAAATCAAAGAATTTAGAAAAGCGGAAGCTAATTGGCTAGAAGATTACGCCCTATTTATGGCTATTAAGAAAGATAACCTTGATAAGTCTTGGGAATTTTGGGATGAAGATCTTAGAAATAGAAAAAAATCTGCCCTAGATGAATTTAAAAAAGAAAATAAAGAATTAATAGATTTTTATGTCTATCTTCAATACGAATTTTTTAAACAATGGAATAAATTAAAAGAATTTGCAAATAGGCATGAAATCGAGATAATAGGCGATCTTCCAATTTATGTAGCCTACGATTCTGCAGATGCTTGGGTTAATTATGAGATACTTAAACTTGATAAAGAAACAAAACGACCTATAGTAGTTGGTGGAGCGCCTCCAGATGATTATTCAGAAGATGGACAACTCTGGGGCAACCCTGTTTACCGCTGGGAATACATGAGGGATGTTGAAGGATTCGACTTTTGGAAAAGAAGGATTGGAGCCTGCCTCAAACTTTATGATATACTAAGACTAGATCACTTTAGAGGATTTGAAGCTTACTATGTCATACCAGCAACAGACGATACAGCAAGATACGGAAAATGGGAAAAGGGATTACCTTATGACTTCTTCGATGCAATCAAAGAAAGCTATCCAGATGCAAAATATATAGCAGAAGACTTAGGCTTTATAACAAAAGAAGTAGAAGATTTGATAAACCACTATGCCTTCCCAGGCATGAAGGTAATACAATTTGCCTTCGGTGATAATTTTGATAGCGAATATTTACCACACAATTACGAGAGAAACTCAATGGTATACGCATCAACCCACGACTCTGACACTCTTCAAGGATTCTTAGATAATGCTGACGAACATTTATTAGAACTTATAAGGACATATTTTGGAATCGGTGAAGATGAAAAAGATGAGAACATAAGAGAGATAATAGCAAGAAATCTTATGGGATCAGTATCAGACGTATGTATGTTTGAAATCCAAGACCTATTCGGCCTTGGCAATGAGGCAAGGATAAACTGTCCGGGTATCGTAGGTGGAAACTGGGATTGGAGAGCGGTAGAAAGCGACTTCGATAAGAAAATCGCTGAAAAATATGAAAAGATGGCAAAAACTTACGGGAGGATTTAATGAATAAGTTAGTTAAGGAAAAATTTGCTGATCAGTACATGGAAAATCTTCAAAGAATTACTCTAAAAAGCTTTGAAGATACATCAGATAAGGACAGATATGATGCCCTTTGCGATACAATCATGGGACTAATCAACCAAGATTGGAGAAGAAGTAAGCAAAAAGTTAGAAAAGAAAGAAAAGCTTACTATCTATCAGCAGAATTCTTAATTGGTAGATCTCTAGGAAATAACCTTATCAACCTAGGAATCTATGATGAAGTAAAAGAACTTTTAAATGAAATGGGCATAGACTTTGAAGAAATAGAAGACTATGAAGATGATGCAGCCCTTGGTAATGGTGGTCTAGGAAGACTAGCAGCATGCTTCATGGATTCAGCTGCCAGCCAAAAACTAAGCCTATATGGTTACGGTGTTAGATATCGTGAAGGTATCTTTAAACAAGCAATCGAAAATGGCTTCCAAGTAGAATACGGCGATAGCTGGATAAAAGATGGTGACGGCTGGTCAATCAGAGTAGACTCTGATGCGAAAATAGTTAAATTTAGAGACCAACAAGTAAAGGCAGTACCATATGATATGCCAGTAGTTGGTTTTGAAAATGGTGTAGTAAACACACTTAGATTGTGGCAATCAGAACCATTTAGAGAATTTGACTTTGCTAAATTCAACAACTTCGAATATGACGATGCAGTAGCTGAGAAAAACAGGGCAGAAGACATCACAAGAGTCCTATATCCAAATGATATGCAAAGAGCAGGAAAGCTATTAAGATTAAAACAACAATACTTCTTCTGTTCAGCATCAATCCAAGATATGGTAGAAAAATACAAGAGAGACTTCCCAGAAGACCTCAAATTCGAAAACTTCGCAAGATATCACGTAATCCAACTAAACGATACCCACCCAATCATGGCAATTCCAGAGTTAGTAAGGGTATTAGTAGATGAAAATGGTATATACTTTGAAGATGCACTAGCAATAGCAAACAAGGTATTTGCTTTTACAAACCACACAGTACTTCAAGAAGCCCTAGAAAAATGGTCATTTGACCTAATGGAAGAAGTAAGCCCAAGATGTCTAGAAATCGTAGAACAAATCGATAAGAAACTTGTAAAAGAATTCAAAGATAGAGGCTTCAGCGACAAGGCAATAGATCCATACAGAATCGTAACAGGCGATCTAGTACACATGGCAAACCTTGCAATCTATGTAGGATTTTCTGTAAATGGTGTAGCTGAAATCCACTCACAAATCTTAAAAGATGATACCTTCAAAGAATGGTATAAGGAAAGCCCAGAGAAATTCAACAACAAGACAAACGGAATCACACCAAGAAGATGGTTAGTATACGCTAATAGAGAACTAACAAACTTCATCACAGAAAAACTAGGCACAGACGCTTGGAAAAAAGACCTAGCAATGCTAAAGGGTCTAGAGAAATTCCTAGATGATGAAAAAGTCCTAGATGAGTTCTTATCAATCAAACAAACAAAGAAAGACCAACTAGCTAAATACATCCTAGAAAATGAAGGAATAAAAATTGACTCACATTCAATCTATGATATCCAAATCAAGAGAATCCACGAATACAAGAGACAACACCTTAACATCCTTCACATCATCCACCTATATCACAAACTAAAGAAAAACCCAGACCTAGACTTCACACCAACAACCTTTATCTTTGGTGGTAAGGCAGCTCCAGGATACTTTAGAGCAAAGGGAATGATTAAACTTGCAAACGAAGTAGCAAGAGTAGTAAACAACGATAAGGATGTAAATGACAAGCTAAAGGTTGTATTCGTAGAAAACTACAGAGTAACCTACGCTGAAAAACTCTTCCCAGCAGCAGATGTAAGTGAACAAATCTCAACAGCTGGTAAGGAAGCAAGTGGTACAGGTAACATGAAATTCATGCTAAACGGTGCCCTAACCCTAGGAACCCTAGATGGAGCTAACGTAGAAATCTTTGAAGAAGCAGGCGAAGAAAACAACTACAGATTCGGAGCAACAGTAGAAGAATTAGCAGAAATAGCAGATTCTTACAATGCTTTTGAATACTATAGCAAGGATGAAGACATCAAAGATGTAGTAGATTCCCTAGTAAGTGGAGAATTCAAAGACCAAGATTCTTACTACTTCCTAGACATCTATAACGAGCTAATCAAGCCACAAAATGGCGGTAGAGCTGACCAATACTACCTATTAAAAGATTTCGCATCTTATAAAGAAACACAGGCTAAATTAAACAAAGAATTTAGAAATAGAAAAGAATGGGCAAGAAAGTGCCTAAAGAATATCGCAAACGCTGGATTCTTCTCATCAGATAGAACAATCCTAGAATATGCAGATGATATTTGGAAAATAGACTAAGACTATGAATAAAGATGTAATATTAGGGATAATGATCCCTTTCATAGGAACAAGCTTAGGGGCTGCCTGTGTTTACATCATGAAAGGTGAGCTAAAAGAAAAGGTCCAAAAGGGCCTTTCTGGCTTTGCCGCAGGTGTAATGGTAGCAGCTTCAATCTGGTCATTAATAATGCCAGCTATGGACATGGTAGAAGATAAAATGGGAAAAATGAGCTGGATACCAGCAGCAGTAGGATTTCTTGTAGGAATCTTCTTCCTCCTATTTTTAGACAGCGTAATCCCTCACCAGCATATAGATAGCGACCATCCAGAAGGAATGAAGGCAGAAAGCCTCAGAAAAACAACTATGATGGTTTTAGCAGTAATCATACATAATATACCAGAGGGAATGGCAGTAGGAGTATCATTTGCAGGAGTCCTCTATGGCAATACCCACATGACAATGGCAGGAGCCATAGTCCTATCCATAGGAATAGCCATCCAAAACTTCCCAGAAGGAGCCATCATATCAATGCCTCTAAGGGCAGTAGGAGTAAATAAACACAAGGCATTTGGAATGGGAATATTTTCAGGTGCAGTAGAGCCAATCGCAGCAATTCTAACAATAATCCTATCCCACTACCTAGTTCCAATCCTACCTTATCTTCTAGCCTTCGCAGCAGGAGCCATGATGTATGTAGTAGTAGAAGAACTAGTCCCAGAAGCAACAGGTGAGGGCGAAGGCCACACCAACATAGGAACCCTTGGTTTTTCGGCAGGCTTTGTAGTAATGATGATCTTAGATGTAATGCTCGGATAAAATATAAGGAAACTCAGTGATGGGTTTCTTTTTTTGTTAGGAAATTTGTAGATTTTACTAATAAAATTTGTAATATATTTAGAAAATTTTATATTAAGTCACAATTGCTTGAATTCAATAGTATTATTGAAATAAATGTGATATAATAAGAGTAATTAGAAGAGAAAAAATTTATATATGAATTATATATAAGAAACACTTATATAGATTTCCTTAAAAAGGCCAAGTAAGTATATATTGCAAGAATTAAGAAGTAAAGGCCTGATTATATTCTAGGAGGAAGAATGAAAAAGATAGTAAAAGATAAAATTCTAGGACTAGTTTTGCCTTTGATTATGGTACTTAGCATATTTATTCCTAGTATAAAAAGTTTTGCTAAATCAACTGAAGCTAAGCCAAATCCACCCAATACCGACAAAAAGTACAGGGTTGAGTTAAATATAAGCCATGTTGATGATAGAAAATCCGACACAGAAGACATAAAAGCAAATGCTAGGCAAGTTAAATATTTTAAATTGCCAAAAGATTATGAAAAAAGAGATCACTTGGAAGTAGCAAAGAGACTTCATGCCTTACCTATGGCAGAGGTTGAAAAAGAACTTGGAAAGGGAACTATATCAAATAAGTCTCTAATTTATGATGATGGCAAACTTACCGAAACTTTAAGCAAAGATAAGTTTGATAAGGAAAGAACCTTTGAAAAAATTGTATTAGAAAATCTAGAGCCTGGTTTCTATCTTATAAAAGAAACAGATGAGTCAAAAGATAAATATGATCAAAAATTGATAACAACTATTGAAGAAGTTTCAGCAAAGACTGTCGAAGATGGGCTTATGATAGTTAATATGAAGAAAACTGTCAAAAACCCGGAAACTTCAATAACTTTAATCAAGGTTGACCAAGATAATCCCAACAAGAAGCTAAACAAGGCAGAATTTAAACTTTATAAAAAAGAAGGAGATAAAAAAACTCCTGTTGCAGTTAAGGAAATAGCAAAAGGATCTTATACTTATGATCCTACTTCTAATCTTGAAAGTATTTTAACAACTTGGGACAATGGAAGTTTGACTGTTGAAAATTTACCTGAAGGTGAATTTATATTTGAAGAAGTAACTGCTCCTGCAGGTTATGAAAATAAAGATAATATTGGAAAAGTAACCGATCCATTTAAACCTGGTTCAGGAGAAGTGAAAGTTAAAAACAAAAGATACCCACTTCTTAAAAAAGTAGATGATAAGTCAGGCGAATACTTAAATGCTGCTGAATTTAAATTGTTTAAAAAGGATAATAACCCTGTAAAATTCAAATTAAATGCTAAGGGTGAATATGCCTATGATGAAAAGGGCGATTTAGAATTAGTAAGCACAGCTGGACAAGGTTCTATCTTTGTAGAAGGTTTGCCAGATGGCGAATATTATTTCAAAG
This sequence comes from Anaerococcus sp. Marseille-P3915, assembly GCF_900258475.1. GTDB lineage: Bacteria > Bacillota > Clostridia > Tissierellales > Peptoniphilaceae > Anaerococcus > Anaerococcus kampingae. The sequence goes on along the minus strand of NZ_LT984887.1, from coordinate 1,361,075 downwards.
AGACAAAGGCTCCTGAAGGTTATAAGCCTGATACAGACAAAAAGTACGAGTTTACTTATAAAGAAGGTAAGATGATTACGAAAGATAATCAACCTTATTTAACTGTACCTAATGCTAAGATACACTCAGATGTCGTAGTTACAAAAGGTGGCTATAAATTTGTCAAAACTGATAATACCGACAAGGCCAAAAGACTTGGCGGAGCTGTTTTCCAAGTACAAAAGATTGTAAATGGAGAATATGTGACAGTTCAAAGAGATGGCAAAAATTATCAGGTAACTTCAAATGATAAGGGAGAATTTTCTGTAAGCGACCTTGAATATGGAGACTATGCCCTAAGAGAGGTAAAAGCTCCTACAGGATTTAATCCAGAAAGTCAACCTATCAAATTTACAATTAAGGCTGGAAGTGATTCACAAGCGGCAATTTTCATAAAGAACTATCCAAATGTTACAATCACAACTGAAAAACCAACCACAAAAATAACAAGAAACACAGTTACAACAGATTACACACCTACAGGTGTGAATAAGATTATAAGAGGACCTATTGTCAAGACTGGTGATATTAGAATTTTAATTATGGCTGTTATTGGCCTAATACTCTTAATAACTGGTGTAAAATTAGTCAGGTCAGCAGAAAAACCTAGAATAGCATAGTAGATTTACTTAAGAGTAATCTTCTTTATAATCTATTAGAGGGGCTCTAAGTCAGATGGCTTACGCCCCTCTTTTATGAATGGAAAAACAATGGCGAAAAAAGACAAAAAAGCAAAAAAAGTAAATAAGAAAAAATCCAAGAAAGGTAAATGGATATTTAGGCTTATCTTCTTATTAGGCTTTATGGTTATGATGTATCCGCTTATTTCTAGACTCTATTATCGTATAGAATCTAATGAGCAGGTTACAAGCTTCTCTGAAGGTGCCAAAAAGCTTGATACTAAGGAAATAGACAGGCGTATCAACCTTGCCAAGGCCTTCAACGAGTCCTTGTCAGGAAAGATTGCATCAGACCCTTATAGCCGTAAGAAACAAGAAGAAGGCCGCAAGGAATATGCTAGGATGCTAGAAGTAGAGGAGATGATTGGTACTGTTGATATACCAAAGATTAACCAAAAACTCCCTATCTATGCAGGTACTAGCGAGGATATCCTTCAAAAGGGCGTGGGCCATTTGGAAGGTACTTCCCTTCCAATCGGTGGTAATTCCACCCACACAGTCCTCACAGCCCACTCAGGCCTTCCAGAAGCGACCCTCTTTACCCATCTTAACCAGCTTGAGATAGGAGATAAATTCTATATAGAAAATATCGAGGGAATCATTGCCTACCAGGTAGACCAAATTAAGGTCATAGAGCCATCAAACTTTGATGACCTTCTTATAAGTCCAGGCCATGATTATGCGACACTTTTAACATGTACGCCGATAATGATTAACACTCACAGGCTTATTGTAAGGGGCCACAGGGTGCCTTATGTACCAGCAGTTGATGAGGAATTAATCAGAGAAAGCAGAAATAACTGGATATTTAGAATCCTCTTCTTTGCTTCACTTATCCTTATCCTTATCCTTATAATCCTAATCTTTAAGCTAAGAAGGGATAATAAGAAGTACTTTAAGAAGATTGCAGAGATTTCTAAGAAGGGCTTTACAATTGTAAAACCAAAGGCAAAAAGTCAGGGAGACCTCTTTGATAATCTAGCGGCAGATGATGGAGATGACTATGACTAATCCAAAAAAGAAAAAGCCTAACAGGCTAATGTTTGTAGGCATCTTTCTTTTAGGTCTTTTGATTTTCTCCTATCCTTTGATAAGTCAAAAATATTATGAAATTCAAAAGGAAGATGAGGTTATAACCTTCGTTAAGGCGGCCAAGGCCCTCCCACCAGAAAATCTGGATAAGAGGATGGCCCTTGCAGAAGCCTATAACAGGACCCTAGACCCATCTAGGCTTGCAGACCCTTATACTGACATAGAAAAGGCAGCTAGGGTAGAATATGCCAGGATGCTTGAGGTAGAAGAGATGGTAGGCCATGTCAATATTCCAAAGATCGGCGTAGATATACCTATTCGTGCAGGATCTGCTGAAGATGTTTTGCAAAAAGGTGCAGGCCACTTGGAGGGGACTTCTCTTCCAATCGGTGGTAAGTCTACCCATACAGTCATCACCGCTCACAGGGGCTTACCCAATGCCAAGCTTTTTAGAAACCTTGATCAGATGTCCTATGGAGATGTTTTTTATATTACAAATATCAAAGAAACCATTGTATATAAGGTAGACAAAATCCAAGTTGTAGAACCATCTAATTTTGAGCCGGTTCTAGTAGTGGAAGGCCATGATTATGCTACACTTCTAACTTGTACACCCTATATGATCAACTCCCACAGGCTTTTAGTCAGAGGGGAGAGGATTCCTTATCAGGCAGCTATTGATGATGGTATAGCCAATACACCTAGGGCTAGGATTGATTTCTTTAGGATGGTTTTAGTAATGATACCTATAATACTTCTCCTAACCCTAACTCTCTTTAGAGAAAAGAAGAAAACAGACCACTTAAGTAAGGAGCTTAGAGAAATTGAAGAAAGAAATAAAACTAACTAAGAAATCATTTTTAGGATATATCTTTATTTTAGTTGGGCTGGCCCTCTTGACTAGTCCCCTAATACTCAGGTCATACCACGATATTAGCGCTTCTTCTGCCAAAAAGACTTTCGAAAAACAAGAGGCAGAAAAGAGTCAGGAGAAAATCGATGAAGAAAACAAAAAGGCCCTAGCCTATAACGAAATAATCAAGAACTCTGATATGAGCGTCCAAGACCCTTTTACAACAGATGATTATGAAAATGGCTATGATATGTTCACAAAAACAAACACACCTTTTGCCTACCTATCTATACCAAAACTTGATAAATACCTTCCCCTATATTTAGATGCCACAAAAGAGCATATTTCAAGGGGAGTAGCCCAGGTAGCAGGCACAGCCATACCGTTAGGTGGCAAGGGCACAAGATGCGCCATAGCAGGCCACAGGGGCTGGTGGGGCGATACTATGTTTTTATATGTAGATGAGCTAGAACAAGGCGACTACATCTACATCGAAAGAGCCAATCAAACCATGAGATATGTGGTTAGCGATAAGGAAGTTATAGGACCATATGATTGGGATAAGCTTGCCCCAAGAGAAGATATGGACATGATAACACTTTTGACATGTTCACCATTTTTACCACCAAGACCTGACAGGCTCCTTGTAAATGCTATTAGAGATGAATCAGGGCCAGCAGAAGAATTTAAACTTTCAGATGGCAGCCTAAAAGCAAGCCAAAACCAAGATGAAAAAGGCGACAAGCTCGTAAAAATCAGCAAAATAGCTACACTTATTGGAGCGATACTAGGAAGTATAGGCTTCATCTACACCCTAAGAAGATTTGCAAAGAGAATAAGGGCAACTTTGTAAAATTCTTAAAAATTTTAAATAAATTTAAAAGGCAGGATAGCTTTATAATAATATAAGCCATCCTGTTTTTATTATTCAAATATTTTCATATATATTAATTATTTTGTTATTTTATTTGCTATAAATATCTATTATTCAGACTTATTCTAATTTGTAGTAAGCACATCTATTAGTAATCTTGACTTATTATTCATATAAAAGTAAAATAAAAAGGAGTTGCTTCACTATAGTAGATTAGTGAATGAACGACCTAAAGATCAATTGTAAATTGGTTTGAATTTGAAAGGAATTTTATGAGTTTTATAGATAACCTTATATCGACAATCAACGGATATTTGTATTATCCAATCTTAATTGTAATTTTATTAGCAACTGGCCTTTATTTTACCTTTAGAAGTGGCTTTATTCAATTTAGACTGCTTGGCGATGCCTTTAAGGTAATTGTAGAAAAACCTGAGCATGATGGGGATATTTCAAGCTTTCAGGCCCTTATGGTTTCAACTGCTTCTCGTGTTGGTACGGGAAATATCGTAGGGGTGGCCAATGCCATCTGCTTTGGAGGGCCTGGTGCTGTATTTTGGATGTGGATTATTGCCATAATTGGTGGAGCTTCAGCCTTTATCGAATCAACCCTTGCCCAAATTTATAAGAGAAGGTCTGATGATGGCACTTCTTATGGTGGACCTTCTTATTATATTGAAAAGGGACTTGGCTCTAGAAAACTTGGCGTAATCTTTGCTATTGCCTTGATTATGACCTATGCCTTGGGCTTTAATATGCTTGCATCCTTTAACCTCCAACAATCCTTCAGGGCCTATGGTTTTTATGACAAAAATACTACTCCTTGGCTTATTGGAGGAATATTAGCCCTAGTTGCAGCTTATTGCATACTTGGTGGTGGTAAGAGGATTATAAAGTTTACATCATTTATTGTTCCTTTTATGGGCTTAATTTATGTATTAATGTCACTTGTAATGATTGTTATTAATTTTTCAAATATCCCAGCCATGTTTAGGCTAATTATAGAAGATGCTTTCAATTTTGAGGCGATCTTTGGTGGTGTGGCAGGTTCTGCTCTTGTAGAGGGAATTAAGAGAGGTCTTTATTCAAACGAAGCTGGTATGGGATCAGCGCCAAATGCTGCAGCAAGTGCTGTAGTAAGCCATCCTGTAAAGCAAGGCCTTGTACAGATGATTTCTGTCTTTCTTGATACCCTTGTAATATGTACAGCTACAGCCTTTATGTCTCTTGTATCAGGTGTTGTTCCAACAGAAGAACTTGCTGGTTCGCCTCTAGTGCAAAAATCCTTAGCAACTGTATTTGGATCTTACGGCAATATTTTTATAACTGTATCCCTTGCCCTTTTTGCCTTTACAACCCTTTTGGGCAATCTTTACTATTGTGATTCTTGTCTTTCATATTTATTTAAGAAGACTCCGAATAAATATGTCATGATTTGCTTTAGACTTATAGCAAGCCTTGTTATTTTTGTAGGTGCAGGTATGGAAATGAAATTTGTTTGGAACTTTGCAGACCTACTTATGGGAATTATGACAATAATCAATATATCCTCAATTTTGCTTTTGGGTGGTATATCTATAAAAGCCTTAAATGATTATATAGATCAAAGAAGCAAAGGCCAAGAGCCGGTATTTATGGCAAAAAATATAGGCCTAGATGAAAGCAAACTAGATTATTGGAAATAGAAAATAATGCGCCAGGCCAGCTCTGGCTTTTTTCTTAGCAAATTATTAGTGCTAGCTAAGGCTTTTGTGATATAATATTAGTATTAGTGAATAGGAAGGTCCTATTAGAAAGGAAAAAATATGAAAAAAATAGGTAAATTTATCTTAAGTCTGTGCCTAATAGCTGGCATTGGCTTTGCAGGATTTATGCTAGGAACAAATATGGATATGGGCGCTAAGGGAAATATTAAGTCAAGGCAATTGACAAGTGAGATGGCTTCTCTTAAGGAATTGCTTGATAGAAATTTCCTTTTTGATTATGATGAGAATAAGCTTTATGAAGGCAGCCTAAAGGGGATGTTTGCAAACCTTGGTGATCCTTATACAGCTTATTATCCAAAGGAAGAATTTGCTAAGCTTATGGAAAATCTTGATGGCAGATATAAGGGTATCGGCATAAGTGTCTCTAATTCTAAAGAAGGCCTTATCAAGGTTATCCAAGTATTTGAAGGTTCTCCTGCCCAAGAAGCTGGCCTAAAATCAGGTGATTTTATAAAAGCTGTCGAAGGCAAAGACTTCGCAGGTAGTGAACTTGAAGAGGCTGTTGCCCTAATTAGAGGTGAAGCTGGCTCAAAGGTGAAGCTTAAGCTTTTAAGAGTAAGTGAAGAAAATCCAAAGGGCGAAGAAATTGATGTGGAAGTTGAAAGACGTGATGTGAAAGTAGATACAGTCAAGTCTCAAACCCTAGATTTAAAGGGAACAAAGATTGGCTACTTAAGATTAACTGCCTTTGACGATGTAACTTGGGATGATTTCAAAGACCAATATGCCAAGCTTAAAAATGAAGGAATCCAAGGTCTTATCTTAGATTTAAGAAATAATCCGGGCGGTGCCCTAGATGTTTGCCTAAATATAGCAGATACCTTCCTTGATGAGGGAGTAGTAGTAACCACAGAAGATAAGGATGGCAATGTCGTAAGCGAGAAGTCAGATAAAGAATTTGACGATATTCCAATGGTTACCCTAATAAACGAAAACTCAGCTTCAGCTTCAGAAATCCTAGCAGGTGCCTTTAAAGATAGGGGAAGGGCTAAGATAGTTGGAGAAAAATCATTTGGTAAGGGAGTAGTTCAAAAGATATTCCCACTAGATAATGGCGCTGGTGCAAAGATTACAATTAGCGAATACAAGACACCAAATGGCGAAAAAATCAACAAAATTGGTGTTAAACCTGATGTAGAAGTAGAAAATAAAAACCAAGATTTAGACCTAAACGAAAATGATTTTACCAAAGATAATCAATTCCTAAAGGCTCTAACAGAACTTGTAAAAGAAATAGGAAACAAAAAATAGGGCAGTTATCTGTCCTTTTTTTAAAGGGGTAAGTATGAAAGAGACAATGACCTATAGGATAGGATCCATGCTTTGCAACAAAGAAGCTTTTCTAAGTTTTAAAAATTTGACAGGCCTTATGTTTGATGTATCCTTTATCCAATCTGCTAAGGTTGAGAAAGATCTAGATATGAAAGGCAAGGCCTGGCTGGTTTATTCTTGGGATATAGAAATTGATGAGCATATAAAAGCAGGTGATGTTATAGAAATCACCTCAATTCCCACCAAGATAAAAAGATTTTATGCCTATAGAAATTTCCTTGTCAAAAAAGATGGAAAAGAAATAGCAAGGGCCTGTGCCAAACTTATCCTATTTGACAGGCTTAAAGGAAAACTAATCCCGATAGATGAAAATATCCAAAAAGCTTACGGAGAAGAAAAGCTAATCTATGCTGGCAAAGATTTTAAAAGGTCAAGTGATTTTGATAATTCAAAACAAATTATAATCAGGAAAGCAGATTTTGATGAAAATAGCCATGTCAATAATGGTATTTATTTTGACTTTCTAAAAGAGATTGAAAATATTAGGGAAGATAGGATTTCTTATATAAAAATAATTTACAAAAATGAAATAAAAGACCAAAAAGAAATCAGCCTATCCTATAGAAATACTGAAAATGAAGTAGAATTTTCTATAGATTCAGATAATACTAACCATAGCTACGGAGTGATTAGATATGTATAAGGAAAATTACGGAAATATTCCAAATAAGGATAAGATAAGGTCCATAATGGATGAGGCCTTTGCCACAAATCCTACAAAATGGATAATCTATTCCCACTTAGTTGGCAAAACTTGCGAAAAAATTGCAAAAGAGCTTGGCCTTGACCCAGATATAGCACTTGCTTGTGGGAGTCTTTATAATATTGGTAAGGGCCTTGGCTATAACGATATGGCTCATTTATTGCAAGGATACAGGTTTTTAAGAAGTGAATCATACTTTTTACCCGCCCGTATAGCCCTAGGCTATGGCTTTGTCACAGATAGCATTGATTCTTATAATGGAGAGAAAAATGTATCTGAATTTGACTTAGATTTTATAGGCAAATTTCTTGAGAAAAGAGAGGAGACTCTCTATGAAAAGCTTGTAATTGTTGTGGATCATTATATTAAAAATGAATATTCAAGCCTTGCTGAGAAAAATGAAGTCGAAGTAGAATCTAGGAATTCAGAAATTAGCAATAGAATAGATAATTGGCAGAAAGATTTGGCAAAAATCCTTAGCAAGGAAATAGGATCCTATGTGCCTAGGAGAAGGTCTTACAAATTTCCCTATAATTTATTCAAAGATCAAAAATAATATTGCAAAATATGTATATTTGAGTATATTATAAATGAATTTATTTTATCAACCCAGGGAGGTCGCATGACCTCCTCAATTTTTTTTATGAGGACTTATGACAAAAAGAAAAATCAACCATATTCCATATGACAAACTAAAAAAATATATAGAAGATGAATCCATGACTGAAAGCCTGATGGAAAGGGCTGATGAGATCAGAAGGGTAAATTACGGCGACAAGGTCTATATCAGAGGCCTTATTGAGGTGTCAAACATCTGCAAAAATAATTGTTATTATTGCGGGATAAGAAGATCAAATGATCATGTCAACCGCTACAGGCTTGCCAAAGACGAAATCCTAAGATCGGCTGATTTTGGCTATGGGCTTGGTTTTAGGACCTTTGTCATGCAAGGGGGAGAAGACCCTAGCTTTAGCAGAGATTTCGTTGTGGATGCTATAAGAGAAATTAAAAATAAATATCCAGATACAGCCATAACACTATCCCTAGGCGAAAGATCCTATGAAGACTACAAGGCCTTTTACGATGCGGGAGCTGATAGGTATCTTCTAAGACAGGAAACATCAAACCCAGACCACTATGCCAAAATCCACCCTAAAGAGATGAGCTTAGCGCATAGGCAAGAATGCCTTCATAATCTTAAAAAAATAGGCTATCAAGTTGGGGGAGGATTCATGGTTGATAGTCCATACCAGACTACAGATGATTTGATAAGAGATATCAGATTTTTAGAAGATTTAGAGCCGGATATGGTAGGAATTGGACCATTTTTGGTAAGTCATGATACACCCTTTAAGGACTTTAAGGATGGGTCTTTTACAAAAACATTGAGAATGGTAGCAATCCTAAGGATAGTTTTCCCCTACGCCCTAATACCAGCAACTACAGCCCTAGGCACCATAAATCCAAAGGGCAGAGAGCTAGGTCTTAAGGCAGGGGCCAATGTCCTCATGCCAAACCTATCTCCAGCAAAGGCCAAAAAGTCTTACAATCTTTATGACAATAAATTAAATACAGGCCTTGAAGCAGCGGAAGCCAAAAAGGCCCTCGAAAAGGAAATAGCTAGCTTTGGCTATCAGATAGTAACTGATAGGGGCGATGTTAGAGATAAGAATTAAAAAATCCATGATTTTTGGAATAAAACCAAAAGTCATGGATTTTTTTATGAATTTTATAATTTTTCCAGGAAACCTTCCACATCTTCCTTGCTGGTCCTAAAGGTAGTTACAAGTCTGATTACTTTTTCATTATCTTCTTCAGACATAATTTCAAAGTAAGCAAACTTTGCCATTTTTTCATACTGGTTAGCAGATACCCTAAGGAAAACTTGGTTGGACTCAAATGGATAGGCAAGGTCATAGCCTTTTTCTACAAGGCCAGATGCGAGAAGTTTTGCCATCTCAAAGGCGACCTTGCTGCCTTTTAGGTAAAAGTCATCTTCAGAAAAGACCCTCTCCCACATAATTCCTTGAACAAAGCCCTTGGCTAAGAGACTTCCCTTTTGCTTGATAAGGTTGATCAAATCTTTTTTAAGGTCTTTATTTTTTACAATCAAGGCCTCACCAAAGAGAAGACCAGCCTTGGTTCCTCCTAGATAAAAGATATCACACATTCTAGTCAAGTCTTTTAGGCTGTAGTCGCAATGATCACTTGCAAGGGCTGCCGCCATCCTAGCCCCATCTATAAAGAGATAAAGACCATTTTCCTTACAAAAATCATAGATTTCTTCTATTTCCTTTTTCTTATAGACTGTTCCAAGCTCTGTAGTATTTGAAATATAGACCTTTTTAGGAACTGTAACATATTCTGTATTAAAAGATGCGTAGGCCTTTTTTAGATTTTCAAGATTAATTTTCCCAACTACTGACTCTATAAGCTCGATTTTAAGACCTGTAGCCTCAATTGACCCTGCTTCATGGCCCTCTATATGGCCGGTAGTGGCAGAAAGAATAGAATCTTGTTGTCGCATGCCAGCAGTCGCTCCAATGATATTGGCAGGTGTACCTCCTGGAAGAAAGTAAATATCGATATCTCTATCGCCAAGAGCTTCTTTTATAAGACTTTTGGCCTTTTCGGAGTGAGAATCAAAGCCATAGCCAGGATTTTTCTCATCTATAGAATCTTTTAAAGCATCCAAGATTTCTGGATAGCAGATAGAATTATAATCATTAACAAAAAAATACATATAACCTCTTTCTATAAATTTCACTTAGTTTTATTTCTTCTATTATAACATTTTTTAAAAAAAAATTAGATAAAATTTAATAAATAAGGTTTTCCTCTTAGCTGTGTGAATGAGATTGATAATTTATATCAAACATTTCTAGTAAGTAGTATTGATATTCATTATCGGCTATGATATATTAATAGTACAAGGATATGACATCCTGAATTTAAAGATATTGCAATAAAACTAAAATTATAGAGGAGAGATTATGCCTATTACATTTTATAGCATAGGTGATACTGTCGAAGTAATCAAACTTAAGGGCGATGAAAAGATCATAAAACACCTAAATAACCTAGGTTTTGCTAAAGGTAGAATAATTAAGCTTTTGAATTTTGATGGGGTCAACTACATATTTACTATTGATGATAATAGATTTGCCCTTAATAAAGAATTAGCTAGTAAGATAATTGTTAAGGAGGTAGCAGCCTAATGCCATTTTTAAACGAAGTGCCAGTAGGGGATACTGTAAAAGTTGTAAAACTTGAGGGCGATGGCCCTACAAAAAGAAGAATCATGGATATGGGAATTACAAAAAACACAGAAATTTTTGTAAGAAAACTTGCTCCACTAGGAGATCCTATACAAATTAACCTTAGAGGTTATGAACTAAGTATTAGAAAAGAAGATGCAAAGAATATAAGAGTGGAAAAGATATGAGTATAAGAATAGCACTTGCTGGTAACCCAAACTCAGGTAAGACCACCCTATTTAATGCCCTAACAGGCTCAAATCAAAGGGTAGGTAACTGGCCAGGGGTTACTGTTGATAAAAAAGAAGGCGTATTAAAAGGCCACAAAGACGTAATAATAGAAGACTTGCCAGGTATTTATTCACTTTCTCCATATACAATGGAAGAAGTTGTTTCAAGAGAATATCTTATAAATGAAAGACCTGACCTAATAGTAAATCTAGTAGATGGTTCAAACCTAGTTAGAAACCTCTACCTTACAAGCCAACTAGCAGAGCTTGAAATCCCAATGGTTATATCCCTAAACATGATGGATATAGTTAAATCAAAGGGAGATAAGATTGACATCAAGGCCCTAGAAGAAAAATTAAACATTCCAATAGTTGAAACTATAGCAGCTAGGGAAAAGGGTGTTGATAAATTAATAGCAAAAATACTAGAAGTTGCAAAAGATGGTCAAAAACCAAAAGAAATGCTCTTTGATTCTGACCTAGAAGAAGCCCTTAAACCAATTGAAGCTGACTTAAAGCCAATAGTTGGCGAAGATTTATCTAGATATTATTCAATCAAGGCCTTCGAAAATGACGAAGAATCACTTGGCCATATCAAATTGACAGAAGAGCTAAAAACTAAGGTAGAAGAGGCTAGAAATAAGCTGGAAAAAGAACTAGAAGATGATGCTGAATCAATCATCACCACAGCTAGATATGAAAGCTTAGCTAATCTTTCAAGCGATGTCCTAGTAAAGGCTCCACCAAAGGTAAGCCTAACAGATAAGGTTGATAAGATTGTAACCAATAGAATCTTAGGTCTACCAATCTTTGCCCTAGTAATGTTTTTGGTATTTTTCGGTGCAGTTTATGAACATTCACCAGGAACCATGGGCACAGATTTAGTAAATGGTTTCTTTGAAGATAACCTAATACCAGCAGTTGGAGCTTGGATGGAAGGCTCTAATGTAAACCCAGTTATTCAATCATTGATAACAGATGGAGCTCTTGCAGGTGTGGGAGCAGTACTTGGATTCTTACCACAAATGATGGTTCTATTTGCCCTATTATCAATCCTAGAAGATATAGGATATATGGCAAGGGTAGCCTTCATCATGGACAGACTCTTTAGAAGATTTGGTCTATCTGGTAAATCATTTATCCCAGCCATGGTTGCAACAGGATGTGGTGTACCTGGTGTCCAAGCATCAAGAACAATCGAAAATGAAAGAGATAGAAAGATTACAATCATGACATCTACTTTCATGCCTTGTTCAGCAAAATTACCAGTAATTGCCCTTATAGCAGGAGCATTTTTCCCAGAAAACAAAGCCTTGGTATCATTCTCGTTCTATATGATTGGTATAGCTTCAATTGTCTTTTCAGGAATTATCCTAAAGAAATTTAAGGCACTAGCAGATGAACCAGCACCATTTATTATGGAATTACCTCCATACCACGCACCAAGAGTAAAATCAGTTTTAACTGATGTTTATAATAAGTCTAAGGCCTATGTTAAGAGAGCTGGAACAATAATCTTTATATCAGCTGTTATAATTTGGTTCTTAACACACTTTGACTTCAGATTACACTTAATTGAAGAAAACTCAGAAGGATCAATCATAGCTGTATTAGGTTCCATAATCGGCGTAATCTTTAGACCAATAGGCTTTGGAAGCTGGCAATCAACAGTTGCAACAATATCAGGTTTCGTAGCAAAAGAGAACGTAGTTTCTACAATGGGAGTTGTTTTAGGTCTAGGTAGTGATGTTTCATCAGATACACCTGAGTTACTCCAAGCCTTCGGTGCCGCAATAGGAACACCTGTAGCAGGTTATTCATTCTTACTATTTAACATGCTCTGCATGCCATGTTTTGCAGCAGTAGGTGCTATCAAGACAGAAATGGATGATAATAAGTGGACAGCCATAACTATAGGCTATCAAATGGGCTTTGCTTATATAGTAAGCTTCATCTTCTATCAACTAGCAAGCTTCTTAGCTTATGGTAAATTTGGCATAGGAACAGTACTTGGACTAGTAGCCCTAATCTTCTTCATCTACATGGTAGTAAGAAAAGGAAGCTCTAGAAAAAACTTAGCCTACAACGAATCATTAGCCAAAGCTTAGATTAAAGGGAAGCTTGAAAGTAAGTCCTTAAACTAAACTTTCAAGTTTAAAATCATAAATCAAGTAAAAGCTTAAATTTAAGTCAGCCCCCTTTAAGGGGGGCGGGCTTATAAATGAAAGGAAGAAAAATGAATTTACCATCATGGATTATCCTAATCTTAGTACTTGCAGCATGTTCTTATATAATCTACTCAAGATTTATCAAGAAAACATCAGGTGATTGTGGAGGCTGTTCAGGATGTTCTAGCAACAATGATCACAAATCATGTTGCCACTAGGACTAGGCTAAAAATATTAAAAACGAAAATACAACAAAGATGCCAGGCATAAAGAAAAATATATAAGCCTATAATAGTTAATTTTAAAATTGACTAGAAAAGAAAAGTCAAATCTTAAAGGAATTAATAAATAGTCTTATGCTAAATTTCTGATGTCTAGGCTGGATACTTAATTTTTTTTGGAAGGCTTTTGATAAAAATTATCAATATCACATAAGCCTTCACAAGGCTCATCCCTTGACAATCAAATTTCTATTTCATTCTGATAGACTAAGTCAGGAAGAATCCGATAAAGATAGACTTAAATAGTATATAAATATGTCGAGGTGATGATCCAGATTAAACTTTATTTTTTTAAATAAAGTATGATATAGGTTATCATTATCATTATGATATCAAATATAAATCTTACCCGAAAGAAAAAGGGTACACATAGTTAGAATGTAACTAAAAAATATTAAAAATTTGGAGGAAAAAACAATGAGTAAAGTAGCAGTAGTATATTGGTCAGGAACAGGTAACACAGACATGATGGCAGATGAAATCACAGCCAAACTAAATGACCTAGGTCATGAAGCAGAAAAAATCTTTTCAGATAATTTCTCAGCTGATGATGTAGCAAATTATGATGGCTTTGCCTTTGGTTGCCCAGCTATGGGTTCAGAAGAGCTAGAAGATGGTTCATTTGAACCAATGTTTGAATCAGTAGAAGACAAACTTGCTGATAAACCAGTAGTCCTATTTGGTTCATACGAATGGGCAGATGGCGAATGGATGCAAAACTGGACATCTAGATGCCAAGATGACAATATCAACCTAGTAGCAGATGGTCTAATAGCTTATGATACTCCACAAGATGAAGATCTTGAAGCTTGCAGAAATCTTGCTGAAAGCCTAGCAAAAGCACTTTAAGTCATGGGTGAGTCCTATCTACTTAGCCACTGCACCCAAGTCCTAGCCAACATCAAGCCTGCCAATCTCTTCAGAATTGCAGGCAAGAGCAGGGAATATATCATAGACTTGTTAAAGGAATGGAATAAGAGATTTAATAAATTTGATATATATTTTAGACAGGTAGCAAAAAATGACAAGGGCTCACTGATATTTGTATATAGAAAAGATAAGTTACAAGCCTACCTAGCTGAAGATCAGATAAAAATATTCCTAAAGAGCCTAGACTATGAAGTTGAATCTCTTGATAAATGCTTATCATGCGTTATCAAAAAGCTATCATTAGGATATTTCCCCCATGAGATTGGATGCTTTTTAGGCTACCCATACGAAGATGTGGAAGGTTTTATCGCAAACAAGGGCCAAAACTACCTCTGCTGTGGATACTGGAAGGTCTACAGCCAAAAAGAAGAAAAAGAAAAACTCTTCGCCCTTTACGATAAAACAAGAAAGGCCTATATGGACACCTACATTAAAGGCCAAGATATAGATAAACTAGTAATTGTATAAAATCCTAAAAACGTAATATCATTGAATGTAAAAAAGACCTAAGAATTAGAATTTAGGTCTTTTTGCTTGGGTAAATTTATACAAAATACTTAGCCTGGGCCTTGTAGAGGTCGGAGTATTTATTTTTGTATTTCATGAGATTATCGTGGCTGTCGTAGGCTGCGATTTTTCCCTCATCTAAAAGGAGGATTTTGTCTGTAAACTTGGTTGAGCTCATCCTATGGGAGATGAAAATTGCGGTCTTATCTTTTGTCATTTCGTTAAAATGTTCATAGACCTGGGCTTCTGCTAATGGGTCTAGGCTTGCTGTTGGCTCATCTAGGATTATAAATTCTGGCTTGTGGTAGATGGCCCTGGCTATGGCAAGTTTTTGCTTTTGGCCAAGGGATAGGTCTGTGGCATTTTCGTAGATATCCTTGTTTAGATAGGTATCAAGGCCATTTTCAAGCGCTCTAACCCTCTCGTCCAGGTCTAATTCCTTTAAAATTTCGCTAACATTTTCCTCATCATAATCCATATTTCCAATAATATTTTCTTTTATTGTAAAAGGCATGATTGAAAAATCTTGGAAAACTCCGCTCATCTTCTCATAGAGGGAGGCCTTTGAGATATTTTTGATATTGACTCCATTGTATAAAATTTCTCCAGCATCGATATCAAAAAATCTTAGGAGAAGCTTAACAATAGTTGTCTTTCCTGCGTTATTTACACCTACAATAGAGATTTTCTCGCCCTTATTGATTTTAAAAGATATATCATCAATAATCTTTCTATCAGATCCTGGATAAGTGAAGGATACATTAATAAATTCTAGGCTTTCAAATTCTCCAGCTTCTTTTAAATTTTCTTCCTTGTCAGAATCTAGGATATAAAAATCATAGAGGGGCTCGAGGTTGACAAGGCTCATTATAAAGGCTGCTAGCTCAGAAAACATGGTCTGAAAGGCTGTCATGAAGTTTTCATTTGCAGCTATTATAGCAGAAAATGAACCAAAACTTATCTGTGGCCCGTAGGCTGCTGATAGGGTCCTCATTGCTACATAGGTGTAGGATATTAGCCTTAGAATTGATTCTAAAAAGATTTTTAGAGCGCCCATATTAGCTTCATAGGCAAATTTATCTTCAAAGCCAGCCATCATCTCATCTAGATATCCCTTGGTTTTTGATTTCATAAGAGGTCCTAGGTCAAAAACCCTAATTTCCTTTTGGTAGTGGGGACTTGCCATGAGGGAGAAATAATAAGAGAATCTCCTGTTTACATTTACAATCTCCAGGTCAAATTTGCTGGTGTAGGCAGCTTCTTTTCCATTTACAAAAATTATTAAGAGGGAAATAAATATTGAAAATGCGACCAAGTAAGGGGAGAAAGATATGATTACAAGGGCAGTTCCTATGATGGTTGCCACACTTGTTATTATATCCTTAAGGCATGACAGCAAGTTATGGATAGCTCCCATATTTATGGCAGCATTAGCCTTTTCCTTTAGGTCTAGGGTGTGGGGATTTTCTATGTTTTGGTAAGTCAAATCCATGGCTTTTTTTGCAAGTTCAAAGGTCAGGTAATCATTAATCCCTTGGCGTCTTACAAATTCTTCTCGGCTTAGGAGTCTTTCTAGACTTTTTATGAGAATTTTTCCAACGACTAAAAATATTACAATTTTTATAAAGTCGACTGCTGGCCTTGGGTCAGTGATTTGATTGATAAAAATCATTGGAACAAAGACATTGATCATAGTTGCAGCCGCAGGGGCCAAGGCATTTAGGATAATTACCAGTATATAAAGAGGATCGTTTTTTGCTGTGATTTTTGCAAAAAGCCATAGGGCCTTTAATTTATTTTTCATTATTTTCCTCCAAATAGTATTTTCTTTGGGATTCGTACATTTCCTTATAGAGGCCATCTTGCCTTAAAAGCTCATCGTGAGTACCGTATTCTGTGATTTTGCCGCCATCAAGGAGCATGATTTTGTCACAAAATCTGGTAGATGCTAGTCTGTGGGAGATAAAAATTAGAGTCTTGTCTTTGCTGATTTCATCGAGGTCCCTATAAATTTTCTCTTCTGCTAGGGCATCGAGGGCTGCTGTTGGCTCATCCATTATTAATGCTCCAGCCTCCTTCTTATAAAGGGCTCTGGCTATGGCAAGTTTCTGATTTTCTCCTCCAGAAAAAAGTGTTCCATCGTCGTGGATATTTCGGGTTATTTGGGTGTTGATTCCCTTTGGTAATTGGTCGAGCTTATATCCTAAACCTGCCTTTTTTAGAGAATCGATAACTCTTTCTCTGTCGATTTTTTCATCAGTAGCCGCTACATTTTCTGCAATAGAAACTGCAAGGGGTTCTACATTTTGTAGGACTGTTGCAAAGGTGGCATATCTTTCCTTAAGGTCAAGGTCATTGGCATTTATACCATTTATAAAAATTTCGCCTGCTGTTGGCTTATAAAGACCAAGAATTAGGGAAACTATGGTAGATTTGCCAGCGCCATTTACACCGACTATAGCGACTTTTTCTTTTTCACGAATTGTAAATGATAGATTTTCCAAAACATTCACATTAGATAGGGGATAGGAAAAAGATACGTTTCTAAATTCTATTGACATAGGTCCTGTTATTTTTTTCTTGCCTGCATCTGATTTAAGGTCTGCCCTTAGCATATCAAAACCATCGCTTACATAGAGGAGATTTGACCTGGTTTGGGCTATATTCATCACTAGATTTGAGATAACGGTGCTATAGATAGCCACGGAAGTGATGATTAAAGTTAGGTTTTTAAGGGTTATTTGATCTGTCAAAATTTTCCCTGTTAGGAAATAAAAGCAAAGAGCTTCGATTCCCACGAGGAGGACTGCAAGGACAGGGGATAAATACATTTCATGCTTGATAAAGGTCCTTGAAATCTTAACTACATCAGCCACAAGGGGTCTAAAACCTGCTATAAACCTGTCCTTGAAGGAAAATACCCTAATATCCTTGGCAAAGCGAAAGTCGGATGCTTCCTTGTAATAGGCGTCAGTTTTTCTCCTAACCTTGTTAAGCTCTCCCATGTGGGCATGCCTATATTTGTCAGTATAGGTTCTAATCGCAATTTGGATTAGGATTGAAATTATGGCAAGGATAAAAATTAGGGGAGATAATTTTGCCATAATCACTGATATTATCACAAAGGAGATAAGATTTGCTAAAAGCTTATACATATCGTGGTAAATTCCTTCTAGACCCTGGACATTGTTAGAAAAAGGTTCAAAACCTCTGGAAAATTCGGCCATGAAGAGAGAATTTTCCCCAAGACCGTAGTCCATTTCCATGATAGGACCAGAAGCCTTGATGAAGGTGGATAGCCTTGTACCCATATAAGTTGGGTAAGTTCTACGCTCTATTTGATTTGAAACCATGGAGCAGATGAAAATTATTAGGGCGTAGGCTGTAATTGTGACAATCATTGTCCTAAGGTCGGTGTTTTTTTCTATGATATCAACCAAGTAATACATGATAAAGGCCTGGATAATTGGAATAAGGCCTGCTGTAAGGGGATAGATTAAAAGAGATAATTTGATTTTAATATTATCCTTAAAAGGCTGGTAGGCCATCTTTAATAGGTCGATATTTGATAATTTATCAGCTCTTAGATATGATTTTATAACTTCTTCGTCATTTAAATTTTGGGCTAGGTTTTCTTTTAGGTTTTTAAGATTCCTTTGCATTTCTTTCCTCCCTTATGTCCTTAGAAAATTCGGTAAGTTCTTCTATTACTTTTTCAAAACCGGGACGTCTTAAATAATAATAGGTCTTCCTGCCCTCAATGTATGCTCCAATAAAGCCGCATACGTGAAGCTGACTTATGTGATAAGATAAGGTGGCAGGTGTTATATAAAGCTTATCAGAAAGCTCTTTGGCATAGTAGTTTTTTTCCTTAAGTAAATCTAGAATATCAATCCTTGTTGGGTCTCCTAGGATTTTGAGGTATTGGCTCAGGTGCTTTAACTTATTTTCTTTTTTGACAAAGTCCTTATTTGAATAAATTCCAAACTTGATGAAAGCATCATCGTAATCTTCTGAAATAAACTGAATCATAGTCATGTTTGGTGCAAGGATAAGACCGTAGATGTTAAAAGGCTCTTCTTTTTTTTCTAAGAAACTTCCTAAGCCAACCTGGTCGATTACTTCTTTTACCTTTTTGTAGTCATCTTTTTTTATCTTTTCAAAATGGTCCATGAATTCGTCTTGAATTTTTGGAAAATTATTTTCTAAAATATTAGTAATTTTTTCTAAAAGTGAATAAAGCCTATCGTAGATTGATTTCTTATTGGAAAAAGACCTTAAAAGTGCCATAGAAAGCTTATCTTCGTAGGGTAGACTAGCTATTAAGCTTAGAAAGTCTGATTTTAAGGCTTTTTTTGACCATTCTTTTATAGTTGTAGACTTTAATTCTGGATCATCTATGTCAACACCTATACATCTTAAAAAAGATAGGTTGAAGACTAGGTCAAAGATCTCATAGGAAAATTCTTTAATAGATGTAACATTGATATTTTGGAAAACTCCTGCCATAAAAGGCAAATAATTTCCAGCGTTTTCTATAAATATGTAAAAAAGATTTAAGATATCCTCATTCTGATCATGAAAAAACTCTTCTAGATAGGGAAGGGACTCCTTTTTTACACTTCTAACAAAGTCTGTATAGGCCTTGTTGTTGTAAAAAGCAGTATCTATTGAGGTTAAATTCATATCCTGGGAGTAATTAAAACCTGGATAAGACTCCTCAAAAGAGATAAAGTTTTTGTTCTTTGCAGCTAGGTAGTCTGTATAAAGGTAAACCATAAGACCAGCTTCATTTACAAGTAAGGGCTGTTCTATGAGCTTAAAATTATAGAAATTAGTTTTCATTGTATATCCTTTCTTAGATTTATATCTAATATTTAATTTTATCTTAGATTTCTATTAACTTAATTATAAGACAAATTCCATCTAACTTCAATAGGTCTATATTTGATATTAATCTAAGATAGAATTTAGGAAAATTTTCCTTGACATTATTTCCTATAAGTTTTAAAATTGATGTATACAAGGGAGTTCTTTCTAAGATCTGAGAGGAGGTTATAAACCTCGACCTTACCTGATTTGGGTAATGCCAACGTAGGGATGTGTACAAATTTTACTCACTCTTATGAGAGCTTATTAAGACAGGCCTTGCTTGTCTTATTTTTTTGTAAATTTTTAAGAAAGGAAGATTCTTGCCGAAAATCGGCAAGCTTGCTAGGCAAGTAAAAATAATAAGCGTTAGATTGGGGGCACCACCTTCTATCGCTATAGAAAACAATGTAAGGAGATTTTTATGACAGAAATGAAAAAAGCATTGACCATTGCGGGTTCAGACTCCAGTGGAGGCGCCGGTATACAAGCAGACATCAAGACTATGACTGTAAATGGGGTTTTTGCCATGAGTGCTATCACAGCCCTAACTGCACAAAACACAACCGGCGTAAGTGATATTTTAGAAGCAAGTCCAGAATTTTTGAAAGAACAATTGGATTCGGTTTTTACGGATATTTTTCCAGATGCAGTTAAGATTGGCATGGTTTCATCAAGTGGCCTAATTGAGATAATTGCAGAAAGACTTATCTATTATAAGGCCAAAAATATTGTTGTAGACCCAGTCATGGTTGCAACAAGCGGGGCAAAATTATTACAAGATGATGCCATCAAAACCCTTGAAGATAAGCTCTTTCCACTTGCAGATGTCCTAACACCAAATATCCCAGAAGCAGAAATCCTAATCGGTAGGAAAATTACTTCTGTAGAAGATATGGAAGAGGCCGCCAAGGAGATTTCATCCAAATATAAGTGCGCAACTCTCTTAAAGGGCGGCCATGCCTTAAATGATGCCAATGACTACCTCTATGCAAAAGGGGAAGGCAAGTGGTTTGATGGTAAGAGAATTGACACAAATAACACCCACGGCACAGGCTGCACTTTATCATCAGCAATCGCCTCTAACCTTGCAAAGGGATTTCCAATGGAAGCAGCAGTCAAAAAAGCCAAGGACTATATATCAAAAGCTCTTGCAGCAGGCCTTAATTTAGGCAAAGGCTCAGGTCCAATGAACCACGCCTTTGATATAAAAGAAGAATATAAGGAGGTCTATGATGAAAAAGACTTCTAATTTTGAAAACGGCCTCATCTGGTTTGGAGCTGGGGTTTCCATAGCGGAAATTATCACAGGTACCTATTTTGCACCACTTGGCTTTAAAAACGGACTTATGGCTATCCTCATCGGCCATTTGATAGGGGCAGTTCTCCTATATTTGGCAGGGATAATCGGAGGTATGAGCGAAAAATCAGCCATGGAGACAGTTAAGATGTCCTTTGGCCAAAAGGGCGGCCTATTTTTCGCCTTTCTAAATGTCCTCCAGCTTGTAGGATGGACTGCTATTATGATATATGACGGGGCAATTTCAACATCCCACGTCTTTACTACAGGCCATATTCTTTGGGCTCTTGTTATTGGACTTTTGATCCTAGTTTGGATAAAAATTGGGATATCAAATCTTGGCAAGCTAAATACAGTTTCCATGTCACTTCTATTTATCCTAACTATTGTCCTTTCCTTTAAAATCCTAAAGGGAGTTGACTTTATGTCAGAAGCAACAGCAGATGCTATGAGCTTTGGCCTTGCTATTGAGCTTGCCATAGCTATGCCAATGTCTTGGATGCCACTTATTTCTGACTACACTAGAGAGGCAGAAGACCCAAAGGCTGCAACGCTCACATCAACTCTAACATACAGCCTTGTATCAATTTGGATGTATGTGATAGGAATGGGCATGGCCCTTCTTACAGAGGAAAGCGACATAGCTATGATTATGGTTAAATCAGGCCTAGGCCTTGCTGCCATGCTGATAATTATCCTATCTACAGTTACAACCACCTTCCTAGATGCTTACTCTGCAGGTATCTCAGCCGAATCCCTATCAAAAAAAGTGAACGGCCAAAAGATAGGCATAATTGTCACAATCATAGGCACAATCGGGGCGATAATTTTCCCAATGGATGATATAACAGACTTCCTTTACCTAATAGGTTCTGTATTTGCTCCAATGATTGCAGTCCAAATAGCAGATTATTTTATACTAAAAAAAGATGTCACAAGCCGCGACATCTATGTCAAAAATATGATAATTTGGCTAATTGGCTTTATCATCTATAGGATACTCTTAAAGATGGATATCTTTATAGGCTCAACCATAGCCTGCATAGTAATTGTTCTAATCCTAAAAGTAATCGTAGAAAAATTAATAAAAGACTAAATAATTATAAGCAAAAACTGACCCCAAAAGTTCAGTCAGATTGTAAAAAGTCTGGCTGACCTTAAAAGGTCAGTTTTTAAGTGGGTATTTTATTTAAAATCCCAAGAAGTTTTCTTATCTTCTTCGGTGATTTGCCTATAGACCTTGCAAGGGTTGCCGAAGGCCAGGCTATTATCAGGTATGTCATTATTTACAAGGCTGCCTGCTCCTATTACTACATTTGAACCTATATTGACCCCTGGCATGACAGCGACATTTGCCCCAAACCAGACATCATCGCCAACTGTAATTGGGTGGGCATATTCAAGCCCCTTATTTCTCCTATCCTTATCAATAGGGTGGCCAGCTGTTGAAAAGGTACAATTTGGGGCGATAAAGACATTATCTCCAAAACTAACCTTTGCTCCGTCAAGGATTATGAGATTGTGGTTGGCATAAAAATTTTCTCCGATAGAAATATTGTAACCATAATCGCAATAAAAAGGCCCTGTAAAGAAGAAATTCTCCTTAGTCTTTATCCCTAGTTCATGAATAATTTCTCTTAGGGCTTTCTCATCTGATGGAAGGCTTGTATTGTATTTAAAGCAAAGGTCCTTGGCCCTTAGCCTGTCTATTTTTAATTCCTCATCGTAATTAGCATCATAAAGGATGCCCTTAAGCATTTTTTCTTTTTCAGTCATGCTTTTCCTTGTCAATTTCTCTTATAGATATGTCATAGAGGTCTTCGTAGAGGTAGGATTTGTCTATTCCTTTCATGAAAACTTCTCTATCGTCTATTTTATCTGTGAGGGCAGATTTTAAAAGATGTTTTATTTCAAGTGTATTTACAACAGATCTCTCCATAGCGGAAAGATAGACAAACTTATCAATCTTGTCCCAATCGATGCATTTACCTAGGTTTTTCTTTAAGATAAGGTCAAGCCAAATCCTAGTCGCTCTTCCGTTTCCCTCACGAAATGGGTGTGCCACGTTCATTTCTACATACTTATCAATAATCTCATCAAAACTATTTTCTGGCATTTTTTCAATGATAGATAGATTGGACTCTAGAAAAAGAAGGGGGGCAAAGCGGAAGTTACCCTTAGATATATTTACAGTCCTGATTTTGCCAGCAAAATCAAAGACATCTTGAAAGAGATAGGCGTGGATATCTGCTAGGGATTTGAAAGTGCCCACTTCAAAATGATCTATAAGGCCAGTATCCCAAAGCTCTATGGCTCTTTTTTTGCTCAAATATTCTTCATTCTTGTTCATAGGCCCTCCTTTTTTATAAATTATACTCTTAGGAAATCAAAAAAGCAGACCCTAGGGTCTGCTAATCTTAGGCTAATTCCACCTTGTGGAAGTTTTTCTTGCCTTTTTTGATTATTATTCTATTATCTTCAAAGATTTCTTCTGTTACTTCAAAGGCTGGGTCTGTGATTTTTTCGTCGTTGATTGATACGCCGCCTTGCTTCACTATTCTTCTTGCTTCACCGTTTGATTTGGTTAGGCCTACTTCTGTCATTAGGGCTAGAAGGCCTTTTGGTAGGTCAGATGCAGAAATTTGTGTGGTTGGCATGGCGCTTTCATCGCCTTTGCCTGAAAATAGAGCTCTTGCTGCGGATAGGGCTTCATCTGCCTTATCCTTGCCATGAACTAGTTTTACTACTTCGTAGGCTAGGGTTTCTTTGGCCTTGTTGATTTCTGCTGCATCTGTTGCTGATCCTAATTTCTTACATTCTGCTGTTGGTAGGAAGGTTAGTTGAAGGAGGAATTTCTCCAAGTCCCTGTCATCGACATTTCTCATGTATTGGAACATTTCATATGGTGAAGTCTTCTCTTCATCTATCCATACAGCTCCTTTTTGGCTCTTGCCCATCTTTACCCCATCTGCTGTTGTAAGTAGGGAGAAGGTCATACCATAAGCCTTGCCGTCTTCATGTTTTTTGATTAGGTCTACTCCTCCGATGATGTTTGACCATTGGTCAGATCCACCCATTTCAAGGGTTACACCATTGTCCCTATACATCTTTAAGAAGTCGTAAGATTGCAATAGCATATAAGAAAATTCAAAGAAGGTTAGGCCGCCTGCTGCAAGTCTATTTTTGTAGGCATCTTTTTTAAGCATTTCACCTACCAAGAATTCGCTTCCTACATCCCTTAAAAATTCAAGGAATTTAAGGTCAAGGAGCCAATCCTTGTTGTTAAGCATGGTTGCCTTGCCGTCAGAAAAGTCCAAGAATCTTTGGAATTGCTTGTAGAAGCAGTCAGCATTGTGGTCGATTCTTTCAACTGTCATAACTTGGCGCATATCGCTTCTTCCAGATGGGTCACCGATTAGGGTTGTACCTCCACCAAGAAGGGCAACTGGCTTGTGGCCGTAGTTTTGCATGCGCATCATAACCATAATTTGGATAAGGTGACCAACTGTAAGTGAATCTGCTGTAGCATCAAAGCCACAGTAGAATTTCACAGAATCATTTGCAAGGATTTTTTTTAGTTCTTCTTCGTTGGTGGCTTGTTCATAGTAGCCACGATCTACTAGTTCATCAAAAACATTATCGTATTCTTTTTCGTAAGTAAATTTCATCTTTTTTCCTTTCTTAAAATAAGCACAAAAAAAGAGCATAAAAGCGCAATAAATGCGGTACCAGCTTTTTTTATACTCTGCATATGGGACAGGCGCCCATATTCGCCTTAAACAAAATGAAAGTGTAAGTTCAGATAAGTTATTTCAAACCATCCTACTGGAATTCATTGTAAGTTTTATTCTTACATCTACTTAACGCCTGTAAATGTCTTTTGTCAAATATTGACAATTTAGCCTGATAATTTATTATTGAAATAACAAAATCGGGGTATATTTATAATAAGTAGATACGAGAAAAAAAGAAAGGAGCTACCATGAAAAAGAAACTTATAGCATGCGGATTAATGGTCGCCATGCTTATGCCAACAGGTGCGGCCTTTGCTGATTCTAACAATTACACAGGCGAGGGCTTTGGTAAGGGAGATTATTCTTATGAAGATGGGATGTATTTGCCAGCTCTTCATTATTTTGGGGTAAAAAAAGGTAGGCAAGTTCATCCATTTGGGGAAAGTAAGGTTGGAAAGATTTCTAAAGAAGAAAAGCTAGAAATTTTGGCAAGACCAAAGGTTAAAAACTTGATCAAGGCCTACAATTCTTTTTACCAAACCATCATAAAATGGTATAAATATGGCGATAAGAGAATCGATAGGTGGAAAGAAGTCAAAAATATGACAGATCCAGTTTTTGGTAAATTAAATAAGGAACAGTTTTTAAAGATTTATACCACTGGGGCTATTACTCTCCAAAAAGTACGTGACTATTTTGATTATATGGGCCTAGTAGAAAGCGACTACACATATCAAGAGACACTTAAAATGATCGATAGGTCAGAGCTTAGTTTTGAAAAAATCAAATCTTGTGGGGCAGAAGATACACTTGTTTTTAATCAAGGAATAACAAGTGCTAAACTAGATGCCCAGTCTAAGGACCTTGCTGATTCTGATGGCGGAAATTTAGTAAAAAAACTTGTAGAAAATTTTGATGGCTATAAGATTGGAAAGCCAACAGAAGTCTTAGGTAAGTCTAAAGCAGGAGCTTATGACAAGAGACTTTACCTACAAATTTACTTAACTAGGGATGATTCACAAATTCTCTTCCAAATGGCAGGCAAGGATGAAGAAATCTGGAGCGATTATTCCTTGAAAGATAAAAAAATATCCAACGTTTATGGCCAAGAAATGGTTCTTTCTTCCTATAAAGAGGGAGGTTTATATAGGGCAGAGTTTAAAGATTTGGATAATGAATATTTGGTAGAATCCTCTGGTATTTCTGAAGACGAATTTTTGGTGATTTTAAGGTCCTTTATAGCCAATATTAGAAATACCTCAGCTTTATCATCTATGAAATTAGAATTCTAAAAAGGTAGCAGAGAAATAAAATAGTAAACATAGGGCTCTAATTTGACATTAGAGCCTTTTTAGTTTCATTAATTTAGAAAAAAAATCAAAAAGTGAAACAATTTTGCGAAAATGGTACAAATTATTGACTTATTTGTTTTATAAGCATATTATTTAATTAGGAGTTAGTTATGGCGAATGTTTTCATAAAATTAAATTCATATATACAATCAGCGACACCTAGTGAGAAAGAGATTATAAATTACATTCTTAACAATTATAGAGAGGTAATCAGGGAAGATGTAAGAACACTTGCTGAAAAAACGTTCTCATCTGCATCTACAATTGTTAGGATGTGTAAAAAATTAGGCTATACTGGTTTTGCTGATATGAAAAACGAACTTATTTATGAGGTTGCTCTTACTGAATCAAACAAAAAGCAGCTTAATAAAAATGTTGGTGATACTCATAATGTTTCTGACACAATTGAAATGATTTTAGAAAAAACTCAAACTTCTTTGACTAATACCTCGAAACTTCAAAACGAAGAAGACATACTCCAGGTGCTTGACTTGATTGAAAATTCTGAAAATATCAACCTTTTCGGAATGGGATCTTCCTTGCTTGCAGCCAGAGATATGAAACAAAAGTTTTTGAGGGTTGGTAAGGTTTTAAACATTGATGATGATTGGCATATACAGTATTTATTTGCAAAAAATTCTGATCCGACTACACTAGCAATTATTTTTTCCTATTCGGGTAATACCAAAGAAATTATTGACTGTGTTAAGGTTTTGAAGCAAAACTCTTCGAAGATTGTAGCCATAACTGGTTTTCTTAATTCTTATGTTGCGAAAAATTCTGATATTATATTGCAGGTTGCTCCAAGTGAGAATATACCAAGGCCAGGAGCTTTCAGCTCTAGGATTTCACAGCTGCATATAATTGATATTTTATACAATATTTACATTCATAGGCACTATGATAAATATATGGAAAAATTAAGCGACAACTTTATAGGAAAGGAGGACGAAAATGATGGAAAACTTTTTTGAATCGAAGACAGAAAGTAGAAATACAAATTCGGTCAACCTAGACAATATGACATCTTTGGAAATAGTTAGGCTAATGAATGAAGAAGATAAGTTTATAGCATATTGCATAGAAAATTCTCTTACAGATATAGCAAAATTAATAGAAGAAGTAGCAAAAGCCTATAAAAATTCAGGAAGACTTATCTATATCGGAGCAGGCACAAGCGGCAGGCTTGGAGTCTTGGATGCTTCAGAGTGCCCACCAACCTTTAGCGTAGATTGTGAAAAAGTTCTAGGCCTTATAGCAGGAGGTAATTCAGCCATGTTTAAGGCTGTAGAAAATTCTGAAGATAGCGAACTTGATGTTATAGAAGACCTAAAAGAAATCGACTTAAATTCAAATGATATCCTGGTTGGTATAACAGCAAGCGGCAGGACCCCTTATGTGGTGGCAGGTATTAAATACGCAAAGTCAATAGGGGTTAAAACCGGAAGTATTTCCTGTAATACAAAGGCAAGGGTAAGTGAAATAGCAGATTATCCAATAGAAGTAGAAGTGGGGCCCGAGGTTTTAACAGGATCTACTAGGCTTAAGGCAGGAACAGCCACTAAAATGGTTCTAAATATGATTACCACTGCAAGCATGGTCCTATCGGGTAAAGTTTATAAAAACTATATGGTAGATCTTAAGGCATCTAACAATAAGCTAAAATTAAGGGCAGAAAATATTGTGATTGATGTCACTGGTGTGAGTAGGAAAGAAGCGGAAGATGCACTAAAATCTTTCGATTGGGATGTGAAATTGTCAATTTATAGTATCCTTACAGGGAAAAGTTTTGAACAAGCGAGATTAGATTTAGAAAAATCGGATGGATTTTTAAGAAAAGCGCTAGAGGAGGTTGATAATTAGTATGGATCAATTAGAAAAAGATATATTTGAAATAATAGTAAATGCTGGACAGGGCAAAGCCTATGTTTACGAGGCTTTGGCAGAAGCTGAAGAGGGCAAATTTGAAAATATAGGGGAAACCTATAAAAAGGCAGACGAATATTTTAACAAGGCCCACAATATTCAAACTAGACTTATGCAAGATGAAATGAATGAGGATTCTAAATATGTATCCCTACTTATGGTTCACGCCCAAGATCAGCTGATGACAGCTCTTGAAAGTAGGGATTTGATAAAATCTTTGATAAAAATGTATGAAAAAATCTATGAACAAAAATAGTATCTATAAAACTGACGTCCCACAAATAGGATTTCTAAGAGCGGTAATTATCATTTTGGTTAATTTTTTAACCCTAACCTACCTACCGAGATTCGTAGATAGTAGACTTGTCTATGTATTGCTTGCAGCAGGCATTATGAGCCTAAGCTTTGTATTAAGCGCTTATAAATTATCTAGTGGGGAAAAGATATTTATCAAGTGGTTTTTTATAAAATTATTGGCAAGCTTTTTATTAATAAGTTTCATTTTATTTATAGTTATGTATCAAATGTAAGATAGGAGGTCTTATGAAAGTTTTATTTATTTGTTCCTTAGGAATGAGCTCATCTATTACAGTTAATGCTATGAAAGATGAGGCGGAAAAGCAAGGTATTGATATCGAGGTTAATTCAGTTGGCTCAACCCAAGCTATTGATGAACTTGCAAAAGGCTACGATGTAGCAATGGTTGCACCACAAATCAGGCATAGATTTAAGGAGCTAGAACAAGCAGCAAGTGCAGCTAATGTCCCAATTGAGCTAATCGAGCCAATGGCCTATTCACCAATAGGAAGCAAGAAGCTTCTTAAACAAGTTCTAGATTTGTATGAGAAAAACAAATAATTTAAAGGGGTAAATTATGGATAAATTTGCAAATATGATTGATGAAAAATTAGCAAGTCCTATGGCAAGACTTGCTGAGCAAAGACACCTAAGAGCCGTAAGAGACGGTATTATAGCAACACTTCCTTTAATAATTGTTGCGTCAATGTTTTTGGTTATAGGATTCTTGCCAAACCAATTGCCACAAGATTGGGGCGTTGCAATCTGGATAAAAGAACACGCTGGAGATATACTATTGCCACACAGGGTTTCAATGTTTATTATGACCCTATACGCAGTATTTGGGATAGGATATTCTCTTGCAAAATCTTATGATTTAGACGGCCTATCAGGAGCGATTATAGCAGAACTTGCTTATCTATTAACAATAGTTCCACAAGTAGGTCCTGCAGCAAGCGAGGCTGTCACAAATCTTGCAAGCTCAAATGTAGAATTGGCTGAATATTTAGAGCAAGTTCCACAAGGTTGGCTGCTTCCAATGGCAAATCTTGGATCTGCAGGTATGTTCGTTGGTATTATTTCTGCAATAGTTGCAGTAGAAATCTATAGACTATTTATGAAAAAAGGTCTTACAATCAAAATGCCACCACAAGTACCAGAATCAGTAGCCAGATCATTTGAATCACTAATTCCAACTGCGGTTGTAATGCTATTATTTGCAACCATATCTATGTGGTTAAAAATAGACCTTCATGGGATAATTGGTAAACTAATCACACCATTAGTGTCAGCATCTGATACACTAACATCAGTACTAATCCTAGTATTCTTACAATCATTCTTCTGGATATTTGGTATCCACGGAGCTTCAATTGTAGGTACAGTAGCAAGACCACTATGGCTGATGCTAATCGACCAAAACGCCCAAGCCTTTGCAGCGGGAGAAGCAATACCAAATGTAGCAGCAGAACCATTCTACCAATGGTTTATCTATATAGGTGGTGCAGGAGCAACATTAGGACTTGCAATTTTATTACTATTTAGGTCAAAATCAACCTACGGCAAAACATTAGGAAAAACAGCTATAATCCCAGCTATATTTAATATTAATGAACCAATGATCTTTGGTGCTCCAATTGTATTAAATCCAATCTTAATGATACCATTTGTTGTTATACCAATGATTTTAGCTATAATTGCATGGATAGCAACCCAACTTGGACTTGTAGGTAGGGTTATAACAATAGCTCCATGGACCTTGCCTGGACCTATAGGTGCCTTCTTTGCAACAGGCGATATCAGAGCATCAATATTAAGTGTAATTTTGATAATACTTTCTGTAATTATGTATTATCCATTCTTCAAGATGTATGATAATAAATTATACAAAGAAGAACACGAAGGTTTAGAAGAAGATAAATAACAAAAAAGGGGCTGAGTTTTCAGCCCTTTTATATAGGAGGAAATATGAGAAAACTTGGAATTTCAATTTATCCTGAGAAATCTGACATAGATGAACTAAAAAATTATATACAAAAAGCCCACGATTGCGGTTTTAGGAGGATTTTTTCTTCATTTTTGTTTGCTGATAATGAAAATGCTGAAGAAATAAAAACTAAGTTTGAAGAGGTAAATTTATTTGCCAAAAAACTTGGTTATGAGATTATAGTTGACGTAAATCCTAGGGTGATGAAAGCTCTTGGAATAAATTATGATGATTTGAAATTTTTTAAATCGCTTCATGCTGACGGGATTAGGCTTGATTTGGGCTTTAGCGGCCTAGAAGAAAGTTTGATGACCTTTAATGAAGAAGGGCTTAAGATTGAAATAAACATGTCTATGGATACCCACATGATAGATAATATTATGGACTACCAGCCAAACAAATACAATTTAATTGGTTGCCATAATTTTTATCCACACAGGTATTCTGCTCTTGATGTTGACTTTTTTATGAGGACTACAGAAAAATACAATAAATATAAGTTAAGGACAGCAGCCTTTGTCACAAGTCAAAATAAGGATACTTTCGGACCTTGGCCAGTAGCTGAGGGCCTACCAACCCTTGAAATCCACAGGAATTTACCGATTGATGTACAAATCAAACATTTTGTTGTTATTGATAATATAGATGATATAATTATTTCAAACTGCTATCCAAGTGATGAAGAATTAGAAAAAATTAGCAAACTTTCTTTAGATAAGCTAACTTTTGATGTGGAATTAGTAGATGAAATCACTGATCTTATGAAAAAAATAGTTTTAGAAGAAAAACATTTCTATAGGGGAGATCATTCTGATTATCTTATTAGATCTACACAAAGTAGGGTCAAATACAAGGGCGAAAGCTTCCCAGTTATAAACGCTCCTGCTAAGATTAGAAAGGGAGATATAATTATTGAAGCTGACGGCTATGGACACTACACAGGTGAGCTTCAAATATCAAAAAAAGATATGGAAAATTCAGGACTTAGCAATGTAGTGGGAAGAATTTCTGAAGATGAAGTTTTCCTTATCGATTATTTAAAACCTTGGCAAAAATTTGCCTTTAAACTAAAATGAAGATGAGTAAAAACGAGCCTGATATTATAGTTGTAGATGCAGGCGGTACATCGAGTAAGTTTGGAATATTTAGGGATGGTAAGTTAATTAATAAAAGTAAATTACCATCAAGTCACATACTTCAGGTTGGAAGTAAAAAAATGACAGAAATCTTATTCCAAGGCATAGAAGAAATAAAACTTGATAGGGATTTTAAAATAGTATTCGGTCTGGCAGGTTTTGGCTCTGATCAAAAGATTAGGTATGAAATAAAGGATGCTATAGAGGATAAGTTTTCTTCATATGATTATTATCTTACAAATGATATAGAGCTTGCCTATTACTCTGAGTTTGAGAGAGAAACTGGAATTTTAATCATCTTAGGAACTGGCTCTATTGCCTATAAGTATGAAAGCAAGAAGTTTATAAGAGCTGGAGGTTGGGGCTATAGGATTGGAGATGAGGCAAGTGGTTATGACCTTGGCATGAAACTTATCAAAGAATTCACTAAGGAAGCAGACAAGAGAAGAGAAAAAACTGACCTTTATAAATGTGTGAGAGAGTATTTTTCTTTGGAAAATGACTATGACTTGATACTTAAGGTTCAGAATATGAATAGAACCCAAATAGCGTCTTTATCTGGTCTTGTTTTTGATTTGTACAAAAAAAACAATAATAAAGCTAAGGAAATAATAGATTTTATGGTTTTGGAAATTGTAGAGCTAATAGGGGCCCTTGACTCCGAGAAGGTAAAGAAAGTTGCCCTTTTTGGAGGTCTAACAAAATCAGACATTGGATTTGATAAATTAATAAAAAATAAATTAAGGGAAGACATAGACCTAGTTGTAGCTAAAAATGACGCCCTAGAAGGTGGCTATAAACTTAGCGGGGTCGTATTTTCTTAGCCTAATTAAAAAGTGATAATTCAAGATTTAGTTAATTTGAATTATCACTTTTATTTTTAAGAAAATTTTATTTGTAAGTTATTATAAAATTTTTGTCATTTTGGGCCTTTTTTCTATACCTATCTAAAATAAGATGGTACAGCTTATCGCTCATTTTCTTAGATGTTTCTAGTGTTAGTTTCACATATTTTTCATAAGCCATATTAAGGTCATATAAAATAATGGATTTTTGGTAAAGCATGATTGGGGAAATGGGATTCTTATTGTTTGCTGAAATTGATTTATTTATATAGTATAGGGCCAGGTAAGACTTGTCTAAAGTATAATATGTATTTGATATATTATGGTATAAGATTGAGTTTAGACTATTATTATCTATTTTTGAATTTTCAATAAATTTTAGATAGGCCAGCCTATCATCTTTATTGCTAAGACATATAGCGTAATTTATCAGCAATCTATAGTCTATTATATCATAGGCATTTGAGCTAAGATCAATAAAATCGAAGGTCTTAGCTATATTTAATGCTTTAATAATTATAGATTTTTTATCATTCTTATTTTTCAACTCTATACTTTGAAATAATAATCTTAGCTTTCTAGCCTTATCTCTTATGATTTTTCTAGTAGAAGTATTTTCAATTTCTGTTAAAATCTTGATTTCATCAGTCTGACTGCTTCCAGCATACCTATCCCTAGAATTTAATTTATCTATAAGCTTATCAATTTGCTGAGAGTCATCTAATAAAAGATAAAGATACTCTTCTACAAGATCTACATTGAAGATTTCAGAAAGAATTTCAAGCTTATCCAAATCTATATCAACCTTGCCATTTTCCATA
This sequence comes from Anaerococcus sp. Marseille-P3915, assembly GCF_900258475.1. GTDB lineage: Bacteria > Bacillota > Clostridia > Tissierellales > Peptoniphilaceae > Anaerococcus > Anaerococcus kampingae. Next base: position 1,328,156 of record NZ_LT984887.1, on the reverse strand, counting down.
TTAGAAATGGTTTTGACATTGATAAAAGAAAGTTCAGCAAGTTTTTCTTGGCTAATATTATTGTTTTTTCTTATTTTTTTTAAAACTTTCCCCAATTTATAATTAATTAGATTCATAAAACCACCATTATCTCATCATATCACATTATAATAGGAAAGTCTATAGAAAAATAAAACATTAATATTATATCTTATCGTGATACAATCATACTAAGAATGATTACAGGAAATATATTTTAGTTAAAGCTTAAAAAATAATAGCTCTTGCTTATATAGTAGGTAAAAATGGAGCGACAAATGAAAAAGTTAAATCCAATGAGGTATAAAAATGGAGATATTATAGCTTTACATTGATTATAAGCAAGAAAACTAATAGGAGGATATTATGAAAAAAATTATTTTGACAAGTTTACTAGCTTTTTCTTTTTTGACTGTAAGTGTAAATGCTAGTGAGGGTGTTTTTGTAAATGATTATGTAAATACCGAGACTTATCCTGATGGTAATACTCTTGAAAATGATTTTAAAAAAGAGAAAGAATACTTGAAGGGGATTTTTGATTTTGATTTTGACCTAGATCAATCTTATGAATTAAGAAAAAATACAGGAGAAAAGACCTATCTATATACAGAAGATAGCCTTGTGACTAAGGATGGGCTTGATATTTCCTTTAGGTATGGACCATATAGCAAGGATTACGAAAAGGCAGCAGCATCCTTCAAAAAAAGTAAGATTAAGGGATTAGATGCCTTAATTTCTAGGGCAGGTGAATTTAATGGAGGCAAGGATTCTGTTTATTCTGCTGATTTTAAATTTGATGGGATATATTATATACTTACTATTAGAGGAACTAGCGAAAGTGACTTTGCTAAAATTGTTGAAAAAGTGATAACAAATATCCTATATAATTTACCAAGGGGAGATGCTTCTTTAGAATCGTTAGTCCAAGATGATTTTAAAGGAGATTCTTCTTATGCTGAGGGCATGTATCTACCAGATATGTCAGTTTCCGGCAAATACCATTTCAAAAACGGAGAGGCTATTAATCCTTATGGTAAAAGTATGGTAGGTAAAATTTCTGATATAGAAAAAAAGAAAATTCTTAATAAAAAACAAGTTAAAAAGTTAATTAAAATATATAACAGATGTTATAGGACAACAGTAAAACTCTATAGGTACGGAGAAAAAAATATTGATAAGTGGAAGAAAGTCAATAACATGACAGACCCTGTATTTGGAAGTTTTACTAAAGAAAAATGGGTATATTACTATAATAAATCCATAAAAGTCCTATCTAATACCAAGTACTATTTCTATAGACTAGGTCTAGATGATTCTGATTTTATAGAAAAAGAAACATTTGATTTGATTGGAAATGATTCTAGATTTGTGCTTACACTTAATAAGTATAAAAAATGAGAGCTCCGTTTTAGGATGGGAAAACTGAATTAAAAATCAGCCTGGAAAAGCTAAGCTTTCCAGGCTATATTTTTGTAAATAGGATAAACTATATCTTTGAATTAATAAAATTATAGATTATATATCACAGGCATTAATTTAAGGTGTTTTCTATCTTTATTAAATGATAAATTTGTTTTAAAGTCAAATTTCGATTTTTAGGGCTTTTGAAGTATGATAAAATAAGAATTATTTATAGGAGATGACTAGATGACTAATAAGAAACCTTATTATATTACAACACCAATATATTATCCAAACTCCAATTTACATATAGGAAATACCTATACATCAATAATTGCGGATGTTTTAAAAAGATATAAAAATTTGATGGGTTATGATGCTTATCTTGTTACAGGTACTGATGAGCATGGACAAAAGATTATGGAATCTGCCCATGCCCATGGCAAAGAGCCACAAGAATTTGTAGATAAGATTGCGGCAGAGACCATCAAATTATGGGAAAAGCTAGATATTAATTACGACACCTTTATCCGTTCTACTGGCAAGGACCACGAAAAGGATGTAGTGGATATTTTTAATAAACTTTATGAACAAGGTGACATCTACAAGGGCGAGTACAAGGGTTATTATTGTACACCTTGTGAGACTTTTTGGACTGAAAGCCAGCTAGAAGATGGTAAGTGCCCAGATTGTGGTCGTGATGTAGAGTACCAAGAAGAAGAGACATATTTCTTTAGATTATCAAAATATACAGACAAGCTTAAAGAATTATTCAAAGATCATCCAGAATTTTTGGAGCCTAAGTTTAGGCAAAAAGAAATGCTTAATAACTTCATAGACAAGGGCCTTTCTGACCTATCTGTGACAAGGACTTCCTTTGATTGGGGAGTGGATGTCCCATTTGATAATAAACACGTTGTTTATGTATGGATTGATGCCCTATCTTGCTATCTATCAGCAATAGGTTTCGGCACAGACAAGGAGAAATTTGAGAAATATTGGCCAGCAAGTGTTCATTTAATAGGTAAGGATATAGTAAGATTCCATACTATTATTTGGCCAGCGCTTTTGATGGCTCTTGACCTTCCACTTCCAGAAAAAGTTTTTGCCCACGGTTGGATTTTATTCGAAAATGACAAGATGAGTAAGTCTAAGGGCAATATCATGTATCCAGAGCCACTAGTAGACCTTTATGGTAATGATGCCCTTAAGTATTTCATGCTAAGAGAATTTAACTTTGGATCTGATGGGGACTTTTCTGCTAAGAAATTTATGGAAAGATACAATTCAGACCTTGTAAACGACCTTGGCAATCTTGTTTCTAGAACTACTTCAATGATTTCTAAATACAATGGCGGCATAATCGAAAAGGGTACAGAAACTGATAAATATGATGATGAATTAATTGCTCTAGCTGGAAAGACCTACGAAGAATTTGTAAGACTCATGGATGACTTTAAATTCAACGAGGCTCTTGAGACAGTTTGGAAGCTAATCCGTCGTGCCAATAAATATGTAGATGAGACTGAGCCTTGGATTCTTGGTCGTGATGAGGCAAATCTTCCAAGACTAAACAGAGTTTTATATAACCTTGCTGAGACCTTAAGAATTGTTGCCCAATTAATTGAGCCAACCATGAAGGATACCACAAAAATAATCCTTGAAAAATTAGGCACAAGCAATAAGGGAATCGAATCTGCCAAGACCTTTGGCCTTCTAGAAGAGGGAAGCAAAGTATCAAAGGGTAAGAACTTATTTGATAGACTTGATGTTGATGAAGAGCTTGCAAAACTTCACGATAAAAACAACGCCCTTATCCAGGAAAGACTTGTTGATAGCAAGGTAGATGATAAGAAGGAAGATGAAAAGGCTGAAATTGCCTACGAAGACTTCACCAAGCTTGACCTAGTTGTAGGAAAAATTGTAGAAGCAGACTTCCATCCAGATGCTGACAAGCTTTTGGTCTTTAAAGTCGATATAGGTACAGAGACTAGGACAATCGTATCAGGCATCAAAAAATGGTACAAGCCAGAAGATTTGCTTGGCAAAAATGTAATTGTTGTCAAAAACCTAGCCCCAAGAAAGATGCGTGGAATTGAATCTCAAGGCATGCTCCTTGCAGCAGACTTTGAAGATGATTTGACCCTTCTTTCAACCCTAGCTGACATCAAGCCAGGAAGCAAGGTATCTTAATGAAACTAATAGATTCTCACGCCCACTTAACAAGCGAAGAATTTGACCAGGACAGGCTCTTTATCCTAAGAGACCTGTCTAATTTCTTTGTAGAAGCAGTGGTAAATCCAGGAACAAATCTCGCAAATTCAAGGGCAAATATTGCCCTTGCCAAGGACTTTGACAATTTCTATGCCCAGGTAGGCATCCACCCATCAGATGTGGATCAAATGGGAGAAAATGATTTAGAGGAAATTGAAAAATTAGCCAAAGATGGGGCAGTAGCCATAGGAGAAATCGGCCTTGATTACTATTGGACCACAGAAACTAAGGCCCTCCAAAAGGAAGTTTTTATCAAGCAATTAGAAATGGCCAGAAGACTTGACCTGCCAGTTGTAATCCACAATAGGGATGCCACAGAAGATATAATGGAAATTTTAAAAGACTATACAGACTTAAAGGTCCAAATTCACTGTTTTTCGACAGATGAAAAGACTCTAAAAACCTACATGGATTGGGGCTTTTACATCTCTCTTGGCGGAGTTGTAACCTACAAGGATGGCCTAAATGAAAAGCAAGCAGCAGCCCTTGTCCCACTTGATAGGCTCATGCTTGAAACAGATAGCCCCTACCTTACTCCAAAGACCTTTAGGGGCCTTAGGAATGACCCACGTAGGATAATAGAGGTTGCCCAGAAAATTGCAGAAATCAGGGGCCAAAAGCTATCAACCATTGCCAAGTGGACCAGCAAAAATGCCAAGGAGTTTTTCAATTTATGATAAAAGAATGCCTAGTAGTAGAAGGAAAAGATGATATAGCCAATGTCAAAAGGGCGGTAGACTGTGAAATTATAGCTACAAATGGTCTAGCCTTTGACAAGGACCTCATTGATAGGCTTAAGGCCATCAACGACAGGTGCGGGATAATAATTTTAACTGACCCAGACTATGCTGGTAAGAAAATCAGGGCTAAGATTGGAAGAGAAATCCCAACAGCCAAGCACGCCTATATTGACAGAAACAAGGCCATTAAAAAGGGCGACTTGGGTGTTGAAAATGCTGAGCCAGAAGTAATTATTGAAGCCCTAAAAAAGGCCAAGGCAACAAAGATTGATAAGCTAAGCGAATTTACCATGGCAGACTTATTTAATAATGGTCTTGCCATTGGAGAAAATTCCAGAGAAAAAAGGGCTAAGCTTGGAGATTTTCTAGGCATCGGCTATTATAATGCTAAGGGCCTTTTGTCAAAACTTAATTCCTTTGGAATCAGCCGAGAAGAATTTGAAAGGGGAGTTGAAGCTTTATGAAAAAACTATATTCACCAAAAGTTGTAAAAGATATAATAGACCTTTATGGCTTTAGATTTTCAAAATCCCTTGGCCAAAACTTCCTCATAGACAAGAATTTCGTCGATAAAATTGTAGATGGGGCAGATGTAGCAGGGAAAAATGTCATAGAAGTAGGCCCAGGCATCGGGACAATTTCCTATGAAATGGCAAAAACTTGCAAAAAACTAGTCTTGATAGAAATTGATTCGACCTTGATTCCAATCCTTGAAGAAAATATGGAAGGATTTGACAATGTAGAGATTATAAATGCCGATATTTTAAAGACAGACCTTGTAGAAATCCAGGAAAAATATTTCGCAGGAGATCCCTTTGCCTTTGTATCAAATCTTCCCTATTATATAACAACTCCAATTATAGAAAAAATCTTTGAAGATGAGATAAATTGTTCGTCTATGACTGTCATGGTCCAAAAGGAAGTGGCAGATAGGATGTTAGCTGATGAAAAAAACAAGGACTACTCATCTCTATCAGTCTTTGTAAAATATTATGCAGATGCCAAAAGGCTAACCAATGTGCCAAAATCAGTCTTCATGCCAGCTCCAAAAATAGACTCGGCAGTCCTAAGGTTAGATTTAAGGGCCTATGACAAGGATGTGGACAGGGATAGGCTTTTTAGCCTAGTGAGGGCAGGTTTTGCTAAAAGACGCAAGACCATCCTAAATTCCCTATCAGCAGTTGCAGATAAAAAAGATTTGAAGGAGGCCTTTGCCAATTTAGGCCTAAAAGAAAATCTAAGGGCAGAAAATCTCTCCCTAGATGATTTTATAAATATAGCAAATAGCTTAGAAAATTGTTAGGCTAGAGGGGTCGTAGAGTACTTTATATATGATCTCTTCTAGGCTTTTTTCTTTGATAATAATTTTATCGAGGGCGGCAAAAAGCCCATCCCTGTCATCAAAGTCAGCCAAATAAACATTAGCATCAGGACTTGATAAGACCCAGGCATGTTCATGATTTTCATCGCCCAGATTATTTATCGAATAAGGGACATTATCAAAAATAAATTCGATTTCATGGCCTATTTCTAATAGGTTTTTAAGGTCCTTGTAGGAAAAATTTTGCTTACTCATGACTACTCCTTGTTTAAGATAAAAATTTGTGGGTATATTTCTAATTGAGACTTCGGTCTTATTTTTATTTTATACTAATTTTATTTTTTGGGTATATATAAAATAGAGAAAAAGAAAGAGGGAGTATATGCACGATATTACAATTTACACATCAAATACTTGCGTATTTTGCAAGGCAGCAAAACAATATTTCAATGAAAAAGGCATTGAATACACAGAAAAAAACATCGACAAGGACAAGGAAGCAGTTAACTACCTTATAGAAAAAGGCTACAGGGGAGTACCTGTCATAAACATCGATGGCGAAGACATCGTAGGCTTTGATAAGGAAGTTATCGAAGAAAAATTAAAATAGTAAGAAGGGCCAGGAGACTGGCTCTTTTTTGTGTGGGGATTTATCGATTAAAGCATTGATATTTTTATAGATAAATATATAGTTATTATATAGGAGGGTCTTATGGATTTTGTAAGAAATATTAAAGAAAAAACTGTAGCTATTTCTGATTTTAACAAGGGTCAAGCTGGAAAAATTTTTGATGAGGTCAATAAAAAGGGCCCTAAACTTGTTTTCAAAAATAATTCTCCAGAATGTGTCCTAATATCAGTAGATGACTATAGCAAGTTATTAGATGAGATAGAAGACTTAAAAGACTTAATCTTAGCAGAAAAGAGGATGAAGTCCTTAAAAGAAGAAGATTTAATCAGCCAGGAAGAATTTGAAAAACTTGCAGGTATTAGTTTGGAAGATACCCAAGCAATTGATTTAGATGAAATCCTATGAAATACAAATTAGTTTTAACTAAGGATGCTTATAAGGACTACATGAGCCTTGATGGGTCTATGAGAAAACAAGTGGATAAGATTTTAAAAAGAGTCCTAGAAAACCCACTTCCTGCAAGCCAGGGAGGCTATGGAAAGCCTTTAAGGAATAAAAATGGTCTTGATTTGTCAGATTTTCTAAAAATCAAACTTAGGTCTTCAGGTCTTAGGATTGTTTATAAATTAGTTGAAGTTGACGGACAGATGCTAGTAATAATAATTGGAGCTAGGTCTGATTTGGATGTTTATAAAGAAGCCTATAGAAGAATAAATAAGTAAGCAAAGGGCTAGGTTACTGGCTCTTTTTGTGTGAGGATTTTCCTTTATCGGCTAATTTATTTTGTTATATAAAAAATTATTTTAAAAAATTGTCCAAAAGTATTATAATTATAGGTAGGTTAATAAATATAAGTAAAATTTACATAGAAAAGAAAGAAGGAAATATGACTAAATACGATCCTGCCTCTACTAAGGCAGCTGAATTTATAAATCACGAAGAGATACTTGAAACTCTAGATTATGGTAGGGCAAATGCCCACAATAGGGACCTTATCAAAGCTATCTTAGAAAAGGCAAAAAAGGCCAAGGGCCTATCCCATAGGGAGGCCTTTGTGCTTTTATCATCCAAGGAAGATGACCTTAATGAAGAGATTTTCAACCTTGCCAAAGATCTTAAGCACAAGTTTTACGCCAATAGGATTGTCTTATTTGCACCCCTTTACCTATCAAATTATTGTGTAAATGGTTGTGTATATTGCCCATACCATGGACAAAATAGGACTATTCCAAGAAGAAAACTTAGCCAAGAAGAGATTAAAGAACAGGTTATTGCCCTCCAAGACCTAGGCCACAAGAGACTTGCCCTAGAGGCTGGCGAAGACCCAATCAATAACCCAATCGAATACATCCTTGAATCTATCAAGACAATTTATGGAATCAAGCACAAAAACGGTGCAATAAGAAGGGTCAATGTAAATATTGCCGCTACAACTGTAGAAAATTATAGGAAGCTTAAGGAAGCTGAGATTGGTACCTATATCCTCTTCCAAGAAACCTATAACAAAAAACAATACGAAGAACTTCACAAGTTCGGTCCAAAATCAAATTATGAATACCACACAGAAGCCATGGATAGGGCCATGGAAGGTGGAATCGATGATGTGGGCATGGGAGTTTTATATGGACTTGATTCCTACGAATATGAATTTGTCGGCCAATTGATGCATGCTGAGCACCTTGAAGCCAGATTTAACGTAGGCCCTCATACAATTTCTGTCCCAAGAATCCAGCCTGCAGATGATATAGACCCTGATGATTTTGACAATTCTTTATCAGATGATATGTTTGCAAAAGTTGTAGCCTGCATAAGAATTGCAGCCCCATACACAGGCATGATTGTATCAACCCGTGAATCTGAGGCTATGCGTGATAGATTGCTTGAGCTTGGCATAAGCCAAATTTCTGGTGGTTCTAAGACATCAGTAGGTGGCTATACAGATGATGAAACAGTAGGCTCTGACCAATTTGAGCTATCTGACAATAGGAGCTTGGATGAGGTTGTTGACTGGCTTATATCCAAAAACCACGTCCCATCCTTCTGCACAGCCTGCTACAGAAAGGGCAGGACTGGTGAAGTCTTCATGGGCATGGTCAAAGAGCACGGTATAGGCAATATCTGCCATCCAAACGCCCTAGTTACCCTAAAAGAATATGGAGTAGACTACGCAAGCCCACAAACTAAGACTGATATTGACAAGCTAATCGAAAGAGAACTTCCAAACATTGAAAATGAAGGGATAAGGGAGTCCACAAGAGAAAATATCAAAAACGTTGAGGAAGGCATCCGTGACCTCTATATCTAAGACAGGCTTTAGTGAAAGATGTCATATAGGGATTTTTGGTAGGACTAATGCTGGTAAATCAACCCTTCTAAACTATCTGACAGGTCTTGACCATGCCATAGTCTCTGAAAAGGAAGGGACTACAACAGATCCAATCAGAAAGGCCATGGAGATAACAGACTTTGGGCCGGTTGTCCTTGTTGATACGGCAGGTTTTGCAGATAGGAGTGACCTATCAGAAAAAAGAATAGAAAAATCCCTGGCAGAGATAGATAAGATTGACATATTTCTCTATTGCCTATCTGAAGATGATGACCTAAAAATCTTAGAGAAAATCAATAAACCTGTGATTTTCCTTGCCATGCACATGGATAAGGATAGGGGAGAGAAAATCCTTGAAGAATTTAAGGATAAGGCCCCAATCCCTGTTGATATTAGAAATACCCAGGCAAGGGATGAGATTTTTGCTAGGATTAGAAAGATTTACAAAAAAGAAGACCTATCTATCACCAAAAACCTAGTCAAATCTCACGATACGGTAGTCCTTGTCATGCCGATAGATGCAGCAAGTCCTAAGGATAGGCTCATAAAGCCGCAAGTCATGACCATAAGGGAAATAATAGATAAAAATGCCACAGCTATTTGTACAAATCTGGAAAATTTTGAGGCGACTATTAAATCTCTTAATAAAATAGATTTGATAATCACAGATAGCCAGGTCTTTAAGGAAGTCTATCAGAAAAAGCCAGAAGGAGTTTTGCTTACAAGCTTTTCAGTCCTATTTTCTGCTTTTAAGGGGGATATAAATTATTTTGTAAAGTCAGCTGCAAGGCTTGATGATGATATCAAAAATATCCTAATAGCAGAAGCCTGCACCCATCCTCCTATAGAAGAAGACATAGGTACAGTCAAGATTCCAAAGCTTATAAGAAAGACCCACCCTGATGTAAATATAGATTTTGTAAGGGGCAATGACCCTATAGATTATTCAAAATACGACCTAATCATCACTTGTGGATCATGTATGTTTAATAGGACCCATGTCCTAAATAGGCTAGCAAAATCAAAAGAAGCTGATGTTCCTATGACAAATTATGGCATGGCAATAGCCAAACTTAGCGGTATCCTTGATAAAATCACCCTTCCAGATAAATAAATAAAAATTATGCCTTATAAATTTGACATAAAAAATTAAAGATGGTATTATATGACTATCAATTCGATAATAGATTTACAAACCATTTGAAGAGAAGAGTAGTTTAAGTGGATTTTCTACAGAGAGCCCCGGTTGGTGCAAAGGGGTGAATTAAAGCTTAGATGAAGATGGCCTCGGATGGGATGAGTCGATATGAGACCCATACGGGAATTCCCGTTATAGAAGAAGAGTATGTTTGTACTTGATGAGTGTATATTTGGGGTGACCCAGGTATAAAATAAGGTGGTAACGCGTCAAAACGTCCTTATGTTTCCTTTTGGAAATGTAAGGACGTTTTTTTTATAATCTATAAGAAGAGAAAAGAGAGAAAGATGATAGAATTAAAAAATATAAGCGTAGACTTTGACGGCTTTAAGGCTGTCAAGGATGTGAGTCTAGAAATAGAAGAGCAGGATGCCTTCGGTATTGTAGGCTTTTCTGGGGCAGGCAAGTCGACCCTAGTTAGGACAATCAATCTCCTCCAAAGACCAAGTGAGGGAGAGGTCCTAATCGATGGGGAAAACCTCCTAGATTTAAGCCAAAAAGACCTAAGGGCAAGGAGGAAAAAAATTGGAATGATCTTCCAACACTTCAATCTCCTAAACAACCTGACAGTAATTGACAATGTAATATTTCCAATCAAAAAAGATAAGAGCCTAAGCCCTGAAGAAAAAAGAGACAAGGCCCAAAGGCTTTTGGAAAAGGTTGGAATTGGTGATAAGGCAGATAACTATCCGAGGGAATTATCAGGAGGCCAGCAGCAAAGATGTGCCATAGCAAGGGCCCTAGCATCAGACCCTGAAATCCTCCTTTGTGATGAGGCCACAAGCGCCCTAGACCCAAAGACAACCAAGCAAATCCTAAAGCTCTTAAAAGAGCTCAACCAAGAGCTTAAGCTAACCATAGTAATAATAACCCACCAGATGGAAGTGGTAAAGGACCTTTGCAACAAATGTGCAGTCATGCAGGGTGGAGAAATCATTGAAATGGGCACAACCCTAGAAATATTCGCCAATCCTCAAAATGACCTAACCAAAGAATTTGTTGAAACCAGTACCAACACCAGGGAGACAATAGAGGAAGTAAAGGCTAACCTTGGAATTTTAAAGGCAGATGAGCAACTAGCCAAGCTAGACTACTTGGGAGATGCCACAACAGAGCCAATCATAAATGAGCTAAATGAGAAATTTGGTATAAAAACCAATATCCTTGCAGGCAACATCGAATTTATAAATGGAACACCAGTAGGCAACCTCATCGTAACCATAAAGGGCGATGACAAAAACCTAAGCCAGGTAAGGGCCTACCTAAAGGATAAGAAGACAAACATAGAAATTTTAGGAGGTAAGGATGGGATTCTTTGATTATTCTCTATCGATTAAAGATAGGATAATAAGTGACTTTGGGATAACCCTCTACATGCTAATCGTATCTGCTATATTTGCAGGCATCCTTGGACTAATCCTTGGGGTGATAATGGTAGTTACAGATAAGGGAAGGATCTTAGAAAATAAAACAATCTATAGCATTTTAGATAAGCTAACCAACCTCTTTAGGGCCATACCCTTTGTAATCATGATAGCCCTAGTAGTCCCAATAACCAAGGCAATTGTAAATACCAGGATAGGGCCAACAGCAGCCATAGTACCCCTAGTATTTTCAACAGCTCCATTTTTTGCAAGGCAAGTAGAACAAGCCCTAGCAGAAGTAGAACCGGGCAAGATAGAGGCGGCAGATGCCATGGGGCTAAGCCCCTTTGAGATAATAATAAGAGTATACCTAAGAGAAGGCCTACCAAGCCTAATCAGGGCATCATCCATAACCCTAATCTCCCTATTAGGCCTTACAGCAATGGCAGGCATAGTCGGTGCAGGAGGTATAGGAGATTTGGCCATAGCCCTAGGTTATCAAAGATACAAAGATGATGTGGTAGTGGTAGCAGTAGTACTAATACTTGTAATAGTCTATATCATCCAGGCTATAGCAAACTACCTAATAAGAAAAACAAGTCACTAATCTAAAAGATTTTAATATATATTGTTGGAACGTTACTCAAATTCATAAAAATATAAAGGAGAAAATAATGAAATTAACAGCAAAAATCGCCCTAGCCCTAGGTCTAGTGGCAACACTAACAGCTTGCGGATCTAACAGCAAGACAGAAGAAAAGGCAGCAGAGGCACCAAAGACAGAGACAGCAGAAAAAGCAGAAAAAAAAGATGACAAAGGCCCAATCAAAATCGGTGTAGTAGGAGAATACAACGAAGTCCTAGAAGAAGTTATAAAAAGATATGAAGAAGGAACAGGTGATAAGATAGAGCTAGTCAAATTTGCAGACTACAACCAACCAAACGAAGCCCTTCTAGCAGGAGATATAGACCTAAACGCCTACCAACACTACAAATTCTTAGACGAATTTAACGCAGACAGGGGAAGTGATTTAGTATCAATCGGCGATACAATGCTAGCACCAATTGCCCTATTCTCAAATAAGGTAAAAAGCCTAGATGACTTAGAAGAAGGAGCAAGAATAGCAATACCAAATGACCCATCAAATGGCTCAAGAGCCCTATTCCTCCTTCAAGATGCAGGACTTATCAAAGTAGAAGGTGAACCAGGCGAGATTGTAGGCCTAGATAAGATAAAAGAAAATCCAAAGAACCTAGAAATAATCGAAATGGACGCATCACAAACATCAAGAAGCCTAGATGATGTAGACGCAGCAGCAGTAAACGACACCTTCGCCCTAGATGCAGGCCTAGATAGAAAGACAATAATCTATGAAGAAAATCCAAAAAGCGAATCAGTAAAACAATATATCAATATAATCGCAGCAAGAAAAGAAGACGAAAACAATGAAAGATACAAAGAATTCGTAAAATACTACCAAACAGACGAAACAAAAGCTGATTACGAGAGAATAACAAAAGGATCTTGGATACCAGCTTGGTAAAAAAATAAGGTTTTAGGGTACCTTCCCTAAGACCTTTTTTTTATCCAAGGTAAAAGTATTATTTCATTTCATTAAGGCCACTTACACAATGTTTGCAAGAGATCTTATTCATTTAACCTAAATTATGTGATATAATTAGCTAAAGAGATAAATAAGGAAGGTTGTCTATGAAAAAAATACTCTTAATTGCTTGTATGGTTTTTGTTTTTACATCTTGTGATTATCAAACAAAAGTTGATGAAGTTACTGATGATTTGTCGCAATTAGGCCAAGTTGTGAAGGATAAGGTGGATGAGGTTGTTGATCAAGATAAGGGAAATGACCAGGAGAATCAAAATTATCAATCAAGTAATGAAAATCCTAATATTGAGGAAGATTATCCAAAAGAAGAAAATGTAGAAAGCAAGGTACAAAATGAAAATATTGTGGAAAATGAGGAGAAGACCTATGATGACCTATCTTTTATAGATTGCTATAGGGACATATTAAATTCTGACCTACCCCTTAGGGATTATATTTCGACAGAGGATAATTCTCACATAATTACTTATCTAAATGATGATACCTATGTTGATGGAAAGTATTTTAAAACTTCATACCAACACGGGTCCTATTATTTTAACCTCATAGACCATAAGGATTTTAAATACCCTCTCTTAGTCTTAAAAGAAAAATCCAAGATGTTTTCATCAATAGTGATTGTCCAATATTTAGGAGATGGAAAATACAACACCATGGGCTATCTAGGTGGATCAGAGATAAGCTTTCAGCCAGAAAATTTATACTTTGATGAAGAAGGTAATCTTTATGCGGATTCTTCTTATTATCAAGATGAAATATATGGCATAAACAAGGTAGATGATAGGCTTATGGCAAATTTTCTATACACAGCTGATAGCAAGGGAAAAGCCACCAAGCTTTACGCAGACTATTATTCAGAACCACCAATAGAAAAAATTGACGAAAATTATCCAAACGGGGTTGATAACTTTGATAGGCTAATGATTTTTGATGATACAAAAGAAGATTTCAGCCTGGAGGAATTAAACGACTTCAGAGAAAAATTAAGACCTGTAGAACTTTTTGACCTTAGCATAGAAAAATATAACGAAGTTGCCAAGGAAAACTTCGCCAATAATAAAAACATAGCAGTAGGCCCTAAAACAAGGAGCTCTAGCATCGAAGATAAAGATGCCTATGCTAAAATGCTTAATTTTATAAGGGAAAATCTCAATATATCTCAGCAAGAAGGCAAGGAAGAAGTCTATATAGCAGATTACGATAATAATGGCAAGCTTGCTGCCTTTGTAGTAGCTATGAATAAAGATTATAAGCCTGAACTTGTCTTTGTAGATGAAGACTTAAATATAAGCAAGGTCAAAGATTTGATAGATATGAAGCCTTATGCTGATAGTGGTGGTTATTACAAAATCTTAAATGAAGGGGCCTTTGATGCAGGGGATGACCAATACCTCGCCATAGAAGAAAATTACGGCTCAAGTAATTCAGATTGCTATATATATTCTGTTGCAAATAACAAGGTCTATGAGCCTGATATTTCTACAAAGGTGGCGACCTTTTATAAAGATGTGGACACCTACGCTAACAAATATTATTACCATGAATACACAGAAATGGGCGGATCATTGCAAGAAGGAATAGAATATTATAAATATTATCAAGTCGATAGGCAATTTGAAAAAAATTCTGCCAATGCTTCAGAAGAAATTGACCTAAATGAGAAAAGTGATGAAAATTCAACTATTGAAGAACCTATTAATCTAGAAAATGAAGAGGAAAATTCTGAACAAAAAATAGCTGAAGAAAAAATAGAAGAAAAAGCAGATAATAAGAAAATTGATGAAGAAAAACAGGTTGAGATTGAAGCGAATGATAAAATTAATCCTAAATTAAGGGCAAATGTTAAAGATGTAAAACCCATCATCTCCATAGTTGGGGCAGAGGATGGCCTAGATTATGTAAGAAATATATCATTAAGAGTCCTAAATTATAAGGACTATCCTCCAACAGCTAGAATAATAGTAAAGGCTATGGAATTTATTAAAGAAGATAAGGATGGCTACTTGATTAGTGAAAAACCAATTGATATAGAAGTTAAGCAGTGGTTGCTTTTTGATTGGGGCAAGGATAGGACCATTTCTCTTTCTATTCAAATTGTAGATGGAGAAAATAAATCTGAAAAATACACATATTGTTTAAACCCGGTCTTTAATAATAATATGAAGAAAATTTCCTCTGGAGATTATTTAAGAGAGACAAAGTTTAGATCATATATGGGCCAGATCAAAGATATAAATACAAAATCAAGAGATAAATATGCCTTTATACAAGACATATATAAGCCAGGTAAATACGATAAAGCTACTATAGAATTAAGAGATAAGTGGTTTGACTACGCTGAGACAATGACCTATTTAAAATTTCTAGAAAATATAAAGGTGGCAGAATCTAGCAAGTATACAAAAAGTGATTTTAAGAGCTTAAGCCGCCTATCTTCGCATTTAAGAGATATTTCTCTAGCCAAAGAAATCATATCTTCTATCAAAGATGAATCAGTTGATAAAACTATAAAGTTTGCTGATAAAAAGTATATCTTTCATTATGATATGATATCGGTGGGAATGGCAGTGAATTTCGATGGATATATATCTGATGAAGATGGCAACCTTATAAAAGGACTCGACCTTTTAAAGGCTACTAGCAAAGTTAATCCTGATACAATGAAGATAAATGATGCTTATATGAAAGTTATAGGGACACAGATATTTGCAAACTCAGTCGGTGCAGGAAATGCTGTAAAGGAAGCAAATAGACTAGTTAATTTGAGGGAAATTAATATAAGTGATGCTGAAAGAGTATTTAATATGATATATTCCTGTTTTGACGATGATACCATCAAATCAAAGAAAAATAGGATACTTATATCAAAAAGCTTAGGCTTATACAATGAAGGAATAGATTTCTTCACAGTCTGCGAAGCCTTAAATAATATAAGTAACTTTAAAAATGAGAATTTCAACACTACTCTAGCCTTTAACGTAGAAAAAAGAGATTTAAACGACCTATACAAAGATAGCCTTACAGTTATGAAATATTTGGGAAAGCTCGATAAAAATAAATAGGACTTAAAAAATTAGGGGGCAAAGCCCCCTAAAATTAAATGTTAATTTTGCTTTAAGCAAGCTTTCTCAAGAGCTTGGCCTAAGTCTGCGATTATATCGTCGATATGTTCTATTCCTATTGATAATCTAATAAGGCTTGGGCTGATTCCTACACTTTCAAGCTCTTTATCTGATAATTGTCTGTGGGTGGAGCTTGCTGGGTGGAGGGCTAGGCTTCTGACATCTGCTACGTGGACTGCTAGTCTTACTAATTTTAGGGAGTCTATGAATTTGACTGCTGCATCTTTTCCGCCTTTTATCTCAAAGGATAGGACCCCTGCTCCTCCGCTTAGGTATTTTTGGGCTAGGTCGTAAGAGGCAGATGATTTTAAAAATGGGTAGGATACCCTATCTACATATGGGTTATCTTCTAAGAATTCTGCTACGGCTAGGGCGTTTTGGCTGTGTCTTTCCATTCTTAGGGCTAGGGTGTCTAGGCCTAGGAGGGTGAGGTAGGCGTTAAATGGTGATTGGATTGTGCCTAGGTCACGTAGGCCTACTGTACGGAGTCTTGCTGCATAGGCTGCCTTTCCGAAATGGTCTGCAAAGACTAGGCCGTGGTAGGATTCATCCTTTTCTGTGAGGACTTTGAAATCTCCCTTTTTCCAGTCGAAATTTCCGCTATCTACTATGATTCCACCCATGGCTGCTGCATGACCATCTAGGTATTTGCTTGATGAGTAGGTTACTATATCACAACCGTGCTCTATTGGACGGAGGAGAGCTGGGGTTGCTAGAGTGTTGTCTAAGATTAGTGGGATATTATTCTCGTGGGCTACTTTTGCGTATTTTTCAATGTCTAGGACATCTGCCTTTGGATTTGTGAGGGATTCTCCAAAAATTAGCTTGGTATTATCCTTGATGGCTGCCTTTAGGGCATCTATGTCATTACAAGGAACAAAAGTAGCTTCTATGCCAAAATTTTTAAGGGTGGTGCCTATGAGGTTGTAGGTTCCTCCATAGATGTTATTTAGGGCTATGACATGGTCTCCTGCTCCTGCTATATTTGTTATTGCAAGAAGATTTGCAGCCTGGCCGCTGCCTGTGGCTACTGCTGCTACGCCTCCATCAAGGGCGGCTAGTCTTTTTTCTAGGGCATCTACTGTAGGATTGCCCAGCCTGGTATAGAAAAATCCTGCTTCTTTTAGGTCAAATAGGTCTGCAACTTCCTTGGTAGAATTGTATTTAAAGGTTGTAGATTGGGAGATTGGTGGGATGTTCGCTCCACCATTTTCAATTTCATAGCCTGCTCTTAGGCAAAGGGTGTCGATGTTTTCTTTTCTTTTATCTGTCATTTTTCTTACCTCTTTTATAATATTTATCATAAGCTTAAAAAAAGCCCTCATTATTCCTATAGGAATAACAAGGGCGTAAAATCGCGGTACCACCTTAAATTATTATATAATCACTCATATAATCTCACCGAGTACTAACATACTCTCGCTCTGTAACGTAAGCTGACGTAAATCCCTAATATCGGGAAATCCTAAATGAGAACCATCTTCATACAAACTCTCTCCACTTCTTTCACCACAACGAAGCTCTCTTTGCTTGATTATCTGCACTACTCTTTCTCATATAAAGTTTATGATATGCTTATAATATATGCTACTTAAATCTTTTGTCAACTGAATTTATCTGGAAAAGTCGTATAATATAGGAGATAAGTTAATCGTGATAAGGAGATTAAAATGACTACAGTTTATGATTTTAAGGTAAAAAATGATCAAGGAGAAATGGTTTCTCTTGAAAAATATAAGGGCAAGGTCCTACTTATAGTAAATACTGCTACAAAATGTGGTTTTACCCCACAATATGAAGGCTTAGAAGAACTTTATGAAAAATACAAGGATAGGGGATTTGAAATTCTAGACTTCCCATCAAATCAATTTGGAGCTCAGGCACCTGGAGATATAGAAGAAATTAATGGCTTTTGCGAGCTTAATTTTGGAACAAGCTTTGATAGGTTTGATAAGATAGATGTAAATGGAGACAATGAAGACCCACTCTACACCTTCCTAAAAAGCCAAAAGAGCGGACTAGCAGGCCCTGCCATAAAGTGGAATTTCACCAAGTTTTTGATAGATAAAAATGGAAATGTTGTTAAAAGATACGGCTCAGCCAAAAAGCCAAAAAATATAGCAAAGGACATAGAGGAAGAATTAAATGCATAAGGATAAGCTAGTAGAACTTGCCTTCGAATCTATAAGATATTATCTTGAAAATGGCAAGTATTTAGAAAAATATGACGAGGAATTAAAAAACAACCACAACGGTGTCCTAATCCAAATTACCAAGGGTGATAGGACAGAAAGGTCTGGCTCAATCTACCCAACCAGGTCAAATATAGCCTTAGATATAATCTATGAAGCAGTAAATCTAGGCGTATTTGACAATGCCTTTGCCCTAAGACTTGATGAATTAGACGATATCTATATCCAAGTTTTGGAGGTAACAAAGGTAAAAGCAATGGAAAAGCTTGAAGACTTTGGCGTTTACTCAGGCCTACTTTTAAATTACTCAAATAATCCAGCCCTAGTCTTTAGGGAAGATTATGAGACAGACTTTCAGATGTTTGAAGATGCCAAGAAAAGGGCCAATGTCGATGCCTACGACATATTTAGCATGGAGAAATTTAAAATAAAAAGACATATCTAGGTCGCTTTAAAATTTGACAAAAGCAAGTAAAATAGTACACTATTTGAGAAAGTATATAGATTAGACTATATAAAGAAGAGTAACTTATATCAAAGCTTCAGAGAGGCATGGTTGGTGAGAATGCTAGGGGAGATATGAGTGAAGATCATCTTTATTGTTTATTAGGTGAAATAAGTAGCCTAGTAGGAATGCCAATCCTTAAGAGCAAATCAGGAAATAAGTGGACCGTCTGTATGGACGGTCCTTTTTTATTAGAAAGGAAATCATATGTGCAATCATCATTTTGAAGAAATTAACAGTAAAAATGTCAGAGAAAGAGAAGCCCATATCCAAAAGTTTTGGGAAGATATTGACCTTCTTGATAAGACGTTTGAAACAAGAAAAGACGGGAAAGATTATGTAATCTATGACGGCCCTCCAACAGCAAATGGTAAGCCAGGCATCCACCACGTTATAGCCAGAACCCTAAAGGATATGACAAGCCGCTATAAGAACATGAGAGGCTACAGAGTCCTTAAAAAGGCCGGCTGGGATACACACGGTCTTCCGGTTGAAATCGAAGTAGAAAAGCAACTTGGCTTTCATGATAAAAACGACATAGAAGAATACGGCATAGAGAAATTTAACAAATTATGTAAGGAATCTGTTTGGAAATATTCTGATATGTGGAGAGACATGTCAGATAGGATGGGATATCTTTACGACATGGACCACCCATATGTAACCATGAACAATGACTACATTGAAAGTGAGTGGTGGCTTCTAGATAAGGCCTTCAAGGAAGGTTTAATCTATGAAGGTGCCAAGGTTATGCCTTATTGTCCAAGATGTGGTACAGGTCTTGCCAGCCACGAGGTAGCCCAAGGCTATGAATTTGAAAAGACCATCACCCTTACAGTTAGGTTCAAAAAGAAAGATGCTGACAATGAATATTTCTTAGCATGGACCACAACTCCATGGACCTTGCCATCAAACCTTGCCCTTGCTGTAAATCCTGAATTAACTTATGTAAAAGTTTTTGATAAAGAAGATGATTGCTATTATTACATGGCCAAATCTCTGATGGGAAAACTTATGGATAAGAGAGATTATGAACTTGTCGAGGAAATGAAAGGTACTGACCTTGAGCTTTTAGAATATGAGCAATTGATGCCATATGTTAAGACCCAACCAGGCAAGGCCTTTAAGGTCATCCTAGCTGACTATGTATCAGCAGAAGATGGTACTGGTATTGTCCACATAGCACCAGCCTTTGGTGAGGACGACTACCAAGCTTGTAGAAAATATGACCTAGACTTCGTCCAACCAGTTGATTTAGAAGGTAAATTTACCACAACCCCTTGGAAGGGTGAATTTGTTTTCGATACCAACGAGAAAATCTGGAGACATTTACAAGAAGAAGGCAAAGTATTTGCCAAGGAAACAATGGAGCATAACTATCCACACTGCTGGAGATGCCACACACCACTAATCTATTATGCAAGACCATCTTGGTATATCGAAATGAGCAAGTTCTCAGATAAGATGGTAGAAAATAATGATGGAGTAAACTGGTTCCCACAAACAATAGGTGAGAAGAGATTTGGCAATTGGCTAGCCAATGTCAAGGATTGGGCAATATCTAGGTCTAGATATTGGGGTACACCACTTAATATCTGGAGATGTGAGTGCGGCCACACAGATACAGTAGGCAGTCGTGCTGAGCTAAAAGAGCGTGCAATAGAGGATATTTCAGAAGATATAGAGCTACACAGACCATATGTAGATGATGTCCATATCAAGTGTGACAAGTGCGGGGGCACCATGTCTAGGGTTCCAGACGTAATGGATGTTTGGTTTGACTCAGGATCCATGCCATTTGCCCAACTCCACTACCCATTTGAAAACAAAGAATTATTTGAGAATGACTACTACCCAGCAGACTTTATCTGCGAGGGAATCGACCAAACAAGGGGCTGGTTCTACTCACTAATGGCTATTTCAACAATAACCACTGGCAAGGCTCCATTTAAAAATGTCCTTGTAAATGACCTAGTAGTAGATAAAAACGGCAGAAAGATGTCAAAATCTTTGGGCAACACCCTAGACCCATTCGCCCTCTTTGATAAATATGGGGCAGATGCGGTAAGATTCTACTCCCTATACGTATCACCAGCTTGGATGCAAACCAAATTTGACGAAAAAGGCCTAGTAGAAGTTAAAAACAACTTCTTCAGAACTTTTGAAAATGTCTACAATTTCTTTGCCCTTTATGCAGGAACAGATGGCCTAAGCCTAGAGGATATCAAAGGATTTTCTGATGTAAAACTTGACAATATAGACAAATGGCTATATTCAAGACTTAACAGCCTAATCAAAGACTACGATTCTTATATGGATAGCTTTGATTTCAATAAGGTAGTTCACGAGATAAATGACTTTGTAGTAGAAGATTTATCAAATTGGTATATCAGACGAAATAGGAAGAGATTCTGGTCTCAAGATATGACTGATTCTAAAAAGGCAGTTTATAAGACAACTTACGATGTCCTAGTGACCCTAGCCAAGCTAATAGCGCCAATCACACCATTCTTAGCAGAGGAAGTCTTTAAGAAGCTAACAGGCGAAGAAACAGTTCATACCCAAATCTTGCCAGAAGCAAACGAAAGCCTAATCGATGAAAAAATCGAAGCTGACATGGACCTTGTAAGAAAGATTGTAAACCTAGGCCGTGCTTCAAGAGAAAAAGAAGCAATCAAGGTTCGTCAACCTCTATCAAAGATTGTAGTAGATGGATCTTATAAGGAAAGATTAGACAATCTCCTTCCACTTATAAAAGAAGAGCTAAATATCAAGGAAGTCGACTTTGAAGATGACCTATCAGAATTTATGAACTACTTCCTAAAACCAGATTTTAGGGTAGTGGGTAGGATTTTCCAATCCAAGGTAAACGACTTTGCTAAATACCTTGCAACAACAAATGCCAAAGATTTTATAGAAAAGGTCGAAGAAGGCCCAGTAAAGGTAGAACTAGGCGGTGAAGAATTCGAAGTAAGTAAGGACTATCTAGACATCAGAATCTCAGCCAAGGAAGGCTTTGATGTGGAAATAGATGGCAATGTCTTTGTAATCCTAGATACAGAAATCACAGAAGATTTAAGAGATGAAGGTTATGCTAGAGAATTTATCTCAAAAATTCAAAACCTAAGAAAAGACTCTGGTTTTGAGGTTACAGATAGGATAAATATTGCTTTTGATGCTGATCCTGACCTTGCAGGCTCTCTTGAAAAGTTTGCGGAAGTAATCAAAAAAGAAACCCTAGCAGAAAATCTATCAAAAGCAGAACTTGATGGTGAAGATCTAGAATTAAACGATAAGAAAGTTAAAATAAGTCTAGAAAGATTATAGACTAATGAGGGGCTGGCATTTGCTAGCCTCTTTTTAAGTCTGTATAATCTCTAAGAGAGGTATAAAAATGCAAGTATTACTAATGAACATGATAAAAATTTATAATAAAGACACAGGCGAGGTCCTGGTATTAGACAAGGTCAAAAAATATGGCTGGGAGGGACTCACTTTTCCTGGAGGCAAGGTTGAAGAGGGAGAATCCTTTGAAGATGCAGCCATAAGGGAGGCCAAAGAAGAAACCAACCTAGATATCAAAAATCCAAAGCTTGTCGGCATCATCACTTGGATCACTGATGAGAGAAAGGATGTGGGCCTTCTTTATGAAACAAGCGATTTTGAAGGAGACCTTATCACAGATAATAGGGAAGGCAAGCTTTTTTGGCAAGATTATGAAGACTTCAAAAAGATCAATCCCAAATCCATGTCCATGAACCATATCCTAAAAATCTATGAGGGAGAATGCAGGGAGGTCTTTTGGGATTTTAGAGCTGGAAAAGAAGAGATAAATTATTTTTAGTCCTAGAGATAGGACTTTTTTCTTACAAAAAATTTAAGGGTTATTGCATATAAATATCAATATTATTTAGATTAAGTCCTTGCCTATGTACCTTTACTGTGATACAATTATCGTAAGTGTATTACTATAGACCAAACATTAAGAATTGAGGTAAAAAATGATACTTGATTTAAAAGATAAAGATAAAATTACAAAATATAACAACTTTATAAAAACATCTCCCTATGGCCATTTCCAACAAGATATGCGTTGGGCAAGGCTTAAAAAGACTTGGGAGAGTGTATATTTTTATATAGAAGAAGACTGTAAGATAAAGGCAGCCTTATCTGTCATATATATAAGGGATAAAAAAACAGGCAAGAATTTCTTCTATGGTCCAAGGGGTCCTGTTTGTGATCCTTATGATATAGAATCTATCAAAAGTCTAATAGGTGAGGCGAGCGATTTTGCAAAGGCCAATGACGGGTTTTTGCTAAGGCTAGACCCATATTATGTCTATGATGAAAATCTAGTAAAGCTATATGAGGAAAATGGCTTAAAGGTCCGTTTTGATAAGGAAAAATCAAGCCAACCCCTTCTAAATATGGTCCTAGACGTAAAGGGAAGAAGTGAAGATGAAATAATGGCGACCTTTTCCAAAAATACTAGAAAACATATCAGAAAATCATATAGGGATGGAATTGTTACGAAAATTCTGCCAAAAGAAGAGATAAATATCCTCTATGAACAAATTGTAGAAACGTCAGAAAGGGCAGGGATTGGCCATAGGCCTCTTGATTATATGAAAGACCTCTACGACCTCTATGAAGATGAATCAAGGCTTTCTGTTTGCTTTTATGAAGATGAGCCGGTTTGCTCATCTCTTCTGATAAAATATGGCACTTGGGCTACTTCCCTTTATGGGGGATCATCTGATAAGCATAAGGACATGAGCCAAAATTATCAGATAAATTTTGAAGAGATTAAATATTGCATAGAAAATGGTGTAAATTACTACGACATGGGTGGGATTTTTGAGACTGATGGGACCGATGGACTCTATGATTTTAAGAAGAAATTCACCGAAGATAATGTAAGAAAATCCATTGGGGAGATTGATATTATCATAGATAAGCCAGCCTACGACCTTTACATGACAGACCTAAATCCCCACTACCAAAGGAAAGATGATGAGCTTAATAAAGATAAGAAATCTTAAAAAATATTATAAGGTCGGAGGGTCTATTATAAAGGCCCTGGACGGGATAAACCTAGACATAGAAAAGGGAGAATTTGTTGCCCTTCTTGGTACATCTGGATCAGGAAAATCCACTCTTTTAAACATGTTGGCAGGTCTTGAAAGGCCGACAAAAGGCTCTATTGAATATGGTAAGATTGACCTTACAAAACTGACAGAAGACCAAATAACCAAATTTAGAAACCTAAACATAGGCTTTGTCTTCCAATCCTACAACCTACTTCCTTATTTGTCAGCCTGGGAAAATGTGGCCTTGCCCCTTACCTTTAAGGGCCTAGATGCTAAGGAGAGGAAAAAAGAAGCTATTAAAATCTTAAAGGCAGTAGGCCTTGAGCACAGGATTTATAATAAGCCAAATGAGCTTTCAGGCGGCCAGCAGCAGAGGGTATCCATTGCCCGAGCCTTTGTAGGAGCACCTCCTATAATATTTGCCGATGAGCCTACAGGCAACCTTGACACCAAGACAAGCTTTGAGATAATGCAGCTTATAAAAGATATCACAAGGAAAAACAAACAAACCTTTATTATGGTAACCCATGATGATGAAATGACAGAATTTGCCGACAAGACCCTTTTCATGAGAGATGGCAAGCTAGATAAAATTCACGAAAAACTAACAATTGATGAGGTACTTACAAATGAGTGAAAATACAAATGAACAAATGACCGTAAATGTCAAAAACCAACCAAAGATAATGATATCAGCCTATAGGCTAGAGCCAAAAATAGCCGAGGCTGGCAAGTCCTTTGACCTATATTTTGACCTATACAATACCAATTCCAAAAACACCATCTACAACCTAAAGGCCACCATTGAGCAAAACCTAGGAGCTCAACCTCAAAACACAGGTGAAAATTCCTCCATGGTCTCAGATGGGTCTGTATTTTCGCCAGTTAACCAATCAAATTCATTCTATGTAGCAGCCCTCTATCCATGGAATACCGCCCACAGGCAGATAAGGATGAATGTCCTTCCAAATGCTGTAGCAGGAAATTACGTCATAAATATGACCATAGAATATGAAGATGCTGACGGCAACCAATACAAGAGTACTGAAGCAATAGGAATTCCAGTTGTCCAAAGGGCTGGGGTGACCATGGGCAATGTTAAATCAGAAGACCTAGCTGTCGGCCAACCTACAGAAATGTCTGTAAATATCTATAACACCGGCAAGGATAACCTATCCACCTTCATGTGCGATGTCATAGGCAAGGGTATAAAGATAGACAATGACAGGAAATTCATAGGTAATTTTAAGACAGGAACCCAAGAGACATTTTCTTTCACAGCCACCCCTCTTAGGGAGGGCGAAATAGAAGGCCAAATCATGCTCTCCTACGAGGACTCCACAGGCAAGCTCCACACTCAAACCCTAGACTTCAACAAAGAAGTAGGAGCTGGCATGGGAGAAGAGGCTATGCCAGGAGAAAATGGAGAAATGGGAGCCTATGACCCATCCATGGACCAGGGTATGGATCAAGGCGGAGGATCTTTACTTACATCCCCATTTATATGGATAGGCCTCATAGCCATAATAGTATTATCAGTAGTACTTTATAGGAAGAGAAAACACAAAAAAGAAGATGAGGAGCTTCTAATAGACGATGAAGATTAGTGACAGGCTCCTAATGGCTCTAAGAAATCTCTCCAGGAGAAAGTCAAGGACAATCCTTACAGTCCTTTCAGTAGTCATAGGGGCAACATCAATCATACTCATGCTAGCCTTCGCCAGCGGCATTTCAAATTCTCAAAAGCAGATGATAGAATCATTTGGCGGTCTAACTAGCATATCTATAGTAAATGACCAGCAAGATGACAGGATCGAAGTCAAGGAAGCAGATATTAATAAACTTAAAAAAATCAAGGGAGTAAGGGCTGTAGTCCCATCCAAAGAATTTTGGTCAGACCTAGTCATAGATGATGGCAAGTCCTACGCCCTATCAAGCGGTTTTGAAGTCATACCTGATGAAATCTTTGCCATGCTTAGCCCTGATATGTTTGAATGGGGTAAGAGCCTAAGTCCATCAGATTCTGACAAGCTAATACTTAGCCAGCAGGCCAGGGTTGATAAAATAGAAGTAATGCCTGGTGGGGGCTGGTCATCTACCGGAAGTGCAGATGATTTTAATTTCAATGACCACAAATTTAGCATTAGACTTGGCTATATGGACCAAGAAGATGATGGGGTCCACTTTGGCAATGATGAAGAAAATCAGGAAAGCTCAAAGCCAACCTATGTAGATGTGCCGGTAAAAATTGCTGGCAAGCTAAATAATGCCTCCCTGCTCAAGGGATGGACATCCTACATCAACGAAAGCCTTTATAAAAAGCTTAAAAAAGAAGATGCCAAGCTAGAATCCCCACAGATGGGATCATTTGATGAAAAAACCGGCCAAACCATAATCGATAAGTCAGATAAGGTAACCTATGAAAAGCTAAGGGTCATAGTAGATGATGTAGATAATCTAGAAACAATTGAAAATAACATAAAAAAGGCAGGCTTTAAGACCCAATCAGAGGCAGGCTCTGCAGAAGAGATCAAAAAGCAAACCATGCAAGTCACCCTAATCCTAGGTGGAATCGGATCTGTGGCCTTCATAGTGTCAGCCATAGGCATCATAAACACCATGCTCATGTCAATCTATGAAAGACAAAAAGAAATCGGCGTCATGAAGGTAATCGGAGCATCAATAGCTGACATAAGGTCCATGTTTCTGATAGAATCAGGCTTTATAGGATTTTTTGGAGGAGTGATTGGCCTTATGATCTCCTTTGGAGCAGGATCGGTCATAAATAATCTAACCCAAGGGGGAGGATTCTTCGGTGGTGATGGGGGAGAAATCATCTCCATAAGCCCAGGTCTTGCCCTAGTGGGAGTAGGATTTTCTGCCCTAGTAGGGGTCATGGCAGGCTATATTCCAGCTAGACGTGCTACCAAATTATCAGCTATAGAAGCCTTAAGGAGTAACTGATGAAAAAGCAAATTCTTATTACAATTCTTGCCCTAGGCCTAGTAGCATGCGGCCAAAAAGACCAGAGTGTCAACCAAGCTAATAAGTCTGAAGAAAAAATAGAAAACCAAGTTGAAAATAAGCCAGAAGGATCTTTAGAAAATTCAAATGAGAATCAAGATGCTAAGGCCCTAGGAGAGGATGATTATTTCTTCTCCTACTACGACTTAGTAAGCATCAAGGATGGTCAGGTGATAGATGTCCTCAAGGATTTAGGCTTTAATACAAAAGATCTTTCTTACGAAAAGGAATACTCAGCAAGCTATATTCCTTATTCAGGTGACCTCTTTGTCCTAGGATCTTATCCTAAGCATGATTTTTCCATAAGAAAGATAGCCGGCAAGGACATTACCACCCTTTATCAATTTAAGGAAAACGAGGCCTTTTTGCCAAAGGCAATGATAGGTGATAAGATCTATGGCATGTATTCTTACTACGACGGTGATGATTATAACAAGCTTAATAGCGAAAAGTCAGGTCTTGCCCAAGTAAACCTAGCCAGTGGAAAGATAAACCTCTACACAGGAACAAGATCAATAGGTTGGGAAAGTATAATAGGCCTAGGAGTCACTGATAAGGAAGCAGTTTTTTCAAAACTTGAAAAGGATTCGACTGTAAATCTTTATAGGATTGACCTAGAAAAGGCTTTTGACCAAGAACCAGATTTAATCGAAAAAGATACCCAGGTCCAATATGTAATGGGGGCTAAATACCTTGATAAGGGTAAGCCTATCTATGAGATATTCAAATCAGAAGGAAATGAATTTACCATAAAAGATGAAAAATACAGCTTGGAAGACTCATCAACCCTCAATTTCATAGGCAAATACATGATCATCCAAAATCCAGTAAATTCAGATGAATCTGCTTATTTATTCAAGATGGATATAATAAATTATCTCACAGGAGAGACCATAGAAAAAGACCTAGAATCCTACGGCTACAGAGCCCATGATGGCAAGCTTTACTATATTGACCATGACAAAAATATAAAGAACCTAGACCTTAACAAGTAAGATTTTAGGCTTTAGAGGAAATCACAGCCAGCCTGTGGTTTTTTCTCTAATAAAGAAAAGAGAAGATAATGAATGAAAAGATAATAAAAGATAAATTAGTAGAAAATTTCCTAAAATACCTGGCAATCCCTAGCCAGTCTGATGATAAAAATGAAGAAGTCCCATCAAGCCCTGGTCAGTGGGAGATGGCCAAGGTCTTAGCGGCTGATTTAGAGGACGTGGGCCTAGTAGATATAAAGGTAAATGATTTTGGAGTCGTTCAGGCAAGGCTTCCTAGGAGGGGAGATAGATCCAGGTCTATTGGCTGGGTTGCCCATCTTGATACGGTCGATGTGGGCTTATCAGATAAGATTCACCCTCAGCTTATCAAAGCTTATGATGGCAAGGATATAAAATTAAACGAAGAAATCACCTTTTATGTCAAGGACAATCCCGAAATCCTAGATTATATTGGTGATGATATAATTTTCACAGATGGAAGGTCAGTCCTAGGGGCAGATAACAAGGCGGCTATTGCCAATATTATGACAGCCCTATGGTTTTTAAAAGAAAATCCAGAGATTGACCACTGTGAGATTTTCATAGCCTTTGTCCCAGATGAGGAGATAGGACTTAGGGGATCAAGAAAAATTGATTTTGATAAGTTCAATGTCGACTATGCCTACACCATAGATTGTTGCGCCCTTGGAGAACTTGTCTATGAGACCTTCAATGCAGCAAGCGGGACCCTCAAAATAAAAGGAGTATCAGCCCACCCAATGTCAGCCAAGGACAATCTAGTAAACCCAATCATGATAGCCCACGATTTTATTTCTATGCTAGATAGAGCCAAGATGCCTGAAAATACCGAAAATAGGGAAGGATATATTTGGATGACAGATATAAAGTCAGATGTCCTTAATCTAAGGCTTGACTTTAATATAAGAAACCACGATAGGGAAAAATTTGAGGCTAGCAAGGCTTATCTCTATAAAATAGCTGACCTATTAAAAGAAAGATACAAGAAAGCTCAGATAGAGATTGAAATTTCAGATGTTTATGACAATATAGCTGACTCTATGAATGATGAAAACAAAATCGCTGTAGAAAGGCTTAGGGAGGTCTTTAAAAGCCTAGAGATAGAAGAAAAAATAATCCCAATGCGAGGAGGAACTGACGGGTCCTTCCTATCAAGAAAGGGAATCTTTACCCCAAATTATTTCACAGGAGCCCACAACTTCCACTCAAACAAGGAATTCTTGCCAATAGACAGCTTCTACAAGTCCTTCCTAGTAACCTTAAATTTAATGCAAGATGATTTTTAAAAACAAAAGCCCAAGGCGGGCTTTTTTCTTTGAGATTTTCTTCAAAGTCTTTAAAGAAAGCAAAAGTATTTTCAAAAACCCTTTAGTCATTGAAAATAAATTGCAAGAGTCTATAATTAAATTAGGAAAATGTTTTACCAAGGAGGTATTATGTATAAAAGCCAGACAATAGATTTATTTTATCCAGGCCTTGAGGAATCGCCATATTATAGGATACCAAGCCTTGCTCTCCTTAAAAATGGTGACCTCTTGGCTGCAGCTGATCAAAGATTAGAAAGTGAAAGCGACTGGGGAGGTCTGATAGAGCCAGCCCTAAGGATCAAAAAGAAGGGTGATGATGATTTTTCAGGCCTCTTCAAAGCCTTTATGGAGCCAAGATTTAAAGACGCCAATCCCACCTACACCATAGACACCAACCTAACTCCAGCCTATTATGAACCAGGCAATAAGGTCTACATGGTAATTGATAAGTTTAGGTCAAGCGGCAACTACCTTACATCCAAAAAAGGCACAGGCTATGTAGAATTTGGCGGTGAAAAATATCCGATTTTATTCTATAACAGCGGAAATACCCTCCTTTTTGAAAAGGCCCAGTCTAGGTTCTACATAAAAAATGGCAAAGTCTATGGGATGGACCATACCCCAAGTCCATACAGGGTTTGTATGGAGGATTCCTATCCCTTTGATAAGCTGGGCAATATTTATGAGGGTGACAAGCTAGTAGGAAATATTTATTCAGAGACATCCATCCTTAGAGTCCACCAAACACCCTACCTATGGTTTACCCAATCAGAAGATGGGGGCAAGACATGGGCAAGTCCTGTTGATATATCCCACTTTGTAGCAGATGATAGGATGATCTTTATGGGAGTCTGCCCGGGAAGAGGCCTCCAATTACCAAGCGGCAGGCTCCTAATCCCTCTTTATTACACAACAGAAAATAAGGATGATATCTATGACTTAAGGGAACATGCCTGTCTTATTTATTCAGATGACTTTGGCAAGACCTGGTCAAGGTCAAAATCTGTAAATGATGGAGAGGGCTACTCTGCCCTAGATGGAAAAACTCTCACAAATACAAGTGAAAGCCAGCTAGTAAGCCTAAATGATGGGACACTAATCCTATTTTCGAGGACAACATCGGATAGGATTCTGTATTCATATTCATACGATGATGGAGAGACTTTTGAAAAAGCCCTTTGTCAGACAGATTTTGATTCAGAAGCCTTCTGCATGGTATCAGTCCTAAAATATGACAAGGATGGCAAGGAATATATCCTAGTGGCAAATCCCAAAGGGCCAGGAAGAAACAATGGCTATATCAGGGTCATGGAAGTAGGCGAGGGAAATAAACTAAGAACCATTAGACAAAAGCAAATCACAGATACAAACTTCACCTATTCCTGCCTAGAATATACAGGAAAAGACGATATCTTCGCCCTTCTTTTTGAACAAAGACAAAAGGATGGTTTAGAAGAGAAAGAGTTTTTAAAATATATAGAATTTGACTTTGAATATCTGATGAATTAGAAGAATCTTTAGCAAAAAATATAAAAAATAAGAGAGCATCTAAAAGTACTTTCAAAATTAATAAAAAATTTGAAATTATTTTTAATATGTCCTATAATGTAGATAGTTAGGAAAATGTTTTTTAGGTATATAAGCTTATAACTTCAATCTTACATATATACTTAAAAAACCTTATCACGAAATCGAATTTCAAGGAGGGAACATGAAAAAGAATTACGTTTTAGGCCTAGCCCTATCAGCTATCATGCTACTAACATCTTGTGGTGGCGCAAAGGCACCAGAAAACAAGGAAGCAGGAGATGCTAAGCAAGAAACAAAGGTAGAAGAGACAGCAAAGACAGACGAGTCTAGCGAAAAATCTCTAAGGATGCTATTTGACAAACAAGGTGAAGGTACAAACTTCGATACACCTTGGTGGAACCGTGGAGATATCTACAAGGTTATAACCTTCAGATCTCTATTTAAGGCAAATCCAGAACTAACAGAATTTAAAGAAGATCTTCTAGATTCTTACACAATGGCAGAAGATGGCATGAGCTATGAATTCAACATTAAAGATGGCCTAAAATGGTCAGACGGCTCTGATCTTACAGCAGAAGATGTAAAATTCTCAATCGAAGGTGCCCTAAAGGCAGCTAAGGTTAACTCAATTTACAAATCAGCCTTCTCATCAATCAAGGGAGCAGAAGACTACAAAGAAGGCAAGGCAGAAGAAGTTGCTGGTCTAAAGGTAGAAGGCAACAAGCTAACAATGGAAATGGACAAATCTGTTGGTAACATGATTCCAATCCTATCACAATTTGCAATCCTTCCAAAGGCAGGCTTTGAAGGCGTAGATATGACAGAATATCACACAGCAGACTTCTGGAAAAACCCAATCACAAATGGTATGTACAAGGTTAAAGAAGTTGCAACAGATTCTTACCTAGCCCTTGAGCCAAACGAAAATTACGAAGGTCAAGCACCAAAAATCAAATCAGTAGTAGTAAATATAGTACCATCTGATGCTAAATTAAATGCAGTATTAGGTGATCAAGCAGACGTATTTAATTCTAAGGTACCTACAGAAATCCAAGCGGTTTCTGAAAAAGAAAACTGGGAAGGCCAAACTGTAGACACACTTTTCTACTACTACCTAGTATTTAACCAAACAGGCAATGACCAAAGACCAGCTAGCGAATGGATCAAAAATCCTAAGTTTAGACAAGCAATATATTACGCTATAGATAGAGAAAACCTAACCAAGAGCCTCTTCCCAGGTCTTGCAGAAGTATCAACCTTCGGTGTACCAGCAAAAGATGCTGATAACAAAAACGAAGAAGCTGAAAAATACGCTTACAATCCAGAAAAAGCTAAAGAGCTTCTAAAAGAAATCGGCTACAAAGCAGATCAACCACTAGAATTTAGATACTACATGGCTGACCAATCATCAGTAGACCTCTATAACTCTATAGCTCAAAACCTACAAGATGTTGGAATCCCAGTAAACGTACAAAAATTTGCAGGCGATGCTACTCAAGAACTTATGGAACTAAGAAACTATGACATAGCCCTCAAAGGCCTATCAGCATTTGGCTATGAAGAATGGTATGGAGAATATGTTCCAGCCAATAACAACCTAGTAAGAGTATTTGGCGAAGAAGTTGGTAAAAAATACGAAGGTCTATATTCTGACCTCCTTCAAGAAACTGACAAGACAAAGAGAGCGGAAATCCTAAAAGAACTTCAAAAAATCGAATCAGAAGACCTATCAAAAGAAGTAGTCTTCATGCTTAAAAATGAAATATTAGTAAATACAGACAATGTAAATACTAACGGAGCTAAGTTTACAAATCCATGGTTTGCAGCAGACATCGGATTTGAAAATTGGGAGCTTAAATAGTTATTCAATTAGGGGCGACAACTGTTGCCCCTAAAATTTTGAAAAATTGCGCTTTAAGGAGAAAATAAATGAAAAATGGCAATATTTTTAAATACATACTAAAGAAATTAATACAAATGATACCAATGCTTGTAGTAATTTCTTTTCTAATATTTGTTGCCCTCCAGGCTATGCCAATAGACCCAATCAACTACCTCTTGCCACCAGGCTCAGCTAGAGACCCACAGATGATAGCAGAACTAAGAGCAAGATATGGCCTAGATGATCCAATCCTAATCCAATATGGCAGGTGGATTGGCCAGGTAGTTAAGGGGGACTTTGGCTATTCTATAATAAATGGACAACCAATAAAAGATATACTAGCCCAAAAACTACCAGCGACAGTAGAGCTTGCCCTAGCAGCCCTAATCATATCATCAATCCTAGGTATAGTTTTAGGAATCCTATCAGCAGTCAACCAAAATGGCCCAATTGACTATATAGCAAGGGTTATAGGTGTAATCGGCCAATCCATACCAGAATTTTTATTTGGTATAGTTCTCATATCTGTCTTTGCCCTATCACTCGGATGGTTCCCAGTTGGGGGAAGAAATATATTTGGTATGACAAGCTTTTGGGATAAGAGCAAAAACTTAGTCCTACCAGCCCTAGCCCTATCCATAGCCATGATTGCAACAGTATTAAGGTACACTAGAAACTCCATGCTTGGAGTAATGAATCAAGAATATATTAAAACAGCCAGAAGCAAGGGCATACCTGAATGGAAGGTTTATTTGAAACACGCCTTCAGAAACTCAATGGGACCAATCCTAGTCACAATCATGCTCAGGATTCCAGGTCTTATAGGAGGTTCTGTAGTAATAGAATCAGTATTTAACTGGCCAGGCATAGGCTCAACCCTCATGGGAGCTGTAACGAGCGGTGACTATCCGATAATAATGGTCACAACCTTACTCATAGCCACAGTTATGCTTGTAATCTCCTTCATGGTAGATGTCCTAAGTGCGATTCTTGACCCAAGAATAAGATTGTAGGTGAAATTATGACGGAAATAAATCTAGTAGAGAAAAAAGAAAAAAAGTCATCTTTGGCAAAGAGGTCTTTGCAAAAGTTTTTATCAAATAAATTGGCAATAGTAGGACTTGTAATAGTTTTGCTAATGATTCTATCAGCAATCTTTGCACCCCTACTTGCAAGCCATGATCCAAATCAAATAGACATGGGAAAACTAAACCAAGCCCCAGGCAACGGCCACTTATTTGGAACAGACTCAACAGGTCGTGACCTATATTCAAGGCTTCTTTATGGGGGAAGGATTTCAATCCTAATTGGTATATCATCAGCCCTTACCACATCCATCATTGGCACAATATTTGGCCTAATAGCCGGATATTTTGGCGGTCTAATAGATGTCATCCTCATAAGAATATCAGAAGTCTTACAATCATTTCCTATGATAATCCTTGTCATGGTCCTTGTAACTATCCTTGGCCCTTCAGTATCAAATATGATCTTAGTTTTCACCCTAATAGGCTGGATGACAGTCTTTAGGATAGTAAGAAATGAAGTTTTAAGGCTAAGAGAAGAAACCTATGTAGATGTAAACAAGGCCTTTGGTATATCAGACTTTGCTATAATGTTTAAGGATATCTTACCAAACACCCTAAGCCCAATAATTGTAGCAACAACAATAAATATAGCCTATTTTATTCTCCAAGAAACAGGCCTATCCTTCCTAGGACTAGGTGTTCCAACCAATGTACCAACTTGGGGAACGATAATAAATGCGGCCAAGTCAATAACAGTCATCCAAATGTATAAGTGGCAATGGATAATACCAGGCCTCTTTATATCCCTATTTGTAATGAGTATCAACTTTTTGGGCGATGGCCTAAGAGATGCTCTAGACCCAAGAAATTAGGTGAAATATGGACAATATAATCAAATTAAGAAACCTATCCACAGAATTTAAGGTAGGAAAGAGATACAACAGAATAGTAAAAAACGTAAGCCTAGATGTTAAAAAGGGTCAGATTTTATCAATAGTAGGCGAATCTGGCTGCGGCAAATCAGTCACAGTCAATTCCATGGTCAAACTCTTGCCAAAGACGGCAAGGATAAGCTCAGGAAGCTCAGAATTTTTTAAGGAAGATGGTAAGACTGTCGATATATTAAAGGAAAAAGCCTACGGCAAAAAGATGAGAGAGCTTAGGGGTAAGGAAATCGGAATGATTTTTCAAGACCCAATGCAATCCCTAAACCCAGTCTACACGGTAGGCGACCAAATCCTAGAAAATATCCTAGAACATAGGAAGATTTCCAAAAAAGAAGCTAGACAAATCGGCATAGAAATGCTTAAAAAGCTTGGCATACCTGAAGCAGAATCAAGATTTGATAATTACCCTCACCAATTTTCTGGTGGTATGAAACAAAGGGTAATGATTGCGATAGCCATGGTAAATAACCCAAATCTTTTAATAGCCGATGAACCAACCACAGCCCTTGATGTTACAATCCAAGCCCAAATTATGGATCTTATGAAGGACTTAAGAGATAAGGAAGGCAAGTCAGTAATCCTTATAACCCACAACATGGGCCTTGTAGCAGAAGTTGCCAACCAGGTTGCAGTCATGTATATGGGAAGAGTTATAGAATATGGGGAAGTGGCAGATGTTTTTAATAGCCCTACCCATCCTTACACCAAGCTTTTATTAAAATCTGTTCCAGTACCAGGGATGGATAGGAATAAGAAGCTATCAACCATTCCAGGCGAAACCCCAGACCCAGCCAATTATGTAAAGGGTTGCGAGTTTGCAAATAGGTGTGCCTATGCTACAGAAGAATGTCTAAAAAGAGACATTCCACTTTTCAGAGTAGAAGGTAACCACACAGCTAGATGTCTCCTCTTAGAGGGAGAAAAGGAGGTCGTAGATGAAGGTAGATGAGAAAGTTATAGAAAAAAATGACGACCTATTAGTAAGAAACGAAATAAAAGATACAATTGTCTTTGATGTCAAAAACCTACAGACCCATTTTCCAATCTATGAAGGCACTTTTTTCAAAAAGCAAACAGGAGCTGTCAAGGCGGTTGATGGGGTATCATTTAAAGTCAGACGTGGAGAGACAGTCGGTGTTGTAGGTGAGTCTGGTTGCGGAAAGACAACCCTAGGCAAGTCTATAATGAGACTAGAAAATCCAACCGGTGGAGAAGTCTTATACAATCTTCACGGCAGGATGACAGATGTAACCAAATTTAATAAAGAAGAGCTCTTTGATTTTAGAAAAGAAGTACAAATGGTCTTCCAAGACCCATATTCAGCCCTTAACCCAATGAAAAAAATCTATGATTCCTTCAAGGCACCCCTAGTTGCCCACGGGGTCAACCAGAAAAAGGACATAGACATGGTCATAGAAGATAGGCTAAAGAGAGTAAACCTAAGACCTGATTATATGTACCGCTATCCACACGAGTTTTCAGGTGGTCAAAGGCAAAGGCTATGTATAGCCAGGGCCCTCTGCGTGTCCCCAGAAGTAGTAATCCTGGATGAGCCGGTATCAGCCCTAGACGTATCAATCCAGGCCCAGGTAATAAACCTACTCCAAGGCATCCAAAAAGAGCTTGACCTAACCTATATTTTCATAGCCCATGACCTTTCGGTAGTAGAATATATTTCTGATAGAATAATAGTAATGTACCTAGGCAATATCATGGAAATATCTACCAGCGAGAAGATTAACAAAAACCCAGCCCATCCTTATACCCAGGCCCTCCTATCAGCTGTCCCAATACCAGTAGTGGGAGCTGATTCAAAAAGGATTGTCCTAGAAGGGGATGTGCCAAGTCCAATCCATAAGCCAGCTGGCTGCCCATTCCACAATAGATGCAGCAAGTGCATGGATATTTGTAAGAGTGAAATCCCAGAAAGAGTCCTAATAGACGAAGACCACGAGGTAGCTTGCCACCTTTATAGCAAGAAAAATTAGAGGAGAAAATTATGAGCGAATTTACACTAAAAGACTTCAGGGGAGTAATACCAGCTTCCCTATCAATATTTGATGAAAATGAAAACCTAGACCTAGAAGCTACAAAAGAATTTACAGAATTTCTTTTAAAATTTGACATAGGCGGCCTATATTTAACAGGATCAACCGGAGAAGGCTTCTTGATGAGTGCTGAAGAAAGGGAAAAATCATCTCAAGCTGTAATAGAAGTAGCAAAAGGAAAGGTGCCAGTTGTAGTTCATATAGGCGATATAGGAACTAAAAAATCAATCGACCTAGCAAAAGCAGCCGAAGAAGCTGGAGCTACAGCCGTTTCATCAGTCCCACCATTTTATTGGAGATTTAATAGCGAGCAAATCTATAACTACTACAAGGATATAGCAGAAGCTGTTGATATTCCAATGGTAATCTACAATGTCCCACTAGCAGGCATGATGAGTGCAGACATGATCAAAGACCTATCCCAAATAGAAAATATCAAGGGTGTAAAATACACAAATTCAGACATTTACCAAATCCCAGCTATCAAGGAAGCTTGTGGAGAAGACTTCATGGTCTATGGTGGAGCAGATGAGCTAGCAAGCT
The DNA here is from genome assembly GCF_900258475.1 of Anaerococcus sp. Marseille-P3915. GTDB lineage: Bacteria > Bacillota > Clostridia > Tissierellales > Peptoniphilaceae > Anaerococcus > Anaerococcus kampingae. The sequence goes on along the minus strand of NZ_LT984887.1, from coordinate 1,291,027 downwards.
CAAACCTACTAATAGGTGTAGATGGTATAGTAGGATCATTTTATAACCTAATCCCAGATTTATTCATCCAAATAAATGAGGCTATAGCTAATAACGAAGTCAAAAAGGCTTACGACCTTCAGAAAAATGCCGTAAGGATAATAAACTACCTAGTAGCAGGTGGTAACATGGTAGCAGGTATCAAGGCTGTCCTAAGAGAAGCAGGTATAAATGCAGGATATGCTAGAAGACCATTCATTAACTTCTACGGGGATGACCAGGTAAAACTTGCCAAGGGTCTAGTAGAATTGGCTAACAAATACGAGATGAAAGATATCTATGTAATAGATAAGCTAAGAGAGAAATATTAAGATGCCAGTACTTTGCCTAGACATAGGGGGCACAGAGATCAAGGCCATGCTTAAGGGGGAAGGTTTTGAAAAAGACCTTCCAAATTTCCCATCAAAGGCAGGCACAAATGCCCCTGATATCAAAGAAGATGTCCTAAAACTCATTAAAGACCTAAATCCAGAATACAAGGTAGAAGGGGTTGCCATTTCTACAGCAGGCATGGTTGACTACAAGACAGGAATCATAGCAGGCCACGGCCCAACCTTCAAAAACTACAAAGGTTTTGATTGGAAAAAGGAGCTAAGAGATGCTCTAAACATCCCGGCTGTAGTAGAAAATGATGTAAAGGCAGCAGCTATGGGCGAGCTATCCTATGGAGCTGGCAAGGGCTATAATTCAGCTTTCGTTCTTACAGTAGGAACAGGCATAGGAGGCGCCCTAATCCTAGATGGAAAAATCCACAGGGGTGCAAGTGGTCATGCAGGAGAAATTGGCTACATGCCATTTGAAACTGACAAGTTCGAAGCCCTAGCATCAACTAGCGCCCTAGTTAAAAAGGCAAAGACCCTTTACCCAGACAAAAACCTAAACAATGGTAAGGAAATATTTCATGCCTTAGATAAGTCTGACCCTGATGCAATAAAATTAGTCGATGACATGACAAAAATACTCGCAAGGGGTATTGCAAATATCATGCTCATAGTAAACCCAGAAGTGATTATAATTGGAGGAGGAATAAGCGAGCAAAAAGAGAAATTCCTCGACCCAATTATTGAAAAGATAAGGGCCCTTGTGCCAGAAAATATCTCCGCTTCCACAGAAATAAAGGCTACAGCCCTAGGCAATAAGTCAGGACTTTACGGGGCCTACAGCCTATTTGAAAAATCAAATGAATGAAAATTATGAATCAATACTCCCTCTAATTGAATCAAAGTATGAAGAATTAACTGAAGTAGAAAAGATAATAGCAGAATATTTCCTAGAAACAGAAGACACAGACTTAACAAGCAAGACAGTCTCAAACAAGCTTTTTATCTCTGAGGCAGCCCTCACCCGTTTTGCCAAAAAGCTCAACCTTTCTGGCTATAGGGAGTTTGTCTATAAGTATCAGTCATCTAGACAGAGCAATTTTAAGAGGAAAAAGGACATAGGTCTTCCTGTATTTGATTCCTACAGGGAAATCTTGCTTAAATCCTACAACCTCTACAATTACAAAGACTACGAAAAGCTAGCCGAAGCCATGCTAAATGTCGACAGAATCTACATCTACGGTGTAGGCTCATCAGGCTATTTGGCCACAGAATTTGCCCAAAGACTCATAAGGTTGGGTCTAGATGCAGAAGCTATCACAGATACCCATATGCTCTTATTAAATTCAGTAAGGCTAAAAAGAGACTCTCTAGTCATGGGCATCTCCTATTCAGGCAAGTCCATAGAGGTAATAGATGGCCTTAAAAAGGCGGGAGAGAAAGGGTGCAAAACAGTACTTTTTGTAGCAAATGATAGTGAAAAATGGGACCAGTATTTTGATTTTGTAATCCTAGTAGCCCACAAACAAAACCTAGAATATTCAAACATAATCTCACCCCAATTTCCTACCATGATCATGCTAGATATACTCTTTAAAAAACTCTACGACAGACGTCTCACCTCAGGAGAGGTCTACATGCAATCAGTTAATGAAATGTTAAAACTAATAAAGGAGAAGGACGATGGAAATTAATGATAGATTAAAAAATGGTCTAATAGTATCCTGCCAGGCCCTAGAAGATGAACCCCTCCACTCTTCATTTATAATGGGCAGGATGGCCCTAGCAGCAAAAATGGCAGGAGCCTGTGGTATAAGGGCCAATACTGTAGAAGACATAGCAGAAATCAGGAAAAATGTCGACCTACCAATAATTGGTATAATCAAAAAAGATTATGACAACAGCGAGATTTATATAACACCAACCATGGATGAAATAGACAAGCTTGTGGCTTCTGGTGTAGAAATTATAGCTACAGATGCCAGCAATGCCAAAAGACCAAACCACGATGGCTTAGATGCTTTCTATAAGGAAATAAGAGCCAAATACCCAAATATAAGGCTAATGGCAGACTGCTCAACCATCGAAGAAGCAATCCACGCAGATTCACTTGGTTTTGACTATATAGGCACCACCATGGTAGGCTACACCCCACAATCAAAGGGCCATAAGATAGAAGCAGATGACTTTAAGATCCTAAGGGAAATCATCAAGGCTTGCGACCATCCGGTAATAGCAGAAGGTAACATCGACACACCGGAAAAGGCCAAGAGAGTTTTAGAATTAGGAGCCCTCACAGTAGTGGTAGGTGGAGCCATAACCAGGCCACAAAATATAGCCAAAAAATTTGTCGACTGCATACACTCCCTAAAAGATAAATAAGATTTAAAAACGGTTTTCAAAAATGAAGGCCGTTTTTTCTTTGTCAATTGTAAAAAAATGATAAAATAAATTTATGTTTATTGGTTATTTAATAAATAATAATAAAATACGTTTTGTTTTACACCTAAGATGTGATAAAATATAAGTTAAGAAATATTTAAAAATGAAGAAGACATGGATTCTATCAAGCAGGTTTTTAAATAAATTTAGCTAGATTTATGCCTAGGGATGTTCGTAAGTAAGTAGCTTACGAGGATCCCTAGCTTTGTCTTGTAAAAAACACTTAGATAAAAGTCAATAAAATTTAGGCTGATACCAAACTAATAAGGCATGTGAAAGATGTTGAAATAAACGCTTTTCCCTTGATTAAAGAGCCTAAAAATTATATAATAAGTGTAAGATAATATGATTTTAAATATAAGGAATATATATAGATGTAAAAGGAGTGTTTTGTGATAAAACTCAAAGAACAATTTATTAGAAATTATTTTTATAGACAAGAAGTCTTATCAAGGAAGGGAGGGTTTTATGAAAGGAAAGCTTAGCACATTTGCTAGAAAAACCTTCGCCCTAGTCATAGCCATATCCATGTCATTTCCGACAGGGGTTATAGCAGCAGGCGAAGAAACGAAGACCTACGACAAGGCCACGTCAATAATGGGCCTAAATGAAAAACCTAATGAAGAAATACACCAGACAGGACAGTCAGACAACACGGACAAGCTAGAAACTGATGCTTACATATTGCAAGCTAGAGCAAGCTTAGCTGATGACTTAGAAAAGATATCCTATCAGGTTACAATCTCAAACAAGCACAAAGATACAAGTGATAAGGACCTAAGCCTAAAATTTACCCCAAATCCAAACTCAAATATCACAGATATTAGAGTCAAATCAGTCAAGGCCAAGATTGAAAATAAGCTAGCTGATATTGACATCAAAGAAAGGTCTAACAAAGGCGAGATATCAAGCCTAATAGTGGACACTAAAGCCTATGACGAAATAATCATGGAAGTGGAAGCAAATGTTAGAAAGGCAAAAGATGCCAGGACCTATGAGACCTTAATCGGCCTAGATGATGGAGAAAATAAGCTAGACTTAAACTACAGACTCATCACAAACAAAGAGACTGTAAGAGAAGAAAATCAAGACAAAGAAGTCATAAGCCTAGATTTAAACAAAGACCCTAGCGGGAACCTAAGGGGAGAAATCAAATCTGGCGAATTCTTAAGTTTCTTGCAAAGTACAGATGCCATTGTCTGGACAGACTATCTAGTAAATAGCAAGAGAGAATCTGAAAAGATTGCCTATGACCTAAAGCTAGATGACAAGCAAGATACTAAAAATACCAAAATCACCCTAGACTACTTTGAAAATAGCAAAGATGGATTCATCTTAAAAAAGGAATTCTCACAGGCAATAGACTATTCAAATAAGATAGAATTTGAAATTCCAGCTGGCTACATAGCCAAGCTAAGCCTAACAACAAGGGTGGACAAGAAAAACACAAAAACAAAATATTACAGCCTAAATAATAGACAAGTCAAAAACCCTATATATATAGAAGGAAATAAAGAAACTTCTAACGACGATGATGAAGAAGGCGGGGAAGATAAGTTAGATGACCACACCAACAAAGATGCAAAGGTCACAACAAAAAATGAAGACGACAATAAAAAACAAGTAGAGAAAAAAGAAGAAAATAAAACTCAAACACAAATCACAGCTAAGGATTCATCTGGTAATGATATCCAAGTGATAGAAAAAGACAAAAAAGACGAGAAGAAAATTTCAGCCCTAGCCCTAAACAAAGACAGCCTAATCACTAGACTATCTGGCCAAGGCAAACTCACACAAGAATTAGAAACTGCAATAGAAAAACTTGCTAGTGATCTTGACTTATACAATGATGGAAAGATTACAGACAGAGAGCTAAAAGACTACACCAAGGCCCTAGCAGAAAAATATAATATCGAAAAATCTGACCTAAGAATTTACCTTGAATCAATCCTATCTGGAGTAAACAAAGAAAAAAATAAGGCAGCCAACCTAAACTACGATGAAATAATCACCTATGCCTATCCAGAAAATAAAGAAGCAAGTAAAAAAGAGTCAGTAGATAAAGCAACAAAACAAAAGGCCCCAGTAGAAAATAAGCTAGAAAACCAAAAAGTAGAGCCTAAAAAAGATGCTAAGGATCAAACAAAAGAAACACCAAAACAAGTACCTACAGACAATACATCTTCTAAACCATCAAAAGAAACAACAAACAAAGACCAAGCACTAAAGGCCTACAAAAAAGACCTAGCCAAGCTAAAAGAAGCTGTCAAAAATGAAGAGACAAAAGCCAGCCTAATCGAAGGCATCAAGGGCCTATTCGGCCAAAGTGACCTAGCCAAGGCAGACAAGGAATTAAAGGCGGCACTCGCCGATGATAAAAATGGCATAGAAGAAATCCAAAATCTCCTAAATAGCTTTGAGAAAAAATACAAACTCTCAAGAGCCGACCAAGCAAGATTGATGGAAAAGAACAACGCCGCCATAGAAGCCCTAGTAGAAAAAGATAGAAACAACAACTTCAGACCTCATATATTTATGGTTAATGGTCAAAATCTAAACCTAGATGGCAAAAAATACCATATATTAACTCGATTTGATACATCAAATAAAAATGGACCTATTAGAAAAGGACAATTTTTTAATATCCATCTTGATGATGAATTAATGGTTAATAACGAAAATGAATTAAAGCCAATCTACAATGGCTCTACTGTGATAGCAAGACCTAAATATGATAGGACTAACAATACTATCAAGTATGAAATTATAAATGATATTGTCGATGATTTAAAGATTCCACTAGATATCCCAGTTGACTACAACCCATCAAAGATAAAGCTCGATGATGATGGGACCTTTACAGTTATAAACAAGGTATCAGGCCTAGGAATTACAAATCCACCAAAAGACCTCGTGCCACAAAAGGTAGATGCAAATGGAAATCCAGCTGGTTCAATCATAGAACCAGGTAGAAATGATGTAACCCAAATCATAGAGCCAGATGATGCAAACTACAAGATATCAACAGATGCTGTAGCAAATCCTGTAATAAAGGATGGCGAACTGATAGGTTACAATTGGACAATCAGAGTGTCATCAGACACAGACCTAGACAAACTTGGCTACAAGGCCAACTTTACAACAGTCAAAGGATCAGGTCTTGGAGAAGTTCAAAATATAAAAATCAATGGAGAAACTGCTGATCAATCTAAGGGTTTAACAGATAACCCTATAAAAGGAAAACTCGGCATTGTTGATTCTAAAAACCATACACCAAGCTCTGGTCTAAAAGATATCATTTATAATCTCTACACACCAACAACAAACAAGCAAGAAAAGTACATGATGGATATTTCCATCGTGCTTACTAAACAAAATAAAGTTGGTGCCAAGAGAATTGTTATAGAAGACGGCTGGCCACACAACAAGGTCAAAGAAGCAACACCAACAAGAGCTGGTATCAACAACAGAACAACCATCCTAGGCGAGTTTTCTTCAGAAAATTCTGCAAAATGGACTGTGACAGATGCATTATCAACTGGTGATGAAAGTCAAGGCCTACCTCTTGAAATAAGGAAATTAAGCGCTAATCAAGAATTCACTTCAGGTAACATGGCAGTCTATAAAATAAATGATGAAGGTATGATGGTTGAGAGGATACGAGAATCAGAAACTAACAGCATACCTGATGCAAAGACAAGACCAGAAAACAACCAACCTGTCGGAACCATAGCAGTCTATGAGTTTAATACATCTACAAATGAATCAAAAGACAAAACTATAAGCCTATCTGGAGTTGCCATTTCAAAATATCAAGATGTAAACGTAGAACAAAACTGGAACCTTGATAATGGTCTAAAAATGCCAGGAATGACATTAAAGGCAGTGAACGGATCAGGGGATGAAATCGGAAAAACTACAGTTGGAGAATCTGAAAAAGCTAACCCAGACCCAGCTACTAGAAATGTAATAATTCCAGATGTAAAAGTATGGAATATTGAGAATGGTGGTAAGTTTTCTAAAAATGATATAAAAATCAAACAAGAATTTCCAACTGGAAATACTTATAACGGAGACACAATAAATTATTATGAAAATAATAATTTTTATGACTTTAACAAAAAAGGATATTACATCCACAACAAGGCGACAGTTCAAAAAATACCAAAATTTGCAAACTTCACCCTTATAAAAAAGGATGAAAAAGGAGAGCCACTACCAGGAGCATCCTTTAAGCTTCTAGGTCAAGGTGAGGCAGAAGTTGTGACAGATAAGGATGGTAAGGCACAATTTTCGAACATTTCCCCTGGAACCTACACCCTTATGGAAACCAAGGCTCCAAAAGGCTACAAACTTAATCAAGAAAGAACTACTGTAAGCGTAGATAATGATGGAAGGATATCTACAAGCGGTTCCAATGCCGAATTGTCAGTAGGAAATAATCCAACGGTAACAGTAGCAGATCCAAATTGGCCTGACTATATGAATGCCATGCAATATGCTACTAAAGATGCTGATGGCAATGTTACAACCTACATCTTCCTAAAGGCAAATCCTGCTAGATCTGGAGAGGGAACAAATAAGGACACCAGACTTAGCCTAAGGGTAAACGGCGGAGAAATACAAAATCTTGATGATGTAAAGGTCTATGACGTAATCCCTGACTATTATAGGGATCCTTTAAGAACAGCTATGACCCAACAGACAGTTGATCAAAACTTTATAAATCAGCTTGGATCAAGTGTCTTAAACGCACCTAATAACAATAGAGTAATCAGGGGCACCCAAAATATTAAAGATCCTTATACAGGACAAATTGGTTACGAGATTACCTTACCTAAGGAAAGATTTGCAAATGATTGGGGATTCTTGGTTGTAGCAAAATCAAAACCTTTAGGTGGCGGTGCAAATACCCTAACCTATGACTGGCTAACTAGTAAAGAGACTGGAAACAACGCTAAGCTACAAAACCAAACTGTTATGCCAACATCAACAGCACAAGCATCAAAGGGTACAACTATTACAGTAAAAAATGAAGCCTTTGAAACTCGTCCAGTAGAAATCAGAAAAATTGACAAAAAAGATAATCCAATTGTCGGAGCAACCTTTGAAATAAAAGATGAAAACGGCGAAGTGATTTCTACAGTAACATCACAAGCTGCTGATGAGAAAGGCCAAAACGCAGGTCTCGCATCCTTTGGAAAACTTCCAGAAGGAAAATACACCATAGAAGAAATTTCTGCACCAGATGGCTATGTCAAATCTGACGTTATATTTGAAGTGACAGTAGATGATTCTAAGCAAGTAACCTACAAGCCTAAATTTAAAGACGGACAAGGCTCTCCAGTAAATGGTGAAGACTACTTGATAACAGACGAAGAGCAAGCCCAAGAAGAAGCTACTGCTAAGATAAATGTTGTAAAACAATCTTTAGTTATAAACGAAGGTGACTCAGGAGATATAGGTGTTAGGCCACAAGTATGGGAAGCCTATAGGCTAGAGTCTCTTAAGTATAATGCTACAATAGACCTTGAACAGTCATCACCAGGCCAAAGATTTTCTATCCAATTTGATAAAAACTTAGACTTTACCCAATACTTTGGAGAATTTCCAAAACTAAATATAGGTGGAGTCGATGTAGCAGATCCATACTTTGACTACACAACCAACAAATTGACCTATGTATTTAACGATAAGTCAATAGGAGGAAAGACACAGGCAAAAATTGAACTTAAGGGTATTATCCCATCTAAATACTATGCTCAAAATGATGGAACCTATCCATTTACAGTAACTGTAGCACCAGGTCAAACAGGAATTACTGGTCAACAAAAAATAAAAGTGGATATACCAGCAGACTACGAGCAATACGACTACGATGGTAAAAATGCCCAAGTACCACAATCCTACTACTTTAGGGATGTATACCAAGATGATAAGGGAGACTGGTATGTAGCAGTACTCGCCTACTACAACCCAGTTCATGTTAGAACAACAGGCCAAAAAGAGCTTAAATTTAACTGGCTATCAACCAACTACCAGGGAGCAACTAAGAACTTCTTTACATGGGAAGGTAATGGTAACAAACCAGCCTTCTCCCTAAGAGATGTTAAGATTTATCGTACATCACCATATATGACGACCATAAAGGCAGGTAATTTTGATAAAAAAGTCAACCTAAATATGCCTCTATCCTACGGTGTAAGGCCAAGTCAAGACCCTGCCAAGTACAACTTGGTATATTCAAAGGCAATTGACCCAAGATATGCTGTAAATAATGATAGACAAGGATCAATCACCCTAAACTACGACCCAGGCCAAATCCAAGAATGGGGAGTAATCACAAAAAATGCTCCACTAAAAATCAAGATGCCAGCAATTGACGATAAGAGCAAGGATGGTTATATCATAGAGCAGACTTTCAAGATTGATGACCTTCATAAGTTCAACAACCTATGGAGAGTCTTCTGTATGACAAATAATGACTTTAAGTCATCTTTCATCACCAGAGCCAACTACAACAAGGCAACAGGTGACCAGGCAGGTGGCGAGATACCAAAATTCTATAGTCAAAAGGTAGCACTTATAAATAAAAAGTATGTGCCAGGATCATTTAAGATCAAAAAACTTGATGAATCTGATAGGACCAAGACTCTACAAGGCGCAACCTTTAGCTTGACAGATAAAAACAAGAATACAATCTACAGGTCATCAGACGTTGACGGTATTGTAAACTTTAACAACCTAAAACCAGGCATCTACACACTAAGAGAAGAAAAAGCGCCAGCTGAACATATCAAATCTGACAAGACTTGGAGAGTAAACGTAGGTAACGACGGTTATGTAACAATAATAGAAATAGGTCTAGGCTCAACAGGAGATACCCTAGTTGGAAAAGACACTATAGAATTACCAGTTACAAACAAACCAGTAGCTACAAAATTTACAGTCTATAAGAAAGACAATGAAAATGTTCCACTCCAAGGAGCTAAGTTTAAGATTACCACAACTGATGGCAAAGAAGTGACCACAGGTACATCTGATAAAAACGGTCTAGTTTCATTTGGTAAAAAACTTGAAAAAGGAACTTATCTATTAGAAGAAGAAGCTGCCCCAGCTGGTTTCAAGAAACTTGACAAGAAGTGGGTAATAGAAATAGGTTCTGATAACAAAGCAAGAGTTTATAACTATATAGAGGGACCTGAAACAGGAACTGATGCAAATGTAAATAAGTCTATCCTAGGAGTAGAAGGAACTAAATGGGTAGAAGTTGCAAAAAGACCTCTTACAGGTTGGGTCTTAGGAGATAACAGACAAACAGGTTACTACAACAACTGGCCACAACCATTCAAACTTGGTACAAGAATTGTTGGTAAAAATACCAAAGATAAATATGTTATCCAAAGATATGTAATAAACCCAGAAGCAGATACAGTAACTTTAAATAACGCATCCATCCACAGAGAAAAACCATGGTTTTCAAACATGGAATGGTACAAGGGAAATGAATCTTACAAGATTTTCGAACTTGATAAGGCAGTTGATGGAAATGTAGAAGATATCAGACTTGAAAATTACAACCTACAAGATATCACAAATAGTGTTTCAGCTAGAAAAGCAGTCATATCAGGCGATGACAGACTATACCTAGATTTCAATAAAAGACAGACAACAAAACCTATAGTAATAGATGTAAAAATACCATACACATCAGAAGAGGGTGGTGTAGGTACAGGAATGGACCTATATACAAATAAGGGTTCATATTGGAAATCTGACTACTACGATATGGCAAACCAAATTGTAGAAGGAGACCCTGTCGTAACAAAAGGTGAAGGTGGAAACATCAAGGGAGCTTATGTTTCAGAAGGTTCACTTGATGTTAATAACGAAAAGATTGTTCAAGAATTCTCCTTCACAAAGGTAGACGACGGTGGAAACCAAACAGATGCTATAACAGGTGCAACCTTTAGTCTAAAGGGACCTAAGAAGTCAGATGATGACCCAGGCAAGGAAGTTTGGAAGAAGTCTGGCACAGACGGTACAGTCAAATTTGACAACCTAGTACCAGGTATCTACAAACTAACAGAATCAGGAGCCCCACAAGGTTATGAGAAATCCAACACCGATTGGACAGTAACAGTAACCAAAGATGGAAAAATCTATATCAGGGATAATAACCCAGGATCAACAGTTCCTGACCAAGGAGCTAAGTGGCAAAAACTATCAGCAGACCAGCCTAATAGAAACTCTAGCAATAATCCTAGCAAAGTAGCAAGCAGGATTACTGAAGTCAATAAGGCAACAGGCAGGTTTAGGCAAACTTTCTTAGTTAATAACCAACCTGAATACCTAGGTGGGTCACACATAGAAATCCACGCCCAACCAGAAAATAGAAATCTTGACTTAGATAACACTAAAATCCTATCCATTACAGAAGTGCCATATAAATCAAATATAGATAAGCTACCAACAAATGGTAATCCTATAAAATATAATCCTGAAGTAATTGAGAAAAATGGCTACAAGAGGTTAAAGATAACACCTGAAATTCCATATGGTCAAAATAAAACTTACGCAGTGACCATAGAATCCAATATCCCAAACTCTGGTGGAGTAGGAACAGGTATGGACTTCTTTAATAAGTACAATGGAGCTAATAACGGTTATTGGGGAGCAGAGTGGTATGATTCCTTAGACGCTATTAAGCTAGAAAATCCAACATCAAGCTCTACAGACAAAAACACCAGAACCTATGTAGGAAATACAGATGCCTCAGGAAGACAAACAGTAATGTATGCAAATCCTACATCAAAACCAGTCCTATATTCAAATAGAGGACTAATGGAAAGAGCCCTAGCCTTTAATAGACTAGCAAGTCCAGACACAAGGGCTTCTGACCTAAGAAATGCTATAACAGTTAATTCAATGCCAATATCTTCAGAAGATGGCTTAGAAATTGGTGATGAAATAATAGGAGACCGAGTAGGAGCAGAAGATGGTTGGGAGCCAGTTGACCTAAATAAATCAAGGGGTCAGTACTACACAAGAACTGGTGATCCTTATTGGGTTAATACTTGGATAAGTGAAGTAAATAAATCTCAAAGTAAGTTTAGGCAAATATTTGAAGTAAATACAGGTACATCCTCACCAGTGTTTTTCTTCCGTACAGAGCCTTATGAAGGAACTATAGTTGGTGGTACTCGAAACACAAATAAAACTTTTGACTTTAAAGTTAATAGTGTAACAGTCGGTGGAGTTAATACAACTTGGAAAGATGCCAAGTTCTTTGACTATAATAATGGTGGCAAGACCCTTACAGGCTACCAAATCAAACTAGATGGCTACCAAGATGGTAAAGTTCGTATAGAAGTAGAATACACTTATCCTCAAACTGGCCAGGCTGGTATGGGTATGGAATTTAGACCTTATTCATCTAAGTCTCTAATATATGCATCACAAAGATTTACAGATGCTAAGTATGTAAATATTGATGTTAAAAAAGAATTTAACATCAGCTTTAATAGGATGGTAAATGGTAGCGTATCAGCTGATAAAACTAATCCAATACCTCAAGGGAAGTCTGTTACATTAACAGTAAATCCTAACACTGGGTATGAACTAGATAAATTGTTTGTTGATGGCACCGATGTAACTTCACAGGTTTCAAATAATACCTATACCATTGCTAATATTGATAAAGATAAAAACGTATCTGCAACATTTAGGCAAAAGACTTATGAAGTAAAATACGGTCAAAGTCAAAATGGTAGTATTAGTGTAAGGGGCGGCAAAACTACTGGCCTTAAAAAAGGCGATAGAGTTTACCTTGATATCAAACCAACTGATACAAAGTATGAATTTGATAAGATAGTAATCACTGCTGATAGCGGGGAGACAGTATATTTAAACCCAACAAACTACTCTTTCCTAATGCCAGAATCAAATGTTACAGTTAGCGTAATCTATAAGACAAAGACTTACTTTGTGGGTACAGAAACCTCAACTAGTGGAGTTGTTACTATAAGTCCTACTAAGGCAGGGACTAGATATGCTGAAAAGGGAGAAACAGTTAACTTTAACGTAAAAGCCAATGATGGCTATAAGGTAACAGGCGTTGAAGTAAGACAAAGCAATAGTGTTGTATTAACTGATGTAAACTTCGACCCTAATACTGGCATGGGATCATTCACAATGCCGGACATAGCTGTAACAGTTCGTGGTCAATATGAAGAAGCGAACGAAAGAACAGCTAGTCAAGAAAAAACAGAAACTCTTAAATACACTTCTGATGTAACAGTTGATGAAAGTCTTAACCCTGGGGACAGAGTGGTAGACAAACCAGGTAAAGATGGAAGCGTAACTTATAATTACACAATAACTTTTGAAAAAATAAAAACTGGTGGACAAACTTCAGATGCAGCTGACCCAACAGATTGGCCAGCAGATGTTCTACAAGCTTTAAAGGCAGGTAGACAACAAGGCGAAAGAATCACTGCTTACACTAAAACAGAAGTTTCAAAAACAGAGCCAACTACAGAAATAGTCCGTGTTGGTAAGTCAGATGATCCAATAGACAAGTTTGAACCAGGTCCAAATGATAAGCTAATCAAAGAACCTGATAAAGCTCAAGAGCTTGTTAAGATTACCAACAAAAAAGCTGGTATTATTCCTAAGATTTTAAAAAGATCTCCAGGTGGTGACAAACTTAAAGGTGCGACTTTCACACTTCATAAGATGACTGATAGTACCTATCAGAAAGAAGATACAGGCTTTGGAGTCCTAACAGCAACATCTGATGAAAAGGGTGATGTAACTTTCAAAGACCAAGCTGGTAATGAAGTTAAGCTTCAAAAAGGCTACTACGTTCTAAAAGAAACCGAGGCCCCAACAGGCTATAAGAAAAGTACAGCTGATTGGAAGATTGAGGTCAAGGATGATGGCGGCAGAATGTATGCCGAATACCAAGGACCAGAAGCAAGTCCATCAAGCTTTATAAATGATAATGATAAGTCCAATGCAGGATATTCTGCTGATAATGCTGGTATCAAGTATAAGTCAAGGCTAACCTTTATAGATACAGAAGCTAAGACCTATATCCAAAGAATCTATATAGATACAAGGGCATACTCTGGAACAACTCCTCTAAATCTTCAAATCACACCGAAGTATAAGAGAGAAGAAAAAGATGCTGCAGGACAACACCCAGAAACTATAAAAGATGGTGTAAAGACAGCTTATTTCACAGCTTATAAATTATCAAATCCAAGTGATTTCAATAGTATGAATGACCCTGCTCTTGATAAGATTTTAAGAACTTACGACCTTTCAAATCCAGACTTATCTATGATAAAGACAGCTAGGTGGAGACCATTTGACTGGGGATTTGACGAAGATCAACTAAACCTAGAAAAAGGTGTCTATATAGTAGACGTAGAAGGATTCTATGATGATGTTATAATTACAGGCAAGTCTGATAAGGATGATAAGTATAATATCCCACAAGAAGACTTAGGTAAGCTTGACCTTCACGTAGATTTCTATGAGGGAGAAAGACACTTTAAGCAATTAGTATTTGATAAAGATCAAAATAAGTTTGTCTACAAAGCCTTTAAGGGTGCTTCCTACCAAGGTGGTGCCGAAGCTCTAAGACAAAGATATGAAGATAAACTCGTCGCAGCTGGTTACTCAAAAGAAGATGCTAAGAAAATTGCAGATGCTTGGGCTGGAGAGCATCCAGAAGGAAAAAAATATGCTAACTTTGTTGGCAAAGAAGTCGAATTAAAGGGTACTAAGTACAAGACTGGTATTATAGATCCAGATCTTGGAACACAAAAAGTTCATGCAGACACAAGAGTTGACTTGAATCCACTTTATAACTCCAAGAGCCACAAAGAAATACCAAGGGAAGGTCTTGAGTTTATAAATGAAGAAGAAACCTTCAATATTACCTTCTCTAAGCACGGTCGTAAGGATTCAAATGACGACATAAACAGCGAAAAGGTAACAAATAATAGGCTAGAAGGGGCAGTCTTTAAGCTCCAAGTTCGTGGACCAGGTGGTACCTATGAAGATATACCAGGCACAACTGTAGCATCAGCCTTCAATGGTTACTTCGGATTTAGGGGACTAAAGCCAGGTCGTTACAGACTAATGGAAGTAAAGGCTCCAGAAGGCTACAAACCAATCAAAGACCCTGTACTTCACTTCACAGTTGCCTATCAAGGTAAAATCGTTGATGGAAAAACTGGTCAGATAACACCAGGTAGAGGTGTAGTAACTCTTGAGTACAACGAAGGTAATGGTATCTTCCAATATGCACCTGATAAAAAAGGTCCTGATGGAAAGCCAATTACTCCAGAAGAAGGTAAGCTAGTCGACTATGTAACAAGTGCTACCGCCAAGAACATGGGTAAGATTATCAACGAAGTCCCAGGAAAAGGTGAGGTAACTCTTATCAAGAAAGACGGTAATAACCAAGCCCTTGAAGGTGCAGAGTTCAAGTTAACTAGAATTAGTAGAGATATTAAAAAAGACGAAGATCCAAATCAAAATGACGGAAGTCAAACAAAAACTTCTGGTAAAGATGGAAAAATAGTCTTTGACCAACTTCCAATCGGTCAATACGAACTAGAAGAGACCAAGGCTCCATCAGGCTACCAAAACAAGGGTAAAAAATGGAGATTCACAGTCGGTGGTGTGGGACTAGACCCATACATCAATGACAGTGACGTTGGTCTTAGAGATATTTCTAATAGTATTGAAATGAAATCTGATATGTCAGTCCTAAGACCAGATGGAAATGATGGAACAGAAAATGAAGGAAATTCAAAGATTCACCCACACAAGGGACACGCACTTGAATTTAAAAATTCTTTCAAGATAAAAGATGACACATCAATAAAAGCTGGTGACTACTTTACAATTAAGTTAACTGACAACATCGACCTTGAAGGAATAATGAGAGAAAAATCACAAAACCTCGACTTATTCGCAGATGGAGTAGGTACAATAGCCAAGGCTAAGTATGATAAAGAAGCGGGCACACTAACATATGTCTTCACATCTTATGCCGACCAGTATAATAAGACAGATTTTGCAAACACCATAACAGCCCATATCAACCTATATAAGGTACAAAACTCAACAGCTAATGTACAAGTTGGCATGGGAATAAAGGATACAGAATTTACTAAAAATAAAATTGCAGTAGACTATGAACTAAATATGGCAGAGATTTATGGCCTAAATATGACATCAAAGATAGTAAGCTTTGATAGGGAAAGTGGAGAATTTGTTCAATACTTCTATATCAATAGGAAGATGAATCAATCATCTGACCCTGTAACATTTAGGTACAAGCCAAGTGAAGATGTGAAAAACCTAAGGGTAGATGTTATAAACCTAAAACAAAATGGTTATAACTACTACGATTACAATTCTCGTCAGAGAGAAACAATTAATGATTTTGTAAATCGAGATATGCCAGAATCATTTGGAGTAAATGAATCAGGTGACAATCTTAACTGGCACAGCTGGTACGGTTATTACCAACCAAAAGCTGATGAAAATGTCGATATAACCCTAGGACCATATAAACAATATGATTCCTTGATACTCAAGGTGACAGGCCAGGTAGATAAGAAAGATATTTCATCTTACGATACCTATGCAAAACTATTTAATAAAGTTTACATTCGTGACTACTATGGCAATGTTACAAATGTGTATGAGCAACCATTTGTAGAAAGAACAAACGGAGTTCGTATATTTGAAAATAAGACCACAGCGAGTGCTAAGCTTGAAATAGAAGCAATCAACCCTAAGAATGAAATAATCTTCAAGAAGATTGACCAAGAAGGTAAGATTCTACCAGGAGCTAAGTTCAAGTTAACTAAGTTCTATGAAAAGCAAAATAAATGGATTGAAGTTACTGGTTCAGAAAATGCTTCTGACGATAAAGGTCTAGTTCATTATGAAAAATTAGAACCAGGTAAATATGCCCTAATAGAAACCGAAGCCCCTGAAGGCTACGCTAAGATAGAAGGACATATCCAAGAATTTACTGTAGGCGAAGATGGTGTAATCACAAGACAAGTTGTCAAGGAAAAGCCAGTAGAAAAGCCACAATCATTAGTAGCATCAATAGGAGTAATGGTAGGCTCGGTAGCAAGTGCTATAACAGGAGATGCGAATACTGAAACAGTGATAGAACCTGTAAGTAAAGAGCCAATAAATGTAATCAACTACAAGGAAATTGAGTTCGAAAAGGTTGATGCCAATGATAAGTCTAAGAAGCTTGAAGGTGCAACTTTCGAAATCCATTACAAGGATAAGAAGGATGGCAAGTACGCTGCCCTTACTAAGAAAGTAACAGAAGAAGGAAAAGAAGTTGATAAACCAATCAATGTAACATCTGGAAAAGATGGTAAGTTCAAACTTCCAATATCCAAAGATGGTTACTATGCATTAGTAGAAACAAAGGCACCAGATGGTTATTCTAAGATACCAGGCAATATTAGGGAATTTAGGCTTGAAAATGGCAAGGTTCAAACTCTTGAAAAAGACCCAATAAAGGCAAGTCATAAGACATCTACTAAGGGACAATTTACAAGTGAAATTTTATCAGTAGAAAAGGATAAGAAGACATTCAAGCAAAGGATAATCATTAACCCTAAACATGAATCAATGACTATCCCATCTTATAACTCTTATATCCGTATTAAGGAAAATGACTGGAAGATAACACCTAAATACAAAGACGCTCTAAATAAGCAAGTTGGTATAGGTGGATTAGTCAATGTAGCTATTCTTAAGAAAGGCGGAAATAAAACTCTTGCTAACTTAGAAGAAAATGACTACAAGAAAGTCGATGCAATTTCCTTTACAACTGCAGGCAATATCACAGGTTCAAGGTATGGACTAAAGGATATGCTTGGTACAACAGATACGACAGATAAAGCTATTACAACAACAGATGCTATTGTAATGGAATTTACTGGTAAGCTTGATGACAATAATGAAACAGGCATAGCAGATCAGCTATTTGAATTAGTCTTTGACTCATCTACAGATGATAGTGTTAATGATAAGCTAGATGTCAAAGCTCTAGCTGAGAATAAACCAATTTATGCAGACCATGATACAAAAAATCCAATCCAAGTAGAAAATAAAAAAGCAGAATACCCATTCACAAAGAGTGTGGGAACAGCAATTTTCACAGCTATCGGATTGTTCTTCATGGTTCTTGGAGGCTATTACTACTCTAGGAAGAAAAACAAAGGATTAGAAATTGGAAACAATTGATAGTCTGAAATAAAAAAATATTTTTACTGACCCCAGTCTGGTGCCTGCCAGAAGGGGTCAGTTTTTTGTTGGGGATTTGATCAATGGATACAGCTATCATCGATGTAAGCATATAACCTATGATAAAAAGAACCAAGAGATTTCTCACATACGTTCGAAATGGGAGGGGTGCTGTTTCCTAATTTTATTTTAATTCCATGGTATGATATTTTCCTTTAAAAATCCTTAAGAATCTAAGCCTAGCATTATACAAAAATTCTTTCGGGCTAAACAGTTACCCCACCCCGATAGAGCTTGCGACGAGGGGTCTCCATAGTTTATTATATATAGGGATTAGTACCTACACCGGGCCATGTAAGTACTTAATCTAAATAAAAAACTTCCCCTTATCAGATAAATATAATATAATAAAAGAAAAGGAGTTTAAATATCATGTACTACGTCTATATCCTAATAAACAAAGATAATTACAGAACCTATGTCGGCCATACCCACGACCTAGCAAAAAGAGTATGGGAACATAAAAATCACGTAGATCCAAATTCTTATACAGCGAGATATAATATTACAAAATTAGTATATTACGAATACGGAGAAGACTTTTATGCCACAAGGACTAGGGAAGATCAGATAAAAGGCTACGGACGTAAGAAGAAATTTGCCCTTATAGAATCCAAGAATCCTTATTTTAGGGAATTATATTATGATTTGTTTTGAGTTTTAAAAGGGGATGGGTCTCGTGGATTTGTATATATAGGAATTTGTCAATACATCGTGCCATGTAAGTACTTTATTAAGTATAGACCAATCATCGATGTAATCACAGAACCCTTAATAAAGAAAACCATGAGATTTCTCGTTACACTCGAAATGGAAGGGGTGCTGGCGCCACAGGTGATTTTAATTTCTTAAGTATAACGCTACCCTCACAAAACTATTAGGAATTTAGCCAACCACGGACCATAAACCCCTACGGACCCAAGGAACTCCCCACCCCGAACGAACATAGTGAGGAGGGGTCTCATCAGTAAAGTTAATATAGGGATTAGCATTTACATCGGGCCATGTAAGTACTTCATTAAGTATAAACGGATCACCGATGTACTTACATAACTACCCAATAAAAAGAACCATGAGATTTCTCACATACGTTCGAAATGGGAGTTGGTGCTGGTCACTTACTTTTTCTTAGAATAGATATTAATTTAGTTTATGTATAAGGAATACTAGGAACTGGAGTATAACTACGAACTACATTTCTCCCCACCCCGGCAGAGCTTGTGACGAGGGGTCTCATGGATTTGTATATATAGGGATTAGTCAATACATCGGGCCATCTTTATCCTTAATTACTTTACAAACACAAAAAAGCCGCCAGGATCAATTACGCTTCCTGGCGGCTTTTAAATTTCTATTTATTTTTCTTTACTTTCTTCAAAAATTTTTCCTTTATTTCATCTACTCCATCGACTCTTAGGGCGAGTATTATGGCTAGGTAAATAGCTCCTGCTAGGGCTATAGTAACCATGAGCCAGAGATTGTCTGGTCTTATTTTGTAGAAGAAATTAGCAAATATTCCAAGCACTACTCCTGCGATAGATATCTTGCCTATATTTTTCATTATATATCTCATATCAAGCCTGCCAAAGTATTTGACATACATGAGACTTGCCAGGCCTACTAGGACAAATTGGCTGAAGGTTGTGGCCATTGCTAGTCCCATTAGGCCATATCTCATTCCTAGGACATAATCTAGGATTACATTGCAGATTAGCTGGCAGAAGGAGATTATGGTTGGGATTTTGGTGTTTTGCATGGAGAAAAATGATAGGTACAAGAGATCTGCTATGGCTGGTCCTATCAGGTAAATCGTGTAGGCAAAGAGGACGTCTGCTGTTCTTATCATATCCCCATAGGAGAAAGCCCCTCTCATGTAGACGAAGGAGATTATTGGCCTAGATAAGACCATAAGGCCTACCAAGGATGGGATGAAAAGGATCATAATTTTGACCATGGTCTTTGATGTTATATCTTTCATGCCATCCAGGTCCTTATTTGCAGCCAGTCTTCCCACAATTGGATAAGCTGTGATTTGGAAGGGTACGATGAAGGTCGATGAGACTATCCTTAGGATTTTAAGAGCGTAGTTTATAACTGACACACCACCGTCGTTTGCTACGATAGATGCAAAGGACTGGTCTACTATGGTTGAGATGTAGACTGCTGCCATTGAAAAAATCGTAGGTATGGATAGAACTATGAGCCTTTTTACATCTTCTGATATTTCAAATTTCACCCTGGTTCTTTTAAAGCCTACCGCCTTTATCCTTGCTGGAAAGATTATAAATTGGAGGAAGTAGGCTAAAAATATGCCTACTGCCATTATATAAATATTTCCCTTTGACAGAGCCACTGTGATGGCTAGGATCACATTGAGGATGAGGAGGGGGAGGGCTGGGGTTATGAAGTCTCCCTTGACTTGTAAATATGATGAGAAGATGGCTGCATAGATATTTGGGTACATGGTAAGTATTACTGCCCTCATAAAAAGGCTTGCTATCTTTAATTTGTCCCCATCATAGCCTATGGCAAAGATTTTGACCACGTAGGGTGCAAAGACTAGGCCAAGGATGGTGATGACTGTGCACAAAAATAGGGAGAAATTTAATAGGTCATTGGTAAATTCATCTCCAGCCGAATCTCCTCTTTCCTTGCTGACCCTGGAATAGGTCGGGATATAGGTTTTGGATAGGGCGTAGGTTATGACTGAAAATATGAGGGTTGCTGCCGTTGTTGATGTATTGAAGGCATCTGTTATGGCGCTTGTCCCATAAAAGAAGGAGAAGATCATTTCCCTGACGAAGGAAAATAGCTTGCCCACTAGGTTTAGGACCATAAGTATTAGTGTATTATTCATATTTCCCCCTTCTTTTTTTAGTAAAAGATAGATAAGCAAATCCCTGCTTATCTATCAATCTTTGTCTTATTTTTTTCATCTAATTATCCAAGAATCTCTTCAAGAATTCCTTTGTCCTTTCGTTTTTAGGATTTTCGAAGATTTCTTTTGCACTTGCTTCTTCTAGGATGATTCCCTTATCCATAAAGAGAACCCTGTCTGATACATCTCTTGCAAAATCCATCTCGTGAGTTACTACTACCATAGTCATACCACTTTTTGCAAGACTTGTCATTACATCTAATACTTCTCCTACAGTTTCTGGGTCTAGAGCACTGGTTGGCTCATCGAAGAGTAGGATTTCTGGATTCATACAGAGGGCACGGGCTATGGCTACTCTTTGCTGCTGGCCACCTGATATCTGGCTTGGTTTGGCATTTATATACTTATCCATGCCTACAGATGCTAGGTATTTCATGGCTGTTGCCCTTGCCTGGTCTTTGTCGATTTTTAGGACCTTTTCCTGGCCTATCATGCAATTTTCTAGGATATTTTTGTTGGCAAAGAGGTTGAAGTTTTGAAATACCATACCCACCTGGCTTCTGTACTTTCTCCTGTCAAAGGAGTGGTCGAGGATGTTAGAACCTTCATAGATAATCTCTCCGCTTGTAGGCTCTTCTAGGAGGTTTAAGCACCTTAGGAGGGTGGACTTACCAGATCCTGATGAGCCGATTATTGTCACAACCTCGCCCTTTTTGACTTCTAGGTTGATATCCTTTAGGACTAGGTTGTCACCAAATTTTTTCTCTAAATTATTTACTTGAATTATTGACATTTGTTGCTCCTGTTGATGATTCTAGGATAAAGTCCCTATCGTTAAATCTTCTTTCTATTAGAAGGAGGATTCTTGTGATTGTAAAGGTTAGTACTAGGTAAATTACCGCTGTTATGAGGTAGGTTGGGAAGTATTGGTAGGTTGATCCAGCTACAGATTTTGACATGAAGAATAATTCTGTCACTGATATTACATTTAGGACTGAAGTATCCTTGATGTTAATAACAAATTCATTACCAAGAGATGGCAAGATTGTCTTGATTGTCTGTGGCAAGATTATGTGGACCATGGCCTGAGAATTGCTCATGCCTATTGCCTTGCAGGCTTCAAATTGGCCAGCATTTACCGCATTTATTCCACCACGAACTACCTCTGATAGGTAGGCCCCTGTATTGATTGATACTATGAGGATGGCTGCAAACATGGTCGATAGGTCTATATCAAAATATTGTTTTAGACCGTAGAAGATGATTACAGATTGAACCATCATTGGTGTGCCTCTAAAGACTTCTACATAGATTGAAAGTAGGGCATTGATGAATTTGTGGAAATAATAGCCGATTGGATTTGTCTTTTTATTTACATCTATTCTTCTTATTACAGCCACTACTAAGCCTATGATAAAGCCAAGTATTGTTGAAATTATAGCGATTAGGAGGGTATTTACAACACCCTTTAGGAAGAGGTCCTTATATTGGTTCCAAATATCCTTCACTTCCTCAAAGAAGGTCTTGTGGACTTCTTCTGCTGTTGTAATTTTTACCATTTCGGTCATGATTTCATCTTGGACCTTGTCTATATCTAGGTCCTTGAGGTAGGCATTGACTTCTTCTGTCATTGGAGAGCCCTTGGCAAGGCCTACTGCAACTGTTGTGTCATCATCTGATGTCTTGAAGTTTTTATCATCGTCAAATTTGATATAGGTAAGCTTTGGATTGGATGAAATAGCTGATTGGGCACCGGCTTCTTCTGATACATAGCCATCAAGGGTGCCGGCATTGGTTGCAGCTATCATTGTAGGGAAGGAATCCATTGGCTCTTGCTTATCAACTCCCTCCATCTGGTCGACTACGTCGGCATGGAAGGTGCCAAGCTGGCCTGTAATCTTAGCTCCTTTAAAGTCATTTATAGACTTAGCATCCTTGTATTTTGAATCTTTTGGCACTACGACTACCATCTTAGCCCTATAGTAAGGTAGAGAGAAGTCGATTTGCTTGCGTCTTTCATCTGTTGGGCTCATACCAGCAAGGATTGCGTCGATTTTACCGCTGGTTAGGGCTGGAATTAGACCGTCCCATTCGATTTTGTAAATCTCAAGCTTCTTGCCCAAGTGTTCTGCAATTTTTTCTGCAAATCTCACATCGTAGCCGTTGGCGTATTCTCCAGGCGAATTTGCTACTGGATAGCCGCCATTTTCGTCATTAGTTTCTGAAAAGTTGTATGGGGCATAGTTTACCTCCATGCCAACTCTTAGCACATCTTCACTTGCATGAGCATTTCCTACAGGTATAAGTAGGATGGCAGCTAGCAAGGATAAGAAAAATCTCTTCATAATAAATCCTTTCATAATAATTTTTTGTACCATCAAAAAAGCCCCTATTATCCGTCTTGGATAATAAGGGCGAAAATCGCGTTACCACCTTAATTTATGTATTTTTCACAAAATACACCTCTGAAAGTACAAACATACTCCTTTGCTATAACGTGCAAAACTCGTTCCTGGATCACAATCCCCAAGAAGACTCCAAGTTTTTATTCATAAAAGCATCCGATACCCCTTCCCAGCTTGCAGGGCTCTCTTAAATCTTCCTCTCTTACTACTCGTCTTTTCAAAGTCTTTACACTATATTACATTAAATCCATATAAATGTCAAGGACACTTTATAAAGACTTACAAAAATTTTAATGGAAATTAATGGAGGATATAATATAATTACTTGTGAAGCTATAAGCTTTTTGCGTTTAAGAAAGGAAATTTTATGACAAATAGAAAAATGAACTTTGATAAGTTTAGAATACAAACTCAGCCAGGTACTGAGATTAAAAAGATAATTGCTGTTATGAGTGGTAAGGGAGGAGTAGGTAAATCATCTATTTCTAGCCAATTAGCCACACTTTTACAAAACAAGGGCCATAAGGTAGGCATCCTTGATGCCGATATCACAGGCCCATCCATAGCAGAGGCCTTTGGTATAAATGAGCCAGCTAGAGGAACTAAGGAAGGGATTATGAGTCCTGCCAAGGCAGATAATGGGATTAAGCTCATTTCTACCAACATGATCTTGGCAAATAAGACAGACCCAGTTGTGTGGCGCTCTTCAATTTTAACAAATGTTTTGAAACAATTTTATACTGATGTAAATTGGGGAGAGATTGACTATCTAATAGTAGATATGCCACCAGGAACAGGCGATGTCCCACTTACAGTCTTCCAATCCTTGCCAATTGATGGGGTAGTAGCTGTTGCAACTCCTCAGGGTCTTGTGGAAATGGTTGTTGAAAAATCAATTAAGATGGCAAAGATGATGGGTAAAAATATCCTAGGAATCGTAGAAAATATGTCCTATTTCAAATGCCCTGATTGCGGAAGCAACCATGCCATCTTTGGCAAGTCAAATATCGAAGAAGTAGCCCAAAAATATGACATAGACACCCTAGTCAAGCTACCAATTGACCCATCTATTGCAGAAAAAATTGACCAAGGTATGGCAACAGAGATTGAAAATACCCTTCTTAACCCAATTATAGAAAAAATCGAGGCGCTTTAATTATGAAAAAGAAAATTTTAAGCCTTGTGGCAGCCTGTTCTATATTTTTGACAAGCACTGCCTTTGCGACAAGTTTTAATAAGTCAAATGACGACATCATCTACGGTGTGGCCCTAAATGACCAACAAAGAAAAATCGTAGACAATGCTATCGGAATAAATACAGATGATTACAATGTGGGAACTGTAAATGGAGCTGACCTTAAAAAATACCTAGGTTATGGGACGGCAGATTCAAACATGATTTCATCAGTTACAGTCAAAAGACTTCCTAAAGGATCAGGTATTAAGGTAAATATCAAAACTCCAGGCAATATTTCTCAAATCACAGAGGCCCAATACACCAATGCTGCCATCACAGCAGGCATAACAGATGCAGAAATAAACGTGGCAAGCCCAAAGCCTGTCACAGGAGAATCAGCCCTAGTTGGGGTCTATAAGTCCGAAGAATATCACGGTCAAGAAATTGATGTGGAAAGAACAAAGACTGCCCAAGAAGAGCTAGCGACTGTAATAGAAGTGGCCAAGGAAAATGAGGGCAAGGATGGCTTTGATTCCAAGGACCTAGATAAGGCAGTAATTGAAGTAAAACAAAGGCTAGCCGACTATAAGGAAAAAAATGGCGAGACAGCTTCAAATGATCAGATTGCAATCTTTATCAAGGATGCCCTAAATAATGTAAATATGGGAGATATATTATCAAATAATAATATCAATCTTTTGGTAAATTATTTTAATAACTACCAATCTACTTCTGCCATAGATAGTAAGGAAGTAAGGGATAATCTTCTAAAACTAGGCAAGGACTTAGGATCTAAGGCAAGCAAATTCTACACTGATAACAAAGACACCATAGATAAGTTTGCAAAAGACAATAAAGAAAACATAGAAAAAATCGCCAAAGACGCCAAAGACTCAGGCCTCCTTGATAAGATAATAGCCTTTATTAGGGATATTATAAATTCAATCATGGGCGGAGATTCACAAGAACAATCAAATAATTAAGCACTTAAAAAACAGACTTTTGTTAATTCAAAAGTCTGTTTTTATCTTTATTCTACTATTCTTCTGATAGAAATTGGGTTTCTTATTGGGCTTATGATTATGCCGTATTTTGGAGATGAGGCATGGACCATGTTGCCGTAGCCATCTGCAATACCCACGTGGGTGATATTATTTAGGCTTGTTCCAAAGAAGACCAAATCTCCTGCCTTTTCTTCTCCAAATGGTATTTCCACACCGTATCTTTGCTGGCTTTGGGCAAAGTGTGGTAGGCTAATACCTATTGTTTCATAGATTCTCTTTGTAAAACCTGAGCAGTCTATACCATTGTTGAGGTCACTTCCTCCAAATACATAAGGGTTGCCTAAGAATTTGACTCCGTATGAATATAGGTCTATACCTGTTTGGCTTCCTTGCATATGGACTGTAACCTGAGGAAGGTTTTCTGTAGCCTGGTAGCTTTCGTTATTAGCTAGGCTATAAACAGGGCCTTGGCTAAAGATTGGGGCTTCGGTGTAGGTTTTGGAGTGGTTGAGCTTGTAATAATAATTATAAAGCTCATCTATTATCTCCTGGCTCCTAAAGGATAGGGCTAGGTCTTTAAAGTGCATGTAGCCGATTTTCTCGCCAGCATTTGCCTCGCCATCACCGACTGTGACAAGCTCTGGGCTTGCGTTCTTGCCGATTGTTTCGACAGGTACATCGATATTATTGGCTGATCCTGTAAGCATCCTATAAAGCAGGTCCTTGTCATTTTTCCTTTCTACATTTAGGAATTCATTGTCAAAGCGGCCTTGCTCATAAGAGACTTTTACATAGTCTCCAATATTTACAAATTCAAGGATTGTAACCTTGCTTCCTGCTTTTAGGGTGTAGGATGTGAGGTTTTCTGAATCATCCTTAGGGTCTTTTTTAATCTCAGCATCATTTATTAGGGAAGTGTGGTTTAGTTTATAAAAATTATTTTTATTTACAAAACCTGTCTTGCCCTTATATTCTATTTTATAGTAATTATCATCCTCGCTAAGCATGTTGTGGATATCTGTAGCTTCGATTGTCTCAGTCGGGCTGAGACTTCCATTTTTATCTTCATAAAATGATGCAGATGAGCCTACTTCTTTGTTAAGCATGACACTATCTGCATAGGCTGGCCTTATAAAGGCGATAGAAGCTAGGATTCCTAGGCCTAGGAGAGTAAACTTTTTATTTCTAATCATTTTTACTCCAGTCTAATCTACTATAATTTTATATAATATTTAGGAATTAGTCAAGCTTAAAGCGGTCAAAAAGCTCGTAGGCAAAGTCTACCAGGTATTTAGAATAATCATTTCTAAGATAAGCTGGATCTAGGTGGTTGATCCTAACCCTGTCTAGGCCATCAGAATCTTTAAATAATTTGGCAAGTTTAAGGGCCCTATCAAAGTCATCATCCTCATTTATGAAGCTTTCTATGACTTCATCTATTATCTTGTCATCCTTGGCATGGGCTGCAATTACAGCTTGGAGGATTCTTTCATCTTTTGGATCTGCATATGAATATTTTATAGAATCCTTGGCGGCCCTATCGCCATGTTCAGTATCCCAACCGTCGTTTACTCTCTTTGTATCGTGAAGGCTGGCTGCATTTCTTAAAACATCCATATCAGCAGAATCAAGTCCATAGTGGAAGCCCAAAATATGGACAAAGAGTATTACCCTTTCGATGTGGTCTCTGCCGTGGATGTGGGATTTAAAAAGTATATCGTAATTTAACCTGTCATAGCTATCTTTAAGCATGTCAAAATAAGAAGAATTTATGAAATCATCATAGAAATCATAGGCTCTAATCCATTCTTCATTTTCTAATATATCTATAATTCGCATAAGAGGCTCCTTTATTTTATATTCTGTTATATCTTTATACCCAATTTTACGTCTTTTAAGGCGAAATATGGGTGGATTTTATAAAAAGTTTGAAAGGGGTATAAATATAAGAGTAAGGAAAATTACAATAAGATTTGTAGGAGGTCTTATGTTTTTTGATAGAAATGAAATAGATGTAAGAATCAGAAGAGCAATCATAAAAAGCGAGAGATTTATAGGCCAAGGAGAGGTTGCAACATACATACCAGAGCTAGCAAATGTTGACCCTGATAGCTTCGCCCTAGCCATCACATCCATAACAGGAGATACCTTCCTTTATGGAGAGGTTGATAAGATATTTTCCCTCCAATCTATATCCAAAATCCTGGACCTTTTGGTAGCTCTTCATGACAATAAATTAGAAGATGTTTATAATAAGGTAGGCAGCGAGCCAACCAGGTATGAATTTAATTCCCTAGTGCCAATTACAGACAAACCAGCCAACCCCTTCATAAATGCAGGGGCCATCACAACTACATCCATGATAATGGGAAATAATATAGATGAGAGATTTAAAAGATTGATGGACTTTTATAATATGATAGCAGGCTCAGATACATCGGTATTTTTAAAGGATGTCTATGAATCAGAAATGGAAACATCTGACAGGAACAAGGCCATAAGCTACTACCTAAAGAGTAAGGGAATTTTTGATGCTGACCCAAGTGAGGTCCTAGACCTTTATATCAGGTCTTGCTCCATAGGTACAGACATAGAAAGCCTCTCCCACTTTGGGGCAGTTCTTGCCAATAGGGGCTATGGGATAGATAAAATCCAAGACCTAATTCCAGAATCAATAGTATCAATCATTGTAAGCCAAATGGCATCCTGCGGTATGTATGAAAATTCTGGATCCTACCTTATGAATGTAGGCATTCCATCAAAATCAGGTGTAAGTGGGGCAATCCTTGGCATAGTCCCAGGAGTTTGCGGCATAGCAGTCTACTCACCAAGACTTGATAAGACAGGCAATTCAGTAAGGGGTAAGGAATTATTAAAAATCTTGTCCTACGAACTAAACTTAAATATTTTTGTAAAATAGGAGGAAAAAATGCCAACACTTTCACTAGCACTTTATCTAATAGGACTCATCGCCCTATATTTTGTAAAATTGCCAGCCTATGTATTAATAATACTTGCCATAGCAGTCTTCGCCCTAACCCTAGTTAAGCCAGAAAGAAAGGCCAAGGGTAAGGTCCTAGATTTAAAATTAACCCTAATAGGAGCAGCAATCTATGGAGTGACAATATTAATCTTATATTTTGTTAGAACTAAGCTAAATATAGTAGACCCAAACGCAGACATAAGTAGCCTAATAAAGATAATCTTTAACGGTATAGGTATCTATTCTATAGTAAATTTCCTTGAAGCTAGGAAGCTTTTTGAAAAATAGAATAATTTAGATAATAAAAATTAAGAATCTCGGGTTAATTCCGGGATTCTTTCCTTTAAAATTAAAATCTAAAGTATAATTATATCCAAGGAGCAAGTTATGACTAAAAACCAAGACTTTGGAAAGCTTTTAAAAGATATCAGGATAGGAAAAAGATTAAGGCAAGAGGATGTAGAATATCTTACAGGCATAAGCGTAAGAAGCCTATCTAGACTTGAAAATGGTAATATAAAGAGCCTAGGAGCAGATTCCCTTATCCTACTTTCGCAGGTTTATGATGAAGATTTATTTGATATTTATTATAGGATTTTTTATGAATTTGATAATATTTATCACGAAATAATAAACTCTTTAGATATTTCATCTATGTTTATGGATCATCACGAACTTTATCTTATATCAAAAAAATTAGAGTACATAGAAAATTATAATAATCCTAAAAAGAACGAAAAAAATATAAAATTACTTAGATTATTTGTTGATAGGTTGAACAATCGAGCTATAGATAAAAACGAATATAGGGATAGATATGAGGATATTACAACCTTAATAATAAAAAAAGATATAAATTTTGATGATATAAATAATATAGAAGCTAGGATACTTGCCCATATTTGTAATGATTTCAATGGATATAAGAATTATGAAGTTTTAGATTTTTTTAATTTACTAAATAAGACAACCAAGTCTGAAATTGTTAAATTTATGAGCAAGTATTACTATGTAAATAAATTATTTGACCAAAAAAGATATGAAGAATCAAAACAAGGTCTAATTGAATTACTATATAGTTCTAATAGTATGAAGACAGTGGAAAACCTCTCACTACTCTATTATCTGATGTTTTTATGTGAATATTTTATCTCAGGTGGAAATGACCGAATGTATGGAATAATTTCTTTACAATTATCAAAATTGAGTAGGAGAAAGAACTTTAGTATATATATTGATTCATATTTACAAACATTTATTACTAATAATTAATTATGAATCTAAATTTTTAATATCAGTGAGAGGATATATTGTATAATTCTCTTCGTCTTCATTAGCATAAGTGTAATTAATTGAGTGGATTATAAACATTGATGTTATAATTAAAATTATTATTTTTTTCATTTTATCTTTCTTTTTATTTATTATTTCATATAAAGTATATATCTAGATGTTATTTTTGTACAGGACACATGTGTCCTGTACAAATTTTTAATTTACAGTTATTATCTATTTATAAATCGATTTATTACTTACTTTGTTACGTAAGTAGGGAATATTATGTTTAACACATTGATTAATCAAAAAGTTAAAGTCAATTTTTGTAGGTAAAAAAATAGAGTTATCTTGTAATTATACGGGTTGTGGTTCATCTGATAGTTGGCCATTATCAATTATGTAACCATATAAGTCATTACTAGAGCTCTTTCGTTAGTTTTATTAAAATTATTTTTTAGATCTAGAGGGGATTTTTAGATAGAGCTTGTATAATTGTATAAAAAAGGTCATTTGAAACCCTAACTAGTACAATACATCTTCTAAATAGTAAATATTGTACTAGTAAATTTTACACAACATTATTGAATTGACTGATGTAACAGAATATTGTAATGAATAATACAATATCTAAAATTGAAGTTTTAATTTAAAGAAAGGAAAATTTTACATGAAGATTTTATTTAAAGGTCTAAGACAAGGTACTATAACTATTAAAAGTTGCGGTACTAAAAGAACACAGCAAACTAAAACAACTTTAATGTAAAAAAATAGAGAATTGACATATTATTAAAATAGAAATGTATAATCATATACAATAAGAAATTAATAAATAATGTCAATTCTCTGTAAGAAAATATGCATATACACTATTTTGGAGAAGGCGCTCTTTTATTTGACAATAATAAAAAGATATATGTCAGTAAAAATGAGTTAAACGCTATTAATAATAAAATAAAAAAATATAGATCATTGAATAGAGAAAATATAAACGCTAACGGTAAGTCAATATTAATTACAGAGAATATTGAAGTAAGTGGAAAACAGGGATTTTTCTATCCTGAATTAGTAAATCTATTTATTACTAATAAATGCCCTCAAAATTGCATTCATTGTTTTAATGATTCTAACATGAATTCTAATGAGATGGAATATGAAGATGTTATAAGAATAATCAATATGATAAATATGAAAACACCACAAATTACTTTAACTGGTGGTGAGCCTTTAATACATAAAGATTTTTTAAAGATTGTAGATAGTATAAATGGTTTCGATTATAAATCAGTAGTTACGTCTCTTAATGTGTCAAATAAAGATATTGTAAAATCATTAGAAAATTTTAATGAAATACAGATATCTATATATGGAAATGACAGGTTATCTCATGATTATTTTACTAAAAATGTTGGGGCGTTTGATCGAGTCTGGAAAAATATAAAAAAGTTATCGTCTACAAATGCTAATATAACGATTTCAAGTATGAATAACGATCCTGATAAATTAGAAGATATAGTAAAATTGGCTATTGATAATGGTGTAAAGAAAATACAATTTGGTGAATTATTTAAGATGGGTAGAGCAAAAATCAATGAAAATAAATTATGCTTTAAAAAATTAGAACCTAGAGTTATATTTAATTTAAAGTCTAAATATAGAAATTATATAAATATTATATATGATGAAGGGTGCTTCACGAACTCTATTTCAGTATACTGTGGTGCGGGAATATCAAAGTTAGATATAGATTCCAACGGGTTTATTTATCCTTGTATTCTAAGTAACCGAAAGAGTAGCTTAAATATTTTAGATTATGATAACTTTTTTGAAAATAATATATTTAATTATTTAGATAATGTCTATTTTGAGAATATATTTTGTAAGGGTCTAGAAAATAATCCTTATGCAATTTTAAATTAATTCACTGGGGAAATTATGAAATATAAAAATAAAAATATTAAAATTATCTCGCTTATATATATATTCATATCTATATTACTAGCTATTTTAATTTCTGTACAACCATATATACTAAAAAATATAATAGATAATTATAGAAATATATCTATAACTAAAATTAACATTTTAAAATATGGCGTGTCTATATTAGGAATTATTATATTTGAATATATTACAAAGATATTATTGATAAAATTAACAGTTAACATGAAAAGAATTATGATATTACAAATTATTGGCTTTGTAGAACAGGACGAAACTCTATTTAAAAATAATGATTATGTCGCCGATATAAATGTGGATATTAATAATAATGTTGAAGATTTTATTCAAGATTATTATATTACTAAGTTAGATATAATAATTCTTTTATTTAATATGCTTATCTATAGCTTTGCAATAATAAATTTAGACTTTATACTAATAGTGCTTATATTAATCCCAAATATATTAACTTTGAGTATACCTTATATCTTTAAGTCTAGAGTTGAACTATACAAAAATGATAATATAGAAAAAAATAAACTTTTTAATAGTATTATTTTAGATTATATTTTGGGGATAAATGTAATTAGAAATATGCTAGCTACTTTTGAATTTAAAAAAGTGGTAAACAAGAATATGCACGACAATTTATATGCTGAAAGTAAATTTGGATATTTAGAAGGTAGCTTGGAGATATTGATTGGGTGTATCTCTTATTTAGGTCTATTTGTACTAATTTGCTATGGCTCCGTATCTATATATTATAGGAGTATGACTTTAGGTGCATTTATAGCAGCAATACAATTTTCGGATATAATAATTTCCCCTTTAATTAGATTAATTACCTCTATAAATATACTTAGTTCAGGTAGAGCATCATATAAAACTTTAGAAAAAAGATATTGTGAAAAAGCAATAAAAGAACCAATTTTAAAAAAATCATATCACGACCATGATTTCAATAATATTGAAATAAATAATCTTAAGTTTTCATATTATGATAGTTTAAATGTAAATTTAAGTAATATTATAATTAATAAATCCGATAAAATATTGATTAAAGGAAATAGTGGTTCTGGAAAATCAACGATTTTAAGAATTATTACTGGGAAAATCAAAAATTATAATGGGGATATATATATAAACGGACATAATTTAAAAGAATTAGATAATACTTATATAAATCAATATTTTTCAATTATACCTCAATTTCAGTATATATTTAATACTAGTGTAGATAATAACATAGCTCTTTATTCGTCAATAGATTTTAATGATTTTAGAAATGTATTTGATTTATTTCAATATGATAAAATATCAAAAAAAGATCCAACTTCTCAATCTCTTTCAGGAGGAGAAAAACAAAGAATAGCATTATTAAGAGCGATTATAAGGAATAAAGATGTTTTGATTGTAGATGAAGGGCTTAATCAAGTGCAGAAAGAATTAAGAAATGAAATATTGGAGGTATTACTAAATGATAAAAATTTGACTTTTATCTATGTAAGCCACGATATAGACGATTATATTGACAGATTTGATTTAGTTATAGACATGAACAAAGGATTGTGTGATGTATGAGAATTTAAAAGATAAGAATCCTATTGATACCATTAAAGATATTAATATGATATTCAAAAAGTTAAATATTGAACTTGAAGAAAATTGGTTGAATCCTATTGATGGTGTGTATTCATTAAATCTTAGGGTTATAGGTACAAATTTAGTTTCTAATGGTAAAGGTATAAATCCAGATTTAGCACAGGCTAGTGCTTATGCTGAAATGCTTGAGAGAGTTCAAGAGGGTATACCTTTTAGACTCCTAGATAGTTTTAACATATTTAAAAAAGTAAATGTTAATACAGCGATAATAGATGATGAAAAAGTAATTCAAGATTATATATCAAGTTATTTATATAATTATGATATTTTATCTGAATCAGAAATAGAAATATTTTTAAACGATTTTATGAAACTAATATATCAAATGCCTGTACAAGAAATTATAAGCTACAAAACTTTTGAAGGAAGGAATATAGAATTACCAGGACTATTTGTTGATACATTTTATGGATCTAATGGTATAGCTGCAGGAAATACAAAATACGAATGCCTAAACCAAGCTATTTTCGAAATGATCGAAAGATATACTATCAAAAAAATATTGAATCGTGAAATAACAAAATTTTCAGATATTACTGAATTTATAAGAGATAATTATAATGATTTAAGTTTTAAAATTTCAGACTTAGAAGAATATGGTTTAAGCATTAAAATCATAGATACTAGTTTTGAATATGGCTTACCAACAATAATTGTTCTATTAATAGACAAGCATAAAAAAAGATACTTTGCAAGTTGTGGATGTCACGCAAATTTAAAAATTGCAATAGAAAGATCAGTTACTGAAATTTTTCAAGGTAGGACGATAGATGATTTAAAATCAACTATGACAAATTTAAATGCTAGTGTAAATGATAAATTCGAAGAAAATTATAATTCTATATTTATAAATGGTGAAGGAGCATACCCTCATATTTTATTTGATTTTGAGTCAATGAATACTTATCCTGGGGTTGTATGGGATGAATTGTCTAATTTAAGATCTAATAAATGTATATGGGAATTTATTAGTAATATCCTATATAAACGAGGATATGAAATTATGGTAGCTAATCATTCTAAAACAGGATTTTTTACTTATCAAATAATTGTACCGAAAATGAGCGAAGTTACTCATTATACGAACTATGAATTTATAAAAGACTTTAATGATACTATAAAAGTGAAAAAACTTTTATGTAAAAATAAAAATAAAATAGATGATAATCAGGTCGAAATTTTAATATCCTATTTTACAAAATATAAATTTAAGAAAGATTATGTGTTAAGCGAATTTATTATATTACCTATAGAAAATAGTAGAATGACAAGCCTTGATGGGATAAATATTGATTTATTATTATCAATTTGTTATTCATATAAAGAAAACTATGTAAAAGCTAGAGATTTTTTAAAATTATATTATGAGGAAATTAAAAAATATTGTTATGATATGCATATACTAAATTATTATGATATAGCTATTAATATATACAATCTTCGAAGCCAGAGTTATAATGATATTGAAATTACAAATATTTTGAAAAATTTTTATACTATAGAAGAAATTAAGGAAGTAATTAATGATTTAAGTAAGGATAAATTGTTTTTAAATATACCTTATATTCCATGTATATCTTTATATACTTGTGATACCGGGTGTCATTTATATGAAGAATGCAATATTAAAAATTATATAGATGTGTATGTAAAAATTAATTCTTATTGATAAATGTTTATTCTCGAAAAATATATTTTATCTGCTGTTTATCAGTCTTACAATGATAGCATAATTAATTTGTAAAACTATATATAGAAATATTATTTAGAATTATAAGACAATTCTATATGTAGGCATTGTAATTAATAAAACAATATAAAATAAAAAATGTAGCTCCTATCCTAATAAAGTACATTAATAGTATTAGATAAAAAAACAGGAGAGTGACTGACCTGAACCCCAAAATCCGGAATACGGATGGAGGGGTTTTTGTATGCCAAAATACACAAAAGAATTTAAAATCAAACTAGTAACGGAATATTTATCAGGGGAATCTGGAGGCAGTCCGATGGTTGCTAAAAAATATGATATACCCGAAGGTACATTACAAAACTGGATAATCAAATATCAATCAGGTGGATTTGATAACTTATCAAAAAAGCAAAATAAAGATAAATTCACTAGTGAATTTAAGCTATCTGTAATACAATATAGGCAAATCAATAATATCTCATTCAGACAAACCGCAGAGCACTTTAATATAAGCAATAAATCAATAATATGTAATCGGGAGAGAGCATATAGACAGCGTGGTTTATCTGGACTAGAGGATAACAGAGGAAGGCCTAGAAAAAATATGACCAAATCAAATAAAAAGTCTAAACTTAATACTCCAATAAATGAAAGTGAAAGAGAAGAGTTAATAAGATTAAGAGAAGAAAATAGACTTCTAAAAATGAAGATAATCTACGAAAAAAAGCTACAAGCCTTGCTACTGGAAGAGGAAGCAGAAGCAAGGAAAAGACACAGATAATCCTCAAACTTCTAAAAATATATCCACAAAGTAAAGTAAGTAAATGGCTAGAAATAGCTAAATTACCAAAATCATCATACTATGAATGGAAGATAAAATTAGAAAGTCCAGTAGATAAAGATAAAGAAATTAGAAAAGAAATAACAACCATAGTAGAAGCATCAAAAGGTAGATATGGCTATAGAAGAGTAACTATGGTATTAAAAAATAAAGGCTTTAATATTAATCATAAAAAAGTCTTAAGAATAATGAGAGAAGAATCCTTGCTATGCTCTAAATTTAAAACTAGATCAAGAAAATACTCATCATACAAGGGACAAATAGGTAAAGTAGCAGATAATGTTGTAAAAAGACAGTTTAAAGCTACTAAACCAAATCAATTATGGCTAACAGATGTAACAGAATTTAGAATTAAAGGACAAGAAAAGAAACTATACCTATCACCAATATTAGACCTATACAACAGTGAAATAATCAGCTATACACTAAGTAATCACCCAACAATAGAATTAACTAATACTATGCTAGAAAAAGCATTAGAAGAAAATAAAGACATTAAAGATTTAATTATACACTCAGACCAAGGATTTCATTACCAACATAGTACTTGGACTAAAAAACTAGAAAAGATGGATATAAGGCAAAGTATGTCAAGAAAAGGGAATTGTCTAGACAATTCTCCAATGGAGAACTTCTTTGGAATATTGAAACAGGAAATGTATTATGGAGAAGATTTTAAAAGCTATGATCATTTAAGAAATGAGATTGAAAAATATATAAAATGGTACAATGAGGATAGGATTAAAACAAAATTAAACGGAATGTCCCCTGTTATGTACAGATTACATTCCGCTTAAAATATTATTAAATTATTCCGTGTTTACGGGTTCAGGTCAGACATTATGTTTTTTGATAGAAATAAAATCGATAGTAAAAAGTGAAAGATTTATAGGAAAGGGAGAGGTTGCTTCATACATACCAGAATTATTAAATGTAGATTCTGAGACCTTTGTCCTTGCTATCACATCTACAACTGGAGATACCTACTACTATGGAGAGGCTGATAAGGAATTATTAAAAATCTTATCCTACGAACTAAATTTAAATATATTTGTAAAATAGGAGGAAAAAATGCCAATACTTTCACTAGCACTTTATTTAATAGGACTCATCGCCCTATATTTTGTAAAAATTCCAGCTTATGTATTAATAATACTTGCCATAGCAGTTTTTGGCCTAACCCTAGTTAAGCCAGAAAGAAAGGCCAAGGCCAAGGCCCTAGATTTAAAATTAACCCTAATAGGAGCAGCAATCTATGGAGTGACAATATTAATCTTATACTTCATAAGAACTAAGCTAAATATAGTAGATCCAAACGCCGATATAAGTAGCCTAATAAAGATAATCTACAACGGTATAGGTATCTATTCTATAGTAAACTTCCTAGAAGCAAGGAAGCTTACTAATGAATATCTCAAATAATTTGTTAATAAAAAATAAGAATCTCGGGATAATTCCGGGATTTTTTCCTTTAAAATTAAAATCTAAAGTATAATTATATCCAAGGAGCAAGTTATGACTAAAAGCCAAGACTTTGGAAAGATTTTAAAAGATATCAGGATAGGAAAAAGATTAAGGCAAGAGGATGTAGAATATCTTACAGGCATAAGCGTAAGAAGCCTATCTAGACTTGAAAATAGTAATATAAAGAGCCTAGGAGCAGATTCCCTTATCCTACTTTCACAAGCTTATGAAGAAGATTTACTTGATATATATTATAAAAATCTTTTTGAAACAGACTACCTTTATGAAGAAATATTAAATAAATTGGGAGTAGCAAGCATCTTTATCGAAAAAAACGAAGCAGAAATCCTATCAAAGAAACTTTCTACAGTTGAAAATGATAATAAGTTAATGATGGGAAAAGAAAAAAACATAAAACTTTTAAGACTATTTATGGATAGGATACTGAATAAGAAATTTGATAAATTCGATTTTAAAGAAAGATATGAAGAGATTACATCAACAATATACAATAATTCTAATATTATTGATAGGAAGTATTCCACCATAGAAATGAGGATATTAGTAAATATATGTAATGATTTTAAAGAATATAAATCATTTAACAATTATGAAATACTAGATAAATTATCCCAAAAGTGTAATAATAGTGTTGTAAAGATGCTGATATACAATTCCATTATAAATAGACTCTATATAGACTCTAGAAGCAAAGACGCTATAAAATTAATTACAAAAGCTATAAATGAAGCGACTACAAATAAAGATCTAGAAGCTCTATCTATGTTATATTATGATAAATTCATATGTGAACTTGACTTAGGATATGAAACTTATAGTAAGTCAATAAACTATTCTAAAATGTGTGCTAAATTATCTGGACTTGTAAGATTAAATGAAACTATTGAACGAAAACACAATAGCTTAATACTAAAATAAATCATTAATTGAATAGAAATCTATAATATCATCTTCCCTGCCATCTGGTGAGCTATATGGTAAAATCAATGCAACTGACAATATTATAATGCTTAAAAATTTGAGTTTTTTAGTCATAGTTAAAACCTTTCTTAATATTTTATTAAAATTATATAATTTTATAGATGATTTGTACAGGACACATGTGTCCTGTACAAATTTACATCTAAACTTTATAATATAGATATAAATCGATTTAATGCTTACTTTGTTACGTAAGTAGGGAATATTATGTTTAACCCATTGATTAATCAAAAAGTTAAAGTCAATTTTTGCAGGTAACAAAATAGAGTTATCTTGTAATTATACGGGTTGTGGTTCATCTGATAGTTGGCCATTATCAATTATGTAACCATATAAGTCATTACTAGAGATCTCTCGTTAGTTTTATTAAAATTATTTTTTAGATCTAGAGGGGATTTTTAGATAGAGCTTGTATAATTGTATAAAAAAGGTCATTTGAAACCCTAACTAGTACAATACATCTTCTAAATAGTAAATATTGTGCTAGTAAATTTTACACAGCATTATTGAATTGACTGATGTAACAGAATATTGAAATAATGAAAATTGTGTGATAATATATTAACCTAATAGTTTGTCAATATTGTGTAATGGAATATAAAAAATCAAATAAAAATTTATAAAAGAAAAGGAGATTTATATGAACAAGACTTCAAAGAAGATGGTATCAATATTTTTATCACTCGCATTATGCTTGCCAATTTTTTCAAACATAGCTTATGCATCTAAAGCTAAAGAGTTTAAAAATGAAGTAGTATTACATAAAGAAACTTACTTATCAGAATTAACAAATGAAAGTGATTTTTTAAATAATAAAATTAAAGAGTTGGAGAAAAATGGATTTATTATAGATCCAAATGTAAGATCATTTAAAGATTTAGATTTCATTTATTATCATAGTAAAGATGAATCTACTACAGGATTAATTCAAGTAAATAAAGATCTTAATTCTGAGATTAGAGTGCATTCAATAAATAATAATCCAGAAACTATGGAATTTATTAAAGAAAACGGTTCTAAAATGATTGTAGGCAAAGATAATAACGGTGAATTTAATAAAATTTTATATGTATCTCCAGATATAAGTACTTATAAAACGGGTCCCGCCGCTTGGTGTCCTTATGTAATGGGTTTAATAGGAACTAGTATAGGTAGTTTATACACGGCAATTGCCGGAATGGTAGGCGGTCCTGTTGCATTCGCTATAGTAGCTGGCGTAAATAGTGTAGGCTGGACTTGGGTAAGTGAACAGTGTGGTAAATAATTATGAAAAAGCCAAAAAATATATCAATATCACAACTTTATATCTACAACTTTATATTATTTATTGGTTTTGCCATCTCAATAAATATACTACAGGCCTCTTTAAATATTTGGTATATTCTTGCGATAGTGTTGGTAATATCTGCTATTGATACTATAATCTTTTATAAAAAGGGTAATAATAGCTTTAAACCAATAACATATGAAGATGGCTTGGAAACTGTTATTTTATCTGTAGGTATAACTTTAGTATTAGGTGGTATTATTTTGTTCATTCTTTATATAATAAAATAATATTACAAAACCAATCTATACTTTTAAAAGATTCAGAAGTTTATAAAAAATTATACAAAGAATATCTTAAAAATTCGAAAAAGAGCATAGATAAAAAAATCTCGGAAAATTTAAATTCCGAGATTTTTATTTATACTCTCCTAAAAGACCTTACACTTAGGTATTCATAGAAAAATATTGCAAATAAGATTATATAAAATCCTATGAAGGATAGGAAGGGGCTGGTGGGGCTTTTTAAGCCAAATATCTTTGTGATTAGGTTTAGGTAGATACTTGATAAAAATCCTCCTAGGTTTACTCCTACAAAGATGAAATTATTTATAAGCCTTGCTGATGAGCCTCTTACAAATCTTGATACTTCTGCTAGGATATATGGGGTGCAGAGGCTTTGGCAGAAGGCTAAGAGGGCCATGCCTGCTAGGTAGACTAGGAGATTTTCTCCAAAAGAGCCTAGGCTTATGTTAGTTAGGATGTAGATTACTAGGCCTAGAAGCAGGGTTTTGGACCTGAGTTTTCTATTTATATAGCCAAAGAGAAAGCCTGAGATCATGCCTGCTATGGGTAAGATTAGCATATACATATTTAGGTTTGCATCAGGACTTAGGCTTAGGCTTGCCACCTTGGCAAATCTAATTGATACTGCTGTTGTATTCATTATCATGATGCCTGCAAAGATTATATAAAAAATCATCTGGGCATTGATATGGAGTTTTTCATCTGATTCTTCTAGGTCCACTTCTTCTACTGTTTGGGAGAAAAATCCTAGAATAAGAAAGGCCAAGCTGTAGGTTAAAAAGGCATAGGTCCAAGACTTAGCTCCCCAAATTCCCGCTATAAAGACTAGGATCATCTGGCCTATGTATTCAAAGGAGTTTCTGATGCCGTGAAGGCTAGCTGCTTCATCTCCTTCATAAAAGGCATTGATGAGGTTGGGTGAGTGGCCATTATAAAAGCCCACTCCCATTCCTAGGATTAGCCTTGAGGCAAAGACTCCAGCATAGGATT
Source organism: Anaerococcus sp. Marseille-P3915 (assembly GCF_900258475.1). Lineage (GTDB taxonomy): Bacteria > Bacillota > Clostridia > Tissierellales > Peptoniphilaceae > Anaerococcus > Anaerococcus kampingae. The sequence goes on along the minus strand of NZ_LT984887.1, from coordinate 1,249,970 downwards.
TGAAAAATAGGGGAATTAGGCCAGATATACTCACAAAGAAAAGGCCGACTTGGACGGCTCTTTTCATCCCGATTTTCCTTGTTATTTTTTCATTTAATAAAATTAGTATTATTGTAGAAAAGGATGCTAGAGTTACTAGAAACTCTGCAGATGTAAGGGGGATGGCTAGATCATCAGATAATTTGATGAGCGAGCCGCTTATTACGCTATTTACAGATATAAAAAGGGCTAATGATAAAATCCCAGTCTTCCTAAAAATATCTTTTCTATTTGTATTCATCATTCACCTCAAAGATAAGAAATCATCTTAATCATACCAAGTATTTTAAAAAAGGTAAAGGCTAATACATTAGCTAAAAAAAGAGGGCAAGGCCCTCAAATTTTTATCTAGCATCCACATCCTTATATGACTGGTCTTTATCAAATTTCTTTGCCACATAAGGACAGGTTGGAATTATTTTTAAATTTTCATCTCTGGCATAAGCTACTACAAGGTCGACTAATTTGCCGGCAAGACCACGACCGCCATAGGCTGCATCCACTTCGGTGTGGTAGATATCAAGCTTATTTGCTTCTATCTTGTAATCGCATTTGCCAATTAGCTTATCTCCATCATAGACTTCTGACCTAGATTCTTTTTCGTTTAATGTGTATTTTATTTTATCCATATCATCACCTCGCTTTACTTATACCCATTTGTCATTATATTATGGTAAATTATTGTTAAAAGTGGTAAATTATTAGTAAGCAGATTTATTTTGCAGATTGGAGATTTTATGAAGAGAGAATATAAATTTTCGTCTATATTTTTAGTTAGACTTATATCCGTGCTAGCTTTGGGCCCAATTGCGGCTATTTTTGGCACAATCCTTGCTGATAAACCAGTTTTAGCTTTATTAATGAACATAATCATGTCTATTTTTGGCTTTGCCTTTAGCTTTGCCATAGCAGGTGGCCTTCTTAGAAATAGGATGGGCAAGGTGGGTGATTATCTAAATCAGATAAATTACATAAATTTCAGGGTGATAACTGTTGCCTTTATTATTGCGCTGGCAAGTAGTATTTTAAATTTTTTGATCCAATACACTGGTGGAACTCTTATAGGACAAGCCTTGGTGAATCCATCAAATAATGCTGTATTTACCATAGGGGCCTTCCTATTACCCTTTGTTGTCATAGTAATTATTGCAATTCTTGGACTTTTGACAGCCTATTCAAATCTTTATCTGGCTGATAATTATGATTTAGATGAGTCAGTCTTTACATCGATTAAAAATATTTTTGTCATTGGCAAGAAACTCATGGCTAGGTCCCTAGTAATTTATGCAATTTTTATAATAGGTCCTTCTGTTTTATTTACAGCATTTACCTTTGCATCTCTGGGTCTTAGTGGTTCAATCGTAATTTTTGGCATCGGTCTTGTTATATTTATCATTTGGATGGTAATAGCTATGATTTTATGCGATGTGAGATTTTCAGATGCTTATTTGGATTATAAAGATGAAATTAATTAAATTTTGGCTGTTACTTTTGTAGCAGCTTTTTTTATATTCCAAATTCAAGGCTATTTGTGGTATACTTTTTATAAAGGAAATTGTGAGGTGAATGATGGAAAATAATTTTGATAAGTACTCTGTCGTTTTGGATGGGGTCAGTAAGTTTTATAATGATGAAGAGATTTTAAAGTCTGTCGACCTTGAGCTTAAAAAGGGCAAGTTCTATACCCTGCTTGGCCCATCTGGTTGCGGCAAGACTACTATTTTAAATTTGATAGCTGGATTTATTGAGCCTAATTCGGGCAAGGTATATATCAATGGCCAGGATGTGGGCGATGTGCCTGCAAGCAAGAGGACTGTTAATACAGTTTTTCAAAATTATTCTCTCTTTCCTCATATGAATGTTTTTGACAATGTGGCCTTTGGCCTTGAGATTAAAAAGACTGATAAGAATGTAATCAAAGAAGAGGTAAAAAAGGCACTCGAGATGGTTGAGCTTGCTGGTTTTGAAAAACGTGAGGTAAGCCAGATGTCTGGTGGTCAAAAGCAGAGGGTGGCTATTGCTCGTGCCCTTGTCAATAAGCCTGATGTGCTCTTGTTAGATGAGCCCTTATCAGCCCTTGATATGAAGCTTAGAAAATCTATGCAGGTCCTTCTTCGTGATATCCAGTGGGAGCTGGGTATTACCTTTGTTTTTGTAACCCACGACCAGGAAGAGGCCCTAGCTATGAGCGATTGGATTTTTGTCATGGATAAGGGCAAAATTGTCCAACAAGGCCCTCCTACAGACATATATGATGAGCCAATCAACCGCTATGTAGCCCAATTTATCGGAGAATCAAATATCCTTAAAGCTAAGATGATCGATGATTATAAGGTGGAATTTGCTGGCAAGGTTTTTGATTGTTCTGATGCCGGAATCCCTAAAGGAGAGGCTGTTGAAGTAGTTATTAGGCCTGAAGATATAAGGGTGGTTGATATCGATGAAGCTGATATAAGGGTAAATATTGATAATATCCTCTTTAGGGGTGTTTTCAACGAGCTTATCTGCTTTGATAAGGATGAGTTTAGGTGGAAAATCCACTCAACCAAGGTCTTTGAAGAGGGCGATGATATCGGAATAGCGATTGATCCAGAAAATATCCATGTTATGCGTTATAACGAGAGCGAGGATGACTTTGATAAGAGGATGGAAGAATTTTCGATAGGAGATGTAGATGGCTAAAAAATACCAAAAGCTAAGCTTTATCTACTATTTGTGGATTTTGATTTTTATCATTGCGCCAATCCTATTGCTTTTTTACCAATCATTTTTTGATATATATGGCAATTTTACCTTTGATAACTATATAGCTTATTTTTCTAACAAAAATTATATAATAATGACCCTAAATTCCTTTTTGACGGCCTTTTTGATAACAGCCTTCACACTTTTGTGGGCCTATCCTTTTTCATATTTTTTATCAAAGGCCAAGCATAAGGATTTAATTCTGCTTTTGGTAATCCTACCAACCTGGATTAACCTAGTCCTAAAGGCCTATGCCTTTATAGGTCTTTTTAACAAAAATGGGGCTATAGCAGGATTTTTGGGGCTTGCAAGCGAGGGTATTTTATTTACAAATCCTGCCTTTATCTTGGTTGCATCATACGTAGAGCTTCCTTTTATGATTCTTCCTATCTTTAGGTCAATTGACTCTATTCCAAAAGAATATGTCATTGCTAGCGAAGATTTGGGGGCCAGCAAGTTTCAAACCTTTAGGAGGATAATCTTACCCCTATCAATGGATGGGGTCTTATCAGGTGTCCAAGCAGTTTTTATCCCATCTTTATCCCTATTTTTGATAACAAGGATAATTGGAGGAAATAAGATTATAACCCTAGGTACGGCTGTCGAACAACACTACCTAGTTACCCAAAACTGGGGGATGGGTTCTACCATTGGCCTGGTCTTGATTGTTATGATGTTTTTAGTAATTAGCTTTCTAAATAAGAAGGGGGGAGATTATGAAAAATAAGAAGTTTTCTTTGGCAAATATTTATTTGATATTTATTTTCATAATAATGTATCTGCCCCTAGCCTATTTAATTTTTTATTCCTTCAATAGTGGGGGAAATATGAATAGCTTTGAGGGTTTTACAATAGAGCATTACCTGGCGGTTTTTGAGGATAAGAGACTTATAAATATTGTCTTAAATACCATAATCCTTGCCCTCCTATCATCTGTTATTGCAACTGTGATTGGAACCTTGGGAGCTATTTCTATTTATTATATGAGAAGCAAGAAGCTTAAGCAGAGGGTTTTGGGCCTTAACTCAGTACTCATGGTTTTTCCTGATGTAATGATGGGGGCAAGTTTCCTAATCCTATTTAGCTTTCTTTTAAAAATCCCTATGGGTTTTTATTCGGTGCTTCTATCCCACATTGCCTTTTCTATACCAATCGTAGTCCTTATGGTTTTGCCAAGGCTATATAACCTAAATGCCGACATGATGAGGGCTGCAGAAGACTTGGGGGCAAATGATATGATTATCTTAAATAAGATAATTCTACCAAATATAGCAAGTGGTGTATTTGCAGGGTTTTTTATGGCCCTTACCTATTCGCTGGATGACTTTGCAGTGACATTTTTCGTGACTGGATCTGGCTTTACGACTCTTTCTGTAGAGATCTATTCTAGGGTAAGGACTGGTATTTCGCTTGAGATTAATGCTCTATCAGCCCTTATCTTTGTCATATCACTTTTAATGGTCATAGGCTACTATGTAATACAAAGTAGAGAAAGAAAGGCGGGTGCTTATGAATAAGGTATATAGATTGATATTGGCAGTCCTTGCCATGTGCCTGGCCTTATTTATCGGACAAAAAAGGCTAAATGCCAATAGCCACGGTTCAGATTCTAAAAATATATATTTTTACAACTGGGGTGGTTATGTAGACCCACAAGTCCTAAGAGATTTTGAAGAAGAAACAGGCTATCGCATAATCTATGAAACTTTTGACTCAAATGAGGCTATGATGGCGAAAATTGAACAGGGCAAGACTTCTTACGACCTGGCCTTTCCATCAGAATACACTGTGGAGATGATGAAGGCCAAGGGCCTTTTAAAAAAGCTTGATCATAGCAAAATTAAGGGTCTTGATAATATAGATGAGAGATTTTTAAACTTAGATTATGACCCAAATAATGAGTATTCTATACCATATTTTTGGGGATCTTTTGGTATAGTTTATAATAATAAAAAATACCAGGCAGAGGATGTCGACTCTTGGGCCAAGCTATTTGACCCTAAGTTTGAAGGAGAAATCCTATCCTTTGATGGAGCAAGGGAGACTCTTGGAATTGGCCTTTGGAAAGATGGACTTTCAGCCAATACCACTGATGAAACAGTCTTAAGAAAAACCAAGAATGAACTAGTAGATTTTATGGCTAATGTTAAGGCTATCCTTGCTGATGAGATAAGGATGTACTTGGCCCTAGAAGAGGCTGATATAGGCATTACTTTCTCTGGAGAGGCTGAAATTGCCCAAGAGGCAAACCCAAACCTATCTTATATAATCCCAAAAGAAGGCTCTAACATATGGTTTGATACTATTGTTATACCAAAGACAAGCAAAAATACTGAAGGTGCCTACGCCTTGATTTCCTATCTTTTAAGGCCGGATGTTGCGGCAAGAAATGCTGAATATGTTTCTTATGCTACACCAAATAAAAAAGCCTTAGACTTACTCGATTCTGAATTAAGGGCAAATACAACTCTCTATCCAAGCGATGAAGACATAGAAAAGCTTGAAATCTTTAAGGATCTAGGCAAGGAGATGACCATTCTTTATAATGACCTATATTTAGACTTAAAAATAGCTCCACAAGCAGATTAGAAACTCCCTTTGCGGGAGTTTTGCTATTTATAAGTGGCTTTTGGGTATAATGTTAGAGAAATAAGAAAGGATTTGAAATGACAAATATAATTAGAGATGAAATCTTAACTAATGAAGAAAAAATGATTGAAGATAGAAGATATATGCACGCTCATCCTGAATTATCAATGAAGGAGACAGAGACAACTAAGTTTATTAGAAAAGAACTTGAGGCTCTTGGTTTTGACCCTGTGGCAATCGAACCTACAGGACTTATGGTAGAGATAAATCCAGAAAGCACTGGTAAAACTGTCCTTTTAAGGGCTGATATAGATGCTCTTCCTATTGCAGAAACCAATGACTTTGAATATAAGAGTCAAAACCCAGGTGTAAGCCATGCCTGTGGTCACGATATCCACGCAGCCATGCTTTTAAATGCTCTAAAAGCCCTAGTTAAGGTGAAAGATGACCTAAAGGGCAGGGTAAGGATAATTTTCCAACCAGGCGAAGAAACTGGAGAGGGCGGCAGGGCTGTAGTAAGCCAGGGCCTTACAAAAGATGTAGATTCTGCCTTTGCAATCCATATCCACACTGGCTGGGATTTGGGCAAGGCAGCAACAGGCTATGGGGAAGTCATGGCCAATAACACCTTCTTTAATGTCGAATTTAAGGGCAAGTCCGCCCATTCATCAACCCCTCACCAAGGCAATGATGCCATGATGATGCTTGCAAATTTCATAAACGCAGCCTATGGAATCTCTGCAAGAAAGATTGATAATGTCTTTGACCCAGTTGTCCTAAACCTAGGAGTAGTTGAAGGAGGATCTGCAGCAAATGCAGTTCCTGCTGACATAAGAGTCGAGGGATCCTTTAGGTCATTTTCTAATAAGGCAGTAGATTTTATGGTTAAAGAATTAGAAAAGGCAGCAAGGCTATCAGCAGAGCTTTATGATGGAAGTGCTGAATTTTCTTATAATATGGGAGCAGGAGCAGTCATAAATGAAGAAAAATCCACAGACCTTTCTGTAGAGATTGCAAAAGATATCTTTGGCGAAGACAATGTTTCAACCGACCTAAAATTATCAGGTAGCGAAGACTTTGGTTTTTACCTATCAGGCTATAAGGATGTGCCGGGAGTTGACGGAACTTATATGTTTATAGGGGGAAGGGACCCAGAAAATTCAAAAACCCACCCACAAAACCACGCCCAAGATTTCAATCCGGATGAAAGGGCCATGAAATATGGGGCAGAGCTTTTAGCAAGATATGCCTATGAATATTTAAATAAATAATAGATTTTATATATTAGAAATGTTAAAATAATAAGTAAAAGATAAGAATTTGATTTATTTTGCGATTTCTAAGGAGAAATGATGAAGATTGTAATATTAGGAGCCGGCAAAGTCGGCTCTTTTGTAACCAGTGACCTTTCAAGCGAAGGCCATGATATAGTAGTAATAGATAATGACAAGGCTGTCCTGGATGACCTTTTGGCAACAAATGATGTTATGGGTCTTTTAGGAGATGGTAGGGATGTTGATATCTTAATTGAGGCAGGCGTTAAGGATTGTGACCTCTTTATAGCCATAACCCTATCTGATGATGTAAACTTAATTGCTTCAACCCTTGCCAAAAAGCTTGGCGCCAAAAACATAATAATAAGGCTAAGAGAAACCCAATATGTTAAGCATAAAAAGATGATTGCCCAGATGACAGATGCCAAATCAATCATAAATCCTGAATACATAGCAGCTAAGGATATACAAAGAACCCTTAAATATTCCCACGCCCTAAACGTTGAAGGCTTCTTTAAAGACAGGGCCTTAATGATGGAGCTAGTTATAGATGAGGGTTCAGACCTTGATGGGAGAAAAATATCAGACCTTATATCCTATTCGGAAAATTACCACACCCTGATAGGAATAATAAATTCAGATGGGGATGTAAGAATACCTCACGGTGATGACATTCTAAAGGCCAATGACAAGATTTATGTAATTGGCGAAAAGCAGGCGGTAGATAGCTTTTATAGGCACGAACAAAAGGGAGCCTACGATATAAAAAATGTTATGGTCATAGGTGCTGGAAATGTTTCAAAATATCTAGTTGGCCTTTTGCTACAAAGAGGTTTTAAGGTAAGTGTAGTTGAAATTGATAGGAAAAAGGCTGAAGAGATTAGCCAGATGCATTCAGGTGCTGTAGTAATAAATGCCGACGGATCATCGCCAGAGCTTCTTGAAGAGCTAAGGATAAATGACTACGATGCCCTCATTGCCCTAACTGGAATAGATGAGGAAAATATATTGATTTCACTTTTAGCCCAAAGATATGGTCTTGATAAGGTAATTGCCAAGGTCAATAGGACCAAGCTTTTAAAGATGACAGGAATCCTTGATATAGACACTACCTTTGCTCCAAAGATGGCTGCAAGTGATGTTATAAATAGGTTTGTAAGAAGTAAGGGTAATGCCAGAGGTCAATCTATTTCTTCTCTTTATAGGCTAGAAGATGAAAAAGTTGAAGTTATAGAATTTAAGGCTATTGAGCATTCCAAAATCCTTGATGTAAGTCTTAAGGATTTAAAAATCAGAGATGACAGCCTAGTTCTTGCTATAGAGCATAGGGAAAGAGATGGGGAAATAGAAGTACCAAATGGTTCTTCTAAGATAAGCCTGGGAGATTCAGTCCTTGTGGCAACAACCAGCCATGATTTCAAGGTCTTAGATGATATATTGGAGGAGAAATGAATCTTAAGATAATAAACCACCTTCTAGGCAGGCTCCTCCAGGTCTTGGCCTTTTTGATGGCCGTTCCCTTATTAGTAGCCTTTATCTACAACGAGAGCCTAAGAGATAAACTTAATTTCATAATACCTATTATATTTTCCTTACTAACAGGATCTATCCTTGTAAAATTAGGAGATGATAAGGGCCATATCTATACAAGAGAGGCCATGTTTATAACAGCCTTTTGTTGGATAATATTTTCGGTAATCGGATCAATTCCTCTTTATCTCACACCTACAAATTATCATTCAATAATAGATGCCATCTTTGAAATGGCAAGTGGTTTTACAACCTGCGGGGCATCCGTAGCCCTAGATGTAGAAAGACTTCCCCATTCTATAATATTTTGGCGAAGCCTATCCCATCTTATTGGAGGTATGGGAATACTTGTCTTTACTCTTGCGATTTTACCTAAGACTAATACAGAATCAGCATCACTTTTAAGGCAAGAGATGCCAGGACCATCCTTTGGTAAGATTACACCTAAGCTAAGCCAAACAGCTAGGGTCCTCTATATAATTTATTTGGCCATGACAGGTGTGACAGTAATATTTTTGCTCTTTGGTGGTATGAATTTATTTGATTCTTTAATCTATGCCATGGGAGCTGCTGGAACTGGTGGCTTTGGCAATAAGGGCCTATCAATAGGCTACTATGATTCAAGATATATAGAAATTGTCCTAACCATTGCTATGATTTTGTTTGGGGTGAATTTCAACTTATATTATTTCGCCTTGATAAGGTCAGCAAGAGATAGTTTCAAATCAGAAGAGCTCTACTGGTATTTGGGAATAATTGCAGTGGCTACAGGACTTATATTTATAAATATAAAAGACCTTTACGGTGACCCAGTTTATTCTGGCGTCCAATCCATCTTTACCGTATCGTCGATAATAACAACGACAGGTTATGTGTCGGTAGACTATGGGTCCTGGCCATTTTTTTCAAGAAACTTGATAGTCTTATTAATGCTAATAGGAGCATCTGCAGGATCAACTGCTGGTGGCTTTAAGGTATCAAGACTTGTAATCCTTGTAAAATCATCCATCAACCAAGTAAGAAAGGTAATCAACCCTAGGAGGGTCATAGTGAATAAGATGGATGGCAAGAAAATTGATGAGGACCTAGAGGAATCTATAAATAAGTATTTGGTAATCTATATTCTTTTGTTTGTCCTTTTTATGTTTATAATAAGTATAGAAATAGAAGATTTTGAAGCAGCCTTTGCTGCGGTAGCTACAACCTTTAACAACGTAGGCCCAGGTCTTAGGGACTTTGGACCAATCACATCTTTTGCGGCAATGAGCGATTTATCAAAGATAACCCTAACCATTGCCATGCTATTTGGAAGGCTTGAGATTTATCCAATGCTAATAATATTTTCACCTTTTACCTATAAAAATATCAGAAACAAGTAAAAGATGTTGACAAAATAGCAGTAAAAGAGTATTATATATCAGTCGACTCAGACCTCTTTGAAGTTCGAGTAAGTCGCTTATCCTGGAAGCGATAGACAAATGCCAGGACGAGTACAGCCGCTAGCTATTTGGGCGGTGTCTAAATGCAAGTAGCCGAAAAATACACAGGAGGAATGAATGAAATATCAAAAGACATGGACTGCAAGCCCATCAAACATCGAAAGAAAATGGTATGTTGTTGATGCTGAAGGCATGGTGCTAGGTAGATTAGCTAGCCAAGTTGCAGCAATACTAAGAGGAAAGAACAAACCAACCTTTACTCCACACTTTGATACTGGAGATTACGTAATCGTAATAAACGCAGACAAGGTAGTTCTTACAGGAAACAAAGAAGATCAAAAAGAATACAAGAGATATTCTGGATATTCATCAGGTCTTAAAATTACAAAATTCAAAGACATGAAGAATACTTACCCAGAAAGAATTGTAGAACACGCAATCGTAGGCATGCTTCCACACAACAAACTTGGTCGTGCAATGGCTAAGAAACTAAGAGTATATGCAGGAAGCGAACATGGTCACGAAGCACAATTCCCAGAAACTTTGGATCTAAAGTAAGGAGTAAAATATGGCAGAAAATATAATTCAATCAACAGGTAGAAGAAAAACCTCTGTTGCAAGAGTAACAATGGTACCAGGTTCTGGTAACATCCTAGTAAACGGCAGAGACTTAGACGAATATTTCAACTTTGAATCTCTAAGAATTATAGCAAGATCTCCACTTGCATTAACAGAAAATCTTACAAGCTATGATATAAGAGTTAATGTAAATGGTGGTGGATACAATGGTCAAGCAGGAGCTATAAGACATGCTATAGCAAGAGCACTTCTTGAAGCAAATCCTGACTATAGAATAGCCCTAAAAAGAGCAGGCTTCTTAACACGTGATTCACGTAAGAAAGAAAGAAAGAAAGCTGGTCTTAAAAAGGCAAGAAAATCTTCACAATTCTCAAAGAGATAAGAATTTTATATACAAGCTCAAGAAATTTTTCTTGGGCTTTTTATTTGCCCAAAATTTAGTACAATTAATTAATGAGTAATAAAATTTTTACTTAAAAATAGAGGTGTAATTTATGAACAAAATAAACTATGACAGGGTCATGGAGGATATAATTAAAAAAATTGATGAAGAAGGAAGAAGGCCTAGGCTTTTGCTTCAGGTTTGTTGTGGGCCTTGTTCTACCCAAGTTATTGAAAGGCTTAGGGATCATTTTGATATGGATCTTTATTTTTATAATCCAATGATCTATCCAAGGGCTGAGCTTGATAAGAGGGCGGAGAATTTGGAGAAGGTGGCTGAGAAATCTCACTTTGATGGACAAGTTATTATCCCTGCTAATGATATGGAAGACTTTAAGTTTGTGGCAGAAAAGAGAAAGGGTGATAGAGAGTTTGGAAATGCTTGCTATGATTGTTATGAACTTAGGCTTGATAAGACTGCCCGCTATGCAAAGGATATGGGCTATGAGTATTTTACAACTAGCCTTTCTATTTCTCCTTATAAGAATGCCCAGTGGCTTAATGAGATTGGGGCAAGGCTTGAAGAAGATCTTGGCATTAAATATCTCTATGCTGATTTTAAGAAGAAAGATGGCTATAAGAAGTCTATAGAGCTTTCAAAAGAATATGATATTTATAGGCAAGAATATTGTGGTTGTATATTTTCTAAAAGGGAAGCAGAAGAAAAATTAAACTCTTGTTAACTTTATAGTATTTGGGGTAAATATAAAATAGGAGAAAGCTATGGATGACTTATTATTAATCAAAAAAATAAATCCAAATACTGATACAGATACGATTTATCCATATAGTTTCCAACTTGATGAGCTATTTACCAGGAAGGATGCGATGGATATTTTAAGTGCGCTTAAAAATAAAGGAATTTTACCAAGCGATGAATTTATGGTTAAAGATAAGACCTTCACAGTTGAAATTTACTCCAAAGACACAACAAAAGTAATAAAGGAGATTTTAGATAAGGATTTTAAGATATATGGGGTATATATATCTTATGAAGATTATCTAGAGAAAGGAAGAATAAATGAGTAAAGCACTAGAATTATTAAATGAACAAATGAACTTTGAGTATGAGTCAGCATATGTATATAAGGCAATGGCTGCATATACAGATAGACTTGAAATGGATGGATTCACACATTGGTTTGATCACCAAGTAGCTGAAGAAATCGAACACGGTGAAAAAATGAAACACTTCCTACAAGAAGTAGGTTACGATGTTAGATACAAAGCTATACCAGAACCACAATATGATTATGAAAGCTTACTTGACGTATTTAAAGCAGCTCTAGCTCACGAAAAAGAAGTTACAAGAAGAATTCATGAAATAGCTGAAGTAAGTAAAGAAGAAGATCTAAGAGTATTCTCTTTCATCCAAGCCTTCATCGATGAACAAGTTGAAGAAGAAGATTCTGTTTCTAAGATCGTTACAAAACTTGAAAGAGCAAAAGACAATTGGGGAGCTCTATACATCCTTGATGGTCAAATGTTTGCTAGAGGTTAATAGTAATTATAAGCAGGGCAAGATTAGCTTGTCCTGTTTTTATTTAGGAAATTTTAAATTTAAGAATCTTGAAATTAAAATTAAGATTGTGTATAATATATTCAAAAGGAGAAATGTATGTTAAGCGCAACTTTAATAATTTTAAGTATAATATTAACTCTTGCATTTTGTACAATAGGATTATTCCTAGGCCTACCTATTTTATTGATAGGTCTTGTTATTGGAATATTTATTTTAATAATAAAGATCTTTGCAGAAGTCTTGTCATTGATTTTGCCTATCCTGCTTATAGGAGGCTTGGTATACTTGTATAGAGTGTATATGGAAAAAAGATCAATTTACGAATAAGAAAAGAGTTTGGATTTATTTCCAAACTCTTTTAAATTACTTAATTTTATAAATTTAATACAAAGTTTTCAATTGCTTCGCCTACAGCTCCCTTGCTATTATCTGCCTGGGTTACATAGTCTGCGCTTTGTTTTACTTGTAATCTTGCATTTCTTACTGCTATAGCAGTTCCAGCCTCTTCTAGCATGGCTACGTCGTTGTAATTATCACCGATTGCCATTACATTTTTCATATCTATACCATAATGGTCAGCGATTTTTTTAAGAGCTATTGCCTTATTTACACCCTTAGCATTTATCTCCATATACATATTTGATGAATAGCTTATCTCAAGGTCATAGTCTGTTATCCTTGCTATGTCAACCTCTAAGGCTTGTAGCTGGTTCATATTTGAATTCTTTATTATTGTTTTTAGAACTGTTTGGCCTTCTAGAAAGTCTATATTATCACCCTCTATAAGGTTTATGTGGCTTTCAGCAATGAGTGTTTCATCACTTAGGTTTATACCATATTTTTTATCTAGGGTATAAAGATAGAAGGTTAGCTTATTTTTATAAGCGTATTCAAAAATCTTTTTAGCGTAGGAGAAGTCCATAGCTAGGACATCTATAATTTCTTTGGTCTTCACATTCATGATTACAGCGCCGTTACAGCATATGACAAAGCGGTCATCTGCTATTACTCCGGCTTGGTCTGGTATATCAAATATTTCATAAGGGCCCCTTCCAGTTGCAAGCATGACTATTACTCCCTTATCTTGGGCAGCTTTGATAGCCTTTTTGTTTCTTTTTGGTACGAGGCGGTTATGATCTATTATTGTTTCATCAATATCAGATGCTATTAACTTAATCATAGTTTTATCCAAGAAATTTTTCCTTAAGATAGGTTATTATGTCGTCAGATTCATAGAGATATTTGCCATCGTGATAGAGGCAAGGTACTTGTCTTTTTCCACCTTCGTCTATTAGCTTGATCATGGCATCTCCATCTTCATTTATATTCACTAGGGGAATTTCTATATTATTTTCTTTCATGAAATCTTCAACTTTTTTGCAATATCTGCACACAGTTCCTACATATAATTTATAATCTTTCATGTTTACTCCTTTTTTGATAAAAAACTTTTAATTATCATCTCTTATGGTATATTATACTAGTAAAAAGAACGTTTTAAAGGTGGTAAAATGAAATCAAAAATAATGGCGCTTATTAGGTTTATCCTAATTTTGATAATATTAGCCTGCATAGCAATTTTAGGAAAAAGAGGTCTAGATTACTGGACTAATATGAAAAATAATAGATATATAGAAAACTTATCTAAAGAAGCAGAAGAAGACGTAGCTAGAGATGAAGGACAAAGCAGCAAAGATGGCAAAGAAAGTGACCCTCTTGCTAGACTTGAAAAAGTTCACCTAAGCCTACTTAAGAAATTAAAAGAGCAAAATTCAGATGTTATTGCTGTTATAGAAATTCCTGGTACAGGCATAAAATATCCGATCCTTCAAGGACCTGACAATGATTTCTATCTAAGAAAGGGCCTAAATAAGGAGTATGATATAGCTGGATCAATTTTTATGGATGTTTATAATTCAAGTGATATTACAGATGATAACTCTGTTATCTATGGTCACCATCTTGAGATTGACTCTATGTTTACACCTCTTGACCAATATAGAAAGCAAGAATTTGCAGAAAAGCACAGGACAATATATCTTACAACAGAAGATGGTCTTCGTGAATATTTGATATTTTCTGCCTATGGAATCCCATCAGATTATGACTATAGGACTTTAGATTTCACCTATACAGGGGATAAGGTACCATATTATAATAAATTAAGGTCAAACTCTGAGGTAAGCCTTGATACCAGAGCATTTAAGGAAGATGATACAATTATTACTCTTTCAACATGCCAATATGATTATGCAGATCAAAGGCTAGCATTGCATGCGCTTAGGATTAGATAATGAGATTTGAAACAAAAGATAAAAGAGAATTAAATATCGAAGAAACTTCCCTGGGCTTAAAACTTAGGGAAGATTCTTTTAATCCGACCCATATTTTTGAGTGTGGTCAATGTTTTAACTTCAAGCTTGAAGAAGACGGGTCTTATACGGCTGTTTTTTTAGGGAAAATCATAAATTTACTAGAATGTGATGGCTACACACTTATAAGAAATGTGAGCCTTGATGAATTTTATGATATTTTTTATGATTACTTTGATTTTGGAACAGATTATGGATCTATTAGGGATTTTCTTTCAAAAGATGATACCCTAAGGGATGCGTGCGACTATGGTTATGGTATCAGGATTTTAAATCAAGAATTATTTGAAACAACAATTTCTTTTATAATTTCTGCTAATAACCAAATACCAAGGATTAAAAAGGCAGTTAGGATAATTTCTGAAAGATATGGAGACTATCTTGGTGATTATATGGAATCTTCTTATTATTCCTTCCCAAGACCAGAAGTCTTGGCCAAGGTTGATCCACTAGAGCTTAGAGAACACGCTAGAGTAGGCTTTCGTGATGTAAGGATAGTTGAAACAGCTAAGGCCTTTGTGGATGGCTTTTTAAATTTTGAAGATGAGAAAAATCTTACAGATTTAGACCTTCACAAGAGGTTAAATGAGCTGCCAGGCATAGGTCCAAAGGTTGCTGATTGTATAATGCTCTTTGCCTACCACAGGAGGGAGACCTTCCCTGTAGATGTGTGGATTAAAAGAGTCATGGAAACACTTTACATCGGCAAGGAAGTGCCTAAAAAGCAAGTCGATAACTATGCTAGGGAAATCTTTGGAAATCTTGCAGGCTATGCCCAACAATATTTATTTTACTATGGCAGAGAAAATGCTATAGGCAAATGAAAATAAACTTCAAGTGATTTTGGAAAATTATAGTTGTTTGATTTTATAAAAATCCTAAGGCTTTAATATTGAAAATGAAAAAAGAGTTGAATTCTTTGGTGAATTTCAACTCTTTTTTATTGATAATTTATAAAGTCTTTATTATTTCAAAAAGTTCTCTAGCTGATTTTAGTGGACCATCTGTTTCCATGCCTTCTACACCTAGTTGGGTTCTTATGACTCCAACTTTTGTCTTATCCATAAATAGCTTTGAGAAATAGCCTTCGATTAGTTGGTCGCAAACTTTTTGTTTTTGGTAAGGGCCAAATGGGTTTGCGAAGTAGGATTCTACAAGTCCTGTCTCTGTAGTTGTTCCCTTAGCAAACCTTGCTCCACGTTTAAATACCTTGATTGCATCTTCTTTGTTATCGAAAAATTCGATTGACTTATCATCTTCTTTTATCTTGTCATAGTTATTTGCGTAGAGGAAGAAGTTTACTTCATAGCCTGCCATGATTTGTGAATAATCGGCTACCGGCATGATTAGTCTTGCATTTATCTTATCTGGGTTCATGAAGATTGACCTATCTATTTGCTTGAAGGCATAGCCAGAATCTAGGTCATCTAGCCTTACGAAGGCACCGATTTCTGTACCGTAGGCCTTGACCTTGTCATCTTTAATTCTGAATGTGCCCATATCATCAAAGATTACTGTCATATCCTTTATATAGTCCTTGGCAAGGGTTCTGAAGGCTTCGATTGATTCGCTCTTTCCAGCTCCGCTATCGCCTAGGATTACAACATTGGCACTCTTGCCATTTTGTAAAACTACATTTACACCTGCACCGTGGATTGGGAGATAGGATTTTTTCATTGAGATGATATTTGATAGGGTTAGACACATTTTCTTAAGATAACCGAAGTAATCTTTCTTGTCTGAATAATTTACATAACCTATTAAAAGGCCTGACTTATCTTCGTAGAAGACGTTTTGGTCTTTAGAATTTTCTCCGCCAAATACATAGATAGCATCTGGTCTGTTATTTTGAATTTCCTCTTCATCGGCTAGGTCAAAAAGGTTTGATGCTGATATGCCATGGGTGATGAGGTTTTGGTGGAAGTAGATGTAGATTAAATTATCTCCAACTCTTGCTGGATAGCATAAAAATTCGTCTGTATCTATGTCAAGATGGGTGATAGGGTTATTTTCTACTTCTTCAAAGAAACCGTCCCTCTTATTTGATTTTGTATAGGTTATATAAGGGGTTTCGATCATTACCTTGGTTATGAAAGGAATTTCATTTAGGTAGGCATAATCTTTTGGATAGGCTATCTCAAAATTTTTGACTATCATTGAAGCATTGGCACCGGCTGGTACTTGTCTAAATACCTTTGGACTTTTGCCTGTAACTGATACTTCTACCTTTCTGTAGATTTCAAGGATAAGGTCCTTAAATCTGATATTTGAAGATAGGAAGTTTTCTACTTCTAAGCCCCTATCATAGTCAGATTGTTCGATAATTGAGTATCTTTCTAGCTTTCTCCAATAGTCGTAGACATCTTCTACGATTCTTGTTAGGGCTTCTCTTTCCTTGTTTAGGTCGTGGTACTTGTTGATTTTTTCGCTGATTTCATCAAGGCTCATAACTGTAAGAATCTTTGTTATGTCCCTAATTTCGCTTGCAAGAGCCTCTATATCTGATGACCTAAAAAATTTTTCTAGGTAGGTATAGATTCTTGTCCTGTTTTCTTTGTGGTGATTTACAAAAGAGCAAATGACTTCAAAGAAGCCCTCGCTTTTTAGCAAGTCATCGGAGTTGTTGAAATAGGCCTTTGAAAAGTTAATTACGGCCTTGTTGTTAGATATATTTATTTCTTTTCTCATGGTTTCTCCTCTAAACTTATTTCTTTTCTTAGACTTTATTTTACTACTAATTTAAAGAAAAACTAATTGAATTAATACCATATAGACAAAAGTGCCTACAGATATTGAAATAAAGAGCTTTTTAAATTTAGCATGGAGAATAATTACTGTAGCTGATGCTATTATTTCAGGCAGTCCATAAGGGTAGGCCAAAACATTTATATTTCTTAAGGCAAAAACTACAAGTAGGGGCATAAGGGCAAAGGGTAAGTACTTGCCAAAATATTTAATTAAATCAGGCAGGTCTTTTTTTGAAAAGAAGAAAAAAGGTGTTGACCTGATTAAAAAAGTAGTTAGGGCTGATGCAAAGACTATCATTAGTATTCTAGACATTTTTTTCCTCGATTCTTTCCCTGAGGCCATATAGGCTTAAAACAATTAAAAGTAGTGCTGGTATCATAAAATTATCTGGCTTAAATATCAAAAGTGCTACTATAGATAGGGCTAGGCCAATCTTTAGTGGCTTGTGGTTTTTAGTTGCAAAATATTGCTCAACCAAGAGCACTAGGAAAAGTGCGGTTAGGACAAAGTCCATCCCCATGGTATTAAAGCTAATTAGATTGCCAAGTAGGGCGCCTATGTAAGTAGCGATAGCCCATACCAAATAATTTATAAGGCCAATTGCCAAGAAAAAATCACTTTTTTTGACATCTGCTGGTGGCTTAATAGAAGTATCAAGGGCGAAGGTTTCATCTGAAAGTGTTAATATAAAGAGAAACTTGCTCCTTGAACTCTTGTATTCTTTGATCATGCTTACCCCATAAAACATCATCCTTATGTTGACTGATAGGGTTAGGATAATAATTGCTATGATAGAAATATCAGTCTTAAGGAGGGGTAGTATTATAAATTGCATGCTACCAGCATAGATTGTTAGTGATAAAAATGGTGCGAAAAGTGGGTTGTAACCCTCTTGACTGACCATAATACCAAAGGTTATACCTAAAAACATATAGCCGATTATAACTGGTACTGTATAGGGCAAGGCCCTTTCAAAAGCTTTTTTCATAAAAATTCCTTTCTAATAAAATCTTTATTACCTAAAAATTATAAATATCATTACAGGTATTTTACTTAATTCTTAACAAATTCTCAATAGTTTACATAAAATTTAACACTTTATCCGAAAAAATATAAAAATGTTTGCTAAAAAGCTTATAAATCGTATAATATAGCAGGTTAAGTAGAATTCTAAGAAGAGGAGAAATCATGAAAGACTATGACATTATTGTAGTAGGTGCAGGAGCAGCAGGAGCTTTTTTGGCTTATGAATTAACTAAGCTTGATACAAAGAAAAAGGTCCTCATAATCGATGGTGGTAGAAAAGTAGAAAACAGGTCTTGTCCGATTACAGATGGCAAGGTTGACCACTGCATAGGATGTAAGCCATGTAACATCATGTATGGTTTTGGTGGTGCAGGCACCCTATCTGACGGCAAATACAACATAACAACCAATTTTGGTGGAGATTTACATAGGTATGTTGGAGAAAAAAAGGCCATGGAGCTTATGGAATATGTAGATAGTGTCCTAATGGATTTTGACGGAGGAGATGACCTTGAGTTATATTCCACAGACAAAAACAACCTTAAGACAATATGCCTAAGACATGACCTTCACTTATTAGATGCCAAGGTTCGCCACTTTGGTACGGATAGAAACAAGCTAATCCTTCAAAGAATCTTTGACTATGTAAAAGATAAGATAGACTTTGAATTTTCAACCATGGTCACCGATGTAGACTATGAAGATGAAAAATATATAGTTAAAACTAATAAGGGAGAAACTTTCAGGGCTGATGATATAGTTCTTGCTGCAGGTAGGTCTGGATCTAAGTGGATAGGTGAGGTTTGTGATAAATTCAATATCAAATCTAAGAGAAATAGGGTTGATATAGGCCTTAGGATAGAAGTGCCAGCAGAAGTCTTTAAGCATATAACAGATGATGTTTATGAAGCAAAGATAATGTATCAAACCAAGCAATATAATGACGTTGTAAGGACATTTTGTATGAACCCTTACGGTCATGTTGTAACAGAAAACACTAATGGAATCCTAACTGTAAATGGCCACTCCTTTACAGATTCTAAGTTACAATCAGCAAACACAAACTTTGCCCTTCTGGTTACAAATAGGTTTACAGAGCCATTTGAAGACTCAAATGAATATGGTGAATCAATAGCTAGGCTTTCAAATATGCTAGGTGGGGGAGTTTTGATGCAAAGATTTGGAGACCTAATCAAGGGTCGTCGTTCATCAGAAAGAAGAATGGCCAAGTCCTTTACCAAGCCAACCATGCAGGCAACACCAGGAGATTTATCTCTAGTAATGCCAAAGAGACAGCTTGATGATATAATCGAGATGATCTACCAGCTAGATAAGATAGCACCAGGTATGGCAAATGATGATACCTTATTATATGGAATCGAAGTTAAATTCTACAACTCAGAAGTAGAAGTAGATGATAAATTTGAATCAACCCAAAAAGGCCTATATTGTATAGGTGATGGTTCAGGAGCAACCCACTCTCTATCCCAAGCATCAGCTTGTGGAATAGAAGTTGCAAGAGTTTTAGCCTAATGAAATACATCTACCAAGAGATAAGAAAAGCAGATGGCATAATTTTAAGGGGTGTGATAAACACCCCTGATGATTTTGATGCCAACAAGAAATACCCAACAGCCATCTTCTTTCACGGTTTTGGGGGTGATAGGAATGGGTCAACAGATTTTAGAATCCAACATTCAAAATATCTTACAGATAGAGGCTTTGTCACAATCAGATTTGATTTTTCAGGTTCTGGTGAATCAGACGGAAGCTTTTATGATATGACCGTATCAAGAGAGCTTGAAGAAGCAGAAATGATAAATGACTTTGCAAGGCTTAAATATTTCGTTGACAAGGATAAGATTTTCTGGATAGGTCATTCCCTAGGTGGAGTAATATCAACACTTCTAGCCTATAAACTAAAGCCTAAGGCCATAGTACTTTTAGCTCCAGCAAGCGATATGAACGATAAGGACTATCTAAAGGTCATGGCAAAGACAGTGTTTGAGGGAGAAGCCCTAAGTCAGAGCAAGATAAAGGCTGGCCAATCTTTCGATGAGCTTGTAGCAAGCATTAGGGATGCTGATATTGGAGGAAAGAGACTCCATATCAATTTCCTCTTGGACTTTATACTAAAGGATATCTATGGCAAGGCCAAAGAATATGAAGGCAAGGTACAAATCCTAAGAGGAAATAAGGATGCCTTGGTATTTAGGGATGCAAATGAGAAATTGCAAAAAGCTTTCAAATATGCGACCTATGAAGAAATCGACCAAGCAGACCACTCCTTTACCAATGAAGATGTGAGAAACATCGTCTTTTCCAAGACTTATGAGTTTTTGAAAAATTTAATTTAGAAATCAGCCACTTTTGTGGCTTTTCTTGTGCCAAAAAAGATGAAAAGCTTTAAAAAACTGTTATAATAAAACTATGGAAAAAATACTAATTACCACAAGCTTCGGCCTTGAAAGCCTAGTCAAATTTCAACTAAGAGATTTAGGCTATGAAGATTTTGAAGTAAGTGATGGGATGATTGTCTTAAATGGCAAGATTAGCGACTTAGGAAAATTAAATATAAATTTAAGGCATGCAGATAGGATCTTCCTAGAAATAGGATCTTTTATGGCAAGAGATTTTGAGGAACTCTTTGAGGGAGTAAATAAAATTTCTTGGCAAAATATCTTAAATAAGGACAGCAATTTTATAGTAAATGCAAGGACCTACAAGTCTATGCTATTTTCTTTAAGGTCAATCCAATCTATAAGCGAAAAGGCCATAATAGATAAGTTAAGGGCCTTTTATAAGGTCAAACATTTTGAAAAATCAGCCGAAAGAGTCAAAATCGAGATAATGCTAGATAGGGATAGGGCAAGTATCTGCCTTGATACATCTGGAGAGGGTCTTCATAAGAGAGGCTATAGGGAGGATTCTGTAAAGGCACCCCTCAGGGAAAATATTGCGGCAGCCCTTGTAGACCTATCTTTTTATAAGCCAGAAAGATTTTTATTCGATGGCTTTTGTGGGTCGGGGACAATCCTTATAGAAGCTGCAAGGATAGCTAGAAATATAGCCCCTGGCATAGATAGGGACTTTGACTTTAATAAATTTAAATTTATAGGGCCTGAAGTTTATCAAGATGCTAAAAAAGAAGCCTTAGCAAGGATAGATTATTCTAAAAAGCTAAATATCTTAGGCTCAGACATATCAGGCAGGGCCATAAGTCTTGCCAAGCAAAATGCCATAAATGCCGGTGTAGAAGAAGATATATCTTTTATAACAAGAGATATTTCATCTGTGGCACTTAAGGATGATTACGGTATATTTATATCCAATCCACCCTACGGACTTAGGCTATCTGACATAAATATGGACGAAATTTATAAAAAGATAAACAACAAGCTAGCAAGGCTTGACACCTGGTCTTTATATTTTATAAGCGCAGATGATAAGTTTGATAGGAAATTTAAGAGGAAATTATCTAGAAAAAGAAAGTTATATAATGGTGGCCAAAAGGTAGATTTCTACCAATATTATGGCAAAAAACCAAGCAAGGAGGACTTTTGACAGACGAAAGAAACAACAAGAAGTCTAGAGGACTTTTAATAGGCTTACTTGTAATAATAGGATTATATTTAATAGTAACAGTGGTCTTTGCTTTTATAGCCCTTCCAAATACCTTTGTAAATGGTAAGGACATATCATATGCATCTAAAGAAGAGGCATTTAAGAAGCCAGCTGAAAGCTTTTCTATAAATATCAAAGGCAGGGATGAAAGAGCTACAACAATCAACCTTAAAGATGTAGATTATAAGGCATCAATCCCAGAATCAGCATCTATTGACCAAAACCCATTCAAATGGCCACTAGCCTTTGCAAATGTGGCGAATGATGAATTTACTTTTGATTATAATATAAAATATGATGAGAAAAAATTAGAAAAACTCGTAAGTACATCTGCCCTTATGATAAATGTTACAAAGCCAGAAAATGCAAGTTTAAAATACAACGACGGGGCCTTTACAATAATACCAGAAGTAATGGGAAATATGATCGACCCTAACAAACTTGATGCAAAAATAAAGGATGCTATTTATTCTCACAAGGAAGAAATAGTCCTAGATGATAGTGATTATATCAATCCTCAAGTTAAAAATAATTCAAAAGAATTAGAAAAATTATTAGCAGATGGAAAGACAATAGAGGGTTTAAAAGTAAAATTCAACTTCAATGGATTTGACATAAAGCTTGAAGGACAAGAACTTGTCGATATGTTTGATACAAATGGAACAAGCTTTGAATTAAACTATGATAGACTTGCTAAATTTATTGAAGAAGTAGCTGATAAAACCAATACCTATGGCAAAAACAGAACATTTTCTGCAACTGGCATAGGAAAGATTACTGTAAATCCAGGAGTTTACGGTTTTATCTTAGACCAAGCAGCAACAATAGATAAGGTATATGAACTAATCAACACTAGAAAATCCGGAGATATAGAACCAGTTTATCAAAGGGCTGGTTATGCTAGATATGAAGATGGTGGGGATTTAGGTGATAGCTATATAGAAGTAGACCTATCAAGACAATATATGTGGTATTATCAAGATGGAAACATAGTTTTAGAAACATCAATAGTATCAGGTCTACCTACATCCACTACCTGGGCAAGCAACGTAGGTGTAGGCTCAATCCAATCTAAACAAAGAAATACAACCCTCAAGGGTGCAGATATGAATGGTGGAAGGTATGCAACCCCAGTATCTTATTGGATGCCAATAGGATGGGATGGAGAAGGCTTCCACGATGCTCCATGGAGAGGCGGCTTTGGCGGAGGAATATATTTCTCAAACGGTAGCCACGGTTGTCTAAATATGCCACCAGCAATGGCAGCCAAGCTATTTGAAATGGTACCATTTGGCCTACCGGTAGTTGTATATGAATCAAGCACAAGCAACAGTCCAGCTATGTCTTATTAGGAAGAAAGATGATAAAAATTGAAAATGTGACCTATACCTACCCAGGTATAGACGAAGAAACAGAAGGAAAGACAGCTTTGGATAATATATCCATTGATATAGAAAAGGGGGACTTTGTAGCAATTTTGGGCCACAACGGCTCAGGCAAGTCCACCCTTGGCAAGCTCTTGAATGCTCAAATTTCGCCAAGTGCAGGCACAATAAGTATAGATGGGATAGTCAGTAATGAAGAAAACCAGTGGGAGATAAGAAAAAAATGCTCAATGGTATTTCAAAATCCTGATAACCAAATGGTTGCCACAACTGTCGAAGAAGAAGTTGCCTTTGGGCCAGAAAATCTAAGGGTAGAGCATCCTGAACTTAGGGAAAGGGTAGATAAGGCCATCGACCTAGTTGGTATGAGTGCCTTTAAGAAAAGAAACCCATCTAACCTCTCAGGTGGCCAAAAGCAGAGGGTATCAATTGCGGGTGTTATTGCCATGCTATCAGATTATATAATCTTTGATGAACCAACAGCCATGCTTGATCCCCAAGGTCGTAAGGATGTAATTGAGTTAATCCAAAGCTTAAATAAAGATTACAAGAAAACAATAATCTACGTTACCCACTACATGGAAGAGGCTGTCCTTGCCGATAAGATAGTAGTCCTAGATTCGGGCAAAAAGGCCCTAGAGGGCACAAGCAGAGAAGTCTTCTCCCAAGTAGATAAGATGAAAGAGCTAGGCCTAGCAGTGCCACAAGTGACAGAAGTAGCTTACGGACTTTCAAAAAAAGGGGTCGAATTTGATAGACTACCCCTTACAGCTGAGGAGTTTTTGGAAAGCATATGAAAATAGAAATAAAGGATGTTGATTATATCTACAACGAGGGCCTGCCAAATGAGGTATATGCCCTAAAAGATATCAACCTAGAGATAAATAGCAAAGAAATAATAGGCCTTATAGGCCAAACGGGCTCAGGTAAGTCAACCCTAGTCCAACTTTTAAATGGTCTTTTGATCCCAAGTCATGGAGATGTCATAATAGATGGAATAAATTCTAAGGAAAAGGCAAAGAGAAAGGCTGCCAGATTTAAGGTTGGCCTAGTCTTCCAATATCCAGAAAACCAGCTATTTGAAGAAACCATAGCCAAAGATATTGCCTTTGGTCCTAAAAATATGGGCCTTAAGGAAGATGAGATTGACAAGAGAGTTAGATCTGCCATGGCCAAGGTAGGCCTTGATTATGAGACCTATAAGGATGTATCACCTTTTGAAATATCAGGTGGTCAGCAAAGAAGGGTTGCCGTTGCAGGAATCCTTTCGATGAATCCAAAGGTTTTGGTTTTAGATGAGCTTACAGCAGGACTTGACCCTATAGGACGAGATGAGATATTTTCTGAAATCCTAGATATATACAATAATGACGATGAGCTTTCGATAGTATTAGTTAGCCATTCTATGGAAGATGTGGCAGAATATGTTGATAGGGTAATTGTTATGAACAAGGGAGAAGTTTACTCAGATAAGTCAACTTTTGAGACCTTCACCCAAGTAGACCTAGAATCAATCGGACTTGATGTACCTCAAATTACAAAATTTATGAGGGCCTACAAGAAGAAAAATCCAGATGTAGATGATAAAATTTACACAGTTGATAAGGCGATAGAAGAACTTTACAAGCACTTAGGAGCTAAGAATGGCTAATATTACAATAGGACAATACCTACCTTTTGATACCTTCATCCACAGGCTTGACCCAAGAGTTAAGATTGTGGGGGTATTTTTATATATAATTACAATATTTTTTGTTAAGGACTTTTACACTTATATTCCCTTTGTAATTCTTTTAATAGCTATGCTTGCAGTTGCAAAGATACCATTTAAGTCAATCCTTAGGTCCCTTAAGCCCTTAATTTTCATAATAGTACTAACAGGTCTAATTAACCTTGTAACCACACCAGGCAAGGTAATCTTTACAGTCGGACCTCTTAAATTTACTGAAGAAGGACTCTATAGGACTGCCTTTACAATTTTAAGGCTAATCCTAATAATCTTATCAACATCAGTCCTAACTTACACAACAAGTCCAATGGAATTAACCTATGGTCTAGAAAAGCTATTTTCACCACTTAAAAAGATTGGTTTTCCAGCAGGAGAGCTTGCTATGATGATATCAATATCACTAAGGTTTATCCCAACACTCTTTGATGAAGCAAATAAGATAAAGATGGCCCAGATGGCAAGAGGAGCTGACTTTGAAAGTGGAAATATCATAGATAGGGCCGTGTCAATGGTTCCACTACTTGTGCCTTTGTTTATAAATGCCCTAAAAAGATCAGGAGATCTTGCAACAGCTATGGAAGCTAGGCTTTATAGGATAGGCGAAGAGCGCACAAGATTAAATGAAATTCATATGAAAAAGATCGATTGGATAAGCCTAATTGGCTTTACAATCTTTTGTATAATCATAATAGTAATGTATTTTGTATGGTAAAAAATGTACTGATGGAAGTAGCCTTTGATGGGTCAGGCTTTTCTGGAGTTCAATACCAAAAGGATGTAAGAACCATCGAAGAAGAAATAAAAAAGGCAGTCAATAAGGTAAGTGGGGAAGAAAACAGGATAATAGCTTGCGGAAGGACAGATAGGGGAGTACATGCTAGGAGTTTTTATTTTAATTTCCTAACTGCATCTGATATAAATCCCAAGGCCTTTTCCTACCATATCCAAGCTCATCTGCCTGATGATATTTTAGCCCTTTCTTCAAAGGAAGTAGACCTTAATTTCCACGCTAGATTTTCTTGCCTAGATAAGACCTACAAGTATGTAATCTATCAAGATAGGCTTATGCATCCAGTATACAGGTTTTATATGGAAAATATAACATATAGGCTTGATTTAGATAAGTTAAAAGAGGGGCTTGATGTCCTAAAAGGAACCCATGATTTTAGGCTCTTTATGAAGGAAGATACAGACCTTAAGATAAATACTATAAGGACAATCGATGATTGTTATTTTAGTCAAGATGGTCCTAGGCTAAATTTATTTTTTAGGGCAAATTCATTTCTTCATAACCAAGTTAGGATAATGTCAGGTAGCCTAGTAGAACTTGCCAGAGGCAAGTTAAGTCTTGATGAATTTAGGGCCTTTTTTGACAAAGAAAATAAAAAAAGAGCAAATCCAGCCCTTTCTCCAGCAGGGCTTTATTTATGGGAGGTAAGATATTGATAAAAATAGATGTATTTAAAGAGTTAAAAGCTCTTCTAATCCTTATATTTATAGGCTCTTCTATATTTTTTGTAAGGGAAGAATTATTTCTTGCCTACCTAATCCTCATAAGTATATTCACCCTAATCTTAAATTTTTATATAAAAATAAATGAATTAGTAGTTACAAAGCAATTTTTTTTGATTTTTATATCATTAATAAATGTATTTTCTCTTGTTTTTGTGATACAATATTTACTAAGAGGAGAAATAAATTCAAAACTACTAGAATTAGTTTTTGCAAATTTTATGGTTAAAGCAAATAGCCTTTATTACGTGGGATGGCTATTTGTAATGACTTTTGGCATATTAGTAAATCAAAATATAGGCGGTGGTGACAGTGGACGATAAGAAGATAAAGATAGATGAAGATTTAATAGAAGATAAGAAAAAAGTAGAGTTCGAAAGTAAAAAAGACAAGGAAAATAGATTCAATACAGAATTTCAATTGCCTAACCCTCTAAAGAGTATAAAAGAGCTTAACAAGAGGTCTTTAGTTTTTGGGATAATTGCAGTAATCCTTATAGGCCTTGTAATATTTATGATTAGTTCAAGGAAGAATGCATCTATCAAAAATGCTTCTACAAGCAGTCAAATAGATGAAAATTCCTACAACCAATCAAGAATTATGAGGGTTGACTTAAACCAAATCAAATCTATAGATTTTGACCTTGGTTCATCAGATGTTAGAATCCAAAGGTCACCAACAAATCCTTATATAGAATACACCCAATTATATAGGGGAGAAGATGATGCCTATAAGCTTGATGTAAGCTTTGAGGGCGGAGTTTTAAAACTTAAGTCCAAAATCGAGGGCAAAAATCTTTACATGAAGGATAAAATTCCAATAGTAAGGATTTTCTTGCCATCAGAAGGCGGTATCGAAGAGATTAAGGGCTCAATTGGAGCAGGTGATGTAAAGATTGATGACCTAGAAGTTAAAAACTTTGACCTAAAGATAAGAAGTGGAAATATTAGCTTAAACAATGGCTTTTTCCAAGGATCTATCACAAATGAGTCAGGATCTATTTCCCTAGATAAGAGCGAAATATCAAACACAATCCTTAAGACTACTACAGGTGATATAAAGATAACTGACAGCAAGTTAGGTAACAGACTAGACTTTGAAACTCAAACAGGAGATATCTTAGTAGATGCTAGGGATAAGATTGATAACTACGATCTTACAGCAAATCTTGAAGTGGGTAACTTCGTTCTTGGCAATATTTCATATAGAAATATAAAAGATGGCTACCAGTCAGAAAATAAGGGCAAAAATAAGGTAACCCTTAGAACAAAAATTGGTGACATCGTCTTTAATAGGGGCGAGGGAGCCAAGCTAGAACATGAAGAGTACCTAACAAATGAATCTAAGATTAAAAAAACAAAAGACAACGCCTTAGAAAAAAACATCGACAGGACTGAAAGAGAAAACAAAGAAAGAGAAGAATCTGAAGAAGATTCTGATCAAACAGACTCAGAAGACCAAAATGATACAAATATTGAAAATAGTGATGAAGAAAATAATTAAGTCCTAGGGCTTAATTATTTTTTTAAGGATAAATATGACAGGAAAAATATTAAACAAACTAAAAAAATACTTTGGCTATGACTCCTTTAGGGCAGGCCAGGAGGATTTGATAAATAATATCCTAGAAGGAAGGGATGTGCTCGGAGTCCTACCTACCGGTGGAGGTAAATCAATTTGCTACCAGTTGCCAGCACTAATAAAGAATGGGACAGCTATTGTTATCTCTCCCTTAATTTCTTTAATGAAAGACCAAGTTGATGCCCTGAGGGAAGATGGGATAAGGGCGTGTTTTATAAACTCAAGCCAGGACTATGAGACTTATGTTAACACACTAAAAGAAGTAAGAAATGGGGAAATAAAGCTATTATATGTGTCGCCAGAAAGGCTAGAAAATGAGTTTTTTAGAGATTTTTTAAAAGATATTGACATAAGTTTTGTGGCAGTTGATGAAGCCCACTGCATATCCCAATGGGGCCATGACTTTAGGCCTTCTTATAAGTTAATACCAGAGCTTTACGAAATTCTAGGTGATGACCTACAAATCCTAGCCTTCACAGCAACAGCTACAAGAGAGGTAAGGGAAGATATAATAGCAAATCTAAGGCTTAAGGATCCCTTTGTCAAAATTACAGGTTTTGATAGGCCCAACCTTAAGTTTGAAATCAAAAAACCCAAGGAAAAGCTCAAATTTTTGAGAGACTATCTCAAAGATCACGAAAATGAATCGAGCATAATCTACGCATCTACCAGAAAAAGAGTTGATGATATAGATAGGAACTTAAAGGCCCTTGGCATAAAATCCACCAAATACCATGCAGGACTGACTGAGCTTGATAGAAAAAAGGCTCAGGAAGACTTCCTCTTTGATAAAAAAGATATAATCGTAGCGACAAATGCCTTTGGCATGGGGATAGATAAGTCCAATGTCCGTTTTGTAATTCATTACAATATGCCAAAGGATATGGAATCCTACTACCAAGAGGCAGGTAGGGCAGGTCGTGATGGGGAAAACTCTGACTGTATCCTCCTTTACTCAGCCCAAGATATAATCATAAATAAGCACCTAATAAACCAAACTGATAATATGGCTTATAGGAGGATCCAGCTTGAAAAACTCCAAACCATCATAAATTATGTAAATACGAGTAAGTGCCTAAGATCTTATATACTTGAATATTTTGGCCAAGATGCGATTAATGACTGTGGATTTTGCTCAAATTGCCTGGAGACCAGCGAGAAAATCGATAAGACGGTTGACGCCCAGAAGATCCTATCCTGTATTTACAGGCTTGACCAGAGATATGGGATAAATACAGTCGTCGATTGCCTTAGGGGGTCTAAGAATAAAAACTCAAGGGAGAAAAATTTAGAAAATATTTCAACCTTTGGCATCATGGCCAAGACCAGCCAAAAGGAAATCAAGGATATGATCGCAGCCCTTTTAGCAGATGGCTACATCAAGGTCAATGGTCTTGATTATCCAATCCTTGCCCTGACAGAAAAATCAAAGGATATCTTATTTTCCAAAGATAAGTTTTTTATCAGAAAAAGAGAAGAAGAAAAATCCACCAGCAAAAAGCACAAGTCGATGGATTTGGCAAATGTCGACCAAGAAGACCTATTTGAAAGGCTCAGAAGCCTAAGATTAGAGCTTTCAAAACAAAGAAAAATCCCACCATTTATAATATTTTCCGACCAATCCCTAAAGGACATGGCAATAAATAAGCCAAAAACAGAAGAAGAATTTTTAAGGATAAAGGGAGTTGGGGAGAAAAAACTAATCCAATACGGCGACCTTTTTATAACAGAAATTAAAGAATATTTGCGAGACAATTAAAAATCGCTTAGAAGGCAAGAGCCTTTTAAGCGATTTTTTTATAATAATTGTATTCCCTTGTTGGCGAGTGTCCTTCTTTGACTGTCTGGCCAGTAGGATACTTGGACTTCTCCTATGTGGGCCTTTTGTAAGAAGAACATACATAGCCTTGATTGACCGATACCTCCACCGATTGTTTGTGGAAGCTTATCATCAAGTAGGAGTCTGTGATAGTCGTATTTGAGCCTATCAAGGTTTCCTGATTGTTTTAGCTGTTCATTTAGTCTGTGGCTATCTACCCTGATTCCCATGGATGATAGCTCTAGGGCATCGTCAAGGACTGGGTTATAGACGATTATATCTCCATTTAGGAGCCAATCATCATAGTCTGGGGCACGGTTGTCATGCTTTTCTCCATTTGTTAAAATTGTACCAATTTGTGATAGGAATATTGCCCCAAATTCCTTGGCAGCAAGCCTTTCTCTTTCCTTGCTATCCTTATCTGGATACATGGCTAGAAGTTCCTGGCTTGTTAAAAATCTTATTTGATCTTTAAGAAGTTTTTGCCTTGTTGGAAGAAGACCGCATAGGTATTCATCTAGACTTTTCATGGTCCTGTAAATGATTTCTACTGTTTGTTTTAAATATTCTTCATTCCTATCTTCTTTATTAATTATTTTTTCCCAATCCCATTGGTCTACATAAAAGGAATGGGTATTATCAGGCTCTTCGCATGCTCTAATGGCGTTCATGTCTGTGTAGAGGCCTTCGTGGGTTTTAAATTTATATTCCATGAGGGCGTATCTTTTCCATTTGGCTAGGGAATGGACAATTTCCATTTCTTCGTTATCAGCCTCTGGCAAGTTAAATGATACTGGTTTTTCTACGCCATTTAGGTTGTCATTTAGGCCTGATTTGCTTGATACAAATAGGGGAGCCGATACCCTTTTTAAATTTAGGTTATTGGCTAGGTTGATTTGAAAATAATCTTTTATTTCCTTTATTAAAACTTGAGTCCTGTAAAGGTCCTCGTTTGACTTGTAGGCTTCTGGTATTACTAATTTCATTATTAATTCTCCATCTTCTATTTTTCGCTATTATTCTTCTATTTTACTTCTTTTATAGGAAAATAAAAATTGTACAAAACTAAAATTTTCTTTCGAAATTACTATAAAAAATAAGGTTTATAAATAACTTGACTTAAGGGATTTTAACTGTATAACTTATCTAGAAATGGTAGAAATAAATTTTTTGATTTATACATACTTATACTAGCCATTTCAAAAAAAGAACTAGGATAAATGAATAAGCTTGTCACCTGTAGGTGGCTTTTTCTTTGTCCAAAATAAAATAGGAGAGAAAATGGAAAGTAAATTTAAAGAATTGTTTCAATTTGAAGGCAAAGTTTCTTTCAAAGAAGCCTTCCCACTAGCTTTACAACACGTAATCGCAATGATTGCAGGTTGTGTAGCACCTGCTTTGATCTTTGCTGATGCAGCAGGCCTAAGTCACGCTGATAGCATTATACTTGTACAGATGGCCCTTATAGGATCAGCCCTCACTTCATTTTTGATGCTTTATCCAATAGGGATTTTGGGTAGTAAATTACCTATGATTTATGGTGTAGCCTTCCCATATGTACCAACCATGATTGCCCTTTGTGGTCAATTTGAATCACTAGGTCCAGAAGGAATTGTGGCCGTAGTTTTAGGAAGTCAATTAATAGGAGCTATTGTTTCTATAGTGTTCGGTCTTGCCCTCAAATATATAACACCATTTTTCCCACCTCTTGTATCAGGAACTGTAGTTTTGGCTATAGGCCTTACCCTATATCCAGTTGCTATTACAAATATGGGTGGAGCAGGATCAGTTATGGCCCCAGGTTGGGGAGCATGGCAATATTGGCTTGTTGGTATAATCACCCTTCTTGTAAATGTTGGTCTTAACCACTTTGGCAAGGGCATTACTAAACTTGCTTCAGTACTATTTGCCATGGTTGTTGGCTATATCATAGCATTTTTCTTTGATATGGTAGACCTATCACCAGTTAGGGAAGCAGGTTGGTTATCAGTAGCAGCACCACTTCACTTTGGCATAAAATTTGAACCATCAGCCATAATTTCCTTTGTAATCATCTTTATGGTTACATGTATAGAAGGAATTGGAGATATGTCATCAACCACCATCGGAGGAATGGATAGAAACCCAACAGATGATGAGCTTAGGGGAGGAATTGTAGGTTTTGGTGTGGCAAATGTTATAGGTGCCTTTATAGGATGTCTTCCAACAGCTACATTTTCACAAAATGCTGGTATTGTTTCAGTAAACAAGGTTATAAATAGGAAGGTATTTTTCCAAGCAGGCCTAATAATACTTATAGCAGGCTTTATGCCAAAAATATCATCCCTACTTACAACAATTCCAGCCCCAGTAGTAGGCGGTGCAACACTTTCAGTCTTTGCTGCCATTACTATGAATGGTATCAGGATGATAACTGAACAACCACTTACAGTTAGAAATACTTCTATAGTAGGTATTGCAATTGCAATTGGATTTGGTTTTACAACTATAGTTACAACAGCTGACCAGGCAGGTGTAAGCTTCATGCCAGAAGCCCTTAAAAATGCCATAGGGGTATCACCAGTTGTCCTTGCAGCCCTTACTGCTATTTTGATGAATGTAATGATTCCAGAAAAGGAAGAAGATAAGAAGCAAGGATCAACTCTTGAAGAAGTCTTAGAAGGCTAAATTTTTTAAAAGAGACCAGTAAAATGGTCTTTTTTTGTGGGGATTTTTAGATTTTACATAGATTTTACATAACCTTAAAACGGATTTAGTATTGGCCTAGTATTATAGATATCGAAAGAAAAACTTTTAAGGAGTTAAAAATGAAAATTACAAATAAAAAAATTTTAGCAGCAACACTTTCACTAGGTCTTATCCTTGCAGGATGCGGAAATGGTGATCAGGCAAAAGAAGAAACAAAAACAGAAACAGCTACAGAGAAACCAGCAAAGGAAGAAGCAGCAAGCAAGACAGATGCAGCTGATTATGAATTTACTGTAGTTTCTAGAGAAGATGGTTCAGGTACAAGGGGTGCCTTCATAGAGCTAGTCGGCCTTGAAGAAGAAGTAGACGGCGAGAAAGAAGACATGACAACCCAAGCCGCAGTAGTTCAAAACTCTACCAATGCTGTTATGCAAACAGTAGCTGGCGATGAAGGAGCAATTGGCTATATCTCATTAGGTTCTCTAAATGATACAGTTAAGGCTGTTATGGTAGAAGGAGTCGAGGCTACAGAAGAAAACATAGCTTCTGGCGAATATAAGATTTCTAGACCATTTAACCTTGCCTACAAAGAAGCTGAATTATCAGACCTTGCCAAAGACTTCCTTAAATTTGTAATAAGCGAAGATGCCCAAGCCCTAAGCCTAGAAGAAGGCTATGTCCCACTTAAGGATTCTGAAAAATACCAGGCAAGTGGTTCTAAGGGAACACTCACAGTAGCAGGTTCTACCTCAGTAACCCCACTTATGGAAAAAATGGTAGAAAAATATAAGGAACTAAATCCAGAAGCCAACATCGAAATCCAATCAACTGGATCATCTGCAGGAATCGAAGCAGTAATAGATGGGGCAGCTGACATAGCAATGGCATCTCGTGAACTAAAAGATGAAGAAAAAGACAAGCTAGCCGTGGAGGTAATAGCCACAGATGGTATAGCCGTAATAGTAAATAAAGACAGTAAGCTTGAAGATTTGACCATAGACCAATTAAAGCAAATCTTTAAGGGCGAAATCACAAATACAAGCGAATTAGGAAAGTAAAATGGAAAAGATAAGGGAAAAAATCGGCGAGATAATTTTCCTCTTGTCTGCAGTAATGTCCGTATTTCTTATCTTACTTATCATATTCTTCATATTTTCTGAGGGTATGAAGTTTGTAAATGAATACGGACTTTTAAAATTCATCACAGGCTCAACTTGGAAACCAACTGCAGGCAATCCAAAATTTGGTATAAAACCAATGATAGTAGGATCTCTTATCGTAACCTTAGTATCAACATTAATAGCAGTACCCTTTGGCCTAGCCATATCAATCTTTATGGCCTATTATGCCAAAAAATCATACGGCTCGCTCAAGTCACTCATCAACCTCATGGCAGCAATCCCATCAGTAGTATATGGTTTCTTTGCAATGATGGTCCTAGTGCCTTTAGTTAAGGATATATTTGGAGTAAAAAGTGGTATGAACATGCTCACAGCATCCCTCCTCCTTGCCATCATGGTCTTACCGACTATGGTAAATATCTCAGAAAACTCTCTAAGGCAGGTGCCAAAGACCTTTATGACAGGATCCCTTGCCCTTGGAGCAAGCAAGGAAGAGACCATTGCCAAGGTCCTAGTGCCATATGCCAAATCAGGAATATTTTCATCCATAATCCTTGCCATAGGCAGGGCTATAGGGGAAACCATGGCAGTCTACCTAGTCATAGGCAACCAACCGATGATGCCAACATCTCTCCTAAAGGGAGCAAGAACTCTAACAACAAACATAGTACTAGAGATGGGTTATGCATCAGGAATGCATAGGCAGGCCCTAATAGCTACAGGAATGGTCCTCTTCTGCTTTATCCTGATCATAAACATACTTTTTAATATCATAAGAAATAAAACAGAAAGCAAATTTTAGGAGCTAAGATGAGTAAATTATTTAAAGGTCTAATCATGACCCTAACAACCATAGGCTATGCTGTATCGGGAATCATCATCGCCTATATCCTATTTGAAGGCATACCTAATATATCGCCGGGACTTTTCTCTCTGAAATACACATCAGAAAATGTCTCAATCATGCCTTCCTTGATAGCAACCCTGATGACAATCCTTCTAACCCTAATCGTATCCCTACCAGTAGGAATTTTTACAGCCATCTACCTATCAAATTACGCAAAAAACAAATTTTTAATAAAGGCAGTTAGGTTTTCAACAGAAATCCTATCATCAATCCCATCTATAGTCTATGGCTTGTTTGGCTACCTATTTTTTGTAACAAGAACAGGACTTGGACTTGGAATGAAATATTCTCTCCTTGCAGGATGTTTGACAGTAGCCATCATGGTCCTACCTACAATCATAAGGACCACAGAAGAGGCAATTCTTACAGTAAACCCTCAAAAGGCCCACGCATCCCTAGCTCTAGGAGCGACAAAAATTCAGACCATCTTTAAGGTAACACTTCCAGATGCCATGGACGGAATCCTAGGGGGAATCTTCCTATCCACAGGAAGAATAGTAGGAGAATCTGCAGCCCTAATCTATACCATGGGAACCCACCCAGAAATACCAAAAAGTTTATTTGACTCAGCAAGAACTATGGCAGTGCACATGTATGTCCTATCAAGTGAGGGATTTCATGTAAAAGAAGCCTATGCCACAGCGGTCCTACTACTTGTTTTTGTAGTGATAATAAACTTCCTATCTGCAAAAATAAGCAAGAAAATAGTCAAAGCTTAGGAGAAAAAATGGAGAATAAAAAAGAAAAGTCTCTTGAAAAAAATATAGACCAAGAGCTAAAAGATATAAAAAAATCAAACAAAAAAATCTTTAAGGAAAGAGTAGTCGAGGACATGAGCACATCAATCCTTGTAAAGGACCTAAAGCTATGGTATGACGACTTCATGGCCTTAAAAAATATAAATATGGATATCAAAAAAGGCAAGGTAACAGCCTTTATAGGCCCCTCTGGCTGTGGCAAGTCTACAACCCTAAAATGCTTTAATAGGATGAATGACCTTGTTGATTCGTGTAAAATAGAAGGTTTAATAGAAATAGAGGGGCAGGATATTTACAAAAAAGATGTGGATGTTGTCTCCCTTCGTAGAAATGTAGGAATGGTCTTCCAATCACCAAACCCTTTTTCAAAATCAATCTATGACAATATAACATACGGGCCAAAAATAAGTGGAATCAGGGATAAGGACAGTCTTGATGAAATCGTAGAAAAATCTCTAAAGTCTGCAGCAATTTGGGATGAGGTAAAGGATAAGCTTAAGCAAAATGCCCTATCACTGTCAGGTGGACAACAGCAAAGGATATGTATAGCAAGAACCCTATCAGTAAATCCTGAAATAATCCTAATGGATGAGCCAACAAGTGCCCTAGATCCTATATCAACAGCAGCTATAGAAGAGCTGATGGATCAGCTAAAAGAAAAGTACACTATAGTAATAGTAACTCACAACATGCAGCAGGCAGCAAGGATTTCTGACCAAACAGCCTTCTTCCTAACAGGAGAAGTCATAGAGATGGATGATACCAAAAAAATCTTTGAAAACCCATCTGATAAGAGGACCGAAGATTATATCACAGGAAGGTTTGGATGATATGATGAGAAGCAGATTTATAAATGACCTAGACTCAATCAAGGAAATGTCAAGCAAGGTCAACCAGCTAATATTAATATCCTATGATAGATTTGACCTATATTTGGAAAGCAAGAATAAAGAAAATTTAGACCATGTAATAGAGCTTTACGATGATATTAGAAGGGGAGCAAGCGGGGTAGAAAATTTCTGCTTTGAGCTCCTTGCCCTCCAGCAACCGGTAGCAAGCGATTTAAGGTTTTTGCAAATGGAGATAAAACTTGCCTCAAGTCAAAAAAGAATAGCAAGCCATCTCACATCGGCAGCTACCATCCTGAAAGAATACGACCTAACAGATCAAGAGGCAAACTTTTTAAAAGAATTCATAGCCAATGAAAAGAAAATGGCTCTTGATTCTATGAATGCTTTTGTAAATGATGATAAGGACCTAGCCCATAAAACCATAGAAAAAGACCAAATAAACAACAAATTATTTGTAGATGCTATAAATTATACAGCAAAACTAAACAAAGACGATAAGATAGGAGCGGTGGAATTATCAAATAAAATCCTCTTATTCAAATACTTTGAAAGATTAGGAGATAGGCTAAGAAGAGTAGCAGAATTAGCAACGAGGTTATAAATGATATATGTAGTTGAAGATGACAAGGCAATAAGAAATTTAGTAGCCTACGCCCTGGGCGAGAAGGGCTATGAGCTAAAGACCTTTGAGGATGGAATCGATATAGTAGATATCATAAGGGATAAGCCTTGCGATTTATTACTTCTTGACCTAATGCTGCCAGGCAAGGACGGGATAGAAATTTTAAAGGAAATAAGAGAATTTTCTGACCTGCCAGTAATAATCCTTACAGCCAAG
This sequence comes from Anaerococcus sp. Marseille-P3915, assembly GCF_900258475.1. Lineage (GTDB taxonomy): Bacteria > Bacillota > Clostridia > Tissierellales > Peptoniphilaceae > Anaerococcus > Anaerococcus kampingae. Next base: position 1,212,853 of record NZ_LT984887.1, on the reverse strand, counting down.
ACCGATGAATTTGACAAGGTCCTAGGCCTAGAAAGTGGGGCAGATGACTATATAAGTAAGCCTTTTTCAATCCTAGAACTTTTAAGTAGGGTCAAGGCAGTCCTAAGAAGGTCAAACAAGAAAGATACCGACCATATCAACTACAAAAACATAAGCATTAACACAAAAAAACGTACGGTCAAGGTCGATGGGGAAAAAATTGACCTAACCTACAAAGAATTTGAAATGCTAAATTTATTTATGAACAACTTAAGTAATGTCATAACCAGGGATGATTTTCTAATAAAAATCTGGGGCTATGACTATCAAGGAGAAACAAGAACCGTAGATGTCCATATAGCAAGCTTAAGAAGCAAGCTAAAGGATGCGGGAAAATATATAAAGACAGTAAGAAATCTCGGTTATAAATTTGGAGAAATATGAAAAAGTTAACTAAAAAATCCCTAATCACATCAGCAACCATAGCTAGCATCCTAGCTGTGGTTGTAGCTTTATATAGCAAAGATTACATAAATATCTTAATATTTTATCTAGGAAGTCTTGCAATTTTAATTAGTTCGCACCTCTTTATAGATAAAAAACTTGATAGCTATGCAAGCAAGGTCAGTGATTTCAATAAATATTACGATTTCAAAGACATAGGCGATGATTTTGAAGATGTGGGCAAGATTTATAGAAATTTATTAAATAAAAATGTTAGACTAGAAAAAAGAGTTTCCATGCTAGAAAGAAAGATTGACCAGCTTAAGGCTATGACATCAAACATGGAAGAAGGATTTATCATTTTTGATAGCAAGGGCAAGGTAGATATGATGAATGAATCTGCCAAAACCTTCCTAAATAAGGATGAGAGTGTCCATCTAGAAAATCTAATCAACAAAAAAGAATACCTCCTTGCCGTAAGGGAAGTAAAGCTTACATCTAAGTCCAGATCCCTATCTATAGACGTAAATAATTACCATCTAAAATTATTTATAGACCCGATAAACGAGGACTGGAAGATGGGCTTTGTAGTAATAGTCATAGATTATTCGGAAACTAGGAAGGCAGAGCTAATGAGAAGGGAATTTTCTGGCAATGTCACCCACGAACTAAAAAGCCCACTTACATCAATAAATGGCTACGCAGAGCTAATTGCTACAGGCCTAGCCAAGGATAAAGACATAAGAGAATTTGCTCAGATTATTTATGAAGAAGGCAATAGACTCTTAGAAATAATTGATGATATCCTAAAAATATCAAGGCTAGATGAGAGAGATTTTGAACTAAGCAAGAGTCCGATAGATTTAAAAGATGAAATGGATACAATAATCAAAAAATTTGCCCATGCATCTGATAAAAAGGGCATAAAAGTAATAAACCGCCTAGATAATTTTAAAATTTATAGCCAGAAATCTCTATTTGTCGACCTTTTATCAAATATTTACGAAAATGCCATCAAATATAATAAGGAAGGCGGAGAAATAGAAATATATTCTCTTCTTGAAGCAAGCTCTATAAAGCTTTGTATAAGGGACACAGGAATAGGGATTGCAAATTCTGACATCAAAAGAGTCTTTGAAAGATTTTATGTGGTAGATAAGTCTAGGGATAGGAAGGTAAAATCAACTGGCCTTGGCCTATCTATAGTCAAACATATAGCAGATTATTTAGAAATGGATATAAGTCTAGAAAGCACTCTGGGAGAGGGTTCTATCTTTATCATCAATATAAATTTAGAATAAAATGCAAATCCATATTGAAATATTATGTTAAATTTGTTACAATCATAGTAGGACTATATAAAAAAGGAGAATAAAATGAAGGTAACTATATGCTCATGTGCTAGGTGTACTGCCCACGGCAATGAATATTTACATGATTCAGCTGAAATAGTAAAAAGGGATGTGGAAGTTGCTTACGAAGTAGATGATCTAGGTAATGCTCCAGAGATTGAAATAATCTACGCAAACATAATGGATGAAGTTGAAGATTCAAAAAGACTATCACCAATTGTCAAAATTGATGACGAATACATAACAAAAGCAAAACCAGAAGTATTGATGGATAAGATGTATAGCACTATCAATGTTGATAGGCAGGCTAAGAAAAAAGCAAAGAATAAGTAAAAAATAAGTAGTTGAGGTAATAATGAAAGAATCGTACATAGATATATTAAACATAAGAAGGATGGCTTTTGAGGCAGTTGCAAAAATTGCCTACGAAAATAGGCCATTAACAGATATTGGACTAGAAGTTTATAACATACTTCCAGGTGAGGAAGCATCTTACAGGGAAAATATCTTTAGAGAAAGAGCTGTAATGGGCGAGAGACTAAGGATGTGTATAGGTCTTGATGCAAGAACAGCTGACAAGACAGAAGCCATAACAGCAGGCCTAGATGGAATGGATGTCGACAGAAGAATCTACCACCCACCTTTAGTACAAGTTATCAAAATCGCCTGCGAAGCTTGTCCAGAAAATAAGGTAACAGTTACAGACCAATGCCACGCTTGTATAGGCCACCCATGTGTAAATGTCTGCCCTAAAAACGCAGTCAGCTATTCAGCAAAGGGTGCTGTAATTGACCAAGATAAGTGTATCAAATGCGGCAAGTGCGTGGATGCTTGTCCATATAATGCAATCAACCACCAAAAGAGACCTTGTGCAGAATCTTGTGGTGTTAAGGCAATCAAATCAGACGAACTAGGCCGTGCATCAATAGATGAAGATAAGTGTGTAGCTTGTGGTAGATGTATCATAACCTGCCCATTTGGTGCCATCTCAGATAAGGGAGAAATTTACCAATTAATAAAATCTCTCCAATCAGATAGAAAAGTATATGCTATAGTAGCTCCTTCCTTTGTTGGCCAATTTGGAGCAAATGTAAGCCCAAAACAAATTAGAGAAGCTGTTAAAATGCTAGGCTTTGATGATATGATAGAAGTAGGACTTGGTGCTGACCTTACAACCATGAACGAAGCACACGAATTCTTAGAATCTGTACCAACAGGCAAGATTCCATTTATGGGTACATCATGCTGCTTCTCTTGGAAACTTATGGTAAGGAAGAACTTCCCAGACATTAACGACAAGATTTCAGAATCATCAACACCAATGATCTACTCAGGTAAGCAAATGAAAAAACGTGATCCAAACTGTGAAGTAGTATTCATAGGACCATGTATTTCTAAAAAGCTTGAAGCCCTAGAACCAGAAGTAGCTGAGGTAATAGACTTTGTAATAACCTACGAAGAGCTTCTAGGAATGCTCCTTGCTAAAGGTATTGAGCCAGCTGAGATAGAAGTAGAAGATGAAATCATGGATGCTTCAGAAACAGGTAGATACTACGCAGTAAGCGGTGGAGTAGCTAAGGCAGTTGAAAAAAGAATCCACGAAATAGATCCTGATGTAAAAGTAGAAATGGAAAATGCAGAAGGTCTGGCTGACTGTGTCAAACTGGCAAGAATGGCTAAACTTGGCAAGATGAATGGCAAGCTAATCGAAGGAATGGCTTGTATGGGAGGCTGTGTAGGCGGTCCTGGTACAGTAGTTGACGATAGAAAGAGCGGCAAGGCAGTTTTAGCCTTCTCTAAAGAATCAATCTTCAAATCTCCAGCAGACAATACCAATATCCCAGCTGAAGATAGGCCAGATGATAGCAAACTACAAGTAACAAAAGAAGACTAAAAATTATTATAAATGACAGGCAAAGACATTAACTTTGCTTGTCTTTTTTATTGGTAAGATTTAAAATTCGTTAAAAAATCTGATAGTGAAAATCAATTGCAGGCTTTCAAAAAATATGATAAAATAAAAATGAACAATGTTCGATATTTAAAGAACCTTGTAATTCAATATATAAAGGAAAGCATATGATCAATAAAAAACTTATGAAAATCTTGCAAGGATCAAAAAAATACCTCTATTGGAATTTATTTTTTAGAATCTTGTCCTTGCTTATGCAAATCGGAATAGTCTCAATCTTTAGCCAGACTCTTTCCTGTCTTTTAAGAAACAGTCTAGAAGAAATATCTCTTTGGCAAATAGTTTTATTTGGATTTTTGCTCATATCTATAAAACTTTTTAGTCAATATATGGCAAGCCGCATAGCCTTTATTTCTACTAAGGCCATAAAAGAGAAGATGAGAAAGATAATTTTTGAGAAAATGATGTATGATAGGATAAATTATAGGGATAAACTATCAACATCATCGCTTTTACAATTATCTGTAGAGGGAGTAGACCAGCTAGAAATATATTTTACATCCTACTTACCTCAACTTTATTATAGCTTCCTAGCTGCTTTTATTATCTTTATATTTATAGGATACATAAGCATAGATGCAGCTATTTGCATGATTTTGTGCCTGCCACTTATTCCCGTATCAATAATTCTGGTACAAAAGATAGCCAAAAAATTATTAGGTTCTTACTGGACATCTTATACCAACTTAGCCGATATTTTTCTAGAAAACCTAGAAGGCCTTACCGAATTAAAAATCTATGATGCAGATGAGTCTAGACAAAATTTGATGGATGACTTTGCAGAAAAATTTAGGAAGGCTACCATGAAAGTCCTACTCATGCAGCTTAATTCCACATCCATAATGGATATAATAGCATATGGTGGGACAGCTGCAGGCATTGGCATTGCTATCTTGGAATTTTCAAAAAATTCTATAAATATATTTGGTCTTACTTTTATAATCCTACTAGCGGCAGAATTTTTCCTACCTCTTAGGTTGTTAGGGTCATTTTTCCATATAGCTATGAATGGTATAGCAGCTTCTAATAAGCTGATGGCCCTTATAGATAGCGATAGCGAGGAAGTTGGCAAAGAAATAATAAAGGAAGAAAAGCTTGGTATATCTTTTAAAAATGTGAGTTTTTCTTATGATGATAAGAGGAGAATTTTGGATGATGTAAGTTTTGATATAAGGCCAAATCAGCTAACAAGTCTAGTTGGAGTAAGTGGTTCTGGAAAATCTACCATAGCTAGGCTAATAAAAGATTCAAAGCTTACTTATAGTGGGGAAATTCTACTAAATGATATAGAAAAAACTTCCTATTTTCCTGGAGATCTCAATAAAAACATTGTAAATATAGACTTTAATGCAAGACTTTTTAAGGGAAGTGTCAGGGAAAATTTATCTATAGCGAATTCTGCTTTAAGTGATGAAGATATGATAGGTGCTCTTAAAAAAGTAAACCTGTATGAATTTTTTGAAGGCCTTTCAGGTCTTGATACTCCTATTTTAGAAGAAGCTTCAAACCTATCAGGAGGTCAAAGGCAAAGACTAGCCCTTGCTAGGGCTCTACTTTTTAAGGCTAAGTTATATATCTTTGATGAGGCAACAAGCAATATAGATGGGGAAAATGAAAGAGAGATAATGAAAGTGATAAGAAAGCTTGCCGAGGAAAAATCAGTCCTTATCATCTCACACAAGCTTATAAATCTTGTAGATAGCGATATAATTTATTTTCTCGAAGATGGAGAAATTAAGGCAAGTGGTGACCATGAAAGTCTTTATAGGTCTTGTGAGCCTTATAAAAATATCTTTGATAAGCAAGAAGAGCTTTGCTCTTACGCTATGGGGGTAGGAAATGAAAAATAGAAGAAACGGCCTTGTGGTCATGAAAAATATGATTGGCCTTGTAGGGGACCTAAAAATATATATGCTTATAGCAGCCTTTATTGGAACGCTTGGTCATTTGTGTGCAAGTTTTATCACGATTTTTGCAGGCTACGGTCTTTTAGCTAATATAAATAATGATGGTAGGAATATTTTCTTTATCAAGCTAATGTTTGCCATAGCAATCTTAAGGGGGATTTTCCACTATATAGAGCAATACGCCAACCATTACCTGGCCTTTAAAATTTTGGCAAAGATAAGGCACTTAGTTTTTAAGAAAATGAGAAGCCTGGCGCCTGCAAAACTATCAGGCAAGGATAGGGGCAATCTTATAAGCCTAATTACATCAGATATAGAGCTTTTGGAGGTATTCTATGCCCACACCATTTCCCCAATAGCCATAGCGATTTTGTATATGATATTTATGGAAATATTTATAGGGAGCTTTTCAATCTACCAAGCCCTCCTTGCCTTAATGGCCTACCTAAGTCTTGGCGTTCTTTGTCCATATTTTATTAGTAGAAAAAATTCTGAACTAGGGCTTAATCTAAGAAATAAAAATGGAGACTTAAATTCCTTTGTTCTTGAAACAATTAGAAATATAGACGAAGTAAAGCAATTTGACCTTAGGGATTCTAAGCTAAAGACCCTAAGAAATAAATCCAGGTCTCTAAGAAAAACTGCCAACAAACTCGATATATTAAAATCAAAATCAGAAGCTATGATAGGGGCTTTGATCTTAGTTTTTAGCTTTTTGATGTTAATTTTATCAGTCTACCTATTTCAAAATAAAATCATAGACATAAAGGGAGTTGTTATTCCAGTCCTTGCTATGTTTTCAAGCTTTGGACCTTTTGTAGCCCTATCAAATCTAGGCAATATCTTATCCCACACCCTTGCTAGTGGTGATAGGATTTTAGACCTCTTAGAAGAAGAGCCCCTTGTAAAAGAAGTCGAAGGATATTTAGACATGGAAAAATTTGAAAGCGCAAGTATTTCTGATATTTCCTTTGCTTACAAGGATGAAAAAATTATAGAAGGCTTATCTTTGGATATACCTAAAAATAAAATTTTGGCTATATATGGTAAAAGCGGCTCAGGTAAGTCAACTCTACTTAGGTTATTGATGAGATTTTGGGATGTTGATTCTGGAAAGATAGAAATAAATGAAGAAAATATACAAAATATCCCAAGCAAAAACTTAAGGCAAATGCAAGCTCTCTTGGGTCAAGATACTTATATATTCAATATCAGCCTTAAAGATAATATAAGAATTGGAAAAATTGGGGCAAGTGATGAAGAGATTATACAAGCTGCTAAAAAAGCCTCAATCCATGAATTTATAGAATCTCTCCCTGATGGCTATGACAGTTTGGCAGGAGAGCTTGGAGATAGCTTTTCAGCTGGAGAAAGGCAAAGAATTGGCATAGCTAGGGCCTTTCTCCATGATGCAGACCTTATGCTCTTTGACGAACCGACATCTAATCTTGATATCTTAAACGAGGCGACAATACTTAAGTCAATCAAAAAGGCTAGTAAGAATAAGACCATCCTTCTGGTAAGCCATAACCTATCTAGCTTATCAATTGCAGATGAAAAAATAAAAATAGAGTCAATGAGGAAATCTTAGCATATATTTGTCCTTTATAAGCTTAAATGATATAATAACACATATGATATAAAGAGAGGTTCTTATGGGACAAACAACACTCATGCTTATGATCATAACTATAGTCTCCAAAGTCTTTGGCTTTGTTAGAGAGGCTGTAATGGCATCCTTTATCGGAGCCAGTGATCTAAAAAGCATTTACACAACAGCCAATACCCTGCCAGTAGTTGCAGCAAACTTTGTGGCAGTCGGTATTATTTCAGGTTTCATACCAATATATAACAAGGCAAAAAATGAGGAGGGCGAAGCGGCCGCTGAGGAATTTACATCAAATATTTTCAATATTTTGATGAGATTTGGCCTTGTTGCAGTAGTCCTTGGTATAATTTTTGCAAGACCATTTTCAAAAATTTTAAGCCCATCCCTAGAGGGAGAGTGGCTAGATCTTGCCACAAATTACACCAGGATAATGATGTTTGCAGTCTTTGCTTACCTTTATTCAGCAGTCTTTAGGGGATATCTGAACCTAAAGGGTAATTTCTTTGACCCAGCCATAACCGGTATATTGATGAATGTGATTATAATAATTTTCACCATCCTAACCGGTATTACTGGCAATCCTTACCTTTTGATTATAGGGGCGCTTTTGGGAAATGTCCTCCAGTATATCCTATTTCCAAAGGCTGCGAAAGATGCAGGTTATGAGCATAAGAGAACATTTGATATTCATAATAAATATGTAAGAAGCTTAATGCTCATATCAATTCCGATTATAATATCATCTGCGGCAGGCGAGCTTTCTATAATTGCAGATAACTCAATGGCTTCAGCCTTTTTTGGCAAGGCTGCCATATCAAAGCTATTTTACTCAAAGACCATGCTTACCCTAATTACAGGTGTAATTACAGTTTCTGTAACTACAGCTATCTTTCCAAAGATTGCAAGCCTTGGCCAAGCTGGTGAGTTTGAGCAGATGAAGGGGGAAATATCATCTGCAGTTGTCACTACTATGAGTCTAGTAATACCTGCTACAATCGGGATGATGGTTCTATCTAGACCAATAATAGAGCTTGTTTTTGAAAGAAATGCCTTTACAAGCGATGATACAGCCATAGTTGCAAGTTTGCTTACAGCCTACTCACCTTATATAATTTTCCAATCTTTGTCAGATGTGGTGGATAGAGGATTTTATGCGGTTGGCGATAGTAAGACACCGGTTATAATTGTAGTTATGCAACAATTTTTAAATATTATCCTAAACTTTATACTAATTAAGTTTTTTGATCTAGAGGGACTTGCCTATGCCACAGTTTTATCAACTGCCATAGGATCAGCCTTTATGCTTTATAAGTTTAGGGACAATTTTGGGGCCTTTAACTTTAGACAGGCTGCCATATCTTTAGGTAAGATTATCCTTGCTACATGCATAATGGCATCTCTTGCCATGCTTACCTATTCAGGACTTGCAGGCAAAATAAGCCATATAATAGCTCTTTTTGGGGCAATTATTGTGGCAGGATTTGTTTATGTTTTGCTTATATTACTTGCTAGGATTCCTGAAGTTATGGACCTTGTAAATCACATTTATCATAAGATATTTGGAAGAAGGGAAAAAGAAAAAAGAGTAGCAAAGAAAAAAAGAAAACAAAGATATTAAAAAAGAGCTAAAGCCTTAGCTTTCCTGAGATTAACTCTTGGAAAGCTAGGCCCTAGCTCTTTTTACATTTTCATTATTGTATTTTTTATAAAGATTGATACGACCTTAGAGAAGTTTTCTAGGCTACTTATCTTGCAAAAATCTGCCCCATAGATTAGCTTGGCATTTTCTAAATCTTCATCTTCGCCGGTAAAGACTCCAAGGACTGATACTTCATCGTTTTTGATATTTCTAATCTCCTTGGCTGTGTCATTTACGGCAAGTTCTCCCACATATTGGTTTTTTTGAAGGAGCTTAACTGTATTTATATTTGCCTTTTCATCGTTTGGTTTGCCATCTGAAAGGATTATTAGGATGTGCTTTTCATTGTCCTTAGTCTTATCTATTAGCTCATTTAAAAGCTTAAAGGCTAGGCCATCCCTATTTGATCCTGAGGCAAAGTATTTATAAATCTCATTGTTTTTGTGTTTTTCATTATAGTCCCTAAAAATATTAAAGACTGTGTGATCTCTTAGGGTCGAATAAGACATGACCCTAATTGGAATTCCTACCTCATCCATGGCATTTTCTATGATGTAGGCTTGGTTGGCTATTATCTCTTGTCTTTTATTTTGACTGGCCGATGAATCTAGGAGCAAATCCACCTTAAAACTGGATACATCGTCATTTTCCATATTGTCAAAGATATTAAAATCCTTTAGGACGGATGCCCTCCAGGCCTTGGTAGAATCAACCATGCCGTAGGATTTAGAAATTTCTGAAAAATCTTCATAATTAGCTATAGAATTTTTTATAGTCTGGGCAAGTTCCTTAATCGAACGGTTGTTAATTGCTAGGTTTTTTTCTATATATGCCTTGTTTTTTTCGTAAACTTCATCCCTATTTTTCTTATAAAACCTGGCATTTGGGCTATCCTTGTAGATTCCTTTTGTAAAATAAAGGCTCTTGCCAGCATGGACTCCCTTGGCTACTTTTTCTTCTAGGGCTCTGACCTTAGCTTCTGGGTAGATGCTTTTGCCGTAGAAGTCTTCTATAAATTCATCACTTGTGTGGTAGCCTTCCTTATCAGCATTTAAGAGGATAAGGTGCCTGTCATTGTCCTTTTTCTTATCTTCCAGGTAGATATTGCCTGTAAATTCTGCAGAACCTATGTTAAATTGATCCTTGATAAATTCATCAGAAAAATCTGCCTTTTCTTCATCCTTTTTAGAAGATTTAAAATCCTTAGGCTCCTTATCCTTGATCATTTCATTAAGGAGGGCCTGGTTTTCTTCTGATCTTTCAAAGGCAAAATATGTCTTAAAGACCTTATTTAATTTATCAATAAGGTCTGCCGTATCTAGTGTATAGATTTTAAAAATCTCATTGTAAATATTTCTAAAAAGGGATCCTTCTGTGATTGGCTTGCCTAGGACCTTGCCATAGTAGGCCTTTTCAATTTGTTCTTTTAGGTCATCTGCCTCATGGTAGCGGTATTTGCGTAGGATTTTACTTGCGTAGGTTTTTCTGAACTTTTCTATTACTAAATTAGAATCTTTAAGACTTTTAAAGGCTATATCCTCAAGTAAGAGATTTGTTATATAGGAAAATTCCTCATAGAAGGGATTTTCATCTCTTAAATAAGCAAAGAAAGAATCAAGCATATCAAAATCAAAGGTCTTTATGATAAAGCCTGTTGTCATATTTTTATAGACTTGATCCATAGGATAGGATTTTTTGGGGATGAATTTGTAATCATCCGCAAAGTCCCATATTATGTTGTACTCTCTTATTTTTTCATAATTTTCATTCATCAAAGACACTCTCATCTATTGATTCAGGTATTTTTGTTTTGATAGCATCAAGGACTATCTCCCTTTCAAAGGCATCAAAGGACTTATTTACAAGACCCATCATGATCGCCTTATATGGATTGAGTCCCACTCTCATTATCTCGATTGCTCCGATTAGTCCTCTTAGGTCGACTGGCTTGGTTGATATCTCGTTATTTTCGCTCTTTGTTTGTAAAGATATAAAGACATCAATAAAGGCCTTGCGGTATTTTTCTTTTAATTTTGGGAAATTATCTGTAAGGAGCTTATCAAGGTTAGACTCGCTGATGTTTGGCACATTTATAATCATAAACCTAGAAGCAAGGGCTTCATTTAATTCACGAGTGCCTACATAGCCGTAGTTCATTGTCCCTATAAATCTGGTATTTGGATCAAGCTTTATCTTATCAAAACCAGAAATTTCGATAATCCTCCTGTGGTCAAGACTTGCGTGGAGGACTGAAATGGCCTCGTTTTTAGCCATATTAATCTCATCTAATATTGCAAAACCACCATTTAGGGCTGCCTCAAAGATAGGACCCTTCCTAAATTTGACCTCACCATCCTTAAAGGTATCAGCCCCGATAAGGGAAGCAAAGTCTGTATTGACGTGGAAGGAAATATCATAGGCTGGCCTTTTAAATAAATAGGAAAGGTTGGCCGCAAGGACATTTTTTCCTGTAGCCTTAGCTCCTGTAAGGAGGATATTTTTGCCTGCAAGAAGGGCTGCAATTGCCTCTTCTAAGACTTCTTTTCCATAATATTTATATTCTGGCTTAATGACCCTATCAGAATCATCAAGGCCATTTTCTTTTCTATATTTTTCTAATTGGGCAATTAAGTTATCATTTATGCCCTGGTCTTTTAAATAATCTATCATTTTACACCTCTAAAATATTATACATAAAAAAATTTAATTTTCGACTTATCTTCTTGACTTAGTCCCAAATAGTACTATAATAAATATAGATAAATTAAAATTGTTTATTTACTTTAGAGAAAGAGGGAGTATGAATTTTGAAAAAGAACCCATATTCTATATTTTTTCTTTGCTAAGATGTGCCAATGGCCTAAATAAGGAGAGGGCAAAGGTCTATGGCTTAAATGACCTTGAGACTATCGTCCTAATCCACATAGGCTTTATGGAAAATCCTACCCAAAAGGATATATCTGAAAGGCTGAGTGCTCCCAAGCAAACAGTCAACAATATCATCAAAAATCTAAGGGAGGACGGTCTAATAGACCTAATCCCGGATGAAGTTGACAAGAGAATCAGAATCCTAAGGCTTACTGAAAAGGGCAAGAAAAATAGGGATGAGAGATTAAAACCGATCAATGAATCAAATGTTAGAATGAAACAGAGATTGGGCGATGAGAAGGTTAGAGAGATAAAAGATGCTCTTAAGCTTTTGATTAGCACAATCAAGGAAGATTTTAAAAAGGAGGATTAATGGAATCTATAAAAGAATTTAACAGGTCCTTTTCTTATATCAAGAAATACCTGGGAGAGTACAAGAAAAATCGAAATCTTTCTAGGATTTTTACAATTTTAGAGACTATACTTGAGCTACTTATTCCATACCTTATGGCCCTTACCCTTAATAATGCTGTTCAGGGCAAGGACTTGGGAATGGCTATTAAGTATGGAATCTTGATGGTCATAGCAGCTCTTTTGACAATGTTTTTTGGTATGAAGGCTACAAAAAACGCCGGAATTTCATCATCAGGCATGGGTCACAATGCCCGTCTGGCTCAATTTGAAAATATCCAAAGATTTTCTTTTGAGGATATAGATTATTTTGGGGTCCCATCCCTACTTACAAGACTATCATCAGATGTTCAACAAATAGCCATGTCCATGTTTATGTCGACAAGATTTGTCATTAAGACTGTGGCAATGGCGGTAGTTTCTTTTGTTTTGGCCCTAAATGCATCGCTTAAATTATCTTTGATATTTTTAGTGGCTGTGCCAATTTTATTTGCCATGCTTATGGGCCTTGCAAGCTTTGCTATACCTAAGTTTAGGAAGGCAAGATTCCAATATGATAAATTAAACTTAGTCATAGAAGAAAATCTTAACAACTCTAGGGTTATCAAGGCCTTTGTGAGGAAAAGATACGAAATTGACAAGTTCATGATCCAAAATGAAAAGATGTTTGAATACGCAGATGGATCTCAAGGACCAATGTCATATCTATTTCCAATTGCCAATGTAATCTTATTTGCAACCTTCGTAGCCATTACCTACTTTGGAGGAATTGAGATTATAGAAGGCAGACTTGGGGTAGGCGACTTGGTTTCCTTTAATATGTATGCGACAATGCTTCTAGGCGCCTTTATAGGCATGTCCATGGTTCTTACTACCTTCATGGGAGCTTCTCCTGGCATTACTAGGGTTGTAGAAGTTATTGACAGGAAGCCTTCAATGGATAATAGTCAAAAAATCGAAGGCCTAAAACTAGAAGATGGGTCAATTGACTTTACAGATGTATGCTTTAAATATGAAAAAGATTCAGACCAATACCAATTAGAAGATGTAAATCTTCACATAAAAAGTGGTGAGTCTGTAGGGATTTTGGGATCAACCGGTTCATCAAAATCAACCCTAGTTCAGCTTATACCTAGGCTTTATGATATTTCTTGCGGATCGCTTAAGGTAGGTGGCCATGATGTTAAAGATTATGACCTCAAAACCTTAAGGGATGATGTAGCAATAGTTCTCCAGAAAAACACCCTATTTTCAGGAACTATTGCAGATAACCTAAGATGGGGAGATGAGTCAGCAAACCTAGGAGAGATTATTGAGGCAAGCAAGATTGCCCAGGCTGATGGCTTTGTCAAAGAACGTCACGATGGCTATGATTCGGTTCTAGGCCAAGGAGGAGTCGGTGTATCTGGTGGCCAAAGACAAAGGCTAACCATAGCCAGAGCCCTTCTTAAAAATCCTAAGATTCTAATCCTTGATAACTCTACATCAGCAGTAGATACCAAGACAGAGTCAGCGATCATCGATGGGATCAACAAGTTTAACAAGGATCTTACAAAGCTTATCATATCTCAAAGGGTATCTTCCTTTAAATATGTTGATAGGATTATAGTGATGAATGAAGGAAAGATTGAAGCTATAGGCAGCCACGAAGAGCTTTACGCAAATAACAAGACCTATAGGGATACCTATGATATCCAACAACAAGGAGGTGGAGCTAATGAATAATAGTCACAAGATGAATGGCAAATCATATAGAAGAAATATTTCGTTTTCATCAATAGCTAGACTTTTATCCTACCTTTTTGAATACAAGTGGCAGATGTTTTTGATAGTAGTCTGCGTAATAGTATCAGCCCTTACTCAAATTTGGGGAGTAAATATGCTCCAGCCAATCATTGACTCTTACATCTTAAAGGCAGATTTAGATGGGCTAAAGATAGCCTGCCTACAAATGGGTGCAATTTATTTTGTATCAGCAGCCACATCCTTTATCTATTCACGACTTATGGTAAGGATAGGGGAAAGGTCAATAAGAAATATAAGGGAAGAATTATTTGAAAAAATTCAAAAAATGCCAATAAATTTCTTTGACTCCAACCAACACGGCGAGATTATGTCAAGATTTACCAACGACACAGATGTTCTAAGCCAGGCACTTGCAAATACAGTTCCAACCATAGTTAGGGCTACAATCATGTTTACAGGTACAATACTTGTCATGTTTAAACTAAGCTTTGGCTTGACCTTTACCCTATTTTTAGGCCTTTTGGTAATGATACCAATCCTATCAAAGATAGTTCTTAAGTCAGCCAAAAGCTTCGGCGAGGGCCAGGCGAATGTGTCTACTTTACACGGTTTTTCAGAAGAAACCCTATCTGGTCAAAAGGTAGTAAAGGTATTTTCTAGGGAAGAGAAGGCCTTTGATGATTTTTATGATAAAAGTGAAAATGTAAGGTCAGCCTTTGCCAGGGCCAATACCTATGCAGGTAGGATGATGCCATTTTTGATAAATATGGTAAATATCCTCTATGCGGCAATTACTGTTCTGGGTGTATATTTCACTATTCAGGGAGACCTCACAGTAGGTGTTCTTGCAGCATTTTTATCAAATATCAGACAAATCCAAAACCCAATAGTAAATGTCAGCCAACAGGCCAACATGGTCTTCCAAGCCATGGCAGGTGCTGATAGAATTTTTGAAATAATTGACATGCCAATAGAAAAAGACACTGGCTTTATAGAGCTAGTCAATGCCTATCAAAAGGCAGATGGTTCAATAGAAGAATCTGATAAGCTAACAGGTCGCTATGCCTGGATGTGGGATGATGGAGAGAAGAAACACTACAAGATGCTTGAGGGTAGGCTAGAATTTAAAAATGTAGACTTCTCCTATGATGGTAAAAACCAAATCCTAAAGGACATTTCCTTCTACGCAGATCCAGGTGAAAAAATTGCCTTTGTAGGCTCAACCGGTGCTGGTAAGACAACCATAACCAATGTCATCACCAGATTTTATGAAATAGACAATGGCTCTATAGAAGTAGATGGGATAGATACTAGAGATATCAAAAAAGACCACTTAAGGCGTGCCTTTGGAATGGTTCTTCAAGATGTAAACCTCTTTACAGATACAATTGAGAAAAATATCAGATATGGAAGGCTAGATGCAAGTGAAAGTGACATAAAATTATCAGCCAAGCTTTCAGGTGCAGATTCCTTCATCAAGAGACTTCCTGATAGGTACCAGGCAGAGATAAATGGCGACGGTTCATCACTTTCAGATGGTCAAAACCAATTAATATCAATCTCAAGGGCAGCCCTTGCAGAACCACCAATGCTAATTTTAGATGAGGCGACCTCATCAATTGATACATCCACAGAAAGGGATGTAACAGAAGCCATGGATAATCTTATGACAGGATCAACCTCCATAGTCATAGCCCACAGGCTATCCACCATCCAAAACTCTGATGTAATCATGGTAATGGATTCAGGTAGGATAATAGAACGTGGCAACCACGACAAGTTAATAAAAGAAAAGGGAACCTACTGGCAATTATACACAGGTAGGCTAGAACTTGACTAAAAATATAGGCCTCTCAATCTCAGATTGGGAGGTTTTGTGTTATAATAAAATAAAGGAGGGCCTATGTTTAAGATATTAATAGTAGATGACAGCCAGATAATAGCAAGCTCTTTAAAAAAAGACTTTGAAAAATGGGGCTATGAGGTGGTCTTGGTAGAAGATTTTGAAAGGGTCTTTGATCTTTTTAAGGAAGAGAATCCTTCCCTTGTAGTCATGGACATAGGCTTGCCATATTTTGATGGCTACCATTGGACCAGGAAAATCAGAGATATATCCAATGTCCCAATAATTTTCTTATCCTCAAAGGAAGATACCATGAATAAAATTATGGCAATGGAGATGGGGGCAGATGATTTTGTGACCAAACCCTTTGAAGTAGAACTTTTGACAGCCAAGGTCAAGGCCCTCTTAAGAAGGACCTATGATTATAAGCAAGAATCTGATAAATCTGAAAAAGACGGCCTTATCTTAGATATAAAATCCATGCAGGCAAGCTTTGAAGGCAAGTCTATCGACCTATCCAAAAATGAATTCAAAATCCTCGAGACCCTCATGGTAAATGATGGCAAGGTCATATCCAGGGATAAGCTAATGACAGCCCTTTGGTCTACAGATATATTTATAGATGACAACACCCTAACGGTAAATATCTCAAGGCTTAGAAAATCCTTAGAAAGCCTGGGGGTCAAAGATTTTATAAAAACCAAGGTTGGTAAGGGTTATTATGTTTAATTTTAAGTGTGCGATTAGAGAAAATAAAAGGCTTTTGATATTTTTTGCAATTATAACTTTCATCTACAGCCTAATATTTTTAGCCTTTGGCTTAGAAAGATTTGTAATTATTTATGGGTTAATAATAAATATTTTCATCCTTTTGCTTTTTCTTTTATATGATAGTCAAAGAGAAAAGGAAAATAATTTTGGAAAAATTCTAAAGTCTAAAAATTTGGATCACAAGGTCCAGCTAATTGCAGATGAGTACAGATTTCTGGATGAAAAATACAAGGACCTCTTAATCGATTATAAGGATATGGAAGAAGCAACTAAAAATTTCTACTCCCTTTGGATTCATGAAATAAAAACACCCCTGGCTGAGAATAGGTTAATCCTAGCCGAGGATAATCCTGATATTGACCTGCTTATTAAAAATAATAAGAGGATGGAAGCCTATCTTGATATACTTTTGGGATTTGTGAGATTTTCTTCAAAGACAAATGACTATATCTTTAAGGAAGTTCTTATCGAACCCTTGGTTAAAAATATTATAAAGGATAAGTCTTATTACTTTATCAGCAAAAATATTAGCCTTGACTTGGGAGATTTATCCTATAAGACCATTACAGATGGCAAGTGGCTTAGTTTTATCATAAGCCAGCTTATAAATAATTCCCTCAAATACTCCAGGGATGCTGGTAAGATTAAAATATATTTTGAAGATGATAGCTTAATCATAGAGGACAATGGGATTGGCATCAAGAAGAGCGACTTGGCAAGGGTCTTTGAAATGGGTTATACTGGCGAAAATGGCAGGGCCTTTGGTTCGTCAACTGGCCTTGGCCTTTATCTAGTAAAATCAATTGGCAAGGATTTAAACCTATCCGTAAGTATAGATTCCAAGGAGGGCTCTTATACAAAAATTGCCATAAAATTTGATAAGCTTACAAAATTGTAAGATAAAAGGTCTCTTTGTAAGATAAACAAAGGGACTTATTTTTATCTAGCCTTTATAATTATATTATGAGAGGTGAAAATATGTTAGAAATAAAAAACTTAAGAAAAATTTATAAGGAAAATTCAGCAAATGCAGTGACTGCCCTAAAGGATGTGAATTTGAAAGTCGAAGATGGTGACTTCCTAGCCATCATGGGCGAGTCTGGATCAGGTAAGACCACACTTTTAAATATCATTTCCCTTATTGATAAGGAAACGAGCGGACAAATTTTCCTTGATGACAAGGAAATTCTATCCTTATCTGATAAAGAAAAGTCTGATTTTAGGAGGGATAATTTTGGCTATATCTTTCAAGATTTTAATCTTTTAGATAATTTTGATGTGAGGGAAAATATCCTCTTGCCCCTTGTGTTAAGGGAAGAAAATCCAGATAATTTTGATCATAAGCTTAAGCCTATTGTAAGTAAGCTGGGAATTGCTGACCTTTTAAATAAGTATCCAGCAGAAATATCTGGCGGACAAAAGCAAAGGGTGGCTGTGGCGAGGGCCTTAATTATCAATCCTAAGATAATTCTAGCAGATGAGCCTACTGGTCAATTAGATTCATCTTCTAGCGAAGACTTGCTCAAATATTTTGAAAAAATAAATGCTGAGGGAAATACAATTCTCATGGTGACCCACTCAAATATTGCGGCATCCTTTGCCAAAAGAGTTTTATTTATAAGGGATGGGAAGATTTTTAATGAAATTTATAATGCAGATGACAGCAGAGATAAGTTTTATAAGAGGATTTCAGATTCATTAAACTTTTTAAGGGCGGCCAAAAATGAAACTCACTAAGCGCCTTGCCCTAGATGGGATTAGAAAAAATAGAGAAGTCTATCTTCCATATATTTTGATTTATGCCTTTATGGTGTTTTCAATGACTTCGATTTTGCTTTTAATGAATGCCGATACTTTAAAAGATTTTTACGCCATGTCTAGCATTTATTATATATTGAAAATTGCTATTTATGTAATGGGGATTTTTTCTCTGATATTTTTATATTATTCAGATGGATTTTTATTAAATAAAAGACTTAAGGAAATCTCCCTCTATGCGATTTTAGGCCTTGATAAAAAACATCTTTCAAAAATTTTGGCTTTAGAATCCTTGATCATATCAGCCTTGGGATATTTAATTGGTATAATATCTGCTACAGTCATATATAAATTGCTAGAAACAATTTTTTTGAAGCTTATGCTAATGGAAGGGAATTTCTACCTAAGTTTTGCAAAAGATGCCTATATAATTAGTTTTTTGGTTTTTGCAGGGATCTCCCTACTAATTTTATTGACCAGGATTATAAAAATAAAAAGAAAATCAATCCTAGACTTATTTAAGGAAGAAAAGACCTTCAAGAGACCAAGGGGTATGGTCCTAAGTGCAATTGTCGCAATGGTTTTGCTTGGTTCGGGATATTTTATAGCCCAAACTATAAATAATCCTTTAAAGGCTCTTGCCTACTTTTTCTTGGCAGTTGTCCTTGTAATGATAGGAACATTTTTCCTTTTTTCTTCACTTTCTATAGTGATATTAAAATTGATGAAGGCTTCCAAATCTTATTACAAGACTGAAAAATTCATCTCAGTTTCAAGCCTTATTTTTAGATTAAGGTCAAATGCCAAGGGCCTTGGATCAATTACAATCATGTCCACAGCTGCTATTATTTTATTATCCTCAGCCATAGCTCTTTATAGGAGTGTTGAGGATGTGGGATCTAGGCAATATCCTAGAGATGTGGGACTTGCTTCTGTAGATGAGTATTCTATAGACCAGGTTAAAAAAATTATCAGAGACAATAATCTAGAGGCAAGAAATATTCAAGATTACAAAAATATGCCTCTTACCTTTGAAAAAGATGGAGATACCTTTAAGGCCAGGAGAGAAGGCTATGCCTTTGCAAACCCAAATGCAATGGATGATAAGGCTATGGGAATACTGGTAGAAGTCTTAGACGAATCAATACCAGAAGCATCTTCTTTAAAAGATGGAGAGTTTTTACTCTATAAAGCTCCTAAGTTGGCTAATCTTTCAAAACTTGATATAAATGGCCAAAAATTAAGGAAAAAGTCAGATATTAAAGATTTCCCATATAAAAATTCTGGAAATACTTCAATAGTGTCCTATATGTTTGATTTTTATTATTTAATAGTTAAAAATTTAGACAAAAATTTAAGCATAGATGAAAATAAAATAGTCCATGTCTATAATTTTGACCTAAGCGATGAGGATATGGCGATTTTTAAGAAAAAAACTAAGGATGTCCAAAATGAATTTGGCATAGGCTTTCATGATGATTTTGTCTTGGAAGGCTACAAACTCTACGGGGCAATATTTTTTGTAGGTATATTTTTGGGATTGATTTTTATGGTTGCAACTGGCCTTATAATTTACTACAAACAAATCCAAGAGGGCTTTGCTGACAAGAATAAATATCAAAGCCTAAGAAAACTTGGCATTGGCGAAGGAAAAATTAAGAAAACTATAGATAAGCAAGTTCTGGTATTTTTCTTCCTACCGCTAATAGTAGCAGGCGTCCATGTAGCTTTTGCCTTTAGGATGATTTCAAAAATATTTGTCATGCTAGGATCTGTCAATGAATCTATAAAAATTACTTCCTTTATAATAGGTTTTGTAATATTTGCTTTTTTGTATCTCATTTATTACAAATTCAGCAGCAGGGAATACTACAAGTTAATCTCATAAAATTTCGGCTCTTTCGAGTCGATTTTTTATTTGAATCTTTATTTTAAGTGTTTTCTTGACCAAAGAGGAGCTTAGAGTTATATTATATGTATCTTAAGGAGTATAAATGAAAGAAAAATCGTTATTAAAGAGTTATTTAAAATATTTAATCCCGACCATCACGACCATGACCTTGTTTTCAACCTACACTATGGTGGATGGTATTTTTGTTGGTAGGGGTGTTGGAAGCGAGGGCTTGGCAGCTGTAAATATTGCCATGCCCTTTGTGACCTTGGCCTTTGCCTTTGCAATTTTAATATCAATCGGATCTTTAAATTTGATCGCCCATGAAAAGGGCAGGAACAATAAAAAGGGGGCTGATGAATTTTTTAGCCTTGGTATGGCAATTTCTGTAATATTTGCCATTTCCTTATCTCTAGTAGGTCTTATTTTTATAAATCCACTGGTAAGGGCCCTAGGAGCAAGCGGTCATATGGTTTATATGGTCAAGGAATATCTATCAATTATCATTTATTTCTTGCCCTTTTATCTGACTTCCTATGTCTTTGAGATAATGGTAAAGGCTGATGGCAGACCATCAATTACCACGATTCTTATGCTTATGTCAGCCTTAACCAATATCAGCCTTGATTATATATTTATTTTTAAATTTCATTGGGGACTTATGGGAGCTGCTGTAGCGACAGGTCTTGCCCAAACTATCCCTACTATTGGCTATTTGATTTACTTTTTATCACCTATGTCATATCTTAAATTTAAAAAGTTTAAATTAAAGGCCTTCATGGTCAAGGAGATTTTTTCTTATGGTTTTCCAGCATCTTTGTCAGAGCTCTCGTCAGGTTTTTGCACCCTAGTATTAAATCTAGCTGTAGGAAGGCTCTACGGGGAAGAAGGTCTTGCAGCCTTTTCAGTAATTGCCTATGTTATGATTTTTGTAGTAAATACCATGCTTGCCATAAACCAATCAAGCCAACCACTTATCGGATACTACTATGGGGCAAGGGAATTTGAAAAAATACCTGTACTTAGGAAATATATATTAATATCTGTGGCGAGTTTGTCACTTATTATGGTTTTAGCAATCGAAATTTGGCCGGAATTTTTTGTAAATGTATTTTTGACAGATGTAACAAGCGAATTTATGGCCTTTGCCAGCAGGGCTCTTAGGATATTTTCTATATCTTTCTTAATCCTAGGATTTAATATAACAAATGGTGGCTATCTCACAGCTGTAGCTAAGCCAAGATTTGAATTTATTATTACAATCTTAAGGGGATACGCCCTAGTTTTGGCTGTTAGCTTTATAATAACTAACTTCATGCCAAAAGAATACATCTGGTCAACCATAACAATTTCTGATTTTCTAACATTAATTATCGGGTATTTCTTGACAAGGCTTGAGTTAAAAGAATTAAAAAAATTAAGCGAAAAGGCTAGGAGACTAAAATAGGAATTCTCCTAGTCTTTTCTCTTGGAAACTTGCAGCAAAAAAATTTTTATTATTACTTGACAAGGAACAAAAATTATCTTATAATATAAGAGTAGTCGCTGAAGATTAGAAGCGATTAGTTGAAAAATAAAGATTTTTTTTAAAAAATTCTTTACAAATTAAAAATTTATGTTATAATATTTGTATGCGGATGTGGCTCAGTGGTAGAGCATCGCCTTGCCAAGGCGAGGGTCGCGAGTTCGAATCTCGTCATCCGCTCCATTTTTTATTATGGCGCCATAGCCAAGTGGTAAGGCAGAGGTCTGCAACACCTTTACCCCCAGTTCAAATCTGGGTGGCGCCTCCAAATCATCCCCAGCAATGGGGATTTTTTTATTGAAAGGATTATTATGTTAATTATTTCCTATAAGGCAAGCGAAGAATTTAAGAGATTTTTAAAAGAAAATGAGATAGAATTTATTTTAACCACTCCAAATCCTAAATTAGATCCAAGGATAGATGATCACCCAGACCTATCCCTATTTAAGCTAGATGATAATATAATCGTAGCAGCAGAAGCGGTTTATGATTATTATAAGGATAAGCTTAAGGGATATGAGATAATCAAAGGAGTGGATCCATCAGAAAAATTTCCTTATGACGCAATTTATAATGTTGTTAGCTTTAAAGATTTTTATATTCACAATGATTTTACGGAAGGCCACATTCAGAAATATTTCAAAGATAATAAGATAAAGCATCTAAAAGTAAAGCAAGGCTATAGTAGATGTTCAATCATTCCTCTAAAGGATTTTCTAATCACAGCTGATTTTGGGATTTATAAGGCCTTAAAGGATAAAATAAAGATTGACCTGGTAGAACGGGATGAAATTGCCTTAGATGGATTTGATCAAGGATTTTTGGGAGGATGCTGTGGCCTTGTAAGAGATAATTTGATTTTTACAGGAGATATTAGTAAGCATAAGGCTTTTTCTAAACTAGAATCTATTTGTGAAAATCAAAATATAAAGATCATCTATCCAAAGCTTGATTTGATAGACTATGGGTCATTAATTTGCCTATAGCAGAAAATCTTATTAATCGTATAATGTATTGTAGTAACAAGACAAAGAGAGGGATTTATGAATATAGTTAGACCATCTACCATAGCTGGTGTTATGGAGCTTTTGCCAGAAGACCAGTTAGTTTTTGACAAGATGAAAAATATTATCGAAGAAACTTACAAAAAATATCAATTTTTACCAATAGATACACCTGTCATAGAAAAAAATGAAATTTTATTTGCCAAAGGTGGAGGAGAAACTGAAAAGCAAATCTATGAAATAGCCTCAGATACACGTGATATGAGCCTTAGGTTCGACCTTACAGTACCCCTTGCTAGATATGTGGCAGAGCACTTTTCGGACTTAAATTTCCCATTCAAGCGTTACCACATAGGCAAAGTTTATAGGGGAGAGCGTAACCAAAAGGGCCGCTATAGAGAATTTTACCAATGCGATATAGATATAATTGGCCACAACAAGCTCGCCATAGAAAATGACGCCATCCCACCAAGGGTAATCTATGAAATTTTTAAAAAGCTTGATACACCTGATGTTAGCTTTAGGATCAATAATAGGAAGTTATTGAATGGATTTTTTGAATCTTTAGGAATTGAGGATACAACAGAAGTTTTAAGGCTGATAGATAAGAAAGATAAGATGGGTCTTGAAAATATGAAAGAAGACCTAGTTAAACTACTTGATGAAAAAAGGGCAAAAAAAATAGTTTCTTTTATAGAAGCTGCAAATTCTAACCAAGAAACCCTAGACAAGTTTGCTGGTCTTGTAGAAAATGACCTTTATGAAGAAGGACTAAAAGAGCTAGGAACTGTCTATAAATACATGATAAAACTAGGCATACCAGATAAAAATATCAAACTTGATCCGTCAATCACAAGGGGCCTAGATTATTACACAGGTACAGTCTATGAGACCTTTATAAATGGTTATGAAAAAATCGGATCAGTATCATCCGGTGGCCGCTATGAAAAATTAGCAGACAACTTCACCAAACAAGCCCTACCAGGAGTAGGCATGTCCATAGGCTTAACCAGGCTATTTTATCAACTAAAAGAAATAGGTCTAGTAGATAAGAAAGAAGAAAACCTAACGGAAATTTTAATCATACCAATGTCTGAAGAAGAAAACTTCTACGCTATAGATATCCTAAATATCCTTCACGATAAGGGAAAAAACGCAGATATCTACCTAGAAGGTGGCAAACTAAAAAAGAAATTCTCCTATGCTGATAAAATTGGAGTAAAATATGCCTATATAATAGGTGGAGAAGAAAGAGAAAACAAAACCATCACAGTTAGAAATATGAAGACTGGTGAGCAGGAAAGTATTGATTTTGATAGTCTTAGATAAGGGATTTTAGGGGGCTTCCCCCTAAAAATCCTCTTTTTTTTATCCAAGATAAAAATATTTTCTCTATTATTCAAGATAATATTATTATGAAGTTGTTCTCTTCGTAACTTAATCCCATAATTAATAATAATTATAAATATATACCTTCGTTCAAGGGGGAATCCCTAGGGAACGTTTCGCACGTTCCCTCATCGGACGGAAACCCGTTTGCTACGCAAACTCCTTCGTGCTCCCGCACTATGTTTCCGGCATAAACGCCCCAAATCAAGGGGCGTTTATGTCCCCATTACACCCACTTTCCGTTACACCCTCCGTGCGACCCCTCGCGGGGAAAAAGGATGTTTGCTACGCAAACTTTATATATGGATTGTCAACACCTATTTGTACAATCTAAAATCGAACGTACTAATTTAAGATTAACTAATAATATCTATTTAATCTTAAATGTCTATATTTAACTGGTGGCAAGTAACCTAAGGATCCATGGATCCTTAGGTTGTNTGGATTGTCAACACCTATTTGTACAATCTAAAATCGAACGTACTAATTTAAGATTAACTAATAATATCTATTTAATCTTAAATGTCTATATTTAACTGGTGGCAAGTAACCTAAGGATCCATGGATCCTTAGGTTGTTGTACCAGTAAACATACTCTGATAGTTCTAATTTTAGTTGATTTAAACTTCTAAATTCTTTCTGATAAACAAATTCTGTTTTCATTACCTTATTAAATGCTTCAGCTACAGCATTATCATAAGGACTTCCTTTTTTGCTTAAGGATCTTTCTATTCCAAATACATCTAGGATTTTATCTATGCTCTTATTATCAAATTCTCGTCCTCTATCTGTATGGAATATTTTTATTTTATTTAATGGATATCTTATTGAGTAAATTGCTTCTTTTACTAATTCAGCACTTTTATTTTTACCTGCTGCATAGCCTATTATTTCCCTGTTGTGTAAATCTATTATTGCACATATATAGTTCCAGCTATTTCCTACTCTTACATAGGTTAAGTCACTTACACATGCTTCTAAAGATTCTCTATTATCAAAGTGTCTGTCTACTTTATTTTTTATTTGTTTATTGTTACATGTAGTTTTTTCTACCTTGTATTGTTTTACTGTATAGCTTGAGATTAAGGCGTGTTTTTTCATTACTTTACATATTTTTCTTCTTGATGCTATTATGCCTTGATTTTCTAGTTCTACTTTGATTTTTCTAGATCCATACGCGTTTTTACTTTTTCTGAATATTTCTTTGATTTTCTCTTCTAAAAGCTCTTCTGTTTTTAGGTTGTTTTTAGATTCTTCTTTGTTTATATGATAGTATATTAAGCTTCTTGTTATTCCTAAAAACTTACACATTGCACTAATACTGTATTTATCTCTATTTGAGATTATGAGCTTTACTTTTTGCCTAGTAGTAGTGCAGCTTGCTTTAAAATATCATTTTCCATTTCAAGCTGTTTTAGTTTTTTTCTTAGTCTGATTAGTTCCTTTTCTTCTTCTGTTCTATTATCATCTATGTCGAAGGAGTTTGAGTTGTTGTACCTATTTACCCATCCTCTTATTGTTGATGGTGCTATGTCGTATTCTTCACCTAGTTTTTTATATGTGTAGTTTCCTTGGTTAAAGATTTCTACTATTTGCCTTTTGAAGTCGTCTTCGTAGTGTCTAGCCAATTTAAAATCCTCCTATGATTTCTTATTATTTATTGTATCATATATTCGATTTTAAATTGTACTATTTATTGTATCCATACCAATACATGACTGCTACTCATCCTGGAACAAAATCTATTATTTCAAATCTCGTCAGCTAAAAATTTAGATTCGCTTCGCTCAACAAAATTTTTTAACGCTTCCTCGATTTAAAATAATTGACGATTTTAATTAAGTATATCTTAAAGCTCTCTTCTCTAGACCCATCAATCGCAATGTTTGCGAAGCTAAAGCCCTATCCTAGCGAAGCAAAGCTGAGCTATGGAAGGACTTATGCAGAGTAAAACGAGTCTTAGAATCTGTTCGTTTCTATAATTCTCTAAAAACAAAGACCCATATCCCAAGGTCGGAAGATTTTGTAAATGGATATGCCGTTAAGAAAATCTCCTGACGCACGAGTGAAAATTAAATTTCTGTGACTACTGAGATATAGAGTGCATATAAAAGAAACATTTGGGTTAGATTGAGATTTTTAGGCATCGGAATGTCAAAATCACTAAGGATAAGAATAGCTAATACAAGGGGTTCCGTCTACCAAGTGAGGCTTGCTGAAGGCAAGCTTCTAATCATGCCCTCCGCTAAGGAGTCGCTTGTGGGGTGTAACGGGGAGGGGTTTAAGGGGAGGCCGATGAGGACCCATGCGAAAGGGTCCTTGGGCCTCCCCTTGAGACGAAGATTCAATATTAAATAGAAATCGAAAATTAAATGGTTAAGTTACGTTGACAATTATTATATAGTAACTTATTAATTGATAAAGTTACAAAAATAAAAAACAAAATAATAATAATAAATCTCTAAGAATAAAAGAGGGGATTTTTAAAAGGGGCTTTTGTAAGCCCCTTTAAAGTTAAAATACTATTCCTACTATCATTATTGCCACTGGCATTAATATAACTGTCATTATTCCTGCTATAGCAATTGATAAACCACTCATTGCTCCTTGGACTTCTCCCATCATCCTAGCTTCTGATGTTCCAACGGCGTGTGATGATGTGCCTATTGCAACTCCTTGAGCTACTGGGTCTGTTATCTTGAAGATTTTCATTACAAGTGGAGCTATTACTGCTCCTGTCACTCCTCTTATTACTACTGTTATAGCTGTTAGAGCAACGATTCCTTGGTATTCTCCAGATAGGGATATTGCTATTGCTGTTGTTATTGATTGTGGTATTAAGGATACTGTTAAATCTTTTCCAAGACCTAATACTTTTGTTAGTCCTATGGCTAGTAGCATTGATACTATTGATCCTATCAAAACCCCTACCAGGATTGGTATGATGTTTTTCTTTAGGACATCGAGGTTTATGTAAAGGTCTATGATCATTGCAACTGTTGCTGGTCCTATGAAAAATGCTATGAAGTCTCCGCCAAGCTTATAGTATTCATAAGGGATTCCTGTTACATATAAGAATCCTACTATAAGTAAGATTGCTATTAGCAAAGGATTTGCTAGGGCGGTTTTTAATTTTGAGTTTATCCATTTGGCGATTTCATAGGCTGCAAAGGAGAGGATTATTCCAAAATATTGGTTATTAAATATTGCTTCCATATCTATTTTCTCCTTTTTTGCAAGGTTTGCACTACTAAACCTGTTACAATCATTGTTACTGCTGTTCCAATTAATACTGAAATTACTAGGGCAGGGATTTTGCCTTTTATTACATCGTAATTGGCCATTATTCCTACACCTACAGGTACAAATAAAAATGCTAGGTTAATTAAAATACCATCTGATGTTGTTTTTACATCTTCTACCTTTAAGATATTGAAGCGAAGCGCTAGGAAAAGATAAAACATTCCATAAACTGCTTCTGGAACAGGAAAGTTAATTATTTTCCTTGTGAGCACGCCTAGAAATAGGCATGCGCACAGGATTACAAATTCTTTTAGGTATTTCATTGATCTGTCCTTAGTCTACAGATACAACTTTTCCTGGATTTAGAATCATGTTAGGGTCGAATACTTTTTTGATTCCCCTGATTAGATTTGTATTTATTTCTCCTTCAAATTCTCTCATGTATTGTAGTTTACCGTGGCCTATACCGTGTTCACCTGATAGTTGTCCACCAAATTCATAGGCTTTTGTATAGATTTCTTCCATGAAATCATGAACTTGTTTGTTGAATTCTTCTTTTTTGTCTTCGTCATTTGATACTGCGTAAATGTGGAGGTTACCATCACCAGCGTGACCAAATGATTGAACGTCGAAGTCATATTTTTCGCCTGCTTCATTTACGAAGTTGATGAATTCTGCTATCTTGTTGATTGGAACTACTACGTCGCACTCATCTACTAGTTTGTATTGGCTGTCGATTGCTTCTAGGAAGGAGCTTCTTGCTGCCCATGCGTCTTTTATTGCATTTGGTGTATCTGCTACTAGTACATCGATTGCTCCATTTTCTACTAATAGTTCTGCAGCTTGTTCCATTTGTAGGTCGATTTCATCTTCGTTGTCACCATCGAAGGTGATAAGTAGGTAAGCATTAACATCTGTACCTTCTATGTTTTTAGGGAATGTTTCCTTACCTATGTATTTTTCGGATGCTATAATAATTTTTCTTTCCATAAATTCTATAGCTTGTGGTTTTAAGTGAGCTCTAAATAGTACTGGAACTGTAGCTATACAATCTTCTAGTGTTTCAAATGGAACTATTAAAGAAATTGTATGTTTAGCTTGTGGAACTATTCTTAGTGTTAATTCTGTTATAATTCCAAGTGTACCTTCAGAACCTACCATAAGGTCTTTTAGAGAATAACCTGTAGATGTTTTAGAAACTACAGCACCAAATCTTGTTACTTCACCAGTTGGTAAAACTACTTCCATTGCTCTTACATAATCTCTTGTTGTACCATATTTTACAGCTCTCATACCGCCGGCATTTGTTGATACGTTTCCGCCAAGAGTTGCAAATTTTTCGCCTGGATCAGGTGGGTACATATAGCCTTTTGTTAGACAATCTTCAGCAAGGTCGTGTAAGTAAACACCAGGTTGTACCTTTACAACTAAGTTATCAAGATCGTATTCAAGGATTTTGTTCATTCCTTGCATATCAATCATAACTCCGCCGTTGATAGCAACACCTGATCCTACTAGACCAGAACCAGCACCACGAGCTAGTACAGGTATCTTATGTTCGTTACAAATTGTAAGGATTGTAGATACATCATCTGTGGATTTAGCTTCGATCAATACATCTGGTTGGTAAGAACCATAGATAGGCATTTCATCGTGGAAAAAGTCTTCGTTGATATCGTTTCCTGCATAAACTTTGCCAGAAACATAATCTCTAAATTGTTGAATTATATTTTCATCAACTTTGTTATAATCAGTCATATTTATCCTCCTTATGAAACTGACACAAACTATATTGTTTGTCTTTAATAGTATAACAAAAATATTTAATCAAATCAAATTAAAATGTTAAAAAAAATACATGATTATTTTGACAAGAGCAAGAAAACGTTTGAAAAAGCCTTGATTGCAAGTATAATTTACATAAATAGGATTTAATAAAAAATATTTTTTACTAGGGTATTTATACTTTTTCATCGAGATTTAGTTAAAATACCTATGCTTCTATGCTTATTTTGTAAAAATTTTGATTTTTATTTGACAAAGTCCCATTTGATTGTTAAGATAATAACAGTAGGATAAGCCTGTAAGAGTTATACAATCTTATAGGTAATATTAGTAATAAGGAGTTAATATGTATAAGTTAAATGAAGAACAATTAGAAATGCAACAAATGTTTAGAGATTTTGCAGAAAAAGAAGTTGCTCCAATAGCAATTGAAATTGATGAAGAGCACAGATTCCCTGAAGAAAATGTTGCTAAAATGCAAGAATTAGGATTCTTTGGTATTCCTTTTGATGAAGAATACGGTGGAATCGGACTAGATACACTTACATATGTACTTTGTGTTGAAGAATTATCAAAAGCATGTGCTTCAACAGGAGTTATAGTTTCAGCTCATACATCACTTTGTGCTGATGCGATTAATAAATTTGGTAACGAAGAACAAAAGGAAAAATACCTTACACCACTTGCTTCAGGCGAAAAATTAGGTGCTTTTGCTCTTACAGAACCAGACGCTGGTACAGATGCTTCAGGTCAAAAAACTACAGCTGTTAAAGATGGTGATGAATACGTTCTTAACGGATCAAAAATCTTTATAACAAACGCTGGTTATGCTGACACATATGTTGTATTTGCAATGACAGATAAATCACAAGGCACAAAAGGTATTTCAGCATTTATAGTTGAAAAAGGAACACAAGGTTTTGATTTTGGTGCTAAAGAAGATAAGATGGGTATCAAAGCTTCATCTACAATGGAATTAGTATTTAGAGATTGTAGAATCCCAGCTGCAAACCTACTTGGCGAAGAAGGCAAGGGCTTTAAATATGCTATGCAAACACTAGATGGTGGTAGAATTGGTATAGCAGCTCAAGCTTTAGGTATAGCAGAAGGAGCTTTAAACAAAGCTATCAAATATGTTAAAGAAAGACAACAATTTGGTAGACCAATAGCTAAATTCCAAAACACACAATTCAAATTAGCTGAAATGGCTATAGATATTGAATCAGCTCGTCACCTAGTTTATAAAGCAGCAACACTTAAAGATTCTGGCGAAAGCTATACAGTAGCAGCTGCTGAAGCTAAATTAAAAGCTGCAAGAGTAGCAATGGATGTTACAACAAAAGCTGTTCAACTATTTGGTGGTTACGGCTATTCTAAAGAATACGAAGTAGAAAGAATGATGAGAGACGCCAAGATAACAGAAATCTATGAAGGTACTTCAGAAGTTATGTTAATGGTTGTTGGTGGTTCACTTTTAAGATAAGATAAATCGAAGGGAGATAAATATGAACATATTCGTATGTGCTAAACAAGTTCCGGATACAAATGAGATTAAAATTGATCCGGTTACTAATACATTAATAAGAAAAGGCGTTCCAAGCATTTTAAATACTTATGATGCTTTTGCTCTTGAGCAAGCTTTAAGACTAAAAGATAAAGATCCAGAAATTAAAATTACAGTTATATCAATGGGACCTCCACAAGCAGATCAAATGCTTAGAGATTGTCTAGCAGTAGGTGCTGACAATGCTTACCTAGTTACAGATAGAAAATTTGGTGGTTCAGATACTCTAGCTACATCATATATAATTTCTGAAGCTATCAAAAAAGTAGCCGAAACTGAAGGACAACCAGACATGGTATTTTGTGGACTTCAAGCAATCGATGGTGATACAGCTCAAGTAGGTCCAGAAATAGCTGAACACTTAGGACTTCCACAAGTAACTTATGCTTATACAGTAGAATTAAATGATGAAGGAATAAAAGTACTTCAAGAAGTAGAAGGTGGAGCTAGAAATATCCAAATGACACTTCCTGGTCTTGTAACATTTACAAAATACGGTGATGAAGATTTAAGATATCCAAAAATCAAAAATAAATTAAAAGCTAAAAAAGCAACTATCGAACAAATTACACTTGAAGAACTTAAAGATACTATAGATGAAACAGCTATAGGTCTAAAAGGCTCACCAACAAGAGTAAACAAATCTTACACACCAACAGTTGAAAAAACTGGTGAAATGTTTGTAGATATGGAAGCTGGAGAAGCTTGTGATAAGCTAATAGCAGCTTTAGCTGATAAGAAGCTTATTTAAGGAGGAACTATGTCAGAAAATAAAAACCTTTGGGTAATAGTCGAAACTAAAGAAGATGGTTCAGCTGTAAATGTAGGTCTTGAATTATTAAATCCAGGAAGAAAAATGGCTGACACACTTGGTGGAGACCTAGTAGCTGTTATAATCGGTCAAGATGTAGCAAAAGCTAAAGAAGAAGTAAAAGATCATGGTGTTGATAGAATAATCACTTGCGAAGGTGAAGTATACAAAGATTACAGCACAGATGTTTATGCAAATGCAATAGAAAAACTTGTTGAAAAATACAACCCAGACACAATCTTAATTGGTGCAACAAACCAAGGTAGAGATTTAGGCCCAAGAGTTTCAGCAAGACTTCACACAGGACTTACAGCAGACTGTACAGAACTTGATGTTGATGCTGAAACAGGAAACGTACAATGGACAAGACCAGCATTTGGTGGTAACTTAATGGCACAAATCCTATGCCCAGACTCAAGACCACAAATGGGTACAGTACGTCCAGGTGTATTCCCTAAAGAAGCATTCGGTAGAAAAGATAATATCGAAGAAATCGAAGAAAATATAGAATTTACAGGTGAAATCAGAACAAAAATCCTTGACTTTATCCCAAGAGATGAAGGAGATGATGTAGATTTAGTTGGAGCTGAATTTATCGTATCAGGTGGACGTGGTCTAGGCGATCCAAGCAACTTAAAGCTTATTGAAGACCTAGCAGAAGCCCTAGGTGCAACAGTAGGATCATCTCGTCCATTAGTAGACTCAGGATGGATTTCTCATTCACACCAAGTAGGTCAATCAGGTAAAACAGTAGCACCTAAGGTATATATAGCAGTAGGTATATCTGGAGCTATCCAACACTTGGCTGGTATAAATGCGTCAGATACAATAATTGCTATAAATAAAGATCCAGATGCTCCAATCTTTGATGTCGCAGATTATGGTATCGTAGGAGATTTATTTGAGGTAGTACCTGCACTTATCGAAAAGATAAACGCTAGAAAAGCTTGATAATAAAATATAAGGCACTCTTGCAAAATGAAAGAATATAATTAAGACATAGGCTAATGGTAGGCTTATAGGAATCCTATAAGCCTGCTAGAAGGCTAATTTAAAAGTCTAGATAATTAAAATTTATTTTCACTTGCAAAACTGCCTTTTTTATTACATGGTATAGACAAAATATAGTCAATCTTATATATCGAGATAAAATATAGAAAATAATCATTAAATATTTAACTATTTTTGTTAAAAAATATACATATTTGATTGACAAAAAAATATCAACTGTTATAATAAATATATAAGGATATACTTTTGGGTATATAAGTAATAGCCCAGATAAACTTAGATTAGATGTTGCAAACGATTTATAAAAAGGGGGATTAATGGAATACAAAACTCTAAAGTATGAAGTTAACGGTTATGTTGGTAAATTAAGTATCAATAGACCAGAAGCTTTAAACGCACTTAATTCAGAAGTACTTGATGAACTAGATATTTTAGTAGAGGAAATCAAAAAAGATAAAGACCTTAGATGCCTTATTATCACAGGCGAAGGCAGAAGCTTTGTTGCAGGAGCTGATATTAAAGAAATGTCAACTCTTACACCTATAGAAGGCAAAGAATTTGGTGCAAAAGGACTATCAGTATTTAGAAAAATTGAGTCACTTCCAATTCCAGTAATAGCACAAATTAATGGATTTGCCCTAGGCGGTGGATGCGAACTTGCTATGAGTTGTGACTTTAGAATAGCTAGTGAAAAGGCTTTATTTGGTCAACCTGAAGTTGGTCTTGGCATAACACCAGGTTTTGCTGGAACACAAAGACTACAAAGATTAGTTGGTCCTGGCTTCGCTAAATATTTAATCTATACTGCAAACAATATCAAAGCTGACAAGGCTTATGAAATTGGACTTGTACAAGAAGTAGTAGAAGCTGATAAGCTTGAAGAAAGAGTAAACGAACTTGCAAACAAGATTGCTGGCAATGCTCCAATAGCTGTTAGAGCATCAAAAGAAGCAATCAATGTTGGTGGACAAGTTGATATTGATAGTGCAATAAAGGTTGAAGAAAACCTATTTGCTCTAACATTCTCAAGTGAAGATCAAAAAGCAGGCATGGAAGCTTTCCTAAACAAGGGTAAGGCAGAATTTAAAAATAAATAAGGAGATTTTAAATGAAAATTGGTGTAATTGGTTCAGGAATAATGGGTGGCGGAATTGTAGAAACTGCTGCTAAAAGTTATGAAGTTGTTGTAAGAGATATTAAAGATGAATTCTTAGAAAAAGCAAAAGCTAGAATAGAAAAATCTTATGCTAAACAAGTTGCTAAAGAAAGAATGACAGAAGAAGCTAAAGAAGCTGCACTTAAAAACATTTCTTATACAACAGAAGTTAAAGATTTAGCTGATTGTGATGTAGTAATCGAAGCTGCAACAGAAAATCCTAAACTTAAAAAAGAAATCTTTAAAGAATTAGACGAAGTAGTAAAAGAAGGTGCAATCCTTGCTTCAAACACATCTTCACTTTCAATCACAGACATAGCTGCAGTTACAAAAAGACCAGAAAATGTAATTGGTATGCACTTCTTCAATCCAGTTCCAGTTATGAAACTTGTTGAAGTTATCAGAGGTCTTCATACATCTGATGAAACAAACAAGGCAATCTTTGAACTAGCTGAAAAACTTGGCAAACAACCAATCGAAGTTAAAGAAGGCCCAGGTTTTGTAGTAAATAGACTTCTAATCCCAATGATTAACGAAGCTGTTGGCGTATTAGCTGATGGACTTGCAAGTGTTGAAGATATCGATAAAGGTATGCAACTTGGTGCTAACCATCCAATGGGACCTCTTGCTTTAGGAGATTTAATCGGTCTAGATACATGCCTTGCAATCATGGAAGTTCTTTACAATGAATTTGGTGATAGCAAATATAGACCATGCCCACTTCTAAGACAAATGGTAAGAGCAGGAGACCTTGGTAGAAAAACAGGCAAAGGCTTCTACGATTATAGCAAATAAGATTGAATAGAGAAAGAATTTAAGGAGATAATATGACTAAAAAAGTAGTAATAGCAAGTGCAGCAAGAACACCAGTAGGCGCATACGGCGGAGCATTCAAAACAGTAACAGCTAGAGAATTAGGTGCAGTAGCAGCTAAAGCAGCAATCGAAAGAGCAGGAATTAAACCAGAAGATATAGACGAATCAATCCTAGGTTGCGTACTTCAAGCAGGTAATGGCCAAAATATCGCTCGTCAAATCGCGCTAGATGCAGGTATTCCAAAAGAAAAACCAGCAATGACTCTTAACATCGTTTGTGGTTCAGGTCTAAGATCAGTATCATTAGCAGCTCAAATGATCCTTGCAGGTGATTGCGATGTAGTACTAGCAGGTGGTACAGAATCAATGTCTAACGCTCCATACCTATTAACAGATGAAAGATGGGGAGCTAGAATGGGTGATAAAAAAGTTGTCGATGAAATGATCAAAGACGGACTTTGGGATGCATTCAATGACTACCACATGGGAGTTACAGCTGAAAATATAGCTGAAAAATTCGGCCTAACAAGAGAAGAACAAGATGCCCTTGCTGCAGACAGCCAACAAAAAGCTGCAAAAGCTAGAGCTGAAGGTAGATTTAAAGATGAAATCGTACCAGTAGAAGTAAAGGGAAGAAAAGGCAAAGTAACAGTAGTAGATACAGATGAATACATCAAAGAAGGCGTAACAAAAGAAAGTATTTCAGGTCTAAGACCAGCTTTCATTAAAGATGGTACAGTTACAGCTGCAAACGCATCAGGCATCAACGATGGTGCTGCTTGTCTAGTAGTAATGAGTGAAGAAAAAGCTAAAGAACTTGGCGTTAAACCACTTGCTACAATAGTTTCTTACGCTACAGAAGGTGTTGATCCAAAAATCATGGGTACAGGCCCAATCCCAACAGTAAGAAAAGCTCTTGAAAAAGCTAACCTAACACTTGAAGATATCGACCTAATCGAGGCTAACGAAGCATTCGCAGCTCAAGCTCTATCAGTAATTAAAGAACTAGGTCTAAACACAGATATAGTAAACGTTAACGGTGGAGCAATTGCAATCGGTCACCCAGTTGGAGCAAGCGGAGCAAGAATCCTTACAACTTTACTATATGAAATGCAAAAGAGAGACTCTAAAAAAGGTATCGCAACACTTTGTATAGGTGGCGGTATGGGTACTGCAGTAATAGTAGAAAGATAAGATAGTTTATAAAGTATGCGGATATTCTTGTCTGCATACTTTTTTTGCTATCAATAAAGAATTTAATAGAAAAGATTGATAATTTTTTTCAATTATGGGTATACTATAACTAAGAAAACGATATTACAAAGGAGTTTTATTAATGGACTATAAAAAACTATACGAAGAAAAACTAATCACAGCCAAAGAAGCAGCGGCAATGGTAAAAGATGGTGATTGGATTGAAATGGGTTGGGCTGCCCTTACACCAGTTGATTTTGACAAGGCTCTAGCAGCAAGAGTTGATGAAGTTAAAGATGTTAAGGTAAGAGGCGGTGTTGTTCCTTATATGCCTTATGTAGGAGCAGCTGATCCAACAGGCGAACACATCACATATCATTCTTGGCATGCATCAGGAACAGAAAGAAAACTAATAAATAACAACAAATACGGCGCTTACTTTATGCCAATTAAATATAGTGAGCTTCCAAGATATTTAGCAGAAAATGCTGATAAAGCAGCTATAAGTGTAATCCAAGTATCACCAATGGATAAGCACGGCAACTTCAACTTTGGTATTTCTGCATCACACACAATTGCATCATTCCAAAATTCTGATAAGATTATCCTAGAAATCAATGAAAACGTACCAAGAGCCCTTGGTGGTTTTGAAAACTTTATAAACATCAAAGATGTAGATTACGTATACGAATCAAGCAATTATCCAATGCTAACCCTTCCAAGTGCAAAATTTGGTGAAGAAGAATTAAAGGCTGCAAAATATGTAGTAGATATTTTACGTGATGGTGATACAATCCAATTAGGTATAGGTGGCCTTCCAAATGCGATAGGATCTCAAATAGCAAAATCTGACCTAAAAGACTTAGGTGTTCACTCAGAAATGTATGTAGATGCCTTTAGAGAAATGGCTCTAGCAGGTAGAATAACAGGTCTTAAGAAAAACATAGACATAGGCCGTCAAACCTACGCTTTCGCAGCAGGTAGCCAAGAACTATATGATTATATAGATGACAATGAAGAATTAATGGCAGCACCAGTTGATTATGTAAATGACGTAGGAGTAGTAGCATCACTTGATAACTTCGTATCAATTAACACTGTTCTTCAAGTAGACCTTTGGGGACAAATCTCAGCTGAGTCTGTAGGAACAAAACATATCTCAGGAGCAGGTGGAGCCCTAGACTTCGTACTTGGTGCTTATAGATCAAAAGGTGGTAGATCAATCATCTCACTAATCTCTTCAAGAGTAAATAAAGATGGTAAGAGAATTTCAAATATCGTTCCAACCTTTGCACCAGGAACCCAAGCAACAGCAGTAAGATCTAATACCCACTATATAGCTACAGAACAAGGTATAGTAAACTTTAAGGGTCTAACAACCTGGCAAGCAGCCGAAGCTTTAGTAAGCCTAGCTCACCCAGATAATAGAGATGAATTAATAAAACAAGCAGAAGAATTAGGAATCTGGAGAAATACCAACAAGAGAATCTAAGATTTAAAAATGCCCTAGCATTGGTTATTCAATGCAGGGCAATTTTTTTGAAAATTATAAGCTTTCTTCTTCATAAATTGACTTATAAAGGGCCTTAAGAGCCTTGTTCTCATCATCCTTGTCTATAAAGATAAAAAGGGAATTATTGCTAGCCCCCTGGATAATATATTCTATATTTACATTTATATCATCAAGAACTTTAGAAAAAATGTAAAGGGCCTTACTCATCTTATCCTTAAGACCTTCTCCTACTATAGCAATGGCCTTTAACCTGTCATTAAGGTCTAATTCATCAAGGTCAAAAGATGAATTGATGGCGTTTATAATAGAAAGCTTTCTAGATTTATCTTTTATATATGAGCTTCTTACCAGGATAGAAACAGAGTCGATAGATGTCGGGATGTGCTCAACGGCAATATGCATATATTGGAAAATATCGAGGACATTTTTGATATAACCGATTTTTCTATTCATCATATATTCAGTCAAGGTAAAGGAAGTAAAAGCTCCAACATCTGATATTCCTATGATTGGATTTTCACTTATATCTTTCCTATCTTTAGAAATAATAGTACCACCTTCATCAGGGTTATTGGTGTTTTTTACGTGAATTTCAATGTTTGTTTCAAGGAGAGGCTGGACGGCATCCTCTTGAAAAATCTCAAAACCATTGTAGGATAATTCCCTCATTTCTGCATAGGAAATGTTTTTGATAGGGGCTGGGTTATAAAACATATTTGGATTAGCTGAATATATATAGGTCATATCTGTATAATTTTCATAAATATCGCAAGAAAGTCCCCTAGCAACCATAGAGCCAGTTATATCTGAACCTCCCCTTGAAAAAGTGAGCCTATAACCTTCATCATTGTAGCCGAAAAATCCAGGAATGACCAAAATTTCCTTACAATTTTCATATTTTTTAATCAAATCATAGGAAATATCTAAGATTTTGGCATCATTTAAAGAGTATTCAAGTCTTATTCCAAGGTCTTTTGGGGATATGTATTTTGCTTCAAGACCTACTTTTTCAAGGTAGACTGCTATAAGCCTTGCGTTAAAATCTTCTCCAGCCGACTTGATAGCATTTTCTAGATAAAAATCATCATCTATATTTTTTAAAAAGCCGATAAGAGTATCTTTAAAAGAATCTATGATTCTTAAGTCAAGGTCAAGCTCTTTTGCTATATCCTTATATCTTAAAATAATTTGATCTAAACTATTGATGTAGCTAGGGCTATCTTGCTTATAGTCCTTATAAAGATTTATCAAAAGATCTGTGACCTTTATATCTGCCTTAAATCTCTTGCCTGGTGCAGAGACAATGATGGCCCTTATGTCCTTATCATTTTTTACAATATTTGTTAATTTTTTTATTTGATTGGCGTTAGCTACTGAGCTTCCCCCAAATTTAGCTGTTTTTTTCATATCATATTCTCCTATTGTATTAAAGTATACCACTATTTGCATTAAAATGAAATAACTTGCATAAAAATAATTTAAAACTTGACAAAATACATAATAACTGATAGACTATTTAATAAATACAGATTTAGTTAAGGGGTCGCGGTTGCAAAGATTAGGAGAACCGAAAGGTGTAACCGCCGAAATACATGGTATTGGTCATATGTCAAATAGGTATATGACTGTCAAAAAGATGTGCCAAATCTTTTTGGAGTACTTGCTAAGTCAGGCGAAAGGAAGATCATGAGCCTTTTGCTTGTGGTCTTTTTCTTTTTGGGCCAAGTATTAAGTCATGATTTAGGAGGAAAAATGTTAGATAAAAACTATGAATATATAGACAATATTCTCCATATTGGTGGGGTTTCGACTTTAAAATTAGTAGAGGAATATGGAACACCCCTCTATGTATATGATCAAAAATTAATAAAGGATACGGCTTCTTGTTTTATAGAAAATTTTAAGTCAGATACCCTAAGAACCGAGGTGATTTATGCATCAAAGGCACTTTCCAATCTCTATATCCTTGGCCTACTAGCAAAAAAAGGAACTTTTGTAGATGCTGTTTCAATGGGGGAAATATTTCTAGCTTTGAAAGCAGGTTTTAAGCCTGAAAAAATTCATTTTCATGGTAATAACAAAACAAAAGAAGAACTTGCCTATGCTATAGATAATAATATCGGCCTGATAATAATAGATAATTACGACGAATTTAAACTAATAGAAGATTTGCTTTTAAATTCTGATAAAAAAATCGACTGCCTACTTAGGATTAATCCTGATGTGAAGACATCAACTCATAAATATATCCAAACATCAAATGCCGATTCAAAATTTGGAATAAACATAAGAGATGAAAAATTAAAGGATATAATAAAAGAGATGACAAATTCAAAGGTCATCAAGCTTCTTGGTTTTCACGCTCATATAGGTAGCCAGGTCAATGAGCTTGGCTTTTTCAAGGAAGAAGCTGATATCTTACTTAGATTTACTAAGGAAATGGAAGAGGCTCTAGCCTATAAATTTAAGGCAATAAATTTCGGTGGAGGCTTTGGAGTTAGGCAAAATACATCGGATCCTTCTTATGATTTGGGAGCCTTCCTCAAAGAATTTATAGGCTACATAGAAAAATCTATAAAAGATTATGACTTATCAATAGAGACTGTAGGCATAGAGCCAGGTAGGTCTATGGTAAATCAAGCAGGTACAACCCTCTATAGGGTAGGTTCTATCAAACATACACTAGAAGGCTTGCCTCTAGTTTTTGTAGATGGGGGCATGAGTGATAATATCAGGCCTAGTCTTTATGGGGCCAAATACGACGCTCTTCTTGCAAATAGGGCTAAGGGGGAAGCTTATGAGACTTATAGGGTGGCAGGTAAGCTTTGTGAGTCAGGTGATATCTTGATAGATGAAGCAAGGCTAAATAACCCACAAAAGGGCGATATCCTTGCTATAGAAAATACCGGAGCCTACTCGCTTGCGATGTCTTCATCCTACAACAAGCAGCTAAAGCCTGCTGTGGTATTTGTGGAAGATGGCAAGGCAAGTCTTGCTGTAAAAAGAGAAGCTTTAGAAGATTTAATTGTAAATGATTTAGAATATATTGAAGATTAAGGAGAAAATAATGAGAAAAGTAAATGTAGCGGTAGTTGGTGCAAGTGGCTTAGTTGGTAGAAAGATAAGGGAAATCCTTGAAGAAAGGAATTTCCCTGTAGAAAAACTCTTTGCCTTCGCTTCCAAAAAATCAGCAGGAACAAAAATTGAATACGCAGGTAGGGAAGTAATAATTGAAGAGCTCAAAGAAGACTCCTTTGATGGTAGGGGAATCGATATAGCCCTATTTGCAGCAGGTGGATCAGTTTCTGAAAAATACATACCACTTGCAATCAAAAACAATATAAAAGTCGTAGATAACTCTTCATTTTTCAGGATGGACAAAAATGTACCATTGGTAATTCCTGAGGTAAATCCTGATGATATCAAGGAAGATGATATGCTAATAGCAAACCCAAATTGTTCTACAATCCAATCAGTCCTTGCTATTTCAAAAATTCACAAAGATTTTGGAATTGAAAGAATAATCTATAACACCTACCAAGCCGTATCCGGTGGTGGCGAAAGGGCCCTTGAAGACCTCTATGAAAAGAAAAATGACCACTGGAAATACAAGATTTATGACAATGTTCTTCCTCAAATCGACGTATTTTTAGATAATGGCTACACTAAAGAAGAGATGAAAATGATCGATGAAACTAGGAAAATCCTAGATGATCAGGATTTAAAAATCACAGCTACAGCCATAAGGGTACCTGTAAGCAATTCTCACGGTGTATCAATTAACCTTAAACTTAAAAAAGACTTCACTCTTGATGAGATTAGACAGACAATCAAAGCTACACCAGGAGTAATTTTAGAAGATGATATCAAAGAAGAAATCTACCCAATGCCAGCCTTTGTTTCAGGCAAGGACGAAGTTTTTGTGGGTAGGATTAGAGAAGATTATTCTTGTGAAAGATCTCTAAACCTATGGACAGTTGCCGATAATATTAGAAAGGGAGCTGCTCTAAATGCAATAGAGATAGCTGAACTTTTAGTGGAGGATATGTGATGATATTTACAGGCTCTGCAGTAGCGGTAATAACGCCATTTGATGAAAATTTTGATGTGGATTATAAGGCCTATGACAAAATCTTAGACTTTCATCTAGAAAATTCTACCGATGCCCTAGTTGTGTGCGGAACCACTGGTGAAGCCACAACTATGACAGAAGATGAGAAGATAAGACTAATTAAATATACGGTAGAAAAAATTGATGGAAGGATGCCGATAATTGCGGGCACAGGTTCAAATGACACCTACTCTACGGCAGCCTTTAGCAAAAAGGTCGGCAAAATAGAAGGAGTGGATGGCTTGCTAGTAGTGACTCCTTACTATAATAAGGCCACAAAAGAAGGCCTTTACGAGCACTTTGCCTATATAGCAAAGAATTCGTCTAAGCCAATTATTCTTTATAATGTTCCGTCAAGGACAAATGTAAATATCGACCTTGATACTACATTAAGGCTTGCGCAAATTGAAAATATAGTTGGAATAAAGGATGCTACAGGAGATTTAGCTTATACAGCGAAGCTTTTAGCCCATAAGCCAAAAGACTTTGCGGTCTATTCAGGAAATGATGACTTGACCTTGCCAATGCTTGCCCTAGGTATAGATGGATCAATATCGGTACTTGCAAATATTTTACCAAAAGAAAACCACGAAATTTACGAACTTTTTAAGGCTGGACAAACTGACCATGCAACTAAGCTTCATCTAAAATACATAGATCTAATAAAAGATTTATTTATAGAAGTAAATCCAGTTCCAGTTAAGGCTGCAGCAGCAATGATGGGCCTTTGCCAAAATACTCTTAGACTACCTTTAACACCTGCAAATACCAACACAGAAGTGATTTTAAAAGAAAAATTAAAGGAGTTTGGCCTATGTTAAATATTTTATTAGTAGGTGCCAAGGGAGCCATGGGAAGGACCTTAGCAGAAGTGGTAAGGGAAAATGATAATTATAAGATTATTGCCGGAATAGATAAGGATTGTGATGGGGGCAGCGACTTTCCAATCTATGATGATTTTTCAAAAGTAGAAGCAAAGGCGGATGTCATAATAGATTTTTCAAATAGGGCTCTCCTAGATGATATTATTTCTTATGCAAGTTCTAGGGAAATTCCTGTAATCTTTGCTACAACAGGCTATACAGACGAAGACTTGGCAAAAATTAATGGTCTTTCAGCTAAAATAGCCTTTATGCAAGAGGGGAATTATTCCCTTGGCATAAATATTATGCTAGAAGCTGCAAGGCTTTTAGCCAAGGGCCTAAGTGACTTTGACATAGAAATAGTAGAAAGTCACCACAACAAGAAAAAAGACAACCCATCAGGCACAGCCAATATGATCTTCGATGCTGTAAATTCTGCAAAAGATAATAAGCTTAACAAGGTCATGAGAGCTATGACCCATGATGATGAAAGAAAGCCTACAGATGTTGGTATTTTATCAGTAAGGGCTGGAACAATTGTAGGTGAGCATAGGCTAATATTTG
This sequence comes from Anaerococcus sp. Marseille-P3915, assembly GCF_900258475.1. Classification (GTDB taxonomy): domain Bacteria; phylum Bacillota; class Clostridia; order Tissierellales; family Peptoniphilaceae; genus Anaerococcus; species Anaerococcus kampingae. The sequence goes on along the minus strand of NZ_LT984887.1, from coordinate 1,170,115 downwards.
CTGGAGTCGATGAGGTCTTAGAAGTAAAACACCAGGCAGGGTCTAAAAAAATCTTTGCCATAGGGGCTCTTAAGGCCGCAAGCTTCATAGCTGGAAAGAATCCGGGAAGATATGATTTTAAAGATGTAATAAGAGGTATTGATGATTAAGATAGGAATAGTTGGTTACGGGAATTTAGGAAAATCAGTAGAAAAAGCAATAAAAGAAAGCCTTGACATGGATCTTGTGAAGATATTTTCGAGGAGAAAATTAGACCACGAATCTTATGAGTCTTTAGATAATATTTTAGCTTATAAGGAAGATGTTGATCTTTTAATCCTTTGCGGGTCATCAGATAAGGACATTATGGCCCAAGGTCCGAAGCTTTTAGAAAATTTCAATACCCTAGATTCTTTTGATAATCACGCAAAGATTAAAGAATATTATCATATGATGGATGAAATAGGCAAGAAAGCTAATAAGCTTGCCTTAATTTCTACAGGTTGGGACCCAGGACTATTTTCCCTCCAAAGGCTAATAGGCCAGGCGATCCTCCCACAAGGTGCAACTTATACATTTTGGGGTAAGGGCGTAAGCCAGGGCCATTCAGCTGCTTGCAGGGCAATTGATGGGGTGATAGATTCCACCCAATACACCATACCAAGGGATGAAGTCCTAGAAAGAGTTAGGGCGGGGGAGGAAATCGAATTTGACCCTCATAAGGCCCATCTTAGAGAGGTTTTTGTAGTTGCTGAAGAAAATGCTGATAAGGGCAAAATCGAAGAGGCCATAAAGACCATGCCAGATTATTTTGTAGGATATGAAACTATAGTTCACTTTATAAGCCAAGAAGAATTAAATAAAGACCACAAAGAAATGGTCCATGGTGGTTATGTATTTAGAAATGGAATGGCTTCAGGATCTACTAGGTCTGTAATAGAATTTAGCCTAGATTTAAAAAACAACCCAGACTTTACAGCAGCTTGTGATATAGCCTACGCTAGGGCGGCTTATGCTCTAAAAAAAGAAGGCAAAAAAGGTGCTATCACTGTCTTAGATGTAGCACCAAAATATTTATCTTTTAAGTCTTATGAAGATTTGATAGATTCTATTTAAGATTTCTTGGAGTCTTTAAATTACTTGCTAGCTTATAAATAGGCAAGAGATATTTAAAGGCTCCTGGATTTTTTTCTTTAATAAATGAGATGAGATCAAGCATCCAAACCACCACATATTTGCTTAGGTAAAAGGCCTGGATACCATTAGCAAGGATTGACCTTCTGCCATTTATGACGATATCATCCCTTATTTCTTTAAAATAAGCCAAAAGCTCCTTCCTATTATCATCATTTATAATAAGTTCATTAATAAGGCAGGCAAGGCTTGGTAGATATTTTTCATCAAGGTCATTAAAGGAAAAATAAATAAGGCCACTCTCAGATAAGTAAATATCATCTTCCGACCTATCATCTTTAAAATATTGGGACTTTTGGAAATTTTTAAAAAAATGTGGATAAAGTCCAAATTCATAGGAAGAATTTGCTATAGAATCCTTTAGATACTCAAGTTCATAAGCCCCATTATCAAAAGAAGCGATGAAAATTGGAGAAAGAATGGCAAGGAGCCTTAATTTTTCATTATTTTCATCATTTGAAAAAGAAATCCTAAAGGCAGATGACTTTTGGCTTTTATTTACGCTTATCTCTATGGGATTAAGGGAATAATCAGAGCCAAATTCAAATCTTTCAATCCTTTCTCCTGTAAATTTTTCTAAGAACATTGGATTAAATCGGCATACTTGCCAGAGCTTGCCTTTATTAAATCATCTGGCTTTAGCTTAAGGCTGTGACCAACCTTGCCTGCAGATACTTTTATAAATTCAAGATCTTTGGCCTTCTTGTCAATAAAAACTGGAAAATTTTTCTTAAGAGCAAGGGGAGTAGTGGCTCCTCTTTCATAGCCCACGGTATTTTTTAAATCCTTAAGATGAAGCATGGAAAGGGACTTGACCCCAATTTCTTTAGCAGCCTTCTTAAAGTCTATTTCATCTGCCCCATTTATGACAAGGATGTATATATCACCATTTTTAGACTCGCAAGCTAGGGTCTTAAAGACTGTTGCTATGTCAGTTCCATTTTCTGCTGCTAAATCAGTTGCAGAAACAAATTCGTGGTCTAATTCATAGTCTATATGTTCATATGGTATTTTTTTCTTATCTAAAAATCTCATTGCATTTGTTTTAATTTCTTTTTTGATAATAATCACCTCAGAAGAATTATACTTTAAATATATAAAAAATGGGTATAAATTTCTATATGAAGGAGTTAAGATGAGCGAAAAAGTTTATGCAAATTATATATATGATTCCTGCTATAGCTTGGAATATGGAGATTTATTCCTTGTATTTGATTATGCAAGGGGTATCTTAGATATACCAGAAACAAAACATAGCTTGTTTTTTGTGACGAAGAATGATGAAAATTCTTATACAACAGAGATTTTCAACCTAGCCAAGCTTAAATCTATAAACTATGTCCTTAGCGAATCTGTAAGGGACCTTAAATATCAGGATAATATAATCTATTTAAATAAGTATGAGCTTGGCATGAAAGACCTTAAAGATTTATATAATAAGGAAGATGTCAAACTGGTAAAAGATCATGATTTTTTAAATTTCAAGCTGGCAGATAAAAACATTAGGATCAGATGCTTTAGTATAGATAAGTCTAGCCTTGCTTATTTAATAAGAATAGACTCTTTGGTTATCTTTTATGGGGGAAATATTAATTTAGCTGAGATAGATGAATCCTCTTATCTTGACTTATTAGATATTTTAGAAGAAGAAAAAATTGATATAATTTTCTTGCCGATATATCCTTTGGATGAAAAATCTTTTGCTTATTTGGACACCTTAGTGAAAGTTTCTGAAAGCCAGATATTTTTTCCTACTAAGATTGGTGGGAGAGAAGCTATAAGCAAAGAGTTTAAAGAAAAATATAATAATAATGATTTAGATATAAGGAAGATAAGCAAGCTAAACGAAGAAATCGAAATAGAAGTTGACTGATTTAGTTCTAAAAGCTTGGTGAAGTATAATAAGGAACAGTGAGATGGAAAAAATAAGAAGATTAGCAAGTATAGAGCTTCCTAATTGGGATGAAATTCCAAGCTACGGCATATACAAAGGAGAGCTTCTTGATTATCTGAAAGAAGTTCTAAGCCCCTTATACGTAATAGATAGAAATATAATTACATCATCTATGATAAATAATTATGTTAAATTAGACTATATAGAAAAACCTGAAAATAAAAAATACATGAGATCGACTATTGCACAGCTCATAGTTATAACAATTTTTAAGCAGGTAATCAGTATTGAGGATATAGTAAAGGGAATTGAGATAGAAATTGATAATTTCGCCTTTAAAGAGTCCTATCAAGACTTTGTAGGCATATTTACCTGTGCTAAAAAAGATTTTCTAAATACAAATAATAACTTAAATATAAAGGTAAATTTCAAAGAACACCGTGACAAGGTTTGGTATTACCTTGCAAGCTCTTTATTTACAAAACTTTATACAAAAATAAGCATAGATGAGAGCGAGGAGAAATAATGGAAAAAATTGCAATATTGGTAGACTCAGCAGGAGATTTGCCTTTAGAATTAATAGAAAAAGAAGGGTTTTATCTTTTGCCCTTATATGTAAATTTAGATGGTAAGTTTTTGAGGGACAGGCTAGATATAAGTCCGGATGAATTTTATGATTGGGTAAGATCAAAGGAAAGCTTACCTAAAACATCCATGCCATCACCTGGAGATATTCAGGCGCTTTTGGAGAAAATAAGAGATGATGGTTATGATAAACTTATAGCTATAAGCATAGGAAGTAAGTATTCAGGTACCTTTAATGCTCTAAATCTTGCGGAAATAGAAGGTCTTGATGTCTTTGCTCTAAACACTGGCAACCTAACTTTAGCAGAAGGGCTGTTTGCTGTTTATGCCAAAAAATTAATAGAAGATGGCAAAACATTTGCGGAAATAAGAGATATACTATCAGAAAAAATTTATGATTCTAAGGTATTTTTCACTATAGATTCCTTTAAATATATAGTAGAAGGCGGCAGAGTTCCAAAATCATTTGCAAAAATTGGCGATGCCTTATCAGTAAAGCCAATAGTAAAAACAAGCCAACCAGAAGGCGGATTTGAAATAGTAAAAATTGTCAGAGGAGAAAAAAAGGTCTTCAGACAATTAGAAAAAATTGCAGACCAGTACCTTGCAAATGCCAAAGATTATTACATGTTTATTTGTCATGGAGGTTATGAAGAAGGTCTAGTAAAGCTTAGAGACTTGCTTAAAGATTATATAGGAAGGGCAAGCTTATATATAGAAGAACAAATCTCTCCTACTCTTGGTGCAAATACAGGACCAGGCTTATTTGGTTTTGGTTTTTTCATCCTTGATTAGAAAAGAATAAAAAATCGTCCTACAATTAGAGATTTCATATATGCATGTTTAAAACTTGCTTATGATTTACCTAAGTTAGGGCGAATTATTTTATTTCATCTAGTTGTTAAAACTAGATAAAACTTGAAATACCTATAGATTAGCAAAAATAGCTTGAGATAATGGATAGAATATTTGCCTTTTGTCGAATTTTATAAGATAATAGTTATTAAAGATATATTCTAAATTATTAAAAATACAAAAGAGGCTCCATATGAAAAAAACCATTCTAGAAGACATAATCACAATGGCAAACATTAATTTCTATACCAAAATCTATTCGGGTTTTGAAAAAAGAGAAGCCACACTTAGCTATACAGAGTCGATGGTAGTCAATATTATCGATTCACTCGAAAAACCAACTGTAAATGAGCTGGTAAAAATTTTAGGAATTTCCCAACCAAATATCTCTTATAAAATAAATACTCTGGTATCAAAGGGATATGTAGAAAAGGTTCAATCAAAAGAAGATGGAAGAGAATTTATCCTAAGGCTAACTGATAGGTTTAAAACATACAAGAAAATAGCCTTCTCAAGTATAAGTGAAGTAATGGACAGGCTTGAAGAAAAGTTAAGCAAAGAAGATATGGAAAACATCTATAAGTCACTTGGCCTAATCAAAGCTGAGATGAAAAATATAAATGACTAAATAGGGGGGGCAAAAGTGGAAAAAATTGCAATACTAACAGATTCAACCTCTGACTTAATAGATGAGTATAAAAATAAAGACCATATTTTTGTTTTGCCTCTTTATGTAAATATAGATGGTTCATATCTAAAAGATGAGATAGAAATAACAAGCGATGAAGTAGTTGAACACAACAAGAATAATCCTGATAAGCTTGCTAAATCAAGTGCCCCATCACCAGGAGATTGTGCAGAGATTATAGAAGAGATAAGGTCTAAGGGCTATGAAAAGATAATAATAATATCACTTTCATCAGGCTTATCAGCAACTTACAATGTTTTTAAAAATGAACTTGATGAAGATATGTATCTGATGGATTCAAGAAATGCTTCCCTAATGGAATCTCTTCTTGTAAATTATGCAGATGATCTAATAAATGAAAGTCTATCCTTTAAGGAAATTTGTATAAGGCTAGATCATGTAAGAGATGAAAAGGCAGCCTATGTATGGGTTGATAGCCTAGAAAATTTAGTAAAGGGCGGAAGAATATCAGCCCCACTTGGTAAGGCAGTTAAATTTTTAAATATCAAACCCATGTTAAAGGTAGCAAGTGAGGGAAAGGTAGACCTAGTTAAACTAAAGGTAAAGGAAGATAAGGCAATTGATCAAGCCATCAAAAAAGTAAGAGCGGACCTAGAAGGAGCCAAAGAATATTATCTGGGCCTAGGCTTTGGTGGAGATAAGAGTCTTTTTGAAAAGATTGAAGATAAGGCAAGTGATTTAATTAAAAAGGCTAAGGCTTACCATCATAATACTTTCGGTTCAGTATTAAGAGTCTACTCAGGAGAAAAGGCCTTTGGTTTATTTTATATAAGAATCAAATAAATTTGACAAGATAAGAAATAAGTAGTATTATCATATACGTAAACAAGAAAGAAGTACCCAAACTCACCTACCGACTTTGTTTGTAGGTTAATAGATTTATTATTAGAATTTATGCGGGTACTTTGTGCCCGCTTTTTTTATACAATACATTGGAGGTATAACTATAAAAGATTTAAGAATCAATGATGAAATTAGAGCTAGTCAAGTAAGACTAATCGATGATCAAGGAAACCAAATAGGAATAGTTTCTCTTAGAGATGCTCAGGATATGGCAGATGAAAAGAGACTTGACCTAGTACTAATGAGTCCAAATGCAAAACCACCTGTAACAAGGATAATGGACTATGGTAAGTTTAAATATGATCAAGAGAAAAAAGATAAAGAGAATAGAAAAAAACAAAAAAATGCTCAGCTTAAAGAGACAAGATTCTCTTTAAATATCGAGGATAATGACTTGCAAACTAAGGCAAATCAGACAAAAAAATTCTTAAACAACGGGGATAAAGTAAAAGTTTCTATTAGATTCCGTGGTAGGGAATTAGGCAGGAAAGAACCTGGCTATGACTTAATGGAGAAGTTCAATGGTATGCTAGATGGTTGCGGCAAGATTGACAAAAAGCCTAAAATGGAAGGCAGATCACTTGTTATGTTTCTAGAACCAAATGATGAAAAAGGAGAAAATAATGGCAAATAAAATGAAAACAAAAAGAGCAGCTGCTAAAAGATTTAAAGTAACAGGCTCTGGTAAAGTTATGAGAAGAAAGGCTTACAAAGGCCACTTAACAGCTAAGAAATCACCAAATAGAAAAAGAAGACTAAGAAAAGGTACACTAGTTTCAGCTTCAGAAGCTAAGAATGTAAAAAGATTAATCGGTGCATAGGAGGATATAGATGGCAAGAGTTAAAAGAGCAGTAAATGCAAAGAAAAGACATAAAAAAGTATTAAAACAAGCAAAGGGTTATTACGGTTCCAAAAGCCTTCTATTTAAGACAGCTAACCAAGCTGTAATGAAATCTCTATCATATGCATACATTGGTAGAAAACGCAGAAAAAGAGATTTCAGAAAACTATGGATCGCAAGAATCAACGCAGCAGCAAGAATCAATGGCACAAGCTATTCAAAACTTATGGGCAATCTTAAAAAAGCAAACATCAACATCAACAGAAAGATGCTTGCTGAAATGGCAGTAAATGCTCCAGAAGAATTTACAAAATTAGTAGAGTTAGCTAACAAAGAAGCTTAATGATAATAAAGTCGGTATCAAATCAAAACTACAAGCTTATAAACAAGCTTAAGAATAAAAAATATCGAGAAAAAGAAAATTTATTTATAATAGAATCTAGGAAATTAGTAGATGAGGCAATAAGCTCATCTGCTAATATAGATTTTATTTTTTTAAGAAGTGATGTATCTTATGAGACAAATCTAAAAAGTCTTGTTTTTGATAAGGCACTTTTTAATAAATTAACCATGCTTAAATCTTCTGATGGCATAGGGGCAGTCATAAGAAAGCCTGTGCCAAAAAAGATATCAAGTAAAAAGGTTCTACTATTAGACTATATCAACGATCCAGGTAATATCGGCACCATGATAAGAAGTGCAGAAGCCTTTGGATTTAACGATATAATCTTAAGTCCTGATTGTGTTGATATTTACAATGAAAAAGCCCTCAGGGCATCCATGGGATCAGTCTTTAGGCTAAATATAGTGAAACTTACTTATGATGAAATAGCAAGCTTTAAGGATTCCTATAAATTCTTGGCAGCAGATATGTCAGGCCTAGATATAAGAGAATATAAAAGTGATTCTAATATAATCCTTGCCATAGGCAATGAAGCAAATGGCTTAGGGAAGGAAGTAAGAAGTCTAACAGACACTTTTGTAAAAATCCCAATGGAAGGAGATATAGAATCTTTGAATGCAGCTATTGCTGCTAGTATAATAATGAATAGACTAATGTAATGATTCGGAAAGACTTTAATTATTCTTATACAGCAAAAAAGGGATGTTGAGAGCCTTTTAAGTCACGATTAGGGTATTCACCGATGAACATCAAGATGAAATAATAGTAGTTGAGACGTAGACTTATCGTTAAAGTTAAGAGTGGATTTTTTTTATAAAAATCAATTAAGGTGGTACCGCAGTATATATCTGTCCTTTGTAGGGCGGATTTTTTTATTTGGAGGAAAAATGGAAGCAAATTTAAAACAAGTTCTAGAAAATGCCAAAGTCGAAGTGGAAAAGGCAATAGACTTAGAAACTCTTGAAAGTCTAAGAGTAAAATACCTTGGCAAAAAAGGAACAATAACAGATCTTAAAAAATCTATATCGAAATTACCAAATGAGGAAAAACCTCAAGCTGGTAAATTAATCAACCAAGCCAGCAAGGAAATAGAAAATCTTTTGGCAGAGGCTAATGAAAAGATTAAAAATGAACTATTAAAAGAAAAAATTAAAGAAGAAAAAATAGATGTAACAGCTCATTTTGATAAGTATGAGTCAGGACATTTAGCAGTCATAAACCAAACTATGGAAGAGCTTGAAACAATATTCCAAAACATGGGCTTTGATGTGGTAGGGGGACCTGAGGTTGATACAGTCAAATTTGTATTTGATGATCTAAATAGCCCTAAAAACCACCCGGCAAGGTCTACATCTGATACATTTTATATTGATGATGAAGTTTTACTTCGTCCTCACACTTCATCTATGCAAATTAGGGTTATGAATGAAGGAAAATTGCCAATCAAGATGGTATCAGCAGGTAGGGTTTTCAGAAATGACGAAGTTGATGCAACCCACTCACCAATGTTCCACCAATTAGAGTGCCTAGTTGTGGATGAAAATGTGTCAATGGCAAATTTAAAGGCAACTCTTGAGACCTTTATCAAGGAAATGTTTGGTGATGAAATGAAGCTAAGATATAGGCCTCACCACTTCCCATTCACAGAGCCATCACTTGAGGTAGATGTAACTTGTCCAGCTTGCATGGGTAAGGGATGTCCTGCTTGTGGTAATACCGGTTGGTCAATGGAATTATTAGGCGGCGGCATGGTTCACCCAAATGTTCTAGAGGCATGCGGCATTGATAGCGAAAAATACACAGGATTCGCCTTCGGTCTAGGAGTAGACAGAATTGCCATGGTTAAATACGGCCTAGATGACATCAGACTTTTATATGACAACGACAAGAGATTTATAGAACAGTTTTAGGAGGAAGAATGTTAGTACCTTTAATTTGGCAAAAAGAATATATAGATATAGATAAAGATTTAAAAATAATTACAGACAGGCTTTCTGAAACCGGATCTCACGTAGAAGAAGTCACCATCCACACATCTGACCTTGAAGGCATTGTGGTAGGCCATGTTCTAGAACAAAAAGACCACCCAGATGCTGATAGGCTTAGGGTTTTGACCATAGATGTTGGGAAAGATTCCCCAATTACAATTATAACCAATGCAAAAAACACAAAAGTAGGAGACTATCTTCCAGTAATTACATCTGGCACAGAGATGGATAATGGAACTCTTATCGAAGACCACGACTTTTTCGGTATCGTATCCCAAGGTATGCTTACAGCCTACTCAGAGCTTGGATATGAGGATTCTGTAATTCCTAAAGAATTAAGAGAAGGGGTGATAGTTTTAGCTGGTGAATATAAACCAGGCACACCAGCTGCAGAAGCTTTATATTCTAATACTCCAGTAATAGAATATGAAATCACACCAAACAGGTCTGATTGCCTATCTATCATGGGTATGGCAAGAGAGACAGCAGCAAGTTTTGGTGAAAAAATCACCTATCCTAGCCTAGATTATAAAGATAATGGCGAGGACATAAAAGCTTATGCAAATGGAATTAGTATAGAAAGTGATTCTTGCCTAAGATATACAGCTAGGGTTGTAAAAAATGTAAAGATAGGAAAATCTCCTCAATGGCTACAAAATTGTCTAATGCTTGCAGGAATCAGACCTATAAATAACATAGTAGACATAACAAACTTTGTAATGCTAGAAACAGGTCAACCACTCCATGCCTATGACCTAGACAAGCTAGCTGATAAGAAAATTATAGTAAGAGATGCAAAAGAAGGAGAAATAATCAAGACTCTTGATGATACAGAAAGAAAACTTGATCCTTCAATGCTAGTTATAGCTGATGGCAAAGAAGCGATTGGCATAGCAGGTATAATGGGAGGTTTTGATTCTGAAATAACAGATGAAACCACAAATATCCTCCTAGAAGCTGCAAGCTTTGATGCTTACAATATCAGGGATACTTCTAAGAAACTCAACCTAAGGAGTGAGGCAAGCTCTAGATTTGAAAAGGGAGTTGCCATTGAAATGGCAGATATAGCTTCAAAAAGGGTTATGAAACTCATAGAAGACTTAAATATAGGCGAAATTGTTGGGTCTTCTTATGATGAGGGCGAGAAAGAAACAAATAATCCTGTCGTTAAGCTTAGAATATCAAGACTTAATATGCTAACAGGGGTCGACTTTACTAAGGAAGAAGCAGTTAGAAACCTAGAGCTATTGGAATTTGAAGTTAAAGATATTGACGAAGATACTCTTGAAGCCAAGGCTCCATACTTTAGAAATGATATAACAATAGAAGCTGACCTAATCGAAGAAGTTGTTAGACTTTACGGCATGGGTAAGATTGAATCTAAGCCACTAGTTTCATCCCTTAAAAAGGGTGAAAGATCTCCTCTAAGACTTCTAAGGGATGATTTAAAACACAAGCTTGTCGGCCAAAAATTCTCAGAACTAGCAACCTATTCTTTCATCTCACCAAGAGAATACGATAGACTAGGAATCGCCGAAGATTCAAAGCTTAGGGACTATATTAGCCTAATAAATCCACTTGGCGAAGACTTCTCTGTAATGAGGACAACTCAAATTGCCAATATGCTTGATGTAATAGCTAAAAATATCAAGTATGGCCAAAAAAACATGAGATTTTTTGAACTTGATAGGACTTTTGAGAAAACAAGCGATAAACTTCCAAAAGAAAACTTAACCCTAACTATGGGCCTATATGGCGATTATTCTTTCTATGATATGAAAGATTTCTTCACAGAAGCCATGAGAAATACAGGTTTTACAGGCTTTGAATATGTGGCAAATGAAGATAACTACGCCTTCCACCAAGGAAGATGTGCAGATATATTATTTGCTGGTAAAAAAATAGGAATCATGGGTGAGATTTCTTATGAAGTAAGAGATGAGTATAATATAAGCAAGGGAGCTATTGTTTTAGAGATAAACCTAGAACTTATAAAAGACTCTAGAGTTGTAAATAAAAAATACAAGCCAATTGCAAAATTCCCAGCCATTGAAAGAGACTATTCATTTGTAACAGATAAAAACCTTGAAAGCAAGCTAATTGAAGATACAATGAATGATCACGGCAAGGGCTTGATTGCAAAAATCGAACTATTTGATATCTACACAGGCAAGGGTGTGGATGATGATAAAAAATCAGTATCCTATAGGGTTTGGTACAGGTCAAATGAGAGAACTCTACAAGAAAAAGATATCAAAGATGTAGAAGAAAATATCTTAAAAGACCTTGCTGACAAAGATATAGTATTAAGAGCATAGGAGATAAGTGTGAGCGAAATAAGACTTGAAGTCAAAATAGATGGAGTAAAATATCCGCTTGTTACTAAAGAATCAAAAGAAAATATTGAAAATATAGCAGCTTATGTGGACAAAAAAATTCAGGATGTCAAGTCTGATAGGCTCACTTTTGATAGGCAGCTGGTCCTAGCCTGCCTAAATATTGCGGATGAGTATATGAAAGATAAGGATTCTTTCAAGAAATTCTACGAAGAAAACAAAGAAGCAATAAATGAATACCCAGCCTTAAAAGAAGATCATGACAATTTTAAAAATGAATATGGTTCTTATAAAGAAAAGTATGACCAGGCTGAGGCTGAAAATACCGAACTTAAGGCTCTTTTACAAGATAAGGATAAGGAAATCTTAGAGCTTAGCAAAGAAGAGACAGATTCTAAAAAGCTTAGGGATAAGATGAAGGCCTTGCAAAAACAAGTCATGGATTTGACAAAGGAAAATGAACTATTGAAGGGAAAACTTTGATGAAAAAAGCAGAAATCTTAGCACCAGTAGGTAATATAGATATGCTTTATGCAGGCCTTGCAGCAGGGGCAGATAGTTTCTATCTGGCCCTTGATGACTTTGGAGCAAGAGCCTATGCCAAAAATTTTAGCCTAGATAATATAGAAGAGATAATCGATTATATACATTTATTTGACAGGAAGGTCTTTGTGACCATGAATACCCTTATCAAGGATTCCGAGATGGATAAGGCCCTTTACTATGCCCAAAAATTATACGAATACGGTGTAGATGGGCTTTTAATCCAAGATATTGGCTTCTATTCAATTATCAAAGACCAAGTCCCAGGACTTGACCTACACGCCTCAACTCAGATGGCGGTTAGGGATTATCACGGGGCCAAGGCCCTTATGGATATGGGCTTTAAGAGAATTGTTATAGCCCGTGAGACTCCCATAGAAGAAATTAGAAAAATAGCCAAACTTCCTTGTGAAAAGGAAGTTTTTGTCCATGGGTCCCTTTGTGTATCTTACTCTGGCGAATGTCTGATGAGCTCATATTTTGGAGAGAGATCAGCCAACAGGGGCAGGTGTGCAGGACCATGTAGGTTAAAATATGACCTAATATCTGATGGTAAGGTCTTGGCAAATGATTATTTTCTAAATATGAAAGACTTAAATGTCCTTGATAATATTGACGAACTTTTGGACTTATCCATAGACTGCCTAAAAATTGAAGGCAGGATGAAGTCGCCTGAATATGTCTACACAAGTGTGAGGGCCTATAAGGAAAAAATTGAAAAAGCATCCTATAATAGAGAAAAGCTAAGGGATATTTCCAATAGGGGCTATACCAAGGGCTTTATCTTTGGGCAAAAATCTGATTATATCTTAAGAGAAGCTGATAATAAACACAGGTCTGTGGGAAGGGTTGAGATTTACCAAAATAAAAAATCCTTCCTAGCAAAATCTGACCTTCATAAGGGCGATAATCTAGAAGTACAAACTGAAAGAGGAAAGAAGCTTCCTCTTACAATCACAGAAGAGATAAAAAAGGGCGGAAGATTCATCCTTGATAAGTATAGGGATGCCAAAGTAGGATCAGATATCCTCATGTTAAATGCTGAGTCCATCAAGGATGACTTGGCAAAGGGCCTTGAAAGATATAAAAATCTGGGCCTTGACCTATATTTTAAGGCAAGCTTAAATGAAAAAGCTAGTCTAAAATTAGTCTATAAAGATTACCAGGTAGAGGTCTTTTCAGAAGAGTTTAACGAGCCTAGCCAAAAAATAGCTATAGATGAATCTTCAATAAGAGAAAATCTAGATAGGTTTAAGGATGAAATCTTTAAGGCAAATACCATAAATATTGAAATAGACGATAATATCTTTATCAGGAAAAAGACAATCAATAAGCTTAGAAGAGATGCCATAAGTGCCTTAAGTCATAAGATTGCGGGAGTCTATAAGAGAGAAAAGATAGAAATTAAAAAGCCAACTCTTAAAAATCTTTCAAATCAAAAAGCAGAAAGAAATCTAGAATTGATGACAAATGACATCAGCCCAGACCTTATAAAGGGCTTTGACAATCTTTATATAAAAGAATATGACCCAAAATATAAGGATTTTTCTCTCTATTTAAATTTAGATTCCCACTGGGATTATGAAATAAATGACCTTGTTTCCTATATAAAGACAAATTCCATAAGAGGGGTGATTTTTAATTCTTATAGGGATTTTGATTTTATAGAAAGATTTAAGAAAGAAGATATTAAGATAAGGATAGGTAGATATTTAAATGTTCTTAATTCTTACGCTTTTGACTTTTACTTAGGCTTTGCAGAAAAAATCGAATCATCTGTTGAAAATCAACTAGAAATTATAAATAAAAATGCCAAAGCTTATGACATTGAGGCCTTGGTCTTTGGCAGGATTGAGCTGATGAACATGGTCCATTGTCCATTTTCTACAATCAAAAAATGCGGCCTAAGAGGCTGTGAAAGCTGTAAGTTTAGTAAAGGAGAGATGAAATCTGCTAATAATGATAGGCTGCTTACCCTAAGGCGTGATGGCCTTACAAAAATCTATCCTTACAGGCTAGCTAGCTTTGATGAATCTTTATTAGAACCGACCTTATCAAGGCTTGTGTCAGTTTTTTCAGATGAGGACCTTTTATCCTACCAGAATAAAATTAAGACAGATAAGTTAAATTACGAAAGAGGGGTTATTTAGTGCAGAAAAAAAGTTTAGAAGTATTAGAATACCCAAAAATTTTAGAAAGACTTGCAAAAATGGCTCGTTCTTCTATTACAAAAGATAAAATATTAAAACTAATGCCATCTACAGATATAGATTATTTGAAAGATGAGCTTGAAAAAACTGCTGCCATGGCCAAGATTATTTCAAGAAATGGAAATATAGATATATTCGGCCTTTATGATTTTACAGAAATAATTGGCTATGTAAGACGAAATGGTATCCTTGAGCCGGCTGATTTGCTTAAGGTATTAAGTCTTTTAAGAGTTAGTGAATACCTAAAAGATTATGGAAAAAACATCGAAGATACTTATCTTTTAGATATCTTTGATAGGATATCAACTAATGAATTTCTAAAGGATGAGATAGATAGGTCTATTATTAATGAAGAAGAAATTGCAGACAATGCCTCAAGAGAACTATTAAATATCAGAAGGTCCAAGGCTAGGAAAGAATCTGAAATCAAGAATAAACTCAATTCCTATGTGACATCTCCTCGATATGAAGATGCCCTTCAAGATAAGGTGGTGTCTGTAAGGGATGGTAGGTATGTAGTTCCGATTAAGACTAATAAGAGAGCTGTAATAAATGGCATTGTCCACGATAAGTCAGCTTCAGGCAACACTCTTTTTATAGAGCCTTCTGCAATTGTCGAGCTTAACAACCAATACAAGGATCTCGAGCTTAAGGAAGATGCTGAAATCAGAAGAATCCTTGACAGGCTATCAAGATTTACAGAAAAATTTGATCAAGAAATCCTAGAAAATCAAAAGCTCATAGGAAGGATTGACTTTCTTCAAGCCAAGGCCAAGTTTGGTCTAGAAAATGATTATTCTATACCAAGATTAAATGACCAGAAGATTATAAATATCAAACAGGCTCGTCATCCACTTCTTCCAGGGCGTGTTGTTCCAATAGATGTGGCAATTGGAGGGGACTACACAACTCTTATAATAACAGGACCAAACACAGGTGGAAAAACAGTAAGTTTAAAAACCGTAGGCCTTATAAGCCTTATGGCTCAAACTGGCCTTTTTATACCTGCCGAGGAAGGGTCCATGCTAAATGTCTTTGACGATATTTTTCTAGATATAGGAGATAAACAGTCAATAGAGATGAGTCTATCAACATTTTCAGCATCCCTTACCAATATTGTAGATATATTAAATAAGGTGACTTCCAATTCCTTGGTTTTATTAGATGAGATTGGTTCAGGAACAGATCCTATAGAAGGGGCTGCCCTTGCCATTTCAATCCTTTCCAGCCTAACAGAAAACGAAGTAATGACCTTTGCTACAACCCACTATAGCGAGCTTAAATACTATGCCATGGAAAATGATAGGGTAATGAATGCTTCTGTAGAATTTGATGTAGAAACCCTATCTCCAACCTACAAACTAGATATAGGTACACCTGGAAAATCAAATGCCTTTGAGATTTCAAAACGCCTTGGTCTTTCAGAAAAAATCCTAACTAAGGCCAAATCTTTAATTGGGGAAGATACTCAAAATATAAATAAAATCCTAGAAGAAATCGAAGATGACAAGGCAGAGATAGAGGCTAAAAATAGGCAGATAGAAAATTATAGGAGAGAAATCCAATCTATAAAAGATAAGCTTAGAAATAAGTCCAAAGAGATTGATAAGCAAAAAGAAGAAATCATCAAAAAGGCTGAAGATGCGGCCAACAAAATTTTGGATAAGGCCAATAAAGAAAGCCAGGCCATGCTAAAAGAAGCCAAAAGAAGTAAAAATGCCAACACATCCGATATAGACAGGTCCCTAAATAAGATTAGAAATAAATACAAGGATTCTTATATAGCAAATGAGGAAGAGGGCTTAAGACTTAAGAAATCTAAGGATATACCAGATGAGCTTAAGGTGGGTGATATGGTAATAGTCGAAGGTCTTGGCCAAGAAGCCCAGGTAATCGAGGCGCCAGATAGCAAGGGAAATATCAAGCTTCAGATGGGAATCCTAAAGATGGACTCTAACATAAAAAACGTTAGAAAAATCAAGAAGGATAAGCAAACTGAGAAAAACATCGAAAAAGTGTATAGTGTTAAAAAAGCCATGCACATATCAGCTACCCTTGACCTAAGGGGTCAAAGATATGACGAGGCCATGAGAAATGTAGATAAGTACCTTGACGATGCTATGCTTGCAGGCCTATCCCAAGCTAAGATAATCCACGGCAAGGGAACAGGTGCCCTTATCAAGGGAGTGAGCGAGATTTTAAAAACTGACAAGAGAGTTGCTTCTTACAGGTTCGGAGATGACAAAGAAGGCGGTTATGGAGTAACCATAGTCAAGTTTTCCTAGGAGGATAAATGAAAGATTTTAAAGAAATTATTGCAAAAAAATTAGAGGGAGGAGATATTGGTTTAAACTCTGAAGAGATTAAGAACCTTATCGAAATTCCACCCCAAGAAAATATGGGAGATTATTCCTTTCCGTGCTTCCAACTAGCAAAGACCTTAAGGAAAAATCCAGCCCAAATAGCAGGTGAACTAGTAGATTCGCTTGAAATAGAAGAATTTTCTGAGATAAAAAACATAGGACCTTATATAAATTTTTTCCTAAATAGGGAAAAATTCCAAAATGAAGTCGTAAATACAATCCTAGATAAAAAGGAGGACTTCGGTAAATCTGACATGGGTAAAGGCAAGACTGTAGTTATAGATTTTTCTTCAGTAAATATAGCTAAACCCTTCCACATTGGCCACATCAGATCAACTGTAATAGGCGATGCTCTTAGAAATATCCACGAATTTTTAGGCTATAATACAATTGCTACAAACTATATTGGCGACTATGGTACCCAATTTGGAACCATGATTGCAGCCTACAAGCTTTGGGGTGATGATGATAAATTAAATGCCCACCCAATCCAAGAGCTTTTAAACCTATATGTTCGCTATAATACAGAAGCAAGCGAAAATGAAGAGATGATGAATGTAGCCCGCAAGGAATTTAAAAAACTTGAAGAAGGCGACGAGGAAGCGACCAGACTTTGGTCATGGTTTAAGGAAATTTCCTTCAAAGAATTTGATAGGGTTTATAAGCTTCTAGACATTGACTTTGATAATTACAACGGTGAGTCCTACCATTCAGAATTTATCCCAGATGTAATTGAGGAATTAAAGGAGAAAAATCTCCTTGTAGAATCAGATGGGGCACAAATTATAGACCTATCTCAATTTGACCTCCCACCATCAATAATAATCAAGTCAAATGGCTCATCTGCCTATGTTACTCGTGATATAGCCACAGCTATAAATAGGAAAAAAGAGTATAACTTTGACGAGAACTTATATGTAGTAGCTACCCAGCAAAATCTACACTTCCAACAATTATTCAAGATTTTAGAACTAATGGGCTATGATTTTGCCAAAGACTGCAAGCACATCCCATTTGGTATGGTAAGCCTAAAAGACCAAACTCTTTCAACCAGAAAGGGCCAGGTGGTATTCTTAGAAGATGTTTTAAATAAGGCAATAGATAAGACCAAAGAAATCATTAAAGATAGGGAAGATACAGTAGATGATGTAGAAGAAACTGCAAGGGTAGTAGGCATCGGAGCTGTTAAATTCCAAGAGCTATATAATAACAGGATAAAGGACTATGTCTTTGATTGGGATGAGGTCTTAAACTTTGATGGCGAAACAGGACCTTATGTACAATACACCTATGCTAGGGCCAAATCTGTCCTTAGAAAGGCAGGCCTAAGTGAAGTAGGAAAGCTTGATATAGAAAAAATCACCAGCGATGATGAATTTAGCCTTGCTAAAAAACTTGCTGGATTTGAAGATGTTGTGATAAAAGCTAAGGAAAAATACGAACCATCCCTAATCACCAGACACCTAACAGACATAGCAAGTAGCTTTAACAAGTTCTACAATTCATCTAAGATAATGGTCGATGATGAAAAATTAAAAGAAGAAAGACTAGCTCTAACCTACGCTACATCAATAGTAATTAAATCAGGTCTAGCAATCTTAGGTATCAAGACTGTGGAGAAGATGTAAGATGGAAAGAATTAAAGACTTCTTCCACACCACAAAAATAGCCTTTAGGGAGACCATCAAAAAGCTTGGCAAATCATATTTTGTCTTAATATTTGTAATGGTATCAACAATTTTTGACAATAATGAATTTGGCTTTGGGCCTGTTGGAAGTACAATCGGCGGAATAATCCACTATTTCATAGGGGTAATCATTACATCCTTTATCCTACAAAGCTTGATATCTGTTGTAAAATACGGCAATACAGGCAAAAAGTCTCTAGAAAACTCCATGGGTAATTACTTCATGCCTCTTATAGAAACCATGTTTTGGATGTATATCTTAGATGTTGTAGCAAGCCTTTTATTAGTGAATTTCCCTGTGAGGGTAAATATTATAGTCAGGATTATAATTCAAATCCTAACATCAGCTCTTTATGAGGAGATTTATCTAAATAATAGGTATGGCATAGATGCAATTCGTGAATCTATTGTTTTTGTTAAAAACAATATCCTAAACTACGGCATCTTTAGCTTGCTATTCATAGCTTTGGAATTTATATTGTCAATATATTTAGGTCTTGGTCAAGCTATGAGCACAAATAAAATCTTTGCCTGCTTAATTATTTCCCTAGTTCACAGCTTCTTTATGCTATTTAGGGGCCATTTGTTTAAGTATTTAAACGAACATCCATATCGACAAAGGAAATTCATGAGAGGTTTTGATGACTAAGTTAGATGCATATTTTTATAAATTTCACGACAATTTAGCCTATATAGAACTAAAAGAAGTCGCTAAGCATGAGGATTTATCTGGCTTATCCCTCCCGATTTATATAGAAGATATGAAAGAGGGGATCAAAAGCGGGGACTTTGCCAATAATATAAATTTAGACCTAGTCTTTGAAGCTATGATTATAAATCTAGCAATTGACTTTGATTTTGTCTATAAAGATGCCTATGTAAAGGCCTTAAATAATTATATAGAAGACTTAGGAGCCTATTCCACTGATAAGATCGTAAAAGAAGCAAATCCTAACAAGGCCCTACTTCTAGCAAGAGGTTTTTATCTATTGAAAAGAGAAAATAATTTTGCAGCCTATCTTTATGCTAAACTCTTGTGGCCAAAGGCCTACGAAGAGGATAGCGAATATAAGGATGATTTTGTAAGAGAGGCTCTAAGGATTTTGCAAGAGGCAATTGGAAAAGACGAAGACTTTGCCATAGGTTTTTATGAGCTAGGCAACATCTACGCAAATCTTGGCGAATATATCAAGGCAAGGTCATATTACAAAAATGCCCTCAGGAAAACCGAGGATGAATTAGCCAAGGAAGAAATTAGAAATAAGATAGAAGCAGTTGACGACAATGCAGAAATAGAGGAAAGCCTCTATTTTATTGGTAAGTCAGATTATAGTAAGGCTGTTGATACTTTATCCAAGCTCTTAAATAAGGTAAAAAGAGCCGACGCCTATTATTATCTAGGCGTGGCCTACCAAAATATGGGCCTATATGAAAACTCAATAATGGCCTTTGAAAATTCTCTAGAATTAAATGCAGATTTTAGGGAACTTTACAATGATTATGCCATAAGCCTATATTTAAATAAAGAAGAAATGGAAGCGATAAAGATCATAAATCAGGGACTTGAAAAATATCCGCAAGATCCAAGGATGACCTATAATAAGATTCAAATCAACCTTGTCTTGGGAAATTTATCCAAGGCTAAGGAAGATATCGAAGAGCTTTTAACCTACGATGACCTAACGGATGAGATAAAAGAAAATCTATCTATTTTAAAAAACCACTATAAATTATAAAATAAAAGCTGGAGCTTGAGAAAATTTGCAAGCTCCAGCTTATTTTCAATCTTTAATAGTAGTGCCTGAGTCGTCAGGATTATTGGTATTTAGGATTTTAATAGTAATATTTTTATTCATAACAGGCCTAATGGCGTCTTCTTGATAGACTCCAGCACCGGACTTAATAATTTTTTGCAAGCCCTTATAATCTAGTTTTTCGATTTTTTGGGCATTCTTATCCCTTTTAGGGTCAGCTGTCATTATACCAGATACGTCAGTCCAGTTTTCATAAACAGAAGAATCAAGGGCAGCGGCAAGAATTGACCCGGTATAATCTGATCCACCCCTCTTAAAAGTTTTAATCTGACCATCTTTACTTCCATAAAAACCAGGAACAACGACCTTCATCCCATCTTTGATTCTGGATCTTATAGTCTTAAAGGTCCTTTCGATATCAATATCCTCATCATCAAAGAAAATTAAATCCTTCGCATCGAAAAAGTCATAGCCTAAAAAATTTGCGAGGATTTTGGCATTTAAGTATTCACCCCTAGATAGATTGAAATCACGATTTAAGGAGAAGGCAACTTCTGCAAGGCTTTGGTCAATTTCATTTTTAAGGAAATCGTCTAAATTCAAATCATCAATTATTTCATAGAAACGATCCTTAATCTTATCATTAATTTTGTACTTTTCTTCTCTTTTTTCATATATTTCCTTATTGAGTTCTTTAATTTTTTCCTCAAGAGCCCTAATTTGTTCATTAGAATCAGAAATTTTTACCAAAAGATCAGTAACCTTAATATCATAAGGGTCTCGCTTTCCTGGCGCAGACACAACGATTACATTCCTATCATCCTTGCTATTGATAATATCCTTAACTCTTTCAAACTGACCGGCATCAGATAGGGAAGAGCCACCAAATTTCGAAACAGATTTTTCTTCAATACTCTCAAGTCTATAAGGTGTATTTTGATAAACGGCATAGTTAATCCAATTTGAGAAAAATAAGGAAGCAGCTGATTTCCAACTCATATTAATCTTATTAGTACCTTCGAAATAATAATTGACCGGTCTATTAGGATTAAGACTTCTTTTTTGATCCCTTAGGTATTCATTATTAAGTGTTTCTTTATTATATTCAAGGTGGCCAAGTGAAAAAATAAACCTATTATCAGAACTTGTAGCAAGACAGAGCCCAACCTCATCAGATGAAGCAAGGACATCTAAGTCATCAATGTCGTCCAAATCTTTAGGGTCAACTCCTTTGTATCGAGAATGGGGAACATTGTATAAGTCATCAAAGCCATCAAGAAGCCTTGAATTGCTGTTTTTAATAAAAGGATAAACTCCACATAGTTTTTCATTAAAAGAAAAGCTATCGACATCATAAAAGTAATTAAGGGCAGCAAGAGAAGCCCAGCAGATAAAAATAGTAGAATAGACATTTTCTCTGGCATAATCAAAAATTTTAGTAAGCTCATCCCAATATTTAATATCCTTATAGTCAATATTTTCAATAGGGGCACCAGTAATAATCATGCCATCATACTTGGTATCTTTAATATCATCATAAGACTTATAAAGCTTATTGAGCCTATTAAGGTCTGTGTGTTTGTTTTCATATGTAGTAGTCCTAATAAAATCAACCTCAATTTGAAGGGCATGAGCGGAAATAAGCTTAAGCAAATCAATCTCAGTTTCCTCCTTATTAGGCATAAGATTGACAATAGCAATCTTAAGAGGTCTTATATCCTGGCTACTAGCCCTCATTGGATTGATAGCAAAAATATTTTCTTCTTGCAAAACCTCTTCTTTAATAAAATCTTCAGATAAAATAACTGGCATAAATCCTCCTATAATAAAAAAAGAGCCTTCGACCAAAGGACGAAGACTCGTGTTACCACCTTATTTTACTATTATCTCACGATAACAGACTTAGTAGGTATCAAACAATACCATCTGCTGTAAGGGGCATACCCCTAGCTGGCTAAAAATTCACCAACTAACAAAAAAGACCATCTTCACTTAAAAGGAATCTACTTATTTCACCACAACTAAGCTCTCTTTAATCATCCTATATAAGCTACTCTTCTTTATATAAGCAATATAAACTTATTAATATATTTAAAAATATATTACCATAAGCAAGCTATAAAGTCAATTTGCAAAGAAAATATAAAAAAAAACAAAAAAAATTTGACAAATAGAAAAATAGATGTTATAGTATTAAATGTCGGTGCGACAGGAACTAGTCGCCAAGATAAAAAAATCATAAAAAAATGAAAAAAAGTCTTGACAAGATAAAAAACCTGTGGTACTATATAATAGTCAGCACGATAAATGCTGAGACATGAACCAGAAATGCTAAGGCATTTCATACAAATTAAATATCAATGGTTTTTGTTGCTATTTAAAATAGCAAAACAAAAACTTTAAAGAATAACAACTATAACCTAGTTAAATTTCTTTACAGTAATGATTCTTGATATACAAGAATATAAATCACGCATTTGATTAAGTCAAGTGTAAATGAATAGAGTCTTGATCTAAGACTTTCATACAAATTTTTTATGAGAGTTTGATCCTGGCTCAGGATTAACGCTGGCGGCGTGCATAACACATGCAAGTCGAACGATGAAACTTAACTGATTTCTTCGGAGTGAAATTAAGTGGATTAGTGGCGGACGGGTGAGTAACGCGTGAGTAACCTGCCTTAGAGATGGGGATAGCCTCTGGAAACGGAGAATAATACCCAATGATACCAAGCTATCGCATGGTAGCCTGGTCAAAGATTTATCGCTCTAAGATGGACTTGCGTCTGATCAGCTAGTTGGTGAGATAATGGCTCACCAAGGCAACGATCAGTAGCCGGCTTGAGAGAGTGTACGGCCACATTGGGACTGAGACACGGCCCAGACTCCTACGGGAGGCAGCAGTGGGGAATTTTGCACAATGGGGGAAACCCTGATGCAGCGACGCCGCGTGATTTAGAAGGCCTTCGGGTTGTAAAAATCTTTTGTATAGGAAGAAAATGACAGTACTATACGAATAAGGACCGGCTAATTACGTGCCAGCAGCCGCGGTAATACGTAAGGTCCGAGCGTTGTCCGGAATCATTGGGCGTAAAGGGTACGTAGGCGGGTAAGCAAGTTAGAAGTGAAATCCTATAGCTCAACTATAGTAAGCTTTTAAAACTGCTCATCTTGAGGTATGGAAGGGAAAGTGGAATTCCTAGTGTAGCGGTGAAATGCGCAGATATTAGGAGGAATACCGGTGGCGAAGGCGACTTTCTGGCCATAACCTGACGCTGAGGTACGAAAGCGTGGGTAGCAAACAGGATTAGATACCCTGGTAGTCCACGCCGTAAACGATGAGTGTTAGGTGTCTGGAGTAAATCTGGGTGCCGCAGCTAACGCATTAAACACTCCGCCTGGGGAGTACGCACGCAAGTGTGAAACTCAAAGGAATTGACGGGGACCCGCACAAGCAGCGGAGCATGTGGTTTAATTCGACGCAACGCGAAGAACCTTACCAAGTCTTGACATATTACGGCGGGAGCTAGAGATAGTTCCTTACTTCTTCGGAAGACTGTAATACAGGTGGTGCATGGTTGTCGTCAGCTCGTGTCGTGAGATGTTGGGTTAAGTCCCATAACGAGCGCAACCCCTATTGTTAGTTACCATCATTAAGTTGGGGACTCTAACGATACTGCCGGTGACAAACCGGAGGAAGGTGGGGATGACGTCAAATCATCATGCCCTTTATGACTTGGGCTACACACGTGCTACAATGGCAGGTACACAGAGCAGCAAGACAGCGATGTCAAGCAAATCTCAAAAAGCCTGTCCCAGTTCGGATTGCACTCTGCAACTCGAGTGCATGAAGTTGGAGTTGCTAGTAATCGTGGATCAGAATGCCGCGGTGAATGCGTTCCCGGGTCTTGTACACACCGCCCGTCACACCATGGAAGTTGGCAATACCCGAAGCCTGTGAGCGAACCTTTTGGACGCAGCAGTCGAAGGTAGGGTCAGTAACTGGGGTGAAGTCGTAACAAGGTAGCCGTATCGGAAGGTGCGGCTGGATCACCTCCTTTCTAAGGATGAGGAGAGGGTACGCTCTCTCCTCACACGGAAACAAAAACAAAAACCATTGATATACAATTTGGTTCAAAGCCAAATAAAAATATGGGGATATAGCTCAGCTGGGAGAGCACCTGCCTTGCACGCAGGGGGTCAAGAGTTCGAATCTCTTTATCTCCACCATGCAAATTCGCAAGCGAATTTGCAAAAAAGAACCATAAAAACTAAATAGCAAACAATATTTCCAGTCAAGAAAGAAAGGGCGCAAGGTGGATGCCTTGGCACATGAAGGCGACGAAGGACGTAAGTGAACGAAAACTAGGGTAAGCTCACAAAAAGCATTGACCCCTAGGTCTCCGAATGGGGAAACCCGGCTGTGGAAGACACAGTCATCATTAAGTGAATACATAGCTTAATGAAGCAAGACCCTGTGAACTGAAACATCTAAGTAACAGGAGGAAAAGAAAGAAAACTCGATTTTCCTAGTAGCGGCGAGCGAAAAGAAAAGAGCCCAACTCATTAAGGATCATATTTAATTAGCAGAATCATTTGGGAAGATGAACCAAAGAAAGTGACAGTCTTGTACGCGACAGTTAAATATGGACAGAGGGAAAGTAGCACCGGACACGAGGAATCCGTTGTGAAGATAGGGGGCCCATCCCCTAAGGCTAAATACTAACATGTGACCGATAGTGAACAAGTACCGTGAGGGAAAGGTGAAAAGAACCCCGAAAGGGGAGTGAAATAGAACCTGAAACCTAGTGCCTACAAGCAGACAGAGCAATTAAGCCCGACATACTGGGCAAAGTGTGATGTCGTACCTTTTGTAGAATGGGCCAGCGAGTTATTCTAAGCTGCAAGATTAATGATTTAAGATCAGAAGTCGAAGCGAAAGCGAGTCTGAATAGGGCGAAAAGTAGAATAGAATAGACCCGAAACCGGGTGATCTATCCATGACCAGAGTGAAGGTGAAGTAAAATTCACTGGAGGCTCGAACCGGGTACGGTTTAAAACGTATCGGATGAGTTGTGGTTAGGGGTGAAAAGCCAAACGAACTCGGATATAGCTGGTTCTCCTCGAAATAGCTTTAGGGCTAGCCTTTGACGAAAGATTTAAGGAGGTAGAGCACTGAATGGTCTAGGGCGGTTTACCGTACCAAAACCTATCAAACTCCGAATGCCAAAAAATCAAGTCAAGGAGTCAGACTTAGAGGGATAAGCTTCTAAGTCGAAAGGGAAACAGCCCAGACCGACAGCTAAGGTCCCAAAATCTGGATTAAGTGGAAAAGGATGTGATCCTACTAAGACAACCAGGACGTTGGCTTAGAAGCAGCCATGCATTTAAAGAATGCGTAATAGCTCACTGGTCAAGTGGGGTTGCGCCGAAAATGAACGGGGCTCAAATCCAGTACCGAAGCTTCGGATTGATAGAGGAATTAAGTATACAAGTAAGGTATATAATTAAACTTGAATGGAAATATTAAAGATAACAGAGTTAACAAAAGAGTAGAAAATCAAAACTAACATACGCTCACTAAGAAAAATCAGAAAAGATTCAAAAATCACCCAAAATCCTAAAAAGAATAAACGGTAGGTCTAAAAACCTAAGCGTAAGTCAAACTACAATAAATTAACTGGTAACTGTAAATATTAAACGTCAAGTAAAATCTATCTTACAAGCATACTTAATACCTCTATCAGTGGTAGAGGAGCGTTGTATTAGGGAAGAAGCAGAAGCGAAAGCAAAGGTGGACTTAATACAAGTGAGAATGCTGGCATGAGTAGCGAGAAGGAGAGTGAGAATCTCTCCCGTCGAAACCCTAAGGATTCCTGAGCAAGGCTCGTCCCCTCAGGGTAAGTCGGGACCTAAGCCAAGGCCGAAAGGCGTAGGCGATGGACAACAGGTTTAGATTCCTGTACCGCTTAAAGTCGTTAAGAGAGAAGTGATGACGCAAGAGGATAAGCTAAGCTGACAGATGGAAGTCAGTCCAAGCAGTGAGATTAATGTGTAGGCAAATCCGCACATTGTTAAAATCAGGCTGTGATGGGTATCGAAAACATGAGTAGAGAAGTAGCCGATTTCAAATTGCCAAGAAAAGTCACTATCCAGACCAAAGCGCCCGTACCCGAAACCGACACAGGTAGGGAGGTAGAGAATACCAAGACGCGCGGAAGAACCTTTGTTAAGGAACTCGGCAAAATGTCCCCGTAACTTCGGGAGAAGGGGAGCCATAGCGATATGGCCACAGAAACCAGGCCCAAGCGACTGTTTACCAAAAACACAAGTTTCTGCAAAATCGTAAGATGAAGTATAGGAGCTGACACCTGCCCGGTGCTGGAAGGTTAAGGCGAAGGCTTAGCGCAAGCGAAGGCTCGAACTTAAGCCCCAGTAAACGGCGGCCGTAACTATAACGGTCCTAAGGTAGCGAAATTCCTTGTCGGGTAAGTTCCGACCCGCACGAAAGGTGTAACGATTTGGGCACTGTCTCAACAAAGGATCCGGTGAAATTGTAGTAGTCGTGAAGATGCGACTTACCCACGCTAGGACGGAAAGACCCCGTGGAGCTTTACTGTAGGCTGATATTGGACTTTGAGATTAGATGTACAGGATAGTTGGGAGACTGTGATACATGCACGCCAGTGTGTGAGGAGTCACCCTTGGGATACCAACCTTCTAATATTAAAGTTCTAACGATAACCCTTGAATCAGGGTATCGGACATTGTCAGTTGGGCAGTTTGACTGGGGCGGTCGCCTCCTAAAAAGTAACGGAGGCGTTCAAAGGTTCGCTCAGAATGGACGGAAACCATTCGAAGAGTACAAAGGCATAAGCGAGCTTAACTGCAAAACCTACAAGTTGCGCAGAGTAGAAATACGGACTTAGTGATCCGGTGGTACCGCATGGAAGGGCCATCGCTCAACGGATAAAAGCTACCCCGGGGATAACAGGCTTATCTCCCCCAAGAGTCCACATCGACGGGGAGGTTTGGCACCTCGATGTCGGCTCGTCTCATCCTGGGGCTGAAGTAGGTCCCAAGGGTTGGGCTGTTCGCCCATTAAAGAGGCACGCGAGCTGGGTTCAGAACGTCGTGAGACAGTTCGGTCCCTATCCAGCGTGGGCGTAAGAAATTTGAGAGGATCTGTCCCTAGTACGAGAGGACCGGGATGGACATACCAATGGTCTACCAGTTGTTCCGCCAGGAGCATAGCTGGGTAGCTACGTATGGAATCGATAAGTACTGAAAGCATCTAAGTACGAAACAGACCTCAAGATAAGATTTCTCAGAGTACGTAAAGAAAATACGTTTGATAGGTCCAAGGTGTAAGTGCAGTAATGTATTAAGCTAATGGATACTAATACTTTATATCTTGACTGGAAATATTGTTTCCCACTAAGGTGGGGTCCACAAAAAAGTGGATGCTATTTAAGGCAAGCCCGTCCGGCTTATGGAGGACTCTCCATGAAATGGTCGAGCGAAGCGAGAAAGATGGTTCAAAAAATATGGTGATGATTGCATGAGAGATACACCTGTTCCCATACCGAACACAGAAGTTAAGCCTCATAACGCCGATGGTACTGCCTGGGCAACTGGGTGGTAGAGTAGGAAGTCGCCAAACAGTTTAATACAACTAGCCTATTTGGCTAGTTTGTACTAACTGTAAATTTCATAATAAGTATTGACAAAATCAAAAAAACATGCTATTATATTATCATGTCATGCTTAGGTAGCTCAATGGTGGAGCACCCGGCTGTTAACCGGTAGGTTGTGGGTTCGAGTCCCACCCTGAGCGCCAAGTAAATATCGCGGGATAGAGCAGTCTGGTAGCTCGTCGGGCTCATAACCCGGAGGTCGTAGGTTCAAATCCTGCTCCCGCAACCAAAATTCCATATCAAATGGAAGTAATTATGGCGAAGTAGCTCAGTTGGCTAGAGCATTCGGTTCATACCCGGAGTGTCAAGAGTTCAAGTCTCTTCTTCGCTACCATTTTTTTATAAGCTCTTAGCTTATTTGACCTAGGAGCTATATGGCTCCATGGTCAAGCGGTTAAGACACCAGCCTCTCACGCTGGTTTCCCGGGTTCGAATCCCGGTGGAGTCACCAAATTGACCATAGACTAGTATAGCCTATGGTATTAATTTTTATGGTTCAATTAAATTAAGGCCCCATGGTCAAGCGGTTCGAAGCCCCTAACCCCAATTGTGAAACAATTGGATGGTAGGTCTGGTTACCGCTCGTATAGTGTGAACAAAATAGAATTAAATACTTGAATTAATGTTTAAATTAAGGCCCCATGGTCAAGCGGTTAAGACACCACCCTTTCACGGTGGTATCCCGGGTTCGAATCCCGGTGGGGTCACCATATGGAAGTATAGCTCAGTTGGGAGAGCATCTGCCTTACAAGCAGGGGGTCACAGGTTCGAGCCCTGTTACTTCCACCAAAAGCAATTAAATATTGCTCATTACATTTTGTTATCCTATAATAAAATGTTGATGAGGCCTGGTAGTTCAGCTGGTTAGAATGCCGCCCTGTCACGGCGGAGGTCGTGGGTTCGAATCCCATCCAGGTCGCCAATATAATAATGCAACCTAGAAGTGACTTCGTACAAGGTCCGCCGTAACGGCGGAAGAGTTCTTCGGACTCACTAACGTTCGTCTCGAAGATTTCAAATCTTGCGATTTGAAACCCTGTAAGGGACTGGGTTCGAATCCCATCTAGGTCGCCACAGAACTTATATTTAAAAATTGATTGCATCAATTGTGGATATTGGCAATCATTTAGGATTGGTTTTACCAATCCTGCCCAACCCTTTAATAAAAATAGATGCTGATGTAGCTCAATTGGCAGAGCAATTGATTTGTAATCAATAGGTTGTAGGTTCAAGTCCTATCATCAGCTCCAAATTTAATCTTATGGATTAATATGCGGATGTGGCTCAGTGGTAGAGCATCGCCTTGCCAAGGCGAGGGTCGCGAGTTCGAATCTCGTCATCCGCTCCAAATTAAATAAAGAAAAAAACCAAGCCTAGCCTATCTTGTGGCTTGCTTGGTTTTTATTATGCGTCATTAGCTCAGCTGGATAGAGCGTCTGGCTACGGACCAGAAGGCCTGGGGTTCGAATCCTCAATGACGCGCCAGCAATAAAAGAGGAATGTCGACTATCGACATTCCTCTTTTTCTTATATCTAAAGATAGACTATAAAATTAATTTCAAAATACAAGATTTATGTGCTACAATAATAGTAGTAAGATAAAGTGGATAAAATCCCTTGATTTTAAAAGTAGGAATGGCTAAAAATAGGGATAATTTTAGTGTAATACCCGCACACGCGGGGGTGATCCTGCTGATAAGCAGTTTATGAAGTTTATTGAGGAGTAATACCCGCACACGCGGGGGTGATCCTCGTGGATAGCCTGACTCATAAGCCTAAAATTCGTAATACCCGCACACGCGGGGGTGATCCTGGCTTAGATATTGAATTTGATATAAGCTTCGGGTAATACCCGCACACGCGGGGGTGATCCCGCCTGATTTAAGGTATGAGAGAGACCTTGACAGTAATACCCGCACACGCGGGGGTGATCCTCAACCGAGAAGAAAATTTTTGAAAGTTGTTAAGTAATACCCGCACACGCGGGGGTGATCCCGCCTGATTTAAGGTATGAGAGAGACCTTGACAGTAATACCCGCACACGCGGGGGTGATCCTAGATATGAAGGGTCTTTTACTTTGGAAAGATAGTAATACCCGCACACGCGGGGGGATTCACTATAATTTATTTACAGAATGTGTGTTGACTATTAGTATATGAGGATTGAAACCTATATATTTTCATGATTGCACTGGCAAATATTTAACTACTTATATAATTTTTTATTCTTTTATGTTTATTTCGGCATAGAAAAACCCCACCCTCTATATACTGGATTTTGGGGTTCATCTCATAATCACTTTTTAATATAATCTTTTTTATTATTATTTTCATTTTCTATATCGTCAATTATATTATTAACTTCCTGAGTATCTAAAAAAGTAACAAAATTTAGTATGTTTGCAATCATCTTAGATAATTTATAAGGAATACTCTTTTTGCTTTTATTTTTATTTTTATCAGCTTGATACATAGCGATTACGAGGAAAAATATTGTCAATAAAATAAGAATTAAGTCTATCATAACTTCTCCTTTATCTATTATTATCTAACACCTGTCTTATTAAAGTAATTACCCGATAATTATGCTTATAATCATTGGATATTATTATAATGGATGTTATTATTAACATTTATTAGATTTTAATAATATCTATGGTAAAATTATAAAAAAATTACGAGGATTTTATGAAAAAATATAGAATTTTATATGCCTTAATGGCTCTGTTTGTGATTTTTATTGGTTTTAAGTTTTTTGCTAGGTCTTCCAATGATTCTGGTCATGATGAAGTACTTCCTAAGTCTACAAACGCATCAGAAATTTACCTAGCTGGTGGATGTTTTTGGGGTGTTGAGGGGTATTTTAAGAAAATTCCTGGAGTCCTTGATACTGATGTAGGTTATGCTAATGGAAAAACAGATGCTACTTCTTATGAGAAAATAGGTGCTACTGACCATAGCGAGACTGTTAAGATTTCTTATGATCCAGATGTGGTGGCTTTGCAGGATATTTTGGAATATTATTTTAGGATTATTGACCCGACTTCTGTTAATAAGCAGGGCAATGATGAGGGTAGGCAATATAGGACTGGAATTTACTACACTGATGAGAATGATATGCTAATTATCGATGAAATTATTAGGCAAAAGCAGGAAGGCTATGATAAGAAAATTGTTGTTGAAGTTGAACCTTTGAAAAATTTTATCTTGGCTGAAGACTATCATCAAGACTATCTAGATAAAAATCCTGGCGGCTATTGCCATATAAATATTGGCCTTGCAGATAAACCTTTGGATTCTAAGAAGGATGTTCTTTTTAAGGATAAAAAAGCTTTGAAAGAAAAGCTTAGCGAGGAAGAATACAAGGTTACCCAAGAAAATCAAACTGAGAGGCCTTTTTCATCTAAATATGATGATTTTGATGAGCCAGGAATTTATGTTGATAAAGTCAGCGGCGAGCCACTTTTTTCTTCAAAGGATAAGTATGATGCTGGCTGCGGTTGGCCTTCTTTTACAAAGTCAATTGGTGGCAATATTAATTATAGGGGTGACAAGTCCCACAATATGGATAGGGTTGAGGTAAGATCTAGAAGAGGAGATTCTCACTTAGGTCATGTCTTTAATGATGGTCCAAAGGATAAGGGCGGCGCTAGATATTGTATTAATGGAGCAGCTTTGCGCTTTATTCCTCTTAGCAAGATGGAGGAAGAGGGCTATAAAGCCTATATCGATAAGGTCAAATAATCTAATTGGGGAGATTAATTTCTCTCCTTTTTATTTGAAAATTTGTTTGAATTTTAAGGTTTTTACATAAAAATTAAGAATTTTATATAAATTTAATTAAGAATTCATTTTTTTAGCATAAATTGGGTATATATTATTAAATAGGAGGAAAGTATGAATAATAGAAAATATAAGAGATCTGGTGGCGGTTTTGCTACTTTTGCTGCTGGACTTCTCGGCGCTATTGTTGGTGGATTTATCGTATATTTCCTACTAGCAGGTGCTAAGACTAATAAAATGGAAGTTAATAATAATACAAATCAAATAGAAACAAGACAGGAGAATTCTAAACCAATTGAGATTAAGGATAATGCGTCTATGGAGTCGGTTGTGGTTAAAAAATCAATTGATTCTGTGGTTGGTATTAATACGGTGTCTAAGGTGACTAGGCAGTCATTTTTTGGACCTCAGTCAGGTTATGTTGAGGGAATTGGTTCAGGCTCTATTGTGAGCAAGGATGGCTATATTGTAACAAATTCTCACGTTGTAAGCGATGGAGATGCTAAGGAAATAAATGTTTTGTTTAATAATGGCGAAACTGCTCCAGCAGAGCTTGTGTGGAATGATTCATCTTTAGACCTTGCCGTAATTAAGGTAGATTCAAACAATAAAAATCTCAAGGCTATTGATATTGGTGATAGCGATGAGATTGGTGTCGGAGATAGGGTTGTTGCTATTGGTAATCCTTTGGGATTCCAGCTTCAATCAACAGTTACATCCGGTATAATTTCAGGACTTAATAGAAGTGTCGCCTTTAATACAGGAGTCCAAATGGATGGACTAATGCAGACAGATGCGGCAATTAATGCTGGTAACTCTGGTGGAGCCCTTCTAAACTCTAAGGGAGAGCTCATTGGTATAAATACTGCAAAGGCCGGTAATTCTGATGGCATTGGCTTTGCTATTCCAATTAATACTGTAAAACCAGTCATCGATACAATTAGGAAAAAGGGCAAATTTGATTCTGTCTACCTAGGCATTACTGGCCAATCAATCGACTACCTAAAACAAATGTCCTACCTCAGAGATAAGGACCTGGGAACTGACCACGGTATCTATGTAGTAAGTGTCTTTTCAGATGATGATTCAATCAAAAAAGGGGATATCATTACAGCAATTGATGGTAAGGAAGTAAAGGATATGTCAGGCCTAAGAAAAATTCTTTTAAGCTATGCCGTAGGAGATAGTGCAGAAATTAGCCTTGTAAGGGATGGCAAGGAAATGAAAGTCGACTTTAAATTTACTCTTGATTCATCAAATGTAGATGAATATAAACAAGCAAGACCAAATGAGAAAAATAGTGAAGAAGATAGGGGAATAAATCCATTCTTCAATCTTCCATAAAATATATAAGCCATAGTTAGGATAATTAAGCCCAAAACTATGGCTTTTTTTATTGAAATACCTTTACAAATGCGGTCAAGAAAATTATTTGACATGGCTTTAAATAGCGTGTATAATAATCGAGTCAAGTAAAAATATTGACAGGTGATAATATGGAAAAAATTGTAAAAGTAGCCCAGTTATATGACATGTATGGCGCACTTCTAAATGAAAAGCAAAGAGATGTTATAAATTGCTATTATAACGAAGATTTATCCCTTCAGGAAATAGCTGATAATACCGGCAGAACCAAGCAGGCTATATCAGATATGATCAATAGGAGTGTTGATAAATTATTTGAGTTTGAAGATGAGCTTTCTTTACTTAAAAGCAAAACGGAACTTGTAGGAGCTCTTTATGATATAAGAGAGCTGATTGAAAGTTCAAATAATAAAGAAGCAATTGAGATGTTAAATATAGTAATTGAAAAGATTTAGGAGCTTATATGGCATTTGAAAACCTTGCTGATAGACTCCAAGAAGCCCTTGGAAAACTAACAGGAAAAGGAAAATTAAATGAAAAAGACATAGACACTGCTATGAGGGAGATAAGACTTTCTCTATTAGAAGCAGATGTTAACTACAAGGTTGTAAAAGACTTTGTAAAGACTATCAAGGAAAGGTCCCTTGGAGAAGATGTGATGAAATCCCTATCTCCTGGCCAAATGGTAGTCAAGATAGTAAATGAAGAATTAACTGAGCTAATGGGTAAGGAAAATTCAAGGCTAGATCTAAGAGGCTCTACCCCTCATATGGTAATGATGGTAGGTCTACAAGGTTCTGGTAAGACCACCCATTCTGGTAAACTTGTAAAACTCTTACAAAAAGAAAACAGAAATCCAATGCTAGCAGCCCTAGATATCTACAGACCAGCAGCCATAGAGCAGCTAAAGGTAGTAGGTAAACAAGCAAATACCCACGTATTTGAAATGGGCAAAACTGATCCTGTCACTATAGCTACCGAGGCCAAAAAATACGCTAGACATAATAATTACGACACAGTAATCCTAGATACAGCAGGTAGGCTTCAGATAGATGATGAGCTTATGGAAGAGCTTAAAAACATCAAAGAAAGCGTCAAACCTGACGAAATCCTCTTGGTAGTAGATGCCATGACAGGTCAAGAAGCGGTAAATGTAGCCAAAACCTTTGATGACTACCTAGATATAACAGGAGTAATCCTAACAAAGCTAGATGGTGATGCAAGAGGCGGGGCAGCACTTTCCATAAGACAGGTTGTAGGCAAGCCAATCAAATTTATAGGTGTTGGTGAAAAACTTGACGACTTAGAGCCTTTCCATCCAGACAGGATGGCAAGCAGAATCCTTGGAATGGGAGATGTACTTTCGCTAATAGAAAAGGCCGAAGCACAATTTTCTCTAGAAAATGCCAAAGAATTAGAAGCAAAGATGAGAGAGCAGACATATTCCCTAGATGATTTCATGGAGCAAATCCAACAAATCAAGAATATGGGACCTCTAGAAGATCTACTTGCAATGATACCGGGAGTGAATTCTAAAATGTTAAAGGGTGTCAATGTGGATGATGCCGGATTTGACAAGATAGAAGCCCTAATCAATTCTATGACAAAAGAAGAGAAAGATAACCCAGAAATAATTGGAAAAAGTAGAAAAGTAAGGATTTCAAATGGTTCTGGAGTAGATATCCGTGAACTTAATAAGCTACTTAAACAATTTAAAGAGCTTAAAAAAATGATGAAAAAGATGAGCGGATTTAAAGCAAATCAAAAAAGAGGCAGAAGATTTCCAAAAATGCCTTTCTTTTAAAAAATAAGGAGGAAAAAATGGCAGTAAAAATTAGATTAAAGAGAATGGGACAAAAGAAAAAACCATTCTACAGAGTAGTTGTAGCAGATTCTAGAAGAGCAAGAGATGGTAGATTTATCGAAGAGATAGGCTACTACAATCCAGTTGCTGAACCAAAAGTATTTAGAATTGACAATGAAAAAGCTAAACAATGGATCAAAAACGGTGCACAACCAACATCTATTGTAGAAAAGCTATTCAAAGACAATGATGTATTAGCATAATTATGAAAGAACTAGTTGAATTAATAGTAAAAGAATTAGTAAGCGACAAAGATGCTGTAGAAATCATCGAAGATAGAGAAGGCAGCGAAGTAAACATACTAATAAAAGTAGCTGAAGAAGACAAGGGTAGGGTAATAGGAGTAAGAGGCAATATCATAAACTCCATAAGAACTATCGCAAGAAGCGCAGCTATAAAGGAAAATGTTAAGGTAAATATAAAAATATGAGAATCTCAGTAGGAGAGATAGTAGCCAGCCACGGCATCCGCGGCAATCTCAAGGTAAATAGCCTAACAGACAATGAAAAAAGATTTGAGAAGGGATCCAAAGTCTTCATAGAAGATGAACTTTTAACCATAAGAGAATCTTTTAAGAAAAAAAACCAAGTAATAATAGGCTTTGAAGAATACGATAATATCAACGATGTCCTAAAATTTGTAGGCAAAGATATCACAATTGATGAAAAAGATCTAGGCAAACTTGCAGAAGGCGAAATATACATCCACGAACTTTACGGACTAAAAGTAATCTCCGATGGGCAAATAAAAGGAGAAATAAAAGACGTAATAAGCGGAGTATACCCAAATGATGTATACCTAGTTCAAACAGATAAAGGCGAAGTACTCTTACCAGCCTTAAGAGCTATTATCAAAGAAATAAATACTGAAAAAGGATTTATAGAAGTAGAAAATTTTAGTGACTATGAATAAAGTAACACTCCTAACCTTATTTCCAGAATCTTTCGAATTTTTAAAGACCTATGGAGTAATAGGAAAGGCCATACAAAATCAAAAATTAGACCTAGAAATAGTAGACATGAGAGATTTTGCAAACAACAAGCATAATCACGTAGATGACACAGTATACGGCGGGGCAGCCGGAATGCTAATAAGACCTCAAGTAATATATGATGCGCTATTATCAGTCAAGAAAGCAAATTCAAAAGTAGCCTTTATGTCGGCTGCAGGAAAAGTTTTAAATCAGAAGTTAGCAATCGACTTTGCAAGTATTGAACACTTGATAATCATATGCGGACATTACGAGGGCATAGATGCAAGGATAACAAATCATTATGTAGACTATGAGATATCTATAGGAGACTATGTACTTACAGGTGGAGAAATCCCTGCTATGGTCCTAATAGACTCAATGGCAAGATTTATAGATGGAGTAGTAGGCAAGGAAGAGTCATTAACAACAGATTCTCACTACAATATATTGTTGCAACAAGACGAATATACCAAGCCAAGAGTATTCAATGGCTACCACGTACCAAACGAACTAGTAAGTGGAGACCACAAGAAAATCGCAGCTTGGAATAAGAAAAATGCAATAGAAAAAACAAAAAGAGTAAGATACGACCTATACGAAAAGTACTTACGAGAGGAGAGCAAAGATGGATTTAATCAAAAAAATAGAAAGTGAAAACCTACGTGAAGAAAACTTTGACTTTAATGTAGGTGATACTGTAAGAATAAGCTACAGAATCAAAGAAGGCGACAAGACAAGATTACAAGACTTCGAAGGAACAGTAATCTACATCAACGAAGGAACAGTAGGCAAGACCTTCACAGTAAGAAGAATATCATATGGTGTAGGAGTAGAAAGAACCTTCCTATATCACAACCCAAGAATAGAAAAACTAGTAGTAACCAGACGTGGTAAGGTAAGAAGAGCAAAACTAAACTACCTAAGAGATCGTCAAGGTAAGGCTGCTAAAGTTAAAGAAAAAACAAACTACTAATAAAAAGGGGACTTTTGCAGATTATGTGAAGGTCCTTTTTTAGTGAAAATTTTGGTATGTGATTTTATTTTTGATAGAATATAATTGAAAGCAGCTTAATTATGAATTAAAGAAAAGATTTGACTAATTAGAAAAAAATATATAATTAATTCTTTGTTGACAATTGTTTCTATATTTAGTTTTTTCAAGATGTTAGCAATCGAAAATACTTCAAGATTAGCAGAGTATATAAATACAGATTATCATATGAATAGTCTTGCATTTATATATATTTGTCTACTTGCAATGTTTGTACTTCTTATCTTAAATACTGTGTGGACCATAAAGTCTTGTAAGGCAGAAAAATAAATAATTAAGCTAATATGAAGGCACTGCTAAATATTTAAATATTTAGTGGTGCCGTATTTCTTTTAAATAGTTTTTTAACTTAGATAATAACTTTAGTGCAAATTTTAAATAATAATAAATAAACTTACAATAAAATATTTTTTTGACAATATTATATGTTATGATGTATTATAGAAATAATATAAGATTAGAATTTAGAAAGTAGGTTTATATGAAGGAGAATTATCAAAAAGAGAATTTTAAATTTATTAGGCTGAACTGGGTTTTTGACCTGAACCCGTAAACACGGAATAATTTAATAATATTTTAAGCGGAATGTAATCTGTACATAACAGGGGACATTCCGTTTAATTTTGTTTTAATCCTATCCTCATTGTACCATTTTATATATTTTTCAATCTCATTTCTTAAATGATCATAACTTTTAAAATCTTCTCCATAATACATTTCCTGTTTCAATATTCCAAAGAAGTTCTCCATTGGAGAATTGTCTAGACAATTCCCTTTTCTTGACATACTTTGCCTTATATCCATCTTTTCTAGTTTTTTAGTCCAAGTACTATGTTGGTAATGAAATCCTTGGTCTGAGTGTATAGTTAAATCTTTAATGTCCTTATTTTCTTCTAATGCTTTTTCTAGCATTGTATTAGTTAATTCTATTGTTGGGTGATTACTTAGTGTATAGCTGATTATTTCACTGTTGTATAGGTCTAATATTGGTGATAAGTATAGTTTCTTTTCTTGTCCTTTAATTCTAAATTCTGTTACATCTGTTAGCCATAATTGATTTGGTTTAGTAGCTTTAAACTGTCTTTTTACAACATTATCTGCTACTTTACCTATTTGTCCCTTGTATGATGAGTATTTTCTTGATCTAGTTTTAAATTTAGAGCATAGCAAGGATTCTTCTCTCATTATTCTTAAGACTTTTTTATGATTAATATTAAAGCCTTTATTTTTTAATACCATAGTTACTCTTCTATAGCCATATCTACCTTTTGATGCTTCTACTATGGTTGTTATTTCTTTTCTAATTTCTTTATCTTTATCTATTGGTTTAGCTAATTTCATCTTCCATTCATAGTATGATGATTTTGGCAATTCAGCTATTTCTAACCATTCACTTATCTTGCTTTTAGGATATTCTTTTTGTAACTTGAGGATTATTTTTGTTTTTTCCTTGCTTCTGCTTCCTCTTCCAGGAGCAAGGCTTGTAGCTTTTTTTCGTATATTATCTTCATTTTGAGAAGTCTATTTTCTTCTCTTAATCTTATTAATTCTTCTCTTTCAGTTTCATTTATTGGAGTATTAAGTTTAGACTTTTTATTTAATTTGGTCATATTTTTTCTAGGCCTTCCTCTGTTATCCTCTAGTCCAGATAAACCACGCTGTCTATATGCTCTCTCCCGATTACATATTATTGATTTATTGCTTATATTAAAGTGCTCTGCGGTTTGTCTGAATGAGATATTATTGATTTGCCTATATTGTATTACAGATAGCTTAAATTCACTAGTGAATTTATCTTTATTTTGCTTTTTTGATAAGTTATCAAATCCACCTGATTGATATTTGATTATCCAGTTTTGTAATGTACCTTCGGGTATATCATATTTTTTAGCAACCATCGGACTGCCTCCAGATTCCCCTGATAAATATTCCGTTACTAGTTTGATTTTAAATTCTTTTGTATATTTTGGCATACAAAAACCCCTCCATCCGTATTCCGGATTTTGGGGTTCAGGTCATTTCCTTGGTTTTATAATTCTTTCTCTAGCTAGCAATCTTGAGCAATATTTCATGACTAGGTTGATTGAGAGATTTTCTAGGATTGTTTCCTATAAGGATGGAACCTTGATTAAATCTACTCTGATATTTTTTATTCTTTGGGCCCTTGTTTTCTTTACCTTGAGACTATCAAGGTCTAGGATGAAGGCTAGGATTTCTTATTTGTGGAATGTGAGGGTAAAGAGGGACTTGATGGAAAATATCCTAAGAAGAGATCCCCTTTATTTTGAAAGCAAGGATAAGGCATCTTACATATCTTTATTTAACAACGACTTGAAATTTATAGAGGATAATTATCTCTTTTCTGTTGATTGGATTATTTCAAATATAGTCCTTCTATTTTTGTGCCTGGCCTATGGTTTTACTATTAATATTGAAATAACCCTGATTATCTTTGCCTTTGGTATCTTAATCATGCTTATATCTAAGTATATTTCCTCTATATCATCAAATGAGAATGAGAAGTATATGAAGTCCCTTAATTCCTATAATGAGATATTAAATGATTCATTTTATGGCTATGGAACTCTTTTTAGATTCAACAAGACGGGCCATTTTCTTAGGAAATTTGACCAAAGGACTAAAGAAAATGAGAAAATCCACGAGAAATCCTTATTTTTAAATTCTTCTAGGATATCATTAATAAATATCTCTTCCATGATATTGCAGACATTTTTAATGCTCTTATCAGCCCTTTTTGTCTATTGGGGCAAGATAGAAGCCTTTTATTTTCCGGTTCTCTTAAGCCTTATGAATATTATAATCTGGCCTATGCAAGAGATTGCAGATAGCTATGGCAATATAATTTCAACTAAGAAAATTAGGGAAAGGATTTTGGAAGATTATTCTTATAGGGAAGATAAATTTGAAGGTGAGCAAGGTCAGAATAAAGAAATTTTTGAAGAAAAGTCAGACATATTATTTTCAAAAGTTGACTTTTCCTATGGGGCCAAAGAGATTTTATCAGGGGCTTCCTTTAGGATAAATAAGAATGACCACCTAATCATAAGCGGAGCAAGCGGGACTGGTAAGTCTACAATTTTTAAACTTATTACCAAGGAACTCAGCCAAAATTCTGGAGATATTTTCATTATGGATAATAATATAATGAACCTA
The DNA here is from genome assembly GCF_900258475.1 of Anaerococcus sp. Marseille-P3915. Classification (GTDB taxonomy): domain Bacteria; phylum Bacillota; class Clostridia; order Tissierellales; family Peptoniphilaceae; genus Anaerococcus; species Anaerococcus kampingae. The sequence continues at coordinate 1,130,023 of NZ_LT984887.1, read as the reverse complement.
AGTCGTGAGGAAATATACGAGAAAATCTCTATTGTAGCTCAAAAACCAATGATATTTAGGGATACTATCCTAGCCAATATTGTCCTTTTTGAAAATGAAGATGAGATTGACCGTGACAAGCTTAATCAAGCCATCAAGAAGTCAGGACTTGAGCCTCTTATAAATAATCTTGAAAAAGGCTACATGACAATTATAAAAGATGCAGGGTCAAACCTTTCTGGTGGGGAAATGCAAAGAATTGAAATAGCCAGGGCCCTCTATAAGGATAGCCCAATCATCTTGATAGATGAAGCAACATCTGCCCTTGACCTAAAAATGGCAAGTGAGATTGAAGAAATTTTTGCAAGGCTAGATAAGACCCTAATATCAATTTCCCATAGGAGGGATATTGACTATAGCAAGTATTACGATAAGATTATTGAAATTAAGGATAAAAAAACTATAGAAAAGTCTGTAAATAAAATATAAGAAATTACCACAGTTAAGTAAGAATTTTACTTTAAAACTGTGGTATTTTTTTATTTATACATTTTTGATATAATATTTATAGACTTATAAATAGATAAAATGCAATTTTACAATACTTATGTATAATAGAAGGTAGTAGTTAGGAGATAGATATGGCACTTAATATAAATTGGTTTCCTGGTCATATGAAAAAGACCAAGGAAGAAATAGAGAAAAATCTGAAGCTTGTCGATATAGTTCTTGAAATAATTGATGCGAGGATTCCTGAATCTTCTAGAAATCCTATGTTTGATGATATACTTGGGACCAAGCCTAGACTTATGATTATGAATAAGGCTGATTTGGCAGACCCTGTTGAAAATCAAAAGTGGATTAGGCATTTTCATGATGAGGGGATTGAGGCTATCTTGCTTAATTCTAAGGAGAAAATCAATACTAAGAGAATTTATGACCATGCAAGAGTGGTCTTGAAGGATAAGTTTGACAAACATAAGGAAAAAAACATTGACAATCCCCTAATTAGGATGATGATTGTTGGGATTCCAAACTCTGGCAAGTCTACCTTTATTAATAATGTATCAAAGAAAAAGGGGGCAAGGGTTGGCAACCGTCCAGGTGTTACTCAAACTAAGCAATGGATAAGGACTGATGCTAATATCCAGCTTTTAGATACTCCTGGGGTTTTGTGGCCAAAATTTGACGATAGGACAGGTCTTCACTTATCTTTTACTAATGCTATTAAGGATGAAATCCTAAATATAGAAGACTTGACCCTATATTTCCTAGATGAGATGAAGAACTTATATCCAGAAAATCTTGTAGAAAGGTATGGGATAGATCCAAATGCCAAGGCCATTGAAATATATGAAGCAATAGCTAAAAAGCGTGGGGCCCTCATAGCTGGTGGAGATTTCGACTATACAAGGACTGCGACAATTATCCTAAATGACTTTAGAACTGGCAAGCTTGGAAGAATTACCCTTGAGAAGATATGAAATATTCAGAATACAATGATGACATAAAAAAAGAAATATATGAAAAATATGACTACCTAGCAGGTATAGATGAGGTGGGCAGGGGGCCTTTGGCAGGGCCAGTTGTGACCTGTGCTGTGATTATGAAAAAGGATTCTCACATAGAGGGGGTCACCGATTCTAAAAAGCTAAGCCGCAAGAAAATGCTAGATTTAAAGGAGAAAATCCTCAAAGACTGTCTAGCATATTCCTATGGCTATGCCAATAATCATAAGATTGACCAGCTTAATATAAAGGAAGCAACCCATAGGGCCATGGAAGATGCTCTAAATGGCCTTGAAATTGTCCCAGATATAGTCTTAATCGATGCTGAAAGGATTAATACCCCTATTCCCCAATTAAACATTGTAAAGGGAGATCTTAACGAATATGCCATCTCCTGTGCCTCAATTTTAGCCAAGATAAGAAGGGATGATATCATGATTAATTTTGCAAAAATTTATCCGGGCTACCATTTTGAGACAAATTTTGGCTACGGGACAAAGGCCCACTATGAAGGCCTTGAAAGGCTTGGAGAAACACCCATCCATAGGCAGACCTTCCTTAGGAAATTTCACGAAAGGCAGCTATCTTTCATATGACACTTAAGAGAAATATTGGAGATTTTGGAGAAAATCTCACTGAAAAATATTTGCTAGAAAATGGCTATAGGATACTTGCTAGGAATTTTTCCAAGACCTTTGGGGAAATTGATATAATTGCCTTCAAGGACCAAACCCTTGCCTTTGTTGAGGTTAAGACTAGAAAGAGTGATAACTTCGCCTATGCAGCAGAGGCTGTGGATTTTTATAAGCAACAGAGAATTATCAAGGCAAGCCAGGCCTTTTTAGCGGAAAATAAGATGTTTGACTTCATCAGCCGCTATGATGTGTGCGAAGTTTACCTTGATACAAGAAAGATAAATTACATAGAAAATGCGTTTTGATAAGAGAGAAATTTTATTATATTTAAACTTTATATACATAAATAATATGACCATCCTTGACTTGTATGAAGAAAATCTACTTGAGGATTTTTTCGAAAAGGATAGGCCATATTTTTCCAATTTATTCGATAAGCTTTATGAAAAGATATTTGACTACAAAAACCTCGAGGCCTTTGAAAAATATTATGAAAAAATCCAGAGGCTTGGAATAAATTATGTTACAATCCTTGATGATGACTATCCAGAAAACCTCAGATATATAGACGATAGACCAGCCATCCTTTATTATAAGGGAAGGCTTGATCAGGAAAATGATAGTAAGTCTATTGCCTTTGTTGGTGCTAGAAAGTGTACGGACTATGGTAAGTGGGCCTGCAAAAACCTAGCCAGTCAGGTGTCAGCAGCAGGATTAACCACAGTATCAGGCCTTGCTTATGGGATAGATGCCATGTGCCATAAGGCAACACTTGATGTGGGAGGCAGGACAATCGGGGTGATTGGCTGTGGGATTGATGAGATTTACCCCAAGGCCAATAAGTTTTTGTACGAAAAAATTGCTGAAGAAGGCTTAATTCTTTCAGAATTTCCCCTAGGAACTCAGCCTTTAGCCTACAATTTTCCGAGGAGAAATAGGATAATATCAGGGATTTCTCTGGCAACTGTTGTTATAGAAGCTAAGGAGAAGTCAGGAACAATGATTACAACTAGGTGTGCCCTAGAACAAGGCAAGGAAGTTTTTGCCGTTCCTGGCAATATCAATTCCATTTATTCAAAGGGCACAAATATGCTAATACAGGAAGGATCAAAACTTATAACAAATGCCGATGATATCCTTGAAGAGCTTGATTATCTTTTAGATAGGAAGGCCACAAAAAGACAAATAGATTATTCTGCCCTTGATAAGGATGAAGAGGCTGTAGTAAGATATATTGAGAATAACCCAAACTCAAATCCAGATGACCTATCATTAAATTTGGATTTAGAAATAGATGTAATAAACTTTTTGCTTACGAGTTTGGAGCTTAAAGATATAATCGAAAATATTGGAAATAACGAATTTACCATAAAGGAGTGAGAATTTGGCAAAAAATCTAGTAATAGTTGAGTCGCCAACCAAGGCTAGGTCAATTTCAAAAATGCTAGGCAGAAATTATAAGGTAAAGGCCACAGTAGGCCACCTAAGAGATTTGCCTAAGTCTAAATTTGGAGTTGATATAGAAAATAACTTTGAACCTGAATACATAAAAGTAAGGGGCAGGGCGAAAACTATTAATGAATTAAAAAAAGAAGCTGATAATGCTGATAATATTTATCTTGCGACAGACCCTGATAGGGAAGGTGAGGCCATAAGCTGGCACTTGCAATTTCTTTTAGGTCTAGATCCAGAGGCGAAAAATAGGGTGGAATTTCATGAAATAACTAAAAATAACGTCCTAAATGCTATCAAAAACCCAAGGAAAATCGACAAGAACCTTGTAGATGCCCAACAGGCAAGAAGGGTCATGGATAGGATAGTAGGTTATGAAATAAGTCCAATCCTTTGGAAGAGAGTCAAGGCAGGCCTATCAGCAGGTCGTGTTCAATCCATTGCCCTCAAGCTAGTAGTAGATAGGCAAGATGAGATCGATAAATTTATCCCAGAAGAATATTGGACCATCAAGGCCAAACATAAATATGAAAATATAGACTTTGAATCTGAGTTTTATGGATCAAAGAGTAAAAAAATGAAAGTTTCAAACGAATCCGGAGCTGATAAGGTCTTAAATAAGATTGACAAGGATAAATTTGAAGTAGTCAATGTTACAAAAACAAAGAAAAGACGTAAGGCTCAGGCCCCATACACAACTTCAACTCTCCAACAAGATGCATCTAATAAGCTTGGTTTTTCAACCAAATTTACCATGCAATTAGCCCAACAGCTCTACGAGGGTATAGACATTGGCCATGAGGGAACTGTAGGTCTAATATCCTACATGAGAACAGATGCCACAAGGATTTCAAGCGAGATAGTAGGCGAATCCCTCAAATATATCAAGGAAAAGTATGGAGAAAAGTATGCCTCTAAGGGTAAGACCTATGGAGCAAAGAAAAAGGGCAGCCAAGATGCCCACGAAGCTATAAGACCAACATCCATCTACAGGGACCCAATAAGCCTAAAGGCCTATTTATCAGACCAACAATATAAGCTCTATAAGCTAATCTGGTCTAGGGTAGTAGCAAGCCAGATGGCAGATTACGAATATCTTTCAACACAAATTAGCTTTGATAATAATGGTTTAATCTTTAGGTCAAATGGTAAAATTACAATCTTTGATGGTTTTAATAAGTTATCAGGAAATCTTGATAATGAAAATATTTTGCCAGACTTAAATGAAAGGGATGTCATAAGTGCTACAAAGATTGAAAAAGACCAGCACTTTACAAATCCACCTGCAAGATATACAGAAGCATCGTTAGTAAAGACCCTAGAAGAATTTGGAATCGGTAGGCCATCAACCTATTCAGCAACAATCAACCAAATTATGTCAAGAAATTACGTCGAGCTAGATGGTAGGTCAATATATCCTACAAAGTTAGGAAAAACTGTAAATGACTTCCTCCAAGAAAATTTTGACGATGTAATAAATGTAGAATTTACAGCTGAAATGGAAAGTCAATTGGATAAGATAGCAGAAAATGAAGTTTTCTGGAAGGATGTCCTAGGAGCTTTTTATAAGGATTTCAGCAAGGATATGGAAAATGTCAAGAAAGACACTACAGATTATAAGGTAAAAGATAAGGTCCTTGATGAAAAATGTCCAAAATGCGGCAAGCCTTTGGCCATAAAGCACGGACGCAATGGTAAATTTATTGGATGCACTGGTTTTCCAGATTGTGACTTTACCAAGTCAATAATAAAAACAACTGGAGTCAAATGTCCAAAATGTAAGGATGGAGAGATAATAGAGAAGGTATCAAAGAGGGGTAAGAGATTTTATGGTTGCAATAATTTCCCAGATTGTGACTACGCCCTATGGGATCCACCAACAGGTGAAAAATGCCCAGAATGCGGCAATCTCCTAATCCATAAGAAAAATAGAAAGACAGACGAGATAAAATGCTCAGCCTGTGACTATGTAAAAGAGAAGAAAAGATAGAAAAAGTCCCGACTTAGAAAACTAAGATCGGGACTTTTAAATTATTCTAATTCGTTTGAATAGTTTTCAAGCTTAGATGTACAGTGTGGACATCTACTAGCCTTGATATCAATTTCACTTTGGCAGTAAGGACAATCTTTTGTAGTCACTTCTTTCTCTTCTTTTTTGTGTAGAGAATTTATGGCTTTAACTATCAAGAACATTACAAAGGCAATGATTAAAAATGAAATAATAGCATTTATAAAGTTGCCGATTTTAAGGCTAGCCCCACCAATATTTATTACAAGGTCTTCATAATTAACACCAGCAGTAAGGCCGGCTATAATTGGCATTAGTAGATCATCAACCATGCTTTTTACAATAGCAGTAAAGGCAGAACCCATGATGATACCTATAGCCATATCAATCACATTTCCACGTGATATAAACTCTTTAAATTCTTTAAACATAAAATCTCCTTTCATGACAATTTATTATACTATTAAACTTGACTTTATCACTCAATTTATATATGATTTTATTAGAGGTTTATATGAAATATTTAAAAGTAGATGATGACTTTTATGAAAAATTATCTTTTTATGCAGTCTTCATTCCTATAATAGAAGTAAATGGCAAAGACCATATACTATTTGAAAAAAGAAGCAAACTAGTTAGACAGCCTGGTGAGGTATCATTTCCGGGTGGTGGTCTTGAAGAAGGTGAAAATTTTAAGGATGCAGCCATAAGAGAGACTATGGAAGAACTCCTCTTAGATGAGGATGATATTGAGTATTTAGGATATTCATCGACAATTCTAACATCTTCCAATAGTTATATCAAGAGTTTTTATGGAAGAATTAATAAAAATTTCGATGAAATAAAGTATAATAAAGAAGTAGAAACGATATTTACAGTTGATATTGATTTTCTAAAATCCAACCCGCCTGTAACCTATGTTTGTCCATATAGATTAAATTTTCCACAAGGCTTTCCCTTTGAGAAAATACCAAATGGTATAGACTATAAATTTGTGGCAGGTGTAAGTGAGCTTTCCTTTTATGACACAGAGCCTGTCATATGGGGACTCACTGCAAGGTTATTAAAACGCTTTATAGAAAGTTGGTGTGAAAATGAGAAATGATATTTCACAAAGAATAAAAGATTATGCCAATAAAAATGAGTCGATAGAATCTATTTTTTATATCAAAAGATATAACAATGATGAATTTTATCACATTTATACTATAGTTAACAATGTAATAATAGGCAAACTTGAAGAGGAATTTGAAAGTCTATTTGAAGATGTGATCTTTAGCAAAAGAAGCAAAGATATAGCAGAAATCGACAAAAATAAGTTTACCTATACAACTATAGACTTATACAAAGAAGATGATATCAAGATATCAGAATCAATTATAGCAAGTGATATAGCAGAATCCTTTATAAAAACTCTTCCAAATGATATAGAATTTTTATATAACAAACCAGGAAGCGAAAGGCTTGCTGCTAATGATGACTATAGTTTAAGCTCGATAAAAGAATATGAATTTGAAAAGACAGTCAAAAACTTTTTTGCCTACGCAATAGAAGTATCCCTTTATCTTAAAGAAAACAATTATCTAGCTGCATCAATAAAGATGAATGAGCTAAGAAATGAGCTAATAAATATGCTAAGGATCCATGTTATTAATAAATTTAATGGCAAACGTGATATAGGAAAAGATGGCAGAGAATTTACCCATACCTTAGTTAAAGAATATAAGGATGACTTGGAAGATACCTTCCACGACATCAATCCATTAAATATCTACAATTCCCTCTTTAAGGCCTGTATATTGTTTAGAAAAATCGGTATGCAAGAGGCAGATGTCTTAGGATTTAGCTATGATAGGGCAATAGATGTAAAAACTCTTAAACTTTTGAGGGATAATTATAAAAAGTTAGAATCTTTTCTAAACTAGGAGGAGTAGTGAAGAGTAAATTTAAAATACTAAGCCTAATTGCGGCAATACTTATAGGTCTAATGCCAACAAGCATGGCTGCTAGCCAAAATAAGATAGTAGGGCTAGATGATAATGTAAAAGCCTATCTAATTGCCAATGAGGAAACAGGCGAAGTCTATTATGAAAAAAATGCTGATGAGTCAATGCCAATGGCATCTCTTAGCAAACTCATGACTTTTTTATTAGTAGAAGAAGCCATAGATGAAGGAAAAATTAGCCTAGATACAAAGGTTGTAGCAGATAGCGAAAGCGAAAAGCTAACTAGTTGGGAATATTCAGCTCTTGGCGTAAAAGATGGTATGACCTATACTGTCAAAGAATTAATAGAAGGTCTTATAGCCGTAAGTGGAAATGACTGTGCCTATCTTCTTGCCAATACCCTAGAAGTATCAGAGGCAGCCTTTGCTAGGAAAATGAATGAAAAGGCCAAAGAGCTAGGTCTTGAAAGCCAAGTATACTACAATGCTAGCGGTATAGAAACAGAAGATGGTCTTCAAAATTCATCATCTGCAAGGGATTTATTTAAGTTAAGTGCTCATATAATCAAAACTTACCCACAAATCCTTGATTATACAGCTATCAGAGAGATAAAAAATCCTGCTAAGGACATAGATAAAAAATCAACCATACCTTTAATGGATGAAATCGAAGGGGTCGATGGTTTAAAGACAGGAACAACAGATGCGGCAGGCTTTTGCTTAGTTACAACTTGTGATATGAGCAAGCTTGATAGCAAAGATACCTTCAGGACTATCGGTGTAGTTATGGGAGCAGATCAAAAAGATACCCGTAACCTTGTAATGAGTGATTTAATCTATTATGTAAGCAAATATTATTCACAAAGGACAGTTCTTGATACAAATGTAGCAGCCGCTACAAAAAAAGATCCAACCGTAAAACAAGGATATATAGAGCTTTTTCCTAAAGAAGATATAAAAATGATAGTAAAAGAAGGCGAAAATCCAAAAGTGGTGTATAATATAAAAGACGGCATCAAGGCACCTATTAAAGAAGGTGAAGACCTAGGTGAAGTCGAGGTATCATACAAAGATGAACATGAAAAAGTTGGCCTTTATTCTAAAAAAGCTTTAGATAGGGCGACACTTTTCTCAAGAATAATCAGAACTATCAAAGATAGCTCAGATTTTCTACTAAAAACATTAATAGCAAGATAAAAGCAAATTTATTTTGCTTTTTATGTACCGGTAGCTCAGCTGGATAGAGCACTGCCCTCCTAAGGCAGGTGTCGGAGGTTCGAATCCTCTTCGGTACACCAAAAGGAAATTTTATATGCAAGATATATTTAATGAAAAAGATAAATTTTTTATGAATGAGGCCCTCTATGAGGCCAAACTTGCAAAAGCAATAGACGAGGTCCCAATAGGGGCCGTTGTTGTTTTTGAGGATAAAATTGTAGGTAGGGGCCACAATTTCACCTACAAGGGCAAATCTGCCTTAAATCACGCAGAAATCTATGCCCTAAGACAAGCGGGAGAAAAAATCGGAGATTTTAGACTTGAAGAATGCACAATCTATACGACTTTAGAACCTTGCATAATGTGTGCGGGAGCTATAATGCATTCAAGGATAAAAAGACTTGTAGTTGGTCAAACAGATCCCAAAAGAGGATGCTTTTCAACCAATTTCATTAACCAAGACAGCCCCCATCTAAATGTGCCAGAAATTTCTTATGGACTTATGGCAGAAGAATCGCTTGAAATCTTGCAAAGTTTTTTTAAAAAATTAAGAGAAAAAAATAAGACCGCAAAGTCTAAATCATAGGCTTTGGGTCTTTTTTAGTCCTTAATATCAGCAATAAACTGCCAGCTTATTTGGTATTTGTCGATAAGGGTTGTAAATAATTTGTTGTTAAATTTCTGGGGCTCAAAGGTAACATTAGAGTCCTTTCTAAAATTCATATAGGCCCTGAAAAGATTATCAGAACTTGTTTCTATTACGATTCTTACGTTATTACCCTTCTGTAATACGTCATCATTGGTTACATCATAAAAATATATCCTATTATCATAAATATCTAGATATGAGCTATAAATCCTATCTTTTAAATCAGCTGGTAAATTATATTTTTGAAAATCACTATATCTGATTATATTTGCAGGAAAATCTAAGTCAAAAACTTCACAATAATATTTTAGGGCATCTACGCAAAGCCCTTTGTCAAATGCTATTCCTACCGCCATACTTATTCCTTTCTATTGTTATTAACAATTTATCGCAAGAGGATCATTTTTTCAAGTCAGTAAATAGCTTTTCATAATATAATTACTTCTTTATTTGCAAATAGAGTATAATAAATGCAAGAGATTTTTTAAAGAAACGATAAGGAGCATATTAATGAAAATTAGTCTTATAGATCCATTAGAAGTTAAAGAATCATACATCTTAGAGCAAAAAGAAAAAATAGAGGCCCTTGGTCATGAATTTGAATATTTTAATGAGAGTGCTAAGGATGAGGATGAAAAAATAGATAGACTCAAAGATACTGATATAGCCATAATTACAAACAAGCCAGTAAGTGGAAAGGTAATTGAGGCGACTAATCTTAAGCTTATAGATGTAGCCTTTACTGGTGTAGACCATGTAGACCTTGATGCTTGCAAGGAAAGAGGCATAAAGGTCCTAAATGCTTCAGGTTATTCTGATGATTCTGTAGCAGAGCTAGTTATAGGACTTACAATTGGTGTCTTAAGAAAATTCAACGAAAACAAGGCAAATATCTTTGAGGACACAAACAATTACCTTTTAGGCTCCCTAATAAAGGGCAAGACCTTTGGTGTAATCGGTACAGGAAATATAGGCAAAAAACTTATCGAAATCTTACAAGTATTTGGTTGCAAGATAATAGCTTATTCAAGGACAGAAAAAGAAGAAATCAAGGCACTTGGCGTAGAATACGTTGACCTAAAGACCCTATTAAAGGAAGCTGATATAGTTTCTCTTCATATACCAAATAATAAAGAAACCAAACATTTCCTTGGTAAAGAAGAGCTTGACCTAATGAAAGATAAGGCTGTACTAATAAATTGTGCAAGGGGGGCTGTTGTAGACAATGACTACCTAGCCAAGTTATTAAATGAAGATAAGCTCCGTGCAGGTATAGATGTTTTTGATATGGAACCACCACTTCCAAAGGATTATCCACTTAGAAATGCCAAAAATGTTCTTTTGACAAATCATGTTGCCTTCTATACCCAAGAAGCCATGCAAATAAGGGCGGATATTGTCTTTGACAACTTATATTCATACCTAGAAGGGACAATCAAAAACGAGATTAAACTATGATTAAACCTAAAATCTTAGCTGTTGCAGGAGGCTCTGCTAGTGGTAAATCTTCGATAGTAAAGCTTTTAGCCAAAGAATTTGAAAGCGATCTTGTAGTAATTGGTCATGATAATTATTACAAGGCCCATGATGACTTGGCTTTTGAAGATAGGGTTGGCCTAAATTACGACCACCCTAAAGCCTTTGACAATGATTTATTTTATGATGATTTAAATAAATTATTAGAAGGAAATGACATCGAAATGCCTATTTATGACTACACTATCCACACTAGAAGCAAGGAAACAAAAAAGATTAGCCCTAAAAAGATTATATTAATTGAAGGTATTCTGGTTCTCTATGATAAAAAAATTAGGGAAATCACAGATACCAAGGTCTTTGTGGATGCTGATAGTGATGTTAGGCTAAAAAGAAGAATATTAAGAGATACCAAGGAGAGGGGCAGATCTATAGAATCTTGCCTAACCCAATATATAGAGCAAGTAAAACCGATGCATGAAAAATATGTTGAGCCGAGCAAAAAATATGCAGACATAATTATTCCAAGAGGAGCAAAAAACACCAAGGGAATCGAGATATTATCCAAGCATATAGAAAATTTAATAGGAAGTACTCATGAAAGTTAATATATTATCGACAGACTATGACAAAATAAAAGATTATATTGATGGTAACTCAAGTATTGGCCACAAGATTTGGGGACCAATCAAAAAAGGTGATGGTTACGAATTTAGGGTCTATGCACCAAATGCCGATAAGGTATATATCAAGGGGGACTTCACAGCTTGGGATATAAGAGAGCTTAGCAAAAATGCCCAATACGGATATTTCTTTGGATATTTTGATGCAAAAGTAAATGACTATTACAAATATGTTGTAGTAAAAGATGGCAATTGGGTGGAAAAGACAGATCCCTTTGCCCATGCTATGGATGGTGAGGGAGATTTTGCCTCAAAAATCGTAGAAGATGACTATGTTTTTAATGATGCAGAATACCTAAAAACTAGGGATAAGAGATACGATAAGCCACTAAATATCTACGAGCTACACGTATCTTCATTTTTAAGATTTACAAACCAAGTAAATTTCTTAGACATAGTTGATAGGCTTATTGCCTATATCAAAGAGATGAATTATACCCATGTAGAGATAATGCCAGTTACGGAATATCCATTTTATCCATCTTGGGGCTATCAATCAACAGGATTTTTTGCAATTAGTCACAGGTATGGAAGCGTAAGAGACTTTAAAAAATTCGTAGACCTTTTACATCAAAATAATATTGGGGTAATATTAGATGTTGTAGCTGTTCATTATGCATCAGATTATTATGGTCTAGATCATTTTGATGGTACAGCCATGTATGAATCAGAATATATGGATTTAAAATATTCTGAATGGGGATCAAATAACTTTGACTACTCAAAGGGACATGTCAGAAGTTTTATGAAATCATCCATGACCTATCTTATAGAAGAATTTCACCTAGATGGGATAAGGATAGATGCTGTATCTTATATGGTATTTTATAATGGCAATTCTGACAGAGGAGTCCACGAGGATAATATATTCTTTATTAAGAATCTAAACGAAACCCTAGAAAAAACACATCTAGATGTAATGAGAATTGCAGAAGATTCCTCAAATTATCCAAAGGTAACCCATCCTGTAAGCGAAGGCGGTCTTGGATTTGATTATAAGTGGGATATGGGCTGGATGAATGACACCCTTAGATATTTTAAGGTCGACTCATATAATCGTAGGGACTATCAAGGAAATATCACATTTTCTATGTATTATTTCCCAAACGAGAGATTTCTCTTGCCACTTAGCCATGATGAGGTAGTTCACCTAAAAAAATCTATGGTTGATAAGATGGCAGGCTCTTATGAAGATAAGTTTAAGCAATTAAAAGTCCTCATGGCCTATCAAATGACCCATCCTGGCAAATTTTTAAACTTCATGGGCAATGAAATTGCAACTTTTGAAGAGTGGAATGAAAATGTAGGGATTAGATGGGAATATTTAGACTATCCAATCCACAGAGATTATCACAATTTTATAAAAGATTTAAACAAACTTTACCTAGATGAGAAGGCCTTTTATAAATATGATTATGAAGAAGAAGGCTTTATGTGGAAGGTAGTAGATGATAATACAAACTCTGTATTTGCCTATGAGAGAAGGGCAGATGAGGATAGGTTCTTAGTTGTCCTAAATATGACAGGTGTCTATCAAGGAGGATATGAAATACCTTATGATGAAGACTTGGAATTTGAGGAAGTTTTAAATTCTAGATCAAGTAAATATGGCGACTACAGATACGAACAAAGAAAGATAGAAGTTAAGAAAGGAAACAATCTTAAAATAGAGCTTTGGGAATATGAAGTAGCTATTTTTAAGATAAGAGAAGTATGAAAGATAGAAAACCAATCAACCTATCTTGGTTAGTAGAAAAATGGACCTTGATAGATGAAGACTCATATCTAAAAAATATGTGGTTAAACACAGAATCTCTTGATTTTATTAGGATAAATCAAGAAATTCAAACAAGAGAGGATATAGTAAAATCCTATATTGACATAGACGATGATGTAGAGCATTATATATTAATGCCAGGCAAGGATGAAATAGATGGATCAGACATAAGAGATGCCTTTATTTCAAGCCTAGGTAAAAGAGATAGGGATGCCTTTATAGATAATGCAGAATTTATTGCACCAGCAGCTGAGTTTTTGGACACAGTATATGAATTAGGTCTAGAATCTGAATGGAATGAATTTAGGGATAAGGTAGCAGCTGACGTTCTCTTAAATTGGGCTGAAGAAGAAGGCCTATCAATAAATAAAGACATGGAGACAATTAACATAAATAAAATACTATGAGAAAATATATAGGACTATTGGCACTAGCGCTGACACTAACAGCTTGTGCTAACAATAAAGAAAATACAGAAGAAACAAAGCCAAAACTTACAGCTGTAGAAGATGATTCTACAAATGATGAAAATTCTACAAACCAGGAAGAAGTAGGCCAAGAAGAGAATAAGGAAGAAAGTAAAGAAGAAACTAAGGAAACATCTATTGATGGAAAACTTGTAAAAAATCAGATAAATATATATGATTATTTTGACACAATTACAAGCTTCATAGCCTATACAGAAAATGATGAAGAATTTGATAGATTAGTAGGAATTCTAGAAGAAGAATTAAGTATATATCACAAGCTTTATAACTCTTACGATGAGTTTGAAGGAGTAAACAACTTCTATACAATAAATCAAAATGCTGGTATAAAGCCAGTTAAGGTCGATAAAGCAATTATAGACTTAACAAAATATTCTAAAGAAATGTATAAGCTTACAGATGGCAAGATAGATATAGCCATGGGATCACTTTTAGGTTTATGGCATGATTTTAGAGAAATGTCAATCAATAATCCTGACAAGGCAGCAATCCCAGCAGAAGATGACCTGGTAAAGGCAAGCAAGCATAAGGATATAGATGCTATAGAAATTGATGAGGAAAACTCTACAGTATATATAAATGATAAGGATGTTAAAATAGATATCGGAGCCATTGGTAAGGGTTATGCCACAAAAATCATTGGTGAAAAACTAAAGGAATCCGGCCTAAAACATGGTATCTTATCAGTAGGTGGGGATGATATGCTAATTGGAGATAATCCAGGAGCTGAAAATTCTTATTATAAGATAGCTATCCAAAACCCGGACCTAGAAGATAAGGATAATCCTTACTCTGCAGTAGTTAGCCTTAAAAATACATCTGTAGTAACAAGTGGTGATTATCAAAGATATTTCGTAGTAGATGGTAAAAGATACCACCATATCATAGATCCAGCTACCTTGTATCCATCTACAAATTGGACCTCAGTATCAGTAATTTTAGATGATATAGCTCTTGCAGATACCATATCCACATATCTTTTCATACTTGATTATGAAAATGGTTTAAAATTTGCAAAAGAGAATAATTGTGAGGTAATGTGGATTGACCATGAAGGAAATCAATTTAAGACAGAAGGATGGCCTGAAAGCTAAGCTAGACCTAGACAATTTTAGATTTTGAAGTTTAATATTGAGAGATTTCAAAATTTGAGGATAAAAGTGAAAAAAATTAATGAAGATTTAATATATCAAAAACTGAATAATAAAAAAATCAGCCTATTTTTCAAAAGGCTCTTTGATATTTTGATTTCACTACTAGTGATAATTCTAATCTTGATACCGGTGGGAATAATTGCCCTAGCTATCAAGTTAGACTCTAAAGGCCCTGTATTTTATAGGCAGGAAAGACTTGGCAAGGACAAAAAGCCATTTTACATTATCAAATTTAGGACCATGATGGTTGGTGCAGACAAAAATCTTGACAACCTCACAGTCAAAAATGACCCGCGTATCACAAGGGTGGGTGGCTTTTTAAGAAAATGGAAGATAGATGAATTGCCACAGTTTTTTAATGTACTAGCAGGAGATATGTCCTTAGTTGGACCAAGACCTGAGACACCAAAGATGGTAGGTCTCTACGATAATTATTATGATGTAATCTTTGCCGTAAGACCTGGAATTACAGACTACGCCTCTATAGAATTTAGAAACGAAAGTGACTATTATAATTCAATAGAAGCTAGTGAGAAAATTTATTTAGAAAAGATTTTGCCTATAAAAATTGACCTAAAATTAAAATATATAGAAAATCTTTCAATCAAAAATGATATCTTAATCTTGCTAAACACTGCAAAAACAATAATAACAGAATAGGGCGTAAAATTTTTACGTCTTATTTTTTTTTGAGAAAAACTTGGTATAATCATTAAGTAATAAATGGAGGTAAGGATGAAATTAGCTTTTGATAACGATAAATATATAAAAGAACAATCAGAAAAAATTCTTGAAAGAATCAGCCACTTTGACAAGCTCTACCTAGAATTTGGAGGCAAGCTCTTTGATGATGCTCATGCTTCTAGGGTATTGCCAGGATTTTTGCCTGATAGTAAACTACGAATGCTTCTAAATATTAAAGATAAGACAGAAATAATCATAACAATAAATGCCAAAGACATAGAAAGCTCAAAGATTAGGGGAGATAACGGTATCTCTTATGATACAGAGGCAATAAGGCTTAAAAGTGCCCTCGAAGATTTTGGATTTTTGGTATCTGCCATTGTGATTACCCAATATGAAGAACAAGAAAAGGCCAAGAAATACATTAAATACCTTGATAACTTAGGTATTAAAAATTATAAAACTTATGATATAAAAGGCTATCCAAATGATTTGGCCACAATTATATCAGAAGATGGTTTTGGTAAAAATGACCATGTCGAAACCAAAAGACCCCTAGTAGTAGTTACTGGTCCTGGTCCTGGTTCAGGAAAGATGGCAACCTGCTTATCACAAATGTATCTTGACCATGAAAAGGGAGTAAATGCTGCCTATGCCAAATTTGAGACCTTCCCAATCTGGAATTTACCTTTAAAACATCCAGTTAATATGGCCTACGAAGCAGCAACAGCAGACCTTGATGATATAAATATGATAGATCCTTACCATCTTGAGGCCTATGGCATATCAGCCGTATCCTACAATAGGGATGTAGAGGCTTTCCCAATCTTAAAAAAGATGTTTGAAAAGATAATGGGATCATCACCATACAAATCTCCAACAGATATGGGAGTAAATAGGGTAGGCTTTTGCATAGTAGATGAAAATGAGGCAAGTGAGGCTTCTAAGGCAGAAATTATCAGAAGATACTACAATACCCTGGTTGATTACAGACTAGCCAAGGTCCCTGTCCATACTTTAGAAAAGATTCAAATGTTAATGAGCCAGATGGAGATAGGTCCAGATGATAGGGAAGTAGCCCTAGCCGCAAGAGACAGAGCTAAAAGAGCAGGAAGTGATGCTTTTGCTATTGAACTAGAAGATGGCAATATAATCACAGGCAAGAAATCAAACCTTCTTTCAGCTCCAGCAGCATGCATCTTAAATGCCCTTAAGAAGCTTGGAGGCCTTGATGATGAAATTTTACTTATCTCTCCTCATATAATAGAGCCAGTATCAAGTCTAAAGACAAAAGAGCTAGGTAGTGATGAGACAAGTCTTTCTGTAAATGAAATGCTAATAGCTCTTTCAATCTCAGCGACAACTAATCCTTTAACTCACATGGCAATTAAGCAAATTGGTAAACTTAAGGGACTAGATGCCCATTCAACAGTCATTCTAAATGATTCACAAAAATCTATGCTTAGAAAACTAGGCCTAAATTTCACCCAAGATCCTGATTTTTCAGAAGAAGATTACAGATAAAAATAGCTCCTAAGCTAAGCTTAGGAGTCTTTTTTTGTCTCAAAATCATCGTATTCTATATAGTTGAAATAATAATCTACATCATTATCTTGATCATTTTGGTATATCTTTGCCATATCCTCACTCATTTCACCAATCATATCAGTGATAAATTTACGGAGAGATCTTTGGCCAAACATCATATCACTTACATCCATCTTGACCTTCCTTATAGAATGGGAGTGGGCAATTTTTTTGGCAAGGTCTACACCATTTATGTGTGCTTTTTTTGTGATAAATCTTGAGAAGAAATCTAGGAA
The DNA here is from genome assembly GCF_900258475.1 of Anaerococcus sp. Marseille-P3915. Taxonomy (GTDB): domain Bacteria; phylum Bacillota; class Clostridia; order Tissierellales; family Peptoniphilaceae; genus Anaerococcus; species Anaerococcus kampingae. The sequence goes on along the minus strand of NZ_LT984887.1, from coordinate 1,112,544 downwards.
ATCTCTTAGATTATTAACCTTTGACCTCATGTGTTTATAAAAAATATTGGATGTGATTCCTTCAGTTTGGATTAGAGTATCGTAGAATTTATCCTTAGATCCATCAATCTCAAAAACTATATGGCTTGTAACATAGTCAAAGGCTTCGTTTATCTCATCTGCCGCATAATCAATTAGTTCATTGATAATATTGTAAAACTTATCATTAAGCCTAGCTATCATGGCATCCACATAGTCAGGCCTATCATTATTTGTAGAACGATATTGGTAGATGTAGTTGGCAAAATCATAGAAGGTGTGGCCCTTGCTATCTATAGGCATTTTAAATTCTTTTGTTAAGATTTTTTCTATAAAATAAATAAGAAGGGGTGGATAGAGGATTTTCTTATCTATCTGTTTAAAAATCTCATCTAGGGCTAGTTCTATATTATCAGATTTTATGTGAATCCTATTGCCAATGGCCTTTATTAAAATTTTGTGCTTGCCATTTTTTTCTATTAGTTCGATTTTGCCCACAAAAGGCTTTCTCATTGGGAAAAAGCGGCTTATTTTTGGAAAAACATAGGCATCCATATAATTATTATAAGGAAGCTTGGTATCCATATTGGAATTTATTTGCTTGATTATTTCCTTTTTTATATCTAGGTCCTCAAGCTTTGGATTGTTGGCCTGGATTCTTATATAATTTGATATTACTTCCTTTAGGGACAATTGATTTTCGAGAGTGTAGATTGTGGCATCATCTACAAATTTTTTCTCATTCTTTTCATCTACAAAGGAAAAGTCCCTAATTAGTTCGGTCTTTACAGAAATTTCAAAACCATGGCTTTCACCAGTTTTGTTTACTATCTTTAGGTGTCTGATTGGTAGGGGATAGGTTATGGTTGATCCTGTTTGTATATTGTAGATAAGCTTTCCTTCTTCTGTGGTAAACTTAGCTGTACCATTTTCGTGTAAGTGGCCGGTGAAGATGAATTTTATACCATTATCAGCTAAGACTTCTATAGGAGTTTTATTATTTAATCTAGGGTCTCTATCTTCTATCTTAGTCTTGTATTCTTTGATTATAAATGGAGAAAATACTAGCTCTTGGTTTCTAAAATTAGGGATAAAGGCGTGGTGACTTACAGCTATAACCATATCCTTGCGGGCCTTGGCTTCATCAATCTTATCGGCAATCCACCTTAGTTGTTCTTTTGAGATAGATCCTACTACATTGCAGATCCCATCCCTGTGTTTTTGTTCCTTATCTGCAGCGTAAATTGAGCTATCAATCATGATGATAGTTAGGCCATTTTCGTATTTAAAATCTTTTTTAACCCTTGCAACGTATGATAGATAGCCATTTGCATAGTAGGAATATTTATCATCCCTCTTGTATTTTTCGTTTACATCTGCTAGATAGGCTTTAAAAATTGGGCTATCCTTATAGAATTCTAATATAGAATCATCTTCATAGATAGATTTATAAATTTCTTCAAAGTCTCTTGGACTAGTCATTTGGGCAGGGCCATCATTTTTATAATCGTAGGCCTTTTTGGAATTTATGTCGTGGTTACCTGGTATTATAAAGGCCTTGCGATCTTTGTCTTTGTTTTTCCATTCATCAATAAGACTAGCAGCCTTCTTGTGGCTTAGGTATTCTCCTTCCTTGGTCAAATCTCCAGAAAGGATTAAAAATTTACTGGCAACCTTATCCACCATTTCCAAGGATTTTTTAAATAAGTACTCGCTCTCAACTACAAGTTTTCTTTCTATTTTTAATTCTTTTCTTAAATTTTCAGTATCTGCAATTAAACTTTGATCTATAACGTGAGGATCAGAAATGATTGATAGATCATAGTTTTTTGTTTGTAAATTTGTCATCCTTTACTCCTCTTATTGTTCCTTTATTATACCTGTTTAGGCCTAGAATAAAATGTATTTTAGCTTTATAAAAAACTTTCTTGTATATTGTAACAAAATAGTTTATAATAATATTAAGAAGTATTATTTGAAATTATGAAAGGAGCCCATATGTTTAAGAAAATTGCAAAGGTTTTTATAGCCTCAGGCCTTCTGCTTGCCCTTAGTGCATGTTCACAAGATAAAGAAATAAAAACAGCAGAAGATTACAAAGATACATATCCAGGCGTTTTTGCCACATATAAGGCCAATGCAGATATGAGCGAAACAAAATTTGGTGGTTCTGTCCAAGTTGACTATCTAGAAGCTCATCCTAATCTTAGAGAATTTTATGATGGTTATGTCTTTGCCAAACAATACGACAGGGCAAGGGGCCATACATATGCTCTAGAAGATGCCATAAATACCGAAAGACCTAAGCCAGGTGCATCTTGTCTTGCTTGTAAGAGTGCTGACTTTGTAGCTGCCCTTGAAAAAGATGGCATAGATGTAAATAGCATGGATTTTGATCAGTTTGTTAAAGACCATCCTGGAATGCAGACTATTTCTTGCTATGATTGCCATATGGATGATATCGGTACAGTCCAGGTAACAAGAGAACACTTTAGAAAACAAATTGATGAAGGTAGGGTCAATTCTAACAATGCCAAGGTTGATAGCCTATCTTGTGCCCAATGTCACGTAGAGTATTATCTAGATCCAGAAACTAAAGAGGTAATTTTACCTTATAAGTACGGTTTTGAAACTGATGATATGCTAAAATATTACGATGAAATTGACTTTAATGATTGGGAACACCCAGCTACAGGCACAGGACTACTTAAGGCCCAACACCCTGAGTTTGAAACCTTTATGGGATCAGTCCACGATGCTGCAGGACTTTCTTGTATAGATTGTCACATGCCAATAGTAGAAGATGAAAAGGGCAATAAATTTAAATCTCACCACTGGACAAGTCCACTTAAATCCAAAGAGACAATCAAGAATTCTTGCCTATCTTGCCACGCTGGTAAGAGTGAAGATGATATGATTGCTTGGGTTGAAGAAGTTCAGCAAGGTGTATATGATAGGACAAATGAAGTAAGCGATAAGCTTAAAAAATTCATTGACCTATTTGCAAGCCATGTCGAAAAAGGCGACTTATCAAAAGAAGATAAGGATAAACTACACGAGATTCACAGACACGCTCAGTTTAAATGGGATTTTGTTTGGGTAGAAAATGGTGAAGGCTTCCATAACTCAAATAAAGCTCATAAAAACTTAGATGAAGCCGAAGCTCTAGTAGACCAAGGCATGGAAATTTTAAGTAAATATGAATAAAAGTAATGGACTCCCACAGAGTCCTTTTACTTTGAGGATAAAAAATGAAAAAAATTATAAAAAAAATTATAAAAAGTTTCTATTCCATGAGGACTGGGATTATTTTACTAATAATAATAGCCCTGACATCTATTATTGGGACCCTAATTCCTCAAGGAAATGATCCAAGATTCTACCTTGAAGCCTATCCATCTTTTGGGAAAATCATAATTTTATGTGATTTTGACAAGGTTTACTCGTCTTGGTGGTATATTTTATTAACCCTTCTTTTGCTGGTAAATTTATTATTTTGTAGCATAAACCGCTTCAAGATAATTTTTGAAAAATCCTTTAAAGATCCAGATATAAAAGTAAGGCTAAAGAATTATCAGAAGTTTGAAAAGATAAAAAAAGATTCTGATATTTTTGAAATCTTAAAGGTCAAAAGCCCAAAAGAAACTGAAATCGATGGGAAAAAAGTTTATTATAAGTTTGATGGCAAGATAGGACATTTGGGCTCATGGCTTACCCATCTATCGATAATCATAATTATTCTAGCCTTCGCCTTTGGTCGCTACAAGGGCTTTGATGAATTTGTACATGGAGTACCTGGAAGTATCCTAGATCTTCAAAATTCTGATAAAAAGATTAAAATTAACCAATACGATGTTTTATTTAGAGAAGACTATACAGTTGACCAATATATAACAAGTTTAGAAGTCCTTGATAAGGATAATAAAAAACTTGATGAGGGCCTCACCATGGTAAATAAGCCTTTTAGGTTTGATGGATTCAATATCTACCAAAATTCAACAGGCTGGGCCTATGAGGCTAAATTATTTAAGGATAAAAAGTTTTTTGAAGAAAAACTCATTTATAAGGGTGACTTCTTTATAGCTGATAATAAAAAAATCGCCCTACAATTTGTAGATTTTTATCCAGACTTTGATGAAACTAGTATGATGAAACCTAGAACTAAGTCACCATTTTTACATCATCCTGTAGCTTTGTATGCTATATTTTATGATGGAGAAAGGGTAGATATGGGCCTTAACCACCCAGGAGAGCCTATCAAATGGGAAGAGTATAGCTTTGTGATTGATAACCCTCAGATGTTTACCCTCTTGCAAGTGGCCCATGACCCAGGTAAAAATATTGCCCTCATAGGAGCAGGCTTACTAATGGTTGGACTCTTCCTATCCTTCTACATCAATCCAAGGGATTTTATCCTGGTAGAAGATGACGACTTTTCTTATCTATTCGTAAAATATGCCAAAAAAGATAAGATATCTAAGGAAAAATTAGAAAAAATTATTGGAGAAGAAAAATATGATTAATTTATTAAATATAGAAAATTTACTTTTCTACCTAGCCTTGTTTGGCTATTTGATTGCCATGTTTCTATTTATAATATTATTTGTAAATAAGACAGAAAAATGGGGGATAATAGGCAAAAATATCATGATGGTCGCCTTTATATCCCACACCCTCGCTATAATTGTAAGAACTATAAATGCTGGAAGGCTCCCACTTTCCAACCAATACGAATTTGCAAGCGCCTTTGCCTGGGGAATAGCCCTTTGCTATTTAATTTTTGAAAAGAAGTATAAACTTCTAGCTATGGGTACCTTTGTTAGTCCGATTCTATTTTTAATAATCGGCTATGCAGCTATGAGAGATAAGACAATCAGACCTCTAATGCCAGCCCTTGATAGCAAGTGGCTTGCAATCCATGTTACTCTTGCAATTCTTTCCTACGGTGCCTTTGCTGTTGCAGCTGGTATTTCTGCTATGTATCTTTTAAGAGATAAATTCTCAGATAATGCCTTTAATAAAGGCATAGCTGAAAAGGAAAAGCTAGATGAGATTGCCTATAGGATTATTGCCTTTGGTTTTATCTTTTTGAGTATGGTTATGATTACTGGTGCCATCTGGGCAGAATCAGCCTGGGGTAGGTATTGGGCTTGGGATCCTAAGGAAACTTGGTCCTTCATCACATGGATAATCTATGCCATCTATCTACATCTAAGAAGGTCAAGAGGCTGGCAAGGAAAAAGAGCAGCTATCTTTGCTATAGTTGGCTTTATATGTGTAGTTTTCACTTATATTGGCGTAAATACCTTTATTCCATCCCTACATTCCTACGCTTAGAAAAAAATAAATAACTTTAAAAATCGGCTAGACTTTGTCAATATTTTTAATATATATTGGCAAGTCTAGCCTTTATAAATATTGTTAAAATAGGAATTTAAAGTACAGTATAATAGTAAAAATTGCTAAATTTTTATATGGAGATTTTATGACATTAACAGAAAGCGTAAATAAGATTACAGGAGCTATATTTATTGCTTGCCTGAGCCTTATCAGTCTGTACTTATCTAGATATAGCCTGATATTTATGGCTTTAATTCCAGTGGTACTTGCCCTTACATCCTTCAGGGATGGCTTCTTATCCGCCTTAGTAAAGGTGGGGTTTACTTATATAAGTGCCTTGGTATTTTTAAATATAGAGCAAATAAATACTAGCTATATCCCCTTAGTTTTGGTAGGGCTAATATTTGTAATCTTAATTAGCTTAAAGATACCAGACAAATATCAAATATTTTTGGCCTTTGTCCTTATAAGCTTGGTTTTTATTTTTCTATTTAAGATAGAAATGATAGAAAATAAGCTTACTATTGATAAAATGGCACTAGATTTTAAACAAGTGGTCGAAAGTTCTTATTCATATAGGTTTGACCTTGATATTTACAAGAAGGCAGTAGCCTTATATCCTTCTCTAATTTCTATGATAGTCATGGTTTATTCAGTCCTTTCTATCAAACTTATTAGAAATTACTTATCCTTTATGGATAAGGGGGTAGAAGATATAAAAGAACTTGACCAAATTAGGGTAGAGTTTAAGGATTTATTAGGACTTACTCTTATCTTTGTAATCATATATTTTCTTGCTAGCTTTATGAATATAGAGAGAACTTATATACTTTCAAACCTCATATTTATTAGCATGATAATACTTGTAGCAAACGGCCTAAGTCTTTTTGACTACATGCTTAAAAAATCTAGTCTGCCTTTGACAAGAGCCTTTCAATGGTTTTTTATGATAATTTTATTTCAAGTTATCTTCATTCCACTATTATTTTTTGGTTTTGCAGATATATTTATAGATTTTAGATCAAGGAGGAAAAATGCGAAATAATGAAAAATTTATTAGTAGATCTAATTTAATCTTGATTTTGGCCTTTCCTCTAATTGCATCCCTAATAGTTTTTTACTATAATAAGACCCTAGGTGCTGTAGGAATACTTGTTTGTATTATTTTGTTTTTCTTTTTGAAAAACATAAATTCTACAAGGGATAAGGAATTGCAGAAGTATGTTGATAATATCAGCTTTTCATTTGATTCCATTACCAAAAATGTAGTATTTGAAATGCCATTTCCAATTGCTATTTTAGAAGAAAATAGAAAAATAAAATGGCATAATTCATTTTTTAGGGACTTATTCCCAAACCATAAGCTAATTGGCGAGAGCATCGATTCAATTATACCTGACTTTGCGGAAATAGAATTTGATAATGAGGAAATTAAACAATCACAAAATGTTAATATAGCTGATAAGATTATTCAATTTTATTATTCTACAATTTTTAATGAGGGTGATGATAGTAATCAAACCTTCTTATATGGAATAGATAATACTTATGATGAGTCAATCAAAAAACTTTTTAAGGCAAAAAGATTAGTTTTTTATTCTGTTTTTATAGATAATTATGATGACCTAAGAAATTCTGCCCAATCTGACCAAAGAGCTCAGGTATTAGGTGAAATAGATAGGGTGATTAATGAATATTTCAAAGCTTATGATTGCCTAATTAGGAAATATGAAAATGACAGGTTCATGATTATAAGTGAGTATCAGGATTATAAAGAAATTCGTGATGATAAATTTTCGATTTTAGATAAGGTCAGGGATATAAGCAAGGGCAATTCCATTCCGCCAACCCTTTCAATAGGTGTTGGCCTTGCTGGAGAAAAGCCATCTGACATATATTCTGATTCAAGAGATGCTATAAATATTGCCCTATCTCGTGGAGGAGACCAAACTGTAGTCAAACTTGAAGATAATTATGAGTACTATGGTGGAAAAACTAAGGCAATTGAAAAAAACTCTAAAGTTAGATCAAGGGTCATTTCCCAATCACTAAAGAGAATGATGGAATCAAGCCCTGATATTTATGTTATGGGCCACAATAATCCTGATATGGATTCATTTGGGTCAGCACTTGGTGTTTATGAAGGTGCAAGGTCGATAAATAAGAGGGTTTATATTATCCTAAATGAAGTCACAAAGCCTATAGAAAATATGTATGCGAGGGTTATAGATGAGCTTAGCGAGCTAAAGGATAATATTCTAACTGAAGATGAAGCTTTAAGAAGAATATCTTCCCAGTCCCTTATAATAGTTACAGATAACCATAGAAAAAATTCTACAGAAGGCCCAAAACTTCTGGATATGACTGATAATATATTTATAATAGACCACCACAGAAGGGGTAAGGATTATATCAAAAATGCCACAGTTTCTTATATAGAGCCTTACGCATCATCGGCATCAGAGCTTGTTACAGAGATTTTATCTTATCTAGATGAAAACTTTAAGGCAAGAACTGCTGTAGCAGAATCCCTACTTGCAGGTATAACAGTCGATACTAAAAACTTTGTCTACCAAACAGGTGTAAGAACCTTTGAGGCAGCCTCAATCCTAAAAAGATGGGGTGCTGACTCAGTATATATAAAAAGAATGTTTAAAGATGACTTTGAAATTGTAAAATATAAGTCAGAGGTAATAGCAGATTCTGTCATAGTCGAGGATTTTATAGCTATTGCCCACTTTAATAGGGAAATAGATGGTTCTACCCTTATTGCAAGCCAGGCTGCAGATGATCTTCTTAATATAAAGGGAGTACTCGCAAGCTTTGTACTTACAAGGGCTAACAATAAAATTCACATATCAGGTAGAAGCTTAGGCGATATATCGGTACAATTAATACTAGAGCGCATTGGGGGTGGCGGACACTTAACAGCCGCAGCCACCCAATTAGAGATGAGCATGGAAAATGCTGAAAAAATGTTAAGAAAAGCAATAAAAGAATATTTAAGAGAGGAAGAAGAAAATGAAAGTAATACTAACAGATAATATTGTAAGAGTTGGAGTAAAGGGAGACCTAGTAGATGTAAAGCCAGGATATTTTAGAAACTATCTTGATCCACAAGGCCTAGCTGTAAAGGCAACAAAAGATAATATGGCTGAACTTGAAAAAATGAGAGAACAACTTAAGGCAGAAGAAGCTGAAAATAGAAAAGAAGCTGAAGCACTTAAGGAAAAAATCGAAGCTCTAACAATCGAACAAAAGGTAAGAGTAGGAGAAGATGGAAAGCTATTTGGTTCTGTAACAAACAAAGACCTTGCTGAAGCTCTAGCAAAAGAAGGAATCGAAATAGATAGAAAGAGAATCGAAGAAATCGAAAAAATCGATGGAGTAGGTGAATTCGTACTAAACGCTAGACTTTATGAAGGAGTAAATGCAGACCTTAAGGTAAACGTGGTAGCTGAGGCAGAATAATGACAGATGGCTTAAGGCCACTACCTTATGACTTCTTATCAGAACAGGCTATCATAGGCTGTATTTTAAAGAAAAATGAAAGCTTTGATAGTGCAAATCAAATAATAAAACCTGTAGACTTTTACGATTCAAGGACACAGAGGATATATAAGACTATAGTCACCATGTTTGAAAAAGACATCAAGGTAGACGTAGTATCCCTTATATCTCAATTGTCGAACGAAAATATATTACAAGAAGTTGGAGGGGAGGAGTTTATCACTGAGATTACCCTCTCCTCATTTTATACTCCAAATATTGACACCTATTGTAAAACAGTCAAGGCCAAATCCTTATTAAGAAGTCTAATCGGGGCCAGTGAAGATATAATAGAAAAATCCTACAGGCAAAGCGATGATGTTTCAGACATCCTAGCTAGTGCCGAAAATAGGATATTTGAGATATCACAAGATAACCACTCCCAAGGTCTAGTAAGGGTAGCAGACACCATGGATGATACCCTACGACAAATCAACGAACTAACCCTGGCAGATGGGAGAATAACGGGAGTTGCTACAGGACTTGAAGCTGTAGATAACAAACTTTCGGGACTCCAAAGTTCCCAACTAATATTACTAGCTGCAAGACCAGCTATGGGTAAGACTGCCCTTGGACTAACCATGGCGTGGAATGCTGCTAAGGCAGGCAAATCTGTAGCCTTCTTCTCTCTAGAGATGTCAATCTATCAGCTAAACCAAAGACTCTTATCAATGGTAAGCCTAGTAGGCCTAGAATCAATAATCAATGGATCTATAAGAGATGATGATTGGACACTTCTAATAGATGCTACCAAAAAAATAGTAGAAACAGACCTCTATGTAGATGAAACCCCAGGCATAAGATTATCAGAAATGAAATCAAAACTAAAAAGGCTAAAGGCAGAAAAGGGACTTGATTTAGTAGTAATAGACTATCTCCAGCTAATGCAAGCTGATGGTAGACAAGAAAATAGGCAAAATGAAATAGCATCCATATCAAGGGGCCTAAAATCCTTATCCAAGGAACTAAATTGTCCTATACTTTCCCTTGCCCAATTATCAAGAGAGGCAGATAAGAGAGCAGATCATAAGCCAATCCTATCAGACCTGAGAGAATCAGGCGCCATCGAGCAGGATGCCGATGTTGTAATGCTCCTATATAGAGAAGATTATTATGATGAAGAGGTAGAGCCAAACATAGCCAAGCTAATCTTTGCAAAACACAGAAACGGAGCAACTGGTACAGTTGATTTGTATTTCAACAAGCCATGCACCACCTTCATCAATTTAAGCCACAGGGATGAAAATGCCTAGAATATATTTAGATAAAATAGATAGAGAAAGTGCCTTAGAACTAAAAAATTGGGGCAATTTTTCCGACCCAAGACTTATAGGCTACAATTATGGCAACCTCACAGACTTTGAGCTAAGGCTTTGGTATGGCAATATAAACATGCCAAACAAGAGATATTTTGCAGTCAGAAGAAAAGAAGATGACAGATTTATAGGCTTTATCGGCCTTAAAAATATAAATCCAATCCTAAAAAGAGCCAAACTAGGCATAGTCTTTGATGCAAATTACGTATCCTGCGGCTATGGATACGAATCCATAAGAGAAATCTTTGTAGTATTTTTTGAAGAAATGAGATATAGGACCCTCTATTTAGATGTAAACCTCTTTAATGAAAGGGCGATAAAGGCCTACGAGAAGGCTGGTTTTAAAAAGACCTCCTACACGAGAGAAGTCTTTGAAAACCAAGCCATAGACTTAGATGAGAGATATTTTGAGATGTCCAAGGGCCTAATCTATTCAAAGATAATGAATATGAAAATAAGTAAGGATGAATATAATGAACTTTGAAATGCAAGAACTGAAACTGGATATGGGCACCACCCCCTTTGAGAATATGTTTTTAAATACTTATCTTCAGATGGCAGATGGCGATGCTATCAAGGTTTATCTCCTAATTTATAAGGATATATATAATGATGGCACAGTCGATGTAGCAAAGATTAAAAGACAGTTAAGCTTTGATGATGAAAGATTTGAAAAAGCCGTTAATTTTTGGATAAATATGGGCATCTTTAGAGAAAAAAAGGCCTCAGATGGGACAAATTTTATAGAAATAATCTCCCTAAGGCAGATGTATTTTGGAGAAAGCGAGCCTACAAATGACAATGAACTAAACTTTGACAAGGCTCAAAGAAAGTCAATCATGTTTGAAAATATCGAAAGAATAATAGATAGGCAGCTCACTCCAGCAGACATAACAAGGATCCACGAGACATTGGGAGAATATGACCAAGATCCAGAGCTTGTAACAGAAGCCTTTAGACAGGCAAGAGAAGCAAATAACGTAGATGTAAAATATGTAATGGGCTATCTAAAAACCTGGAGAGATCAAGGCATAAATAGCCTAAATGAGCTCAGGATGAGGGAAGAACGTAACAAGCTTAAAAAATCCAGAACAGTAAGAACCTATAGGAAAAAATCTGATTCAAATGTAGGAAATGATAACGACAATCTTGCCCAAACAGCAAGGGCTAGAAGACTAGAGAGATTGAGAAATCAGAGGGACTAATATGAAGGCTAGTGAAAAAGCAAGTCTAATCTTACAAGAAAGACGTAGAGAAAATAAAAGACGCCAAGAAGAGGCTATAAACGAAGTCTATGACAAAATCCCAAAGATAAGAGCTCTAGATAAGCTAATCAAGCAAGTAGGTTTTGATAGTATAAGACTAGCAGCAGAAGGCCTAGACACAAAGGCAAATGAAGATAAGCTTAAAAATTTAATAGGAGAAAAACACAAAGAGCTCCTTAAGGCAGGCTTCCCTGTAGATTACATGGAGGAAAAATATTTCCATCCACTCTGTAAGGATACAGGCTTTGTGGGCAATGAAATTTGCTCATGCAGGTCTCAAATCATAATAGATGAGAATTATAAAAGATCTGGCATAAGACAAGTCATAAATAGGGAAAATTTTAAGACCTTTAATATCAATTTATTTTCCAAAAATCCTTATCCAGAATATGCAAACATAAGCCCCTATGAAAATATGCAGATGATCCTAGCTGATTTAAGGAAATATATAGACAATTTTGATAGACAAAGCGGAAATATTTATATCCAAGGGAAAGTAGGCAGAGGCAAGACTTTCCTGATAAATTCCATAGCCAAAGAGCTATTGGATAGGAATTATTCAGTAGTCTACATGACATCAACCAAACTTTTTAAATTTTTAAATGATTACTATTGGGCCTTTGAAGATAGAAGGGGAAATTTGGAAAACCAATACGACCTAATCTTTGAATGTGACCTTCTAATAATAGATGACCTAGGCGCAGAAACCCACAGGTCAACCGACCAATCAAACCTATTTGATGTTGTAAATGAGAGGATGAATAAGAATCTACCAATAATTCTATCATCCAATCTCGATGAAGCCTTAATAGAAGAGATTTATGGACCTAGAATATTTTCTAGAATATTGGGTAATAATTCAAAGACCTATGAAATATTTGGGGAAGATCTTAGACTAAAGGGGACAGATTATGATTTTAGTTGATAAAGAAAAAATGCGAGCAATCGACTCTTATGCTATAAATGTGCTAAAAGTACCAGCCCTAAGCCTTGTAGAAAGGGCAAGTCTAGCTGTACTTAAGCACATTAATCTAAACAAATTTGGATACTTTGCAATAGTTGTCGGAGTAGGAAATAACGGGGCAGATGGCCTAGCCCTAGCGAGAAATCTCCTAGCTAGGTACAAGGATGTAGAAATATATATACTTGGCGATCTAGAAAAGGCAAGTGAAGAATTCCGCCTAAATCTAGAATCTTGCCAGATGCTTTGCGAAGAGATATTTTATGTTCAAAGCATAAAAGATTTAGAAGAGATGGAAAGACGCCTAAATAATGTCAATCTAATTGTAGATGCCATCTTTGGTACGGGCTTAAATAGGCCAGTCACAGGAATATACGCCACAGTAATATCTATCATCAACAATGTAATGAAATATAAAATTTCAATAGATATACCATCAGGCCTTGATGCAAGTACTGGCCAGGACCTAGGCGAAGTGGTCGATAGCGACCTAATAGTAACTATGCAGCTGATGAAAAAGGGCATCTATGAAAGAGAAATCTATAAGAAAAAATGCGTAATTGAAGACATAGGCATCCCACAAAAGGCCATAGATTCAGTTTTGTATGGTCTAGTTGATTAAATTATTTATTTTCATCTTCCTTTGCAATCGTTTGCCACGCTAGTATAGTAAAAGAAAAGAGGAGGATCCTATGAAAAAGAATTTCTTACTAATATTGATATGTCTTTTTTCCCTCATATCTTGTGCTAGCCAGAAGCCAGATAATAGTGAAGCAGACCTTGCAAATGAATATGCAGACGAGGCAAGACCAGAAATTGATGATCCTAGATATGCTGATATGGCAAAAGATGAGGCCGTGGATTATGGAGAAGGGTCAGACCTATCAGATGATTCAAATGATTATATAGAAAGATTTGTATATATTGATCTTGAAACTACATCCTATGATAAGGACCTAGATACTATAAAAAAATCAGTAGCAAAGCTAGAAGGTTTTGTAGAAATTGAGTCAACATATTTTAATAGGACCAATGAAGATAGGGACTTAAGAAACACTGAACTTACCATAAAAATTCCAAAAGAAAGTGCTGAAAAATTTGACCAGACCCTAGAAGGCCTGGGTAAAACTATAAATGTTTCCAAAAACTCTAACAACTTAGAAAAGTCATTTAGGGATGCAGATAAGGATTTAGAAATAAAGGAAAAACAGCTGGAAAAATTTAATGAGCTTTTGGAAAATTCTAATAATATAGAGGATACCCTTGTTATTAATGCCAAGATTATAGAAACCCAAGGGGAAATAGATAATCTCAAAAAAGCAAAGGCTGACCTAAAAGATAGGGTGACCTACGATACCTATAATGTAGGCATAAATGAAGTATATTCTTATAATAGAAATTCCAACAATCCTGACCTAGGATCTAGGATAAAGGAAGCAATGGGAGATTCTATTGGCCTTGTCAAGGAATTTTTCTCTCAGGTCATAGTAGGATTTTTCTTGTATTGGCCATTTATAATAATTATCTTGGCCTTAGGATTTGGACTTTATAAGCTAAGAAAAAAATTTAAGTCAAAAAAGTAATTTTAAAATTTTGACACTTAAGATAAGAGGCTTATTTTCTTTAATACAAAAGGATAAAGCCTCTTATTATTTTAAAATATTAGTAGAATAAAAGTATATTCTATTAAACATAGTAATTCTTATTTCTAATTTAAAAAGATTGACTAATCTTAACTAATTAGTTATAATTAAAATGAATTATAAAATATATAGGAGGATTATATGGATTTAATCATTGGTATTCTTTTGATTATCACCTATATAGGGCTTGCAGTATATGCAGCCAAGGGCGGAAACCTTATGACTGGTTTCTTTGTCATGGCTGTTTTATGGCTTGGTCTTTGTATAGTGGGTGGTCAAATAAGTCTTACAGACGGAATGACAGAAATTTTGCAAAAGGGACCAGAATCATGGGGCGCTACGGCGGTTAATGTTATCTTTGGTTCTTGGTTTGGTAAGATATTGGTAGATACAGGCATAGCAAGCAAGCTTATAAAGTCTGTAACAGAGTTGGGTGGAGATGATCCCCTTATTGTTACCCTTCTTTTATCTCTTGTAACCGGTATCATTTTTACAGCAACCTTTGGTGCTGGTGCTGTTGTAGCTATAGGTGTTATTGTTTTACCTATCCTACTTAGCCTTGGTGTGCCAAAGTTCTTGGCGGTTTCAGCTTATCTTATGAGTGTTGGTAGTGGTATGTACCTTAACCCGGTTTTATTTAGTCAAATGCAGGCTATCTTTGAAGATATGACCTATTCAGATCAATACATAAGCTGGGCCTTTGCTGCAATGGCAGTCCAACTTGTTGTTATAGGAATAATGCTATTTACTTATATGAAGGTCTTTGCTTCATCAAGAAGAAGAAAGAGAAAGGCCTGGGGAGTGGACATAAATGAGGCTAATGATATGGATAGGGTACCATGGTATGCTTTATTTACTCCTATTATCCCAACATTTTTATCAATAGCCTTCAAGGTGCCAACAATTCCTGCCTTTATAGTAGGAGCTGTATTTGGACTTGCTACTTGTAAGATGATTGGTAGGTCTTGGTCAGAGATGTCAAGAATAATATCTTCTACCTTCTATGAAGGTGTAATAGATGTTGCTTCCCTATTAGGTTTCTTATTTATTCTTCCAATGTTTAATAAGATTTCTGGTATAGCAGCTCCTTTCTTTGACCCAATCCTAGGAGATATCTTGCCAACAACAACCCTTGGCCTTGCCATAGCCTTTATGATTATGGCGCCACTTGGCCTATTTAGGGGACCACTTACAATATTTGGTGCAGGTGCTGCAACAGTAGGAGTTTTAAATGCTTTAGGAGATTTCCCAACAGCCTTCTTATTTACTCTCATGTATGTACCAACCATAGCTATGAACCTTTCTGCTTGTCCAACTCAGTCTTGGAACTTGTGGGCATTAAACTACAGTAAGGTAAGTGTCAAAGATTTTATGAAAACTGGTCTACCTTGGGCATGGTTGATCACAGCTATAAATTTATTTTTAGTTTTTGTATTCTTTGGTAGATAGGAGAAAATATGAGTAAACAAATACGTGTAGGTATAGATGTTGGTGGTACTAATACAAAGGCAGTTGCTATAGATAATAAGACTTATGAAATAGTAGGAGTTGGTATTATTCCAACAACCCACGACCATGAGCTGGGAGTAAGTGCTGGTGTAATAGAATCATTTAAAAAATGTCTGACCGAAAATAATATATCAAGTGATGAAGTGGTTTTCATTGCTCATTCCACAACCCAAGCTACAAATGCCCTAGTTGAAGGAGATGTAGCCAAGGTAGGAGTGATCGGAATTGCTGATGGAGGCCTTGTAGGATTTTTATCTAAAATTCAAGGTAAAATTAAGGACATAGTCCTAGATGAATCAGGCAAAAGAAAAATCACAACTGCCTATAGGTTTGTCAATAGGAAAGATTTTTCAAGAGAATTAGTATCAAAGCTAATGGATGATTTAATCGCTGAAGGATGTGGAGTAATAGCAGCATCAAAAACCTTTGGTGTTGATGGAATGGATGAAGAGCTTCTTATCAAAGAACTTGGCAAGGAAAAGGGCATAGAAGTCTGTGCAGCAAGTGAGATTTCAAAACTATACGGCCTAACTAGAAGAACAAGAACAGCCGTAATCAACGGCTCAATCCTTCCAAGGATGATTTCTACTGCAGATTCAACAGAAGATGCGGTAAAGAAGGCAGGAATAGGAGCACCCCTTATGATAATGCGTGGAGATGGCGGCGTAATGGATATCGAAGAGATGAGAAATAGGCCAGTACTAACCATGCTTTCAGGACCAGCTGCATCGACAGTCGGAGCTCTTATGTACCTGAGGGTATCAAATGGTATTTTCTTTGAGGTAGGCGGAACAACTACAGACATAGGAGTTATCAAAAATGGTAGACCAATGATAGATTATGCGGTAGTTGGTGGTCAAAGAACTATGGTAAACTCCATGGACGTTAGGACAGTAGGTGTTGCTGGTGGATCAATGATAAGAGCTAACAATGGGAAAATTGTAAAAGTAGGCCCAAGATCTTGCCACATAGCCAACCTTCCTTATGTAGTCTTCACTGATCCTAAGGAATTTGAAAATCCAGAAGTAATTCAATTATCACCAACAAAGGGAGACCCAGCAGATTATATAGCAATCAGGGCCAATGGCAAAGATTACGCCCTTACTACAACCTGTGCAGCAAATGCCCTAGGAATTATCGAAGAAGGCGACTATTCTTATGGAAATCCAGAATCAGCAAAAAGATGCTTCGAAGTCCTTGGTAAATTCTTGGGTATGAGTGGAGATGACGCTGCAAGGGCAGTGCTTGATGATGCAGCCAAAACCACAAATGAAGTAATATTAGACCTTATGGATAAGTATAGGGTAGAAGAATCTCAAACAACCATAGTCGGTGGTGGCGGTGGAGCAAAAGTCCTCCTACCATTTGCAGCTGACAAACTTGGAGTTCCATACACCCTAGCAGATAAGGCAGAGATTATATCATCAATCGGTGTAGCTCTAGCTATGGTAAGGGATGTAGTAGAAAGAGTAATCCCTCAACCAACTAGAGAAGATATAATAGATTTAAGAAATGAAGCAACCGATCAAGTAATCAAATCAGGAGCAACACCAGAATCTGTAGAAATTCAAATAGAAATTGACCAGCAAACATCCAAGGTCCGTGCCATAGCAACAGGATCAACAGAAATAGCAAGTCAAGACCTCTCTAAGGAAATCACCGAAGAAGAGGCCCTAGACCTAGTTGCTGAAAGCTTTGGAGTTGAAAAGAGTCAAATCAACAAAGAAACAGAAAATGAATTCTTCAGAGTTTATACAAGTCAAAAAGGTAACAAGAAAGAGCTTAGAGCTATTGATAAGAAGGGCTTCATAAAGCTTCAAAGAGCAGATGCAGTAGCAGCAAAAGCTACAGCTGGTGGAGCAAGAACTCTTGCTGGCAATATGTGGAATGATCTTGCAGTCTTTAAGTCTGATATCAAGCTAAACCCAGACCTCTACTTATGTGTAGGTGCGAAAATCGTAGACTTTGAAGGCCTAACAAGCCTAGACCAGCTAAATATGCTCCTTGATTCAGAACTATCACTAAGAGAAGGAAACGAAGATATAATCTTAGTCGGAGCCAAAAACGATCTTTAATGGAAGATAAAAAATTAAAAAGTTTGTTAAAGTTAGATGATTATTTCTATTATTTCTATCTTTTAAAAGCTGATGTTTTTAAGGACAGGATAGAAAATTCGGATGAAATAATAAGGCAAAGTATGCATTGTGCTAGTCTTTGTGCCAAAGAGTTGAAAGAGCAAAAGATTGGCCTTTCTGACCTTAAAAATAAATACGGCCTAGTATTTGAAGAAGGCATTAGCCAAAATATCTTCAATCTATATGACCTAGCTCTGTTTGAAAGTCCAAATAAGATAATATTTCATAAGGATAATATAAAAATCCTTGAAGATGAAATGGCAAAGGAAGATAAGCAAATTTTTTCCAAAGTAAGTCCTAAGGAGATTATAACTTGCCATGAAATATATCACAAGCTTGAAGAAGATAGGCTTATCACAGATAATATCTATGTAAGTTACAAGCTTTTTGGGTTTATTAAAAAGAAAGTAAAACTAAAGTCCCCTAGTGAAATAGGGGCTATGGTTTTTGCTAAAGAATTTCTAGATTTGGACTTTAATCCTGCACTTTTAGATTATTTTTTAGCCAGAGCTTATAATGGAGAAGAAATCATATTTAATAAACTTATAGGAGAAAAAGATGAAAGTATCTTATGAAATGTTAAAGGAAACCATAAAAGCTGCCCTAATAAATAATAAGGTAGATGAAAAAAGAGCGGAAATCATGGCCGAAGTTCACGCCGATTCAACCCTAAAGGGAGTTAATTCACATGGACTTAATAGGATTCCTAGACTTGTTAAATTTATAAATGATGGTCTTATTAATCTTGATGGTGAGATTGAGCTTAAAAAAGCCAAGGGAGCCTGTGAAGTCTATGATGGAAATCTTGGTTTTGGTGTTATTAATGCCATGGCCTGCGTAGAAAGGGTGACAGACCTTGCCCAAAATCATGGAATAGGTATGGTTAGCCTTAGAAACACCACCCATTGGATGCGTGGCGGAGCCTATGGGGAAATGATAGCTGATAAGGGTCTAATTGGAATGTGCTGGACTAATACAGAATCAGTCTTGCCTCTTTGGGGTTCTGATGAGCTAAGCTTAGGCAATAACCCGGTAGGAATTGCCATTCCATCTGACACAGGCAATATTTGCCTGGACATGGCTGTGTCATTGTATTCTTACGGTAAGCTTGAAACTACAAGGCTAAAGGGAGAGAAATTACCTTATCCAGGTGGCTATGATTCTAATGGGAATATAACAGATGACCCAGCAAAGATAGAAGAAACAGGAAGGCTTTTGCCAATAGGATATTGGAAGGGATCAGGACTTGGAATTGCCCTAGATACCATGGCAGCCCTTTTGTCAAATGGTAAGTCAACCTACCATATGGACGATGATGATGCCTTTAACTGTACAGGCTGCTCACAAATATTTATAGCTATGGATCCAGAAATATTTTCAACCAAGGAAGAAAATGAAGCGACCATAAGGAAGATAAAAGAAAGAATTGCATATGCCCATCCAATAGAAGAGGGCAAAATCCCAAGATATCCTGGTCAGGGTCTAATTTTAAGAAAGAATAAAAACCTAGAATCAGGAATTGAAGTAGATGATAATATCTTTAAGGAAGTAGAAAACTTAGGAAGATAGGTAGGAAGGTCTGGTATAATAATTGTGCCAGACCAATTATTTTGACAAATCTATATTTAAATGTTATTATAATATATACATGGGGAGTTAGCTCAGCTGGAAGAGCGCCACGTTGACATCGTGGAGGTCGCTGGTTCAAGCCCAGTACTTCCCACCATAAGAGATATTGACCACCTTGGCTTGGCCAAGGGTATTTTTTTATTTACTATCTCTTAAATAAAACTTAAGGAGTAGCTTATGATGGATTTTATGAAAAAAATTCCTGGTGGTTTGTTGCTTGTTCCAATGCTGATTTCAGCTATTATTTATACCCTAGCACCTAATCTATTTATGATTGGAGGTATGACCCAGGCCTTGCTTACAAAAGATGGGCTTACTTATATTATTGCCTTCACCTGCTTTTGCTCAGGAGCTGTAATTGATTTAAAAACACTTGGCCAAGTTTTTAAAAGAACAGGCCTTCTAGCCCTAGTTAAAACAGCTATAGTTATTGGATTTGGATTTTTATATTTTAAATTTTTTGGATTAGATGGAATCTTGGGTCTATCTACCCTTGCTATAATTGTAGGCCTTGCCTCAACCAATCCTTCCCTATATTTGGCACTCGAGGGAGAATATGGCTCAGCCATTGATCAGGCTGGCTTTGGCATCCTTGCA
Organism: Anaerococcus sp. Marseille-P3915; assembly: GCF_900258475.1. Classification (GTDB taxonomy): domain Bacteria; phylum Bacillota; class Clostridia; order Tissierellales; family Peptoniphilaceae; genus Anaerococcus; species Anaerococcus kampingae. The sequence continues at coordinate 1,092,582 of NZ_LT984887.1, read as the reverse complement.
ATAATGTGTACACCAGCTTATCCGCTATTGCTCTTTGGCTTAATTCAATCCTCACCTATTAACTGGATGAATATCATTTCAACACTCATCCCCCTAGTTTTGGGACTTATTTTAGGTAATATTGATAAGAAGTTTGGAGAATTTATGAAACCTGGCTTGGCCTTAAGTCTTCCACTTATGGGATGGTCATTTGGTTATGGTATTAATATTATAGAAGCAGCCAAGTCTGGTTTTACAGGTATTTTGCTTGCTATGGTTTTTTATATAGTTTTATTACCTATATCCTTTATTTTCGAGCGAAAAGTGCTAAAATTAAGCGGCAAAAACTCTATTGCTATGAACTCAATTGCTGGTATGAGTGTATCTATACCATCTATAATTGCAGCAACTAATCCAAGCCTTGAAATATATAAAGCAAATTCAACTGCAGCAATTGCTTTTGGTGTTGTTATTACATCTATTGTTACACCAATTTTAGTTAAAAAAGTATATGAAATGAATAATAAAAAATAGGCCTAGTGCAAAATATGAATGAAAAACGCCGTCATTAAATGATGGCTTTTTTCATACTGCACTAGGCCTTTTATTATGGTCTTACTTTATTTTCATTTAAGATTTTTCTAATAACTAGGTCAGCGTAGGCCTGGCTACCTTCTACATTTGGGTGAGTCCTATCAACAGCGAGTAATTCTGGCCTATCTTTTACATAAGACCTCCAGTCGATTAGGTGGGCCTTTGGATTGTCATTAACAAAAGCTTCCAAGTCGCTATTTACCTTGTCCATATAGGATTGTAGGTGGCTGGTGTTTACAAAATAAACATCCCTGCCATCAGCTATATCCATTATAGCCTGCATATCATTGTGGTTGGCAGACCCATTGGATCCTAGAGAAATAAGGACAATATCGCCAAGACCGACATTATTCTTTATGGCCTGCAAGATACCAGGTCCTTCAGGCATGTCACGTCCAACCTTGCCGTCTAGGTAGAGGTTAGGCATGTAGTTTCTTAGGTACTTATCAATATTGATCAAAACCGAATCGCCAACAGCACTCACACTGACATCCTTCACATAGGCTAGCTCATTTTCAGTAAAATCAAAATCATCATAGGCCTTTTCCTTGAAATCTTCGTTAGAATCAGCCTTCTTGCTTTCTTTTTTATCTTTGCTTACTTCCTTATCTTTTTCATCTTCTTTAGGAAGAGCTTTAGGGTCTTTTTCGGTATTTTTCTTCTTTTGAAGCTCGTTATGCTTTTTAATCTCCTCCTGACTTTGCTCAAATCTAGCCTTAAGCTCAGCCATTTCTTGTTCTTTCTTATTGCCTATAGCAAGTGAAATTATATTAAAGATAATAAGGCTTACAAAAGGGATGATAACTAGGTATTTGTTAAGTTTTTTCCTAGAAAAGATTGCATGAGATATTTCTCCTAAGAAAATTATCCAGGCAATTTGTAGGCCGTAATAAATAATCTTATTATCAAAAATATTTATAAGGAAGTAGGAGAAGAAAACCTGGATTATATATTGCAAAATATAATAATGTAGGCTCCTAGATCCTATAAAGACCAAAATAGATCCGCCCCAGCCAAGCTTTCTCTCCCTCTTATCTAGGCTATTTTCTAGCTTAAAGATAAAAAATATCAAAAGGTTAAAAGCTAGGGTATAGATTAGGAAAAATGTCTTGTAGATATTTATATCTTCACCATTTATAAAAAACATCGGTACAAATAACAAAATCCCAAGCACGCCCACAATTATTTTTAGGCTTAGCTTTGAAATTTCCATATATCTTCCATAATTTTTATAAAGTAGATAGAAAATCATCCCCAAGAAAAATGCATAGATCCTGGTATCAGTTCCATAATAAATTCTAATAATCGGTACATTCTTATTAGCCAAATAATAAGAAAGTCCAATAGATCCGATAGTTAGTATACTAAGCAAGATAAGCTTAATCGAATCAGAATTTATCTTTCTGCCAATAAATTTTAGTAGGTAAAATATAAGGATAAATTGGACATAAATCGATATGTACCAAAGATGGATGAAAAGGTTGAAATTACCATTTCTATCAAAATATGAAGCTCCAGCAATGATTTGCCTGATATTTTCAAAGCAAAAGGTCGTAGCAAGGCTCGATTTTGCAGAATCATCAAAGATTTCCCTGGCAAAAATCAAACTAATAAGCAAACTTATAGCCATCACAAAAATGATTGGCGGCAAAATATTTTTTATTCTATTTTTAATACTTGCCAAGATATCCTCAAGGCTTAGGAACCTATCATTAGTCATCTCCATCAGAAAACCCGACATGGACAAAAATCCAATCACAGCCAGAAATCCTCCAGGGAAGGCGTGGGCAAAAAGGTGATAGGTAGACACTGCTATAAGAGCAAAAGCTCTTAAGATACTTAAATAATAATATTTTCTTCTTCGTTTAGTTAATTCTTTCACATTCATTCTCCATAGTAAAATTATTATACCCTTATATATTTATAAAATTGTGAATTCTTTATTAATTTTATATAAAGATGATTTTTAAAATCCTTATCATCTTGCATTTTTTAAATTATAATGTATATTATTAGTAATTAAATATTGCGATGAAAAGAAGTAGTAGGTATGGAGTGCACATAGAGAGGAGATGGTTGGTGGAAATCTCTTGCATGAATTATTGAATCCGTCTTTGAGCAAATAGAAATTAAGGCAAGCTATGCTTGTGTAATTTGGGTGGCACCACGAGACCTTCGTCCCAATTGGGGGGAGGCTTTTTTTATGCTTTATTTTAAGGAGTAGAAATGATAGATATTAAATTATTAAGAGAAAATCCAGAACTTGTAAAAGAAAACATCAAAAAGAAATTCCAAGATGAAAAACTAGTCCTAGTAGACGAAGTCCTAGAGCTTGACGAAAAACTACGTTCCTATAAGACCGAAGGTGATAGACTAAGAAGCGAAAGAAACAAAACATCTAAGGAAATAGGCGCACTTATGGGCCAAGGCAAAAAGGAAGAAGCCGAAAGAACCAAGGCCCATGTAGTAGAAATAAACGACCAGCTAGTACATATTGAGGAAGAAACAGCAAAACTCAATGAAGAAGTCAAAAAAAGAATGCAAATCATCCCACAAATAATCGACGAAACAGTACCACTAGGCAAGGATGATACAGAAAATGTCGAAATAGAAAGATTTGGAGAACCTCTAGTACCTGACTTTGAAGTGCCATACCACATCGATATCATGGAATCCTTTGAAGGAATAGACCTAGATGCATCTAGAAATACATCAGGTGCAGGCTTCTATTACCTAAGAGGAGACATAGCTAGACTTCACTCAGCAATCCTATCTTATGCAAGAGACTTCATGATAGATAGGGGCTATACCTACTACATCCCACCATTTATGATAAGATCAGATGTAGTAACAGGAGTAATGAGCTTTTCTGAAATGGAAGATATGATGTATAAGATAGAAGGCGAAGACCTCTACCTAATCGGAACAAGCGAACACTCAATGATAGGTAAATTTATAAACACAATAACAGAAGAAGAAAAAATGCCACTAAAGATGACCTCTTACTCTCCATGCTTTAGAAAAGAAGTAGGAGCCCACGGCATCGAAGAACGTGGTGTATACCGTATCCACCAATTCGAAAAACAAGAAATGGTAATAATCTGTAAGCCAGAAGACTCAAAAACCTTCTATGATGAACTATGGAAAAACACAGTAGACTTCTTCAGAAGCCTAGAAATCCCAGTAAGGACACTCGAATGCTGTTCAGGTGACCTAGCAGACCTAAAAGTAAAATCATGCGACGTTGAGGCATGGAGCCCACGCCAAGAAAAATACTTTGAAGTAGGATCATGCTCAAACCTAGGCGATGCCCAAGCCAGAAGACTAGGCATCAGACTAAGGGGAGAAGATGGCAACTACTTTGCCCACACCCTAAACAACACAGTAGTAGCCCCACCTAGAATGCTAATAGCTTTCTTAGAAAACCTACTTCAAGCAGACGGAAGCGTAAAAATCCCAGCCCCACTACAAATGTACATGGGCGGCAAAGACAAAATCGAACCAACAGTTAAATAAACTTTTGCAATATAAAAGCACCCTTCGCCTGGGTGCTTTTAACTTTAGAAAAATATGAGCAAAATATATCAAAAAACTCTTAAACATGATAAGAAAAAAACCTTTATAAATTTGTAAAAGTCAAGGGTTACAGCTTGCTAAAAAAACATAAAAGGGTAAGATGAGAATAAGAATGTGTGCATAATATGTATTAAAAAAGAAAGGCAAAAAGTATTATGAAAAAGTATCAAAAGGCCAAAATCCTCCTAGAAAGAAAGGCCCAAAACATAAACAAAAAACCAATATACGCCACCAGGAAACTATCCATAGGCCTAGTATCTTGTATGCTAGGACTAGTAATGGCGATGCCTGTGGCTCATGCAGAAGATCTTGACATTAGCCAAATAGACTCAAACTTATCAGCTATGGAAGATGAGGCTAGTGATGAGGTTCTAGATAGCGATGAGACCTCTGATAAACCACTACCATTAGTTGATGATGAGGCCAAGAAAACAGACCTTGATGGCCTAGAAACCCAAGATGTAAACGAACTTGAAATAGGTCCTGAACTAGTAGGCGATCCAGTAACAGCAGGTATAGAAGCACCGACAGTTACAAAAGCATTTATCGGAACAAAAACTATCTCTGGAGGAAATGTACACAGAGGTAAAATTAATGGCAAGAATGCAAGAGGAACAGTTCATGTAACATTAAAGGATAGTAGTGGGAATAAGAAAGCCACTGTATCCGTTACACCTACAAGTGGAACAACTTGGAGTGTAAACTTACCTGATGGAGTTACAATTGCAGAAGGAGATACGGTTACTGTTTATCAAGAGTTTGATGGACAAAACTCACCAGAGACAACTGCCAATGCGATGAAATCACTTGCAAAACAAAATGAAGACAAGCTAAAAATGCCGACAGGCGAAATTTGGATAGAACAAACCTCATCCAACCAAGTTAACGCTGATGAACAAGCAGAAGCTGTTCAAAAGTTTAAAGATGCAAACACTGCAATAGCCGGCGATATTAAATCAGTTAAGTTTTCTATTGACGGTACTGATCATGCCTACTATGAAGTAACTTATAGAGACGGATCAACATCAGGTCAAGTTGAAGCTCCAAACTTAAAAATAAAACAAGTTACAGATTATTCAAGAGGAGCTACTCTTGGCAGTATTACAATTGTAGACAATGTAATTAAGGGACAACTAGCAGGCGAGGGACCATTTGACGGCATAAAAGTTCAATTACTTCTTAAACTTAGCGATGCGGTCAAAGGTAGCTATTGTGATGAAGGTAAGTGTTTAGTTGATAAAGACACATCCAATCCAGTAGATGCAACTGTAGATGGTACAACAGGAGAATTCACGTATACAATTCCAAACCCTGACTTAAAACTTGATCAAGTAGTCGGTGTTACAGTAAAAGAAAAAAATAAATTTAAATCTTGTTCTAGTACTACTGTTAAACCAGTTATACCTGAAAAGACAGAAGTTAAAGACCCTAGAAAATTAACTGGTGATGACAAAAAAGCAATTGATGATGCCATAAGAAAAGCATATACAGTAAATGGCGTATCTAAATTACCAAACGGAACTGGAGACTGGGATGGAGTACCAGCAGTTATACAAATAGATGAGAACGGCAATGCCAAGATATTTAGTGGTAATGATGTAGCAGGTACTTGGGACCCGAATAATGATTATAAATTTGTTCCGGAAAAAAATGAAGATGGTTCATATAAGTTAAATGATGGAGCTGTACCAACAGTAACAATCCTAGCCAAAGACCTTGTAAAAAACCTTGGACCAGATTCACCAACTATAAAAGAATCTGATGACAAAAAATCCATCACGGTCAATCCAATCACTAATCCAGCTGACACAGATATAATCGAGCATACCGTAACCTACACAGGCACAGATGGCCAAGAAAAGACAATCGTAGCTAAACAAGATTTAGATACAAAAAAATGGTCTATTGAATCAGGTAGCGAATTTGCTAATATTGATTCAAATACAGGTCTTATAACAATAGATAAATTAAAGATCAAAAATGATACTGATGTAATAGCTTTTGTTAAAGATAATGGAGAATATGTTGATAATTCTGAAAAAAAAGAATCAGAGAAAGCTACACAGAGAATAACAAAAACCAAAGCCGACCAAGTCACAGAACTAGGCGGCCTTGACCCAGTAGAAATCAGAAAATGGGTTGGAGAAGATATTGAATGGTCAAAAGGTATAGAAGTTAAAAAAGATGAAAATAAAGAAAGAATAAATAAACTTTTAGAAGGTGCAACAATAACTGATGCAACCGATAAAAAAAGAAATACTGAAAAAGAAGGAGATTTTGTTGGTAAAATTTCTGTGAAATTTGATGATGGATCAGAATTAATAGTAGACAATCAATATCTATACGTAAGTAACCATGTTACTAGTATAACTAGAGATAAGACTCCTACTTATGCGTTAGAGGTAGAATTTAAGCTAGGCGAAGGCACAAAGGTAGATAATACTGGTGGTGGAGCAATTGAAGGAAATAAAGAAAACCCAATATCTTACTCAAAATACAAGGTAAAACCAGGAACAAATCTAAAAGAATATAAACTGCCAAACATCAATTCATCAGTTGTTGAATCTATAAATGTTACTACACAAGACACCTATATTGAACCAGTATGGAAAGACAAAAATAATGGAGACAACTTCATAGCCACTGCTGATAATAATATCTTCACAGCAACAGCCACAAAAACCTATAAGGTAACTGTTATACCAAATGGTGGTAAGGGTGATGATAAGGTAGTAATCAAAAAGATTGGTGAAAAATATAAATTACCAAAAGGTGATACCTTCAATCCGCCAAACGAAAACCAAAAATTTTCTGGATGGATGATAGGTGATGGACCAGATGTTTTAAATCCAGATAAAGAAATACCAGTAGACGGCGACAAAGTAATCAAAGCCATCTGGAAACCAATAGAATTCAAGGTAACATTCCAAACAGAAGAAGGCGCCACCGGATCAATGGACCCAGTAACTGTCAAAAAAGGTGATGAATATGTAATTCCAAAACCTACATTTACACCAGATAAGAATAAAGAATTCGCAGGCTGGAAAATTGAAGGTCAAGAAGGACTTAAAAAAGCTAAAGATAAAATAGATAAAATCTCAGGTGATGTAATCCTAATCGCTACATGGAAAAATATCCAAGTTAACGTAAGCTACGACGCCAACAAGGGAAGCGGTAGCATGGAGAGTAAAAAAGTAGACAAGGGTTCAGATTATACAGTACTAGAAAATAAATTCACCGCACCAGATGACACCCAAGAATTCAGTCATTGGGAAATAGACGATAAAAAAGTTGAAGCAAATAAAGCGATAAAAATAGACAAAGACACCGTAATCAAAGCCATTTGGAAAAAGATCCAAGTCAACGTAACTTACGATTCTAACGGTGGTTCAGGAACTATGGATGGCAAAAAAGTAGATAAGGGTTCAGACTATACAGTACTAGAAAATAAATTCACCGCACCAGATGACACCCAAGAATTCAGTCATTGGGAAATAGACGATAAAAAAGTTGAAGCAAATAAAGCGATAAAAATAGACAAAGACACCGTAATCAAAGCCATTTGGAAAAAGATCCAAGTCAACGTAACTTACGATTCTAACGGTGGTTCAGGAACTATGGATGGCAAAAAAGTAGATAAGGGTTCAGACTATACAGTACTAGAAAATAAATTCACCGCACCAGATGACACCCAAGAATTCAGTCATTGGGAAATAGACGATAAAAAAGTTGAAGCAAACAAAGCAATTAAAATTGACAAAGACACCGAAATCAAAGCCATTTGGAAAAAAATCAAAGTAAAAGTAAGCTACAACGCTAACGGTGGAAGTGGTGATATGACAGGAGCTGAAGTAGACAAAGGATCAGGCTACACAGTATTACCAAATGCTTTCAAAGCTCCAGATGACACCCAAGAATTTAAAGCATGGGAAGTAAATGGCAAAGAAGTGCCTGCTGGAACAAAAATCAAATTAGATAAAGATACCGTAATCAAAGCCATTTGGAAAAAGATCCAAGTCAACGTAAGCTACGATAAAAACGGTGGTTCTGGAGAAATGACAGGCTCCACCCAAGACAAAGGTTCAGACTATGTAATCTTAGAAAATACATTTAAGGCCCCAGATGACACCCAAGAATTTAAAGCATGGGAAGTAAATGGAAAAGAAGTGCCTGCTGGAACAAAAATCAAATTAGATAAAGATACCGTAATCAAAGCCATTTGGAAAAAGATCCAAGTCAACGTAAGCTACGATAAAAACGGTGGTTCTGGAGAAATGACAGGCTCCACCCAAGACAAAGGTTCAGACTATGTAATCTTAGAAAATACATTTAAGGCCCCAGATGACACCCAAGAATTTAAAGCATGGGAAGTAAATGGAAAAGAAGTTCCTGCTGGAACAAAAATCAAATTAGATAAAGATACTGTAATCAAAGCCATCTGGAAAAAGATCCAAGTCAACGTAAGCTACGATAAAAACGGTGGTTCTGGTGAAATGACAGGCTCCACCCAAGACAAAGGCTCAGACTACACAGTATTACCAAATGCTTTTAAATCTCCAGATGATACCCAAGAATTTAGTCACTGGGAAGTAAATGGAGAAACTAAAAAAGCAGGCGACACAATAAAATTAAACGGAGATACCGTAATCACAGCCATCTGGAAAAATAAAACACCTGAAACCCCACCAGTAGAAAATTACACAGTAAGTTTCAAAACAGAAGCTGGTGCAACAGGTGAAATGCCAGATCAAACAGTACCAAAAGGAAAATACACTCTTCCTAAGCCAACATTCACAGCAGAAAAAGGCAAAGAATTTGCAGGCTGGAAAGTAGGAGATGGTACAGACCTTAAGGCTGCAGGAAGTGAAATAGATATCACAGGAGATGTCACCCTAACTGCAGTTTGGAAAGGTGAAGCTACAGAAACAGTTAAAGTAAGCTATGACGCTAATGGTGGATCTGGAACAATGACAGGTGATGAACTTAAAAAAGGTTCAACCTATAAACTCCTATCCAATGGATTCACTGCTCCAAAAAATAAACAATTTGATACATGGGAAGTAAATGGAGAAAAATTATCTCCAAACTCAGAAATAACTGTGGACAAAGACACAGTAATCACAGCCATCTGGAAAGATAAAACACCTGAAACCCCACCAGTAGGAAATTACACTGTAAGTTTCAAAACAGAAGCTGGTGCAACAGGTACAATGCCAGATCAAACAGTTCCAAAAGGAAAATATAAACTACCAAATCCAACATTTGAAGCAGAAAAAGGCAAAGAGTTTGCAGGCTGGAAAGTAGGAGATGGTACAGACCTTAAGGCTGCAGGAAGTGAAATAGACATCACAGGAAATGTCACATTAACAGCTGTTTGGAAAGGCAATGAAGCAGGCGACAAACCAGGCGATAAACCAGGCGACAAACCAGGCGATAAACCAGGCGATAAACCAGGTGACAAACCAGGCGACAAACCAGGCGATAAACCAGGTGACAAACCAGGCGATAAACCAGGTGACAAACCAGGTGACAAACCAGGTGACAAACCAGGTGACAAAATAGGCGATAAACCAGGTGACAAACCAGGCGATAAACCAGGTGACAAACCAGGCGATAAACCAGGCGACAAACCAGGCGATAAACCAGGCGATAAACCAGGAGATAAACCAGACGATAAACCAGGCACAACCCCAGGCGGCACTACTCCAGGAGGAACAACTCCAGATCAACCAGGAACCCCAGGTGGCACAACACCAGGAGAAATAACACCAACCCCAGGTACACCTGAGGATAAACCTAATATTCCTGAAAGTCCTGAAGAAATTAGTCCAAAGACTCCATCTTCTGATGAATCTAAGCTTCCAGAGGAGAAAAATCCTGATAATCCAGGTACAAAAGATCCAGATAAGACAAAAGCAAATGATCCATCTGAGACTAAAGCAGAAGATCCTAAGCTTAAAGAGGAAAGCTCTAAGCTAGATGGAAAGAAAAATAAGGCTAATAATTCTATAAAAATACCAAAAACTAACAGACCTAACGTCAAAACAGGTGTAGAATCAGTAGCTGGTATTGTATGTACTCTAGTAGGATCAACAGGTGCCTTATATATTAGTAGAAAAAAAGAAGAAAATTAGGTAAAGAAAGGGGCTGTTGCAAAAGTCCTAACATAGAAAAAGACGAGGAAAGTGAAATCCTCGTCTTTTTCTGATACAATGTATTTATGAAAACCGTTACAAATACATCATCATTAACTAATCTTACACTAGTTGGTGATACAATTCAATTAAAATTAAACTTTAACACAGAAATATACATCCAAGATGATATAAAACTAAGGATAGTAAAAAATATAATTGAAAGGATAGACCTAACAGAACTAAAAAAAGTCTACTCATCATTTGGAAGGAAACCTACTGTAAATCCAGTAACCATGCTAGAGATAGTAATATTCTGCTATTCAGAAGGAATATTCTCATCAAGGGAAATAGAAAAATCATGCAAATATGATCTAAGAATAAAATATTTACTAGACGGACAAAATCCGCCAGATCACTCTACCATAAATAGGTTCAGACAAAAAATAGTAAAACTAGCACCCAACCTATTAAAGCAAATAGTCCAAATATTAATAAAAGAAAAGCAAATAGACCTATCAAGCATTTACATAGATGGAACGAAAATAGAAGCCTATGCTAACAGATACAGCTTTGTCTGGAGAGGAAGCATAGAAAAATGGCAAGAAAAACTAAGAATTAGAATAATAAAACACTTAAATTTAAATAAAGACCTAAGCTCATCGTTAGTATTAGAAGTAGTAAAGATAGTATTTAATCAAGTAAGTAAAAAATGTAAAGAAAAGAAAATAAACTTCGTACATGGTCAAGGAAAAAGAAAACATCAACTCCAACGAGACTATGAACAACTAAAAGATTGGAAAAATAAGTTAGAAACTTATCAAGAACACCTAGAAATAATGGGAGATTACAGAAACTCCTACTCAAAAACAGACCATGACGCAACCTTCATGAGAATGAAAGAAGACCACATGAGAAATGGTCAACTAAAGCCAGCCTACAACATTCAGCTTGCAAGCGCATCAGGTTTCATCATAGGTGAAAATATATCCCACCATACAAACGATATGTACACCCTAAAACCATTCTTAAAAAAACTACAAGAAAACTATCCAAACAAACTAGACAAAATAGTAGCAGATGCAGGATATGAAAGTGAAGAAAACTATGTATATCTAGAAGAAAATAAGCTAACATCGTACATAAAACCATCAAACTATGAGCAATCAAAAACACGAAAATATAAAAAAGAGCAAGAATTTAAGGGAAGTCTAATCTATGATGAAAGTCAAGACAAATATATATCACAAGAAGGCAAAGAATTCATAAGATGCAAGGACAGATACAATAAAAGAAAAAGTGGATATATAACAACTACAAAGGTCTATAGGTGTTTTGATTGGAACAAAGATGGTCAAAAAACTAAAGGAATCTACATAGCAGAAACCTTCCAAAAATATAGGAAAGAATCATTAGAAAACATAATATCTGACCAAGGAATAGAAGAAAGATTAAATAGATCAATCCAAGCCGAAGGAGCATTTTCCAAAATAAAGTCAGGCTTAAACTACAACAGATTCCACCATAGAGGAAAAGAAAATATAATAAGTGAAATATGCCTCTTATCAATAGCACTAAACTTAAATAAACTGTCATCAAAAATAGAAAATAAAGATTTAAACATCATAAAATACAAAGCTGCTTAAGAAAAAAATATTAATTTCATAAGCTCTATTAAGTGAGCCTATTTTTAATAAAAATGTGGAAAAATTCATTCTCAACTTAAAAACTTCTATAAAAATTAATGGCTTGATACAGATATATAATAAAAAAAGCAATGCGCAGAATAGATTTACCTATTCTGCAACATCACCTTCTTTATATAACAAGGAGAGATTTAATAAGTAAGGAGTGATTTTACTTGCTCCAGAATTTTGCGGCGATTTCTTGGCCTTGGGCAATTTTATCCCATTGTTCTTGTTCGCTTAGTTCGTTACCATTATCGCATGATGCAAAACCGCATTGGTGGGAGAGGTAGAGTCTGTCTTTGTCTATTATCTGGCTGGCTTCTTCTAGGAGTTTTAGACATCTTTCTTCATCATCTAGGATGTTTGTCTTTGATGATAAGAAGCCTAGGACGATCTCGCAGTCCTTATCTTTTAGGGCATTGAGGCTTTCTAGGCTGCCTGCTCTTTCATCATCCCATTCTAGGTAGAACCTATCGTAGTTTTGTTTCTTTAAGAAGAGATTTGCTATTGAATCATAAGAACCATCTGTGAAGTGGCGAGATGCGTAGTTGCCTCTGCAGTTGTGGGTGTAGACCTTAAGTCCCAGCTTGTGACCATAGTCGATGACTTCGTTGTTTATGGCTATATACTTTTCTGCTAGGGCTAGGTTTTTCTCATTTCTTGCCTTGCCATCAAATTGAGCATTTTCAGCCTCATCTGCAAATTGTTCCCATAGGCAATCGTCAAATTGGACAATTTCACCACCTGCGGCTTTAAAATCATCCAAAAATTCTTTGTAGGATTGGATGAGGTCAGCTTCAAAGTCTGCTTCTGATTTATAATAAGAGTCTTCTAAAAATCCAAATCCAATAGCTTCACCAAAGATGTGAGATGGGGAAGGGATGCATTGTTTGATGGCTGCCCTGCCATTTACAATTTTCTTTAGTCTTTTGAAATGGTCTATGAATGGGTGGTTTTTGCCTGATAGTTTGCCTACAAATCTAAGGCCTATATCACGTCTGGTTTCAAATTTGCTGCAACAATCTTTTTCTTCAAAGAAATATCCGCTTTCTCTGATATATCTTTCTACGCCTTTAAGTCCCCAAACAAAGTCTAGATGCCATAGGGATTTAGAATATTCACCATCTGTTACTTCTGTAAGGCCTGCTGCGATTTGTTTTTCTACTACTTCTTCTACAGCCTTATCTTCACATTCCTTATATCCTTCAAAGTCATCGTAGAAAGGATATGATATATCATCTCTTTTTTCTATTTCTCTTTTATATTTTAGTAATTCTTCGTTTCTAAGTAATGATCCTACAATTAAAAATCTTTCTGACATTTTTTATACCTCTTTTAATAATTTTCTAATTTTTGTTACATTCTAACTTTAGGCGCCTTAGAAAATATTCCATGTAGGTAATGCGTAATAAAAAAAGCCCCGTCCTGTAAAGGACGAGGCTTTGCCACGTGTTACCACCTTAATTTCAAATTAATTTCACAATTAATAACTCATCGGGTACTAGCATACCCTATCGCTATAACGGGCGAATCCGTCTTATCTTAAATATCGGATAAGAAACTCAAAGGCCATTTTCAATCTAATCTTGCCAAACTACTTTCACCACACGTAGTCTCTCTAGGTGTGCTTGACTAAATCTACTTTTCTTCTCATAGTCTATTTTCTATGTTTCGATTATACATAGTTTTTTTTATTCTGTCAAATATATTTTTAACAAAATCTTAGCAAGTATGAAATAAAGCTTGATAATTAGGGAATTGATCTAGTAAATTTTTTCTTCTGTGATTATAAAATCTACTTTGACATCAGTATTTTCTATCGGAAGCTTTATGGATAGAAAATCTGAAATCATAAGTCCAGCTTTTATTGTTTTATTTTTGGCGAAAAACTTGTCATAATATCCGCCACCATAGCCGAGCCTATTTTTTTCCTCATCAAAAGATAGGCCAGGGGTGATGGTTAGGTCTGGATTTTCTATAAATTCATTATCCCTACTTGTAGGTATACCAAAAAGACCAAGCTCTAGATCATCTAGGTCATTTAATTTACAAGCCTTTATTTGTCTATCTATGATTTTTGGCACATAGATATCTTTGCCATCTGCCAGAGCTTTTTTTATTAGATTTCTTGTTTCCACTTCTTTTGCCATGGATACATAGACAAAGATTGTCTGGCTATCCTTATAAATGTCAGATTTAAGGAGATTTTCACAAATCTTATCTGATATATTTTTTATATATTCTTCATCCATTTCTCGTCTGAGATTTAGGAAAAATCTTCTGAACTCACTTTTCATGTATTTTTTCCTTTATTGCTTCAAAGGCCTTGTCTATAACACTTTCCTTATCATCCTCTTCATTTAAATCTTTGGCAAAATATTCGTCTCTATAGCCTTCCCTAAAGGCTGCTATGACTTCGGCTCCCACAATGAGCAGGGCTGATACAATTAGTAGCCAGATAAAGAGGGCGAGGATTCCAGAAAGGGCCCCATAGATTAGGGATTTATTTGAATAATTATTTGTAAAAAATGCATAGGCAAAGCTTGTTACATAGACTGCTATGGTTGTAAAGGCACCACCTGCAAGGGCTTGCTTAAATGGTATCCTATTTTCTGAATTACCTGGGGCATACTTATAAAATATGCCAAGGGCTGCTGACATCAAAAATAATGGGACAGCTAGGGTTAGGATGGTAAAGATTGGCGATGATAGAAACTCAATGATTGCCTCCACATCACTGCCAAAGAAATTACTTATTGTACCAATTATTTTGTGGTCTAAAATATTTAAAATTTGCGGTCCATAAATTTGAAAGATTAAGAGAAACATTATAAATACAATAAATACTACTGTAAAGACAATACTCATTAGTCTTTGCTTGATGGCCTTTGACTGATGACTTAGGCCGTAAGCGTGGTTTATGGCCATGATTAGTTTATTTACACCACTTGTGGCTGACCATAGGGCGAAAATCACTGTTAGGGTAGTGACTGCTGCAGATTGGCTAGATTCAATTATTATATTTAGGGCTCTTAGGATTAAATCTGCACTTGTCTTTGGAAATAGGTCCAAAAATTGATAAATGACTGTCTCATTGCCCTTTAGAAAGGTTGATATTGCCTGCACTACTACCATCATCAATGGGATGGAGGCTTGCAGGAAATAAAAGGAAAGGGCTGCCGAGTAGGTCATTATATCGTGTTCTTTGAGCCTATTTATTAGATTTTTTATAAAATCTTTACTTTTACTCTTTGATATCTTCATCTTTTAAATACCTATCGAACCAGTTTTTAATTTCTGTAAGCCTTTTAATCCTTGCCTTTGGCTTGCCAGATCTGGATAGTTCGTGGTTTTCTCCATGGAATAGGAACATCTTTGTATCTACTCCATTTAGTTTTATCCTATTATACATCTGTAGGCCCTGCTCTAGTGGGCAGCGGTAGTCTTCGTCTGAATGGATAAAGAGGGTTGGGGTTTTTACCTTATCAGCGTATTTGATTGGGGATTGGTCCCACATTTTATCAAGGCTATCGTATGGGTTTGATGCAGTTTGGTCTGTTGCAAAATAATAGCCGATATCACTTACCCCATAAAAGCTGGTCCAGTTTGAAATTGACCTTTGGGCACAAGCTGCCTTAAACCTATCTGTGTGTCCTATTGCCCAGTTGGTCATAAAACCACCATAGGATCCGCCGTAAATAGCCATTCTGTCAGGATCTATTTGTGGATATTTTTCTATGGCAAGGTCTGTAAAATTCATAAGATCAGAAAAATCGATATCTCCATATTTACCTCTTATGTCTGAATATTTGACCCCATTTCCGCTTGAGCCGTGTGGGTTGGTATAGATTACTATATAGCCATTTGAGGCAAAGGTCTGGTGTTCGTGGTGGAAGATGTCAGAAAATTCTGTCTTTGGTCCGCCGTGAACAGAAAGTAGGCATGGGTATTTTTTATTTTTATCAAAGTCCTTTGGCAAGAGGACATAGCCTTTTAGGTTGTCACCATTAGATTCAAATTTAAATTCTTCTATAGGGTAGACAGGGCTTTTGATTTTATTTTCAACCAAGCTTTTGCCAGTAGATTTTTCTTTAAGTTCAGCTAGGCTATCTTTTGCCATTTCTAGATAATATATATCATCATCTGTAACAGAGAAATCTTCTACACAACCATCAAGTTCTAAACGGAGGTCTCCTTTTAAGTTTATAGAATAAAGCTTGGATTCTTCCTTTTCTGTTAATACAAAGTATAGCCTATTATTTTTGACTTGGAAGGTCTTAGCTGCCCCAAATCTGGCGTCAGTTCCTATGGAATTGCCAAAGGACTTGTCAAAATCATCGTCATTTATTTTTGAGATTTTTCCTTCACCATCTATTTTGTAAATGAAGCAGTCCTCATTTATTCCACCTGATTTTAAATCGCTTCCTACAAAAACTATTTCATTTTCTAAAAATTTGATTGTATAAATTGAGTGAGATTTCTCGCTTAGAATTTTTTCCTCGCCGGTTTTTAAATCTTTTAGAATTATAGAATCAAGAAACTCCATGACCCTATTTGAATCTTCATGATTTCTTGTATAGACGATTTTTTCAATATTGTCATCTATATCAAGGATGCCTACGCTATTATCTTTATCAGATTTTAAAATTTCTGTAAGAGACTTATCAGAAAGCTTGTAAAGATAATAATAGGTGGTGGAATCTTTTAAGAAACCTACTCCATTAAACCAGAAAGGAAGGGTGGTTAGTTCTTTGAAGTATGAATTTTCCTTATCTGTCTCCTTTTCTTCTTTTGATTTTTTCTTGCTTGCAGAAATTAGGAAAATGTCATCTCTTAGCCATTTGATAGATTTGACATCAAGATCTAGCTTAAAGAGTTCTTCTCCAAGACCAGCCCCATCTGAGATGTAGAAGCTATCAGTTTTATCATCTGTATATCTTTTATAGATTAAATTATTTTCTTTATTAAAGCTACAAATAGGATTAGCTCCAGAATCTGTTAGCCTGTATGATTTTTCTAATTTCTTATCATAGACGAAAAGATCTGTGTCGTATTTATTGTCTTTTTCATTTGCTTTAGTTTTTTTATAGGCGATTTTTTTGCCATCATTAGAAACTACTAATTCTGAAAGAAAGTCGTAGCTTAAAATATCTTTTATTTCAGTCATAAATTCTCCTTTGTAAATTATATTTATATTATACGATAAAATAAAAAAAAGATTAGAGGAAAAGGTTTGTGGGTATATAAATAAAAAGACAATAGGAGGTTATTATGAAACTAAATATCAAAGCTAAGAATTTTAATCTAACAGATGACATCACAAGAGAATCTGAGAAAAAATTTGATAGGTTAGATAAATACTTCCACGAAGAAGAAGAGCTTGATTTGAAATTTGCTAAGGAAGGTGTAGATTTTGAGGTGGAGGCTACTGTATTTTTAGACAATGGCACAATCCTTCGTGCAGAAGCAGCAGATCAGTCTTACCAAAATGCTATCGATAGGGTTATAGATGCCTTAGTTAGACAAATCAGAAAGCATAAGACAAGACTACAAAGAGATAGGAAGACAGGAGAATCAATCAAATTTGAGGCATTAGATTTATATGAATCTGACGAAGAAAAACAAGATGAAGAAGAAATCAAAATTGCTAGAGAAAAATCTATTCCTGTCAAACCAATGAGTGCTGAGGAAGCTATCCTTCAAATGGAACTATTGAATCATAATTTCTTTGTTTACCAAGATGCTAGTGATATGGAAATTAGAGTCGTCTACAAGAGAAGAAAGGGCGACTATGGTATGATAGTACCAACTAAATGATTTTTATAAATCTTTGAGATTTATTTATAACATATATAAAAAATGGGGCTGTTGCAGAATGAATAAATCGTCCCAAATCGCCAGAGGAACCTTGTGAAAAATTTTGCCTCCACGAGCCGGCAGGCTAGGCCAAAAATTTCTCACAAGAGTCTCAAAGAGCCGACGGGCTTTCCTCTAGCGATGGGACGATAGTTATTCATAGTTTTGCAACAGCCCCATATTATTATAAACTCCTATTGAATAATGTAAATTAAGCCTATATAATAAATGGTGGACTATAATAATTATTATTTATTTTACGGAAAATTTACAAGGTATTTTCATCAAATAAAGATGGGATATATTTACAGACTTAAAGCTTAGCAATGATTGAAATTTTGTATAATAAGGGTAGGATAAGTAAAGAATTGGAAGGTGAAAAATTTGGCATTATTTAATTTATTTAAGTCATTTAGTCAAAAAGAAATCGAACAAAATAAAAAGATTGTCGATAAGATTCTAGCACTAGATGAAGATATGCAAAAGTTAACTGATGATCAGTTAAAACATAAAACAGTAGAATTTAAAGAAAGATTAAAAAACGGCGAAACATTAGATGATATTTTAGTAGAAGCATTTGCTGTAGTTAGAGAAGCAAGTGACAGGGTATTAGGTATGAAACATTATCCTGTACAGCTTTTAGGTGGTATTGTACTACATAATGGACAGATAGCAGAGATGAAAACAGGTGAAGGTAAGACTCTTGTAGCAACACTTCCATCTTATCTTAACGCTCTTTCAGGAAAGGGTGTCCACGTAGTAACAGTAAACGACTACCTAGCTAAGCGTGACCAAGAGTGGATGGGTAAAGTTCATACATGGCTTGGTCTAAGTGTTGGTTGTATTATTTACGGACTTACAAATAGCGAAAGAAAAGAAAACTACAACGCTGATATTACCTATGGTACAAACAACCAATTTGGTTTTGACTACCTAAGAGATAACATGGTTATCTACAAAGATGACATGGTACAACGTGGCTTAAACTACGCTATAGTCGATGAGGTTGACTCAATCCTTATAGATGAGGCTAGAACACCACTTATTATCTCAGGCCAAGGCGATGAATCAACAGATACCTATCAAAAGGCAAATGAATTTATTCAAACCCTTGAAGGTAGGATAATCGATCCTAATGAGGATGCTGATATAGACCCATTTGATAGGGAGTTTAAGGTAGAAGATGTAGACTTCTTAGTAGATGAGAAGAGAAAAACTTCAAACCTTACAGAAAAAGGTACAAAGAAGGCTGAACAATTCTTTGGTATCGAAAACTTATCAGACTCTGAAAACCTAGAGCTATCTCACTATATCAACAACGCCCTTAAGGCAAACACAACAATGACAAGAGATATTGACTATGTTGTAAACCATGGCGAAGTAGAAATCGTAGATGAATTTACAGGACGTATCATGCAAGGTAGAAGATTCTCAGATGGTCTTCACCAAGCTATAGAAGCAAAAGAAGGTGTAGAAGTTAAGGCAGAAAGCAAGACCCTAGCTACAATTACCTTCCAAAACTACTTTAGAATGTATGATAAACTTTCAGGTATGACTGGTACTGCAAAGACAGAAGAAGACGAGTTTGATGAAATTTACAAGCTTGACGTAGTAGAAATTCCTACAAATAGACCAGTACAAAGGGTTGATGATGTAGACTATGTTTATATAAATGAACGTGGTAAATTTAATGCCATTATCAACGAAATAAACAAGGTTCACGCAACAGGTCAACCAATCCTTGTTGGTACAATCTCAATTGAAGCAAGTGAGAGATTATCAGATGCCCTAAAGAAAGCTGGCATCAAGCACACAGTACTAAATGCTAAAAACCACGAAAGAGAAGCAGAAATTGTTGCTCAAGCAGGTCGTCTAGGTGCAGTTACAATTGCAACCAACATGGCTGGTCGTGGTACAGATATAACCCTTGGTGGTAACGTAGACTTCATGGCCAAACAAAGGCTAAGAAGAGAAGGAACTTCTGAAGAATTACTAGAAGAAGTTGATTCATTCTCAGCTACAGATGACCAAGAAATTCTTGATATCAGAAAGAAATATAGACACTACAAAGATATCTTTAGACCTGAAATAAAAGCTGAGGAAAAAGAAGTAATAGATGTTGGTGGCCTATATATAATTGGTTCAGAAAGGCATGAATCAAGACGTATAGATAACCAGTTAAGAGGACGTTCAGGTAGACAAGGTGACCCTGGTAAGTCAAGATTCTTCATATCACTAGAGGATGACCTAATCAGACTAAATGGTGGTGAAGCAGTAGCTAAATTTGTTGATTCATACAAATTTGATGAAAATGAACCAATAGTTTCAAAATTAGTTTCTAGATCAATCGAAAAGGCTCAAACAAGAGTAGAAGCAAACAACTTCGCAACAAGAAAGAGAGTCTTACAATACGATGATGTCATGAACAAACAAAGAACTATAATCTACAACGAAAGACGTGAAGTTCTTATGGGCGAAGACATGAAAGAAACTATTATCGATATGATCAAAAATATCATAAGAGAAGCGGTATTTAGCTTTACCAACCCACAAGTAAAACCAGAAAATTGGGAAATGACTGCCCTTCTAAACTACCTAAACGGACTAGGAGTACCAGTAACCCAACTACACTTTGAAAATATTAATTCATACACTCAAGAAAATCTGATTGAATATATAACCCAAGCAACTCTTGCAAAATATGCTGACAAAGAGGCAACATTTGGCCCTGAAGCTATGAGAGAAGTAGAAAGAGTAATCCTTCTAAGGGTAATAGATCAAAAATGGATGGATCACATAGATGCTATGGATCAAATGAGAAAAGAAATCGGAGTAAGAGCTATGGGTCAAGAAGATCCAGTAAGAGCCTACACAAACGAAGGTTTCGACATGTATGAAGAGATGACTAGATCTATCCAAGAAGACACAGTTAAGTTTATGATGAATGTTGAAATGAGACAAAACATCCAAAGAAAACAAGTCCTAGTTCCAGAAGATGAAAGTCTAGAAGAATTAGATAATTCAGATGATGAGGCAAATCTTAACAGGGCAGAACGTCGTAGATTAGAACGTGAAGCTTCAAAATCAAATGTAAAGAGATAAGATGAGAGAAATATTTGAACTAAAAGAAGAAATCAAAAACTTAAGCGAAATCTTAAACTTAATCGGAGATAGTCTTTGACCCAGCTGGTCTTAAAAAAGAAATTGCAGACCTAGAAAAAGAATCAATCAAAGAAGATTTTTGGAATGATTCAGATAGGGCATCAAAGATAATGGCAGACTTATCTGATAAGAAAAGCGACCTAGAAGATTATGAAAAGCTAGAAGCAAGCCTAAGAGATAATGAAGATTTGATTGGTCTAGTTGAATTAAGCGATGAAGATGAGATTCAAACTTTAGAGGAAGTAGACAATAACCTCAAAAAGCTTGAAAAAGATATCAAATCTATGAAGCTAAAGACCCAACTAGATGGTGAGTATGACAAAAACTCCTGCTATCTATCAATAAATGCAGGTGCTGGTGGTCTTGAAGCAACAGATTGGGCAGACATGCTTTATAGGATGTATACTAGATATGCCGAAAAAAGAGGCTACAAGGTAGAAGTCCAGGATATAAACAATGAGGAAGCAGGCGGAATAAAGTCTGCGACCCTCTATATCCAAGGCCCTTATGCCTACGGATATCTTAAGGCAGAAAAAGGCGTTCACAGGCTAGTAAGGATATCACCATTTGATAGCCAGTCAAGACGTCACACATCCTTCTCATCAGTGGATGTCTTTCCAGAGCTTGATGATGATAATGAAATAGAAATCGATCCATCAGACCTAAGAATTGACACCTATAGGGCAAGTGGGGCAGGCGGCCAGCACGTCAATAAGACTGACTCAGCCGTAAGGATAACCCACATTCCAACAGGAGTAGTCGCATCAAGTCAGGCTGAAAGAAGCCAAATGCAAAATAAAGAAACTGCAATGAAGCTTCTTTTATCAAAGCTTATCCAGATTAAGGAAGAAGAAAAAAGAGAAAAAATAGAAGATATCCAAGGCAAATATTCACAAATTGCCTGGGGTAGCCAGATAAGATCATATGTTTTCCAACCCTACACCATGGTCAAAGACCACAGGACAAATTATGAGATGGGAAATGTAGAAGCTGTAATGGATGGCGATATCCAGGGCTTTATAGATGCTTATCTAGCAAAAAATGAAAATTAATAGGGGCTGTTGCAAAACTATGAATAACTATCGTCCCATCATTAGAGGGTTCTCATAGAAAATTTTTGGCCTAGCCTGCCGGCTCGTTGAGGCAAAATTTTCGTGGAGGTTCCTCTAATGATTTGGGACGATTTATTCATTCTGCGACGGTCCCTCTTTTTTACATGAAGGGAGAAGAAATGGGAGATATAATTTTAACAGGCGATAGGCCAACAGGTAGACTTCACCTAGGCCATTATGTAGGTAGTCTTAAAAACAGGGTGAAAATGCAAAATGAAGGAAACTTTGACAAGATGTATGTCATGATTGCAGATAGCCAGGCCCTAACAGATAATTTTGACAATCCAGCAAAGATTCGTGAAAACCTTATCGAGGTTGCCCTTGATTACTTAAGTGTTGGTCTTGACCCAGAAAAGGTGACGATTTTTGTCCAGTCACAGATAGAACAACTAACAGAACTTACTTTTTACTACCTAAACCTTGTAACCCTATCAAGGCTTGAAAGAAATCCAACTGTAAAAAGTGAGATAAAGCTAAGAAATTTTGAAACCAGCCTTCCAGCAGGATTTTTAATCTATCCAGTAAGCCAGGCAGCAGACATTCTATTATTTGATGCCAATATAGTGCCTGTTGGTGAGGACCAAGAGCCAATGCTAGAGCAGGCAAGAGAGATAGCAAGAAGTTTTAATAATATCTATGGCCAGGTCTTTATAGAACCAAAGGCAGTCCTCCCTGATCAAAAAATCGCCCGCCGCATGCCAGGCATAGATGGGGCAGCTAAAATGAGCAAGTCCTTAGGCAATGCCATCTACCTAGCAGACACTAAGGCAGATGTAAAGAAAAAGGTCATGAGTATGTATACAGACCCAGACCATATCAATATCGACGACCCAGGTAAGGTTGAGGGAAATATTGTCTTTACCTACCTAGATGTTTTTTCAAATGATAGTCATTTTGAAAAATATTTGCCAGAATACAAAAATCTTGACGAGCTAAAGGCCCACTACCAAAGGGGAGGCCTAGGTGATGTTAAGTGCAAGAAATTTTTAATCAAGGTCCTAGAAGAAGAACTTGCCCCAATTAGGGAAAAAAGAGCCTACTATGAACAACACATAGATGAGGTCTTTGACATACTTAAGAGGGGCAGTGAGGAAGCCAGAAGCAAGGGAAGCGAGAAGCTTAACCAAGTTAAAGCGGCCATGGGAATTGATTATTTCAACGATAGAAAGCTTATAGCAGAAATAGAGAAAAAATACCAAGGATAAGTTATGAAGCTTCCAAAAACTAAATCCAAGACCATATTCGTCTTATCGGCTGCAGGTTCTGCAGTCGGTATGGCCAATGTTTGGGGCTTTCCTTATAAATTCCATAAGGGCGGACTCTTCTTTTTGATATTTTATTTGTTTTTTATAAGTCTTTTCGCCTATGTAGGCCTATCTAGTGAATTTGCCATAGGCAGAATGGGCAAGGGATCAGTTGTAGGTTCTTATGAAAAAGCTATAAAGACCAATTACAAAAGCTCAAAAATAGCAAGTTTTTATGGTTACATACCTATGGTAATTTCTCTTATCATAGCAATTGGTTATACTATTATAGTTTCCTACGTGGCAAAGGCTTTCATAGATACCTTAAATGGAACACTTGCCACAACAAGCTCAAGCATCTGGTTTGAAAATTTCTCATCCAGGTCTTTCGCAGTAATAGAAACTCACCTAGTAATAGTAATTGTAGCGATAGTAATGAGTCTTGGTGGCTTTAAATCAATGCAAAGAATAAACTCCATCCTCATGCCTACTATGATAGTCATATATATTATAGTGATGATAAGGATGAGTGGGCTTGAAAGAATTGAAGAAGGTTATAGCTTGCTATTTAGGATTGACCTTGAAAACCTTTCTATAGGTACGGCGATTTCTGCCATGGGGGATGCGCTTTTTGCCCTTTCTATAACTGGTTTTGGTATGATCTTTATGGGAAGGATGCTAGCTGATAATCAAGATGTAATAGTAGATTCAAAGCTTACAGCTATATTTGATACATTAGTAGCTTTACTTTCAGCCTTTATAATTGTTCCAGCCATAGTTGTTTTTGAAATGGGCCATGCCAAGGGGCCTGAACTAATCTTTCATATCCTACCGACTATATTTGCAAATATTCCAATAGGTAGGGGCTTTGCTTGTTTGTTTTATCTAGCCATAATTATGGCAGGACTTACATCTTTACAAAATATCTTTGAATCTGTCGGAGATACTTTGGTTAAGAAATTGAAAATATCAGATAAGTTTGCCCTAGGCCTTGTGGGTAGCTTTGTATTTATGCTAGGAGTATTTCTCCACCCAATTGGAGTATGGGAGCCTTTTATGGACATCACCCTCTACTATATAATCCCACTAGGAGCAGTATCTGGTTCTATAATTTGGTTCTATGTTATGGATAAGAATGTTCTTTTAAATGAAATAAATAAGGGAGCAAAGAAAAAACAAAGTGAAAAATTTATTAAGATTGGCAGGTACATTTATACACCTCTTGTAATTATTATTTGTATCTTGTCGATAATAAGTCATTAAAGCTAGCTTGCCTAGCTTTTTTTATATAAAAAATTTTATTTGAATTTTGTTTTTTAAGCTATATAATACTTAATATACTTTATCCCAGTATAGGAGTATATATACAAAGTTTGTATAAATAAAGTTAAATAAATAATTTTATATAAGGAGCTATTATGAACAAATTTTCATCGAAATTAGGTTTTATCCTAACGGCGGTTGGTTCTGCCGTGGGAATGGCAAATGTGTGGGGCTTTCCATACAAGTTTCAAAAGGGAGGAATAGTTTTTTTAATTGCCTACATATTTTTTATAAGTATTTTTGCTTACTGTGGCCTTGCAAGTGAGTTTGCAGTAGGTAGGTATGCTCACACAGGTACTCTTGGTGCCTACCAAAAGGCATTTAAAAGTCGCAAGGAAGATACAATCTTAGGCAAATTTATTGGTTACATTCCACTTATTGGATCTCTAATGATTGCTATTGGTTATGCAGTAATTGTTGCCTACGTTTTAAAAGCCTTGGTAGATTCTCTAACCGGTTCACTTTTAACTGTAGATACGACAAGCTACTTTGATAGTTTTTCTATGAAGCCTTTCTCAGTGGTTCCTTACCACTTTTTTATCATAGCTATTACCCTACTTTCTTGTATTGGTGGTGCATCTACTATTGAAAAATCTAATAAAATCATGATGCCGACCTTCTTTGTGCTTTTTGTAATCCTTGCTATTAGGATCCTAACTCTTCCTAATGCCTTTGAGGGATACAAGTACATGTTTAGATTTGATAAAGACATGCTAAATTGGGGAACAATTCTTATGGCCATGGGCCAAGCCTTTTTCTCCCTATCAGTAACTGGATCTGGTATGCTAGTTGTAGGTGCTTATCTATCTGATGATGAAGACATAATTTCATCTTCAAAAATGACAGGATTTCTAGATACTGTAGCAGCCATGCTTGCTTCTTTTGTAATGATTCCAGCAATAATTGTCTACAACATGGACCAGGCAGGTGGACCAGGACTCTTATTCCAAGTCCTACCTACAATCTTACAAGATATGGGCTTTGGTAGAGTATTTGCTATTATCTTATATGTTGCAGTTGTCTTTGGTGGTATATCATCCCTTCAAAATATGTTTGAGGTAGTAGCAGAATCTCTCATGCAAAGGCATCCAAAATTAAAACGTAATCTAGTTTTATTTTTAATAGGCCTTGTCGTTTTTGCTATAGGTGTAAATATGGAAATGATTAGCAGCTGGGGACCATTTATGGACTTTATCTCAATCTACGTTATACCAATAGGGGCGATGATTGGTGCTATAACTTGGTTCTGGATCTTGAAAAAAGATCAGCTTCTTGGAGCAATTAACCTAGGTGCTAAAAAACAATACGGAAATACTTGGTACAATATAGGTAAATTCCTATATGTTCCATTAGCAGTTATCTTATGTTTGATCGCAATTATTTTTAGAATATCATTTTAAAAAAAGAGCAGGCCTTTGCCTGCTTTTTCTTGTATGACGGGCATGTCCTAAGGCTGGGGTGAAATTCCCTACAGAGCGTAGTTACCAACGAATCTAATAGCGACCCCGAAGTTTTAGGTGGCGACATCTAGGAGAGAAGAACGGGTAGCGAAATCGTGGCTNTTTTCTTGTATGACGGGCATGTCCTAAGGCTGGGGTGAAATTCCCTACAGAGCGTAGTTACCAACGAATCTAATAGCGACCCCGAAGTTTTAGGTGGCGACATCTAGGAGAGAAGAACGGGTAGCGAAATCGTGGCTTGACGAACAGAAACAGAATATAAGGCGTAACAGGTGGGCAAGCTAGCAAGAGATAGCAAAGACCCAAAAGGTAACCGTAAACCCAAAGCGTAAATTCTGCAAGTAAACGATGAAAGTATTAGGACTTATCCCGTGAGGTCTCATAGACGACGCAGTAGTAACAACGAACTATGAGAAGTCAGCAGAAGTCATAGTAGGTGGAAACACCGAAGGACCGAACAATTTAACAGCATAAGCAAAATGTATGTAGCATAACAAATCTGACAGAGAAAGTAGAAGAAACGTAAATGAACTCAAAATCTCACACCTAAGAAAAAGTTATGTAAGCGGAAAGGAGCAAGTGCACACATGGAAGATAATTTAATAAATCAAATCCTAAACCCAGAAAATATGCACCAAGCCAAAGTAAAAGTTATCTCCAATAAAGGAGCAGCTGGAACAGACGGAATAAGTGTAGAAGAAATAGATGAATACATCAAAGAAAATTGGGCAAGGATAAGACAAGAAATAATCGAAAGACGCTACAAACCACAACCAGTACTCCGAGTAGAAATCCCAAAACCAAACGGAGGAAAAAGAAAACTCGGAATACCAACAGTAATGGACAGAATAATCCAACAAGCAATCGTACAAGTACTAACCCCAATAATAGATAAAAGATTTTCTGAAACAAGCTATGGCTTCAGACCAGGAAGAAACTGTCAAATGGCAATAACCAAAAGCCTAGAATACTTAAATGATGGATTTGGATGGGTAGTAGACATAGACCTAGAAAAATTCTTCGACAAAGTGCCACAAGATAAACTAATGAGCATAGTCCATGAGCATATCAAAGCACCAGACACAGAGTCACTAATCAGAAAATACTTAAAAGTGGGAATAATGAACAAAGGTATATACGAAAAAAGTGAAATAGGAACGCCTCAGGGAGGAAACCTATCACCACTCCTAAGCAACATCATGCTAGACAAACTAGACAAAGAGCTAGAAGCAAGAAAGCTTAGATACACAAGATATGCAGATGATTGTCTAATATTTGTAGGAAGTAAAGCAGCAGCAACAAGAGTAATGCATTCAGTAACAAGATTCATAGAAAACAAACTTGGCTTAAAAGTAAATGCAGAAAAAAGCAAAATAACAAGACCAAACAAAATAAAATATCTTGGATTTGGCTACTGGAAAGACAACAAAACAAATCAATGGAAAGCACGAGTCCATGAAACATCATTTAAAAGATTCAAGGATAAAATAAAGAAACTAACCACAAGAAAATGGCCAGTATCCCTAGAATACAGAATCAAAAAGATAAATGAAGTAATAAGAGGCTGGATAAACTACTTTAAAATAGCAAGCATGAAAAGCAAACTAAAAAGTTTTAGCGAGCACCTAAGAACCAGACTCAGAATAATATGCTGGAAAATGTGGAAAGTACCAAAGAAAAGACAATGGGCGTTAAGAAAAATGGGAATAGTAAAAGACCTAGCAAGATTAACATCCTATTGTGGAAACAGATACTACTTTGTAGCAACAAAAACCTGCTTAGTAAGAGCAATCACAAAAGAAAGATTAAGTAAAACAGGCTTAATTGACCCTTATGATTACTACATAAGCAGGTCATGTGTAAATTAAATTGAACCGCCGTATGCCGAACGGCACGTACGGTGGTGTGAAAGGGGCTAGATCTTAGCCCCTATTCGATTAGTAAATTACAAAAAATCCCTCTTGGCAAAGTGCCAGAGGGATAAAGTTTTATTTAAGGACCAATTCTGAAAGTTTAAGGGGTTCGATGTATTCTTCGCCCTTATAAACTCTCATGTTTCCGCCTGAGATTTCATCAATCAATAAGATATTATTATTTTCATCAAGACCAAATTCTAATTTTATATCGTATAGATCAAGGCCTTTTTCTTTTAGAATATCACGGATTAGACCACAAATTTCTTTTGTTAGTCTTTTTAGTTCTTCGTATTGATCGGCTGTCGCAATATTTAGGGCTTCTAGGCAGTCTTTAGAAATTGTAGGATCGCCTGCAGCATCATCTTTGATTGTTATTTCAAAAAAAGCATCTAGTGGTGCACCTTCTTCTATGTATTTGCCATATCTTTTGTAAAAAGAACCTACTGCCCTGTACCTACAGATAAATTCAAGACCCTTGCCGAAAACCTTAGCTTTTTTAACTTCCATAGTATTTTCATCAATATTTGCAGCAACATAGTGGGTTGGGATATTTTTTTCATTTAGTTTGTTAAAGAAAAATTCTGTCATCCTTAGTCCAGCCTTGCCAGCGCCATCAATTGAAAGACCAACTTGATTTTCGCCTGGATCAAATACCCCGTCCTTGCCTGTTACATCATCCTTAAATTTCATCAAGATATTGCCATTTTCTAGGCTATAAATATCCTTTGTTTTGCCCTTGTAAATTAAATCCATCATAGTCTCCTTTAGAATTTTTACAATTACGATATAATATTTAGAACTTTCTTACAAGTAAATTTTATTTATTAAGAATAATTTGTCAAGTTTGTGATTAAAAATTTATTTTTGCTTTAGCTATTGAAAAAAATAATAAAATAGATATACTAATTTTGTAGAAGAAAAGTTAAGGAGTTAAAATGTCAAAAGTAGCTGTTATTATGGGTTCAAAATCTGACTATAAGACTATGAAAGAGTGTTGTGCTGTGTTTGATAAGTTCGGCATTGATTACGACAAGAGGGTTATTAGCGCGCATAGGACGCCAGAGTTGATGGTTGACTTTGCTAAAAACGCTAGAAAAAATGGATACAGCCTAATAATTGCTGCAGCTGGTGGTGCTGCACATTTACCAGGTATGGTTGCTGCGTCAACTACTTTACCTGTGATTGGTGTCCCAATAAAATCATCTACCCTAAACGGCGTTGACTCGCTTCTTTCTATTGTACAAATGCCATATGGTGTGCCAGTTGCAACCATGGCTATAGGAGAGGCAGGTGCAAAAAACGCTGCTATTACAGCCCTTGCAATTCTGGCTATAAATGATGAAAAATTAGCTGAAAAATACAGGGATTTTAAAATTGAATTAGAAAATATAGTAAAGGAAGATATGAAATTATGATTCAGACTATATTACCAAAAAGCACTATCGGTATAATCGGTGGCGGCCAACTTGGAAGAATGCTAGCTATGAGCGCAAAAGAAATGGGCTACAAGGTTGCAATTCTAGATCCAGGTGAAGACGCCTGCGCAAGAAAATTTGCAGATTATTTTATCCATAGTGCTTTTAATGTATACGAAAATATTGAAAAACTATGCCAGATGAGCGATGTTGTGACTTTTGAGTTTGAAAATATCGACATAGCTTCTTATAAGAAGCTTGAAAATAAATATAATTTCGTCCAATCATCAAGACTCTTAGAAATAAGCCAGCATAGGCTTACAGAAAAGGAATATGCCAAGTCCTTGGGAATTCCTACTGTAAAATATTTTGATGCCAATAAGGATGATTACAATATTGATGGCAAATATGTGATGAAAACCACTAGGTTTGGCTATGATGGCAAGGGACAAAAAATTATTTCTTCAAATGAAGAAGTAGAAAAAGATACTATCCTTGAAGAGCTAATTGACCTTGATAAGGAAATTTCTGTAGTGGCTGTCAAAGATATCGAAGGAATTCAGATTGTAGCTGTGGTCGAAAATGAACATAGAAACAATATCCTCTATAGGTCAAATATTCCTGCAAGGATTAGCAAAGACCAAGAGGCTAAGGCAATTGACTATACAAAAAGAATCCTAGAGGACAATGACTATTATGGAGTCCTTACTGTGGAGTATTTTATTTCAAATGGGGAAGTAATTTTTAATGAAATAGCCCCTAGGGTCCATAATTCAGGTCACATTACCCAGGAATCTGCTACAAAATCCCAGTTTAGGGCCCATATCGAAGGCATTTGCGGCCTAAAAGTGGGAAAAATCGAAAATAGAGAGGCGACTCTTTATAACATCTTAGGCCAAAATGAAGAATATTTTATAAATTTAATCACAAAAAAACAAGGCTATCTTCACTTATACGAAAAGGAAGCTCGCCACAATAGGAAAATCGGTCACATGAACTTTTTAGGAAATGTATATTTGGAGGATGACTTTGAATAAGAGAATATTTGTACAAAAAAAACCAGCCTATGACAGGGAAAGTGAAGATCTTAAAAATCTTTTGAATAGAGATTTTAAACTTGCTATAAAAAATCTTAAAACTTACGTAATCTATGACCTTTACAATATAACAGAAGACTTGTATGAAAAGGCAAAGGAAAGAGTGTTTTCAGAAGTAATGATAGATCAGGTTTTTGAAGACATTGACCTTAATGGCAAAACTTACATAGCCTACGAAACTCTCCCAGCCCAATACGACCAAAGATCAGACTCTGCTATGCAGGCTTTAAAATTAATTGATGATAAGGCAGATGTCTTAGTTAGGGCAGGCAAGCTTGTCCTAATTGATGGGGAAGTTTCTGAGGAAAAATTAGGAGAAATAAAAAAATATCTAATAAATCCAATCGAGTCTTCTGAAAAAGACCTTTCTAAGATGGATTTTTCAATAGATTCACAAATGAAGTCATTAAGAGATTTGACTGGTTTTAGGGACTATGGCAAGAATGAACTAGAAGGACTTATCAAAGACCTATCCCTTGCCCTTGATCTAGAAGATTTAGAATTCATTCAAGACCATTACAAAAAAGAAGGCAGGGACCCAAGTGAAACTGAAATCTATGTCCTAGACGTATTTTGGTCAGACCACTGCAGGCATACAACCTTTGAGACAAGTCTTGATGAAGTTAAAATTAATTCAAAACTATTTCAAGATGAAATGCAAGCAGCCTTTGATTATTACTTATCCTTAAGAGAAGAACTTGGAATTACTAAGCCTGTTAGACTTATGGATATGGCATCAATTATTGGCAAATATCATACAAAGGTCCTTGGTGATAAAAATATAGAAGTGAGTGAGGAAATTAACGCTTGTTCCTTCTTTACAGATATTGAAAATAAGGGCAAGAAAGAAAAATGGCTCATCCAATTTAAAAATGAAACCCACAACCACCCATCAGAAATCGAGCCATTTGGTGGGGCATCTACCTGTATAGGTGGGGCTATAAGAGATCCGCTTTCCGGTAGGTCCTATGTTTACCAGGCTATGAGAGTGTCAGGTGCGGGAAATATCCTAGAAAAAAGAGAAGATACCCTTGCAAATAAGCTTGCTCAAGTAGAAATATCTAAGGGTAAGGCCCTAGGAAATTCCTCTTACGGCAACCAAATAGGTCTTGCAACAACTTTTGTAAGAGAAATCTACGACCCATCCTATGTAGCTAAAACCATGGAAGTAGGAGCTGTTGTCGGAGCTGTAAAAGATGGGGACTACAAGAGAGAAGAATTAGTTCCTGGTGATATTGTCGTAATGATTGGTGGAAGAACTGGTCGTGATGGTATACAAGGAGCCTCAGGCTCATCTGTAATCCACGATGATTCATCTTTAACAACAGCTTCTAGCCAAGTTCAAAAGGGCAATCCAGTAGAAGAACGCAAGATTCAGAGACTCTTTAGAAAGCCAGAAGTAACAAGACTAATTAAAAAATCAAACGACTTTGGTGCAGGTGGTGTATCTGTAGCCATAGGCGAGCTTTCAGAAGGTATAGAAATCTTCCTTGATAGGGTCAAAACCAAATACCAGGGCCTAAATCCAACAGAAATTGCCATATCCGAATCTCAAGAGAGAATGGCAGTGGGTCTTGATAAAAAAGACTATGAAGCCTTTATAAAAGAATGTCAAAAAGAAAACATTGAATACGTTCATGTGGCAAATATAACTGACAAAAACCGCCTAGAAATGTATTACGGAGACGCAAAAATTGTAGATTTTAGCGCAGAATTTTTGGCAACAGCAGGAGTCAGAAAACACGCCAAGGCAGAACTGGTTGACAATGTAAGGGAAAATCCTTTTGTTAAAAGAGAAGTGACAAAAGAAGCAATCCTTGATGAGCTAAAAGATTTAAATGTCACCAACCAAAAAGGCATGGCTTCTATGTTTGATGCTTCTGTTGGTGCTCAATCTGTAATGATGCCATTTGCTGGCAAGGAAAGGATAACACCTGTCCAAGCTTCAGTTGCAGCTATTCCTACCCTTTATTCAACACCAGATACAGCAACTATCCTGGCCTACGGCTTTATACCAAAGATATCAAAATATTCACCATTCTTATCAAGTATATATGCTGTTTTAGAATCTGTAGCAAAAGTCTATGCAGTTGGTGGAAATAGGGAATCTCTTTATTTCTCCTTCCAAGAATATTTTGAAAAGCTCCTAGATGACCCTAAAAAATGGGGAAAGGTAAGCCAGGCCATGCTCGGATCAATCATTGCCCAAAAAGAAATTGGAAGACCTTCTATAGGCGGCAAGGACTCCATGTCAGGATCCTTTAATGATATAAATGTAGTTGAAACATTAATATCCTTTGCTTGTACACCGATTAAAATTTCTGATGTAATTACTCCTGACCTTAAAAAAATTGGCAATAAACTATACATCATAGAAATAGAAAAAGATGCCAAGGCTTATCCAAATCTAGAAACAGTCATGGTAGATTTTGAAAAATTAAATGCTTATATCAAGGATAAAAAAGTAGTATCAGCCTATGTCCAAGATTTTGGTTCTGTTTCTTCATCTTTAATTAAGATGGGTCTTGGAAATAAATTAGGCTTTACAATAGACTATGATGCAGCTCTTGACTTTAATCCATGTTCAATAGTTGTCGAAGCAAATTCAGATCTTGATTTTAAAGAAATAGGAGTGGTAAGCGAAGAAATTTCTATAAATGGCATTGAAATAGGATTTGATGAAGCAGAAAAAGCCTATATGTCAACTCTTGAAGAGATTTATCCAACCTATTACAATAAGGATGGCGAAAAGACAGAAAATATTTCGACACAGGGAAGTGAGAAGAGATACTACAAGGAAAAGATCGATGATGTTAGGGTAGTAATTCCTGTATTTCCAGGTACAAACTCAGAATATGATACCCAAAAGGCCTTCGAAGAAGCTGGTGCAAGAGTAAAACAAGTTGTTTTTAGAAATACAAGGGAAAATGATATAAATGATTCTATAGATGAATTTGTAAAAGAAATTGAAAAATCCCATATTATAGCCTTCCCTGGTGGATTTTCAGCAGGAGATGAGCCAGATGGTTCAGCCAAATTTATAGTAAATATCCTTAAAAATGATAAGGTAAAAAAGGCAATTCATGACCACTTGGCTGATAAGAGGCTAATACTTGGTATATGCAATGGCTTCCAAGCCCTTATAAAATCAGGACTTATACCTTATGGAGAAATTAGAGACCTAGATTCAAAAGATTTAAGTTTATTTAGAAATACAGGCTTTAGGCACATATCAGATACAGCTATAACAAGGTGCGCCAATACAAATTCACCTTGGACCCAAGATTTTAATTTAGATGACCTACACGAACTTGTCCTAAGCCATGGCGAAGGAAGATTAGTAGGCGACAGGATAGAAGAATTTAAGGACCTTGCAGCCTTCCAATACGTAGACCCTGATGGAGATGCTAGCATGAATGGCAAGTACAATCCAAACGGATCAGCCTACGCTATAGAGGGGATGGTCAGCAAGGATGGCTTGATTTTAGGAAAGATGGGCCATTCTGAAAGATCATACAAGACTCTTTACAAGACCCAAACTATAAGAGAAAGACAAGATATATTTAAAAACGGTGTAAAATATTTCACCAGATAAAATTTATTAAGGAGTAAGGATGTTTGGAATTTGGAATATAGAAAAGGCCCCTAGCGTTGCCTTTTATGCCCTCCATGCCCTCCAACACAGGGGACAACAGGGAGCAGGAATTGTCTCAACAGAAAGAACTAGGCTTAGGGGCTACAGGAATGTTGGCCTCTTGGCAGCTGTATTTAAGGATAATGGAAAATTAGAAAAAATAGATGGTACTTCCGCCTTGGGTGCTCTTTGGTACTCAAGCGGTAATTCCACAAACGTTCAAAATATAGAACCACTTTTGTATAAATTTAACGATGGCCACCTAGGCATAGCCATGAATGGTAACCTAAATAACGCGAGGATGTTAAGGGCTAAGCTAGAAGATGAGGGAGCAGTTTTCCACTCAGCAAGCCATGCTGAAATAATCATGCATTTAATTAGACGATCTAGAAAAGATAGTATTGAAGAAAGATTCAAGGAAGCTTTAAATAAGCTTAGGGGATCATTTTCAGTCATGCTTCTAACCCAAGATGCCCTTTATGGTGCGGTAGATAGGCATGCAACCAGGCCCTTAGTTCTTGGTAGACTCAATGATTCTTATACAATCGCCTCTGAGTCTT
The DNA here is from genome assembly GCF_900258475.1 of Anaerococcus sp. Marseille-P3915. GTDB lineage: Bacteria > Bacillota > Clostridia > Tissierellales > Peptoniphilaceae > Anaerococcus > Anaerococcus kampingae. The sequence continues at coordinate 1,057,832 of NZ_LT984887.1, read as the reverse complement.
GTGCTCTAAATGTAATTGGGGCAGAATTTCTAAAGGATATTTCTGCAGGAGAGTTTATAAAAATAGATGATAATGGATATGAGATTGGAAGCTTTTGTGAGGCTTCAAATATTGCCATCGAATCTATGGAATTTATTTATTTTGCAAGACCAGACTCAACTATACTTGGCAAAAACGTCCACATAGTTAGGAAAAATACTGGCAGGGTTTTGGCAAGAGAATTTCCTGTTGATGCTGACATAGTAGTCGGTGTACCAAATTCTTCCCTATCCCTTGCGACAGGTTATGCAGAAGAAATCGGCCTACCTTATGAGATGGGACTTATTAAGAACCAGTACATAGGAAGGACCTTCATCGAACCTAGTCAAAATCTCAGGGACATAGCTGTGAAGATGAAATTATCAGCCCTTTCTGACGTTGTTAGAAATAAGAGGGTAATCCTTCTAGATGATTCAATAGTAAGGGGCACTACCTCAAAGAGAATCATTTCCATGCTCAAAAAAGCTGGGGCAAGTGAGGTTCACTTAAGGATAGGTTCACCAGAAATTGTCTTTCCTTCTTATTCAGGAATTGATATGAAAACCTCCGAGGAACTAATCGCAGCCAACCTTACAAAAGAGCAAGTAAGGGATTTGATAGGGGCAGATAGTTTGGAATTTATATCTGTAGAAGGATTAAAGGAAGCTGTTGGTTTTGACTTTGATACTCCTAATAAGGGAATCTCCCTTGATATTTTTACAGGTGCTTATGTAGAGGGTCTTGGAAATTATAAGGAAGAATTTGAAGCTGAACTTACAGACATACAAAAAGAATACTTAAAAAGGGGAGCAAATGAGCGAGAAATATAAGGCGGCAGGGGTTAGCCTAAATGCCGGCTATGAATCAGTTGAAAGAATAAAAAAACACGTAGAATCAACCAAAAACAAGGGCATGATGGATATGATTGGTAGTTTTGGTGGCGCCTTTGACCTAGGTGCTTACGGTTTCAAAAATCCAGTCCTTGTCAGTGGTACAGATGGTGTAGGAACTAAGCTAAAACTTGCCTTTGATATGGATAAACACGATACAATCGGTATAGATGCAGTAGCTATGTGTGTAAATGACATCCTTGCCCAAGGTGCAATTCCACTTTTCTTCTTAGACTACATTGCCTGTGGCAAAAATGACCCAGCTCAAATCGAAGCAATAGTTAAGGGTGTGGCAGATGGTTGTAGACAAGCGGGAGCGGCCCTTGTAGGTGGAGAAACTGCAGAAATGCCAGGCTTTTATAAGGAAGGTGAATATGATATAGCAGGTTTTGCAGTGGGTGCAGCTGAAAAGGAAGATTTAATCAATGCTCAAAATACCAAGGCTGGCCAGGCAGTAATTGGCATTCCTTCATCAGGTTTCCATTCTAATGGTTTTTCTTTAATAAGAAAAGTTTTAAGTGATGAAAATATAAGCCTAGATGATGAATTTAATGGAGAAACTCTTGGAGAGGCTCTCCTAAGACCAACAAGGATCTATGCCAAGGAAGTAAGAAGCTTATTAGAAAATGTGAAAGTTTCTGGCATTTCCCATATCACAGGTGGAGGTTTTATAGAAAATCTTCCAAGAGCCCTTAAAAAAGGCCTAGGTATGAAAATTTATAGGGATTCCTATGAGATTCCAGAAATTTTCAAATTTATTGAAGAAAAGGGTCAAATCGACCACGATGAGATGTATCAAGTTTTTAACATGGGTGTAGGCCTTGCAGTAATTGTAGATGATGCTGATAAAGACAAGGTCCTTGACCTAATTGATGATGCCTTTATCCTAGGTGTGGTCACAGATGAGGAAGGGATAGTCCTTCTATGAAAAAAATAGGAATCTTTGCTTCAGGCACTGGTACAAATTTTGAAGCCTTAGCAAGTTCAGATGAAATAAAAAGTCTTGCTGATATAAAAATTATGGTTTGTGATAATCCAGGTGCTAGAGTTATAAAAAGAGCAGAAGATAAAAATATAGAATGCTTCGTTTTTAATCCAAAAGAATATGAAAACAAAGCGGCCTATGAAAAAGAAATTTTAGAAAAAATAAAAGAGCTGGATTACATCTTTCTAGCTGGTTATATGAGGATTCTTTCTAAAGATTTTCTTGAAGCTTATAAGGGTAAGGTCATAAATATCCACCCTTCACTTCTTCCTAAATACAAGGGAATAGAATCAATTAAGAGAGCCTATGAAGCAAAGGAAGAATACATTGGAGTTACCATCCATTATGTAAATGAAGAAATAGACGGTGGAGAAATCCTAGCCCAAGATAAGTTTAAGGTTGACTATAGTAAGAGTCTAGATGAAATAGAAAGCCAGGTGCATGATATAGAGCATAGGCTTTATATAAAGACAGCAGCAGAAATCCTAAAGGGGGAAAAATGAAAAGAGCTTTAATAAGCGTAAGTGATAAGACAGGAGTGGCAGATTTTGCTAAGGGCCTTGTAGCAAATGGTTTTGAAATAATCTCTACTGGTGGAACTTTAAACCACCTAAGAGAGGCAGGAGTAGATTGCATTTCTATAGAAGACTACACTGGTTTTCCAGAAATTTTAGAAGGCAGGGTTAAGACCCTCCACCCAAAAGTTCACGGAGGACTTCTTTCAAAAAGAGATAATGAGGGCCATGTATCAGAGCTTAAGGCTAATGACATCTCATACATTGACCTAGTTTGTGTCAACCTCTATCCTTTTGCAGAAACCCTAGCCAAAGATGGTGTGACCCATGAGGAAATTATCGAAAATATAGATATCGGTGGTCCTTCTATGCTTAGGTCTGCTGCCAAAAATTATAAATTTGTGACAGTTGTAACTGAGAAAGAAGATTATCCAAAAATCATTAAAGAATTAGAAGAAAATGGCGAGACAAGCCTTGAAACAAGACAAAGACTAGCAGGAAAAGTTTTTAACAAAACAGCCCAATACGATGGCCTAATAGCTTCTTATTTTAATTCTATTAATGGCGAGAATGAAAAATTAACCCTAACTTACACTCTAGAAGATGAGCTAAGATATGGGGAAAACCCACACCAAAAGGCTGCCTTTTATGTATCAGATGAGGAAGTTTCTTATTCCCTAAAGGATTGCGTCCAATTACATGGCAAAAAGATGTCTTATAACAATATCCAAGATGCCTCAGCAGCCCTTGATATTTTACAAGAATTTGATGAAACTGTATGTGTTGGCTTAAAACACATGAATCCATGTGGAGTTGCAACAGGCAAAACCGTATTTGATGCATGGACTAGGGCTTTTGAGGCAGACCCAGTTTCAATCTTTGGTGGAATAGTAGCTATAAATGGTACAGTTGACAAGCAAACTGCAGAAAAAATGCACGAAATCTTCCTAGAAATAATCCTTGCCTACGATTATGAAGATGAGGCTCTAGAGATTCTAGAAAAGAAGAAAAACGTAAGAATCTATAAGATTCCAAAGAAAACTAATAAAAATCCTAAATTAATAAAATCTGTAAGGGGTGGAATTCTTGTTCAAGACTATGATGATTCTGTTTATGACAAGCTTGAAACAGTTACAGAAACAAAGGTCAGCCAAGAGGACCTAAAAGACTTAGAATTTGCCTATAAGATTGTAAAACACGTAAAATCAAATGCTATCCTACTTGCCAAAGACGGTCAGACAGTAGGTGTTGGCGCAGGTCAAATGAACAGGGTCGGTGCAGCTGAAATTGCCTTCAAACAAGCAGGTGACAAGGCTAAGGGATGTGTCCTTGCTTCAGATGCTTTCTTCCCATTCAGGGACAGTGTTGATGAGGCTGCTAAACACGATATAAAAGCCATCATCCAACCAGGTGGTTCAATTCGTGACCAGGAATCAATCGACGCTTGTAATGAAAACGGCATATCCATGGTATTTACTGGCATGCGTCACTTTAAACATTAATATGGCAAGAGTACTAGTATTGGGAAATGGCGGTAGGGAAGCTGCCATTTCTTACAAATTATATAAGGAAGGCCATGAAATTTTTATGGTCGGTGAAAACCCAGGTGTTGCTGAATTTGGGAAGTGTGTTGATTTAAAAAATGATCAAATAGCAAGCTTTTGTAAAAGAGAAAATATCGACTTAGTATTTGTAGGCCCAGAAGCCTATCTTGTAGATGGGATTGTAGATATTTTAGAAAAAGAAAATATCAGAGTCTTTGGGCCAAACAAGAAAGCGGCTATCTTGGAAGGATCCAAGTCCTTTGCCAAGGATCTTATGAAAAGATATGGAATCCCAACTGCAGCCTATGAAATTTTTACATCTTATGAAAAGGCTCTAGCTTATATCAAAAATTCTAGCTTTCCACTTGTAATTAAAGCTGATGGCCTAGCTGCCGGCAAGGGTGTAATAATAGCTGAAAACTATGATATGGCCAAAGATGCCCTTAAAGAAATCATGGTCAATCAAAAATTTGCCGAGGCTGGAAATGAAGTTGTAATTGAAGAATTCCTTGAAGGTGAGGAATTTTCCCTCCTAGCCTTTGTATCTGGCGAAAAGGTCGTGCCAATGAAGATTGTCCAAGACCACAAGAGGGCCTTTGATGGCGATAAGGGGCCAAATACTGGCGGCATGGGCGTCTATATGCCTATTAAACACATAAATCAGGCTGACATAGACGAGGCCATGGAAAAAATCCTAAGGCCAACTGCCAAGGCTATGATCAAGGAAAAAAGGGAATTTAAGGGTATATTATTTGCAGGTCTTATGAAAACCAAAGACGGAATTAAGACTATAGAATATAATGTTAGATTTGGCGATCCAGAAACAGAAATCCTGCTTTTGGCTATGAAATCAAACCTTTATGATATAGCAGAGAAGGTGATTGATGGCAAGGATTTTGAAGTGGAATTTGATGATGCTGCCTATATTGGAGTAGTCATGGCATCAAAGGGCTATCCAGAAAGCTATGCAAAGGGATTTGAAATTAAGGGCCTAGAAAAGGTAGATTCTCATGTATTTCATATGGGAACGAAGGCCGAAGATGGAAAAATTCTCACAAATGGTGGAAGGGTCCTAATAGTATGTTCTAAGGCAGACAATTTGAGCCAGGCTTACAAGAAAGCCTATGAAGATATAGAAAAAATAGAGTGTGACAACCTATTTTTCAGAAAGGACATAGGTCATATGTCCCTAGAGGAGGTATAAATGAAGACAGATTATGAGATATCGCTCGCGGCAAAGAAAGAAAAAATCGAAGATGTTGCAGGGAAAATAAATATTTCTGAAGAAAATTTAATCAAATATGGCCAGTACAAGGCAAAAATTAGAAAGCCAGATTTTGATAAGCTATCAGAAAATTTAGTTTTAGTCACATCTATCAACCCTACATCAAGCGGTGAGGGTAAGTCAACTGTAACAGTTGGGCTTTCTGATGGCCTAAACAAAATCGGAAAGAAATCAACAGTTGCATTAAGAGAGCCATCATTTGGCCCAGTTCTTGGCAGAAAGGGCGGGGCTACAGGCGGTGGTTTTGCTCAAGTTGTACCAATGGAAGAGATTAACCTACACTTTAATGGAGACTTCCACGCTATAACATCTGCCCATAATGCAATTATGGCACTGATTAATAATCACATCTTCCAGGGCAATGAACTTAAATTTAAGGAAGTTTTATTCAACTATGTCATGGACATGAACGAAAGGGCCCTTAGAAGAATTAAAATCAATGCCAATGGCAAGGACGAAAGAGATTCTTCGTTTGATATCACAGTTGCAAGTGAGATTATGGCTATTTTATGCCTAGCAGAAGATTTAGAAGATCTAAGAAATAGAATTGCTGATATAATGATTGGTTATAACGAAGATGATGAGCCGATTTTTGTAAGAGATTTAAAAATCCAAGGTGTAATTACAGCCATACTTAAAGATGCTATAAATCCAAACCTTGTCCAAACTTTAGAAAATAACCCAGCTATCATCCACGGCGGTCCTTTTGCAAATATTGCCCACGGTTGTAACTCAGTTATAGCTACAAAAACAGCCCTTAAATACTCTGATTATGTAATAACAGAAGCAGGTTTCGGTGCAGATTTAGGTGCGGAGAAATTTTTAGACATCAAATGTAGGGCATCAGGCCTAAGACCAAAGGCAGCTGTAGTAGTTGCAACAATCAAGGCTTTAAAACTTCACGGTGGAGTTGATGAAGCAAACTTAACAGAAGAAAATCTTGATGCCCTAAAAGAAGGGGTTAAAAACCTTGAAAAGCACGTAGAAAACATGAGAAAGTACAACTTACCAGTAATAGTTGCCCTTAATGAATTTGTTACAGATACGGAAGCTGAAATTAAATTTATGGAAGAATGGGCAAAAGACTTTGGCGTAGAATTTTCCCTAACCCAAGTATGGGCCAAGGGCGGTGAAGGTGCGATTGACCTTGCTAATAAACTTGTAAAATTAGTTGAAGAAAATAGCGAAGAAGTAAAACTTCTTTATGAGGACGACCTATCAACAGAAGAGAAAATCAATACAATCGCCAAGGAAATCTACGGCGCTGCCAAGGTTAATTTTACAGACGAGGCAAGGGCGGTCCTTGATAAAATCGACGAACTTGGCTACAGAAATGACCCAATATGTATGGCAAAAACTCCAGCATCCCTAACAGATGATGGCAAAATCAAGGGCAGACCAGAAGGTTTTGAAATAACTGTTTCTGATATCAAGATCAAAACGGGAGCAAGATTTATAGTTGCCTACCTCAATAAGGTCCTAACCATGCCAGGCCTACCAAAACATCCAAATGCTTTGGACATAGACCTTGATGAAAATGAAAATATAATCAACTTATTCTAGAAAATACAAAAAGGATTGAAGTTGAAAGATAAAATCATTAAATTTAAGGAAAATTTAACCTATTATATAAAATCTTTGTCCTTTACAAGTTCATATATAGACGAGCAAAAAATGTATAAGAGCACAGATTGGGAAAAAGAAGTTAAAATCTTGCCCTTGGGTGCCAAGGTTTTAATGGTCCTTTTAATCATCTTCTTATTAATGATTTTATAAAAATTTACAAGCGGCTCCGGCCGCTTTTTTTGAATTATTTAGGAAATCCTTTTTTAAAAAAAATTTTGGGTATTATATAAGTAACAAGATAAAGGAGGATGTGATGAAAAAGTTTTTACTGATATGGGCCTTAGCCCTTGCTATTACAGGCTGCAATAAGGAAGCTAATCTAGAAGAAGGTGCAAAAATAAGCCAGACTAAGACTGATGTGGATGCGCTAGAATATGTTGGCGAAGAAAAGAAATTAGACTTTGCCTATAACACATATTCCCTAAAAGGACTTGATACAGAAAAACTAGAAATGAACTTATTTGCTATAAAAGACGGGGAAGTTTCTAACTTTGTAGATGGACCATTAAGTGATGCTAAAGAAAATTCTTTGCTTGGTATTGGTTTTAATGAAAATTCCTATATCGACCTTTGGATAGAAGGAGATAAAGTTACTTATAATACAAGTTATAAGTCAGATTCCGCTATGGACAAGGACTATTTTAACAAGACTTATTGGCTAGACCAAGCTGATATAAAAGATAAGGAATCAAATATTGTCTTTGTCGGTATGTCCAAGGATGATAAGGATATTGATATAAAAAATATAACAAAAGAAGACCTTAAAAAAATGACTGAAGAAGATAAGGAACTAAAAATTTTAGCCTTTGAGCTAATTCTAGATAAAAGATAAAGAGTTACGTTGACTAAATATACTATGTAAAACAGGAAAATGTTTGCGTTAAATTTTAAAAAAAGTATAATATTTGTAATTAAGGAAATTAAATAGGAAAGGATGGAGGGAAAGATATGAAAAAATCAAAATATAAAGTTTTAGCACTCACATTACTTTAATAGGAATTCCAGCACTAGGAAATGTTTATGCTACAGATGAAAATCATGAAGATTGGTCTTTTTCATTCCAGTTAGGTAGGGCTGATTTTACTCAGTATACATCCAGTCGCCCAAAATTAGAAAAAACTCCAATCTACTGTGAAATAAAGAGGATAAATGTAAGTAAGGCACTAAAATTAGCAGCAGTAAGAGGGGATACAAGCGAGTCAACGTACACTCCTATTACTTATGTTACAAAACCAGGCATATATTACCTACGTAGCAATATTAGAGAAGACTACGAAAAATGGAAAACACCTTCATCTGCAAGGATCAGAGGACAAAAATATCATACTTTTGGTACAGCTGATGCTAGTGGTTTTTGGTCGCCAGACTCTTATTAGAGAATTTATATAAAAAACCTTTCCTATTTATTTCCTTATATATTTTTATAGTAATTAGATTCGAGGAAAATATGAAAAAAATCACTTATATAGTAATGTTATTTTTTATTTCAGTATCTCTCACATCTTGTGTCAAGAATGATGACCTAAGTCAATTTAGGGAAGAAGTATTAGCGGATAGAGGATCAGGAGAAAAAGAAATTTTAGATAAATTAGCTAATAATATCGACTATGGATTTTACGAATATGCTACTTATAGACTTAGTGATGGTAAGCTACTTTTTAAATATATTTATGGGCATACTGATGATATCGATATTACAATTGATAATTCTGGCATAATAAGCTTAAAGAAAAAGGATAGGCTAACCTATATCAACCCAGAGAATAATAAGTATTGTAGCATGATAGGTGCAGTTGCTGGAAATAATATAGAAAATGAAGATAATGTAAATTATTTTTATCAAAATCTATATCACAAAGGTAGTTTTGATTTATTTACTAAAGATGACCATATATTTATAAATTTTAGTGATGGTACTTACAAGATTTATGATAAGAATAATTTATATTTAATTGAATCTAAGTATCTAAGTAAAGGAAATGAAGTGGTTACAAAACTTGAACATCATTCAAATAATGTAGATGAAGTATATGATAAATACATAAATTCTCTAAATAATATGGAAGAGGTAAGCAACTTAGATGAGTTAAGGGATAATTGAGATGTTTAAAAAAAGTCAAAAGATACTATGTATAGTAGCATTATTTATCTGTGCATTATTTATAATAAATAAAAATAGAAAATATCCTAGTAAAGATATAATAGACACATATTCTCGTGATAAATTGGTTGAATTAGGGGATTTTTCTATTAAGCTTGAAGACTCGTTTTTATACAAGAAAGGTATAGATGGTTATCCTGTAGTAGGGGTAAATTTTATTATAAAAAACAACTCTAAAGAGATATTAGACTTGTCAGATTTATATTATAAGTTGGTTCTTTATGACAAATTTGATAACTCTTATATGCAAAATATGGATTTTAATAATGGAGAAAGCATATATAATCCAATTTATAAAGACAAAGACTTCTTAATTAATCCTAATGCTACTAAAGATTTTATCTTTTATTATTATTTGAGTAAAGAAATTTCAAACACTAATAAATTTCTATATATTGACAATAGTTTATATGAGAACGAATTTAAAAGCTACCTTGATGAGGGAGTGCTGTATTATAAGGTTTTGGATGTGGGGTCTTTTCATGAGTGACTTTTTTAAAATTAAAATTTTTAGAAAAAAGAATATTATGTTTATGTTGTTTGTAATAATTTTTATAAATTTCTTAAATTTTTATTTTTCAAATAACCAGGTAACCTACTTGAACGTAAATCCACTCCAGTCATGCTGGAATATGAATTTATTGATGACAGGAACGTTTACCATGGCTGGCCTTATATATTCATTTTTAGCATTTATAATGGCGAGTTTGCCGTTAAGTAATTCTTTAGTAGAAGATAGGAACTGTGGTATACTAGATCAGATTGCAATAAGAATGCCGATAAAGACCTATATTGTGAAAACTTACATCTATAATTTTTTAGCTGGAGGCTTGTTTGTTATAATGCCATTAGTTATAAATATAGTATTATGGATGCTTGTTAGACCAATGTTTGCAATGAACTATATTAGTGCTGGGCTTGCTAATTTTATATTCTTATCTGATTTGTTTGTAAAATCACCCTTACTATTTCATCTCATACACTTATTTATAGTCTTTATAGGTGGCGGATTAATTGCGTCATTTTCATTGTATTTAAATACTAAGTTTAACAATAAGTACATAGGATTTTTGTTAGTGTTAGTAATTGACTTGTTGGCATCTTTAATATTTTATTTTGTATCCATAGTATTAAACAAAGATATTGTATTAGTAAGTTTAAGATCTTTATTAGTCGAGATGTCTTTTTCTAACCCTCTGATAAGCTTAATATATTTACTCACAATATTATTAATTCCTATCTACTACTTGTATAAGTTAGCAAAAAGGAGATATTAGAGTGAACCTACTAATGAGAGATTTTAAATATCAACTTAATAAATTTAAGTATTGTAATTTTATCATTTTTATAATATCTTTGATAATAATTGTATTATCATTAAGTTATAAAAATCAAAGCATTATAAATTATATTTTTAACTTTGTCTTAATAGATGCTGGTATCATAAGTGATTTTGAAGATTTTTTTATTCCGATTTTTTGGATTTTCATGCATATTCTAAGCCCTTTTATCTTAATAATAATATTTAATAAAGATCACTTTGTAAACGGAGAGCAAGTTATGATTAAAGCAAAAACTAAGCGAAAATATTTTTTTTCAAAATGTATAGCAAGTAGTATTAATATAATAATCTTTATAGGTATTTTTCTTTTTTCTATATTTATTGCCCAATTAATCTTTTATGAATTTGATCATAGTACTAAATATTTCTTAATCATAGGTTTTACTATGCTTATTGAAAATATATTATTAACGTGGATGGGGATAATTATAATTTTATATTCAAATACATATATAGCTATTTTATGTATTTTAGTTAATTTAATCTTATCAATCCTTACAAACATACACTTATTTATAGGTCAACAAAGCCTAGTATATAAGCAAAATGAATTTGGTGGGATTTTTACTTTTAAAGAAAATTTTTTATTGTTATTTTTATATACAATAATATTCATAATAGTGGCTTATATATTTTTCGCTAGATATGATTTTTATGGAGTTGAAAAATGATCAAAATCAAAAATGTAACAAAGAAAATTGATGGTCAAATAGTTCTTGATAAGATAAATCTAACTATATTAGATGGAAAAATATATGGATTTGTTGGACATAATGGTTCTGGTAAAACCATGCTTTTTAGAGCAATTTGTGGCCTGATAGGTGTAGATGAAGGAATAATAGAAGCTTATGGTAAGGTCGTAAACTCAAATAATTTGCTAGATAAGGTAGGTCTTTTGCTAGAAAATCCATCTTTTATAGGTGATTTATCTGCTATTGATAATTTAAAATTAATTGCCTCGATAAATAAAGTGGCTGATGAAGGAGATATTAATAATGTTTTGAAAAAGGTAAGTTTATACGATCAAAAAGACAAAAATTTTGAAAAATTCTCATTAGGTATGAAGCAGAGACTTGCAATTGCAAATGTTATACTGGAAAAACCTCAGATACTAATATTCGATGAACCTACAAATGCTATAGATGAGCAGGGAATAATAGCCTTGAAGGAAATAATAATGGAAAATAAAAAGAGTAATAAAATAATTCTTTTAGCAAGCCATGAGGAGGCTTTTATAGATCAACTTGCAGATGTTAAAATACTAATGAAGGCTGGAAAGATAATTGATGAGTATGACTTATAGTTTCAGATACAAATATCTATATTGACAATATTTAATAAAATAATGCGAAAATAAAAAAGTGTAAATAAAAAATATTCAGGAATGATTTTAGAAATTAGTCTTGAAGATAGTGAGAAATAGCATTTTAGAATCTAATGTCATAATTTAAGCGGCCTCGGCCGTTTTTTTCTTGTATGACGGGCATGTTCTAATGCTGGGGTGAAATTCCCTACAGAGCGTAGTTACCGACGAATCTAATAGCGACTTGCAAGTTTTAGATGGCGACATCTAGGAGAGAAGAACGGGTAGCGAAATCGTGGCTTGACGAACAGGAACAGAATATGAGGCGTAACAGGTGGGAAAGCTAGCAAGAGATAGCAAAGACCCAAAAGGGTAACCGTAAACCCAAAGCGTAAATTCTGCAAGTAAACGATGAAAGTATTAGGGCTTATCCCGTGAGGTCTCAATATCGAGCTAGTAGTAATAACGAATAGTGAGAAGTCAGCAGAATCCATAGTAGTGAGGAAGTTTCTGTAATGGAAATGGAGCGAAGGGAGGAACAATATTCATTGTAATATTTGAAAAGGATAAACTATGACTTGATGGAATACAAGGAATGACGTATTTATTCTTCAAGGTTCGGATAAAAAAAGAATAAAGTTAAATAGTTTCATCAGAAATAAATAATATAACACAAGAGAATATTGAACCGCCGTATGCCGAACGGCACGTACGGGTGGTGTGAAAGGGGCTAGATCTTAGCCCCTATTCGATTGCAAAGTTTAATATTTTGTGATATTATAAAATTAACAAAGTAAAGGAGTGCGTTATGAAAAAGAAAAGCCTAATTTTATGTATTTTCTTAATGCTAATATTAGCTTCCTGCAAAATTGCGAATACCAAAAAAGACCAGGTAGAGATCGTAAAGGAAGATTTTGAACTTGACCTAAGGGATGGTTTTGATGGCGGCGATGTGGTTGATTTTGGAGCCAATGTTTATTCATTTAAGGGAGATAAGGATGCAAAGCTTCGTCTAAAGCTAATAAATTATGATAAGGGAAATGAAGATGATATTTTTGATATTGAACTTCCAAAGATAGATGAGGGTGAAAAGCTAGGGGTCGATATCACTTCTAATAAGCTAAATCTTTATGCAATATCAGATAAAAAAATCTCTTTAATATCAGGAGCATACTTTGGAGATAGGATTTTCATAGATAAAAGAACAAATGCTTACACTTGGACTGATGGAGGAGTTCTTAAGGCGGATGAGCCTTTGAGCATATTTGAATCTTATTCAACCTATTCAAAAGATCTAACTGTTTCAAGTCAGTGGAAGGAAGAAATAAAATCTGGACTTAAAAAAGACTTATCAGGTTTGGTTTTAGAAGTTGAACTAGAAAGTGATGAAAAATAGCGGTAGATAAATATAGCAGAAAAATATTTAGCGCTTGACTCGTATTGGATTTTGAGAGTTCAAAAATGTATTATTTTTACAAGAAAGGACTTATTATGAAAATTTTAGGAAAAGTACTTTATTTAATAATGTTGATTGTGGATTGTCAACACCTATTTGTACAATCTAAAATCGAACGTACTAATTTAAGATTAACTAATAATATCTATTTAATCTTAAATGTCTATATTTAACTGGTGGCAAGTAACCTAAGGATCCATGGATCCTTAGGTTGTTGTACCAGTAAACATACTCTGATAGTTCTAATTTTAGTTGATTTAAACTTCTAAATTCTTTCTGATAAACAAATTCTGTTTTCATTACCTTATTAAATGCTTCAGCTACAGCATTATCATAAGGACTTCCTTTTTTGCTTAAGGATCTTTCTATTCCAAATACATCTAGGATTTTATCTATGCTCTTATTATCAAATTCTCGTCCTCTATCTGTATGGAATATTTTTATTTTATTTAATGGATATCTTATTGAGTAAATTGCTTCTTTTACTAATTCAGCACTTTTATTTTTACCTGCTGCATAGCCTATTATTTCCCTGTTGTGTAAATCTATTATTGCACATATATAGTTCCAGCTATTTCCTACTCTTACATAGGTTAAGTCACTTACACATGCTTCTAAAGATTCTCTATTATCAAAGTGTCTGTCTACTTTATTTTTTATTTGTTTATTGTTACATGTAGTTTTTTCTACCTTGTATTGTTTTACTGTATAGCTTGAGATTAAGGCGTGTTTTTTCATTACTTTACATATTTTTCTTCTTGATGCTATTATGCCTTGATTTTCTAGTTCTACTTTGATTTTTCTAGATCCATACGCGTTTTTACTTTTTCTGAATATTTCTTTGATTTTCTCTTCTAAAAGCTCTTCTGTTTTTAGGTTGTTTTTAGATTCTTCTTTGTTTATATGATAGTATATTAAGCTTCTTGTTATTCCTAAAAACTTACACATTGCACTAATACTGTATTTATCTCTATTTGAGATTATGAGCTTTACTTTTTGCCTAGTAGTAGTGCAGCTTGCTTTAAAATATCATTTTCCATTTCAAGCTGTTTTAGTTTTTTTCTTAGTCTGATTAGTTCCTTTTCTTCTTCTGTTCTATTATCATCTATGTCGAAGGAGTTTGAGTTGTTGTACCTATTTACCCATCCTCTTATTGTTGATGGTGCTATGTCGTATTCTTCACCTAGTTTTTTATATGTGTAGTTTCCTTGGTTAAAGATTTCTACTATTTGCCTTTTGAAGTCGTCTTCGTAGTGTCTAGCCAATTTAAAATCCTCCTATGATTTCTTATTATTTATTGTATCATATATTCGATTTTAAATTGTACTATTTATTGTATCCATACCAATTGTTTTTGTGAGATTTTTCTATTTTGTTTTGAAAAAATCATTTGAAAATAAAAATTCAACCACAGTTAAAATAGCAACTAGGGGGATTGTCTTATTTTTATATACAATTGCGATTTTAACACTCTTTGCCTATGCGATTTTTGCGACAGAAATGGGTGTAACTAAGAGAATTATATCAGGTCTTATTGCTATTTTTATGTCAATATATTTTGGTATAATTGTTAAGAAATATATAAAAAAGGAAGCTTACTAATGTGGTTAATTTTTAGTGCAGCTGCAATAATTACTGCCCTTTTAAATATAATGAATTTCAAAAACTCTTCGGATTTTTTTAGGTTTTTGTCTTTATCTTTTACAAGTCTAACTGTATGTGCTTTTTATGCCGATGGGGCAGGAAGGATTATAAAAGAAGACTGGGCAGGACTTATGGATACCATGCCAACTATTTCTAAGGCTCTTTGGATATGTGTGGCCCTTTCAATTGTTATAAATTCTATTTCTCTAATAAAGTCTTATAAAATAAAAAACACAAAATAAAGGGGCTGTTGCAAAAGTCCTAACATAGAAAAAGACGAGGAAAGTGAAATCCTCGTCTTTTTCTGATACAATGTATTTATGAAACAAAATAGTAATACATCATCATTAACTAATCTTACACTAGTTGGTGATACAATTCAATTAAAATTAAACTTTAACACAGAAGTATACATCCAAGATGACATAAAACTAAGGCTTGTAAAAAATATAATTGAAAGGATAGACCTAACAGAACTAAGAAAAGTCTACTCATCATTTGGGAGAAAACCTACTGTAAATCCAGTAACAATGCTTCAAATAATAATATTCTGCTACTCTGAAGGAATATTCTCATCAAGAGAAATAGAAAAATCATGTAAATATGATCTAAGAATAAAATATCTTCTTGACGGACAAACCCCACCAGATCATAGCACAATAAATAGATTTAGACAGAAAATAGTAAATCTAACACCTAATCTACTAAGTCAAATAGTAGAAATACTAGTAGAAGAAAAGCAAATAGATCTATCAAGTATATACATAGATGGAACAAAAATAGAAGCTTATGCCAACAGATACAGCTTTGTCCGGAGAGGAAGCACAGAAAAATGGCAAGAAAAACTAAGAATCAGAATAATAAAGCACTTCAATTTAAATAAAGACTTAACACCATCCCAAGTATTAGAAGTAGTAAAGATATCATTTAATCAAGTAAGTAAAGAATGTATAGAAAAGAAAATAAACTTCGTACATGGTCAAGGAAAAAGAAAACATCAACTCCAACGAGACTATGAACAACTAAAAGATTGGAAAAATAAGTTAGAAACTTATCAAGAACACCTAGAAATAATGGGAGATTACAGAAACTCCTACTCAAAAACAGACCATGACGCAACCTTCATGAGAATGAAAGAAGACCACATGAGAAATGGTCAACTAAAGCCAGCCTACAACATTCAGCTTGCAAGCGCATCAGGTTTCATCATAGGTGAAAATATATCCCACCATACAAACGATATGTACACCCTAAAACCATTCTTAAAAAAACTACAAGAAAACTATCCAAACAAACTAGACAAAATAGTAGCAGATGCAGGATATGAAAGTGAAGAAAACTATGTATATCTAGAAGAAAATAAGCTAACATCGTACATAAAACCATCAAACTATGAGCAATCAAAAACACGAAAATATAAAAAAGAGCAAGAATTTAAGGGAAGTCTAATCTATGATGAAAGTCAAGACAAATATATATCACAAGAAGGCAAAGAATTCATAAGATGCAAGGACAGATACAATAAAAGAAAAAGTGGATATATAACAACTACAAAGGTCTATAGGTGTTTTGATTGGAACAAAGATGGTCAAAAAACTAAAGGAATCTACATAGCAGAAACCTTCCAAAAATATAGGAAAGAATCATTAGAAAACATAATATCTGACCAAGGAATAGAAGAAAGATTAAATAGATCAATCCAAGCCGAAGGAGCATTTTCCAAAATAAAGTCAGGCTTAAACTACAACAGATTCCACCATAGAGGAAAAGAAAATATAATAAGTGAAATATGCCTCTTATCAATAGCACTAAACTTAAATAAACTGTCATCAAAAATAGAAAATAAAGATTTAAACATCATAAAATACAAAGCTGCTTAAGAAAAAAATATTAATTTCATAAGCTCTATTAAGTGAGCCTATTTTTAATAAAAATGTGGAAAAATTCATTCTCAACTTAAAAACTTCTATAAAAATTAATGGCTTGATACAGATATATAATAAAAAAAGCAATGCGCAGAATAGATTTACCTATTCTGCAACATCACCTTAGATTTTAAAGGCCATCCTTATTATTCCAAAAATTAAAAGATGGACTGGGTAAAATAGGTAGTTAAATATTTTATTTTGTTTGCCTTTTTCTCCATTATATAAAAGTACGGTTGCAAAACCGAGGATGGCGTAGATTTCCTTGATGATTACTAGGTAGGAAAGAACTGATGCTAGGATTCTTTTATCATAGAAAACATAATATAGGTAGATGGTTATAATGGCATAATACTCATAGTCTGATGAGATTAGCATAGATCCTAGACATGACAGAGCTACAAGAATTAGCGATACGATGACCCAAAGTGGTCTATTTTTTATGCTTTCTTTTAGCCTATCAATTACCATTATGGTAAAAAGTCCTAGGGCAAGACCCCAGAGAATATTTTGTGACCAGGTATTTACAAACTCAGCTGATTGGAACATATCGTAAGGGATTTCTGAAATCACCGCAAAAATTAAGAGATTCCTTAAATATTTCCAGCGTGATTTAGTCTTGAAAAATCCTTCCACTATCATGAAGGCAAAGATTGGAAAGGCAATCCTACCTAGGATGTCAAAGATAGTTGTAAGAATAACTAGGGGACCAGACCCAGTCAAAAATGGTGTTATAATTGCTTTATTAAAATGGTCTATAAACATTGAAGCGAAGGCTATATATTTAAGCTGGGCTCCATCTATTGCTTTAAATTTTTCTAATTTTTCCATAAATTCTCCTTTTAGATTATTTGAAGATTTTATCCTAAGAATATAAAAATTGCAAATTTTTTGTGAAAAAAATCTCCGGTTAGAAAGACTAACCGGAGAAAATTATTTTTATAGCTTATTTATTTTTTTCTATTGCTGCTTGAGCTGCTGCAAGTTTAGCTATTGGAATTCTAAATGGTGAGCATGATACATAGTCAAGACCTACATTGTATAGGTATTTAACTGTATTTGGTTCTCCACCGTGTTCACCACAGATACCAAGGTGTAGGGCAGAGTTTGATTTTCTACCTTTTTCTACAGCTGTTTCTACTAAGAAGCCAACGCCTTTTTGATCTAGTACTTGGAATGGATCCTTTTCTAGGATGTCTTTTTCGATGTAAGCTGGTAGGAATTTACCTGCGTCATCTCTTGATAGACCAAAGGTCATTTGTGTAAGGTCGTTTGTACCGAAGCTGAAGAAGTCTGTGATTTGAGCGATTTCATCTGCTGTTATAGCTGCTCTTGGGATTTCAATCATGGTACCTAGTAGGTATTTGATTTCCATACCTTGTTCTTCAAATACTTTTTCAATTTCTTTTACAACTATATCTTTTACGTAAGCTAGTTCGTGTACATCTGATGAAAGTGGGATCATGATTTCTGGAACTACTTTTATGCCTTCTTTATTTAGTCTAATAGCTGCTTGCATGATTGCTCTTGCTTGCATTCTTGAGATTTCTGGATAGATTACACCAAGTCTTAGGCCTCTGAAACCTAGCATTGGGTTTACTTCTTGAAGTTCAGAAATTCTTTCGTGAATTCTTGCTGGTTGCATCTTTAATTCTAGGGCAAGGTCAGCGATTTCTTTTTCTCCCTTTGGTAGGAATTCGTGAAGTGGTGGGTCAAGAAGTCTTACAGTTACAGGTCTTTCTTCCATTAGTTTGTAGATTTGATAGAAGTCATCTTCTTGCATTGGAAGGATTTTATCTAGGGCTGCTTGTCTTGTTTCAAGATCAGAAGCTAGGATCATCTTTCTAACTTGGAAGATTCTATCATCAGCAAAGAACATGTGTTCTGTTCTACATAGACCTATACCTTCAGCGCCAAATTCTAGAGCTTGTTTTGCATCTCTTGGTGTATCTGCATTTGTTCTAACTTTCATATCTCTATATTTATCTACCCATTCCATAAATTTGCCGAAGGCACCGTGCATTTGTGGTGGTTGGGTCTCAAGAGTTCCTGCATAGATTGCACCTGTTGAACCATCTATTGAAATTGTATCTTGATCTGTTAAAACTACATCGCCTACTCTTAGGGTATGTTCAAGTTCGTTTACGTGGATATCTGAAGCACCAGATACACAGCATTTACCCATACCTCTTGCTACTACTGCAGCGTGTGATGTCATACCGCCTCTTGCTGTAAGGATACCAACTGCTGATACCATACCTTCTAGGTCTTCTGGGCTTGTTTCTTCACGAACAAGGATTACTGTTTCACCATCTTTTGCTCTTTTTGCTGCTTCTGGGGCAGAGAAAGCTATCTTACCTACTGCTGCTCCTGGAGATGCTGCAAGACCTACTGTTAGGGCTTCAGACTTATCTATAGCTGCTTGAGTGAAGGTAGGGTGGAGAAGTCCGTCTAAGTCTTGTGGGTTAACTCTTAATAGAGCTTCTTTTTCGTCAACTAAGCCTTCTTCTACCATATCTACAGCTACTTGGACAGCTGCTTGGGCAGTTCTTTTACCATTTCTAGTTTGTAATAAATAGAGTTTACCATCTTGGATAGTAAATTCCATATCTTGCATGTCTTTGTAATGTTTCTCAAGAGTTTGAGCTGTGTTTGCAAATTCATCATATACTTCAGGCATTAAGTCTTTTAGATGGCTGATTGGTTCTGGAGTACGAACACCTGCAACAACGTCTTCACCTTGAGCGTTCATTAGGTATTCACCATATAGAACGTTTTCTCCTGTAGCTGGGTTTCTAGAGAAGGCTACACCAGTACCGCTTGTTTCGCCCATGTTACCAAATACCATTGATTGAACGTTAACAGCTGTACCCATTTTATCATCAATTTCGTTTAATTTTCTGTAAAGGATTGCCCTGTCGTTATTCCATGATGAAAATACTGCAGCAATAGCAAGGTCTAATTGTTTTCTAGGTTCTTGTGGGAATTCTTCGCCAGCAAGTTCTTTATAAACTACTTTATATTTATCAACTACATCTACAAAATCTTCAGCTGTAAGGTCA
This sequence comes from Anaerococcus sp. Marseille-P3915, assembly GCF_900258475.1. Taxonomy (GTDB): domain Bacteria; phylum Bacillota; class Clostridia; order Tissierellales; family Peptoniphilaceae; genus Anaerococcus; species Anaerococcus kampingae. Next base: position 1,038,076 of record NZ_LT984887.1, on the reverse strand, counting down.
TGGTCAGTTGCAACGCCTTTTTCATTTTTCTTGGCTGTTAGAACTTCTTCAAATTTATTTTTATCAAGTCCCATTGCAACATCAGCAAACATTTGAATAAATCTTCTATAAGAGTCGTAAGCAAATCTTCTGTTTTGAGTTTTATTTTCAAGACCCTTAACAGCAACATCATTAAGACCTAAGTTTAGGATAGTATCCATCATACCTGGCATTGATATAGGTGCACCAGATCTAACTGATACTAGAAGAGGATCTTCGTTATTACCAAAAGTTTTGCCATTGTGTTTTTCTAGGTCTTTAATATGTTCAGTAATTTCAGCATTTAATTCATCCCAAAGCTTTTTATCTTCTTTGTAATATCTGATACATGCTTCAGTTGTTACTGAGAAACCATAAGGAACATTGATTCCCATGTTGGTCATTTCTGCAAGGTTTGCTCCCTTACCGCCTAGAAGGCTTCTCATTGATTTGTCGCCTTCATCGAAGTTATAAACGTATTTTGTGCTCATAATTTTTCCCTTTCTTTATTTTGATTTAAATAATCAATTATAAGTTCCGAAGTTTCTTCTATAGATCTGTAAGTGACATCGATTATCGTACATCCCAAATCATTCATTAATTCAAGTGCGTAATCGATCTCATTTTTGATACGCTCCTTAGAAGAGTAGAGAGAGTCTACTGAAAGATTGAGTGATTTTAGCCTTTCTTCTCTGATTTTTTTAAGTACATCCTTGTCAATAGTAAGACCGAAAATTTTGCTTGGGTCAATTTCAAAAAGTGCCTGCGGTACTTTTGAATCTATTAGCAAGGGGATGTTACTAACTTTGTATCCCTTACTAGCCATATACATGGATAGGGGAGTTTTTGAAGATCTTGAAACTCCTATGATTGCTATGTCGCAATGTTCAAGTCCCCTAAAATCTTGGCCATCATCATATTTTATGGCAAAATCTAGGGCATCCATCCTCCTAGTATGGAGAAATTCTGTAGGGTCAATGAAATTTGTTTCTTCGTGAGGGTTTTCACCAAGAATCTTAGCCATAGAATTAATCGAATAATCCATAAGCTCAATGCTGTTGATTTCATTAGCCTTGCAGAAATTTTTGACATAGGCATTCATCTTAGAGTCCCTAAAAGAGTGATAAATTATTGAATTTTTTGATCTCTTAATTACACCTAGTATACCATTTAGCTTTGTTAAGTTATTGAGATTGTCAAATACTTCTATTTTATATTTGGCATCAAAATGACTCATGGTGTTATGAACTATGTCCTTTAGTAGATAAGCACCGCCATCTGATATAAGGTAAATTTTTAAATCCATAACTACTCCTACACCAAGACTCTAAATATATTATAACAAAAAAAATCAAATAATGAAAATATTTTCATCAATTCTGAAAATTTTTATTGATATATATTAAATTATATTCATTTTAATAGATTTGTCTAGTTTAATTTTAGATAAAAATTAATTTACCGTAAGAAAGCCATCGTTTTCATAAAATAGATTTTCCTAGAAGGTCTAGATATTGACATTTTGGCAAAGATAAATATAATAAGACTATTAAATCAAATATTAACAATGAAAAAGGAGTAGTCTAGAAAGAAGCTTAGAGAGAAGATGGTTGGTGAAAATCTTACTTACGACTAGGTGAAGGTTGTTTTCGTATATGTTAGTGTAGCATGCATAAATGCAAAAGAGAGTCTTTTTATAAAGAAATTTAGGTGGTAACGCGATAATTCGTCCTATTAAGCGCTACCGCCTTTTTATATTGAAAGGAGAAATGATGGATACTAAATATAATCCACAGGATTTTGAAAAGAAAATTTACCAAAAATGGGAAAATAATGGATATTTTAAGGCAAAGGTAAATCCGGACAAAAAGCCATTTACAATTGTTATGCCACCACCAAATGTTACAGGTCAACTCCATCTTGGTCATGCCCTAAATAATACCCTACAAGATATCATAATTAGATATAAGAGGCTTGCAGGATTTGAAGCTTTATGGATACCTGGAACAGACCATGCATCTATATCTACAGAAGCAAAAGTAGTTGGTAAAATTGCTGCTGAAGGCAAAACAAAGGCAGATCTTGGAAGAGCTGGATTTTTGGAAGAAGCTTGGGACTGGACCCATAAGTATGGTGGCACAATCAAAAAGCAACTTAGAACTATAGGTGTTTCTTGCGATTGGGACCATGATTCCTTTACAATGGATGAAAATCTAACAAGAGCTGTTAAAAGAGTTTTCAAGAAAATGTATGATGATGGTCTAATTTATAGGGGTAATAGGATTGTAAACTGGGACCCAATGGCAGAAACTGCAATCTCTGATGCAGAAGTTTACCATAAGGATCAAAAGGGCAAGCTTTGGTATATCAAATACCACTATGAAGATTCCGATGACTTTATAACAATAGCTACAACCCGTCCAGAAACTATGCTAGGTGACCTGGCTGTTGCAGTAAACCCAGAAGATGAACGTTTTAAGGATAAAATTGGAAAAAATTTAATCTTACCACTAGTAGGTCGTAAGATTCCTATAATTGCAGATTCCTACGTAGATATGGAATATGGTACAGGTTGTGTAAAAATTACCCCATCCCATGACCCTAACGACTTTGAAGTAGGTGCTCGTCACGACCTTGGCCAATGTGTAGTCCTTGATTCCAAGGCCCACATAGTAGATGGCTATGGTAGATATTCTGGCATGGAAAGATACGAGGCGAGAAAAGCAATGCTTGCTGATCTTGAAAAAGAAGGCCTACTTGTAAAAATAGAAGAAATCGACCACGCTGTTGGATATTCTGAAAGAACAGATGTTGTAATAGAGCCACTTATTTCAAAGCAATGGTTTGTAAAGATGGATGGCTTTGCAAAAATGTGTATAGATGCCTATAATGATGGCGAATTAAAACTAATTCCTGATAACCTATCCAAAACCTATATGAACTGGCTAGAAAATATCAGAGATTGGACCATATCACGTCAATTGTGGTGGGGCCACAGACTTCCAGTATTTTATACAGAAGATGGAGAAGTCATCGTATCAGAAGAAATGCCAGATGAAAACGGCATGCTAGAGGGTAAAAAAGTAACACAAGATGAAGATACACTTGATACCTGGTTTTCATCAGCCCTTTGGCCATTTGCAACCCTTGGTTGGCCTGAAGAAAACGAAGAATTTGACTATTTCTTCCCAACAGATATCTTAATCACAGGTTATGATATAATATTCTTCTGGGTAATAAGAATGGTCTTTGCTTCCCTTTATACAACTGGAAAAGTTCCATTTTCTCACGTTTTATTCACCGGTCTAATTAGAGATAGTCAAGGCAGAAAGATGAGTAAGTCCTTAGGAAATGGTGTAGACCCAATAGATGTAGTTGAAAAATTTGGTGCAGATGCCCTAAGATTTACCCTAATCACAGGCAACTCTCCAGGAAACGATATGAGATATGATGAGGATAAGCTCCTTGCATCAAGAAACTTTGCCAATAAATTGTGGAATGCATCTAGATTTGTCCTAATGAATATAGATGAAAATGATAAGCTTGACGAAAACTTTGGAGACCTATCCCTAGAGGATGAATGGATTCTAAAGAGACTAAACCAAGTAATAGAAGATGTATCCAAAAACTTAGACAAGTATGAAATAGGTCTTGCAGCAGATAGGATAGAAGATTTTATCTGGAATGAATACTGTGACTGGTATATAGAATTCGCAAAAATCAGATTATATGGCGACAATCCTGAAGAAAAATTACAAGTTAAGAAGGTATTGCTTTACGTTCTTAAAAACATGCTCATCCTTCTTCATCCATTCATGCCATTTATAACAGAAGAAATCTACTCAGCACTTCCAAACAAAGATGACATGCTAATTGTAGAAAAATGGCCAGAAATAAGAGAAGCATATAATTTCGTAGAAGAAGAAAAGAATGTAAACTCAGTAATAAAGGCAATCACAGCCATAAGAAACCAAAGATCAAGCCTAAATGTACCTGCAAAAACCAAACAAAAACTTACAATCCTAGCAGAAAATGAAGCAAATAAGGCCCTAATCGAAAAGATCAAAGCCCAATTTATAAATCTAGCAAGCGCAAGTGAAGTAGAGGTAGAAAATAAGGCTGACTATAAAATTGAAGATGATGGCATGGTTAAGCTAGTATTTAACGAATTTTCTGTATATATGTCTTTAGATGAGCTTATGGATTATGATAAGGAAAGAGCTCGTCTAAAAGATGAAATTAAAAAGCTAGAAAGTGAAATAAAAAGAGCAGAAGGCAAGCTTTCAAACAAGGGCTTTGTAGATAAAGCACCAGAGGCAGTAGTAAATAAGGAAAGAGAAAAACTTGAAGGCTACAAGGATCTCCTTCAAAAAACAAAAGAAAGCCTAGAAGAAATTAAGGATAAGTAATGTACGGTGAATTTGCCTATATTTATGACAAATTATCATTTGATATAGAATATGAAAAATATGCTAATAATATCAAAAAATTAATAAAAGAATATGGGATTGAAAGAGAAAGGATGCTAGAGCTAGCTTGTGGCTCTGGCATGCTTACCAATCATTTTTTTGATGATTTTAAAGAAATTGATGCCCTAGATTTGTCAAGTGAAATGCTAGATTGTTTTGCATCAAAATATGACAATGACAAGGTAAATCTAATCTATTATGATATGGTAGACTTTGAAAATCCCAGGGCTTATGACCTAATAGTAATACTTCTAGATTCTATAAATTATGTGACAGATCCTAAAGATTTAGAAAAGCTTTTTAAAAATTGCTATAACAATCTAAAAGATGGAGGTCTCTTAATTTTTGATATAAATTCAGAAATGAAAATGAGAGAAATCTTTGGGTCAAATTGCTTTGTTTATGAGTATGAAGATATCTTCTATACTTGGGATAATTATATGGAAAATGACCTAGTAGATATGGAGCTTAATTTCTTTGTAGAAAATCCTGATGGGACCTACAAGAGAATTAGAGAATACCAATGTGAAAGAGTCTACAGCATAGATTATATGGAGAATTTAGCTAAAGATTCTGGATTTATTGATTTGAAAATATTTGATGAGGATACATTAGGAAAGGTGGATGAAGATACTTTAAGAGTATTATTTGCAGCAAGAAAGGCGTGAAAATGAGTATAGGTGTAGTTAAATTTTTTGACAATAAAAAAGGTTTCGGCTTTATAAAATGGGCTGGAGATGATATTTTTGTCCATTATTCAGATATTATAACCGAAGATGAATTTAAAAGACTCGATCAAGGCGATAATGTAGAATTTGAAAAAATTGATGCTCCAAGGGGGCCTCAAGCGATAAAAGTTAAGAAAATTTAAGGATTCCCTCATATTGAGGGACTTTTTTTATGGAATGTAAAAAACTCAAGAAAACTTATAATTGATTAACAAGCTAAATTGTGTTATTATAGAAGCATAAGAAAGACTAACTATTAAAAGTCAAGAGGTGAAATAAAAAAATATAGGGATTGATATAGATAAAAAATGAATAAAAATAGGCACAACAAAAAGACCTAATATTTAATAGATTTTAAATATTGGGTTCATAAGTTTTTTGCTCATGAAATTGTAATTTTTTTCAAAAAAACCTGTAAAAGGTAAAGGCTACACCCTAGCTTCGCTCGCCATTTACAGAAGCTTTATCAAAAATTTGTAAACAGTTAAGCAAAAACTAACTCTGCACTTGATAAGGTTCATTCTTAGTAAGAACAGCAAAAATAGTATGACAAAGCTTTCTAGCAACAGCATTAGTAGCAACTAAATGATGTTTTCCTTCACTAATCTTTTTTTGATAATAATCTGAGAAAACAGGATCACAAAATTCAGCTCTAAGAGCAGATTGAAACAAAGCACGTCTAAGGTATGGAGAACCTCTTTTACTCATATGATTGTAAGTAGATTCATATTCTCCAGACTGAGAAATGCTAGCATCCAAACCAGCATAAGCGACAAGTTTAGAAGGATTAGAAAATCTTTTAATATCACCAATTTCACCTAATATAGTAGCTGCATTAACAGAACCGATACCTGGAATAGTAGTAATTGGAGAATTAAGTTTTTCAAGTAAAACCTCAATTTCATTCTCAACATTAGAAACCTGAGTTTGAATAAAAGAAATTTGCTCAATAAGCATTTTGATTTGAAGACTAAAAGAATCCAGGCAGAAATTAATACCAAAAGAAGAAGAAGCCTTTTTAGAAAGCTCATCAATCTTCTTAGAAGCATAGTTTTTCTTAGAAACAGATTCAAGAAAAGTATTCAAATCATCAGAATTAATATCCTCAAAATCAGAAGGAGTAGAGAAATTTGAAAGAATTTCCTTAGAAGTCTTCCCAAAAATATTACTAAAAGAAGAGGCGTATTCAGGAAAAACTTGATCTAAAAGTGCAATAGTTTTTCTTTTAAGATCGCCAATTGAAGAAATGAGGTAGGACCTAAATCTGGAAAGATTCCTCAAAGACAAATAATCTTCATTAGAAAGTGAAGTCTCAACGAAATCTCCATATCTAAGAAGATCAGCTATTAAAAGAGAATCAATAATATCAGTTTTTCTCTTTCTGATTTCTACACCTTGTCGCCAACCGTCAGTTTGGATTGGATTGATAACACGAACAGTAAAGTTTTTTTGGGCAAGATATGAGTATAGAGATAACCAATAATGACCTGTAGCTTCCATACCAACTTCAAGTTCATTTTTGAAAGCTTCTAGTTTAAGGACTAAACTCTCAGCGCCATTAATGGAATTTGAAAAAGAAAAAGCCTTAAAAATAACCTTTTTCTTGTCATCAACTAATGAAGCAACATGAGTATTTTTACCAATATCGATACCTAAATAGAACATTTGAAACCTCATAAAAAAGTATTTTAGATAGACACCTCAAAATCTAATAACGTTACTGCCTTATGGTATATACGAAGTACCCTGAAAGGGTCAACATCTAACTTATTCGTAAACAGTTAAAAGATTAGAGGACTCACTCTTTCAAGTACGAGATTAAATCTCAAGGAAGTGACGAGTACACTCTATCTAATAACAATATTATACAGTAAATCTGAATAATACTTAGTCGAAAAAGGCTTATAGGTTACCTTTAACAACCTAAATACATTATATAAGGAAGACTTATGGATTTTTTAGATGGTGTTTTTTCTAAAGTAAGCAAGGCTTCTAACAAGGTTAGCGAGTCTGCAAAAACAAAATTAGAAGAAAATAAACTTAAAAAAGAATATAAAAATTTGGAAGAAGAGATGAACCAAGCTCTAAGATTACTAGGGTGTGAGGTCTATGATAGGCTTGAAAAAGGTGAAAGTCTGCCTGATTTTAAGGAAGAAAGAGAAAATATAAAATCTTTATATGAAAAACTTACAAATTTAAATAACCAAATAAATATCATGACCAATGCCACTAGGAAGTGCCGTAATTGTGGGGCAATTTATGAAGCAAATTCAAATTTTTGCCCAATATGTGGACAGAAGAGAGAACTAAATGGATAAGTATTTTTTAAAAGAAAAATGTCCTCATTGTTCTCATAATCTAAAAATAGGATATAAGTATTGTCCAAATTGTGGGATTTTAGTTTCTAACGATGGACCTAGGGTGAAGAGGACTTCATTTTTAGGCAAAAAAGATTTGACCAGAGAAGATATTCCCTTAGCAAAGCCTTTGCTAAATATGTATGATAGCCTAAGTAAGAGCATCAATGCTTCAGATAAAATTCTAAATGCAGATATATATCCTCTTATAGTTAAAATTGGAGAAGAAGTTGAGCTTTTAAAATTTAATAAGGAAATTATTCTAGAAGATGGTTCGATTTTGGCAAATGATTACAAGGGCTATTATTTTAAAGGAAATCCTAATTCAAATTCATTTGTAAATAAGAAATTAATAGATCCTAATAAGAAATATTATCTATTAAATAATGATCTAATTGAAGTAAATAGCTTATCACTTGTATACACTATCTTAGACCAGGAAGATGTCAAGTGGTGTAAAACAAAACTTGGTGAAGATTTTACACTAGATGTAGATTTTATAGAATATCAAAATGACAGATTATATATAAAACCTTCATCAAATGGACTTTACCTAAATAATAAAAAGATTTATGATGAAATTTTATTTAATAATAAGGATTTTGTACTAAACGATTCGAGGATGTTTATACTTAAGGATAATAATTTATTCTATCAAGATAAATTAGAAGATTATCAGAAAAAATCCAAGGCTATATTTGCTGTAAATATAAGCAAGGATGATTTCCTAGATGTAGATATAAGAGAAAAAGTAGTTATGACAGAAAATGGGCCCAAAACTCTCCTTAAGGATATAAAATTCAAGGCCCAACCAGGAGAGCTTATCCTAGTTTTAGGATCATCAGGTGCTGGTAAATCTACTCTTTTTAAAGAATTTTTGAATGAAGATAATGCTAATTCATCTATAAGTATTGGAAATATAGATTTTGCTAGAAATTTCAATTTGGTTAAGAGAATGGTTTCTACTGTACCTCAGTTTGATCTTTCAAGGGATAATGATACTGTTTTTATGACTCTTAAAAATTCTGGTCAGTTGAAATTACCAAGAGATTTTACTAAGGATGAGAACTTATTAGATGATTATGTACTAGAGATACTTAAAATGATGAATCTTGATAGAATCAAAGATTCTCTTGTAAGAGATTTATCAGGAGGTGAGAGAAAGAGGCTATCTATAGCTAGTGAATATATTTCATCACCTGTTGTATTTTTGCTTGATGAACCAGATTCTGGTCTAGATGGCTATAATGCTAGGTCTATCATGGCTAATTTAAGGACCATAGCAGATAATGATAAGATAATAATGCTAATATCTCATAGTCCTGATAGGGTCATTGAATTATTTGATAAGATATTGGTCCTAGGTAAGAGCCAAAGTGAAAATTGCGGCAAGCTTGCCTTTTATGGAAGTCCTAAAGATGCGATGGAATTTTTTGCTACAAAAAACATCGAGACAATCGTTGATAGGCTCTTAGAAGACACAGATTATTATATAGATAAATTTAGAAGAGGGGGAGAAAGTGAATTACCTATCTAAGAAAGAACAGATAAAAGTATATTTAGGAAAATTAATTAGAGATTTTAAGAATAAGTCAAAGCTAATAATCCTACTAGGAGCAGTAACAACTCCAGCTATAGTTAGGATAGTTACAGGAGATGATAGCTTCCTTACAACATCATCTGATGCAGGAACTGCTGTTTTTATCCTGGCTTGTGCTTGCTTATGGCTTGGAATATTTAACTCCATTACTTCAATTTGTAAGGAAAGAGATATAATAAAGCATGAATATAGGGAAGGCCTTGACATAAAATCTTATATAGCGAGTCATATGATATTTGGTCTTTTAATATGTTTTATAGAATCCTTGATAATTACTGCATTGCTTACAGTTTTCTACCACCAAAATATTGAAAACTATTTTGTACTGGTAGGTTTATTTATAAGTTTTTTCCTTATAATTTATGCAGCAAATGCGCTTGGTATTTTAATTTCTGCCGCAGTCAAAAATACAGAAATTGCAATGACAGTAATGCCATTTGTTTTGTTAATTCAATTGGTTTTAGCAGGAAATATTAAGCTTGAAAAATTATACCTACAAGCTATATCATGTCTTATGATAAGTAAAAATGGTTATGATGCGATCTTAAGATTGACAGGCTTTACTGAAAGGCCGGGTTCATTTCCAGGTGTAGGAAAGTTTATAGACTATAGTAACGTAAGTCATTTTATAGTTTGTTGGCTTGCACTAATTGCCCTATCAGCCCTAAGCGGTTATTTGGCGGGAGTGGTTTTAGAAAAAAATATAAATAAATAAAGGTCTTGCTTTGGCAAGGCCTTTTACTTTACTAAATTATAATCATATAAGTCTACGCCAGGAGCAAGAGTTAAATCTTTATAACCTAAATAATCTAAGATTGCTAGGGCCTTTCCTGCTCGGCCGTTTGTTCTACAATGAACAACGAGCTTATCACTCTTATCAAGGTCAATATCATTTTCCATAATTTTATCTAAGGGAATATTTATAGAATTTTTGATATGGCCATTTTTATATTCTTCTTCACTTCTTACATCAATAATTTTATATGAATCATCAAGTTTTAATAAGTCATCACCAGTAATTTCTTTTATATGCATTAAATCTCCTTTTTTATGTATTATACTTCAAAAATATTATTGCTATTATTGTTTAAAAAATGACTCTTTTTGGTAAAAGTATATAGAGGTGAGTTATGGATATATTATTAACAGGCTTTGATGCCTTTGGGGATGAAAAAATAAACCCTGCTAGTTTAGTTTTAGAAAAGATACCAAAAATAATAGGAGATGCTAAAATACATAAACTTATAATTCCAACAGTTTTTGGGAAATCAGCAAGTCTTATTGAGGAGAAGATAGAGGAAATTAGACCAGATATAATTATTTCCCTAGGCCAGGCTGGTGGCAGAAGCCATATTACTGTTGAAAGAGTTGCTATTAATATTGATGATGCATCGATAGATGATAATGAAGGAAATAGACCAATTGATAGGATAATAAGAGAAGATGGGGAACCTGCATATTTTGCGACAATACCAATTAAGGCTATTATTAATAAATTACAAGAATCAAATATTCCAGCATCTATATCAAATACTGCAGGAACCTATGTATGTAACCATGTAATGTACCAAGACTTGTATTTAGCAAATAAGTATAAAAATATAAGGGCGGGCTTTATTCACCTACCCTTCTTACCAGACCAAGTAGTGGATAAAAATGGCATGGCATCAATGGATTTACAAACTATGGTAGCGGCTATAAAGCTTGCTATAGAAACAAGCATAGATTTTGATGGGAAAGAAGATATAAAAATAGGATTAGGAAGGACACATTGATATGAAGATTTTAATAGCAGTATTGATATTATTGATGATTCCTCAACTTTATTATTTTAGAAAAGAAAGATTTTATAAGTCACTTTTGATGGCGAGTAAGTATTTTAAGAGGCTGACAATAAAAGAAGATGAAAGTAATGAGGACTTACTACTCACTAATACCGACGGTAATGATATATTTGTAAGAATTTATAAGGCAGAAAATCCTAAGGCTCTTGTGCAATTAGTTCACGGTATGGGAGAGCATGGTGGAAATTATGATCATTTTGCAAAATATCTAGCTAAAAACGGATATCTAGTTGCAGTTTCTGATCATAGGGGTCATGGAAAATCTTTGTCAAATACTTATCCAAATGGTTATATGCAAAGAGCAGAAGAACTTGTAGATGATCAAGTTATGCTAAGCAAATATTTAAAAGAAACATATCCTGAAAAGAAACTTTATATGTTGGGTCATTCTATGGGTTCAATGGTAGTTAGGTTATTTTTAAGAAAAAATGACAAACTAATTGATAAACTAATAGTTACAGGAACTGTACCAGGCAATCCTATAGCAGGTTTGGGAGTATTTTTCTTAAATATTCTATGTTTTTACTTCGGAGAAAAACACGAGAGTGGAATAATTGATTATATAGTCGGAACAGGCAAGGGGATAGACTTTATATCTTTTGACCAGGAAAATATTAGAATTAAAGCAAATGACCCTTTAAGAATCTCTAATTTTTCTTTAGCTTATTCAAGGGCTTTAATCGAGCTTAATCAAAAGTTAACTAAAGCTAGGTCTTATGAAGTTAAAAATCCCGACCTTGAGATATATAACTTGGTAGGAGAAAGCGATCCAATTACAAAAGGGCCTAAGGGAGTAAAATCTAGTTTAGATTTTCTCAAAAAACTAGGATATAAAAATATAAAATCTAAAGTATACAAGAATATGAAACACGAAGTATTAAACGAAACTGATAAAGAGATTGTTTATAAGGATATTATCGATATTTTTGATAATAAGGATTTAAAATACTGAAATTAAACACATATAAGATTTGCTATTTAAAGAATTGATATAAGTGGTAAATTATTAAAAAGAGAAAGAATAGGGGTAATATGGAAAAATTGATTAAAGTCCTACCTTTAGATGATGTGGAATCTATCACATCGATAAACGGTGGCGATGTTAATGAAACTTATAGGCTTAGATCTGATGGAAAAGATTATTTTCTAAAAGTACAAAAAAATACAGATGAATCTTTCTTTGCTGGGGAAAGAGCAGGATTAGAGATTTTTGAAAGAGAGGGGATAAATGCCCCAAGAGTCTTAGCTAGTGGGTCAAATGATGGTAGTGGCTTTATGCTTTTAACCTATCATAAGGAAGACACTATGGGAAGCCAGGAAGATTTAGCAAGGCTTGTTGCTAAAATTCATACCATAGAAAGTCCAAATGGGAAATTTGGTTTTGATTATCCTTATAGGGGAGCAGGAACAATTTTCACAAATGAGTACAAGGATACTTGGAAAGAAATATTTCTTGAACAAAGGATGGATAAACTTAGAGATGAGTTAGCTTCAAGCCTTTTGTGGGATAAGAAAGACCTTGAAAGATATGACCAGGTAAGAAAAGTTATTGAAAAGGAACTTGATAGTCACAAATCAAGGCCAGTCCTTCTTCATGGAGATCTTTGGGCAGGGAATTTTATGTTTGATGAAAAGGAAAAGCCTTTAGTATTTGATCCAAATCCACTATATGGTGATCGTGAGTTTGATATTGGAATCTCAACAGTATTTGGAGGTTTTGGTAAAATTTTCTACAAGGCCTATAGGGATGAGCTTCCTCTATATGTAGGTTGGGAAAGAAGAATAAACTTTTATAGACTCTATCTATTAATGGTTCACCTCTTAAAATTTGGGCCAGTTTATGATTCATCAGTAAATGATGTAATGAAAAATATATTAAATTAAGTGCTTCGGCACTTTTTTTATTGCTTAACTTTATATCCTCTAAGAGTATAATGATTAGTAAGCTAGAAATGGGGGAAGCTATGGATGATATTAAGGCTTTGATAGAAGGCTTGCTAGAAGATCTTGCCACCAGGGATAAGAAAAAGATAAATAGAAAAGTAAACACTAAAAATCTTAAGGCAAATATTAATATCGACCTAGATAAAAAGTCTGATGATTACTATATTTCCAGATTAAGGATAAGAAATGCAAATATTAATTTGCCAGATCAAGTCAAAAGAGAATCCCTAAACTTGTATTTAGACTTAATAAAACTAGGTTTTGCTGGTAAAAAAATAATATCAAATGACTTGTACAATCAAATATATATGCTGGCAAGGGACTATGTCAATTCTTTTTATGATCCAAATTTCGATAGGAAAACCGAAAGGATTTATGAAAATCTAGGAAAATTCTTAGATAAGGAAACAATAAGCAATTTGAGAAAATCTGCCAATGATTTTATAAAGAAAATCCCAAGGGCAAATGAAGAAACAATAGCCTATTATGACCTAACAGCTAATGGTAAACAGAAGGTATTCTGGGATGAGGACGGGTCTTTAAGAGAAAAATATAAGTTTGACCTAGACCAGGAAAGGGCTTTAGCTTCCATAAGCAAGAGAAATAATATTCTTTGGGAAAATGATGATTTAAAAAATCTTACTATAAATTTATATCTTAAGAGTCTAAAACTAGTATTTGATGATGACAAAATTAATACAGACATCTTAGTTTCCTATCAAAAGCCTTATACCTTATCAAGAAAGCTTTTGGATGCACTTTTGATAATAAGTGAAGCAAATGTCAGAAATATTTTTGTATTTTTATCTGGTATTCAAACAGAATCTGCCATAGAACTTCTTATAGAAAATAAGGCTTCAGAAATTCTAGATAGGATTATAGATTATCAAAGAACTATACTTTTTGATTTAAAAGATAAGGAAGTAAGCCAGATTTATCTTAAGTATTTTAAGGAAAATCCAAACAAACTCACTGAACTTACAAGATTTATAGAAACTTTGGATATTGATAAAGAAATAGAAATAATAGAAAATTTTAAAAAAGAGAAAAATTTTTACCAAATCTTAAATAGTATTATAAAATCAAAGACCCCAACCCTAAGAATAATAGCCTTATACCATATTTACAAAAATAAATTAAATAAAAAAGCTCACGATAAAATTTTGTTTAGAATTATAAGGGAAGAAAACTACAATCTTTTTCTAAATTTGGTAGATGAAAATGAAATTGATATAGACCTTATCGCAGAAATTTTAAAACTTGATAAGATTCGACCAAAAAGGATAAGTCTTAATGATAAGAAAATAGCAAAATCAAGAAAAGCCCTAAGATCAACCGTAGAAACTATAAGTCAATTTGTCGGAGAAGAAGAAAATATTGAGGAAAATGATAAATTGCCTGAAAAAGAGGAAGAAATTGATGATAATAATCTTTCAAAATCAAGCAGAGATTTTCTAAAACTCCTAATAGAAAAGGGATCTATATCAGAAGATGAGGCAAGAAAAATAGCCCAAGACCAAGATTTATTTTTAAATATCTTTATAAAAGAAGTAAATGACGAGCTTTATAATTATATAAACGACCAAACTATAATAATCGAAGATGGAAATGTGTTAATAGATGAATTTTATATAGACATGGTGAAGGAGTATATAAGATGAGAAAAATCAATCCTAAAGAAGCAAATTCAATTATAAAAAGCCTGGAAGCAGGGGTTGTGCCTGATATTGGCATCGGCCATTTACTTGTAGGAAGAAAGGCTGAAGTAGAAGAAATAATTAAAATCCTAGAAAATATTGAAAATGGCGACTCAGACCTTAGATTTTGGGTGGGAGATTTTGGTTCAGGTAAGTCTTTTATGCTCAAGACAATAGAAAACCTAGCTTTGTCTAAAAACTTTATTGTGTCAACCATTGATCTTAACCCATCTAGAAGATTTTATGCGACCGATAGGAAGGCTGTTGGCCTTTATAAAGCCATAATTGAAAATATAAAGACAAAGACTAAAAGAGAAGGAAATGTAATTGAGGCAATAATTGAAGAATGGATTTCAAATATTTTTATGAAACTTTCTAAGGATTATTCCTATGACATAAAAGATTTGATGGCAGGTGAGTATCAAGACAAGGTCAAAGGAGAAATTTTAGATGTACTTTCAAATTTCAAATCTGTAGGCCTATCTTACGAACTTGGTCAAGCCCTTTGCAAATATTATGAGGGTTTTATATCTGATAATAGGCTTTTAAAACTTGAGGCTATCAGATGGATTAGGGGAGATATTTCTACAAAGACCGAGGCAAAAAAAGAGCTTGGTATAAACGAAATTATAAATGATGATAATTATTTTGAAGCTACTAAAAACTTGGCAGAGCTTTTTGCAGAAATTGGCTATAAGGGCTTTGTAATAAATTTTGATGAGGCTGTAAACCTCTACAAACTTCCACATGCCACAACCCGTGAAAGAAATTACGAAAAAATCCTAAATATTTTTAACGAAACAAAATCAAATCTGGCCAAACACTTATTTATAAATTTTGGGGCAACTAGAAAGACAGTTTTTGATGAAAGCAGGGGTCTTGCTTCTTACGGGGCTCTTAAGGGAAGGCTTGGAAGCGAAGCATCGATGGATGATAAGCTTTTAAATACAAATAAGACCGTCCTTGGCCTAAAGGTCTTGACAGAAGAAGAAATTTATACCCTTTTAGAAAACTTAGTAGATATCTACAATACCCACTATAAAAGTGAGATTAATTTAAGCCACGACCAGATTGTATCCTACATGGAGGGCCAATTAAATAGGCCAGGTGCTGATGAATTTCTAACTCCAAGGTCTGTTATAAAAGATTTTATAGAAATACTTGATATAAAAAGACAAAATGAGGGTGTGGATATTGATCAAATTCTTGCTAATAAATTTGGAAGTCAAGTAGCAGTTTTCAAAGACCCAGATAATTTAGATGATGAGATTGAAATAATATGACAGAAGCCTTTGACCTATTAAATAGGGACATGAAAAAATTTGTTTATGAAAATGGCTGGCAAAGTCTAACAAAGATACAAAAAGCTGCCATCAAACAAATTTATCAGACTAATAACAACTTAATCCTTGCTGCACCAACAGCATCAGGCAAAACTGAAGCAGCCTTCTTACCTGCAATTTCAAAGGCTGTTGACTTAGATAAAGGGTTAAAAATTTTATATATCTCACCCCTAATCGCTCTTATCAATGACCAATTTAAAAGAGTCCTTGCTATATGCAAGGGCCTTGATATAAGGGTGACTAGCTGGCATTCAGAGGCATCAGTAAGCCAAAAGGATAAACTTGTGGCAAATCCATCAGGAATCATGCTAATAACTCCAGAATCCTTAGAAGCCATGCTTGTAAACGATAAGGCAAGAGCCAAGGTCTTATTTAAAGATTTAGATTTTGTAATAGTAGATGAAATTCATGGGTTTTTAGATACAAATAGGGGCCTTCAACTAAAATCTCTACTTGTGAGAATGGAGGCCTACTGCCTAAATACTCCAAGAATGTTAGGCCTTTCAGCAACCCTAGGAGATGAAAATTATTCTCTAGCCAAGGATTTTTTTATAAATGGAAGAGAGACAAATATTTTGCTTGATAGGTCAAGGAATGATTTGCTAGCAAGCCTTGATTATATAGAAGCTGATGATATCAATGATGAGCTTGTAAAAAAGATTTTAGAATATTCTTTGGGAAAATCAACCTTGATTTTCCCAAATTCGAGGGAGAAGGTAGAAAAACTTACCTATCTTTTGCAAAGAGAAATAAAAGAAAAAGGCTATGAGATAAGGGTCTTTTCCCATCATTCCTCAATATCTAAGATCAAGCGAAAGGAAATAGAAGATTTTGCCAAAAATACAAGAGAAGATTTTATAATTGTAGCCACATCGACCCTAGAGCTTGGAATTGATATAGGGACAGTTGATCAGGTTATTCAAGTGGGATCTGCTGCTTCAGTTCTTTCTCTTGCTCAAAGACTGGGTAGGTCTGGGAGGAGAAATAAAAAGTCCATAATTCATCAAATAGCAACGGACAAGTATGACCTCCTTCAGGCCTTAGCATCTCTTATTTTATTTGAGGAAGGAAGGCTCGATAAAATCGACCAAGCAAAGAAGGCTTATGATATCTTTGCCCACCAAGTCCTATCGACCCTCCTTGAGAAAAATGGACTTTCTTTTGCTGAATTTACTAGATTAAATAAGGATTTAAAAAGTTTTACTGATATAAACGATGATGAATTTGCAAAGCTAAAAGATTTTATGCTAGGGAAAAATTATATAGAAGAAATAGATGGTGAATATATAGTAGGAATGGAAGCTGAAAAACTCATGACCATGGGCTATTTCTACAACCAATTTGTTAGCAAAAAGTCCTATAAGGTTGCAAGTGATAAAAATGTAATAGGAGAAATTGAGCTTGGCGACAATCTAAAGGCCAAGGATAGGATATATCTAGCAGGTCAGGTTTGGCAAATCCAATCTATTAACCACAGTTCTCGCAAAATTATGGTGATTCTTTCAGATAAGGCCAATGCTAAAAGTTTTGCAGGATCTGGATCCTTTGAAATAAGTGGAGAAGTAAGGGCTAAGATGGAAGAAATTCTATTTAACTTTGACAAGATTAAATTAAATCCAAATATTAGAGAGATTTTAGAAGCCTTAAGAGAAGAAATAAAGGAAGAAGACTATCACTTTGTAGAATTTGAAGGGAAAATTGGTCTTAGGACCTTTAAATCTACAAAAATAAATAGAACTCTGGCTTTATTACTAAATATTAAGTCTAAGTCATCCTCTTATTATGATGACGATAGGTCATCGACTATTGTAGGCAATAATATAAGAAGAGATTTGAAAAAAATTAGAGAGAATCAAGTGGATATTGAGAAAATAGAAAAATATTTAAAAGAAAATCCGTCGCTTATAGAAACTTACTTATCGGCTAATAAATTCATGGTCTTGGTACCAGATGATTTAAAAATCACATACATTATAAAAAATATCCTCGATATTGATGGAGCTAGCCAATACTTACAAAACTTGTAATTAAATATTCCTTATTTCTATGATATTATATAATCAAGAAAGAAAAGGAGGAAATTATGAAATATATTAAAAGTTTGTTAGTGATTGGACTTGTAGTTTTTGGAGGAATATTTTTAAGAGCTAATTCCTCACTAGGCCAAAAAGAGTACCTTGATGAATTAAGAAGTAATAAGGCAAAAGTTGATGAATATGTAGGTAAAGTAAGCGGAGTAGAAAAAGAATTTGTAGAAACAATTTTAAATCGCAAGGATGCTGATCCTAGTGTTACTGTAAGAGAAATTACAAATGTAGATACTGGTGAATCCTACAAGATGATACAAGCTATCGATTCTTCAAAAAATATTGATATTGATGGCAGACTTGATGGTACAATATTTTTTAGGAAAGGCAATGAAAGATTTTGGATAGATACAAGAAGAAAGATTTATTACACAGATACTTTTGACTATAGCAAAAATCCAAAAGAGCCTTCTATTATTTCTAGAAATGAAAGTATGATTTACGAAAAATTCCTAAGCGGCTATGATAAAGGGATAGAAAAAATAGGCGATACTTATAAAGTAACTAGCCTTGATGACTTAAATAAGGGCTCTTATAGTATTTATGATTTAGAGGGAAATTGGCTTGAGTCTTTTACTGACAACAGCCAAGGAAGGTGGAAGGATGTCCTTGTTTCAAAAACCACAGATGTTGATGAAACTTATGAAAAACTTCTAAGCCTAAAAGATACCTATACTGAGGTTGATGATTTAGGAGAAATTAAAGATAAGGGAAAAAATGAAATTTGATAGAATTTTAAAAGTAGAAAATCTTGAAAAATATTATGGCAAGGAAGATAAAAGAGTCTTATCTAACCTTAACTTTGACCTAATAGAAGGTGAATTTTTAGGAATAATGGGCAAATCTGGCTCAGGAAAGACAACTATCTTAAATGCTATAGCGACAATAGGGTCCTTTAACAAGGGCTCTATTTCCTATTATGATAAGGATATTTCCCTTTTTAATAGGAGAATGATAACATCTTTTAGGAAGAATGTTATTTCTTATATATATCAAGATTTTAAACTTATAGATAGCCTTACTGGCTATGAAAATATAATTCTGCCATTTAATATTTCAAAAAAGCAAGTTGATATGGATAAAGTAATGAAATTGGCTGAGATTTTGGAAATTGTTGAACTATTTAATTCATATTCAGAAAACCTATCTGGAGGAGAGAAGCAAAGAATCGCCATAGCAAGAGCCCTTCTTAAGGATTCAAAAATAATCCTTGCTGATGAGCCTACAAGTGCTCTTGATAGTAAGCTTGGGGAAAAGGTTCTAAGACTCTTAAAAACATGTAACAAGGTCTACAAGAAATCTATTATAATGGCAAGCCATGACTTAAGAGCAATATCCTTCACAGATAGGGTTATATTTTTAAGGGATGGTCTTATTTATAACGAGCTAAGACGCAAGGAAGAAGAGAGCAGGGAAGATTTCTTAATAAGGATAGAAAATGCAGATAGGATGCTTTTAAGATGAATAAAGAAAGGTCTAGCAAAAAACTTTATTTTTTAATTTTAATAATATCATCAATTACATCTTACATAATTTTATCATTTGATAAGTCTGAAGTTTTTTCCTATATCTACGAAGAAAATAGGCTCTATCTTTTAGATACTGTTAGGCTAATCTACTTAGTTTCTCTAATTTTCATATTTATTTTAATCTACTATGCAAGCTTTTATATTATAAGTGAGAGGAAAAATGATGTAGGTCTTTTGATGGCAGAAGGCTTAGGCCAGAAAGGACTTTTTAAAAATTTTTTAAAAGATTCATTTGTAGATATTTTAAAGGCAAATCTTTACGGCATAGGTCTTGCTATTTTTATAAATGAATTTATAAATCTTCTTACAGTTAAGATCTTAAGTTTGGGTTTAAATTACCATAATTTTAGTATTTCTTTTAAAGCGATAGTTTTAACAATAGCAATAAGCTTATTTTTAAATAGCCTTTCAATTTATACTCTTGTTAGGGATTTTTATAAGATAAAACCGGATGAAATAATGAGGGGAGAGCTAAAATCTAGGTCAGATTTCTTTTTGTTTTTGGCCTTGATTTTATTTGTTATCGGCCTTATTTTAAATAGAATTTATTTAATGGAAGAATTGATCATTGTAATAGGCTTAATTAGCATATTCTTACTAATGGTTTTCTTTATATTTTCTAAAATTTTCCAAAAAAGCAGTGGAAAAGATATAATTGTAAGGAAAAGCTTAAGCTTAATTTTCAAAAAAGATAGGCTTTCCTTGCTATTTACAAGCTTTATGCTTATTGCAGGCACTTTTATCCTTGCCTATACTATTTTAACAAGTTTAGCATCAAGAAATTCCCTAGAAAGACCTGCTGACTTTACCCTTTATGATTCTAAAGAAAAAATCGAGCTTTTAAAGGAAGACTTAGACATGACTCAAATGATCGGAGAAATTTATCCAGTTTATGGTTATGAGTATTTTGATATCTACCCAGTGGAAATAATTAACTTGGTTAAGCAAAATATGAGCCTTGATAGGTCCACAAGAAATGAGTTTTATTTTAGACCAAGTTTTTTGCTTACAGAATCATCATTTGATAATATTTATAAAATAGAAACTGATCTAAAGGATGATGAAGCTATTCTCCTAGCAGAAAGTGAAAATGAAAAATATGGTCTTGAAGCAAGTCTTGCCAAAAAAGATGGGTTGATAAAAATAGCTGGAAAAGATTACAAAGTAAGAAAACTTGTAAAGTCAAATAAGATTTTTTCTAATGATGTAATAGGCTTATCTAGTATGGTTGTTGTAAATGATGAGGTTTATGGGTCTTTGATCGATAAAAAAGAACCTTTTGCCTACAATATAAACCTAAACAAAGATTTTGTAAATTCTTTTGGTTTTTCCAAGGGGTCTGATATGTTAAGACAGGCCTTTATTGATGGTGATTATAAGTATGAATCTTATATTTGGCAAGCAAAAAATGCAATCTCTCAGATTACAGAAAATTTATATACCTATTTTTATTTGAGTTTGATTTTTA
The DNA here is from genome assembly GCF_900258475.1 of Anaerococcus sp. Marseille-P3915. Taxonomy (GTDB): domain Bacteria; phylum Bacillota; class Clostridia; order Tissierellales; family Peptoniphilaceae; genus Anaerococcus; species Anaerococcus kampingae. The sequence goes on along the minus strand of NZ_LT984887.1, from coordinate 1,016,992 downwards.
TTTTGGCTGGCCTAAGCTTTTTCACAATTAGAATTTTCATTTACTTTGAAAAATCTAAAGAAAAATTAAGGATTCTAAGCTTAATGGGCCAAGATATGGAGGAAATCAGGTCAATAATTAGAAAAGTTTATACGATACTTTTCTTCATTGTGGGTTTTGCTTCGATTTTTGTGACAATATTTTTATTTACCAACCTATCTTTTAGTATAGATTTATTTTTTAGAATAAAAATTAGCAAAATAATTGGAACCCTAGCCTTAATTAGTCTTGGTCTTTTGTTAGTGATAAGCCTATTTTTAAAATTTATCATAAAGGTAAGTTATGAAAGGATACTTTATTATGAAGAAAATTTTAATAATTGAAGATGATAGAAATCTCCTAAATGAACTAAGAGAATTTTTAGAAAATAGGGGATATGAAGTATCAAGTGTGGATAATTTCTTAAGGGCAAGTGAGGATGCTCTTAAAAAAAGACCTGACCTTGTAATTTTAGATATTAATTTACCAGGGATATCCGGTTTTGATATTTGCAGAGATATAAAAGAAAAATCAAACATTCCAGTCTTAATGCTCACATCTAGGATAGGGATAGAAGATGAGATTAAAGGACTTGAGATTGGAGCTGATGAATACTTAGCGAAGCCAGTTGATACTAGGATGCTAATTTTGAGGATGGAAAAGCTTTTAAATTTATTTAACCACTTCCAAGATATAATTAGTGTGGGAGATTTAAGTCTTGAGCTTTCTACTTCAAAATTATCTTATAAAGATACCTACCTAATCTTACCCCAAACAGAAGCTGATATTATCAACAAATTAATGGAATCCTATCCAGAAATCGTGTCAAAGGATGACCTTCTAGAGGCTGTTTGGTCAACGATTTATATAGATGAAAATATACTTCAGGTAAATATTACAAGGCTTAGGAAAAAACTTAAAAACCTTGGGCCTTACAATATTTACAATAAGAGAGGCCAGGGCTATGGCCTAGGAGAAGCGGATGAATAGCACATTAAAGGATGGCCTTATTTGGATATTGGCATTTTTAGGCCTAGATTTATTCTTTATCTTTCTAATAATTCTCATAAGTCCAGAATTAATTGATAATTTCATAATTTTCATACTTTTATTTACAATCTTGGCTCTATTATTTATTTTAAGAACTATAAGAAATAAAAATAAAAGAAAAAAGGACCTACTTGAAGAATTTTTGATAAACAATTCCTTCTTAGCAAAAGATGCCTTAGTAAATGAATTTGGGAGTGACTATAAGAAAATTTTTAATGATTATCAGAAAGCTTTTAAAATAAAAGATAAGAGGCTAGAAGAATCCAGGTCCAAACTCATCTCCTATAGGAACTTTATAGAGATGTGGGCTCATGAGATTAAAACTCCCCTTGCCTTTGCAAATTTATTCCTAGAAAACCATAAAAATGATTTTGATAGGGAAAGTCTTGATAAACTAAGTCTAGCCAATGCCAATATAGAAAATTATATCAACCAGATTCTCTACTATGCAAGACTAGATGCTAGCAAAAAAGACTACAAGATGGAAGATATCTATCTAAAAGAAGCTGTAGATGAAGCAATCAAGGCATATTATCCCCTAATTGCAGAAGAGGGGATTATCATAAAAGAAGATGTAGGAGAGGTAGAAGTTTTTACTGACAAAAATACTTTGGTCTTTATAATTTCCCAGATTATTTCAAATGCCATAAAATACTGTGATGGCGTTATTAATATTAGAAATAAGGGTAAGAACCTATATATAGGAAACAATGGACCTAAGGTTGCCGATCAAGACCTTGCTTTTATTTTTGAAAAGGCCTTTACAGGTGAAGTCGATAAGATTCACAAGTCAACAGGCATGGGCCTATATTTAGCTAGGCTTTATGGCAAGGACTTATCTATAGATATAGAAGTAGTAAGTAATGAGGATAGAGATTTTGAGATTTGCCTTAAGTTTTAATTGTTTTTGGAAAAAAACTTTAAATAAAGTAGGTAGAGATGGAAATAACTGACAGATTTGAGCTATCAGCTTGTAAAAATAGGAAAAAATTTGATATAAATCACAAAGAAATCCCAATCAAACTTAGCCCTGACCTCGATGAGGCTATTAAATATCTTCTTTGGTATGTGCCAAATATAAATAGTGAACAGGCCAAGGAAAATGACCTCCTTAAAAATAAGGAATATGATGACTATATTTTTGAAGAGATAATGAGCTTTATGAACCTAAGTGACAGGGATGTCTTATTTACTGATGATATAGCAACATACATACTTGATGACTTTAGAGGAGAAGTATGCACAGATGATCAAAAAATAGTTATGAGCCTAGCAGATGGGGAAACTAAGACTATGAGTCTTTTAAGGCATATAAGAAATGCCATAGCCCATGGCAATTTCAATGTGATTGATAAGCTTGTAATAGGTTTTGATTTTAAAAGGCTTGGTGGGGATAAGATTGAATACAGGGCTATTTTTAAAATTAGGCCTGACGGGCTTTTAAAAGCCTTAAGAAAGATTAATTTTGATTTTACTAGCCAGGAATTTATTGGACTTGCCTTTAAAAACTGCGGGTATTTTGTCGAAGAATACCAGGAAAAATACCAGAAGAGCCATCGCTTTGACCTTTTTGCCAAAAAGAATGATAAGAGATTTGCTCTAGAAATTAGAAATTATGACTACGGCAGGAAGATATATAATGATGAGGTTAGTAAAATTATAAAAGCCTTTGAAGGGTCTGGAAAGGGTATTATTCCAATTCTTATTATAAACTCATCTTATCTAACAGAAGAAAGTAAGGAAGACCTACTTAGGGCTGATTTTATAATACTTGATATTAAAAATATTAAGAAGATGTACAAGGGAAGGGATATGGTTTCAGAAATCCTTAGAGACAATGCCTTTTTAAATAAATTTAATTAATTTTTTGCATATAAACTTTAAAATATAATATTTTCTAGTATAATAAAACTATATTATTAAAACGAAAATAAATAGGAGGAATTAATGACAGAGATTAATAATCAAAATCCTGGCGATAGAAGAAGATCGAATCGTCCAGATAAAAGAAGAGAAATAAGTTTAGAAAGAGAAGAAAGTTTACAAGCAGGTAGAAACCTTTCTTGGGGTTCAATAATAGCGGGAGCTGTATCAGGTGCGGCAGTATTTACTGTACTTAGCCTTTTAACAGCAGCTCTAGGCTTTGGAATCTTTTCAGCAAACTCAGCTAACCCACTTGCAGGAGTTGGTCTTGCAACAGGACTATGGACAGCTATTACAATAATTGTTTCCTTCTGTGTAGGTGGTTTTGTATCAGGTTATGCAGCAAGATCAACAGGACTATTACACGGTGCTATTACTTGGGCAGTAACAATCTTATTGCTATTTACCCTTGTATTCAATGCTGTGGCTTCAACATTAGGTTTAGCTGGCCAAGCAGTTAGTGCAGTAGCAGGTGGAGCAGCGAATGTAGTTGGTAATGTAGCAAGTACAGCTGGGGATGCAGCAAGTTCAGCAATTGGTTCTGCTGTTGATGGAGTAAGTCAAAATCTTAATGATGTTGATACAGAAGAACTTAAGGCTAATCTTGAAAAATATCTAGCAGATACTGATGTTAAAGAGCTTCAACCAGAATATTTAAATAGCCAAGTTGAAGAAAGTAAGGATGAAATTGCTCAAACTGTTAAAAACATAGCTTTAAATCCTAACAACGCTGGAGCAGAAATCAAAGCTCTTACTGATTCACTAAGTGCTAAGGCTAAAAAAATCGCAGATTCTGCTGATAAAGATGCTATTACAAATGCCGTAGCTGAAAATTCTGACCTAAGCAAGGCAGAAGCTGATGAAATTGCTAACAATATCTATGAAGAGCTAAACAAGGCTTCAGAAGAGACAAGTAAGGCAATTGATGAAGCAAGCGTAGAAATAACAAAGCTTGCAGAAGAATCAAAGATAAAACTTGACCAAACAGTAGAAGAAGCAAAAGATACTGCTGATAAGGCAACAAATGCTGTTTCTCTTGGTTCAGTTCTAACCTTCTTAGGATTAATTATAGCCCTTGCTGTATCAGCAATAGCTGGTAGAAAAGGTGAGGAATTCGCAATTAAAAATTACAGATAAAACCAAAAAAAACTAGGCCCTAAATGACCTGAACCCGTAAACACGGAATAATTTAATAATATTTTAAGCGGAATGTAATCTGTACATAACAGGGGACATTCCGTTTAATTTTGTTTTAATCCTATCCTCATTGTACCATTTTATATATTTTTCAGTCTCATTTCTTAAATGATCATAACTTTTAAAATCTTCTCCATAATACATTTCCTGTTTCAATATTCCAAAGAAGTTCTCCATTGGAGAATTGTCTAGACAATTCCCTTTTCTTGACATACTTTGCCTTATATTCATCTTTTCTAGTTTTTTAGTCCAAGTACTATGTTGGTAATGAAATCCTTGGTCTGAGTGTATAGTTAAATCTTTAATGTCTTTATTTTCTTCTAATGCTTTTTCTAGCATTGTATTAGTTAATTCTATTGTTGGGTGATTACTTAGTGTATAGCTGATTATTTCACTGTTGTATAGGTCTAATATTGGTGATAAGTATAGTTTCTTTTCTTGTCCTTTAATTCTAAATTCTGTTACATCTGTTAGCCATAATTGATTTGGTTTAGTAGCTTTAAACTGTCTTTTTACAACATTATCTGCTACTTTACCTATTTGTCCCTTGTATGATGAGTATTTTCTTGATCTAGTTTTAAATTTAGAGCATAGCAAGGATTCTTCTCTCATTATTCTTAAGACTTTTTTATGATTAATATTAAAGCCTTTATTTTTTAATACCATAGTTACTCTTCTATAGCCATATCTACCTTTTGATGCTTCTACTATGGTTGTTATTTCTTTTCTAATTTCTTTGTCTTTATCTACTGGACTTTCTAATTTTATCTTCCATTCATAGTATGATGATTTTGGTAACTTAGCTATTTTTAGCCATTCATTTATTTTACTTTTAGGGTGTTCTTTTAGAAGTTTGAGGATTATCTTTGTCTTTTTCTTGCTTCTGCTTCCTCTTCCAGAAGCAAGGCTTGTAACTTTTTTTCGTAGATTATCTTCATTTTTAGAAGTCTATTTTCTTCTCTTAATCTTATTAATTCTTCTCTTTCACTTTCATTTATTGGAGTATTAAGTTTAGACTTTTTATTTGATTTGGTCATATTTTTTCTAGGCCTTCCTCTGTTATCCTCTAGTCCAGATAAACCACGCTGTCTATATGCTCTCTCCCGATTACATATTATTGATTTATTGCTTATATTAAAGTGCTCTGCGGTTTGTCTGAATGAGATATTATTGATTTGCTTATATTGTATTACAGATAGCTTAAATTCACTAGTGAATTTATCTTTATTTTGCTTTTTTGATAAGTTATCAAATCCACCTGATTGATATTTGATTATCCAGTTTTGTAATGTACCTTCGGGTATATCATATTTTTTAGCAACCATCGGACTGCCTCCAGATTCCCCTGATAAATATTCCGTTACTAGTTTGATTTTAAATTCTTTTGTGTATTTTGGCATACTAAAACCCCTCCATCCGTATTCCGGATTTTGGGGTTCAGGTCAAAAGCCTAGTTTTTTGGTACTTATTTTAAAATTAAAGGTTAGCCCGCGATAGATAGGATGCTTCCTATTGGATTTTTAGAATTGATTCTTTGATTATATTCTATATACTTATTTTCGCCCTTTTCTCTAGCTGTGCTTATGCTCACAATAAGGCCTGAGTGGTCTAGCACTAAGAGGCTTGGCATCATATTGTAAATCCTATCATTCATATTTGGATTTGGATCTAGGGCGTTTTTAACTACATAGGCCCCTGAATCCTTTAGTATTGAAGCAAGTCTAATAGCTTCATTAGCGGTATTTGAGTTTACCAAAATATAGATTCCCCTATTAGCAAAGGTGCTATCCTTTTTTATCTTAAGTGTCACCTTATCATAGTAGGAATAGTCACTAAGATTAAAAGAGCTTGGTTTTTCGTTTGTTTTACTTGCTTGATTTTTAATATAAGGGGTTTGGTAATCAGATTCATTTGAATTTTTGATATCTTCTAGGTTTTTGCCTAAAAGAGACCCTCTATAATAAAAGATATCTTCAAAGTTATAGTCTTGATGAATTAGGTATTTCGCAAATTCATTTACAAAGAGATAATTTATAGATGAGTTTTCCTCTAAATCAAGAATAATTCTAGTGATTGATGGGGTAGAGGTCACAGCCTTGGTCATCTCATCTATTATAGTGTTAAGCTCTGAAAGTTTAAACACTGATAGGCTGATCCTTAGGGTGCTTGCTGATTCAATTGCTATATTTGCCTTGCTTGTGGTCTTATCGTTTATTATTCTCTTATATCTATTTACTACCTGAGGATTTTCAAGGCTAGTTTTTATATGAGATTGACCCTTATTTTTGTAATAATCAAACAAATCGTCGTAAGTATCTTTATCTAGGATTTTGCTTGCTGGGTCATTTAATAGTGATAGGTAATTACCCAAAATTGTGAAAAACTCTTGGTCAGTCTTTGAATTGGCAATTTTTTTCTTATATGTTTCACCTTGCTTGATAAAATCTTCATAAGACTGCCTATTGTTTTTATCTACAGCATAGTTTTTAACCATGTATTTAAGAAGCTTATCGAAGTCGCTGGATTTTTCGGCACTTGTTAGGCTCCTGCCTTCAGTTGAAGTCACGAAAGCTTCTTTTGATATGTCATCTAGAACTTCATCCCTAAAGCTTGGATAATCTAAAAATTTGTAGGAATTAACTTTTTTGTAGATAAGATAGCTTGGAATAAAGATAACAATTAATAGGCAAGCAAGAAGAGCTATTCTCCTTAGCCAATATATTCTTTGCCTTTCTCTTCTCTTTCTTAGGCGGGCTTTGGCGCTCCTATCCATGGACCTTCTATCTTTAACAACTCTGATTTGGTTTTTTGGTGAAGAATTCCTATCTTTGCTATTTTTATTTACTTTTCTAGACCTCCTAGAGGTGTTTGTCTTTCTTCTTGTCATTGTTCATCCTATTATTTTTCTCAAAGACTACATTAAACTCGCTTCCAAAGCCAAGATTAGATTTAACTCTTATTTTTCCTTCTAAGGCTAGGACAAAGTTTTTGGTTATGGCAAGTCCCAGGCCAACTCCGTTATCTTTGGTATTTCTAGAATCTTCTACCCTGTAGAACCTATCAAATATTCTTGGTATATCTTCTTCTTTTATACCTATACCGCTATCTTTAACACTTACTTGTATTTCTTTTTCATCCTCAGTCAGATTTATCTCTATAGTACCATTTTTGCCTATAGCTTTTATGGCATTTGAAACTAGGTTTTGAATGATTTGGCTTAGCTTATCTCTGTCGGTATAGAGCCTTACATCTTCATCGATATAAGTGTTAATTCTGATATTATTAAGCTTTGCCTTTGCGTTAAAACTTTTTGCGATGTATGAGACAAGCTCACTTACATCCACCATGGATTTTGATAAAACAGCGTGTGCAACATTTTCTTCAAAGGTATTTTTAAGTCCAACAATAAGGCCTTCAAGCCTTACTATTTCTGCTGTAAGTGTGTCAAAAGTGGCAGGATCTGCATCTATTATTCCATCTTTCATAGCCTCGATTGTAAGCTTAAGATTGGTTAGGGGAGTCCTAAGCTCATGAGATATATCTTGGGCATATTGTTTCCTAATTGATTCTTGCTTTTTGAGGTTGTTTGAGAGGAAATTTATATTATCTTTAAGATTTTCAATCTCTCTTATATCTGTTTCCTCTTCAATCTGATCATAGACGCCTTCCTTGATAGCGAGGGTAGATTCTCCAATTGAAGTAATTGGATTAGATATATTGGTAGATAAGATTATAGCTATAACTGTTCCGATTGCAAGAGATATTGTAATTGCATAAATTACAGCCTGGGTAAAGTTGTTTTTAACTTCGTTTACACCGGTTAGGTCCCTGTTGTAGCGGATTATAATTTTACCAGCATTTAGGTTTGTTGTATCATCTATGATATTATATTCCTTAGATAGAATCTTAGAATCATCGCTTTTATCACGGCCTTCTAAATGTTTTATAAGCTTGCCAGCTTCATCGTAATATTCAATATCTACTTTTGAATCATGGGCCATGTTATCAAGATATGACCACATGAATTTGCTTGATATATCCTTATCGTTATTTAGTCTTATAAATTGATCTGAGATTTCATTTGGCCTCTTATCATCTAACTGCCTAAATAAGTCGTTATAGTTGATTGTGACCATCAAGGTGATAAGAATTGAAAAAACTAAGATACAAGAGAGGATCCCTGCTATAAAGTTTTTAATTATCTTATTCTTGAGAGTTGTCATCTATGCCACCGGACTTGTAGCCCATCCCATAAATTGTCTTGATATATTGTGGTTTTTTGGGATTATCTTCTATTTTTTGTCTGATATTTTTGATGTGGGTATCTATGGCCCTATCATAGGCATCGTAGTCATAACCAAAAGTTATTTGGATTATCTCATCTCTGGTATAGATTTTGTTAGGGTTTGAAAATAGGGTCTTAAGTATTGAAAATTCATTTTTGGTTAAGTAGATTTCCTCACCATCTTTGAAAAATCTGTTGTACTTAAGGTCCATCTCAAGCCTACCATCTAGGGTTTTTATAATATCAGCTCTTGGTATATTGTATTTTTCAATCCTTCTAAGGATTGCCTTTATTCTTTCTATTAATTCTCTTGCAGAAAAAGGTTTTGTTATATAATCATCTGCTCCAAGTCTTAGGCCCTTGACTTTATCATCTTCTTCGACTTTTGCTGATAGCATGATTACAGGTACTTTTGATCTATTTCTGATTTCTTTTATAACTTCCTCACCAGCAAGTTTTGGCAACATCAAATCTAGGATAACTAGGTCAATATCTTCATTTAAAAATATTTTTAATCCTTCCTCGCCATCATAAGCTTGAAATACTCCATAGCCTTCCTTTGCTAGGTAAGATTTCACTATATTATTTATGCTTTCTTCATCTTCTATAATTAAAATATTAATCTTTTCCATACTTCACCTTCCAGGTTTATTATACCATAAAGATAAGGAAATTTGTTTTTTATCTATAATATAATTGTTTAAAAAGTCTAAAAATGGATATATATAATAATGTAGTAAATATAAAAATAATTTCTTTGAAATTTTAAATATGAAAGGAGTAATTATGGGAAATTACGGATTTATTATGACTCTAATTATAGGAGCCCTAGCAGGATGGATTGCTAGTAGAATTATGAAAAGAGATGCCGAAATGGGAGGTATTGCTAATATATTTGTAGGTATACTTGGTGGTTACTTAGGTAACTTCATCTTTAAAAACTATGCCGCAGGTACTTTTGGTCAAATCATTACAGCCATTGTCGGTGCAGTGATTTTATTATTTGTACTCGGTCTTATCCAAGGACGTAATAAGTAATAAAAAATAAAGCCGCTTGAAATGTTTAAGCATTCAAGCGGCTTTTCCTATGGTTGTGGGTTTTCTGGATTTTCTTCTTTTGGCTCTTGGTCTTTTGGTTTTTCCTTATCCTTGTCAGATTTTTTGTCCTTGTCTTTATCTTTTTTATCATCATCATCTTCTTCATCCTCAGGTTCTGGTTCTCCGAGGTTAGAATAAGCTTTTGGAATTCTTTGCTTCCAATCTTTTGGATAAATGTTATTAAATTTACTTGGATCGTAGTTGCTCTTTGGATTTATAAATGACCTTGAGACTATAAACTCGCTTGGAGTTACATTACTTACTAAGAGATTATTTCTTGAATCTACGTTTACCCACTCGTGTACATCGTCTTCTGCTGTTGGCTGGTTATTTGGTCCGAAGATTTCTGTGATGACAGTTCCTCTTGGGTCTGCATAAGATGCATCGGTTGGAAGCATTCCACTCATAGTATCTACCTTCATTGAAACTATGCCTTTAGGAACTTCAAAGCTAGCAGCTTCATAGCCATCTAGGATTTTGTTATTTATTACATTCCACATGAGGGCTGCTCTTTCTGCAGATGTACCAGTTAGGGAGATGTTTTGATCATCACATCCCATCCAGATTCCTACTGTGTAGTATGGGGTATAGCCTAGGCACCAGAAGTCGTTGTAATCATCTGTTGTACCTGTCTTTGTGGCAAAATCTGTTCCATTTAGGTAGATATTGCCATAGAATTTACCAGCATCTTGTAGGGCTGATGTTATTTGGTAGGCTGTTTCTGGACTTGTTACTTCATGACTAGTTTTTTCTTTTTCTTCAAATAGAACCTTACCTGTAGAGTCCACGATTTTTGAGAAGGTGAGTGGTTCGTTATACTTTCCGTAGTTTGCAAGGGCTGCATAGGCTCCTGTCATATCTAGAGCTGTTAGACCACGAGTCATTGCTCCAAGACCTAGGGCTGCGAGGTTTTCGTCATTTATTTCCTTATCCTCATCAGAGCTTACGAAGTTGTCGGCTCCGCTATCTTTGATTATGCCAAAGTTTTTGAGGTAGGAGATTGATGTATCAATTCCAACCTTATCTAAGGTAGAGACTGCTATTGTATTTATTGACATTTTTATAGCTTCTCTGATTGGCTTTACTCCCATGTAGTACTCATAGACGTTGTTTGGCCAAGGCTTGCCATCTTCATTTAACATTTGAGGTACATCATCTACACCTGTTGCAAGGTTAAAGCCATTGTCTAGCGCTGGAGTATAGGTAGCTATTGGTTTAATTGATGAACCTGGTTGTCTAGGAACAGATGAAGCCCTATTAAGGATTCTCATACCTTTTTGGTCACGTCCACCCATTATAGCCTTGATTTGTCCATTTGCCTGGTCGATTATTACTGTTGATGATTGAGGCTGAATTGTACCTTCTAGGTCTATATCATAATAGTCCTTATTTATTGAAAAACTTCCATCATCGTAGGCTGTAAATAAGTTTTCGTTATCTTTTAGGTAAGATTTTGATATTACGATATTATCTTCATCATCTAGATAGATATTTTTATTTGAACCTAGGTCTATATCTCCTGTTCTGTGGGTTCTTAAGTTTTTGTTTTCATCATCTAGGGAATAATAGTTTCTAAAGACTAGTTTTGCCTGATCTAGATAGGCCTTGTTTGTTGTAAGAACTATATTCCCGTCATCATCCATATGGCAATCATCAGGGGAAAGTCTTATATCATTATTTTCATTTAAGAAGTTGCTTTTTGCATAATATAAGAGCTTGCCATCAGTATTTATAATATTTCCCCAATTATCATATTTCATCTTAAGTAGGGGAGCGACATCCCAACCTGAAGTATCTCCCATGAGGTAGGATGAGAAGTTGCTATAGATATCTTCGAGAGTTTTTTGCATCTCTGTATCTATGGTTGTTGTTATTTTAAGGCCGCCGTAGTAAAGCCTATCCCAAGCTTGGTTTTCACTCATATTTAATTTTTCCATAAGTTTAGCTACAACTTGTTTTTCAAGTAGGGAATTGAAATATGAGGCGATTTCGGTATTAGCTCTTTCGGCAGGTTCTATAGATTTTGATACATCAAATTCTATAGCTTCATCGTAAGCTTTCTTATCGATATAGCCTAATTCTAACATCTTATCTAGTATATATACTTCTCGCTTTATTGGCGCTTCGTTATAAACTGCAGAATATTTTGTCCCGTCTATGGTAAATTCACCGAGGACTTTTTCATTTGTCACTTCGCTTGTCTTTAATGACTTATAGAGGGAATTTTCTGATGGAGATTGGACAATTCCTGCAAGGGCTGCGCATTGGGCTAGGTTTAGCTCTGATACATCCTTATTAAAGTATGTTTTGGCTGCTGCCTGAACTCCATAGGTATTTTGGCCCATGAAGACTCTATTTAAGTAGGTTCCTAGGATTTCTTCCTTGCTTAGGTGTTCTTCTATTTCTAGAGCTAGATAAATTTCTTTTATCTTTCTTTGATAGGTTTGATCGTTGCTAAGATAAGTATTTCTAGCAAGTTGTTGGGTGATGGTAGAACCACCCCTTACAATGCTTCCTGCCCTTAGGTTTTCTACCATAGAACCTAGGATTGATATTGGGTCAATTCCCTTGTGTTCATAAAATCTCTCATCCTCTACTGCTACAAAGGCATTTTTAAGGTCATCAGGGATTTTGTTATAATCAACTATCTCCCTATATTGACTTGTAGCAATAGCATCTACTTCATTGCCATCTTCATCTACAATGACTGAGTTTTGACTCATTTCATTTTTTATAGCGTTAGCATCGATTTCTGGTGCATTTTTCATGACTTCAAGTATTGCACCGCCTGTTATTCCTGCAAATATTACCATAATCGACCCTAAAAATAGTACTACTATTAGTAAGATTTTTATGATAATAGCGGCTGCTTTTTTATGCATATGGCCTCCATTTGTATTTTTTTATATTTCGTAAATTATACCTATATCTATTTTATCATTTTTTGCGGGTAAGTTCCATACTTTATTAAATTTTAGATAAAAGTATAATCTTTAGGGAAAGGAATTTTATGCAAGAAGTAATACAAGTCAATGTCCTTGACAGGGATGATGATGAAGAAATTAAAATATATGAATTAGAATCTTTGATAAATACAGCAGGTGGAAAGCCTGTTGCTTTTGTTAGCCAAGTTGTTAGTAAGGTTAATCCAAGATTTTACATTGGTAAGGGCAAGCTTGAAGAAATAAGGGAGCTTGCGGAGAATTTAGAAGTAAAGACAGTAATTTTTGATGTAGAATTATCTCCAAGCCAATTATATAACCTTGAGGAAGAGTTAAAGCTAAAAGTTGTAGATTGGACAAGCCTTATTCTTGATATCTTTGCCCAAAGAGCCCACACCCGTGAAGCCAGGCTTAAGATAAAGCTTGCCCAGCTTAAGTATCAATTACCAAGGATTAATAAGTGGTTTTCATACCTATCCAGACAGGCCGGAGGAATTGGTACCAGAGGACCGGGTGAAACCATGCTTGAAACCGATAGGAGAGCCATAGTAAGAGATATAAAATCCCTTGAAAAATCCTTAAAAGATATCGAAAAGACAAAAGTCACAAATAGAAAATCTAGGGAGTCTTCATTTAATATTTCTCTAGTAGGCTATACAAATGCTGGTAAATCTACGATATTAAATGGGATGATGAATTTGTTTGGTTCTGAAAAATACGTCTATTCTGACGATTTGTTATTTGCTACCCTTGATACATCTACCAGGAGACTTGATTTTTCAAACACTAAGGTGACTCTAACAGATACAGTTGGTTTTATAGATAACCTATCTAAGGAATTAAATGATTCATTCTTAACAACTCTTGAAGAAATTAAATTTGCTGATATGCTATTAATTGTTATCAATTCATCATCTAATATTGAAGGTCAAATTAAGACCATAGAAAAGTCGCTTGATGAAATAAATCTTGAGGGCAAGTATATTATCTATGTCTTTAATAAGATCGACCTTGTCGATAATCTGACAGCTGTAAGTCTTTATAAACGTGAATATGAGAGAATATTCATATCAGCCCATGAAGATAAAGATTTGATAAGACTAAAGGAAGAGATTGTCAAGGTCATAAAAGAAGATTATACAAGGGTAAAGATGCACATATCTTTTAGTGATGGAGCAGTTCTTGATTATATGATGACAAATTACGATATATTAGAAACTGAATATGACAGCGATGGAACTAATATTACTTTTGAAATAAATAAGGAAGATTATGCCAAATTCAACAAATATATCATCAGGTGATTATAAAACAATAGAAGGAGTCAAGACTTCAGAATTTGAAGTTGAAAAGTCAGTATTTATTACAAGGGCAAAGCATGTGGAAAGTGAAGAAGAAGCCTTAGCCTTTATAGAGGAAGTAAGAGGAGACCATAAGGATGCAACCCACAATTGTACAGCTTATATAATAAATACGACTCCAGAAATTAAAAGATATAACGATGACGGCGAGCCCCAAGGCTCAGCCGGCCTTCCCATGCTATCTGTTCTTGAAAAGGAAGAAGCCACAAATGTTTGCGTAGTTGTAACTAGGTATTTTGGGGGCAAGCTTCTAGGCAAGGGAGGACTTGTAAGAGCTTATACAAAAGGGGTAGCTGATACAATTGGTCCAAATCTTATTTACAAAAGAGATTATTTTGTAGTAGAATTAATTTTGTCATATAATCTATTAGGTCAGATAGAAAATTATATAAACGAAGAAAAATATCAAGTAATTGACAAGTCTTACACAGATATAGTAAAGTTTGAAATCTATGTAAGACATGATAAGTACGAGAAGTTTGAAAAAGATCTAATAAATTTGACAAGCGCCAATATAGAAATTAATAAAATAAAAGAGCTAATGCTCTATGAGAAAGGAAGGATTTAATGTCAGGACATAATAAGTGGAGTAAGATAAAAAATAAAAAAGGTAGTGAAGATGCAAAAAGAGGTAAGATTTTTACCAAACACGCTAGAAATATAACAGTAGCAGCTAGAGAAGGCGGACTAGATCCAGAATATAACGCAAGTCTTAAGACAGCTATCGAAATGGCAAAGGCAGATAACATGCCAAATGATAATATAGACAGGGCCATAAAAAAAGCTAGTGGTGAAGCAGGCGGAGAAAACTATGAAAGATTAGTTTATGAAGGATATGGTCCAGGCGGAGTTGCCTTTATAGTAGATTGCCTAACAGACAATAAAAATAGGACAGCACCAGATGTTCGTCATATCTTTGATAAATTTGGCGGAAATCTTGGAACAGATGGATCTGTAATGTTCTTATTTGAAAGAAAGGGAGAGATAATCGTAGATGGAGAGGGTAAAGACTTTGACCAATTTATGATGGATGCCCTAGAAGTAGGTGCTAGTGATGTTGATGATTTAGATGGTTTTTATGAAGCGCTCACAGAAGTAAGCGACTTCAATGATTCAGTAGAAGGCCTAAAGAAAATGGGCTATGAGATAGAAAGAGCAAATATTTCATATATAGCTAACAATATCGAAGTAGATGCTTCTCATCATGAAAAGCTAAACAAATTAATAGATGCTTTAGAAGATCATGACGACATCCAAGAAGTATATCACAATTGGGATATGCCAAGCGAGGAATAAGATGGAATTTAATATAGATAGGGTAGCCTTTTCTATTTTTGGCCTAGACATATATTGGTATGCCATAATAATAATTGGAGGAATATTAATTTCCTCCCAATTTGCCAAGAAAGAATTTGTAAGAAGAGGTTTTGAAGAAGACTTTATTTACGATATACTTTTTGTAATCCTCCCAATAGGAATTATTGGAGCAAGGCTTTGGTATGTAGCTTTTGAATGGGATTTTTATGGAGCAAACCCAAGCCAGATACTAAACTTCAGGGCAGGAGGCCTTGCCATCCACGGCGGAATATTTGCAGGACTTATAGCCTTATGGATATATGCTAAGCATAAAAATATTCCAATATTAGATCTTACAGATGTTATGGTTCCATCCCTTATTCTTGCCCAAGCTATAGGCAGGTGGGGCAATTTTGCAAATTCTGAAGCTCACGGTGGTCCAACAAACTTGCCTTGGGGAATTATAATAGATGGGGTCAAGGTTCATCCTACCTTCCTCTATGAATCAATTGGAGATTTTCTAATATTTCTATTTTTAATATTTTATAGAAAGAAAAATCCAAGCAAGGGCAAGCAAACAGCCATATATTTTATAGGTTATGGAGTTTTGAGATTTTTTGTAGAAGGTCTTAGAACAGATTCCTTATATGTACTTGGTCTTAGGACTGCTCAGCTAGTCTCAATTGGTTTTGTAATAATAGGAGTTATTTTATTTATATATGCACATAAAAATAATCTCCCACCTTATTTTCAAAAAGCTAAATCTAAAGAAAAAGCTGATAGAATAATCAAATTTAAATAAGTTAGTAAATATTGACCGGTTTTAACACCGGTCTTTTTTCTTGCTTTTTTCCCTGATATAGGATAAAATGATAGTGAAGTGGAAGATAGTGGTAAAAGGTGGTAAGAAATGTTCCTAGGTGAATATATCCATAAGATGGATTCAAAAAATAGAATAATGATGCCTAGTGAATTTAGACCTTCTCTCGGGGAAGAATTCTATCTTACCAAGGGACCTGAGAACTCCTTAGTAATTTATACAGAAGAAGAATTTCAAAAAAGGTCTCAAAACCTTGACCAGTTAATCTATGAAAATAAGAAAAATCGTGCAATAAAAAGGCTATTTTTCTCTTCCACTGTCAAGATGAACCTTGATAAACAAGGGAGAATCTTGATAAATAAGAATCTTAAGGACTATGCTAAAATCTCAGATGAGGCCATAATAATTGGCAATAACAATACCATAGAAATATGGGATAGAAAAGTTTGGGATGAATATATAAACGAAGTCGAGGTGAATTTATCCGACATTATGGATGAATGATATGAAATTTGAACATATACCAGTTCTTGCAAAAGAAACTATAGAAAATTTAAATATTAAACCAGACGGAATTTATGCTGACCTAACTCTAGGAAAGGGAGGTCATTCTAAGATGATCCTTGAAAGACTATCTGATAAGGGACTTCTTATAGGCATAGACCAAGATGAAACTGCCATTAAAGCTGCCAAAGAAAATTTAAAAGACTACAAAAATACTGTATTTTTTAATACTAACTTTGAAAATATTAAAGAAGTCTTGACTGAGGCGGGTTTTAATAAAATCGATGGTGCTCTGATGGACATTGGCGTCAGCTCGTATCAAATCGACAATCCAGAGCGTGGTTTTTCTTATATGAAAGATGGACCACTTGATATGAGAATGGATAGACAAAATGAGTTAACAGCAGAAAAGATTGTCAATGAATACTCTCAGGATGAACTTACAAAGATATTTTTTGATTATGGTGAGGAAAGATTCTCTAAATCCATAGCCAGAAATATAGTAAAGTATCGCGCAAATGAAAGAATTAATACCACTTTCAAACTCCGAAATATTGTTATGAAATCTGCGAACTTCAAGAATGAAGTTCATCCTGAAAAGAGGGTATTTCAAGCCTTAAGGATTGCAGTCAATAGAGAGTTAGACGTATTAGAAAATACCATTGATGATATTATAGATTTTATAAATAAAGATGGCAGACTAGCTATAATTACTTTCCATTCTTTAGAAGACAGGATAGTTAAAAATAAATTTAAAGACTTGGCGACAGATTGTATCTGTCCGCCAGAGATTCCAGTTTGCGTATGTGATCATAGGGCTAAGGTAAAATTGATAACCAAAAAGCCAATCACAGCAAGCAAGGAAGAGTTAGAAGCTAATTCTAGGAGTAAACCTGCTAAACTTAGAGTATGTCAAAGGATATGATATGGCTGAGCGTATAGAATATAAGATAATAAAAAATAATAATAAAGGAAGAGTTAGACTGAAGGTAAAAGAAAAACCAAAAAGATCTAAGTCTTACAATATCGATTTGCTAAGAAAGAGAGATAGGATTATGAAATTCTGGATAAGTCTCTTTGTTTTTTCTATGCTAATGGCTATGACTACTTTTTTGATAAATAAAAGAATAAATTTGTCAAATGAGAGATTTGAGTATAATAGACTACAGGCAGATATAGTAAGTTATGAGCTTCAAAGAGATAGGCTTAAGACTAGCCTTGATGAAGCCGTTGACTTAAATAGAATTCAAAGATATGCCATAGAAGATTTAGATATGGTATATCAGGATAATAATTAGCTGCTGATAGGAAGTAATATGAATAAGTATTTATTAATTTTATTGGGAATATTTTTAAGTTTGGGCTTGTCATTTTTTATAATTCCAATTCTTAAAAGCAAAAAAATCGGTCAAAATATTAGGGCAGTTGGTCCAAAAAGTCATCTAGCTAAGGCAGGCACACCAACCATGGGTGGAATAATCTTTATAATTTCTGCCTTCATCTTAAGTCTATTTTTCTTAGATAAAAGCATGGAAACTCTAATACTTTTAGTATCCATGGTGGGTTTTGGAGCAGTAGGCTTTATCGATGATTTCAAAAAACTAGTATTAAAACAATCTGAAGGTCTTAAACCAAAAGAAAAATTAGTCCTCCAATTTGGGCTAGCAATCTTGGTAAGTATTTTAGCCTTCATAAATGACAAGGAATCTATAACAAGATTACTCATACCATTTACTAATTTTTACCTACCAGTATCAATAATAGGAATTCCTATTATGGTATTTATAATAGTAGGTACTACAAATGCTACAAACCTAACAGATGGTCTTGATGGCCTCTTGGTAAGTGTATCAATCCCAGTATTTATTGCTCTAAGCATAATTGGAAAGACAACCAATAATGAAACTTTTGCACTAATTATGCTTGGAAGTCTCCTAGGATTTTTGGTATTCAACTTTAATCCTGCAAGTGTATTTATGGGAGATACTGGATCTATGGCAATAGGCGGTGCAATAGTAGCCCTTGCAATAAATCTTAAAATTCCAATTTATTTAGTAATATTTGGTGGAGTTTATATGATGGAAACCCTATCAGTAATAATTCAGGTTTTATCATATAGACACAGGAATAAAAAAAGAGTCTTTCTTATGACTCCTATTCATCATCATTTTGAATTAAAAGGTTACAAAGAATCAAAGATAGTAGCAGCCTTCGCTGTTGTATCTATCGTATTATCATTAATAAGTTTGGTGGCATTAGTATGAGTAAGGTATTAGTATATGGACTAGGTGTAACAGGAATATCATCTGTAAAATGTTTGGATAAAAAAGGATATGAGGTCTACACCTTCGATAAAAATAAAGAAAAAATAGAAGAACTCAAGGGCTATAACTATAGCCCTATTTCTTGCGCTAATTTAGAAGATCATAAGTTTGACTTTGTACTTAAATCACCTGGAATCAAGCCAAATGATGAATATGTAGAGCTTTTAGAAAAGAGAAACGAAATCATCTCAGATATAGAAGCGTCACAAAGGTTATTTCCTGAAAAAGAAAAGATTGCAATCACTGGTACAAATGGTAAAACTTCCACCACATCGATGGTAAACCATATTTTAAATCAGTCAGGTCATAAGGCCTATGCGGTTGGAAATATAGGCGAGGGAATCTTGTGGCAAATGTATAATAATGAGGGAGTCTTTGTTGAAGAATTATCATCATTTCAACTACATGATAGCAAGTTATATCATCCAAAATTTGCTGCAATCCTAAATATTAACGAAGACCATATAGATTGGCATGGTAGTTTTGATGATTATATAAATTCAAAGCTAAAAATATCATCAAATCAAGATCAGTCAGATTTTTTAGTGATAAACAAAGACGATAAGATTTTGAAAGCACATAAGTTAAGCTTTAAGGCAAAAGTTTATGAATTTTCAAGCAGGCAAAGGGTGGAAAGAGGTCTTTACCTAAAAGAAAATACAATCTACCTCATAGATGAAAATCATGATGATGAAGGCATTTTAGATGTTAGAGGTCTATCTGTAATAGGTAGGCATAACTATGAAAATGCCATGGCAGCTATCCTTTTAACTTATCTATATGGGATAAAACTTGATGATATTATAAAGTCAATTAAGACCTTCAAATCAATTGCTCACAGACTTGAGTTTGTAAAAACAATTGACGGAGTAGATTATTATAATGACTCCAAGGGGACAAATGTCGATAGCTCTGTAAAGGCTATTGAGTCTTTCGATATACCTATTATTATAATTGCAGGCGGCTATGATAAGCACATCGACTACACTGATTATGTCAAAGCTTTCAAGAAAAATGGCAAACTTATGATAATAATGGGCCAGACAAAGCAAAAGTTAGAAAATATCTGCAAGGACCTAGGAGTTTCTTATATAATGGTAGAAAATATGAAAGAAGCCTTAGATGAAGCTTATAAAGAAGCCAAAAGCGGTGATGTAGTTTTACTATCTCCAGCCTCTGCTTCGTGGGATATGTACAAGTCCTATGAACAAAGGGGAGATGACTTTAAAGACCTTGTAAAAAAGTTAGGATAAATATGAAAAGAGCAATAATAACTGGTGGTGGGACAGGTGGTCACATCTATCCTGCCATAGCAATAGGTGATAAGATAAAAGAAGAAAATCCAGGAGTAGAAATACTTTATGTTGGAATAAAAGGCGGCCCAGAAGAAAGGATAGCCAAGAAAAACGGATATAAATTTCATTCTATAGAAGCAATGGGCATACCTAGAAAGATTAATAAAAGATTATTTAAATCACTTTTAGCAAATATTAAAGGATTTGGCCAAGCTAAAAAAATTATAAAGGATTTCAAACCAGAATTAGTTGTAGGAACTGGTGGCTATGTATGTGCACCTATTCTTTACCAGGCTGCAAGAGCTCATATTCCATCAATTGTCCATGAATCAAATTCTTATCCAGGTATGGCAAGTAAATTCCTATCTCAAAGGGTTGATAAGGTATTAATTTCCTACGAGGAAGCAAAAAAGCATTTTAAATATCAAAAAAATATTGTAGTAACAGGCAATCCTGTTAGAAATAATTTCAATCTTACTTATACTGAAGAGGATTTAAAAAGTCTTGGAATAGATGAAGATAAGCCTATTGTATTTTCCTTTGGGGGATCAAATGGATCTTATGCATTAAATCAAGCGGTTTTAGAACTAAGCAAAAAGCTTGATGGAAAATATTACCTCCTCCATCAAACAGGAAATAGGTATTATGATGATTTTGTAAAGAAAGCATCACCAAGCAAATACCTAAAAGTTTTTGAATATATAGATAATATTGATCTTTTTTATGGCCTAGCAGATTTAATAATAGCTTCATCAGGAGCGATGAGTCTTGCAGAAATTTCATCAGTTGGCAAGGCTTCGATATTAATACCTAAGGCATACACTACAGAAAATCATCAAGAGTATAATGCAAGAACTTATATGGACCATGGAGCAAGCCTTATGATTTTAGAAAAAGATTTAAAAGCTGACCTATTAAATGAATCTATATTGAGTATAATAAAAGATAAAGATACTATGCAAAAAATGGGGGAAGAAGCTTATAAACTTGCTGATATGTCCGCAACTGACAAAATTTATAGCGAGATTACTAAGTTAATTGATTAATGACTAATAAAAACGATGATAGAATTATAAAAAAGGGATCAAAAATTTTTAGTAAAAAATATATAGCTAGAAGACCAGGTAAGGAAGAAATTGAAAAGCCTAAAAGTAAGATTTTCTTCTTCCTTATTTTATTGGCATTTTTGCTTGGCATATTTGTAAATCTTTACACGCATCCCTTTATGAAAATACAGGATATATACATAAAAGGTAATGTTATAACTGATGATACAGAGGTAATAAAGAAGCTTAGGTCACCAGTTGGTAAAAATATACTATTATATGATTATAAAAGAAGCGAAAAGGAACTTAAAAAATTAAACTTTGTAAAGACAGCAAGAGTTAGGAAGGTTTTTCCTAAGATTTTATCAGTAGAAATTGGGGAAGACTTCCCACTTTATAAGATAAAAAATAAGGATTTTTATGTATCAAATAATGGACTTATAACAGCTGATGTGGATAAGATAAATACCGAAAGGCTTATCGAAATAGATATAAACTCTTATAATAAAGAATTGGGTGAAAATTTTACCTCTTCTGAAACTACAATGAATTTTATTAAGGCTATAAGCACATCTCCTATTATAGGTAGGGTAAGTAAGTTAAATTTGGAAAATAAGCTTGATATTGGTATAATGGTAGAAGATATTGAAGTTAAGTTTGGTGATTTAAATAATGTTGATTACAAGATTAAATTACTAAATAAAGTTTTAGCCGATATAAAAAACAAGGGCAAAAAAGTAGAAAGTATTAACTTAAACAACGGCGATAAGCCAGAAGTTGTGGTAGATTAATCTTTTAGCTAAATCTAAAAATAGAAAACGACGGGGGAATTTATGGCAAACATTAATTATGATATGGAAAACAATTCTTTAGCTAAGATAAAAGTTATTGGTGTTGGTGGTGGTGGAAATAACGCCATCAGCAGGATGAGAGATAACGGCCTATCTGGTGTAGAGTTTATGGCACTTAATACTGACCTTCAAGCTCTACAAGGTTCAAACGCTGATATTAGACTTCAAATAGGTGAAAAGCTTACAAGAGGTCTTGGAGCAGGAGCTAACCCACAAGTAGGTGAAAAGGCAGCAGAAGAATCTAAAAGTGAAATAGAAGAAGCTATAAAAGGCGCAGATATGGTATTTATCACAGCTGGAATGGGCGGTGGTACAGGTACAGGTGCAGCTCCAGTTGTAGCACAAGTAGCAAAAGAAATGGGAATCCTAACAGTAGGTGTAGTTACAAAACCATTCTCATTTGAAGGTAGAAAAAGAGCTAATCAAGCAGAATCAGGTATTGAAAAATTAAAAGAAAATGTAGATACCCTAATAACAATACCAAACGATAAACTACTCCAAATTGTTGAAAAAAGAACATCAATGGTAGAAGCCTTCCAAATGGCAGACCAAGTACTTATGGACGCTGTAAGTGGTATATCTGAACTGATAGCAGTACCAAACGTAATTAACCTAGATTTTGCTGATGTTAAATCAATCATGGCAGATCAAGGAATGGCACACATGGGTATTGGTAGAGCAAGCGGAGAAAATAGAGCAGTTGATGCTGCGAAAGCTGCTGTTAACTCACCACTTCTTGAAACAAGCATAGAAGGAGCTAATGCAGTACTATTAAACGTTACAGCTGCAGAAGTAGGCTTAATGGAAGCAAATGAAGCAGCTGAGCTAATCAGAGACCACATAGATTCTGATGCAAACATAATATTTGGTGTTGGTTCTGACGAAACAATGGGTGAAGAAATCAAGATTACAGTAATAGCTACAGGATTTGATAATGCGGGCAGACCTAGAAGAGCAGATAGATCAAATTCGTCTGACGAATTAAGAGCTCCTCAAAGAAACAACGCAAACAACGTCAATAAAAATAGCCAAAGGAGATCATCAAACTTATTTGATGATTTAGAGCTTCCTGACTTCTTAAAATAATATGAGATGTCCCTATTGTGATTCTAAAAATACAAGGGTATTAGATTCTAGATCAACTGATGATGACAGGGCTATTAGACGAAGAAGATTGTGCGAAGATTGTGACAAGAGATTTTCGACCTACGAAAGGTATGAAGATTCCACAATCATGATTATCAAAAAAGACAACACAAGAGAGGCTTTTGACCCAAGAAAGCTAATCTCAGGCATTGTCAAGTCTTGCCAAAAAAGACCTGTCAGCATGGATCAAATAGAAGAAGTAGCTAAAAATATTGAAACCAAAGTTAATCATACTGGCAAAAAAGAAGTAACTTCAACATATATAGGACAGCTTGTCATGGATGAATTAAAAGACTTAGATCCAGTAGCATATGTGAGATTTGCATCTGTTTATAGAGAATTTAAGGATGTCGATTCATTTTATGAGGAGATTATAAATTTAAAAGATGATAAAGGTGCTAGTAATTAGCGCCTTTTTTTCTATTAAGGAGGGCAAATGGATTTATTTGAATTAAACAGACAAAGAGAACTTTCAAAAAATGCACCTCTTGCAGATAGGTTAAGGCCAAATTCTCTTGATAAATACATAGGTCAAGAACATTTAGTTGGTCAAGGTAAGATTATTAGAAGAATGATCAAGGCTGATAGGATTTATTCTTGTATATTTTATGGACCACCTGGAGTAGGCAAGACTACTCTTGCAAAAATCATATCATATACAACAAACATGGCCTTTGAGGAAGTATCTGCTGTAGCTAGTGGCATAGGAGATTTAAAGGAAAAGGTTCAAATTGCAAAGGATAATTTGTCTTATGAAAATAAAAGGACCATACTATTTGTAGATGAGATTCATAGATTTAACAAAAGCCAGCAAGATTACCTTTTGCCTTTTGTAGAAGATTCGACTATAACCCTGATTGGGGCAACTACAGAAAATCCATATTTTGAAGTAAATAAGGCTCTTATTTCAAGGATGTATGTATTTGAGCTTAAAGAATTAAGCGATGATGACCTTAAAAAACTTATAGATCTCGCCCTAAAGGAAGATGAGATATTAAAAAATAAGGATATTAGGTTAAGCGATAATGCTATTTCCACCCTTGTAAGATATTCTAATGGCGATAGCAGGGCCCTATTAAATGCTTTAGAAATCGCCATATTTTCAGAAGATGAAAAAGATGGTAGAATAGATATAGACTCTGCTACTATCGAAAATTCCATAAACAAGAAAATTGCCGTCTATGATAAAAATGGCGACAGGCATTATGATACGATTTCTGCCTTTATTAAGTCTATGAGAGGCTCTGATATTGATGCAGCTCTTTACTATCTGGCAAAGATGCTAGAATCTGGCGAAGATATCAAATTCATCGCAAGGAGGATGATAATTTTTGCAGCAGAAGATATTTCAAATGCAAATCCCAATGCCCTAGTCCTAGCTAACGCTTGCTTTGAAGCGATTGATAAGATTGGCATGCCAGAAGCAAGGATTATCCTGGCTCAGACTGTGGTTTATCTAGCAGCAAGCCTAAAGAGTAATTCGACCTATCTTGCTATCGATAAGGCAATAGATTTTGTAAGAAATAATAAAGATAGTACAGTACCAAATAAGTTAAAAGATAGTCACTATGCTGGAAGTAAGAATCTCATAAAGGATGAGTATTTATACCCACATGCTTTTGGTGGCTATGTAAAACAAGATTATCTGCCGGATGATTTTGTTGAAGAAAAATTTTATGAGCCTATTTTAAAAGGCTATGAGAAAGAAATGATCGAAAGATTAAATAAAGTTAAGGAAGGCAATAATGAAGATTAGAGAATTATTAGAGAAAGCGGAAAGTTTAGTTGATAGTGAAGTAGTTATAGAAGGTTGGATTAGAAACTCTAGATTTAGTAAAAACGTGGGTTTTATCGATTTAAATGATGGATCAACCTTTAAAAACCTCCAAGTAGTAGTGGGCAAAGAAATTGAAAATTACGATGAACTTGATAAACAACACCTATCTGCAAGTCTTAAGATAGAAGGTAAGCTTGTTTCAACTGGAAAAGATAACAATCCATATGAAATTCAAGCAGCTAGGGTAACTGTTCTTGGTGAATCTTCAGAGAAATTCCCAATTCAAAAGCAAAGACAAACCTTTGAATTTATGAGAACAATCCCTCACCTAAGACCTAGAACAAATACATATAGAGCTGTATTTAGAACAAGATCGATTTTAGCCTTTGGACTTCATAAATTTTTCCAAGAAAGAAACTTTGTATATGTAAACCCACCAATTATCACATCAAGTGATGCTGAAGGTGCGGGTGAGATGTTTAATGTAACAACAATCGATCCTAATGATCCACCAAGAAGAGAAGATGGAAAAGTCGATTACAACAAAGACTTCTTCAGCAAAAAATCTTACATGACAGTATCAGGCCAGCTTGAGGCTGAAGACTATGCCCTAGCTTTCGGAAATGTTTATACCTTTGGACCTACCTTTAGGGCTGAGGTATCAAATACACCTAGACATGCTGCAGAATTCTGGATGCTTGAGCCTGAAATGGCCTTTGCTGATTATAATGTATGCATGGATACTGCTGAAGATATGATAAAATATGCAATCGACTACTTACTTGAAAATGCCAAGGATGAAATGGAATTTTTCAACAAATGGATTGACAAGGGCCTAATTGAAAGACTAGAAAAGCTTAGAAATTCAGAATTTGCAAGAATTACCTATACAAAAGCTATAGAATTATTAAAAGAATCTGGTGAAAAATTTGAATTCCCAGTTGAATGGGGCATGGATCTTCAAACAGAACACGAAAGATACCTATCAGAAAAAATCGTAAATGGTCCAGTATTTGTAACTGATTATCCAAAAGACATTAAGGCCTTCTATATGAAGAGAAATGATGATGGTAAGACAGTAGCAGCATTTGATATGCTTGTTCCTGGAGTAGGGGAGCTAATCGGTGGTTCTCAAAGAGAAGAAAGATACGATGAGCTTGTAAAATCTATGGAAGATAATGGCCTAAATCCAGAAGAATATCAAAACTACCTAGACCTAAGAAGATTTGGTACAGTAGTTCACTCAGGTTTTGGACTAGGTTTTGAAAGAGCAATGATGTATGTAACAGGCATGAAAAATATCAGAGACGTGATAGCTTATCCAAGATATGTAAACGCGTTTGCTAACAACAACTAGGGGGAACAATGGTAGAATATAATCCAAATGCCATAGAAAAAAAGTGGCAAAAAAAATGGGAAGAAGAAAAAACATTTAAATCAGAAATAGATTCATCAAAGAAGAAATTTTATCCTTTAGTAGAATTTCCATATCCATCTGGCCAAGGCCTACACGTAGGCCATCCACGTCCTTATACTGCCCTTGATGTGGTAGCTCGTAAGAGAAGATTAGATGGAGAAAATGTAATGTATCCAATGGGTTGGGATGCTTTTGGCCTACCAGCTGAAAACTATGCTATAGAAAATAAAATCCATCCAGCAATTATTACAGAAAAGAACATAAACCACTTTAGGGACCAAATGAGATCAATTGGCTTCTCATTTGATTGGGACAGGGAAATAAATACAACAGATCCTGATTATTATAAATGGAGCCAGTGGATTTTTATCCAAATGTTTAAAAAAGGCCTAGCTTACAAGTCAGAAACATCTGTAAACTGGTGCCCATCATGCCTAGTTGGCCTTGCCAATGAAGAGGTAGTAGATGGAAAGTGTGAAAGATGTGGAGCTGAGGTAGAGCATAAGCTAAAAAATCAATGGATGCTAAAGATAACAGCTTACGCAGACAGGCTCATAGATGACCTTGCTGAAGTTGACTATGAATCAAGAATAAAAGCTAGCCAAATAAATTGGATAGGAAGAAGCCACGGGGCAGATGTTAATTTTAGCCTAAAAGATAGGGATGAAAAGCTTACAGTCTATACCACAAGACCAGACACAATCTTTGGTGTAACCTATATGGTAGTTTCACCAGAACATCCAATACTTGAAAAATACAAGGATGACATTAAAAACTATGACCAAATCCTTGATTATAAACACCAGGCAAGCCTAAAATCTGACTTTGAAAGAAGTGAGCTAAATAAGGATAAAACCGGGGTAATGATTGATGGACTATCAGCAATTAATCCACTAAATAACAAGGAAATCCCTATTTGGGTATCAGATTATGTCCTAATGTCTTACGGTACAGGAGCTATAATGGCAGTACCTGCTCACGATGAGCGTGACTTTGAATTTGCAAAGAAATTTGATATGCCAATAATTCCTGTTTATGATTCAAAAGATGAGCTTCCTGTAACAGATATTGAAAAGGGAACAGCTATAAATTCTGATTTCTTAAATGGCCTATCTGCAACAGAAGCCAAGAAAAAAGCCATTGAATATGTAGAAGAAAATAAACTGGGAGAAGCTAAGACAAACTTCAAGCTTCGTGACTGGGTATTTTCTAGACAAAGATATTGGGGTGAACCAATTCCAATGGTATATTGTGATGAGTGCGGTTGGGTGCCAGTAGATGAAAAAGACCTACCAGTAAGACTCCCTGAGATAGAGTCTTATACACCAACAGCCACAGGTGAATCACCACTAGCTAAGATAGATGATTTTGTAAATACAACCTGTCCGCATTGTGGAAAGCCAGCAAGACGTGAAACAGATACTATGCCTCAATGGGCAGGATCAAGCTGGTATTATCTAAGATATGCAGACCCACACAACCACGAAGAAATAGCAAGCAAAGAAGCACTTGATTATTACACACCAGTTGATTGGTACAACGGAGGAATGGAACATACTACCCTTCACCTTCTTTACTCAAGATTCTGGCACAAATTCCTTTATGATATAGGTGTAGTGCCAACAAAAGAACCATACAAAAAGAGAACAAGCCATGGCATGATCTTAGGATATGATGGCCAAAAAATGAGTAAATCAAGAGGAAATGTTGTAAATCCTGATGATATAATAAGAGATTTTGGTGCAGATACCCTAAGAACCTACGAAATGTTCATGGGAGATTTCTCATCAGTAGCCAAGTGGTCAGATGAGGGAGTTAAGGGATGTAGAAAATACTTAGAAAGAGTCTTTAACTTAATCGACCTTGTAGAAGATGGGGATGACTATAGCAAAGAGCTTGAAGTATCAATTAACCAAACTATCAAAAAAGTAAGTGATGATTTTGAAAATCTTAAGTTCAATACAGCCATAGCCGCCCTAATGAGTCTATTAAATGAAATGAGAGCTCTTGGAAAAATCACCAAGGCTGACTTTAAAACCTATATAACCCTACTAAATCCAGTAGCTCCTCACCTTACAGAGGAATTATGGCAAATGGCAGGCTTTGATGGAGAACTTAACCAAACAAGCTGGCCAAAATATGACGAATCTAAGCTAGGCTTTGATACAATCGACCTACCAGTCCAAGTAAATGGCAAGGTAAGAGGAAAGATAACAATAAGTAAAACAGCAAGTAAGGAAGAAGCTCTAGACTTAGCATCTAAAGAAAATAATGTAAATTCTTATATAGAAGGCAAGGAATTTAGAAAAGTAATCTATGTTCCAGGCAAAATTCTAAATCTAGTAGTTTAAAAAATATTTAAAAAGAGAAAATCTTCGGGTTTTCTCTTTTTTGATGATACGCTGAAATTTTATTATTAAGGAATTCTTAAAAATTATAATTTTTTTTAAAGTCATAATTGTGTTATTATATAAAAAGAACTTGACAGTTAAAAAGCATTAATGTATGATATCACTACATACATCATACAGTAGAGGCGAAAATGAAATCTTTTATCAAAAAAAATTTATTCAATATAATATCAATAATCCTATTAATAATAGCCTTAATACTTGCTTTTATAGTTTATAAGAAGGGCTATTTTAACTCTCTAGAAAGCTTCAGAGAACTGATTTTATCTAAGGGAGCCTGGGGTCCAGCTGTATTTATGATTATTCAGATAATACAGATAGTAATCCCGATAATACCAGGAGGCCTTACCTGTGTAGCAGGAGTAGTTATATTTGGGGCCTTTTGGGGCTTTGTTTATAATTATATCTCAATTTGTGCTGGTTCAATACTTGTGTTTTTTATTTCCAGAACCTTTGGTAGATCCATAGTAATAAGGATTTTTGGAGAAGATACATATAATAAACACAAGGATAAGCTAAAAGAGAAGACCTATGACAGATTTTTCGCCCTTGCTATATTTTTACCTGTAGCTCCTGATGATTTTTTGTGTTACCTAACTGGCCTAACTGATATAAGTGTAAAAAAATATATAGCCATAATCTTATTGTGTAAGCCAGCTAGCATCTTGGCCTATTCCATGGGATGGGCTCTTGGTTTAGACTTTGTGATGAAAAGTATAAGATAGGAGATAATATGAATTTTGAATCCTTGCCTATATTTTTAGTACCAGCTTATTTGGTATTTGTAGGTTATATTTCAAATATGATAAAGAACAAAGAAATAGATAAAAAATATGGTTATAGGAGCGATTTATCAATGAAAAATAAGCAGAATTGGTATTTTGCCAATGATTTTATGGCCAAAGGTGCCTTTAGCTTAGCTATAGTTTTTATCATCCTTGGCCTAATCTTAAATAAATTTGTTATAATGTATACCTATAGAAAGATCATCCTAGTAATTATAGAATTTATGGCCTATGTAATTCTTGGAATTATTTTAGAGTCCAGGCTTAAAAGGGTTCACAAGAAGTAGTTTTATTAAGTTTTTTCTTATAAGCTTTGGGTAAATATATATTAAGTAAGACGTTAATGTATATAGAAAGGATTTTTATGAGAAAAGAAATAGTAAGAGAATGGGATTTTGAACTTTATTTTAAACCTGATTGCCCATATTGCTTAAAAGTTTTAAATTATTTTAGAGACAATGATATAATCAAGTTTCCATCATATAATACAGAAGATGTAAACTGCGGTTATGAAAACCAAGATAAGCTAATCGAAGTAGGTGGAAAAGTCCAGGTTCCTTGCATGGTCATAGATGGCAAAGCTATGTATGAATCTGATGATATCATAGCCTATGCCAAGGAAAATTTCCTAGAAAAAGCCAAAGAAAATAAGGCTAAAAGAGAAGAAAATAAATAAGTATTTTAAAAGCCCAAATCTTTTTGACCTGAGCCCACCCATATTATGGATTTTGGACTCAAGGTCAATAAAGATAGGGCTTTTCTTATTTTTTAGCTCCTTCAACTTTTACTTTTTTACCTGATATTTTTTTGTTATTTAATCCTTTAATAGCCTTATCTATGAAGTTTTTATCTATATCTACAAAGCTGTAAGATTTTTGAATTCTAATTTGGCCAATTTGATCATTTGGAATATGTCCAAGTCGGTTTAGGGCTTTAACTATTTTATTTGCATTAAAATTATCAAGTTTTCCCCTATTTATAAATAAGGTTGCCATATTTTCATCATTATATTTTGGATGGGCCTTCTTACTCTTAGCTTGCTTATTAGATTTTTTTGCCTTATCATTGTCAATACCATCAATTTTTTCGTGATGATTTCTGGTTGATTTTCCAAGCTTTTCGCTTAGAAGGACCTGGGCAATGATGAAGGGATCGTAACCTTTTTCCATAAGAGCTATTAAGATAGCTTGTTCCTTGTCTGACTTAGAATAATTTTCTAGCTTAGAGCTAATTTCCTCAATAATATTTTCTTCTTGACTTTTACCCATCTCAGCTAGGCTTGGGATTTCCATTTCCTCTATATGGGCCTTGGTATATTTTTCTATAGCCTTTAGTCTTTGCCTGTCCTTACCTGCTATAAAGGAGTAGCTAACACCACTTTTACCAGCCCTGGCAGTCCTTCCTATCCTGTGAACGTAGTATTCATCTAGTTGGGGTAGGTCATAGTTAAATACTATATCTACATTATCTACATCTAGGCCACGGGCAGCTACATCAGTTGCAACCAGGATATGGATAGTATTGTTCCTAAACTTTTTCATCACCTGGTCTCTTTGGCCTTGTTTTAGATCCCCATGGAGGCCATCTACAAGATAAGATTTTTTGCTTAGATTTTCTACAAGTCTATCGACTTTTCTTTTTGTATTACAAAATACTATGGCAAGTTGGGGCTTATTTATCTCAAGTAGCCTGGTTAGGGTCTCTTCCTTATCAGCTTCCTTCATAGGGATATAAAATTGGTCAATTCTATCAACAGTTAGTTCTTCAGCTTTTATCTTGATAGAAACAGGATTATTTTGATAGATTTTAGAAAATTCTGTTATTTCCTTACCCATGGTGGCAGAAAAAAAGCAAGTTTGTCTTTCTTCACTTGTCGCATCAAGTATAAATTTCATATCATCCCTAAAGCCCATATCAAACATCTCATCTGCTTCATCTAGGACTACTATATCTAGCTTATCTAGTTTAAGAACCTTTCTTTTCATCAGGTCTATTAGCCTACCAGGTGTACCGACCACGATTTCTACACCCTTCTTAAGAGCTTTTATTTGTCTTACGATTTGGGTGCCGCCATAGACAGATAAGATTTTGATATCCTTCTTATATTTAGCTAATTTTTCAATTTCTTTTGTTACTTGCATACATAATTCCCTAGTTGGGCATAGGATAAGGGCTTGTGTTATTCCGTTTGTCTCTACTTTTTCAACAATAGGGATAGCAAATGCTGCAGTTTTGCCTGTACCTGTTTGAGCTTGGCCAATCAAATCTCTACCTTCAAGGAGGACAGGGATGGTTTGTTCTTGTATTGGTGATGGACTTTCAAATCCCATGTCTGCTAATGCTTTTAGTGTTTCTTCTGATATTTTTAATTCTTTAAATTCCATTAATTGTGTTTTATTCCTTTTCTCTTTGCTAATTAAAAAAGGCAGCCGCCATAAGACAACTGCCAAATACTATATCTATTATACCCTGACTTAATTATTAATCACTTATTTTGAGAAACATTTAGATTGCCATACAAAATATCAATTAACTCTATTATAAGAAAATGAACTTATTCTTTTACCAAACTATTAAGAAAAGAATAAAGAAAATAAAAAGCAAGGGCAAGAATTATATGGCCTAGGCCTGCAAAACCTGAAATACTTGCATCAAGAGCCATTTGATTTAGGTCATAAATTTGATAAAATCCCCTGGCAACTAGACTTAAAAGACTTAAGCTAAGGCCTATATTATAGGTGATATAAAATCTTTTTTCTTTCTTAATATCTGAAGAATCAAAGTTTTTAGCAAATAGGGTCAAGATAAGAAAAATTATAAAGCCAAGCACAAGGCTGTGGCCGTGAGCAAGGGCTAGGTTTGTCCTGCCTGTAAAGCCTATAAATTTTGTAAACTCCCTATAAAAGGCTCCTATAAATAAGGCAAAAATCCCGTAAGCAAAGGCTGTTTTAATATATTTTTTAGTCATTATTTTCTCCTCTCATTGCCAAATAACCAATAAGAATTGTCCAGATATAGGTGCAGGTTTTTGGTATCATCAAGATACCGATAAGTGGTATAGTTTTTTCAAATAAGACCACCGGCAAATAGAATCCAAAGCTTAGAACTATGGTTAACCAGAGATTTTTAAAGGCTAGGTCTCCTTCTTCTCTAGATTTCTTATAGAAAATGATTATTATAAGGAGTCCTAAGATAGCAAAGGGGATATTTCTATATATAGCCCAAGCAAATGGTGAATTTGTACTCAAAAACATATTTTCTGGGCATAGGACCAGGCTAATCCTTAATAAGGCTAAGATCCATATTAGTATAGTTAAGCTTTTCCTATCCTTAATCTTGTAGCGCAAACGCCAAATATAGTATAAAATTAGGTAAAATATGGTCATCGTGATAGAAGTAATTAACTTACCAAGACCAAGAGCAAAGGTCCAGTTTTCTAGGCCTGTAGTATTTAGGGCTAGGGCTCTGGGAACTAGGTGGAAAGCATCTCCTAGGCCTAAAACAAGGGCCATTAGGCCAAATAAGAAATATTGCCTATCTTTTCCCTCTCTAACCATCCTTATACCAAGGAATGTAACAGTTGTTAGGTAAAAAATATCAAAGAGACTTTCAAATATAGCTTGCATATTATCCTTCTTTCTGAACACTGTTCATTTTTGAGTTTTAGAAAACCCGCACCTTTTGCGGGTCTTTTAATAAATAATTTTTTCAATGACCTTTAAAAATAGGTCCTTATCGTAATTTTTGTCGACAATAAAGCATATGCTTGTGGTAAGGATATATTTTATAAGGTCATCCTTTGAAAAAGTATCGTTAAAAGTAGCTTGCTTAATTTTTTTATCCTCATTAAGAGCACAAATCATTTCTTTTTTGAGCTTTTCAAGATAGACATCCATCGAGCTTTTAGCCTTATCCTTGTTTTTTGACTTGAAAGATAGGGAGTGGATATTAAAAAAATTGGGATACTTTTTAATACCTGAGATAAGATGGTCTAAAACATGATCTAGATATTTTATAAAATCATCAAAAGCCAGGCTCTTATCATCGATTCTAAATATATCTTCCCAAACACTTTCTATAGTCTCTATCAACAAATCATCCTTCGATGGGAAATAGTTGTAGATTGATCCTACAGCAAGATCGCATCTGCTTGCAAGTTTTCTTATACTAAGGGCATTTAGCCCTTCTTCTGCTACAATTTCTCTCGAAAATATAAGGATTTTTTCTTTAGAAATACTCATTAAAACTCCTCATGAACATTGTTCATTTTCATTATAAGGTCTATTTATCTTTTGTCAAATTATTTCTCAAATCATCATAATATTTTTTTCTATTAGGATTTTCTGGAAACCAGCCCTTAAGAACTCTTTCCTCTTGTTCTACCACTTCCTTTATTGACCAAAAACAGCAGCAAGCAATCACTCCAGCAAAGATACTAGGTATTAGACTCTTAATTAAAATAGAAACAAGAGTAAAGATAAGTCCTGCTAGAAAAAAATATTTATTAACCTTTTTACCAAAATAATATTCTCCCTTTATCACTAGGGGATGAAAAATCCCTATAAGAAAAAATGTCACTAGACCAACTAAAATTCCTTCCATAAATCCTCCTTCTATAATTATCTAATATATAGGCTTATCAGTCAAATAATATTGAAATTGACCTATGTAAAAGAGTTTTTACATAAAAATAAGCCAATGTAAAGTATAATTGATAGACGAAAACAAAAAAATAAACTAAGATATCTTTAGGAGGTAGGGATGAAGATTGGAGAAAAATTAAAACAAGCAAGATTAAATAAAAAAATGACCCAAGAGGAAGTAGCAGACAAACTTTACGTTTCTAGGCAATCCATATCAAATTGGGAGAATAACAAAACTTATCCTGATATAGGAAATGTTCTTGCCTTATCCGATTTATATGAGATTAGCTTGGATGAACTTTTGAAAGGAAGCGATAATTTTATGAAACATTTGGAAGAATCAACAGATATAGTAAGATCAAACAAAAAACTCATTTTTTATATAATTATGGGCCTGGTCGCAATGGTTGTTATGGCAATCTTTACAGAATTTTTACCGGAAAAAGTAGTTTTAATTGCTATATTTATTCTGGCAGTAATAGTAACAGGCTTAGTTTATAGTGAGATTATTAAGAGATTTTAGGAGAAGGAAATGGATATAAAATTAATAATAATGGTTATAAGTGGGGCAGTATTTGTGGTTGGTGGTTTTATCCTCCAATACAATATCTACAAAATGACTCAAATTGATGCAAAAGCGAGAGGACTTAAACATCCTAGATTATTGGGTGTCTTAAATATTTCTGGAAACAACGGCAATGCCTTTTTGCTAGCATATTTAATAGGCAGGAAAAAATACCCAATACAAAATATTTCTAGGAAAGATTTGGCAGACCTTGAATTATATAAGAAAAAATCCTTCCTTGCCTTATCAATGAATCTTATAGCATCCTTGGTTTTTGTTATAGCCTTTATATACTATAAGGGTATGACATTTTAAAGATCTAAAAAGCTTAAGCGATTTTACGCCTAAGCTTTTTTCCTTATAGATATAATTCTGCTTGCGTTGTAAACATCTCTTTGTAGAGACCATCTTCTTTTATCAATTCTTCGTGGGTCCCATTTTCTGTGATTTTGCCCTGATCACATACTATAATTCTGTCTGCATATTTGGTGGATGATAGTCTGTGGGAGATGAAAAGGGATGTTTGACCCTTGGAAATTTTTAGCATATTTTCAAAAATTTCCTGTTCGCTCCTTGGATCTAGAGCACTGGTTGGCTCATCCATTATGAAAAATTTCCCTTGGTGGAAGATTGAACGGGCGAGGGCAAGCTTTTGACCGATTCCTCCAGATGGCTCTACTGACTTGTCTGAGAATAAATAGGTGAGGAAGGTATCTTCTTTTTCTACTTGTTTAGATATCCAATCAGATAAATTTAGAAGGTCAAAGGCCTTATCCATATTTTCATACTCAAGATCTGTAATATCTTCCTTCAATTTACTTGTGATATTTTCGCTAATCCTAAATGGAAATAGCCTAAAGTCTTGGAAGGTAGGGGATAGGATCTCATAGTATTTTTTGGTCGATATCTTACTTATATCAATATCATTTAGGTAGATAGTGCCTCCCGTTGGTTCGTAAAACTTACACAATAGTTTTACTATAGTAGATTTACCAGCTCCATTTTTGCCCACAAGGGCAAGAGTTTCGCCATTTTTTATTTCAAAAGAACAGTCTTTTAGGACATAATCTTCACTTGCTGGATACTTAAAGGATACATTGTCAAATCTAATCCTAATCTCATTTGTATCAAAATCGGTGATTTCTCCCTTATCAAGAAGCCCTTCTTCCATTTCAAGGAAGTTAAAAAATACTTCTAATTGAGCATTTACAGAAATAACCTTGGCGTAGTTTTGCTGGATAAGGTTGGTTGCGTTTATCACCTGTATTAGGGAGTTGAAATACATGGTGAAGTTGGCAAGGCTAATTGTCTTATCGATTAATTTATAGGTAAGATAAATTAAAGTTAAGATAATTGACCCATTGGCACTTACATTCATGATACCAGTGTAGATGCCATTTTTGTTGAAGTATTCTGTTGAAGAATCAATCATCTCTTGCTGGTAGAAGTCTGCTTTTTCTAGGACTAAATCTTGGCTTTCATAGATTTCTATATCCTTAAAATACCTAAGATCTGCCGCAAAATTTGCAAAAAATCTATATGTCCTTAAATCTGAAATATTATTTTCCTGGTATTTTAGTTCATTTTCCTTAATTAGACTTACTATTTTTTTGTTTATCAAAACTAATAAAATTAGCAAGATGATTATTGCAGGATTTAGCTTTACAAGTATTCCTAAAGCTAAGATTCCAGTTATAGCAGCTGATATTACCAAGATTATTATGTCATAGAGGGTGTACATTTCCCAAACCGCATAGTGGGCTTGTTCCATCATATCCTGGATTTCCTTACTGTCAGACTTTTCTATGGGTAGCCTTAGGGACTTTTGTGCAATCTTAAAGGTAAGTTTATCTGACATATCTTCAAAGGTGAGAGTTAGATAATTGTTTAGCCATCTATGGGTTACTTCTTTGATAAAACCTAGGCCTATAACCAAGAGTCCAAGACCTAGGCAGTAGGAAATTCTTTTTTGTCCCATAAGCTCATCAATAATTAGTTTTGGAGCAAAAATATTTATAAGCGGCAAAAATCCCAGAACAAGGTTTGTAATAATTACCCTAAGAGTAAATCCTGGCTGGTAGGTATCTATTAATCTAAAGAGTTTTCTAATATTTTTCATAGGACCTCCTTGTAATTTTTTGCTTGGAGACTATAGAGGTCTTTATAATCTTCACATGTCTTCATCAGCTCATCATGAGTTCCGTTTGCAAGTATTTCGCCATCTTTAAGATAAATTATCCTGTCACAAAACTTAGTCGATGCCAGCCTGTGGGAGATAAAAATCGAAGACTTATCTTTTGTCAGATCATCATAGAGCATATAGAGTTCTCTTTCATTAAGGGCATCAAGCTGGGCTGTTGGCTCATCTAGAATTAATAGTTTAGCCTTAGATTTTGCTATAGCTCTAGCTAAAAATAGCCTTTGCTTTTGTCCACCAGATAAATCAACCCCATCATTGTCTAAAATTCTAAGTAGGGTCTGGTCGTCTTTTTTCTCATACTTATTAATGATTTCATCTAGGTGGGTCATTTTGTAAATATCATCTATATTTTTATCCTTAGTTGACATAAGGATATTTTCCTTAAAGGAAAATGGCAAAAGATTTGAATCTTGGAAAACAGCTGAAATTAGCTTTTTATAGTCTATATGAGAATTTTTTACATCTTCTCCATTTATTAAAATAGTGCCTTCTGTTGGTTCGTACAGACCTGCAAGAAGTAAGGCAAGGGTTGACTTACCAGCACCATTTTCTCCTACAAGAGCAATAGTTTCAGAGTCTTTTATCCTTAGATTAATATTTTCTAATACATAAGAATCAGTACCTGGATATTTAAAAGAAACATTGTCAAGGACTATTTCCATTTGGTCTGGATAAAGTTCTTGTTTTTCATCCTTATAGACATCTGTAATCTTAAAAAATGGCTTAAACATGGTAAAGTTTCTTCGAATATCAGAAAAAACCCACATAGTTTGATGGTTAAAGGCAATAAAGGCAAATATCGCTGTAAAATATACATAGAAATTCGCTATAGAAATCTTTCCTCCAATAAGACCTGTCATTAGCCAATAGATTATAAGTCCGTCCCTGATTAGGTTAAATACATTTGCCAGGGTGAAAATTCTTAGAGTCTTTGTGTTGACATCTCCTAGGCGGATTATCCTGTCCCTATTGGTTTTGCCATAATAGGATTTAAAAATCCTGACTGTGTCAAAGATTAAAATA
Source organism: Anaerococcus sp. Marseille-P3915 (assembly GCF_900258475.1). Taxonomy (GTDB): domain Bacteria; phylum Bacillota; class Clostridia; order Tissierellales; family Peptoniphilaceae; genus Anaerococcus; species Anaerococcus kampingae. The sequence goes on along the minus strand of NZ_LT984887.1, from coordinate 979,015 downwards.
TCCTGCTTGGATAGGGGAGATTTCATTTCGTTATTAAGCTTAGAAAACTTATCCCAGTTTGGACTCATTTCTTCCCAGTACTTGTCATATGACTTAGGGACTTGGTTTAAAAGCAACCATGAAATTATGGTTAGGATTATTGTTGTGGCTAGAACCCAAAGGTCCATAGAAGCAAAAATCCACAAAAATCCTCCAATCGAAATAAGAAGGGCAAAGATTTCTGGCAAATCCATCATAATGCCACCAACACCGCCCCAAGGTGATTCTACTGCCTTCATGGCATCACTTATTTTTTCGGATTCTGATTTTTCTTTTTTAAGAGCGTAGGGTAGGTAGAGCGAATACTCTGTAATCATATTCATTAGCTTATAGCGGACGTGGTTCATCCTCATCCTGTAATTGCCCATAACAAAGGCATCAAAAAAGCTAATTAATGAAGAAATAAAAAATAAGCCTATAAAAAATACTGGAAAAACTTTAGGATTTTCCTGGTAGTTTTTTAGGATATAGGCAGGGGAAATAATCCATAAGAAGGGTTTGATCCCTACAAATAGACCATAAAGTGTGATTAGTAAAAACATGATTGGCTCCAAACGAGCCATCTTTTTAATTAAAAATTTAAATTCTTTCATAGTGCCGAAATTTCGGCATCCTCCTTGTTTTTTCTTATGTAAGTCAAGGAGCTATCCTTACTTACTAGTTACTTGCTTCTTTTCCTTTTCTTAATTTTGTCATTTTTCTTCTCTCCTTTCTGTAAATTTATAATAGTTTACCATGCTGTAGTATTTTTGTCAATATCTTATCTACCAGCCAAAAAGCTTATGATAGTATTTTTTCCATCCTTGTGTACATCTAAGACCTTAAATTTTATAATCTTATAGGTGTTGTTAAAGCAAATATTAGAATTAATTACAGTTCCAAGTCCTGTAACTTCAGTTATTCCAGCCTGAGAATTGATAGGTAGGCTTGAGTCAATAGCATAGTTTATCATCTCATCAAAAAGCTCTGGGTCAATATCATCTCTATAATTAATAAGGCTTATGTAGGCCTCATCTTCATTTAGAAATAAATTTGTCTTAATCTTGCCATAAAATCCTTCAAGGAAAATTTGAAAGAGGATATAGGCTGTGTTGTAGGATAGGTTTCTGTATCTTAGATTCTTATCTACTTCAAGGACCACTTCTTCTTCACTTATCTTTCCATCTACAGAAATTAAGAGCTTGCCTCTATTTTCCTTTACCTCTATAATTTCCTTATCATCTAGGCTCTTATAATCATTTATTAATTCGTTATCATCAGCCATAAAGATATTTTTATCGACTATAACTTGGCTTATGTTATTTTTAAATCTCTTATCGAGGACTTTTGCCTTGATATTTAATATTTCAGGATAATTTTCATATATTTTCATAGGTCACCTCTAAATCTATTATAACATATGATATAATTAAATAGAGGTTTTTATGAAAAAAAATTTATCTTTAATCCTCCTAGGCCTAATTATGGGCATAGTGGGTTTTATAAATTTTGAAAATCTAAATATATTTAACCTAGGACTTGTAAGCCTAAGCCTTGCCTTTGTCCTTTATAGGAAAAATAGGGATTTTTCTCTAGTAGTTCTTGCAATTTTCTTGGGCTTTACTTTAAGCGTTATTAGGCTTTCTTCCTTTAATTTGCATGAAAGTGATATGGAAAATGTCCAGGTTAAGATTTTGGAAAAAAGAAAGTCAAATGACTCCTACAGGTATACAGTCCACATAAAAAATAAGGACTATGACCAAAAGGCCTTTATCTTTGATGAGGGAGATTTTGATATAGGAGATGTAATGGATCTTGAGGGCGAACTTAGGCTTATCAATAGGAATACCAACCCGAATTTATTTAATTTTAGGTCTTATGCTATTTCAAAAAATGTAAGCCTTGAATTTAAGCCTAAAAATCTCCATCAAGAGATTCTTAGAAGTCAGTCTAAAAATATATTTCTAAAGATAAGAAAGGGATTTTTTTCTTACATAAACAGGATTTTTTCTAATAACTTATCCAAGAAATCATCAGATTTTGTAATTTCACTTTTGTTAACAGATAATCTGATTGACAGGGAAAGCCTTGGCAAGATGGGCCTTGCCCATATTTTGGCAGTTTCAGGTCTTCACATGGATATGCTAATGACATTTTTATCCTTTGTTGGCCTTAAGCTAAAAATTCCTTATAAGTACACCAGGATAGCAGGTCTTATCCTAGTTGGACTTTATGCCTATATAATCGGTTTTCCCTATTCTGTCCAAAGGGTCCTTATAATAAATTTGATAGGCTTTGTGGGATTTTTGTCTAGAAAACCAATAGATAGGGTCAAATCATTAATAATTGCAGCCTTAATTATTTTGCTGATAAATCCTTTTGCTATTTTATCATCGGGCTTTATCCTATCCTTTGTAGCATGTCTTGCAATTTATAGGATTTACCCACGCTTTAAAAAGCTCTTTAAAGAAGGATTTATAAGAGATTCCTTTGCCTTTACAAGTGCTATCCAGCTTTCCACCTTGCCCTTTGTTGCCTATTATTTTAGGTATTATAATCTCTTATCCATACCAGCAAACTTTTTAATTGTACCAATATTTGAAATAGCCATATATTTGATGTTTTTTATTATCTTTACCTATCCGATTTTAGGAAGACTTCTTAAATTAGCCTTCCTTGGCCTGGATTTACTGGTAAATTCCATGCTTGATATGACAAGCTTTTTAGGTTCTATTTCATTTTTAAGCCTAGATTTTGTGGCAGAAAATATTTTGGTATCCATATTTTTATTTATACTAATTTATATATTTGCCAATGTAAAGGTAAAGAAGAACTTTGGTAAATTCCTAGGACTTTCCCTTGCTATAACTTCCATGTCGCTAGTCATGGATTTTATAAATAAAGACATAACTTATCAGATGATCGACATAGGCCAGGGCGATGCCTTTTTGATAGATGATAGGGGCAAATATTATATGATTGATGTAGGAGGACCTAAGTATAAGGACTATGATTCTGGAGAGAGAATCCTTGTGCCATATCTCAAAAGCATTGGGGTTAAGGAAATTGAGGGAGTCTTTATAAGCCATGAAGATAAGGACCATGCTGGTAACCTCAATTACTTGCTAGAAAATCTTAGGGTTAAAAATATAATAGTTGATAAGTCTCTATCAAAAGAATTTAAGGATAAATACCAGGCGAAGATAATAAATATAGGCGATGAAGTTAAGCTTTCTGATGGTTTTATCAGATGTATTTATGATGGGGAAAATAATGAAAATGAAAATGATAAGTCAATGGGACTATTGATAAATATAAAGGGTAAGACAATCCTAAGCCTAGGAGACCTATCAGCTGAATTTGAAAATAAATTAGACCAGAGGGCTGATATATTAAAGCTATCCCACCACGGGTCAAGGTCATCTTCAAGTAAGGAATTTATCGATAGGGTAGATCCAGATATTGCCCTAATATCAGCAGGAAGAAATAACACCTACGGCCACCCAAATAGGGAAGTTTTACATAATATTAGGGGAATAAAAACTTACAACACCCAAAGCGATGGCCTAGTTAAAATTAGGGTTAAAAATAAGGAAATTAAAGTAGAAAAATATTTGAAAGGAGGGTTTTTTAGATGAAATATGTAGATTTTTTTAAAAGTCTAAGTGGTAATCAAACTAGCGGAGTTTATTTATTTGATTCTGAGGAAGAATACCTCAATACCACCCTGATAGAAGAGGCAGAGAGAAAAATAAATATAAAAGACTTTAACCTAATCAGGATAAAGGGCGAAACAGACTACGAAAGTCTCAAAAATTCCTACGAAACCTATCCTGTCATGGAAGATAAGAAGATAATAATCTGGCAGAATATAGACCTAAGTAAAGATAAGGTCGCTTCTTACAAAGAAGTCTTAGATGAGCTAAGCAAAGATTTGGCAGATTTCCCAGCCTATGCTACTCTTATGATATTTTCAGATAATAAGCCGTTTAAGGGCAAGTTTTACAAGGAAGTTAAAAAGCAGGGAAATATCGTAGAAATCGAAAGGCTAAATAATAGGGAGCTGAGGTCCTTTATTGGCAAGAGATTCTTAAGCAAAAATAAGAAAATTTCAAACCAATTTATTGGAGAAATAGTAGACAGGTTTTCCTATCTTTCCTACAATAGCGAAGTAGACTTATATGAAATAGTAAACTCAGTAGATAAAATTATATCAAATTCAAATAATGAAGTCATCACAAGAGAGGATATAGAAGACCAACTAGATCAAGTCCTTAACCTATCCATATTTAACCTAACAGATGCCCTTTCCAAAAAAGACACAAAAACAGCCATGAAGACCTTCTTATCCATGGCAAAATCAGGAGAAGACCTTTTTATGGTCTACCATATGATAATAAGGCAAATAAGGATTTTAACAACCATAAAAAGCCTAAGTCAAGCATCCTACAACGACTCCTTTATGATGAAAACAGCAAAGATAGGAAGCTTTGAACTAAAAAAAGCCAAGGATTTTATAAGAAATTTCAGCCTTGATGAATTAATCGATATAAATGAAAGGTTATTTGATATGGAAAAAAGAAGCAAGTCAGAAAATTTTGATATGAAAGATGAGCTCTTGAAGTTGATTGCTTTTGTGGGGATTTAGGTAATTAATTGAATTTGATTGGATTAAAAAAGAACGTTGCTATTAAGACGTTCTTTTTAGTTTATTATAAGATTTTTATCGATTTCTATTTCTGATTCTCATTCGATAAATTGTGAAATTGCAAAAAAATTGCTTGCAAAGGTGTGTCTTTATCCTATGCGACTCGAGAAATTAAACGCTCCTGTTCGTCGCGTTGAATTTCTCTCCCTGCATAAAGTTTTTCTAGCAATGGGGTATCTTTATCCTATGCGACTACAAAAAAAGAACGCTCCTATTCGTCGCGTCCTTTTTTCTTCGCTGCATAAGGTTTTTCATCAATTTTCCTGCGCACTTCGTGCTTGTAAAATCGTGAAAACCGTAAAAATTTTGCTCGCAGGTCATGTCTTTATCCTATGCGACTACAAAAAAAGAACGCTCCTTTTCGTCGCGTCCTTTTTTCTTCGCTGCATAAGGTTTTTCATCAATTTTCCTGCGCACTTTGTGCTTGCAAAATTGTGAAAACCGCAAAATATTGCTAGCAATATTTGTGCTCTACTATTTGCGAATCGGAAAGCTCAACGCTCCTATTCGTCTCGTCGTTCTTTCCTCCCTGCATAATGTTTTTCATCAATTTATCTTCACAACTTTGTTGTTCGATAAATTGTGAAAACCGTAAAAATTTTGCTCGCAAAATTTTTACTACATTTAAAATGAGTGATTATCAGTAGTCATATGTCGGGATCCATTACTGATTATCACTCATTTTCTTATGCGTTTGCTGCGTTTAATTTTTTAGCTAATCTTGATGTTACAGATGCAACTCTGTTTTTATGGATTACATTTTTGCTTTCTGCTTGTTTTAGCTTTTTGTCAACTAATTTTAGTAATTCTCTAGCTTGGTCTAGTTCATTTGCTTCTATAGCTGCTTCAAACTTTTTGATGTAAGTTTTGATTGCTGATTTTCTTGACTTATTTCTAAGAGTATTTCTTTTAGCGACTTCAATTCTTTTTTGACTTGATTTAATATTTGCCATCTATTTTCACCTCTTCTCTTTTTTTACTTGACTTATGTATTCTACCATAAACTTTCAAAAAGCTCAAGTTTTTATTATATTTTTAAGAATTTTTTGAGAATTGACCCCATATAGTATATAATAATTCAAGGAATGAGAGGTTGTTATGGAAGATAAAAATAAAAAGAAGGATTCCATCTTAAGTGTGATTTGGGATTGGGTTAAAACTATTGCCGTTGCCTTGATCATAACTTTTTTTGTTAAGTTTTTTATTGTTGATGCCACTAGAGTATCTGGGGATTCGATGTTAAATACCCTACATAGTGATGATATGCTTATGGTTAATAAGATTGGAAAATATTTTGGCGACTATAAAAGGGGACAGATTGTTATTATTAATGCCCCAGATTATCCAAATAGATTGTATGTTAAAAGAGTTATAGGCACTCCTGGAGATACTGTCAAACTACAAGATGGCAAGGTCCTCATTAATGGAGATGTACTTGAGGAGAAATATATAGCTAGCGACCATACTCTAGAAGGTCTTGCTGGTAATGAATTTATCTTAGGTAGCAATGAATACTTAGTTTTTGGAGACAATAGGGATAATTCTAATGACTCCAGAAATTTTGGTAAGATATATAAAGAAGATATTGTAGGTCATGCATTTTTGAGGTTCTATCCTTTTGCTGATGCAGGACTTATTGATAATAATCCATATAAATAAGATTAGTAGGAGATATATGACAAAGAGAAAAGAAAATATTAGAAATTTTTCAATAATTGCCCATATTGACCACGGAAAGTCTACCCTTGCAGATAGGCTCATTGAAAAAAGTGAAAATATAAGCCAAAGGGATATCAAAGAGCAGATGCTTGATGATATGGAGCTTGAAAAGGAACGTGGTATTACAATTAAGCTTAAGTCTATTAAGATTCATTACAAGGCTAATGATGGCAATACTTATGACCTTAACCTTATTGATACTCCAGGCCATGTGGACTTTAATTATGAGGTGTCTAGGTCTCTTAAGGCTTGTGAAGGAGCTATTCTTGTTGTTGATGCTAGTCAGGGGGTTGAGGCTCAGACTTTGGCCAATACTTACCTAGCTTTAGAGCAAGATTTGGAAATTCTTCCGGTTTTAAATAAGATTGACCTTCCAAGTGCTAGACCTGATGAGATTAAACTTGAGATAGAAAATCAGATTGGCCTTGATACTGATGGAATTCCAATGATTTCTGCCAAGACTGGCTTAAATATTGAAGATGTTTTAGAAGATATTGTTAAAAACGTACCTGCTCCTGAAGATCATGATGATAAGCCTCTTAAGGCCCTTATTTTTGATTCTTATTATGACTCTTATGTGGGAGTTGTTTGTTATGTAAGAATCTTTGAAGGGGTCGTAAGACCAGGGGATGAGATTGTCATGATGAATACTGGCAAGAAATATGAGGTCAACCAAGTTGGTTATACAACAAGGGGTAGGATTGCTACAAAGGAACTAAGAAGTGGTGATGTTGGCTTTATAGAGGCATCTATTAAGGAAGTTAAGGATGCTAGGGTCGGTGATACTATAACAAGTGTAGCAAATCCAACAGATAAGCCACTTTCTGGCTATAAGGAAGTCCTACCAATGGTTTATTCTGGTATCTATCCAGCTGAAGGCGAATCTTTTGATAAGCTAAGAGATTCTTTAGAAAAGCTTCAGGTTAATGATGCTGCCCTTGTATTTGAGCAGGAAAATTCTCAAGCTCTTGGTGTAGGTCTTAGGGCAGGTTTCCTTGGACTTTTACACATGGATATCATAACCCAAAGGCTTGAAAGAGAATATGACCTAGATATAATCGCTACAGCTCCATCAGTTATTTATAAGATTAAATTAAAATCTGCGGATGAAGAGAAAGAATTACAAAATCCTAATGATTTCCCAGATCCTACAGAAATCCAATATATAAAGGAACCAGAAACAATTTCTGAAATAATTACTCCAAAGGAATATATTGGTCAAGTGATGGATTTGGCCCAATCTAGGCGTGGGGAGCTTATAAATATGACCTATATAGATGAAAATAGGGTTTCTATTAAATATAAGATTCCATTAAATGAGGTGATTTACAATTTCTTTGACAATCTTAAGTCAAGGACAAAGGGCTATGCTTCCCTTGATTATGAGGTGACAGGCTATAAGATTTCAGACCTAGTTAAGCTTAATATCCTAATTAACGAGAAAAATGTCGATGCCTTATCCTTAATTGTCCATAGGGATAGTGCATATGCAAGGGGCAGAGGAATTGTTGAAAAGCTAAAGGATGAGATTCCAAGACAACAATTTGCCGTGCCAATCCAAGCGGCAATTGGTGCAAAAATTATCGCTAGGGAGACTGTAAGGGCTCTAAGAAAAGATGTTATCGCCAAATGCTATGGTGGTGATATTTCTAGAAAGAAAAAGCTTCTTGAAAAACAAAAAGAAGGTAAGAAAAAGATGCGCCAACTTGGTAATGTTGAAGTCCCACAAGAGGCCTTCCTATCAGTACTTAAGCTTGATGATGAATAAAATAAAAAAGGGTGTGATTTCTCACATCCTTTTTTGGTCTATAAATATACTGATAAATATAAAAAACAGGTAAATTCCAAGGGTTAAGAAGGCGATGTATTTGAAATCTGTTGTTGGATAATAGGTTGCTGTATTTAATCCTTTAACTGCAATAATTGCTGAGAAAAGTGATAGGGGACCTCCCAGTAAAAATGTCTTTGTAGGTAAACTTAGAGATTTTTTTCTAAATTTTTCTAGCGCAAATATTATTAGCCCAAGGCCTATAAATCCAATAATAGAAGCTCTTGCATAAAATCCAAAGACAAGTCTTGGGAGAAGAGTTTGGCGAACTTCTCCAGATCCGATTACCATTTCTGGCATAGAATCGTGGTTTTGATAGAGGACAGTTTTTATCTTATCCTTATGAAAAGTAAGGGATTTTCTTGGCCTATCTTTATTAAAAATCTGGTCATATTTTGTGGTATAGGCATCAAGGTAGATGGCATCTTCTGTGTCAGTGTAATCAATCCCGCTAACCTTGTCAGAAAATTCTACTGTGTAGATGTCATCGCTCTTGTAAACTTTGTACAAGTCCTTTTCATACTCAATATGCCTTGGAATGCTTAGATAGGATATGATAAAAATGAGTATTGATCCGATAAACGAGACCACTGCTAGGGTAAAAAACCTAGTCTCTTTTTTTATCCTTTTTTCTACAAAAACTAAGGGCTTTGTATTTTTATTTTCAAATTCGATTTCATCTGTCAATTGCTTCTTGCACTTAGGGCAAGACTTTAAATGGTCTTCTACAAATTTAACTGATTCTTCGCTTAAAAGATTTTCCTTATATAAGGGAAGTAAGTCTTTTACAATATCACAATTATTCATCATTTTCCTCCATTAATATTTTTAATTTTTCCTTGGCCCTGTGGTATACAACACAGGCCCAGTTTTGATTTTTCTTATAAATCTCTCCAATTTCCTTAAAAGATAGGTCGTTAAGTCTTAGTTTCACAACATCTTTGTAAGGGTTTTCAAGACTTTCTATTGCCATATCCAAATTAGATAGATTTTCTTTGTACAATAAATCTTTCTCAAAAGATTCCAATTCCTGGTCAAAGTCTTCGATTTTATCAGTGACCAAAAGCCTTTTGTTCTTTTTATAATAGTTGTAATAGGTGTTTTTACCAATTTGAAAAAGATAAGCTTTTACCTTAGAATCTTCGATATTTTCTATGTTTTTCATGGCTCTTATAAAGCTTTCTGAGCAAATATCCTGGGCCACTTCTTTATTCTTGCATAGATATAGCAAAAATCTATACAAGTCATCAAAATATATTCTATAAATTTTTTCTATATCCATAGCCCCTCCTTCATATAGTAGACAAGTTACTTAGTCATATCTTACAAAATTTTAAAATAAATTCCATTATTGTATAGTATATTTATCATGGATAAGGAGTATTTATGGATATTAAAGTTGATTTTACTGATTTAGTTATAAAAACTGATAGGCTTGTACTTAGAGCCTTTAGAGATTCTGATTTAGAAGATTTTTTTGAATACGCAAAAATACCTGGACTTGGTGAAATGGCTGGTTGGCCTCATCATGAAAATCTAGATTACACTAGGGAAGTTTTAGAAAGATTTAAAAAAAATAAAAACGTCCTTGCTATAGAAATGGATGGCAAGGTAATCGGATCTATAGTACTTCGCCCAGTGGATGAGGATTTTTATAAAGAATTTGAAGGTAAAAAGGCCAAGGAGATAGGTTTTGTATTAAGTCCTGCTTACCATAGGCAAAAAATTATGACAGAAGCTGTTAGGGCTATGATGAAATATGCCTTTGAAGATTTGGGTCTTGATTATATTTCTGCTGGATATTTTAGAAATAATTTTAAGTCTAGGGATTTTCAAAAGAAGCTTGGATTTACTTATTATGGTAGCCATATTGTGAAAGTTCCTATGGGAATTTTAGCCCCGGTTCACCAAACAATTTTCACTAAAGATGATTATAAAAATCATAAGATTGGCCAGGTAGAAGAAAAAAAGCCAGCTAAGGCAAGCGAGGAGCTAGTATTAAAATCTGATGAAGAAATAATTAGAAGATTACATTTTGAAAAGGAAAATGAATTTATACCACAAAATCCAGACCATGCCTATTATATAGTTGTAATAGATGGCAGGGTGAGGGTTATAGCAGATGGCAAGGAATACACATATTTTCCAGCAGATGCCCTTAGGATAAAAAAGGGATCTGATTTTAAGATAATAAGCAGATCTGTCGCTAAGTTAGTGCTTATAGAATTGATAGGTAAAAATGAATAAGATAGGAGCCTATATCCACATTCCATTTTGTGAGAAAAAGTGTTATTATTGCGACTTTGCAGCCTTTCCAAATTTAGAAAATTGGATTAGGCCCTATGTTTCTAATTTGATTAAGGAAATGAATTTTTATAGGCAAAGGATGGATGTAATCATTGATACGATCTACATTGGAGGAGGGACACCTTCTTATATAGACGCTCGACTCATTGAAGAAATAGTTGAGGAAATCTATAAATTTAAGACAGACATAAAAGAATTTACCATCGAGGCAAATCCAAATTCGCTTAATAAGGAAAAGCTTAAGACCTATAAAAAGCTTGGCATAAACAGGATCTCTCTAGGAGTCCAATCCTTTGATGATAGGGTCCTTAAAAATATTGGTAGAAATCATACAAGAGAGAGAGCCCTTAGGGATATAGATTTGATTAGGGAAGCGGGATTTAAAAATTTATCCTTTGATTTGATGTTAAACCTCCCAGGTCAAGATATGGATTCTGTAAAAAAGGACTTGGATTTTGTAAAGAAAATTAATCCAGACCATATTTCTTGGTATTCTTTGATATTAGATAAGGGTTCAAGGTTTTATGCTCTTGACAAAGAAGGCAAGCTTGATTTGATGGATAGTGACTTAGAGGTAGATATTTTTGATATGATAATAGATGAGCTTTCAAGACTTAATCTAAAAAGGTATGAAGTATCAAATTTTGCCAAGCAAGGTTTTGAATCACTTCATAACAAAAAATATTGGAATGGCGAGGGTTACTTTGGCTTTGGCCTTGGTGCTAGCGGCTATCTTTTAAATACCAGATATACCAATACAAGAAATCTAGCAATTTATGATAAGTTTATAAGAGAAAATAAGCTTCCTATTATAAATAAAGAATTCATTGATAGGGATGAGAAGGAAAAAGAATATATAATTTTTAAGTTAAGAGAGGCTCAAGGAATAAATCTTAAGACCTTTAAGGAAAAATTTAAGGCTGACTTCTTAGAAAAATATAAAGAGTCAGTTGATAAATTTTATAGGGATGGATTTTTTGAAATCTCTGATAGGATAAGCTTTACTAAGAAGGGATTTTCCCTTTCTAATGAGTTTTTTCTTGAAATAATATAATATTTCTTGACAAAGGAATCCTAGCTAGTATACTATAATTAGCAGTCGATACTAAAGAGTGCTAAAAGGAGTGAAAGACTTGAAAGATAGAAGAATGCAGATACTTTTCTCTATCATAAACTCCTATATCCTAGAGGGAGAACCAGTAGGCTCTAAGAGTTTGGCTGATGATTATTCCTTTGATGTATCACCGGCTACTATTAGAAATGATATGTCATCTCTAGAAAAGAAAGGCCTTCTAAAAAAGGCCCACTCCTCAAGTGGTAGGCTACCTTCAGATAAGGGCTACAGGTTTTTTGTAGACCATTTACTTGAAAATGGCCTGCTTGATCAGAAAAACGATCCTAAAAACTTGAGGCAAATCTTGGATAAGAGATACCATAATGCTACAGATATTGTAGATTCAGCTACAAAGATTTTAGCGACAATCACAAATCTAACAGCAGTGTCTATCACTTACAAAAATCAAATAAAATCAATAGCCAACATAGAGCTATTAAGGGTAAATGATTATGCACTCATACTTATAGTAGTCTATGACAATGGCCTAGTTGTTAATGATTTGATTTATCTAAAATATGAGATAGATGATCAAAGCTTATCGCAAGTTAATCATATATTAAGGAGCGAGCTAGTTGGTTCAAGTATTTATGATATAGGCAAGAAAATCATAAGTATAGAAGAGAAGTTAAATCTAAATTATAAGTATTTGCTCGATATAATCCAAACAAAGATGGAAAATGAATCTAGCAAGGATTCTGATAAGGAAATCAAGATAGAGGGTTTGGGTAATATATTCAATTTTAAAGAATTTGATGATATAGTTAAAGCTAAGGAATTTATCAATCTCTTTGAAAATCCAGATATTATTACAGATTTTCTAACTGATAAAAATGACCAAAGCCTAGTCATCACTATCGGAGAAGAAAATAAAATCGACCAGTTAAAGGAAAATACAATCATAACATCCTATTTTAAGGTAGACGAAAATACCATCGGTAAGATTGGTATAGTAGGTCTAACTAGAATTAGATATAAAGAAGTTATTGAAAGTATTAAGCTAGTTTCAGATTTACTAAATGAATAAAAAGGTAAGGTGAATGATTTGGCAGATGATAAAATAAAAGATGAAGAAAAATTAGAAGAAGAAAATATAAAAGAAAATCCAGAAGATGAAGAAGTAATCGATGCTGAAATAGTTGAAGATACGGAGGAAACTTCATCAGATGATAATGAATATTTAGAAAAATATCAGAGACTTATGGCAGATTTTGCAAATTATAAGCAAAGAGAAGAAAAGTCTAAAGCAGACTTTAAGAAATTTGCCTCAAGCTCTCTTATAGAAAAGCTTCTACCTGTCTTAGATAACTTTGATAGGGCTCTTAAAGATAAGGATATGGAAGATCCTTTTGTAAAGGGAGTCATAATGATAAGAGATGAATTTCTAAAGACCCTCAAAAGCGAAGGTTTAGAAGAAATTGAATCAGACGGATGCGTTTTTGATCATAATATGCATCACGCAGTAATGACGGAAGCAAGCGATACAGTTAAAGAAGATTATATAATAGAAACATTCCAAAAAGGATATACATTACACGGCAAAGTCCTTAGACCAGCAATGGTTAAGGTAAGCAAATAGGAGGAAAAACATATGGCAAAAATTATAGGAATTGACTTAGGTACAACCAATTCTGCAGTAGCAGTAATGGAAGGTGGACAAGCAACAATTATACCAAACAGTGAAGGTAATAGAACAACTCCATCAGTAGTAGCTTTCTCAAAAGATGGCGAAAGATTAGTTGGTGAAACAGCAAAAAGACAAGCAATTACTAACCCAGATAGAACAATAGCATCAGTAAAAAGAGAAATGGGACATGATTGGAAGTCTCCAGAAATAGATGGCAAGAGATACACACCAGAAGAAATTTCAGCAATGATTCTTCAAAAATTAAAAGCAGACGCAGAGGCTTATCTAAATGATACAGTAACAAATGCAGTAATCACAGTACCTGCCTACTTTACAGATGCTCAAAGACAAGCTACAAAAGACGCTGGACAAATTGCAGGTCTAAAAGTAGACAGAATCATCAACGAGCCAACAGCTGCTGCTCTTGCATACGGTATGGATAAGGAAACAGACCAATCTAAGATTATGGTTTACGACCTTGGTGGTGGTACATTCGATGTTTCAATACTTGAAGTAGGTGATGGAGTATTTGAAGTACTTTCAACAAGAGGAAACAACAAACTTGGTGGAGATGACTTTGACCATGCAGTAGTAGAATATCTTGCAGCTGAATTCAAGAAAGAATCAGGTGTTGATTTAACAAAAGACCTAACAGCAATGCAAAGACTAAAAGATGCAGCTGAAAAGGCTAAAAAAGAGCTATCATCAACACTTACTACAAATGTTAACCTACCATTTATAACAGCAGTAGATGGCCAACCTGTCCACTTAGACATCAACCTAACAAGGGCTAAATTCAACGAATTAACTCATGATCTTGTAGAAAAAACAAGAAAACCAGTAGAAGATGCTTTAAAGGATGCAGGCCTATCAGCTTCTGATATAGACAAGGTCCTACTAGTAGGTGGTTCTACAAGGGTGCCAGCAGTTCAAGAGCTAGTTAAAAATATAATCGGTAAAGAACCACAAAAAGATATCAACCCAGATGAATCAGTTGCATTAGGTGCAGCTATCCAAGGTGGTGTTCTAACAGGTGAAGTAAAAGACCTATTACTACTAGATGTAACACCATTATCATTAGGTATTGAAACACTTGGTGGTGTAGCTACAAAATTAATCGAAAGAAATACAACAATACCTACAAAGAAGAGCCAAATATTCACAACTGCAGCAGATGGACAAACAGAAGTAGACATCCACGTAGTACAAGGTGAACGTGAAATGGCAGCAGACAACATAACTCTTGGTAGGTTCCAACTTACAGGAATTCCTGCAGCTAGACGTGGTGTTCCACAAATCGAAGTAACCTTTGATATAGATGCCAACGGTATAGTAAATGTAACAGCTAAAGATCAAGGCTCAGGTAAGGAACAAAAGATAACAATCACATCATCTTCAAACCTAACAGAAGAAGAAATCGATAAAAAGGTAAAAGAAGCAGAACAATTTGCTGAAGAAGATAAGAAGAAAAAAGAAACAATAGATGCTAAAAATAACGCTGAAAACCTAGTTTACCAAGCTAGAAAGACAGTAGAAGATGCAAAACTAGAAGGCAGCGAAAAAGAAGCTATAGAAGCTAAGGCTAAAGAACTAGAAGATGCAATAGCAGCTGATGACTTAGATAAAATTAAAGCACTTACAGAAGAGTTAACAAATGAAATCTATAAGGTAAGTGAAAAGATGTATAAACAAAGCCAAGCTGGAGCAGAAGGTGCTAGCCAAAGCGATGAAGATGTAGTAGATGCTGACTACGAAGTAATCGATGAAGATGAAGAATAATCTTTTGAAAGATTTATTATAGCTAGTATAATAAAAACAATTGATAAAAGGGGCTATTTCCTAGAGAAATAGCTTTTTTTATGATTTGGAGGTAAAATGAGAGATCCGTATGAAGTGCTTGGAGTAAGCAAAGACACCAGCACTGCTGATATAAAAAGAGAATATAGAAAACTAGCCAAAAAATATCATCCAGACCTAAATCCTGGAGATGAAGAGGCTGAAAGCAAATTTAAGGAAGCAACCCTTTCTTATGAAATCCTATCAGATCCTGAAAAGAAACAACAATACGATATGTATGGGGCAGCTGCCTTTGAAAATGGTGGGGCTGGAGCTGGTGGATTTTCATCAGGTTTTGGTGGCTTCGGTGATATATTTGGCGATTTATTTGGAGATATATTTAGCCAAGGTTATGGGGCAAGTAGGGCCAAAAGGCCTGTAAAGGGAGCTGATATACAGCAAGTAATAAACCTATCCTTCCAAGAAGCTGCCTTTGGTGTTAGCAAGGAAATTCAAGTAAGAAGAGAAGTAGAATGCCATGTATGCCACGGTTCTAAGGCGGAAGAGGGCTCTGAAAAGCACACTTGTCCAGATTGCCATGGCCAAGGAGTGGTAAATCAAGTTTCAAGGACAGCCTTTGGAACCATGTCAAGAACAGTAACTTGTGATAAGTGCCATGGGACTGGTGAAATAATTGATAAACCATGCAAAAATTGCAAGGGCTCTGGTAAGGAATTTAAATCAGAAAAAATTAAAATCGACATACCATCAGGCATAGAAGATCAAAATGTTATAAGACTAAGCGGCAAGGGTCATATGGGCGAAAATGGCGGTCCTTACGGTGACTTATATGTAATAGTAAGGGTAAGTGACCATGAAATATTTAAAAGAGATGGCTTAGATATCTATTACGAAATGCCAATAAGCTTTCCAACGGCAGCCCTAGGTGGCAAGATAGATGTGGCAACCTTAAAGAAGAGTGTCGAGTTTGAAATACCAGAAGGAACTCAAACAGGTCAAAGATTTACCCTAAGAAATGAAGGAATCAAAGACTCAAGAACAGGTAGACAAGGCAATCTCTACTTCTATGTCAAGATTATAACACCTAAGAAGCTAAATAAAGCTCAAAAAGAAGCCTTAAAAGCCTTTGCTGATGCAAGTGGAAATAAGGTAAAAGAAGAAAAATCATTTTTTGATAAAGTTAAGGATTTTTTTGAATGACAAAAACATTTAATATAATAACCTTAGGATGTAAGGTAAACCAGTATGAATCTGAAGCTATCGAAGAAATCTTTGAAGCAAGAGGATTTGAAAGAAAAGAAGAAAATGCAGATATCTATGTCATAAATACCTGTACAGTTACAAACATGTCTGACAGGAAAAGTCGTCAAATGATATCAAGAGCAAGGGGCGACAATCCTGATGCTATAATAGCTGTAATGGGTTGTTATTCCCAAGTAAAACCTGAAGAAGTAGCCAAAATAGAAGGTGTAGATATAATTCTAGGATCTAGAAATAAGGAAGAAGTAGTGGATCTTTGTGAAGATTTCTTACAAAATAAAGAGACGACAGATAAGTTGATATCAGTCTCTGAAGAAAAATCTTATGAAGATTTGGCAATTTCTAACCAAATAGGTATGACCAGGGCCTATATGAAAATTCAAGATGGTTGTAATATGTATTGCTCTTACTGCTTGATTCCTTATGCAAGGGGTAATGTGGTAAGCCGTCCTATGGATTCAATAATAAAAGAAGCCGAACGCCTTGGATCAAATGGCTTTAAGGAAATAGTCCTAACAGGCATTCATGTGGCAAGCTACGGAAAAGATTTTAAAGACGGAACATCCCTAATAGATGTAATAGAAAATGTAGCCAAGGTTGATGGGATTAAAAGAATCAGACTTTCATCCATGGAGCCAAGACACATAACAAAAGATTTCCTAGAAAGGATGAAGGCTACGGGAAAGGCTTGCGATCACTTCCACCTATCCCTACAATCTGGATCAGATGATATCCTAAAGGCTATGAATAGAAAATATGACACAAAAACTTTTAAAGAGAAGGTAGACCTAATCAGAGAAGTTTTCCCAAATGCAGGTCTTACAACAGATATCATAGTAGGATTTCCAACAGAAACAGATCAAAATCACAAGGATACCATGGCATTTGTAGATAGGATTAAATTTGCCAAAACCCACCTATTTAAATATTCTCAAAGAGATGGGACAAAGGCAGCCACAATGAGCGGCCAGGTGAATGGAAATATCAAAAAAGATAGGCTAAAAGATTTAGAAAAAATTGAAGAGACAAATAGAAAAGAATTTTTAGAAAAGCAAATTGGACAAAGTCTTTCAGTCCTATTTGAGTCCAAGTCAGATATAAAAGGCTTCAAATCAGGATATTCAACCAATTACTTAAGGGTAAATGTCAAAGACCCATCTATAAAAGATAATGAAATTTTTGATGTAAAGATCACCGGCATAGAAAATAATGAACTTATTGGTCAAATTATTAAATAAAAAACTTTACTCTTAAATTCAATTATGGTATTATATATACTAATGGGGGTGAAGTATGGATTGTGTATTTTGTAAGATTATAGATGGAGAGATTCCATCAAAGATAATCTATGAAGATGAAGATGTAATTGCATTTGATGACGTAGATCCACAAGCACCTATCCATTTTCTTGTTATACCAAAAAAGCACATTAAATCTTTAGATGAGCTTAGCGAGTCAGACTCTTCCTTGATAGGAAAAATATTTTTAACTATCAAAATGATAGCTCGTGAAAAAGGCATAGCTGAAAATGGCTACAGAGTAGTCCATAACATCGGTGAAGATGGAGGACAAAGTGTAGCTCACATGCATTTTCATGTCCTAGGCGGAAGAAGCCTACAATGGCCACCAGGCTGATTTGAAATCTTAAGTGCGGATACGAGAGGGGGGATAGAGATGACAGAAATCAGAGTTGGAGAAAACGAATCAATCGATAGTGCGATTAAAAGATTCAAAAGACAATGCGCAAGATCCGGTGTACTTTCTGAATATAGAAGAAGAGAACACTACGAAAAACCAAGCGTTATAAGAAAAAAGAAAAATGACGCTGCTAAAAGAAAAAATAGAAAAAACAGATAATAATTTAACCACCCCTTATTCGGGTGGTTTTTATCTTAAAAATACCAGGTTTACTTGACCTGGTATTTTAGTATGTTTTAATATTATTTAGTTTTTTCTAAAGCCTTTAATTATAAAATATATGGCAAGGGCAAGATAAGCTGTACAAAGGAAATAAGTAAGTCCTAAGGGCCATGGAAAGGACCCTTCTGGATGTCTTAGGGCATAGGATATAAAGACAGCTGCAATAACAAGCATGAAGATGCCTATAAATAAATATTTTCTAGGGTTTTTCATATATTATCCTTGCTAAAATTTATTATATATTCATAGATTTCATTTTTTGAAAAAGAAGATTCTTTCTTTATTATTTTTACGATTTCTTTGGTAGACCTACCTTCATCAATCATTTGTTTAATTTTTTCGTCAAAACTAGAAATATCTACAGACTCATCTTCCTTTTTGCCTTCAAGTATAAGGACAAATTCTCCTTTAAAGGTTATCTCTTCTGGATTTATATCCTTAATAGTATAGGTCTTGTATTCTTCAAATTTTTTGGTAAGTTCTCTTGCTATTGTAAGCCTTCTCTCAGGGAAGATTTCTTTGAAGTCTTCGATGGTTTTTGGAAGATTGTGGACTGAATCAAATATTATTGATGTCTTTTCTTCGTTCTTTAATTTTTCGTAAAAGTCTTTCTTCTCCTTAGTTTTCTTGCCTATAAAACCATAAAAGGAAAAGGCTGACATATCTTGACCAGACCCTATGAGAGCTGTTAGGATTGAGCTTGGGCCAGGTAGGATCGTGTAAGAAATATTATTTTCTATGCACTTTTTAATTAAGATTTCACCTGGATCTGACATGCCAGGCATGCCCTGGTCGCTTATTACTCCTATTGTCATACCCTCACTTGCTTTTTTTATTAATTCTTCGCCCTTGGCTTGTTCGTTAAATTTGTGGTAAGAAGTTAAGGGCTTATCTATTTCGTAGAAATTTAAGAGTTTTTTAGACTCTCTGGTATCTTCGCAGGCTATTAGGTCCACTTCTTTTAGAGTTTTTATTGCCCTTAGGGTCATATCTTCGAGGTTGCCGATTGGTGTTGGCACAAAGTATATTTGATAATCCATTAGTCCTCCTTGTAGGTTCCGTTTATTTTTCTAACTTGTTCTGTATATTTTCCGTCCTTATAAATTATGATTGGGTCTTCGATTTTAAGGCCATCTTTAGCATTTTTTACAAATTCTATGAGGATAAATTGGGGCTTAGTATCAAAGGTAGATGATACAAAACGGATTCTTTTTGCCTTAAGATTGCCTGATTTTTGAAAAATCTCTACCATTCTTTCAGGCTTATGGACCATAAAAAGTTTGCCCTTATCCTTTAAGGTCTTGTTGGAAAATGTAAATATATCATCTAGATTAAGATAGATTTCTTGTCTTGAGATAAGAAATTCCTCCTCCTTATTGCCTATATTGTGACCTTTCTTATAATAGGGTGGGTTTGTAATGATATAATCTAAAGAGTTTTCCTTAAAATCTATTTTATTTAGGTCATTGGCGATGATTTCTACATTATTTATGCCATTAAGGGCTAAGTTTTCCCTTAAAATTTCTACCTTTTGCTTTTGGATTTCTACAGCGTAGACCTTATTAAGTTTGTAAAGATCATTTGCCATCATAGCAAGGATGCCATTTCCTGATCCTATATCTAAAAGCTTCGCTCCTTTTTTCATCTTTGCAAAGTCCCCTAAGAGAATTGAATCAATCCCGAAGGAATAGGACCCATCTACATGAATCATTTTTATTTTTGTTCGTGGTATATAATCTAGTTTTCTCATAAGTCTATTATATCAGATTATGGTAAAATATAAATTTAAAATAATATTTGACATTAGGAAAACCTTATATTATAATATATATGTAATTAGAAATAATCTTCAGGGCGGGGCGTAATTCCCCACCGGCAGTTATAGTCTGCGAGCGAAAGCCGAATCGGTGAAATTCCGATACCGACAGTTAGAGTCTGGATGAGAGAAGTTTATATTTTTTTCCTATATTTGTGAAAAATTTTTCTTTTAATTTTAGTCCCTGAAAGGGGACTTTTTTCATTCCCCAAAAGGAGGAAATTTGAATTACGAAGATTTGATGAAAGAGTGCTTCAAACTAGCTAAAAAGGGAGCGGGAAGGGTTCTTACCAATCCCATGGTGGGGGCACTTGTATATAAGGATGGAGAAGTTATAGGCAAGGGCTATCACAAGTCTTTTTATGATGGCCATGCTGAAATTGATTGCTTTAAGAATCTAAAGGAGGATCCGAAGGGTGCTACACTTTTTGTAAACTTAGAGCCATGCTCACATTTTGGCAAACATCCACCTTGTGTTGATGAAGTCATAAGAAGAGGCATAGCTAAGGTTGTTATAGCAAACCTTGATACTAATCCAAAAGTCGATGGGATTAAAAAGCTAAAAGAAGCTGGTATTGAGGTTGTTACAGGAGTTTTAGAAGATGAGGGTAAGAGGCTAAATGAGAAGTTCTTCTTTAATATGAAATATAAAAGACCTCTTGTAAGTCTAAAATATGCCATGAGCCTTGATGGGAAGATAGCTACAGAAACTTATGATTCTAAACGGATAAGCGGCGAGAAATCAAGGGCCTATGTCCATAAACTTAGGAATGATTATGATGCTATTATTATAGGGAAAAACACCCTACTAAAGGATAAGGCAAGGCTTAATTGTAGGCTTAAAGATGGGGTGGATCCTATTAGGGTAATAGTTGCTTCTGACTTAGCTTTCGATCCTGACCTTGATATTTTTAACCTAGAATCAGATAAGAAAACTTATATAGGAACCATAGGAGATAAGGAAACTAACTTAAATGCTAATCTTATTTACTGCAAGGAAAAGAACGGTCAGGTTGATTTAAAGGACTTGGTTGGAAAATTATATGAAATGAATGTTTCATCAATCTTAGTTGAAGGAGGATCTCTGCTTAATTCTTCCTTTTTGGAAGAAGACCTGGTTGATAAAATATATGAATTTATAGCCCCGATCGTACTTGGTGGAGAATATTCTAGGTCAGCCTTCATGGCCGAAGGAGCCAAGACTATAAAAGACGCAAAGAAATTTAGAATTGACCATATAGAAAGATTTGATGAAGACATTATGCTAGAGGTGAGAAATGTTTACAGGGATTTCAGTTGAATTAGGAAAGGTAAGCCAGTTTTCAAATAAGTCTGACCACGTAGAGATTAAAGTCACTTGCAAGCAGGTCTTAGAAGATTTAAAACTTGGAGACTCTATTATGACTGATGGAGTTTGCTTGACTGTTAAGGAATTTGGTCCTGATTATTACAAGGCAGATCTAATGCAGGAAAGCCTAGATAAGACAAAATTCACTCCTTCAATGCTTGGAAAATATGTCAACCTAGAAAGGGCCCTTCGCTTTGCAGATAGGCTTGATGGTCACATTGTCCAAGGTCACATAGATGGAGTTGGAAAACTTATTTCAATTAATAAAAATGTCTATAGGTTTAAAACAAAAAGAGAAATTTGTAAGTATATAGTTAATAAGGGGTCGGTAGCCATAGATGGCATATCCTTAACTGTATCCAAAGAATCAGCAGATACTTTTGAAGTTTCACTCATTCCTGAAACTATTGCAAATACGAATTTTAAATATAAAAAAATAGGCGATTTGGTAAATATAGAAACAGATATAATCGGAAGATTTGTAGAAAAATTATACAAAAATGAAAATAAGGAGGACTTAAGCTCACTTTTTGGGCTAAATTGATATGGATAGTGTAAAAGAAGTAATAGAAGCATTAAAGAGAAATGAAATCGTAATAGTAACTGATGATGAATCAAGAGAAAATGAGGGAGACTTCATCTGCCCTGGCGAAAATGTGACAGGACAGATGGTAAATATCATGGCAAGCTACGGCAAGGGCCTGATTTGCACGCCAATATCAAAGGCAGTGGCAGAAAGCTTAAACCTCCATCCAATGGTTGAAAATAATACAGATAATCACGAGACAGCCTTCACTGTTTCCATCGATCATGTCGACACAACTACTGGAATATCAGCCTTTGAGAGGGCTAAAACAATTAGAGAGCTAGTAAATCCAAAGTCAAAAGCGGAGGACTTTAGAAGACCAGGCCACGTTTTTCCTTTAATAGCCAAAGAAGGGGGAGTCTTGGTAAGGGATGGCCACACAGAGGCGACAGTTGATCTTATGAGGCTAGCAGGCCTTAAAGAAGTAGGCCTTTGCTGTGAAATCATGGCAGATGATGGCCATATGATGAGGGGTGATGACCTTAAGAAATTAGCTAAAGAACTTGGTATGAAGATGACAACTGTAGAAAAAATCCAAGAATATAGGAGATCTCTTGAGGAGCTAGGACTTAAAAAAACAAATCCAGTGAAACTACCAAGTGATTATGGAAACTTTGTTGCCTATGGTTTCCTCGATGAAAAAACAGGAAAAGAGCACATAGCCATAACCAAGGGAGATATAAAGGCTAAAAATGTCCTAACCAGAATCCACTCAGAATGTCTAACTGGTGATGTGCTTGGGTCAAAAAGGTGCGATTGCGGCAGTCAACTCCACAAGGCTCTCAAGAAAATCGAAGAGAACGGCCAGGGCGTCCTTCTCTACCTCCGTCAAGAAGGCAGGGGCATAGGCTTATTTAATAAGCTTAAGGCCTACGAACTCCAGGAACAAGGCTATGACACTGTCGATGCCAACTTAAAGCTAGGATTTCCAGAGGATATGAGGGATTACAAAATAGCAGCAGAGATGCTAAGGAAGCTTGGAGTAGAGTCAATAAGCCTTATGACAAATAATCCTGACAAGATAAATCAAATAGAAAAATATGGGATTAGGGTGGAAAAAAGAGAGCCTTTAGAAATAAGGTCAAACAATATTGATAGAAATTACCTAAAAATAAAAGCTATAAGAATGGGACATGAATTAAAAGAATTTAAGGAGATAAAAAATGCGTGAATTTAGTGCTAATTTAGTTTCAAATAATAAAAAATATGCCATAGTAGTTGCAAGATTTAATAATTTTATAACAGATAGGTTGCTTGAAGGTTGCCTTGATGCTTTGAAAAGACATGAGGTGAAAGATGATGAAATATCTATAGTAAGAGTGCCTGGTGCCTTTGAAATACCTCTTGCTGCTAAGAAACTTGCAAAAAAAGATGATATAGATGCTGTAATTTGCTTGGGAGCTGTAATTAGAGGAGATACACCACACTTTGATTATGTTTGTGCAGAAGTATCTAAGGGAGTGGCAGCTGTTGGCCTTGATAGTGAAAAACCAGTGATATTTGGAGTTGTAACAACAGATAATGTAGACCAAGCAGTCCAAAGGGCAGGAGTTAAGTCAGGCAATAAAGGGGCTGAAGCTGCTATTTCTGCTATAGAAATGGCAAATTTGGTCGATCTTATATGATCTTAGTATTTGACTTTGACGGGACAATCCATAAGACAGAAATAGCCTACAAAAAAGCCATCGAAGAAAGCCTCAGCGATTTAAAATTCTCAATAGATGATTTTGACTTCAAATCCTTTATAGGGATGGGCCCAAAGGAAGTTTGGGATATAATTTTAAAAGATGATTCCGACAAAATGCCCTATATAAAGAAAAATGGTGATAGGATTATTAAATATATGACAGAGGAAGGCCAGCTTTTTGAAGGGGCTCATGAGACTCTTTCCTATTTAAAAGAAAAATATGACCTATATATTTTATCAAAATGTAGGAGGGTCTATATGGATGTTGCCAGAAAAAAATTTGGTTTAGATAGGTATTTTTCAAAATATTTTATAGGGGAAGACTACGATTATTTGGATAAGTATAAGATTCTTAGAAAAGAACTGAACGATTCTTATATAATGATAGGAGACCGCAGGGAAGATATGGAAGCAGGCCTTAAGAACAAGCAAAAAACAATTTTTGCAACTTACGGCTATGGAAAGACTGTCGAGGCTTGTGGAGCGGATATAAAAATCTCTTCAATATTAGAATTAAGGGATATTTTATAAAGTATTAAATTAAAAAGCTAGCCTTAAAGAATGGTAAGTACATTCAACAAGGCTAGCTTTTTTATAATTTAATTTGGTATTAGGCAGTATGGATTGACTTAGGTTCTAGGTATTCCATGAGGCCGAATTTTCCGCCTTCTCTGCCTATTCCTGATTGCTTGCGACCACCAAAAGGTAATTCTGGACTTCCACCGTTAGAATTTAGATAGACATCACCTGCTTTTATTTCATAGGCTATTTCAAGAGCTTCTTCTTTATTACCAAAGACAGCGGAAGATAGTCCGAAGTCTACTGAGTTAGCTACTTCTATAGCCTCTTTTTTATCTTTTACCTTGATTATTGAAACAACTGGTCCAAAAATTTCCTTATCGTGGATGGCCATTCCTGGCTTAACATCTGTAAATATAACAGGTTTTACATAATAGCCAACATGGCTTTCTGTAGGGACTTCTCCCTTAAGAAGGGTAGCGCCTTCTTTGATCCCTTCTTCTATAAAGCCTTTAACTCTGTTAAATTGTTTTTTGCCAGCTAGACTTCCTACGACAGTTTTTTTATCATCAGGATCTCCTACTGGATAATTATCATATTGGGTTATGAATTCTTTTATTACATCATCGTATATATCTTCAGTTATAATTGCTCTTGATAGGCAGGAGCAAGTTTGACCTACATTTAGGTAGACTCTGTTTAAGACTTGTTTTACACCCATTTTAATATCAGCTCCTTTTATAAAGACAGCTGGAGACTTGCCACCAAGCTCTAGGACTACTTTTTTGGAAGTATTCATAGCGTGTTTGGCTGATGAAGAACCGCCGGCCAGGCTTCCTGTGTAAGAAACCATGGCTACTTTTGGATGTGAGTTTAAAACATCGCCAACTTCTGCCCCTGAGCCGGTTATTAGGTTAAATACGCCCTTAGGAAGGCCAATCTCATCAAAAGCCTTAGCTACAAAATAAGCTGTAAGTGGTGTGTCTGAAGCTGGTTTTTGGACTACTGTACAACCCATAAGTAGGGCTGGTATAACTTTCATTATGATTTGTCCTAGAGGATAATTCCAAGGTGTAAGGCTAGCTACAACTCCAATTGGCTCCATCCTTACATAGCCACCATCCATATCAATCCTATAGTCAATTTTCCTAGCTTGATCGATAAAGACATCTATTCTTCTCATTTGCTTATCAAATTGACCAGGCTTTGCAATTCTTATAGGTACACCTAGCTCATCTTTAATTGTTTCCATTATTCCATCTTGGTGATCTATCATCCAATTTTTAAATTTCTCTATATAAGCAATTCTTTCCTCAAGACTAGTTTTAGAAAAAGTTTTAAAAGCCTCATAAGCAGACTCAACTGCAAGATTAATTTCATCACTACTTGCCTTTGGGACCTTGGCGATTATTTCTCCAGTTGCAGGATTTTCAACATCTATCCACTCATCTAATTTGCTATTAACATATTTTCCATTTATATATAATTTTTCATTGTTAAGTTTTTCAAAATTCATACTTTACTCCTTCCTAATTTTTCTACCCAATTTTTTGTAAATTTATCAATAGGGTATAATATAAAAAAGTAAAGAAGTTAAATTTTAAGGAGATATAAATGAAATATTTTGGTACAGATGGTTTTAGAGGAGAGGCTAATGAAGGGCTAAATGTTTATCATGCCTTTAAAATCGGAAGATTTATAGGCGATTATTTTTCTAAAAAGAAAAATGGAAATGGAAAAATTCTTATAGGCAAGGATACCAGAAGGTCTTCATATATGTTTGAAGATGCCCTATCAGCTGGTATTACTTCATCAGGTTCAAATGCTTATCTTCTCCATGTTACTACAACTCCTTCAGTTTCATATATAACTAGAGTAGAAGATTTTGACTGTGGAATTATGATTACAGCAAGTCATAATCCTTACCATGACAATGGTATCAAGCTTATAAACAAAAATGGTGAGAAAATGGAGGATGACTTCCTAGAAAGCCTTGAAGAATATATAGATGCAGACATAAAATCTATTGATCTTGCTAAGGGTGAAGATATAGGAAGGACTGTTGATTATATAGGCGGTAGGAATAGATATATAGCATATTTAATTCAAACTGTAACTAAATCTTTTGAGGGAATGAGAGTGGGTCTTGATCCAGCAAATGGAGCAGCCTTTACAATTGCAAAACCGGTATATGATGCGCTTGGAGCTGATACCTTTGTAATAAATGATGAACCTAATGGTTTTAATATAAATAACAATGCTGGATCAACTCATATAGACGTCTTAAGGGATTTTGTAGTTAAAAATAAACTTGATATTGGCTTTGCTTATGATGGAGATGCTGATAGATGTATAGCAGTAGATTCTGAAGGAAATATAGTCGATGGGGATGCTATACTTTATATACTTGCAAACTACATGAAAAAAGAAGGCGGTCTAGAATCTAATAAGGTAGTTACAACTGTAATGTCAAATATTGGCCTATATAAAGCCTTTGATAATTTAGGAATTGGCTATGAAAAAACTGATGTAGGTGATAAATTCGTCCACCAAAGAATGTATGAAGAGGACATAGAACTAGGTGGAGAGCAATCAGGACATATAATATTAAAGAAATTTGCCAATACAGGTGACGGAATCCTAACATCTCTTAAAATTATGGAAGCTGTTATAGAATCAAAATCTGATCTTAAAACTTTATTAAGAGATTTAAAAATCTACCCACAAGTCTTAATAAATGTAAGGGTTAAGGATAAGGATACAGTTTTAGATAATGCAGGAGTGGCTTCTGTGATTGAAAAAATAACATCTAACCTTGCTGACTCAGGTAGAGTTTTAGTTCGTAAATCTGGAACAGAGCCACTTGTTAGGGTAATGGTTGAGGCAGAAACAGAAGAAGGCGCCCACGAAGCTGCAGAAGAAATTGTAAAAGCTATCAAAGATAATGGATTAAGCCTTGATTAAAGATTTTAAGTCTGGACGAGAAATAGATATTAGAGAGAAGATGTTAATAATAAAAGATAGGGTTTATGCCAAAGAATCCTATATAGCCTTTGATACATCAAATCTTAAGGGCTATCCACCAGTAATGTACTATGACAGGGAGGATGAGTACCTAGGAAGGGTTTATGAAGATGGTCTTTATGAGCTTGATGATATAGAAGATATACTCATTTCTTATTCGGATTATTGCTTTTCAAATCATGATTTAGATGATTTAAGAAAAGTTCTTATCAAAAAGAGAGAAACTTTTTTAAAAAATCTTCTAAAAATCGACTAAAAATATTGACAAAGGTAGACTTAGATGGTAATATAATTCATTGTATGGAAGTATCCGTATAAGTAAATAGGAGGTGTTTTATGAGAACTAAAGTTAAATTAGAATGCACAGAATGCAAAAACAGAAACTATGATACAACTAAAAACAAAACTACTCATAGTGAAAGAATTGAGCTTAAAAAATATTGTCCATTCTGCAAAAAGCACACAGTTCATAAAGAAACAAAGTAGGAGTAACAATGGCTAAGAAAAAAGATTCTTTCTTTAGTGGAGTCATTAAAGAATATAAAAAGATTCAATGGCCTACTTTAAAGACTACAATTGAGTATTCTTTAATAGTAATAGCTATTAGTGCTGTAACAGCAGTATCTATTTGGGTCCTTGATAAGGTCTTCCATTTCCTACTTTCAATTATAATGTAGGTGAATGATGACTGATTCTTTAAATTTTGACGAGAATATAAAGGAAGAAGAAAACAAGACAGAACTTACAGAAGCAGAGAAAAATGCTAAATGGTATGTAGTTCACACCTATACTGGATATGAAAATAGAGTCTCTGATAAGATTCAGATGATGATAGATAATGAACAAAATCCAGATATTATAGATGTAACTGTACCAACTGAAGAATATGTCGAAGTAAAAAATAACGACAAAAAAGTCAAAACTAGAAAGCTATTTCCAGGCTATGTAATGGTCAAGATGAACATAACCAATAAGTCTTGGTATATAATAAGAAATACCCAAGGGGTAACAGGTTTTGTTGGACCAGATGGTGATCCAGTAGCTCTTACACCAGCTGAAGTAAGAAAGTTTGGTGTAAAAGAGAAAGAACCAGTTCTTAATATTAATGTAAATGTAGGTGATAGTGTAAATATTATTGCCGGACCATTTAAGGATTTCGTAGCAAAAATCGATGAAATCGACAAGCAAAAGGGTACTATCAAGGCATACGTAGATATGTTTGGCCGTGATACATTAATAGACTTAGAATATAGCGATATAGAGGAAATTTAGTACTGTCTAAATAAGTGGGAGGGGGAACCCGAATCACCACAAGGAGGTAAAAATGGCAGAAAAAGATATACAAGCGATAGTAAAATTACAAGTACCAGCAGGAGCAGCTTCTCCTGCACCACCAGTAGGTACCGCACTAGGACCTCACGGAATTAACATCATGGAGTTCGTACAAGCATTTAATGCTAAGACAGCTGACCAAGCAGGAATGATAATACCGGTAGAAATGACTATTTATACAGATAGAACATTTAAATTTATAACAAAAACACCACCAGCACCAGTATTAATCAAGAAAGCAATAAATCTTGCTAAGGGTTCTGGAGAACCAAACAAAAAGAAAGTTGGATCAATCAAGAGAAGCCAACTTGAAGAAATTGCTAAAACAAAGATGGAAGATCTTAACGCTGCAAGCTTAGAAGCTGCAGTAAGTATGATAGCAGGAACAGCAAGAAGTATGGGAGTCACTGTAGAAGATTAGTGGGAGAGATTAACTCGTTTACCACAGGAGGAATTAAATGGCTAAAAGAGGAAAAAAATACTTAGAATCAAAGGCATCTTATGATTCTACAAAAGAATACGAACTAAATGAAGCGATAGAAATAGTAGAAAAAACAGCAAAGGCAAACTTTGACGAAACAGTAGAATTACACTTCAAGCTCGGTGTTGACAGCCGTCACGCTGACCAACAAGTAAGAGGAACTGTAATCCTACCACACGGTACAGGTAAGGTTCAAAGAGTACTTGCATTTGTAAAAGATGATAGAATAGATGAAGCTCTATCAGCTGGAGCAGATTTTGCAGGTAATGAAGAATATGCTGAAAAAATCCAAAAAGATGGTTGGTTAGATTTTGATGTAGTAATAGCTACACCAGATATGATGGCAACAGTAGGTAGACTAGGTAGAGTACTAGGACCTCAAGGCCTAATGCCAAACCCAAAAACAGGTACAGTAACAAATGATGTAGCACAAGCTATCGCTGACATCAAAGCAGGTAAGGTAGAATACAGAACAGACAAAGCTAACCTTATCCACGTACCAACAGGAAAAGTATCATTTGGTGCTGAAAAACTTACTGAAAATATCAGAGCTTTAATTACAGAAGTAGTAAAAGCTAGACCAGCAGCAGCAAAGGGTAAATATATCAGATCAATCACCGTATCATCAACAATGGGTCCTGGTGTTAAACTAAACCCAGCTAAAGCTGCAGAATTAGCTGAAAAATAATTTGCATTTTTAGAAATTGGTGATATAATATAAAAGTCAAATAAACAGGCTACCAAAGACTACGCAGACATAAATGTTTAATAATTGCGTATAGGTGGGAAAATTACACACATCCCCACCGGTATGGGCATCTTTAAGGTGTCTTTATAAGTGGGGTTTTTATATACCTACCATTAGCCTTAGGAGGTGAAAAAGTGAGCGAAAAAGCTATAGCAGCTAAACAGCTAGTAGTTGATGAAATCAAAGGAAAAATCGAAAATGCGAAATCAGTAACATTAGTAGGTTTTGACCGCATGGACGTTAAGGAAATCACAGATCTTCGTAACAAATTCAGAGAAAAAGACACTGAATACAAAGTTTACAAGAATACAATGATGAGATTTGCTTTTGAAGAACTTGGATATACAGAATTAATCGAAGACCTAAAGGGATCAAACGCACTAATCTTCTCAAACACAGAATTAGTTGACGGACCAAAGATAGCAGTTGACTACAGAAAAGAAAACGACGAAAACGCAGACAAGTTAACACTTAAATCAGGTATAGTTGAAGGAAACTACCAAAATAGTGAACAAATGATGGCAATAGCTACATTACCAGGAACAGAAGTACTTCACTCAATGCTTGCAAATGTATTACAAGCACCTATTAGAACTCTTGCTGGAGATCTTAATAACACTATATCTAAACTTGCTATCGCCCTTAATGAAGTGGCAAGCAAAAAAGAAAACGAAGCAGCATAATAACAATATAATTTAAGGAGAATATAAAAATGGCATCAGAAAAAGTAACAAACCTATTAGAAGAAATCAAAAATCTTACAGTTCTTGAACTTTCAGAACTAGTTAAAGCAATCGAAGAAGAATTTGACGTATCTGCACAAGCAGCAGTAGCAGTAGCAGCTCCAGCAGCAGGCGGAGCAGCTGGTGAAGCAGCAGCAGAAAAATCAGAATTTGACGTAGTTCTTAAATCAGCTGGACAATCAAAAATCAACGTAATCAAAGTTGTTAAAGATGTAGCTGGTCTTGGACTAAAAGAAGCTAAAGCACTTGTAGACGGTGCTCCAGGAAACGTACTTGAAGGCGTAGCTAAAGATAAGGCTGAAGAAGTTAAAGCAGCTCTAGAAGAAGCAGGCGCTGAAGTAGAATTAGCTTAATTAAATAATAATTTAAATTTAGTAAAGGCTCCTAGTATTCAACTGGGAGCTTTTAAATTTTTATATAATCACTTAATAGTAAGAATACTTATTCATATACTTATAGGCTTTTATTCAAAAAATTTAAAAATAACCCTTTTTAAACGTAGAGGATTGATTTAGATAATCATTCCCAATGGTTGACAAATAGACATTTTCACGTATATTCTAAAATAGAAAGGTGTGGGAAAATATGCACAAGTATGTAGAGAGTTTAAGAGATGAAGATCCTGATAAACGACTTAATAAACTCAAAAAAATTCTTCAAGACAAAAATATAAGGATATCTCACCAGAGATTATTAATTTTGGATTATTTGATAACCCATCCTATTCACCCAACAGCAGAGATGATTTTTAGTGACTTAGTAACTAAGGATCCTGTAATTAGTCAAGCTACAGTTTACAATAGCTTAAATCTTTTCGTAAAAAATAAACTTGTAAAAGAGCTCGACTTTAATATGTCTTCAAAGAGGTATGAATTTAAAAGGCCTAACCATGGCCACTTTATTTGTGAATCTTGCGGCAAAATTCAGGATTTGGAAATATCAGACATGAAAAAACCAGATATGCTAAAAGATTATATAATAGATACCACAGAAGTAATCTATAGGGGTGTATGCCCAGAATGTAAGTGAAAATTTAGCGTTTTTTCAAACGCTTTTTTTTATTAGTAAGAATGGAGGGAAAATGAAAAAAATATTATTATATTTACCAGGCATAGGCTTGGCTTTACTAATTGCTTTTGTTTCGCAATTTTTAGAAAATTTATTGCCAATACACGTAATTGGTGGATCGGTTATAGCATTATTTATAGGAATGTTTTTAAATACAATAATCGATACCGAAAAAGTCCTAAAAGATGGTATAAGATTTACATCAAAAAGGCTTTTAAAATTTGCAATCATTTTATTTGGAGCAAGCCTTAACATAAATATGGTTTTATCTGTAGGTAAGCTATCAATATATGTAATGGTATTTACCTTATTAACATGTTTTGGAGCAGGATATTTTATAGGAAAAGCCTTAGGTCTTAATTGGAAGATGAGTAATCTCATATCAGCAGGCACAGGTATTTGTGGAGGATCTGCAATAGCAGCCATAGCACCTGTTATAGAGGCTGAAGATACGGATATTGCCTATGCAATGAGCGCAACATTTTTATTTGATATGCTAATGATAGTAGTCTTTCCTATAATGGGTAAGGCTCTAGGACTTTCGGATATGGCCTACGGGCTTTGGACAGGAACAGCCGTTAATGATACAAGTTCTGTAGTAGCAGCGGGTTTTGCTTATTCAGATGCTGCAGGAGATTTTGCTACAATGGTAAAACTTACCAGAACCTTATCAATAATACCAGTTGTACTGATATTTAGACTTATACATCATAGGTTGGAAGTTAAAAAACTAGGACATGATTATATAGAAAAGAAATTTTCTGTTAGTTCAATAATTCCTTATTTTATTTTAGGATTTTTAATAATGGTTGGCCTAAACTCAATGGGGCTTATATCTCAAAATTTATCAAATAATCTAAAAACCATATCAAAATTTTTGATGGTGGCAGCTCTTGCTGCAATAGGATTAAATACTAAGTATAGGGATATGAAAAAGGCAGGCATTAATCCAATGATTCACGGGTTTGTTATTTCCTTATTAGTAGTAATAGTTGCTATAGCAGTAATTTATGCCATGGGTCTAGTATAAATAAAAAAACAGATTTATTTAAAAATCTCCATTTATGTGGGGATTAAAAAAATAAGTCTGTTTTATTGCAAAAAAATGGAGCCACTTCCCGGAATTGAACCGAGGACCTCTTCCTTACCATGGAAGCGCTCTACCTACTGAGCTAAAGTGGCATATATTTTATTATACAAGCTACATAAAAAAATGCAAGTAAAACTTAATAAAATAATTATCTATAAAATAATAGAATTTTTATTATAAATATGGTAAAATAAAGAATAAGAGTACATTAGGAGGAATTAATGAGTAAACAAACATTTGAAAGAAGCAAACCACATATTAATATTGGTACAATCGGCCACGTAGACCACGGTAAAACAACAACAACAGCAGCAATCACCCAAGCCCTAAACAAAAAATACGGTACAGGTGAATACANAATGAGTAAACAAACATTTGAAAGAAGCAAACCACATATTAATATTGGTACAATCGGCCACGTAGACCACGGTAAAACAACAACAACAGCAGCAATCACCCAAGCCCTAAACAAAAAATACGGTACAGGTGAATACATCGATTATGAACACATCGATAAAGCTCCAGAAGAAAGAGAACGTGGAATCACAATCAACACATCAGTAGTAGAATACGAAACAGAAAAAAGACACTACGCACACATCGACGCTCCAGGCCACGCTGACTACGTTAAAAACATGATCACAGGTGCAGCACAAATGGACGGTGCAATCATCGTAGTATCTGCAGCAGATGGTCCAATGCCACAAACAAGAGAACACATCCTACTAGCAAGACAGGTAGGTATACCAAAAATCGCAGTATTCTTAAACAAAGAAGACCAAGTAGATGACCCAGAACTAATCGAACTAGTAGAAATGGAAGTAAGAGACCTACTAAACGAATACGACTTCGACGGCGACAACTGCCCAGTAGTAGTAGGATCAGCACTAAAATCACTAGAAGAAGGTGGAGAAGGTCCATGGTCAGATAAGATTCTTGAACTAATGGATGATGTAGATGAATACTTCGACATCCCAGAAAGAGACAACGACCAACCATTCCTAATGCCAGTAGAAGACGTAATGACAATCTCAGGACGTGGAACAGTAGCAACAGGTAGAGTAGAAAAAGGAACACTAAAAGTAGGCGATACAGTAGAAATCGTAGGTCTAACAGAAAAAACATCTCAAGCAGTAGTAACAGGTGTAGAAATGTTCCATAAATCACTAGACCAAGCAGAATCAGGAGACAACGTAGGAGTACTTCTAAGAGGTGTTCAAAGAGACGAAATCTCAAGAGGCCAAGTACTAGCAAAACCAGGTTCAGTACACCCACACACAGAATTCGAAGGTCAAGTATACGTACTAACCAAAGAAGAAGGTGGACGTCACACACCATTCTTCTCAGGCTACAGACCACAATTCTTCTTCAGAACAACAGATGTTACAGGTGACATCCAACTAGAAGACGGAGTAGAAATGGTAATGCCAGGAGACAACGCAACATTCAAGATCACACTTCAAAAGCTAATCGCTCTAGAAGAAGGTCTAAGATTCGCTGTTCGTGAAGGTGGTAGAACAGTAGCATCAGGAGTTGTTTCTAAGATAGTTAAATAGTCCCACCATATATAAAGGTTACGGATATATTCGTAATTTCTGAGATAAGGAATGGCCGAGTCCAGAAATTTTATAAGAAGAAGTAAAACTTCTTTAATATGACACCTTGAATAACTAAAAAATAATTTAAATAAGCGGGCCTGTGCTCGCTTTTTTATTTAGGAGAATCTATGATTAAGAAAAAAATTTTTCTTCCATTCTTACTTACTTTAATATTAATACTTACTTCTTGCGGATCTTCTTCAAAAGTTAAAGATGAAAATCCTACAGAAGAAGTAAAAATTGAAGAAAGTAAAAAAATAAGCAAAAAAACTAAGCCTGAAAAAAAGCCAATAGGTGAACCATACGAAATAGGTGTTACCCCTGATGATTATAATATGGATTATGACACCTCTAGACTTTTATCTCTAGAAGATAAAAAAAGTAAGTATTATCCAAAAGATGGGGTAAGGGGCTTATATTTCAACACAGGATCAATAAATATTCCTGAAGTATATGAAGGCATAATGGGAATGATAGAAGAAAGTAACCTAAATGCTGTAGTAATAGATGTCAAAGATGACTGGGGAAATATAACTGTAGATTTTGATACCGATAATGAAGATATACAGTATGCAAATACAAAGCTTATAAATGCTAAAACCTTAATAGATGATCTTCATTCAAGAGGCATATATGTAATTGGTAGAATTACAAGCTTCAAAGACTCAATTATAACCAAAATTCACCCGGAATGGGGCTTTACGAAAGCAGATGGTAGCCTTTGGGCAAATGGCCACCAAGAAGCCTTTATGAATCCATTTTTAAGAGAAGTGCAGGATTACAACATTCATATCGCAGAGCTTGCAGCAGAAGCTGGATTTGATGAAATACAATTTGACTATGTAAGGTTTGCAGAAGGTTTTGAAACATTTGGAGATAGCTTAGATTACTCTAGAGGTGAATATGAGAAAGAAAATATGGATGAAGGAGATAAGAGGGTTGCGGCTATTACAAACTTTGTAAGAAGAGCCAGAGAAAGTATACAAGCTTACGGCATACCAATATCTGTAGACGTATTTGGATATGCTCTACAAGCTGGAAGAGCAAGTGGTATTGGTCAAGATTTCTCTGAAATATCAAATCAGGCTGATATAATGTCATCAATGATATATCCATCCCACTGGGGTCCATATTCATTTGAAATTGAAAAACCTGACTTGGAGCCTTATGAACTAGTTAAAAGATATCTAAAGGAAGAACAAAAAATATTTTCCAAACTTGAGCACAAACCTCAATCCCGTCCATGGATACAAGATTTTACCGCTTCTTGGATAGGAGAGGGAAATTGGATGGAATATGATGCTGATGCTGTACAGGCTCAGATAGATGCGATTTATGAATCAGGTCAAAATGAATATTTGATATGGAATGCAACAAATAAATATTCCAAGGGGGTTGATTATTAAAAAGAGGCTTAGGCCTCTTTTTTAATATAAAAATAAGACTAGTAAACTAGTCTTATAGTCTGTGTTTCTTTCTAAATTGTGAAGGAGTTTCTCCAACTTTTTTCTTAAAAACTTGGTTGAAATAGGACTGAGAATTAAAACCCACTATGGCAGATACTTCTTCCATGGTGTGGTTGGTTGATATAAGAATATTTTTTGAAACTTCAATTCTCTTTAAAATTAAATACTCAATTGGAGTGATTCTATATGATTGCTTAAATTCAGAAATAAGGTGGAACTTATTCATATAAGCCATAGCAGATAGGTCTTCTAATTTGATATCTTCGTGGTAATTAGCATCCATATAAGATTTAATATAGTCAATTTGTCTATTGACTCTCTTATCGTGCTTAACAACTATTTTTTTTCTATATTTTCTGAGTAAATTAATTACTAAAGCACAAGCTAATGAAGAAGCCATAGACCTTGCAAATAAATCGCTTCCCTTATACTCTCTAATTATATCGCTAAATAGTCCTTCAAATTGCAAGGATTTATTTTTATTATCAACGTGGAAATAATTGATATCCATACTTTCATCATTTTTAAGTCCAGCAATTGAAATGCTTTCAATTCCGAAGCCAATAAGCTTGCATGAGCTAATACTTTTATCCACATATAAGGTATGTCCGATATTAGGATTTATTATTACAAGATCACCAGCATTAAAATCTATTACTTCACTTTCTATAGAAAGTTTGCCATATCCTTCAGCTAGATAATAAAAATATGTAAAAGGATGAAACTGAATCCTACTAGCTGCATTTTTGGCAAGAGAATTCTCTTGGGCATCTAATATTCTTATATCAATATTATTTGTTGAATTATCATTTTGTAATAATGGTTGATTGTTATCCATCTTAAACCTCTAATCTTTGATGCAAATTTTATAGAAATTGCGTAAAACACTTCTAAAGTATTAATATTATACTATATTTTTTAGGGATATTTAACAATTTTCATTTCAAAAACCATCACGATTTTAGAAAAAATTAAAATATAAATCATAAAATTTTATAAAAGCCAATTTCTTTAAAATGCTGAAAAAGATAAATTGATATAAAAGCTAATAAAAGTATAGTTTGAATAGGTGATAAGATGAGATTAATATCAGATGATATGGCAAATCAAATAAAGGAAAGTTCAGATATTATAGATATAATTGGCGAATATGTCGACTTAAAAAGAGCGGGCTCCTCCTATAAGGGATTATGTCCATTTCATAACGAGAAAACCCCATCATTTACAGTTGACAAGAAGAAACAATTATTTCACTGTTTCGGATGTGGAGCAGGAGGGGATGTTGTTTCTTTTATAATGCAAAAAGAAGGCCTATCATATCCAGAAAGCTTGGAATTTTTAGCCAATAGAGCAGGAATAAATTTAATTTATCAAAATAACCCTGGGGAAAATAAATATAAAAATCACCTATATGATATCAATAAAGATATAATGATGTTTTTTTATAAAAATTTATTAACCAATAAAGCTCCTCAAGATTATTTAATAAAGAGGGGATTAAGAAGCAATATAGTTAATACCTTTATGCTTGGCTATGCTAAAGATTCTTGGAATGATTTGCTAAATTATGCAAAGTCAAAGGGCTATAAGGAAGAGGACCTCCTATCTTTAGGCTTAATAGCAAAGTCTAAAAATGGCAATTATTATGATAAGTATAGGAATAGAGTGATTTATCCTATAATTGATATTTATGGTAGAGTGATAGGTTTTGGTGGTAGGGCAATAGATGATGCCATGCCAAAATATCTAAATTCTCCAGAATCTGAGATATTTAAAAAAAGATATAATTTATATGCTTTAAATAATTTCAAAAAGCAAAATAAAAGAGATTTAATCTTAGTTGAAGGCTATATGGATGTTATAGCTCTCAACAATTGGGGTATAGATATAGCTGTAGCAAGCCTTGGTACAGCTTTTACACTAGATCAGGCAAAACTTGCGAAAAGATATGCTGATAATATCTATGTTTGCTATGATTCTGATGGAGCAGGAATAAAAGCTACTCAAAGAGCTATAGATATTTTTAACCAAGCAGATATAAGCGTAAATATAATTGAGCTTGGAGAGGGACTAGATCCTGATGATTTTGTAAGAAAATATGGCAAAGAAGCCTTTATCGATAAAATGGATAAGGCCTTAGACCAATATAATTATAGGTATAATCAGATATTAGATTCTTACTCACAAGCAAGTGACAATGAAAAGTTTGATAAGCTAAATTTATTTATAGAATTTCTTGCAAGCATCAAGCAGGATCTTACACGTGAAATTTTTATTAATAACGTATCAAAGCTATTTGACATTGAAAAATCAACTTTAAAAGAGGCTATTACAAAGTATAATAATAAACAAAATAGAACAAACTTCTTTAATAATAAACCGATTGATAAAAAGGTAATAGTTAAGGAAGAGAAGTTAGATTTTAATCAATATGAATTAGAAATTTTAAGGCTTATTTTTATGCAGCCTGATGATTATAAAGAAGAGTCTGAATATTTTGATAAATTTTTAAAAAATCAAAAATTAATTGATTTTAAAGATTTTTTGATTAATAAAGAACCTAGTAAATTTGACAAGAATGATAAGGATTTTAAATTTATTCTAGCTTATGTTATGAATGATAAGAATCCTATCTTAGTAAATGAGTTAAAAGATAAGATTAGCCTGTATGAAAGGCTCCAAAAGATAAAGAAATTAAGAGAAACTGGGCCTACAATTAGTAAGGGGAGAAATGATGACCAGCGATGATAATAAATTGCTCGAAGATGAAGTTCTAAAAGAAATTGTTGAAGAATTTATCTCGATAAGCGAATCCCAAGATGGGGTAATAACATTTAGTCAGATAAATGAATTCGATGATTTTAATGATTTAGAAATTGAAAATCAAAAGTTTATAATAGAAAAAATTACATCTTCAGGAATAGAAATCGTGGAAAAGTCTGAGACTGAGTTAGACAAAGAGGAAGAAGTTGAAGAAGAAATTGACGATGATGAAGATGAAGATATCGATGAAGAAGAGATTGAAAAGGAAATAGATAAGTCTGTAGATGATTTGGCTGGCCTTAAGCTTGATGATCCCGTAAAAATGTATCTAAAGGAAATTGGTAAAGTAAATCTCTTAACAGCAACCGAAGAAATTATTTTATCAAGAAGGATGGAAGCTGGAGAAATAGCCAGAAAAGCTTTAAATGGTAATAAATTTAACAAGCAAAATAAGACTAAACTTGCCAATGATGTATTTTTTGGTGATTTAGCTAAGATATTAACCAATGCCAGTGATAAGCTATCTATAGGCCAAGAAATAGATGCGGAAACAATCGAAGACTTAGATGGTTTGGTCAATATGGGTCGCTTGTTTAACCAAGTTATGACAGATGACCTTGATAAGGACCAGCTTGAGCAGCTTAATGCGAAAATTTTGATATGCAATATAGCCCAACAATCAGTTAATGATGATGACTTAAGCAAGAGGGAAGCAAATATCTTATGTGACCTTTTTGATTCCTTTGACCATATGTTAAAAATCATCGAAAATTCTGAAGTTGTAAATTTGGTGTACCAATCATTTAATGATTTACTTAAAAAAGCAGCCAACAAGGACTTCATTAAGACAAATGATCAGATGGTAATAGATAATCTAATAAAAATATCTGAACTTGCTGGTCGCCTTGAAAATAAAGATAAGTTAAATGATGATGAATCATCATTTTTAGTCTACATGATAAATAAAAGAGATTTTGCTCTTAAAATGTTAAACAATGAAGAATTTACAAGCCAAGAGATAAGAGAATTAAAAAATCAGATAATAAAGTCACAAAGGGCTAAGGAAAAACTAGCTGAAACAAACTTAAGGCTAGTCGTATCCATAGCTAAAAAATACGTAGGCCGTGGCATGAACTTCTTAGATTTAATTCAAGAAGGAAATATGGGTCTTATGAAGGCAGTCGATAAATATGACTACAACAGGGGTTTTAAGTTTTCAACCTATGCCACTTGGTGGATTAGACAGGCTATTACCCGTGCTATAGCAGACCAAGCTAGAACAATAAGGATACCGGTTCACATGGTAGAAACTATAAATAAGCTTGTAAGAATTCAAAGGCAATTGGTGCAGGATTTGGGACGTGATCCATCAAATGAAGAAATAGCTGAAGCTATGGGCATAGAAGTAGATAAGGTATCAGAGATTAGAAAGATTGCCCAAGAACCGGTAAGTCTTGAAACACCAATCGGTGAAGAAGATGACAGCCACTTGGGAGATTTTATAGAAGATGATAGTGCGATAGATCCAGGCGAGGCAGCAAATTATTCAATGTTAAGAGAACAACTAAATGAAGTTCTCTCATGCCTGGGTGCTCGTGAGAAAAGAGTCCTACAATTAAGATTTGGCTTGATTGATGGTACTCCACGTACCTTAGAAGAAGTTGGCAAAGAATTTGATGTAACTCGTGAAAGAATTAGACAGATAGAAGCAAAGGCTCTTAGGAAATTAAAATCTCCTAATAAGAGCGAACTATTGAAAGACTTTTTATAAAATGGAAGATAAGAAAAGATTATTAGATATAGTTAAAATACTAGATAAAAATAAAAAAGTCATAGATGTAGGAACCGATCATGGATTGGTTCCTTTATATTTGGCAAAAAATAATATATCAAAAGATATAATAGCAACAGACATCTCAAAACCATCCCTGCAGAAGCTTATAGATAGGTTAGATGATAATACATCAAAGATAATAAAAACTATCCATACAGATGGTTTTAAGGGCCTAAAAAGCGAACCTAATCAGGTAGCAATTATTGCAGGTATGGGTGCAAACACAATTATTGATATAATAAATGATAGTTTAGATTTTGTAAGAAATTTAGATTATCTCATTATAGAATCAAATATTAATACAAGTTTACTTAGAGAATATCTAATGGAAAATGATTTTGATATTGAATTAGACTTTTTAACCTATGAAAAAAGAAAATTTTACGATATTTTAAAGGTTAAAGATAAGAAAACAAGATATTTGTCATTTGAAGAGTACTATTACGGTTTTACAGATATTGAAAATAAGAGCAAACTTCTTTTAGAAAAGCTAAAAATAGACAAGGATAAAAATAATAATTTCCTTAATCATATAAAAGAAAATTCTGATGATAAAAAAGCTATTAAAAAAATTGAAGACAGGTTAGAAGCGATAAGAAAGGTGGAAGAAAGGTGCAAATAAAATATTTAATTAGCAAATTAGAAGAAAAGTATCCTTTTTATTTACAAGAAGAATGGGACAATTCTGGCTTACAAATAGGAAATCCTGAAGATGAATTAAGAGGAGTCGTCTTATCCTTAGATTTAG
Organism: Anaerococcus sp. Marseille-P3915; assembly: GCF_900258475.1. Taxonomy (GTDB): domain Bacteria; phylum Bacillota; class Clostridia; order Tissierellales; family Peptoniphilaceae; genus Anaerococcus; species Anaerococcus kampingae. The sequence goes on along the minus strand of NZ_LT984887.1, from coordinate 937,866 downwards.
AAGAGGAAAGTATAGACTTAGCTATTGAAAAGAGAGCGAATTTAATAATTACTCATCATCCTTACTTATTTTCACCAACTAAATCCATTGATTTTAGGAATAGTTTCTATAATAGATTAGAAAAAGCGATTAAAAATGACATCACAATTTTCGCCTTCCATACTAATCTTGATATAGCAGAGGGTGGAGTAAATGATAATCTTGGAGAGATAATTGGCTTAAAAGATATGAAAAGCTTAGAGCAAGGTAAAGAACTTGGCCTTGGAAGGTACGGTAATATTGAAAAAATAAATGCTAAAGATTTTCTTAGTCAAGTAAAAGAAAAGTTGCAAGCCAATGAAATTATTTGCTATGGAGATGTTAACAAAGAAATAGAAAAGGTAGGAATATGTGGTGGTGCAGGTGCCTCCTTATTAGATGATGCTATAAGCCTAAATTGCGACTTATTTATAAGCGGAGACATAAAGTATCATGAAGGTATGGATTATGCAAATAAGGGCCTAATTATTGCCGATTTAGGACATTTTGCAAGCGAGAACCATGTAATATACAAATTAGAAAAAGAAATAAAGAAAATAATAGGAGATGAAGTTTTTACCTTTTCAAAAACAGACTCATTTAGAACCTTTATTTGAAATTTTTAAAAATAAAGATAAAATACAATACGGAGTAAATTAGATAATCGCGGGGCTTAGGCCACGAGGAAAGTCCGTGCACCATAGAGCAAGGATGCTTGATAACGTCAAGTAGGAGTGATCTTCAGGCAAGTGCAACAGAAAGTATACCGCCAAAATTTGGTAAGGTTGGAATGGCGAGGTAAGAGCTCACCAGCTGTCCTAGTGATAGGCAGGCTATGTAAACCCCATCCGGTGCAAGAACAAAAGGACGCAAAAGGGCTTGCTCGGTCCTGTCCGCAAAATGGTAGTTCGCTTGAGCTTACTAGCAATAGTAAGCCTAGATAGATGATTATCCACGACAGAACACGGCTTACAGATTTACTCTTTACATAATTACTACAGAATTGGTTACAAAAAACAAAAGAGCTGTAGGAAAAAATTACACTTTAACCGGTTACATTTTATAAATATTGGGTAATTTTGGAATAATTCTCAATAAGTATAAAAAAATCCTTATAAAGTGTAATTTTTTTGTAACTAATTATTGACACTTTTGTAAAAAAGATATAAGATATAGTCAGATTTCAAAATAAAACAATAGATTTAACAATTCATAACAATTATGGAGGAGTTATTAATAATGAATAAGAAAAACATAGGTGCGGCGCTTTCAGTTATAGCTGCATCAGCTGCTGTAGCAACAGCATACGCTACAACAGTTACAGATTTACAAAATGATAAACATACAAATTCTTTAATATCTGAGGAAAACAAAGAAGTTGAAAGCTCATCTTCTTTCGTAAAAAGCGATTATACTAAAGAAGTAAAAAATACAAAAATTGCCGGCCAAAAGAGAAATACAGCTAAGGCTAGCAAAGAAATAAAAGAAAACATACTAATTGAGAAAACTGCTCAAAATTTAGTTAAGCCACAAATTATTAAAGCTGAAAAAATAGCTGAAGAAAAAGCGAATCAAGAAGCAGCTAAAGAAATTGTAAGCTATGACGATAAAGATGAAAATGGTGTAGTTAAATATGATGACTCAGACCTTGACCAAGTAATAGTAGATAATTCTAAAGCTAGCGAAAAAGTAGTAGAATATGATGATTCTGCTATAGAAGAAGATGTCGCAGAAAGCCCAGCTAAAGAAGTAGTTACATATCAAGATGATAACGATGTGGAAACTAAAGAAGAAGCGGTAGAAACACAGTCAACAAAACAAGAAGTTAAGGCTCCAGCCTTAGAAGATAAATTTGTAAATACAAATAGTTTAAATATAAGAACAAGCAAAGATGCTAGTAACAACTCAAATATCCTTAGATCAATCAAGGCTGGGGATAAGCTAGTAGGTTATGTAGATGGTGAATGGTTTGTAACAAATGAAGGTTATGTAAACCTAGCTTACCTATCAAACGCATATCCAAGTGCTCTAGTTGAACAAATAAAAGCAGAAGAAGCAAAAGTTGCAGAAGAGGCAAGAAAAGCTGAAGAAGCAAGAAAGGCTGAAGAAGCTAAGAAAGCAGAAGAGGCCAAAGCTCAAGAATCTGCTCAAAAAGCACAAGCACCAGTAGTTAGAGAAGCAATCTCAAATGCTGAAGAAGCTGTAGCAGTAGAATCAACACAAAATACTCCACAAGTTAACCAGAACGCTCAATCAGCAGCAGGAATAGCTAGTCAATACGTTGGGTCTGCTTATGTTTGGGGTTCATCAGATCCAAGTGTAGGTTTTGATTGCTCAGGGCTAACATCTTATGCTTATAGACAAATAGGGGTAAGCTTACCTCACAGCTCACAAGCCCAATTTAACAATGGATATGCAGTAGAATTAGGCAACCTAAAGGCAGGAGACTTAGTATTCTTCTCATTTGGTGGAGGATCTATTGATCACGTTGGAATTGTAACAGGATCAGATGGTACTTTCGTACACGCATCTACTCCAGAAACAGGCGTTAGAGTTGATAATTTATTCAACGGATCATACCAAAGAGCATACAGAGGAGCTAGAAGAATATTCTAGAAAAAATATAAGCATCCAGAAGCAAAAGCTTTTGGATGTTTTTTCATGGAGAAAAATGAATTTATTAAATACTAAAAATTTAAGAGATGAACTTCTTAATAAACTAAAAAATAATAATTTTAAAAATAAAATCCTACTATTAAGTAAAAATCCAAATAAGGAAGCTGTATTTTATAAAAACGTAATAATCAAAAGATGTGAAGAGTTTGGAATATCTTACGTAGAAAAAGAATTTGATAGAGAAAATAATGATGAAATAATTTCCTTTATAAATTCTTTTGACAAAGCGGATGGCTTTATCATCTTAGCACCTTTTGGCTCAGGTGAAGATTTGACATATTTAAAAGAATCAATCAAAATTAGAGACTTAGATGGTTTTACTTTCAAATCTTTAGGCAAGTCTATGGAAGGGTGGATAGATTTTCTTCCTGCTACATCAAGAGCTATTGTAAAATTTTTAGAAAACCAAGAAATAGATTTTAGGGGCAAAAACATAACGATTGCCAATAGGACAAGTGTAATAGGAAAGCCCCTATCTATGTATTTAGCAAGTAGGAGTGCAAATGTAAGTGTAATAAATAGCTCTTGTCAAAATCCTAAAACTTTTATCAAAAACTCTGATATTTTTATATCAGCAATAGGGAGTGCATCTTATTATGATCAAACTTATTTTAAAGATGATAGCTTAATAATAGATGTTGGAACTTCGTATATAAATGGTAAGATAGTAGGAGATGTAGACGTAGAGTCTATAAGTGAAATGAATGTCGATTACCTAGGAAGCAAAAGTGGTATAGGCGCGATTACCACGCTTACCTTGTTGGAGGGAATGATAGATAATGCCAATAGTAAATAATGAAAATGATTTAAAAAGATATAATGAGTTTGTAAGAAATAGTCCTTACGCTAGACCAATGCAAGATACAGCTTGGTCAAAAATTAAAAACAACTGGACAAATGATTATGTATACATAGAAGAAAATAAGCAGATAATTGCTGCAATGTCTGTGATAGGAATCAAAAATACAAACGGTAAACACTTCTTATATGCTCCTAGAGGGCCAGTATGTGATTTTAGGGATACAAAGCTAGTTGAACAATTAATAAAGGAAGCAGAGCCTTTAAAGGACAAATACGATGCCTTTCTTTTAAGAATGGACCCAGAGTTAGTCTTTGATGAGAAATTAGTCTATGATTATAGGAAATTAGGTTATGATTTTAGAAGTGTGGGTCTTGATACTCATTCATTCACCCAACCAAGATACAATATGATAATAGATTTAACTTGTCATAATGAAGATGAAATATTTGAAAGCTTTTCATCAAAGGGAAGGTACAACGTTAGAAAATCAATAAGAGCAGGGATAAAGACAGTTATAAAAACTGACGAAGAAGGCTTAGATATATTCTATGAACTTACAAAAATAATGGCGGAAAGACAAGAAATTGGCCATAGACCAAAAGATTATTACCAAAGGCTAATAGAATATCTAGATGCAGAAATATTTATATCATATTTTGAAGATAAGTCTCTTTCAGCATCCTTATTAATTCCTTATGGAAATAAGGTTTATTACCTATATGCAGCAAGCTCAAACGAGCTCCGCAACAAGATGCCAAACTATAATATGATTTGGGAAGAAATAAAATGGTGTCTAGAAAAAGGTTATGATTATCTAGATCTAGGTGGTACCTTTAGTTTAGATTCAAAAGATGGTCTATATAGGTTTAAGCAATCCTTCTGCTATCCGGATAAGTATTCTAACTTTATAGGTGAATTAGATGTTGTCTATGATAGAGAAAAATACGAAGAATTTTTAATTACAAAATAGAAAAACTCCTCAATGAGAGGAGTTTTTTATGGTTATTATTTACTTAATTGTTTAGCAACCCTAACAGCTTCCTCATATTCAGGAAGATCGGTATTTTGCTCTAAGTATTGGACATATTTTATTGTATTATCCTTATCAACTACAAATACGGACCTATTTAAAAGTTTTAATTCTTCAATTAAGGTTCCATATTTACTTGAAAAATCTCTTGTATTATAGTCTGAAACAAACTTAATTTGGTCAGCTTTCTTATTTTTCTTAAATCTTATTTGGGCAAAAGGTAAGTCATTTGATACTGTTAGGACTATAACATTATCTGGTAAAAACTCAGTTGCTTTTTGAAACATCTTTGTTTGAAGTTCACATACATCCGTATCAAGAGAAGGGACAACAGAAATTATTTTGATTTTTCCATCTTCTTCATCATAAAAATTATAAGGGCTTAGGTCCATCTTATTGGCAACAAAATCAGGTGCCTTATCTCCAACTTTTAGTTCTTCACCTAATACAGTTATATCTACAGTACCGAATTTTCCTCTTCTTGTCATAAAATTCTCCTTCATTTATTCATCCTATTAGCAATATTGTATTACAAGAGCATAAATTATCAATGATTTTAAAATATTAATCTTTAAGTTATTGTAAATAAGGCAAAGATGGAGTATAATTAGCTAGTATGAATTAATAAGGAGGCAAAATGGCTAATTTAGTTTTACAAGCAGAAAAAAGAGAAGCTACTGGTAAAAATAAAGTTAACAAACTTAGAAGTAATGAACTTATACCAGGAGTAGTTTATGCCAAAAATCAAGAAAATGTAAATGTTCAATTCGAAGCTAGAGAATTTGATAAAGTTCTTAGACAAGCTGGAACATCTACAATTATAACACTAGATGTCAATGGAGAAGGTAAAGAAGTACTTATCAAGGATTTCCAAACTCATCCATACAAAAACCAATTTTTACATGTAGATTTTCAGGCTATAGACCAAAATCAAGCAATCAGAGTTACTGTTCCAGTTAACCTAATCGGTAGAGATGACCTAAATGCTGATGCGGGAGTACTAGTACAAAATATAGATGTAGTAGAAGTAGAATGTCTACCAAAATACATCCCACAAACAGCAGATGTTGAAATCAAAGACCTACAAATTGGTGAAAACAAAACAGTTGCTGATCTTGACATCTTCAAAGATGAAAATATCAATGTACTTGCTGATGCAGAAGAAGTTATCTGCTCACTACAAGAAGTATCTGAAGAAGAAATCATTGACGATGAAGAAGAAGCAGCAGATGCAGCTGATGTACCAACAGTTGATGAAACTGAAGAATCTGAAGATAACGAATAATATTTAAAGCCATTGCTCTTTATTATAGACAATGGTTTTTTTATTTGGAAATTTTAAAGAAAAAATACTCCTAGACTTATTTTAGGAAAATATAGTATAATGGATATATGAGCGGAAAATTTATAGTATTTGAAGGACCAGACGGGTCTGGAAAAACAACCATATTAGAAAAAGTTAAGACGATATTAGAAAATGACTCTCATCCTGTAAGCTTCTATAGGGAGCCAGGTGGAACACCCATTTCTGAAAAAATCAGATCAATAATAATTGACAATGAAAATTCCGAGATGTCAGCAAAGACTGAAGCTCTCCTATTTGCAGCAAGTAGAGCTCAGCTTGTGGAAGAAAGAATTAAACCTGATTTAAAAGCAGGAAAAATTGTAATTTGTGATAGATTTGTATTAAGTTCTTTATTATATCAGGGATTAGGAAGAAATTTGGGTATAGATAAGATAAAGAATATAAATAATTTTGCAACAGAAGGTCTTAAGGCTGACTTAAACATATTTTTCAATATTGACTATAAGACAGCTTTAGAAAGAAAAAGAGCCAATTTTTCTGCAGATAGACTAGAAAACGAAGATTTTTCATTTCACAAAAAGATCTTTGATGGCTATATGCAAATGGCTGATCTCTATAAAGACGAAATAGTAAAGGTAGATGCTAGAAAGTCTATAGAAGATTTAACAGAAGATGTAATCAAAATTATTTATGGCTTATTGGAGGAATAAAATGAAATTATTAGTAGCTATAGTACAAGATGCAGACGTTAATTTTTTAATCGATGCCCTAACAGATGAAGGTTATAGGATAACAAAGCTTTCAACAACAGGTGGATTTTTAAAAAAAGGCAACACTACCCTCTTAATAGGTGTGGAAGAAGTTAAATTAGACGAAGCACTTGGAATAATAGAAAAGAATTGTAAGAAAAGAAATACCACTACAACAATAATAAATCCTACAGGTGAAAGCTCACTAATAAGCACAACAGTACCTATAGAAATAAGTGTAGGTGGGGCAACGGTATTTATAATTGATGTTGAAAAATATGTACAAATATGACCATATTAGAAAGGCAATTAGCAAATAATAATTTATCTAATGCCTACATAATAGAAGGAGAGGATGTAGGATATAATTTAAAGTACTCCCTAGATTTTGCAAAGGAAGTATTTGATTCTTACGATGTAAAGTCAAGTATAAATTCTGACTTATCAGTAATAGATAAGGAAATAATAGACATATCTACAATTAGGACGCTAATAAAAGATATGGTAATTAGACCTACAAATGGGAAAATCAAAATTTATATAATCCATAATGCTCAAAATTTGAGGATTGAGGCAGCAAACGCCATGCTAAAAAGTCTTGAAGAGCTTAAGGATTATATACTTATAATTTTCACAACAGATAATAGCGGGAAATTACTTCAAACTATAAGGTCAAGATGTCAAATAATTAGTATATCTAATGGAAATTATAAAAACGATATTGATTTTGAGAGACTTTCCGATATAATTAGAGAGATTTATGAGGGAAATCTCTCCTTTTATTATAAAGAGAGAGATTATTTATTAGCCTATAAGGATAAAAAAGATGAATTAATATCATCAATCCTTGAAATTTATAAAGGATTAATTGATTTAAAATATAAAAGTAAAAAGCCATACAGATCAAGCTATGCATATAATCTAGAAAAACTTAGCCAAATGGATTTAAATGTTATAGAAAGATTAATCAGTAAGCTTGAAGAAATACAAATTGCTTATAGGAATAATATTAATTTTGAATTAAGTATAGAAAATATATTTTTTAATATATATAGAGAAGGCAGGAAAGATAAATGAATGTAGTTGGAATAAGATTTAAAAATGCTGGCAAAATATATTATTTTAAGGCCAATGATTTAAACCTTTGTTTTAAAGATAAGGTGATAGTCGAAAGCTCAAATGGTCTAGAACTAGCAGAAGTAGCGCTTGCAAATATAGATATTGACAAGGATAAGTTTGACAAAGACTTATCAAGTGTAATAAGAAAGGCAAGCTCAAGAGATTTAGAGATAGATGAATCAAATAAAGAAGAAGCCCAAGAAGCAATGGAGCTTGCAAAAGAAAAAGTAAGAGACCATCAGCTAGATATGAAAATTGTAGAAGGTGAATACAGCTTTGATAAAAGCAAAATTACTTTTTATTTCACATCGGAAAATAGGGTAGACTTTAGAGCTCTTGTAAAAGATTTAGCGTCAATATTTAAGAATAGAATTGAGTTAAGACAAATCGGTGTTAGAGACCATGCTAAGCTTAAAGATTTTCATGGCTCATGTGGACAAAAAACTTGCTGCTCTCGTTTTATGACAGAGTTTAATCCTTTATCAATAAAGATGGCCAAAGACCAAGGAATAACCTTAGATCCAAATAAGATATCTGGAGTATGTGGTAGACTTATGTGCTGCTTAGATTTTGAGGAAGATAATTATCTAAAAGCTAAAAAAGAGCATCCTAAAAAGGGCCATAAAGTTTCTACTGTAGATGGAGTAGGTACGGTGGTAGATAATGATTACATTAGAGGTTTGTGTAAGGTTAGGTTAAACCTTGATGAAAGCGATGAGGAAATAGAAGAATTTTATAGGATAGAAGATATAAGCAAAGACAGATGATAATAATTATCATTATGAATAATTAATCAGATTTCTAGAATATTTTAATAAAATTTCATGTTTTACTTGACATATTATGAATATTATTGTATACTAATCATATAATAAACATAGGAGGAAATTATGGCATACAGAATAGATGAAAATACTTGTATTTCTTGTGGTTCATGCGAAGGTGAATGCCCAGTAGGAGCAATCTCTCAAGGCGATGCTGCTTTTGAAATTGATGCAGATGCTTGTATAGATTGTGGTTCATGCTCAGCAGTTTGCCCAGTAGAAGCAATCGACCAAGAATAATTTCATAGTACATAAAGAATAAGAGACCCCTTTGGGGGTCTTTTTATATGCAAAATATAATTCTTAAATAATCCTTATTTGTAGTAGGTTAAGATAATACTTGAGTAAAGCAAAAATTAAGGTATTATCTATACAAAATATCTTAGTCGAAAAAATATTTTTGATGATTAATATTAAGATACTTTATTTGTAAATTTAAAACTCAAATAATTATATTCAAGGAGTAAGAAGTGAAAAGAGTAGTAGGACTTGCTATACTAGGATATGGTACAGTTGGCCAGGGGATAGTAAAGCTAATTAGAGAAAAACAAGATTCAATTAAATTCTATACTAATGCAGAAATTGAAATAAAAAAAGTTTTAGTTAGAAAAGTTAGAGATTCTTATGGAGTTGATATTGATAAAGATTTACTTACAACAGACTTTGATGAAATAATAAATGATTCATCTATAGATATAGTTGTCGAAGTTACATCATCAGTTGATCAAGCTAAGGATATGATGCTTAAATCTATGAAAAATGGCAAGCATGTAGTATCGGCAAACAAGGCTGCTATTAGTAAATATTTTCCTGAATTAAATGACCTTGCTAGGGATATGAATCTTCACTTCCTTCACGAAGCGGCAGTTGCTGGAGGGATTCCAGTTTTAAAACCCCTTGGGGACCTTGTAATGGAAAATGAAATCACTAGGGTTAGGGGGATTTTAAATGGTACATGCAATTATATTCTATCTAAGATGACTGAAGAAGGACTTGATTATAGCGATGTCTTAAAAGAAGCTCAAGATTTAGGATATGCTGAAGCTGACCCAAGTGCAGATGTTGAAGGTTTTGATACCCATAGAAAGTTAAGAATTCTATCTACAATGGCTTTTAGGCAAGAAGTCAGTGAGGATGATATACTCGTAGATGGTATTTCTAAAATTACAGCAGATGATATTAGAATTCTTAAAGATAATGGCAGGACTATAAAACTAATAGGTGATTCCTATATTGAAGATAACAAGATTAAGGCCTGTGTTGCCCCGGTAGGAGTATATTCAGACTCATATTTTGCATCTGTAAGAGGTGCCTTTAACTCTGTTACTGTCTTTGGTGATATGGTAGGAGAACTTAAATTTTATGGCCAAGGTGCAGGCATGCTTCCTACAGCCAATGCTATCATAAATGACATAATAGATATTATTTTTGATAGACAATCCAAGGTAAGACTTGGCGAAGGTCTAAATAGAAAGATAGATAGCAGTGATATAAGGGCTGATTTTTATCTAAGATATGACAGAAATCTTGTAAATTTAGATGATTTTGATGAAGAAGTTATCGATGATAAATTAAAGGCAAGTCTAATAAGGGATGCAAAATATGTTGATTTAAAGGAAAGACTAGATGCTGATCCTAATTCTCTTATAGTTAGACTTGAAGGTAGGAATTACTAATGAAATACGTATCCACAAGAACAGACAGAAGCCAAATAAATCCAAGCCAAGCTATAATTAGGTCTATAGCAGATGATGGTGGCCTGTTTGTGCCAATGAATTTTCCTTCCTTAGGAGACTTATCTAAGCTTATTGATCTAGATTATAGAGAACTTGCTAGCTACATTTTAAAGATGTATTTTGATGATTTAGGAGATAAGCTAGATATCATTGTAAAAAAGGCTTATGATCAAAAATTCCCAGAGGAAGTTGTAAAGATTAAAGAAACAAATGCCTTTATAATGGAGCTATACCATGGTATAACTCATGCTTTTAAGGATATGGCCCTATCAATACTTCCTTTTTTACTTAAGGCTTCATTAGAAGTAAATGGAGATGATAAGAAAGTTTTAATCCTCGTTGCCACATCTGGAGATACAGGAAAGGCAGCCCTAGAAGGATTTAAGGATGTAGATGGGGTAAGGGCAATGGTCTTTTATCCAAAAGATGGGGTATCAGCCATTCAAAAGCTACAAATGATAAGTCAAGAAGGGGAAAACCTAAATGTTTTTGCTATAAAAGGAAATTTCGACAATGCCCAAACAGCAGTAAAAGATGCTTTTAATGACAAGGAATTTAATAAAAAAATCCTAGAAAAAGGCTATGAATTATCATCGGCAAATTCTATAAATATAGGTAGGCTCATCCCACAGGTTGTTTACTATGTTTACACCTATCTAAGACTAGTACAAAATAAAAAAATAAAACTTGGTGAAAAGGTAAATATTGCTGTGCCTACAGGCAATTTCGGAAATGTTCTAGCTGCTTTTTATGCAAAAAACATGGGGCTTCCTATTAATAAATTGATCATAGCTTCAAATGATAATAAAATCTTAACAGATTTTTTTAAAACTGGGTCTTATGATTCAAATAGAAAGTTGATTTTAACATCATCTCCATCTATGGATATATTGATTTCTTCAAATCTTGAAAGACTATTATATCACCTATCTGATGGAAACTATAAAAAAGTGGCCGAAGCCATGGAATCTTTAAACAAAGATAAAATTTATCTTTGGGATAAGAACTATGATGATTTAATCTATGCAAACTTTGCAGGCGAAGAAGATGTAAAAGATGCAATAAAAAGTACTTATGATTCCTACAAATATTTAATAGACCCCCACACAGCTGTTGCTGTAAGTGTTTATGAAAAATATAAAAAAGAAACAGGCGATGATACACAAACAATAATAGCATCAACAGCCAATCCCCTTAAGTTTCCTGACAAGGTTTTAAATTCCCTAGGAATTGATGGAGGAGATGATGATTTTGAGAAGCTTGAAAAAATAGGAGAGCTTATGGCTAATGAAGTTCCTGAAAATCTATCAGCCTTGAAGGATATGGAAGTAATCCATAAGGATATAATCGATCCATCTAAGCTAAAAGAAGAAGTTTTGAGGAAATTAAAATGAAGGGATTTATGATCAAGGTACCTGCAACAAGTGCAAATGTAGGTTGTGGCTTTGATAGTTATGGTTTATCACTTAATCTTTATAATAGTTTTAACTTTAGGGAAGGTGATGAATTTAGAGAGGATAACCTAGTTATAGAAGCCTATAAATATACTTTTTCTTACCTAGGAAAGGAAGCTATTCCTATAGAGGTAGAAATAGATGGGCTAGTGCCAATGACAAGGGGTCTTGGGTCTTCATCAACTTGTATCGTTGCAGGAATTTATGCTGCCCTTTACATCTTAGAAGGAAAAATTGATAAGGATTTAGCCCTTGATATTGCAGTAGAGATAGAAGGCCATCCAGACAATGTAGGACCTGCAATATTTGGAGGACTTTTGCTTTGTGTAAGGGATGGGGAGAGAGTTTATCATAAAAAAATAATACCAAATAAAAATCTTGAATTAATCGGTCTAATTCCTGACTTTAAGCTAAGGACAGAAGATTCCAGAAATGTGATATCTGATAAACTTCTACTAAAAGATGCTATAAATAATATACAAAGAGCGGCTGTTCTTGGCTTTGCCCTAAAAGATTTAGACAAGGATTTAATAAAAATTTGTCTATATGATAAAATCCACCAGCCATATAGGAAATCCTTAATAAAAGGCTATGATAAAATATATAATAAATCATTAGAGCTTGGAGCACTAGGTGTTTACTTAAGTGGAGCAGGTCCTACAATGATGCTAATAGCAGATAAGAGAGATGATATTTTTGATGATATCAAAAAAAATATGGCAAGTGATTTTTCAACTTGGCAGGTAAAAAAACTTAAAATTGACCCAGAAGGGGCATATATAGAAAATTTATAAAAAAGGCTAGCTTTAAATAGCTAGCCTTTGTAGATGGAGCTAGAAACAGGACTTGAACCTGCAACTTCCGGTTTACGATACCGTTACTCTACCATTGAGTTATTCTAGCATAAATACATTTTACTAGTATTTTTTTATTTCGTCTATATAATATATAGTGTTAGAATTAAATAATTAGAATGGAGCAAAAATGGACTATTCAATAATTTTAGAGCAAATTTACAATTTTATAATAAATAATCAATTTATAGGATTTGCAATAGGAGCTTTTCTTGTCCTAATCATTCTATATATTGCATCAAAGACCTTTAGAAAAAGCGGCTTATTTTTACTGACAACAAGCTTTTTAATCGATTTGAGTATAAGGAGTTTGCCATTTGATATATATAACAACTACCCTTATGTTTTCAATATTGTTATAGGCCTTTACATAGCAGCTTTCATAGATTTTTTGATAAGAGTTTTGTTAATTTTAATTAAGCTTAAAAAGAAAGAAAAGCGTGAAGATTCATCCCTAAAGAATTTTGTGAAATTTACTGGGATAAGACCTTTTTTACTTATGCTTATCGTAAATCTTGTTAATTTTAATAATGTCTTACCTAAAAACATTATAAATCTTTTAACAAGTCTTTCTTTTTTGTATATGGTTTTTAAGACCTTATATTCGACTTATCAATATCTGAGCCAAAAAGAAAATATAGTTATAGACGATCAGATGGATTTTTCGGATATAGATGCTTATTTATCATCAGATAATAAAAATTCTAAGAAGCGCCATAGAAGAGTGCTTAAAAATAAAAGTAGTATAGAAGAGGCAAAAGAGAAAATAGATTCAAAAGGGCCTATTCCTATGTCAAATTTCAAAAAGAAATTAAAAGCTGATGAACCAATAGAAAAAATTGAAAAAGATCTCTCTAATACAGATATAATTAATTTGATGGCTAGTTCAAACAACTTAGTAACTACAATGACTCTAACAGATTTGAATACAAAAAAAACAATCTCTTACAAGAGTGAGAAAGCAAAATTTAATTTATTAGAAGATGACTCCTACAGGGTAGATTTAGAATTTGAAGTTATAAATGATTATGACTATGGAAGATTTATGGATATTCTTTTAGCCTATGATGAAGATAGGGAAAGGTATAAATTCGAGTTAAGTATAGATGATAACAAATCAAGAGAGCTAAAGATGGTTTTCTTTGATCCAAGTCATATTGATAAAGTAAATGAGAAAGATCATAGCTTAGCTGGTAAAACTATATCTTTAATTTTTCCGAAATATAAGATAAACTTCATTAAAGGAAACTACCAATGATAAACAGGGAAGAACTATTAAAATCATGGAAATCTGATAGGAGATTTCTAAGTACAAGTGCTTTAAAGGTAATAGCATCTACAGCCATGCTTCTAAGTCACCTAGCACAATCATTTTTATTATATGGTTTAGGATATATTAAACTTGCAGATACTTTCATGCTAATAGGGAGAATCGCCATGCCAATATTTTCCTTTCTATTAGTCCAAGGGATTATACTAACAAGTGATATTAAAAAATACCTGGCTAGGTTATTAATTTTTGCCTTCGTTTCAGAAATATTTTATGACCTAGCCTTTACAGGAACGGTTTTTGACTTTTCAAGGCAAAATGTATTTTTCACCTTATTTTTGGCTGGAACCATGCTTTATATATGGCAAATAGCTGAAGAAATGGATACTTTCAAGAAAATATTGCTTATTTGTTTGTCATTTATAAGTGTATCCTTAATAGCTATTGGCATAAAAGCTGACTATACTTATAAGGTAATCACAGCTATTGGTCTATTATATTTTGCAAGAAATAGTAAAATAATGACAGGCCTTGCGATTTTATTGTCATTTGCCTTTTCGCGATTCACTAGAGGCTATGCGGTTTATATTCCTTACATGGTTTATTTATCTATACCACTCATATTTTTATATAACGGACAAAAAGGTAAATCTAGCAAGTGGGGATTTTATATATTTTATCCAGCACATTTATTAATTATATATATATTGAAAATTATTTTATTATAAGGAATTTATGAATATTACAGAAATTTTATCAAAAGAATTAAATATTAAAGAAGACTCAATAGACAATGTTATCACACTCTTGGATGAAGGCTCAACAGTAGCCTTTATAGCTAGGTATAGGAAGGAAGTTACAGGTAATCTTACAGATGTTGAGATAAGAGATATTGAAAAAAATCTCAACAAGCTAAGAAATATCGAAAAAAGGCAGGAAGAAATAATAAATGCCATTGATAATAAGGGAGAGCTTACAGATGAATTAAAAGAAAAAATCTTAGCAACTAACACCCTTACAATCTTAGAAGATATTTACGCACCTTTCAAATCTAGAAGAAAGACCAGGGCTGATATATCTAGAGAATTTGGACTTGATAAGTTTTTAGATAAGCTTCTTACAGGGATTAGCGATGAAGAAGCAGCCATAAAGGAAGCTATTAATTATAAGCAAGAAAATTTAGAAGATGAAAAGGAAATTATAATAAGAGCTCTAGATATACTTGCAGAAGACATTGCAAATTCAATAGAAGCTAGAAATATTATAAGAAGAGATGGCCTTGTGAGGGCAAGTCTAGTGAGCAAGCTTAAGGCAGAAGAAGATAATCTTTACGAAAATTACCATGATTTTTCTAAAAAGCTTAAGGATTTGAAATCTTTCCAAATTTTAGCTATAAATAGGGCTGAAAAAGAAGATATATTGACTGTAAAGATTGATTTTACTGATGACTATAACAAAAACTTAATCTATAAGCTAATAAGTCAGGATAAGGTCTATAATTCTTACCAAGAAGGCTTGGTAAAAGCTACAATCGATGATGCTTACAAGAGATTAATGCTTCCTTCGATTACAACAGAGCTAAGAAATAAGCTAACAGAAGAAGCAAGCGATGAATCTATCAGAGTATTTGGAGACAATCTAAAGCCTTATTTATTGCAAAGACCAATCAAAGGTCAGGTTGTAATGGGGCTTGACCCAGGTTTTAGGACAGGTTGTAAGGTAGCAGTTGTAGATAAGAATGGAAAATATTTGGATAAGGCAGTAATTTATCCGGTAGAACCCCATAAGAAAGAAAAAGAGGCTATTGCAACTTTAAAAAAACTTATAGAAAAATACGGAGTAAGCCTTATAGCTCTTGGTAATGCAACAGCATCTAGGGAAACTGAGCTAGTTGTAAATAAACTCCTTAAGGAAGTAGAAGGGGTAAGCTATGCTATAGTAAATGAGGCAGGGGCTAGTGTTTACTCAGCTTCAGCCCTTGGAGAAGAAGAATTTCCAGACCTAGATGTAACTATAAGAGGAGCAATTTCAATGGCAAGAAGACTCCAAGACCCTATGGCAGAGCTTGTAAAAATTGAGCCAAAACACATAGGAGTTGGCCAATACCAACACGATCTTGATGCTAAAAAGCTTGATTTAGAGCTTGCTAAGGTTGTAGAAGATGCGGTAAATGAGGTGGGAGTTAGTATAAATAATGCTTCCTATAAGCTTTTATCATATGTATCAGGTCTAAATCAAAATCTTGCAAAAAGAATCGAAGAAGATTTCAAGGATGGAAAGATTAAATATAGGAAGGACCTTTTAGATGTAAAGGGCCTTGGCAAGAAAACATACGAGCTTGCTGCAGGCTTTTTGAGATTTCCATCATCACCCGAGATTTTGGATAATACAGGAGTCCACCCTGAAAGCTACAAGATAGCAAAAAAACTAGAAGGCTTAAACTTAGATGATATAAATATAGAAGAAACGGCTCAAAAACTAGAAGTAGGAGAACCGACTCTAATAGACATCATAAAAGAGCTAAAGAAGCCCGGAAGGGACCCGAGAGATGATAATCCCGAGGTTTTGACAAAAAAAGAAGTTATGAGTCTTGATGACCTAAAAGAGGGTATGATACTTAAAGGGAAAGTTAGAAACATAACTGATTTTGGAGCTTTTGTAGATATTGGAGTAGGAACAGATGGTCTAGTCCATATATCAGAAATTTCCGATAAGTTTATAAAAAATCCTCACGATGTTTTGACAAACTCTGAGGTAGTTACTGTAAAAATTATAGAAATAGATAAGAAAAAAGAAAGAATTGGTCTTTCAATGAGGAGTGTTAATTAAATGAGATTATCAAATTATTATATGCCAACCCTAAGAGAAGATCCTGTGGATGCTGAAACAGCAAGCCACAAGCTTCTAACTAGAGGTGCTTTTATCAGACGTCAAGCTTCAGGAATTTATTCCTTCCTACCACTTGGTAAAAAGGTTATAAATAAAATCGAAGCAATAGTTAGAGATGCCATGGATAGCCATGGAGCAATTGAGGTATCAACATCAATCTTACAACCTAGAGAAATTTGGGATGCATCAGGCAGATGGGAAACATTTGGTCCTGAGATGTTTAAAATTAAAGACAGACACGATAGGGAATACGCCCTAGGTCCAACAGCCGAAGAATCTTTCGTAGATTTAGTAAAAGACGAGCTTAATTCTTATAAGCAACTTCCACTTAATATCTACCAAATAGTAGATAAGTTTAGGGATGAGAAAAGACCTAGATTTGGTATAAATAGGTCACGTGATTTCCTAATGAAAGACGCCTACACCTTTGACCAAGACTTTGAAGGACTAGAAAAAGCATATGACAATATGTGGAAGGCTTATGAATATGCCTTTGACAAAATGAAGCTTGACTACAGAATAGTTGAAGGTGATACAGGAGCTATGGGTGGTAGAAAGAGTCACGAATTTATGGCCCTTGCTGAAAGTGGTGAAGGAGTCATCCTTTATACAGAAAATTCTGATAAGGCTTATACAGACGAAAAGGCAAGAAGCATAGTTCCGGTTATAAAAGAAGAAGAAAAAGAATTGGAATTAGTAAAAACTACTGACAAGAAAACCATAGAAGATGTAAGCGAATTCTTAAATGAAGAAAAAATCAAATGTGCAAAGGCAGTAGACCTTTTGGTAGAAGGAGAACTTGTATTTGTCTTTATCCCTGGTGATAGGGACTTAAATATAGCTAAACTTATTGCCTACCTAGGTGTTCCAGAGCATGAAATTTTCATGGCAGATGATGAAAGTATAGAAAAATATACTGAACCTGGCTATACAGGACCAATCGGCCTAAAGGATGTAAGGGTAATAATTGATAAGTCACTTACAGAAATTAATAACCTTGTAGTGGGAGCTAACAAGGCTGGCTACCACTATATAAATGCAAACTATAAGAGGGATTTTGATGGGGAGATTGCAGAAGATTTAACCCTAGCCAAAGAAGGCGATGATGCTTATGATGGCAGCGGAAAATATCTATCAGCTCGTGGTATAGAAGTAGGAAACATCTTCCAATTAGGAACTAAATACTCAGAAGCAATTGGGGCAAATTTCCTAGACCAAAATGGCGTTTCAAAACCATTCGTTATGGGCTCTTACGGTATAGGTGTATCAAGATCTGTATCAGCAATTGTAGAGCAAAACCACGATGATAAGGGAATAATCTGGCCTACATCTGTAGCACCATTTGAAGCCATAGTTACAATTGTAAATCCAAACAAGGAAGAGCAAAAAGAACTAGGTGAAGAGATTTATAAAAATCTAAAAGATGCTAGGATAGATGTTCTTCTTGATGATAGAAAAGAACGCCCAGGTGTTAAATTTAACGACAGGGACCTAATAGGAATTCCATATAGGATAACAGTAGGTAAGGATGCAAGTGAAGGAATAGTAGAATATTCAAAAAGATCTGATCTTGAAAATATTAACCTAAATAAAGAAGAAGCTGTAGAGACAATTATAGAAAATATCCATAAAGATTTGCAAGACTAAGGCAATAATGGGTATCATAGTAGTAAAGGATATAAATTTTAGGGCATAAGCCCGGAGGAGAAAATAATGTTAGTAAATGCAAAAGAAATGTTAGACTTAGCTTATGAAAATGGTTATGCAATTGGCCACTTCAATACAAATAACCTTGAATGGACAAAGGCAATCCTACTTGCTGCAGAAGCAAAGAAGACTGCAGTTATTATAGCATCAAGTGAAGGTGCTGCAAAATATATGGGAGGCTTCAAAGTTGTAGCTGACCTAGTTAGAAATCTTCACGATGCTCTAAATATAACTGTTCCTGTAGCAATTCACCTAGACCATGGTTCATACGAAGGTGCAAAAGCATGTATAGAAGCTGGCTTTACATCAGTAATGTTTGATGGCTCACACTTCCCAATAGATGAAAACCTTGAAAAAACAAGAGAAATTGTTAAACTTGCTCACGAAAAAGGCATCTCAGTAGAAGGAGAAGTAGGTGGCATTGGTGGAGAAGAAGATGGTGTTACATCAGCTGGTGAACTTGCAGATGTTGAAGAATGTAAAAATCTTGCAGCATGTGGTATAGACTTCCTAGCGGCAGGTATCGGTAATATCCACGGTGTATATCCTGCTAATTGGCAAGGACTTAACTTTGAAAGACTACAAGAAATTTCTGATGCAGTTAAAATGCCAATAGTTCTTCACGGTGGTACAGGTATTCCAAGCGATCAAATCAAAAAAGCAATCAGCCTTGGAGTATCAAAAATCAACGTAAATACAGAATGCCAAATCGAATTTGCTAAGGCAACAAGAGCTTATATAGAAGCTGGCAAAGACCAACAAGGCAAGGGCTTTGATCCAAGAAAACTTCTAAAAGACGGTACAGATGCAGTACAAGCCCTAGTAGAAGAAAAAATTGAAATGTTCGGTAGCACAAATAGTGCACAAAACTAAATAGTGATATTAAAAGAAAAAGAATAGGGGCCTTGTGCCCCTTGATTTTTTATAAGACTTATGGATAATTTAAAAGATAAAAAATTAGTTGATTTAAGAGAAATAGCAAAAGACTTAGGCATAGAATCAATTAGTAAATATAGAAAAGATGAACTAATAAAACTTATTGAAGAAGAAAATAAAAATAAGGAAGAAGAAAGTCAAGAAGCAAGAGAAAATGACCTAGGTTCTAAATTTGATTGTGACGGAATACTTGAAATATTACCAGATGGATTTGGATTCTTAAGAACCCAACTTTACGAGTCAGGTGATGATGATATCTATGTCCCACCTAAACAAATAAAGATGTTTAGGCTAAAAACAGGAGACTACATAGAGGGAATAGCTAGAGAAAAACACGACAAGGATAAGTTTTCTCCTTTAATATTTGTATCAAGTGTAAATGGGATAAAGCCAGGGGATGCCTTTAATAGGCCACCTTTTGAAGACCTAACACCAATTTATCCGAATGAGAGAATAAGTGTGGAGACAGATTCTAAACACTTATCTGGCAGAATAATTGATATAATAAGCCCGATAGGAAGGGGCCAAAGAGGCCTTATAGTTTCTCAGCCAAAGGCAGGAAAGACAACACTAATCAAAGAAATAGAACGAGCCCTAGAAAAAAACTACGATGACCTTAAAATATTGGTCCTCCTAATCGACGAAAGACCAGAAGAAGTAACAGATTTCATAAGATTTGTAAATGAATATAGGGATCCAGAAAATGTCTTGATGAGAACTGAGGTAGCTGCATCGACCTTTGACATGCCACCACAAAACCACATAGACATAGCAGAAATGGTCCTAGAGCGAGCTAAGAGGTTTGTTGAGGAGAAGAAGGATGTAGTGATTCTTCTTGACTCCATCACAAGGCTTGCAAGGGCCTATAATATCATGACACCTCAATCAGGCAGGACCCTATCAGGTGGTCTTGATCCACTAGCCCTTGTTGGTCCAAAGCAATTTTTTGGTGCTGCAAGAAATATTGAAAATGGTGGCTCACTTACAATACTAGCCACAGCCTTAGTAGATACTGGTTCTAGGATGGATGATATGATTTTTGAAGAGTTTAAGGGAACAGGTAATATGGAAATCCACCTAGATAGACGTTTATCAAATAGAAGGATATTCCCAGCTATAAATATCGAGAAATCATCAACAAGACGTGATGATCTTCTTTTATCAAAAGAAGAAATGGAAGCTATTTATAAGCTAAGAAATTCAGACCTAAATACAACAGAATCTATTCTGGAGTTAATCGATTGGATGAAAAGGACAAAATCTAACGAAGATTTTGTTAAACTGATAAATTCATCCCTCAAATAACTTGATTTAAGTATACAAAGCAGGTATAATTTTAATTGCTTATTGAAATGGAAGATAGAGGTGAATTATGAAAAAAGAATTACATCCAGAATATCACCAAGCTAAGGTAACTTGTGTGTCTTGTGGCAACGAGTTTACAGTAGGTTCAACAGAAGAAGAAATCAAAGTAGAAGTTTGCAGCAATTGTCACCCATTCTACTCTGGTAAACAAAGAACTGCTGAACGTGGTGGTAAGGTAGAAAGATTTAACAAGAAATACGGTAGAAAATAATAGAAAGAAATATAAGGTAAGGCAACTTACCTTATTTTTGTGTAAAATAATGAAAATATCAGAATTTTTAAAAAAAGATTACAACACAACACTCATAGCTCTTTCCTATATTTTAGATAAACCCAAATCTTTTATACTCTTAAATCAAAATTTAGACCTAAAAGAAGAAGAATCTAGAAAATTAAACGATATAATAAATATGAGGAAAGAATCTATTCCCCTCCAATACGCCATAGGCTGGTGGGAATTTTATAATTTAAGGCTTAAGGTTGATTCGAGAGCTCTTATACCAAGATTTGAAACAGAGATAATTGTTGATTATATTATAAAATCTAACTTTAATAAGGAAAAAATCCTAGATATAGGAACAGGTAGTGGTGCTATAGCCTTAAGTCTTGCCTATAATCTAAAGGACTCTCTTGTCATTGGCTCAGATATAGAAGATAAGGCCCTAAGCTTAGCAAGTGAAAATAAAGAGCATCTAGATATAAATAATGTCGGCTTTATCAAATCTGACTTATTTGAAAATATTGAAGGCAAATTTGATTTAATAGTATCAAACCCACCTTATATCAATGAGGTAGATTATGAAAATCTCGATAAAGAGCTTTTTTATGAACCTAAATCAGCCCTTTATGGCGGCGTAGATGGCTTAGATTTCTATAGGCAGATTATAAAAGATGCACCAAACTATCTAAATGATGGAGGACACCTAATTTTTGAAATAGGTTATGATCAAAAAGATGAGATTAATGAATTATTGAAGAATGAAAATTTTATTAAGATAAAAAACATAAAAGATTTTAACGATTTTGATAGATTTATTATTGCACAGAAAGGATAAATTATGTTTGAAAATCTAGAACATGTTAGAGAAAATTACAAACAACTTGAATTAAAACTTGCAGATCCCGCAGTTTTAGCAGATATGGATCAATTTAGAAAAGTTTCTAAAGAGTACAATTCACTAAAACCAGTAGTTGAAAAATACGAAGAAATTAAAAACGCAGAAGATACAATAGAAGAAAATCAAGAGCTTCTAAACGAGACAGATGATCAAGATATGATTGCTATGCTCAAAGAAGAAATTGATGAAAACAAGAAAAACCTTGAAGTCTTCAAAGATGAAATGCAAATTCTTCTAATACCAAAGGACCCTAACGATGAAAGAGACGTAATTGTTGAAATTAGACCTGGGGCTGGAGGTGATGAGGCAGGACTTTTTGCTGGAGACCTTTACAGAATGTATAACATGTATGCTGATAAGGCAGGCTTTAAGACTGAAGATATTGAGGTTAACACCCAAGGGGTAGGTGGAATTAAGGATGCTACCTTTGTTGTAAGAGGTGAGGGAGCTTATTCTAAGTTAAAATACGAATCAGGAGTTCATAGGGTTCAAAGAGTACCTGAGACAGAATCTGGTGGTAGGATACATACATCTACAGCAACTGTTGCAGTTCTTCCAGAAGTTGATGAAGTAGAGCTTCACATAGATCCTAACGATATTAGGGTGGATGTTTATAGGTCAAGTGGTAATGGTGGCCAATCTGTAAATACAACTGACTCTGCTGTAAGACTTACCCATATTCCAACAGGCCTAGTTGTAGCCATACAAGATGAAAAAAGTCAGATAAAGAATAAAGACAAGGCCATGAGAGTACTTAGGGCTAGACTTTATGAGTTAGAAGAAGAAAAAAGAAATAAAGAAATAGCAGATAACAGAAAAAGCCAGGTAGGTACTGGTGATAGGTCTGAAAGAATAAGAACCTATAACTTCCCTCAAGGAAGAATAACCGACCACAGGATCAATAAGACCGTTTACCAACTAGATGATTTTCTAAATGGAAATATAGAAGATATGATTAACTCCCTAATAGCAGAAGATCAAACTAGAAAGTTAGAAAAAATAGGCGAGGAAGAATAGTTGTTTGATTTCCTCGCTAAAAGATTGGTAAAGGATTATAAAAATACAGATAATCCTGATGTAAGGCTAGATTTAATAAGTGTATCGTCTCTTATTGGCATAATAATGAATATCATACTTTTTATAAGTAAGATTATTTTAGGTTTCGTAAGTAAGTCTACAGCTATCTTAAATGATGCCTTTAACAACCTTTCTGATTCGGTAGTCTCAATAATGGCCTTAGTTGGTTCTAGTTTTTCTAAAAAACCAGCCGATAAGGACCATCCATTCGGGCATGGTAGGATAGAATATGTGGTATCCTTACTTGTTTCGATAGTGATTATCTATGTGGGACTTATGCTTTTTATAAATTCTGCAAAATCTTTTAATGATAATAACCCCAACGGTCTTAGTTTACTAAGCTTTATAATATTATTTGCCGGTATCTTGATAAAAGTATACATCTATAGGTTAAATGCAAAATTATATAAAGATTTAGAATCAGACCTGAACCTAGGTGTAATGCTTGATGCTAGAAATGATATAATTTCAACCAGCGCAATCATTTTAGGTGTATTTTTGCAAAGATTTGTAAGTTTTAACCTAGATGCTGCAATGGGTATTGTAGTAGCGTTTTTTGTTATAAAGCCTGGTATAGACTTATTTAATGAAACAGTAAAATATTTATTAGGTGAAAGAATTGATGAGCATATAGAAGAAAAGATTTCTGAAATATTATTATCTGGCCAATATATAAAGGGCATGCATCATTTGGATATTCACCAATATGGTAGGGGACAGATAATAGGGTCTTGCCATGTTGAGGTTCCAGGAAATTTGACTGTCAGTGAACTTCATAATGAAATAGACAGGATCGAAAAAATTATTAGAAAGGAAACAGGAGTGATACTTACACTTCACGCTGATCCGACTTATTGTATTTTAGATTAAAGAAGGCTAAATGAAAACAGAAGTTTTAGAGTTAGATAGAAATAACATTGATGAAAAAATAATAAAAAAGGCAGCAAGCTTGATAAATGAGGGAGAACTTGTAGCCTTTCCGACTGAAACGGTCTATGGACTTGGGGCAGATGGCCTAAATGATAAGGCTTGCCAGAAAATTTTTAAGGCTAAACATAGGCCGGCCGACAATCCTTTGATTTTACACATTTCAGATCTAGAAATGCTAGAAAAATTAGTAGATGATATAAAAGAAACGGATAAGGCCCTATTTAAGCTTTGGCCAGGGCCACTAACACTGATTTTTAAGAAATCCAAGCTAATACCTGATTCTGTCACAGCAGGAGGGGATACTGTAGCTATAAGATATCCATCAGATAAGATTGCAAATAGGCTAATAGCTACTGCAAATACACCAATTGCAGCCCCATCTGCAAATATTTCAGGTAGGCCATCGCCAACTAATGCAGCTGATGTTTTTTTTGATATGGATTCTACCATACCTATGATATTAGATGGTGGAGAGTCTAATATTGGTATAGAATCTACTGTTCTTGACTTATCAGAAGATGTGCCAGTGATACTTAGACCCGGCTTTTATACTTTTGAGTTTCTAAAAGAGATTATCCCTGATGTGAGACTAGATGATAGCCTTGTAGATGCAAGTGTCAGACCAAAATCACCAGGACAAAAATATAAGCACTACGCCCCAAAGGCTAAGATGAAAGTATTTGTAGGCCAAGGAGCAAAAGATTATATTTATAATCTTGCAAATTCTTATAAAGAAAAATCTTATAGGGTAGGAATATTAGGATTTGAGGATTCTAAAGAAATATTTAAAGATTTTAATTTTATAAGCTTTGGTGATAGGAATGACTTATCTACAATGAGCCATGTTTTATTTTCTGCCTTAAGGCAGATGGATAGGATGGATGTAGATATTATTCTAGCAGAAGGTGTTAAGGAAAATCATTTGGGTAAGAGTATAATGAATAGGATGAAAAAATCGGCAGCAGGCGATGTGAATTATATAGGAGATAAATAACAATGAAAAATGTAAAAGTATTAGACCATCCAGTAATCAAACACAAAATTTCCATTTTAAGAGATATAAATACAGGATCAAATGAGTTTAGATCTCTAGTTACAGAAATAGCTATGATGTTAGCTTATGAAGCAACATCAGATTTAGAGCTTGAAGAATACGAAGTAGAAACACCAGTTGCAAAGACAACAGGCTATAGACTAACAGGGAAAAAAATCGGTATTGTTCCAATCCTTAGAGCAGGCCTTGGAATGGTTGATGGGGTATTAGAAGTCCTACCAGCAGCTAAAATTGGTCATATTGGTATGTATAGAAATGAAGAAACCCTACAACCTGTAGAGTATTATTGCAAACTCCCTAGCGATGTGGAAAATAGAGACATACTCGTAGTAGATCCAATGCTTGCTACAGGTGGTTCAGCTTGTGATGCTATAGATAGACTAAAAGAATATGGCTGCAAATCTATCAAATTATTAAGTGTAATAGCAGCACCTGAAGCTTTCAAATTACTTGAAGAAAAACATCCAGATGTAAAAATATATATAGCTCAATTAGATGAGAAATTAAATGAAAATGGCTATATAGTACCAGGACTTGGTGATGCCGGCGATAGGCTATTTGGCACTAAATAAGGACTTGATATGGCGGGAAAAGAAATTTTAGTAATAAATTCTAATGGACCTCTACAGGGAGAAGTGAATATTTCTGGAGCGAAGAATTCGGCTCTTCCAATACTAGCTGCCTGTGTGTTAGGTACAGAAGAAATAATATTGGATGGTGTTCCTGAGCTTAAGGATGTAGAGATAATGGTCGAAGTCCTTAAGCATTTAGGAAGTGAAGTAAAGTATTTAGACACTAATACCTTAAGCATAAATTCAGCTTCAATTAATACCTGCGAGACACCTTTTGATCTAATGGATAAGATGAGAGCTTCATTTGTTGTTATGGGTCCACTCTTATCAAGATTTAATGCAGCTTATACAAAGGCTCCAGGTGGATGTAATATAGGAAGCCGTCCAATAGATTTACACTTAAAGGGTTTTGAGGCTTTAGGAGCATCTAATATAATAAATGATGATGAAATATCTATAGAAGCAAAAGATGGTCTAGTAGGTACAGAGATATACCTAGACTTCCCATCAGTAGGGGCTACACAAAATATTATCATGGCAGCGACTCTTGCAAATGGTAAGACCACTCTAGAAAACGCAGCCAAGGAACCAGAAATAGTAGACCTTGCTTCTTTCTTATCAAAAATGGGAGCAAATATAAAGGGAGCTGGTACATCAACAATTGTAATTAATGGCGTAGAAAAGCTAAAGGGAACAAGACATACCATAATTCCTGATAGGATAGAAGCAGCAAGCTATATGACAGCTGCAGCTATGACTAGGGGAGAGGTATTGATTAATAATGTTATCGGCAGCCACATCAGACCTGTTATAGCGAAGCTTGTTGAGATGGGTGTTGAAGTAGAAGAGATTGAAGATGAGGATAAGATTATTGTAAGGGCAAATAAGGGCAAGCTTAAGGCTACCAACATCCAAACACTTCCTTATCCAGGTTTTCCAACAGATGCTCAAGCTCAATTTATGGCGCTAATGACAGTTTGTGAAGGTGAGAGCAGGATCCAAGAAACTGTTTTTGAAAATAGGTTCATGCACGTAAATGAACTATCAAAAATGGGGGCTGTTATCGCAACATCTGGTAATAGAGCGACAATTGCAGGTGTTGAAAAACTTCATGGAGCAGATGTAAAGGCAACAGATTTAAGAGCAGGCGCTGCCCTTGTAATGGCAGGACTTGTAGCTGAAGGCACTACTAGAGTATTTGACATTTACCACATAGATAGGGGCTATTCAAATCTAGTAGAAAAACTTACCAAGCTTGGAGCAGATATTAAGAGAGTTAGAGTAGAATAAATGAAAATAGAAGGCATAGTAACAAACATTAGGTATAGAAATGATGAAAGTGGTTATAGTGTAATGACCCTTGACACTACTGATTCAGATATTACCATTGTTGGTACTATGCCTATTTTTAATGAGGGAGATAGGATAGAAGTAGAGGGAGATTTAACTTATCATGATAAATATGGTGAGCAGATAAATGTCAGAAATGTAAGTCTTAAAAAACCATCAGATAAAGAATCAATAATTAAATTTCTATCAAACTCAAATATAAGAGGAATTGGACCTAAAACTGCTAAGGCCATCTATCAAAAATTCGGAAATGAGTCTCTGGACATCCTATATGACAATACAGAAAGGCTTATAGAAGTAGAAGGAATTGGCAAGAAAAAACTAAGAGATATAAGCTTATCGGTAGAAGACACTAGAGATTCTAGACAAACTATGGAATTTCTAAATAAGCTAAGGATTTCTTACAATCTTTCTATGAAAATCTATAATAAATATGGTGAAAATACCAGAGATATAATAAGGGCAAATCCTTATAGGCTTATAGAAGATATAAAGGGAATTGGCTTTAATATGGCAGATAGCCTTGCTCGTAGTATGGAAATGAAAGTCAATTCATCATTCCGTATATCAGCAGGACTTTCCTATGTGATTGATTATGAGGCTGATTTTAGTGGGCATACAAGCTTAAAATTAGAAGATCTGATAATTAAGACCCAAAATTTACTAAAAGTAGATAAAGACCTAATATCTAGACAAGTTGAAGAAGATTTGCTTTCTGGCAAACTTGAGCTGGTAGTAATAGATGATGTCTCCTATGTATATGCCAAAAGTCTTTATAAGGCAGAAAAATCTGTAGCAATGAACTTAGCCAAAAAAATTGCTGCTTCTTACATTTTTGATGTAAGTATAAATGAGGACTTAGATCCATATTCCAAAGAACAAAAAGAAGCAATTAATAAGGCTTTTGAGAATATGCTACTTGTAATAACTGGTGGACCAGGCACTGGTAAAACAACCATAATCAACGCTATAACAAAGATACTTGATGATAATGACCTATCCTATGCCTTGGCAGCTCCAACTGGTAGGGCGGCCAAAAGAATGCAAGAATCAACAGGCAAGGAAGCCTATACCATCCATAGACTTGTGGGAATCAGGCCAGATATGCCGATAGCTGAATATAACGAAGAAAATCCAATCGAAAAAGATTATATAATCGTCGATGAGATGAGTATGGTTGATATTTATCTGATGAAAAGTCTTCTCGATGCCATAGGGGAAAATACAGCCCTAATTCTAGTGGGAGATAGCGACCAGCTTCCATCAGTAGGCCCTGGTAATGTCTTATCAGATATTTTAGAAACCAATATTAATTCAGTGAGGCTAGAAAAAATATTTAGGCAGGCAGGAGAATCTAATATAGTTTTAAATGCCCACAGGATAAATAAGGGTGAATATCCATTTTTAAACCAACCAGGCAAGGATTTTTTCTTTATAAATGCAAATTCTAGAAATTTTAAAGAAATTCTCTTAGAATTAATAAAAGATAGGCTACCAAATTTCTATAAACTTGATCCAATAAATGATATCCAAGTCCTATCCCTATCAAGAAAGACAGCTTGGGGAGTCGATTCTATCAATGAAGCTATCCAAGAAACTATAAATAAGCAAAATATTTTTTTGAAGATCAATAATAAGACTTTTAAACTCTATGATAAGGTCATGCAGGTTAGGAATAATTATGACCTAAAGGCAATAAATATAGTGGAAAATGACGATGGGGTTTATAATGGAGATATTGGCATTATCAAAGAAATAGACACCAATGAAGAAAGTCTTAAGGTTGAGTTTGAAGATGGTAAGGTCATAAAATATAAAAAAGAAGACATAAAAGATCTAGACCTATCATATGCTATTACAGTCCACAAGTCACAAGGTTCAGAATTTAAGTGTGTGATAATTCCTATGATGCAGGTGGCTCCTATGCTTTTAACAAGAAACCTACTTTATACTGGTATCACAAGAGCTAAGAGTCTGGTAATTTTATTGGGTGAGAAGAGATTTATAAAGACAATGGTTGACAATAATAGGTCAAATAAGAGAAATACTAACCTAGCATATTGGATAGGGGAAATGGAGTCTATACTTGCTGATTGATTTTTTATTTTTAGACCCTAACAAGTGTTATATTTGTAAGGAAGAATATATCTACAAATACCATATCTGTAGAGATTGCTTTGACAAACTAGACTATGTAGACAATGAATTTCTAGTAGGAGATACCAAGGCCTATGCCATGTTTTTTTATGATGATTTTTTTAAAAAACTAATAGGGGATTATAAGTTTGAAAGAAATACATCCCTTTCCAGAGTTTTTTCTGAATTTCTGTATGAATATGGGACTAGGAAAGGCTTATTTGATGCTGATTATATATTGACATCTCCATCTTCAAAATCTACCCTAATAGATAGGGGATTTGATCAGATAAGGATGATTACAGATGACTTTATAGAAAAGATAAGGCCAAGCTATCTGGATGAATTTAGAAAAGTTAAAGACACCAAGGCCCAGCATGATTTAGGCAGGGAGGAAAGGAGTCTCAACCTAGTTGATGCTTTTGTTTGCCAAAAAGATATGACAGGCAAGTCTGTTCTTATTATCGATGATATCTTAACAACAGGTAATACAGCTAAGGAAATCATTAAAGTATTAAAAGCATCTCATGCCAAAGAAATAAAAGTATTGGCCCTTGCTTCAGAAAAAAGGGTAATCTAAAAGCCAAGCACAAGCTTGGCTTTATTTGTGCCCTTAGGCAAGACTTTCTTCTTTTTCAGCTTCCTTAAGGAATTCATAAATTTTTACGGCTAGGGCCATTTCAATTCTTTTTCTAAATAATTTGCAAGAATATTCGTGGGTGTGGTTTAGATCGCCTGTGGCATTGTAGTTATTTGCCGCACAGCCTCCTGAACAATACATATTGGCCCAGCATGATCTACACTCTTCTTTAGAATAGCAGTTGCATGTTTTAAAGCGATTTACAAGACTTTTATTTTTTACTCCATCATAGATATTTCCGATTATAAAGTCTTCATTGCCTACAAATTGATGGCAAGGATAGAGGTCGCCTGTAGGGGTTACTGCCATATACTCTGTACCAGAACCGCATCCAGAAAGTCTCTTGTGGATACAAGGACCATTTTCAAGATCAATCATATAGTGGTAGAATATAAATTTATCATCCTTATCAATTGCTTCCATCATCATGTCAGCAAGTTTCTCATATTGATCATATAGGATATCAAGGTGCTCATCTTTTAGAGCATATTCATTATCAGGTGAACCAACTACAGGTTCAAGGGATGTCCTCTTAAAACCTAGGTCAAGATAAGTCTTGATATCTTCTGTAAAATCAAGGTTATTGGCTGTATAGGTTCCTCTCATATAGTATTCCTTATCACCACGTCTTTCGACAAGTTTTTGAAATTTTGGAACTATAAGGTCGAAGGAACCTGTTCCCTTCATAGTTTTTCTGAAGTGGTCGTGTTTTTCGCGTCTTCCATCCAGGGATAAGACAACATTTTTCATGTTCTCATTTAAGTAGTCAATATTTTCGTCATTTAGAAGTAGGCCATTGGTTGTAAGGGTGAAGTTAAAGTGCTTGTTAAATTCTTCTTCCTTACTTCTAGCATAGTCTACTGTGTATTTTACAACGCTTAGGTTCATCAAAGGTTCACCACCAAAAAAGTCAATATCTAAATTATAGTGGCTTCCAGAATTTTCTAGTAAAAAGTCAATAGCAGCTTTGGCCACTTCCTTTGACATAATCGCATCAGGTCCATGATAAGTTCCACCCTTAGCAAAGCAATAATCGCAGGTAAAATTACAGGTATGGGCTACATTTAGGCAAAGGGCCTTGATAGTTGTAGGTTTTTTTGTTACATCTATGGCAAGGTCCTTGAAATTATCTTCTGTAAACAATTGGCCGCTTTCAATAAGGTCGCTTACTTCATTGAAGGCAGCTTCTAATTCTTCATCTGTCACATTGTACTTAAGGCTTAAATCTGTTTTTAGCTTATCTATGTCAGAATTCTTGTAAGATTCTATTATATCGTATGTAAGGTCATCTACTAGATGAACAGAACCACTGTATATATCTAAAACAATATTAAAACCCTTAGCTTTATATTGATGTATCATTATTCCTCCTATGGTTTTTTAACCTAATATATTATACTTAATTACTAGGAATATAAAAGTTAAGAATACAAAAAGACCCTCGCAATTACCCAAAAAATCAGATAAGATTTGCAAAGGCCTTCTAATATGTAAGCTCTTATTTATTTTTTTTGCTAACACATTCTTGGTTTGCAACTCCGCAAGATGTTTTGCAAGCAGATTGGCAAGAAGTTTGGCATTCACCACAACCACCATCTTTTTTGCTCTTGTGTAAGTTTCTTGTATTTAATGTAAGAATTCTTTTCATAATACACTCCTTATAATTCATCTTTGTATATAATTTTAGCATTTTTATTCACTTTTGTCAATAAGGCAAGAAATTTCATCTTCGATATTTAAAGAAAGGCCCTTTGATTTCATAAAATCTAGGCAAGCCAAGGTATTTTCATCAATGATTTCTCCTGGCGTAAGGATAGGAATGCCAGGCGGATATGCATAGACAAATTCTCCTCCAATGTGGCCTATAGAATTTTCTAGCTTTACCATAGATTTTTCTTTTTCATAAGCCTGATACAGTTCATATTTTTTTGTAGGCCTTGGATAAGTAAAGGTATAAGAATTTTTATATTTGAAAAGCTCCTTATCAATTTTTAATAAAACTTCTTCTAAATATTTAAAAGCTTCTTCACTATCAAAAATACTTGCTATTAAGAGAGCGTAGGATGGATAGGCCATCTCTATTTCAATCTTATTTTTCCTAAGGATTTCTTGAAGCTCTAAGCCACTTACATTGGCGTCTTTACAGGATATAAGTATTTTTGACCTATCCTTATCCTTATGGTCAATTAGCTTTAAGTTTTTAAGGTCAAGGTCATATAGCTTATCTAAATTTTTATTTAAATCATCCATAAGCCTATAAAATTTTGGGAAATTTTCTATCATTTCATCTATGGATTGTAAAATTAGATAAGATGGGGATGATGTTTGAAAAATCGCCATACTTTCCTTAAGACTTCCTATCAAAGATTCATCATTTACCAAAAGAGCGGCTGATGGGGTAAGGGCTGAGAGATTTTTGTGAAAGGATGTAACAGCTAGGTCAAAGATATTTTTATAAAGTTCATTTAGGTATAAGTGGCTCCCGTGGGCTAGGTCTACAAAAAGTTTGGTCTCATATTTTTGGCATATGCCATAAATTTTTTCTAAATCTAGTATATAACCTTCATAGGAAGGACTTGTCACCACCACAGCCCCATAGGATTTGTTTTTTAATTTATTCTCTAAAACATTATAATCGATACCTGCTACAGCGCTTACCTCATCTGTTATTATATCGATGTAGTCAAGTTTGCATTTATTTATGAGAGCGGCATTATAAACAGCCTTATGGGATGACCTCTCTATTAGAAGATTTTTATTGTTTTTGCTGAGGCTTCTTATTGCTGCAAGGATGCCATTTGTTGATCCATTTGTAGAAATTATAGCATCTTTTACTCGATAATTTTCGGCAATAGCTATCTGCATTTTTACAAAGATTTCTTTGGGGTCATTGAGGTTATCAAGTCCTTCTATTTCTGTAAAATCTCTTAAATATCCCAGGTCATTTCTTAAAAGCTTCGATCTTTTGTGGCCTGGCATATGGAAGGGATAGGTATTTTCATTTAGATATTCATCAATTTTTTTAATTAACATGATTCCTCCTGTCTTTATTATAGCCTAACTTACAAATATTTTAAGAAAATCTTTTAAAAAGGGTGTAAAATAGTCATAGGTGATAAAATGAAAAATAATATGATAAAAATAATTAAATCGGTACTTGTATTTTTGATGTTTGTAGTGGTTTTTGCTGCAGGTTTTCTCTTACTAAACTTTTTTAAAAATGATGGAGCTGGTGGTGAAATTTTTGATATTTCAAATGACAGAGGGTTTATGTTCTTGCTTGCAGGAGTAGATTCGACTGGAGAAGATACTGGCACAAGAACAGACACGCTTATGCTTGTCAATGTAAATAAGGATAAAAACACCATAGACATGATTTCAATCCCAAGAGATTCCTATGTTTCAATTAGGGGGTCAATGGATAAGATTAATGCAGCCCACTCTTATGGCGGAATTGATTTGACAATGGAAGTTGTGAGGGATTTTCTAGGAATAAATCTGGATAAGTACTTTGTTATTTCATTTGATGCAGTTATTGCAGGGATCAATGCCCTTGGCGGTATGGATGTAGAAGTAAGTAATGAAGTAGCAAGTGCCATGGGCATTAGCCCAGGAATAAGGAAAATGGCAGGTGATGAGGTCTTAGCCTATGTTCGCTTTAGAAAGGGCTATCAAAATGCAGACCTTGGTAGGATAAATACCCAACAAGATTTTATGAAACAGTTTATAAAGGAAGCAACAAAGGCAGAAAATATAAGCAAGCTTCCATCAGTATACAAGGCTATGAAACCATACATTAAGACAAATATAGGTCTTAAAAACCTTTCGTCCTTAGCTTTAGATTTTAAGAGCGTAGATCCTTCAAATATTAATTCCATTCGTCTTGAAGGTGAGCCATTTAATGCGGGTGGTATATCTTATTTTAAGGTTTATCCTAATTCTATAGAAGAAATTAGGCAAAATTATCTAAAATCTTATTTAAGAAATTAATATTAGGGTATAATACAAATGTACAAAGATGGAGGAGATATGGACATAAAATCATTAATCAGGGTTATAGAAGACTATCCAGAAAAAGGTATATCTTTTAAGGATATAACAACCTTACTTAAAAATAGGGAAGGCTTTAAAGAAACCCTAGATAGGTTAGAAGAAGCATTAAAAGATTACGAGTTTGACTATATAGCAGGAGTAGAATCAAGAGGACTTATTTTTGGTGCACCCCTTGCTGATAGATTAAACAAGGGCTTCATTCCTATTAGAAAACCAGGGAAATTGCCTGGAGAAATTGAAAGAGTATCCTATGAGCTTGAATATGGTTCAAACGAGCTTGAAATCCACAAGGATGCCCTAAAACCAGGGGACAAAATTGTAATAGTAGATGATCTTATAGCCACAGGTGGATCTGCTAAGGCAAGCGCAAAACTAGTTGAAAGCCTTGGAGCAGAAGTTGTATGCTTTGAATTTTTAATCGAACTTACAGGCCTAAAGGGTAGAGAATATCTAAAAGATTACGATGTAATATCAATAGTAGAATACGACCACTAAAATTTGGAGCTTTATTAGTAAAGCTCTTTTTTATTGGTTAAATTTATATAAAAATTATTGGTCAAAAAGTCATAAATATACTTGAAATGCATATTTAAGTCAGTATAATTAAATTAAGGTCAGAGATGGTCAAACGAAAAAGATGGAGGTAAATATGCAATATAAAGATTACTATGAAGTGCTAGGGGTGGATAAGAAAGCTAGCGCCGATGAGATCAAAAAAGCTTATAGAAAATTAGCTAAAAAATACCACCCAGACCTTCATCCAGATGATGAAAGTGCACACAAAAAATTTACAGAAATAAATGAAGCCTACGAGGTTTTATCAGATCCTGATAAGAGACAAAAGTATGATACCTTTGGTTCAGGAGCCAATTTTACAGGTGGTCAAAATTTTGATCCGAGAGATTTTGGATTTGATTTTGGAAACTTCGGAAATGGCTCATACACATATACAAGTTCGAATGATTCAGGTTTTTCAGACTTTTTTGATACCTTATTCGGTGGTTTTGGATCTAAAAGTCATAGCACAAGCCACAGTTCAAGGTTTGGGGGTTTTGGAAACGGATTTTCAAAAAAAGAAAAATCGAAGCTAAATACCGAAGTTACTATATCAATAGATGAAGCCATGGAAGGTACATCTAGAAAGATATCTGTTAACTCACAAGGAAGGCTTACCGATATAGATGTTAAGATACCAAAGGGTCTTAAAAACAAAAATAAGATTAGAATTGATGGTTCAAAATACGGTCTTGCAGCAGATATATATGTAAAAGTTAATATAAAAGATGATGAATACCTTGCTCTTGATGGAATAGATTTAATCAAAAAAATTAAGCTTAGCCCATGGGATGCCTACTTTGGAAAAAAGGTAAAGGTAGATACTAAATCAGGGGCCTTGCTAGTAAATATTCCAGAAAAGATAAATACAGGCAAAAAAATTAGACTAAAAGATAGGGGTTATGTAGATAGGAAAAATAACAAGGGCGATTTAATCCTTGAAATTCAAATAGATAACCCAGATCTTAATGAAGAACAAATCGAATTATATAAAAAGTTAAAAGAAATCGAGGGATAATATGGATAACAATAAATTAACACAAAAATCAATTGAAGCAATTAATAATGCAAATTCAATGGCTATAAAAGATGCAAACCCAGAAGTGACTGAGTTTCATCTTGGCCTAGCCCTAGTAGAAAGTTCAGATTCCTATGTATCAATGGTTTTAAAGGACATGGGAGTAGATGTAAATTCTTATAAAAACGATCTAGAGAAAAAGATAGAGTCTTTGCCAAAACAATCAGGAAATGCTAAGACCTATCCATCACAAGTATTTCAAAGAATATTCCTAAAAGCAGAAGATGAAGCAGAAGCAATGGGGGATTCCTTTATATCAGTAGAGCACATCTACCTATCACTACTTAAGGAAAAAAGTGAGGTCACTGATCTTAACAAGAGATATAATATTACCTACAAGGCCTTCAAAGATACTGTCCTAAAAGTCAGGAATGGTCAAAAAGTTACAAGCGATAACCCAGAAGAAACTTCAAATCCTCTAGAAAAATTCGGTAGAGACCTAACAGCAGAAGCTAGGGAAGGTAAGATTGACCCAGTTATTGGTAGGGATAGTGAGATTAGAAATGCTCTTAGAATCCTAAGTAGACGTAAGAAAAACAACCCTGTCCTAATAGGTCAACCAGGTGTTGGTAAGACTGCTATAGTTGAAGGTCTTGCCCAAAGAATTGTAAATAACGATGTTCCAGAGCCACTTCAAGGCAGGAGGATTTTCTCACTTGACATGGGTGCCCTAGTAGCAGGTGCTAAATACAGGGGCCAATTTGAGGAGAGACTCAAGGCAGTAATTGAAGAAGTCAAAAAATCTGAAGGTCAGATTATAATGTTCATAGATGAGATCCACACCATAGTTGGAGCTGGTAAGAGCGAGGGTGCAATGGATGCATCAAACATCATGAAGCCAATGCTTGCCCGCGGAGAAATCAAGGTAATAGGTGCTACAACCCTAAATGAATATAGGGAATACATCGAAAAAGATGGGGCCCTTGAAAGAAGATTCCAAAAGGTAATGGTAGATGAACCATCTGTAGAAGATACAATTTCAATTTTAAGGGGAATCAAAGAAAAATATGAAGTCTACCACGGAATTAGAATTCAAGATAGTGCTGTAATAGCAGCAGCTGAATTATCAGACAGGTATATATCTGATAGGTTTTTACCAGATAAGGCAATAGACCTTATGGATGAAGCTTGTGCTAC
Organism: Anaerococcus sp. Marseille-P3915; assembly: GCF_900258475.1. GTDB lineage: Bacteria > Bacillota > Clostridia > Tissierellales > Peptoniphilaceae > Anaerococcus > Anaerococcus kampingae. Next base: position 901,431 of record NZ_LT984887.1, on the reverse strand, counting down.
AGTTAGGACAGAGATAGATACCATGCCTAGCTATTTAGATGAGCAAAAGAGAAAGCTTTTACAATTACAAATTGAAATAACAGCTCTTAAAAAAGAAGAAGATGAGTATTCTAAGAAAAGACTTGAAGAGTTAGAAAAAGAATTGGCAGATTTATCTGAAAAATATAATGAAGATTTCCTTAAATGGAAAGAACAAAAATCTGCTATCGATGAAGTTAAGGATATAAAAGAAGAAATCGATAGGGTCAAGATAGAAATTGACCAAGCTGAGAGATCTTATGATTTTGAAAAATTATCTGAACTTAAATATGGTGAGCTAGTTGCTCTTGAAAATAAACTAAAAGAATTAAGTGGCAAGTCAGAAAATGAAAATAAAGAAAGCATAAAAGAGGAAGTTACTGATGAAGATGTAGCTGATGTAGTGAGTTCTTGGACAAATATACCAGTATCAAAACTTGTAGAAAGTGAAAGAAGTAAAATCCTCCACCTAGATGAGACCCTTCATCAAAGAGTAATTGGACAAGATGAAGCTATCAAAGCAGTAGCAGATGCAATAATAAGAGCTAGATCAGGTCTTAAGGATGAAAATAGGCCAATAGGATCCTTCATTTTCCTAGGTCCTACAGGTGTTGGTAAAACAGAGCTTGCAAAGAGCCTAACAGAGGCCATGTTTGATGATGAGCACAATATGATAAGGATAGATATGTCAGAATATATGGAAAAATATTCTGTATCAAGACTTATAGGTGCAGCTCCTGGCTATGTTGGCTATGAAGAAGGAGGCCAACTAACAGAGGCTGTAAGACGTAAACCTTACTCAGTAATCTTATTTGATGAGATAGAAAAAGCCCATCCAGATGTCTTTAATATACTTTTACAAGTCTTAGATGATGGAAGGCTTACAGATAGTCAAGGTAGGACTGTAGACTTTAAAAATACCATCATAATAATGACATCAAATATCGGCAGCCAGTACCTAATTGATGGTCTAAAAGAAGATGGCACAATCAAGGAAGAAAACAAATATCAAGTAGAAGAATCCCTAAGACATTCCTTTAAGCCAGAATTTTTAAACAGGATTGATGATATAGTTATGTTTACACCACTAACTAGCGATCAAGTTTATGAAATAATAGATCTACAAATCGACAATATAAGAAAGAGATTAGCTGATAGGGATATCAAACTTGAAATCAGCCCATCAGCAAAAGAATATATCCTAGAAAATTCTTATGATGTTGAATATGGTGCAAGGCCAGTCAAGAGATTCCTACAAAGAAACGTTGAAACTATTTTAGGTAAATTGATTATAGAAGGAAAGGTAGCAGAAAAAGATACAGCAGTCTTAGTTCTAGATGAGAATAATAATTTGACCTTTAAAGTTAAATAGCTTAGTTAAGACAAGTAGAAAAATAGACAGAGTGATTTAATAGATTGCTCTGTTTTTTCTTTGGCTATTTTGAGCCAAAAATACTATATATAGTATTTAATTGCTATTCGAGCACTATATATAGTGCTAAATATTTTACAGAAAATCTTATTTGTGGTATCATATATACATAAGATTTCGGAGGTAAAAATGTTACAAGTAATAAAAAGAGACGGGACTAAAGTCGATTTTTATAAAGATAAAATTACTCTAGCCATAGAAAAAGCCATGCATTCCCCAAGTGGTATTTATGTGGAAGGCCAAGCGGCTGAGATAGCTAGTGAAATTGAGGAGAGATCTAAAAATAAAAGAGAAATCTCCATTTATGAAATTGAAGACCTAGTCTACTACAAATTAATAGATAGGAAAAATCCTGCAACAGCTAAGGCCTACGAGTCCTACAAGGCAGTTCAAGCCTACAAGCGTGAGCAAAATACATCTGACGATGAAATAATCGGTCTATTAAATCAGACAAATATAGATGTAATGGATGAAAACTCAAACAAAAATCCAATAATTGCCTCAACCCAAAGGGACCTAATAGCAGGAGAAGTTGCAAAAGATATAGCAAAGAGAAAACTAATCCCAGCTGATCTTGTAGAAGCTCACGAATCAGGAGCCATACATATCCATGATCTTGATTATCTAATCCAGCCAATTTTTAATTGCTGCCTAGTAGATATGAAAGATATGTTAGATAATGGGACAGTTGTCAACGAAAAGATGATAGAAAGTCCAAAATCATTCCAGGTAGCTTGCAATGTTATGACTCAAATCATAGCCCAAATTGCATCAAACCAATATGGGGGCCAATCAATAAATATATCATGCCTAAGCCCATATCTTAAAAAATCATATGCTAAGAACCTTAAATTATCAAAAGAAATTCTGGCAAATGAAGAAGATATCCAAAAAATGGCCAAGGCTCTTACCCAAAGAGATCTGGAAAGCGGCATACAAACAATCCAATACCAGATAAATACCCTCATGACAAGCAATGGTCAATCTCCATTTGTAACCTTATTTATGCATACAGATGAAAATGATCCATATTTAGATGAGACAGTCCAAATAATAAGAGAAATCCTAAAGCAAAGAATAGAAGGAATCAAAAACGAGCAAGGAGTTTATGTAACTCCAGCCTTCCCTAAGTTAATATATGTCTTAGATGAAAATAATATCCATATAGATTCAAAATATTTTGACCTAACAAGGCTTGCAGCCAAATGTACGGCAAAAAGAATGTATCCAGACTATATTTCAGCTAAGAAAATGCGTGAAAATTACGAAGGCAATGTATTTTCTCCAATGGGATGTAGGGCCTTCCTACCTCCTTACAAGGATAAGTATGGGGATTATAAATTTGATGGTAGGTTTAACATGGGAGTTTGTACAATAAACCTCCCTCAAATTGCAATCCTTGCAGATGGTGATGAGAAACTCTTTTTTGAAATATTAGAAAAAAGACTAGATTTAGTAAAAAGAGTAGGACTCTTAAGATATGAACACTTATCAAAGGTCACAAGTGACTCATCACCAATACACTTCCAACATGGAGCGATAGCAAGACTTAAAAAACACGAGTCAATAAAACCACTTCTAGAAAATGGTTATGCAACTGTAACTATTGGCTATATAGGAGTCTATGAAGCAACCAAGCTTACAAAGGGAGTATCCCATACCACAAAAGAAGGCTATGAATTTGCCATGAAAATCATGGAACTTCTAAATTCCAAGAAGGAAGAATGGACAGATAAATACCATATAGCCTTTGCAGTTTATGGAACACCAGCAGAAAGCTTAACCCACAGGTTTGCATCAATTGATAAAGAGAGATTTGGAGATATAGCTGATGTAACAGATAAGGGCTATTATACCAACTCCTTCCATGTGGATGTTAGAGAGAATATAACAGTATTTGATAAGTTTGATTTTGAAAGTAATTTCCAAAAATTATCAACTGGAGGATGTATTTCTTATGCAGAAATACCAAATATGACCAATAACATTGAAGCAGTTCTTACAATGATAGAATATATTTATGACCACATCCAATATGCCGAATTTAACACAAAGAGTGATTATTGTGGCAACTGTGGCTATGATGGAGAAATTCTTCTTGATGATGATAACCAATGGTATTGTCCAAATTGTGGCAACCACGATAGGGCAAAACTTACAGTAGTAAGGAGAACTTGCGGATATCTTGGTGAAAATTTCTGGAATGAAGGCAGAACCAAGGAAATAAAAGCGAGAGTGCTCCACATATGAATTACGGTCAAATAAGAAAATACGATGTAGCAAATGGTCCTGGTATCAGGACCACTTTTTTCCTAACAGGTTGTGATAGAAATTGTCCAAATTGTTTTAATAGGGACTATATGGATTTTTCTTTTGGGAAAAAATGGGATAGGGCAGCCGAAGAAGAGGTTATTTCTTATCTTAAACTTAGGGAAGTAGAAGGGCTTACAGTCCTAGGAGGCGAGCCATTTGAAAATCCCTTAGGCCTTAAAAAAGCTTTAATTAACATTAGAAAAGAAGTAGATAAGTCCATATGGGTTTATACAGGTTTTAAGATAGAAGATCTGATGAATATGAAATTAGCTAGAGAGATTTTAGAGGAGATTGATGTCTTGGTAGATGGTGAATTTATAGAAGATCTCAAGGATCTAAAGCTTAAATTTAGAGGTTCTTCAAATCAAAGAATAATAGATGTTAGGAAAACTTTAGAAAATAATGAGATTATTATCCTAGATGGGTATAAATAGAAAAAGAGTAATTTAGGAGGAAATATGACAGAAAGAAGAAGAGGTTCAGGAAGTAAAGGATTAATTATAGGCATAATTGTAATTATTGCCCTAGGATTATTTATGATCGTTCCAACCTATAACAGACTTGCAGGAAGCAGGGAAAATGTAAATCAAGCCTATGCACAAGTACAAAACGTTGTTCAAAGAAGGGCTGACCTTATACCAAATTTGGTAAACACTGTAAAAGGTTATACAGATCATGAAAATGAAACCCTAACAGCAGTAACAAATGCTAGAGCAGGTATACAAAATGCTAAGGGCCCAGAAGAATTAGCAGAAGCAAATGACCAATTAACAAGAGCTATAGGGGATATTAATGTAGTAGTAGAAGCCTATCCGGAGCTTAAGGCAGATACACAATTTGTTCAGCTTATGGATGAGCTTGCAGGAACAGAAAATAGGATTTCAACAGAAAGAAAGAACTATAACGAAGCAGTTGGTGAATATAATAAAGATATTAGAAGATTTCCAACAAATATCATAGCTAAATTTACAGGATATGACCCAGCAGAATATTTCAAGGCTGATGCTGGTGCACAAGATGCACCAAAAGTAGACTTTGGTAACTAGGAGAAATATTATGAGAAAGGCAAGATTTAAAAGGCTAGGAATACTAATAGCGGTTCTTTTCTGCCTTTTTCAAATTAAATCTTATGCTAGCATACCAAGCCCAAGCACCGATTATTACCTGGATGAGCTTGGAATACTAGATGAAGCTACAAAAGAAAATATAAATAAGACCAATAGACAGCTAGAAGATAAAACTGGCTCTCAAGTGGTCGTTATAAGCTTAGAGAATCCAGATGGACTCGATGGTTATTCTTATGGAACTGATATCTTTAATGCTTGGAAAATTGGTGATAAGGATAAGGAAAATGGAGTACTAATTTTATTTTTAGGACCAGGACCAAATGGCAAAAGGCAAATAAATATAATTACTGGTTATGGAATAGAAGGTAGGCTTAATGATGGTAAGGTAGGTAGAATAATTGATAACTTCATGCTCGAAAAGCTTAAAGAAGGCGATTATTCACAAGCTCTAAATGAAGGATTTAATGCAGTTGTTGGAGAAATAGCTGCGGAATATGACATTGAGCTTGAAAAGGACTACTCTTCCTACCAGGAAAGACTTGAGCCTGTTGATAGTGACGATGGATTTCCTATTTCAACACTAATAATGCTTTTGGTAATATTTATAATAGTCTCAAATCTTTTAAATAATAATAACAGAAGAGGCGGAGGCGGCTTTAGAAGAAGAGGCCCGGGTGGCTTTGGAGGATTTTATCCAAGAGGTGGAGGCTTTGGAGGCTCATCTTGGGGAGGATCAAGCTTTGGCGGCGGCTCTGGCGGAGGATTTTCCGGAGGAGGAGGATCATCTGGTGGCGGTGGAGCTGGCAGAAGTTTTTAAGGAGAATAAATGAAAGGATATTTAGCAAGTCATTTTTTTAATGATGCTATGTTTAGGTGGACAGAAGATTTAGCCCAGTATATAGAAAAAAATACTAATCTAGAACTCTATGTTCCACAAAGAAATGCAGATATAAATGATAAAAAGACAAATGATGCAATTATCACAGATATAAAAATATCTCAAGCTGATACTGCCAAATTAAAAGAAGCAAATATATTGATAGCCAACCTTGATGGATTGACTATAGATGATGGAGTGGCAGCAGAGATTATGGCCCATGGAGTAATGAGAGAATTTGAAATAGATCATGGAATAGATTTTCCAAGGATGATTATAGGTATAATCACGGATATGAGATACCTAGGCACAGGTGAAAATAAACTATATAGAAATCTCATGGTTGTTGGAAAGGTAAAGGAGCATGGTCACTTGGTAGTAGGCTATGCTGGGGATGATTCTTTCAAAAAAGAAGTAATAACTCATATAAATAAATTTATAGAAGCAAATAAATAAAGGGCTGTTGCAAAACTATGAATAACTATCGTCCCATCATTAGAGGGTTATCTTAGAAAATTTTTGGCCTAGCCTGCCGGCTCATGGAGGCAAAATTTTCGTGGAGGTTCCTCTAATGATTTGGGACGATTTATTCATTCTGCAACAGCCTCTTATTATTTTAATTTATCTAGTAATTTTGTAGCTATGAAATATAAAAGGAAATAGTTTATTATTCCATCTACTAATACTTTAATAAAACGTGAAACTAACATTGCTTTGTAAGGTGTATTCATCAATTGGCTTAACCATAAGGTATTTAAGAACATATGGCAGATATAAAACACAAAAAAAACCATAAGCCCTACTTGAACCTTCATAGAAATGTTTTTATCCTTTGAGTATTCTGATATTATTCCTGGAATTAGACCAGTCAAAACAGATACTAGGGTAAATCCAAAGTGTGGAGTGCCTCCAGCATTTATAGCAACACCTATTAAGTCGGCTGCAAGTCCAGCAAGAGCTCCAGGTATCGGACCTAATAGCATGCCTGCGGCCATCAATGGCAAGTGGCCAAAAGAAAACTTAATTGAAGGTGTGATAAAAATACCAAAAAATCTTGAAAAGATGATTGATAATGCTGTTAGCATAGCAGCTTTCACGAGTGAATCAATACTTAATTTTTTATTCATTTTTTTCCCCTTTCTATCAGAGGGCAGCGGTTGCGATAAAGAATCATGAATCTTCTTCGTCTGGAAACAACAACCCATTTTCCAGCACTTAATGCTCTTTACCTACTCTGATAGAAATATTATAAACTTTTATCTTAAATTTGCAATTATTCTTTTGGGTCTAGGACAAAGCTTTGGTTTTTGAGGGTTTCAAACATCTTATTTCTATTTTTTATTATAGTACCTTGTTTTTTAGGAATCTGTGAAGAAAATGATGCGCTCTTTCTGCCATTTTCCCTAAGGTCGTAATAGGTAGTCATTTCCTTATCATAGTCTGAAATTATATCTAGATATGAGTCATAGGTCTTATAAGAATTTTCAAAAGTTTTTAAACTTATGTTCATTCTTGGTTTGATTTGTGGATTTTGGTTAGGAACTCCAAAGCCAACACCCACTACCGGATAGGTCAATTTTGGCATTTTCAAAAGTTCTATAACCCTGGCTGTGTCATTGTGGATATTTCCAAAATAATTTGCACCTAGACCTAAAGACTCGACTGCAACTGTAAGGTTTTGGGCAGCTATTACTCCATCAGTAAAACCTTGGATAAATTTATCGAAGCTTATGATATTATCATTTTCAAGACCCATTTCCTTGGCAATTTCATAATTTCTCTTTAGGTCAACTATGAAAATCCATAGCTCAGTAGCCCTTGCCATGTAGGCTTGGTTGCCATTATCTGCAAGCTCATCTTTTATTTTTTGGTCTGTAACCCTGATTACAGACATATTTTGCATACCATTGCTTGATGCAGACATATTTACTACATCTAGCAAGGTTTTTATTGTATCTTGATCAATTTTTTTATCAGTAAATTCTCTAATTGTCCTGTGATTTAATAGGTTTTTTATGGTTTCGTTCATATAGGCCTCCTTACCATACCTATACCCAATATGTTATAATATACTTAGGAGAGACTATGAAAATTAAAACATCTGTTAGAAACCTTATTGAATTTGTCATGAGATCTGGCGATATAGACAATAGATTCCGTGATAATACTAGGATGATAGAAGGCATAAGAGCCCACCAAAAAATCCAAGCCCAATATGGTAAAAATTATAAAAAAGAATACAAACTCACAAATACCACTAGTTACAAGGATGTAGAATTTGTAGTTGAAGGTAGGGCTGATGGTGTTGGAAAAAAGGATGACTTATTTTTAATTGATGAAATTAAATCAACATCTAGGGACCTTGGAGAAATGACAGATAAAAATAAACTCCATTGGGCACAAGCCAAGTGCTATGCATATTTTTATTCACTTGATAATAATTTAGATAAGATGCTTATCACCCTAACTTATGTTTCCACAGAAGATTATAAGTCAAAAACCTTTGAAAAAGAATTCTCCTTTGATAACCTAAAAGATTTTTATTTTGCCCTATTAGATGATTATCTTGTATTTTCTAAAATATTGGCTAAAAATAGAGAGGCTAGAGATGAAAGCCTAAAAGATTTGGATTTTCCATTTGGCTCTTACAGGAAAGGTCAAAGAAAGATGGCGGTTGGGGTTTATACCGCGATTCTAGATAAGAAAAATCTCTTTGTAGATGCACCCACTGGAATTGGTAAAACAATTTCAACTCTCTATCCTTCTTTAAAAGCTATGCCAAATAATCTGGCAGATAAAATTTTTTACCTTACCAGTAAAAATACCATAGCTAAGGAAGCCTTAAAGAGTTTAAACTTATTGAAGTCTAAGGGAATGTTTATAAAAGCTCTTCAGCTTACAAGCAAGGAGAAGGTCTGTATAAATGATGAAGTTTCCTGCAATCCTATTGATTGTCCATATGCCCTTGGCCATTTCGATAGGGTAAATGAAGCCTTAAAGGACATCCTTTCTGAAGAAGAGATAATGGATTATGACACTATTATTGAATATTCAAAAAAATATTCTGTTTGCCCGTTGGAATTTGAGCTTGATATAAGTTTATATGCAGATGTTATTATTTGTGATTATAATTATGTTTTTGATCCAAATGTATTTTTAAGAAGATTTTTTGATGAAGTTATAGATTCTTATGTATTTTTAATTGATGAAGCTCATAATCTCTTAGAAAGGTCTAGGGATATGTATTCTTTTACGTTTTTAGAGTCAGACTTTACATCCCTAGTTAAAAATTTGGATGAGAAAAAGGAAAAAAAGCTAGTTTCTAAACTTTCTAATATTACAGAAGATTTTTATAAGCTTGGCCAAATAGCAAAAGGCAAGACCTATTATTTTACAAGTGATTATATAGACATCTTAGATAAGGATTTGATTTCCTTATCAAAAACCATGGAGAAATTTTTGGTAGAAGAAAAGGACCACGAATCTTACGATCAGGTCTTAGACTTATATTTTGATATAAATAAGTATCTTAAGGTGTCAGATTATTTTACAGATGGATTTTATAATATAATATCTTATGATCCAGAATCAATGGAGAGATCTTTTGAGATAAAGTGTGTTGACCCAAGAGAAGTTCTAAAGAATAAATATAAGCTAGCAAGAAGCTCTATATTTTTCTCAGCCACCCTCTCACCGATGCCTTACTTTATAAAGATGCTAGCAGGTGAGGAAGCCTTAAAGTTAAGATTAGATATGCCCTTTAATCCTAATCACCTAATGATTCTTAAAAGTCCTATATCAACTAGGTATAGGGATAGGAACAATAACTTGGCAATCCTTGCTGAGGATATAAATGAATTTGTAAAATCAAAAAAAGGCAATTATTTTATTTTCTTCCCATCTTATTCTTATATGGAAGATGTGGCAGAATATTATAGGGAGAGCTTTGATGATAGTATAATAGTTCAAGAAAGAATTATGGATGAAGCTAAGCGTATCGAATTTCTTGAGGAATTTACAGAAGATTCTGCTAGGGTAGGATTTTTAGTCCTAGGTGGAATTTTTTCTGAAGGAGTTGACTTAAGAGGGGATAGGCTTATAGGGTCTATGATAATATCTGTAGGCATGCCAGGCTTATCAAACGAGAGAAATCTAATCAAATATCATTTTGACAAAAATCAATACGATGGTTTTGATTATTCCTACACCTATCCAGGCTTAAATAAAGTATTTCAAGCCGCAGGCAGGGTTATTAGGAGTGAAGAAGATAAGGGGATAATTTATCTAGTTGATGACAGGTATTTCTGGCAAAAATATATGAGACTTTTTCCAAAACACTGGAGAAACCAAGCCTTGGTCAATGATAGCCAAAGCTTACAAAGAGCAATAAATAATTTTTGGAGTGATAATGAAAAAAAGACCAACTAAAGAAATAAAAATAAGCGAAATGAAATACCCAAATCTTTCCATAGGATATGATGAAAATGGGAGAAGGGTTGAGTTTAAGGGAGGAATCTTAGGTCAAACTATAAATGTAAAGACCGGAAAGAAAAACAAGGAAAGAATAAGGGCCAAGTACATAAATCTTATAGAAGAATCAAAGCTAGAAAATGCAAGGGAGTATTGTCCACATGCAGGAGTGTGCGGGGGATGTGCCTACCAAAAAATTCCTTATGAAACAGAGCTAATGCTAAAGCATGACATGATCAAGACCCTCTTTAAAGACAGCGGAATCTCCTATGACGGAAATATAAAAATAAATAGGTCTGCAGTGACAAAGGGCTACAGGAATAAGATGGAATACACCTTTGGAGATGCTGTAAAGGGTGGTCCGCTTATACTCGGTCTTCACAGGCAAAGGAGGTTTTATGAAATCGTGGATTGCTATGATTGCAACATAGTAGATGATGATTTTAATAAAATTAGGGCTGGAGTTCAAAAATATTTTAGGGAGAAAAACACTGACTTTTACCACAAAACTACTAAAGAAGGTCTTTTAAGACATCTTGTTGTAAGAAAGGCCCACCACACAGGCCAAATCATGATACTACTTGTCACAAGCTCAGATGACAGCTTTGATGATATGAGGTTAAGGCTTTTTATGCATATGCTCCTTGATCTAGATTTGGATGGGAGGATATTTTCAATCTATCATGTCTTAAATGATTCTCTAGCAGATGCGGTAATTCCTGAAAAGATTAAGCTAATCTATGGTAAGGAATATATTACAGAAGAAATGCTAGGCCTATCCTTTAAGATATCACCATTTTCATTTTTTCAACCAAATGTCTTTACAGCGGAAAAACTTTACCAAAAAGCTTTCGACCTTGCGGAAATTGACTCATCTATGAATGTCTTAGACTTATACTCAGGAACTGGAACCATTACCCAGTTAATGGCAACTGTAGCAAATACAGCAACAGGTATAGAAATAGTCGAAGAAGCAGTTGACAAGGCAAGGGAAAATGCAAAATTAAATGAACTCAATAATGTAAATTTCCTTTGCGGAGATGTCCTAGAAGAGATTGAAAAAGTAGGAGATAAATACGATGTTGTAATCCTTGACCCACCAAGGGCCGGCATTAGTCCAGCATCTCTAGATAAAATCCTAGATATCGACTGCAAGAAATTTGTATACATTTCTTGCAATCCAAAAAGTCAAATGGATAACCTAAAGGTATTTTTAGATAAGGGCTATGAGATAAAAGATTATGAAATCTTCGACCAATTTCCAAATTCAAGACACGTGGAGACTATAGCGTTGATACAAAAGATGTAAATATAGAAATCCTGCATTTTAAGCAGTTTTATAAGCATTTTGTATTTGATAAAGATGAAGAAGGATATGTCAAAAAGACTCAAAAAAACTACATGAACGTAAGAGTAGTTTTGTAACTGGTATGAGGAGACACAAAGAAAAATATAATAAGATAAAACCCATTTTATACTTTCTACAAGAGTAGCTTAAAAGGCTGCTCTTTTTTTATTAAAGGATGTAAGGTTTAGTTACATCCTTTTTCAAAAAATGGAAAACTCATAAACAACTTTACATATTCGCTTTTATAATATATAATAAAAGCGTAAACGAGAGGAGGCGGACTATGAATACACTTAAAGAATATATCCACGAAAATTTAGTAATCACCAACAAAGAAGCAGAAGAACTTGGATATACTAGGCATAATTTATCAGAATTAACAAAAATCGGACAATTAGAAAGATTAAGACCAGGCTTATATCAATTAAAAGGAAAAGTAATAGACGATTTTGTTTTAATATCATCAAATAGTAATCGAATTATATTTTCCCATCAAACAGCCCTATACCTCCATGACCTATCAGATAGGACTCCAAATGTATTTCATATATCTGTACCCCAAGGCTACAATGCAAGCCATATCAAAAAAAGATATGAGGATCTACAAGTTCACTATGTAAAAAAAGATTTATACGAACTAGGAAAGACAGAAATAAAATCACCACAAGGCTACCTTATTCCAGCTTACGATATAGATCGAACAATTTGCGATATCATAATCGAAAGAGAAAAAATAGATAAACAGATTTTTACAGAAGCCCTAAAAAGATACTTTAAATCAACAAATAAAAATCGAAGACGAATAATAAAATACAGTAGGCTATTTAAAATAGAAGACGAAATTAGAAAATATATGGAGGTATTATCGTGATTAATATCGAGAGTATAAAGGGCAAGATAAGAAGTATGGCAGAGAAGAAAAATCTAAAGTCTCAAGAAGTTCTGCAAATATATTTCTTTGAAAGATTTTTAGAANGAAATTAGAAAATATATGGAGGTATTATCGTGATTAATATCGAGAGTATAAAGGGCAAGATAAGAAGTATGGCAGAGAAGAAAAATCTAAAGTCTCAAGAAGTTCTGCAAATATATTTCTTTGAAAGATTTTTAGAAAGGCTATCCAAATCAAATTACAAAAACAATTTTGTAATAAAGGGAGGATTACTAATATCATCTCTAATTGGTATTGAAAATAGAACAACTATGGACATGGACACAACCATAAAAGGCATACCCCTAAAAGAAGAAAAAATAAAAGAAATCGTAGAAGAAATCATAAATATCAATGTAGACGATGGAATAAAATTTGAAATAAAAGACATCTCTTATATTAGAGAAGAAGACGAGTACGAAAACTTTAGAATTTCACTAATAGCAAATATTGGGAAAACTAAAAACCCAATGAAACTTGACCTAACAACAGGAGATGCAATAACACCAAGAGAAATAGAATACACCTATCCCTGTATCTTTAGCAAAGAAAATATAAAAATAATGGCATATCCATTAGAAACAATTTTAGCTGAAAAATACGAAACCATAATCAGAAGAAATATAACAACAACACGAATGAGAGACTTTTCGATCTATACACTCTCTACAAACTAAAAAAAGATGGTATAAATTATAAAATTTTAAAAGAAGCAATAGAGAGAACCTCAAACAAAAGAGGAAGTCAGGAGATAATGCAAGACTCTGAGGAAATAATCGAGAATATAAAAGAAGATTCATACCTGAGATCCTTGTGGGAAGTATATTTCAGTGAAAATAAGTATATTGGAGATTTGACCTTTGATAAGGTTGTTGGTGTAGTGAGAATTATTTCAAATAGAATCAATGAGATGTAATTTAACAGACACTGTCTGGCATATCATAGATAAAAAATATTAAGTATTAGAGAAGTGAAATGATTTTATTTTTTTAAGCATAAATTTTATATCAAGGAGAACGTTTTATTTTTGACGTATATTTAATGATATAATAGAATAAATAAAATATTTAAGTAGGATGTAGTGATATCATTTAATTATAAAATGTTATTACAAAAATAAAAGAATTAGGTATGATAAATAGTGAATTTATGGAAAAGCAAAATTAGGAAAATTACATTTTATAAATTAAGACAGACAAAATTTAATTACAGATGTTCTGTTTTTGATATTTTTGAATTAGAAGGCATACAGAAGATTATAGAGTGATTTTTGAAAAAACTAATTAAATATTATAAAGGTTACATGATAAATGCATGACGACATAAAAGTGAGGTGATTATATTGGAATATTCGAACTATTATATGAATTTACCATTAGATTTAGCAGGTAGTAGAACGAAAAATAGATTTAGAGTTGAATTGTTGTGGGGAGTTGGTAAATTAATTGATGCATATAAGCTGTACGATGACTATACAATTGTGTTTGATTTCAAATGTGATATTGAATTGCATCGTGATAATGGTCTTGATTTTTACCAGGTGAAAACAATAAATAGAGGTAATCATAGTTCTAAAACACTAACTAAGAGAAAAGGAAATAGTAGATCTATTTTGGGAACATTGTATGCTCTTTACAACCCAAATCATAATATAAAGCTGGCTGTAGTTTGTAATAAGCATTTGAAAATTGATAGTAAAGAAGATTTAAGGCAAGAAGTTTGTTTAGGTGAGTTGGACAAAACAGTAATAGATTTTATTGAAGATAAATTGCAAGAAGAACTAAAGTTATCAGAAGTCATTCTTGATAATGTTTTTTATGTATGTGAAAGTATGGACTTAACAAATCCTCATTATGCTTTGCTTGGAAAGTTAATTGAAGCTTTCCAAGAAATAAAAAATGAAGAACCTAATAATCCTAATGCTTTATTTCGATTAGTATCTGATACAGCTCAGAAAAAAGCTTCTTATGAGATGGCAATCACTAATTATAATGATGTACTAGAATTAAAAGGAATTTCTAAAAATGAGTTTAATAAAATGCTTGAATCTCATAGGAAAAAATCTATAACAGGCATTGAGCAGGTTAAAGATTATATTAAAACTTTATTCCCATCAGAAAGAAGATTATATAATCAAGCTTTAACTAATTTACTGGAAATTGATCAAAGCCATGAGTTGAATGTATTAAAGATATCAATTTTTGAGTATATTGAAGGGAATATAGATAAGATAAGAAACGAAAATGACCTTTTTAATATTTTAAATAATGTATTTGATAGTGAATTCCCTATAGAATACACAAAATACATGAAAAAAGTATTTTATTTAATGGTATTTTATTTATACACAGAGGGAGGTGATATTTAATGGATGTTATTTTCAATAAAATATATATTTTTGATATTTTAACTAAAGAAGCTTTTGTTACATGTTTTGAAAAAGGTTTAAATATTGTTACTTCTAGTAACATTGATGGAACAGATAGAGGGAAGTCAGTCTTGTTACGTAGTTTATATCATACTTTGGGTGCTGATGCCCACTTCGATAAAAAATGGAAAAATGAAGATAAAGTATATATTTTAGAGTTTTCGGTTAACGATAATATATATTTTATATATCGCCATAAAAAGTTATTCAAAGTATTTAATGATGTTTTTAAGATATTATTTCAAACATCAACTATAATTGAGTTATCATATTTTTTAAGCAATATTTGGGATTTTGAAATATTTTTACCGAATAGAAGGACTGAGAAGCTGGAGATTGCTCCACCAGCATATACATATGTAATGAATTTTATTGACCAAGATTATTATGATGGAACATACTTTAGTTCCTTTAAGAGATTAGGACAATATCAAAATTTTAAACCTGATGTAATATATGCACAATTTGGAATATATGATAAGAATTATTTTGAACATGTTGAAAGTAAACAAAATTTATTGGAACGTATAAATGATTCAGAAGACGCATACAGAGAAACTAGTAGAATGAAAGAAAAAGTATCTAAACTATTAGGTAATATTGTTGTGCCTGAAAATTTAAAAGAGCTTGAAAGGGAGCTTTCTATTAGAACAAAGGAATATGATTATATTCTGAATTCTATTAATAAATTTAGGTATGAGCTTACAAATTTACGAAATGAAAAGTATGAGCTTGAAATTGCATTGAACCAAATTGAAAGGTTTAAGAATAAAAAGGAAAAAGAAATAAAGTATATTTTAAATACAGATATATGTCCTGAATGCCATTCAGTTTTGAAAGATACAACTGATCTTAGAAGTAAAAGATACAATTCAATTGAGGATTCGTTATATATAAAGGACAGCATATATGAGGATATAGAAAAGATTTCAAAATCAATTTTACAAATAGAGGGTAGTTATAAAGAGTTTTTAGATAAGTTGGAATCATACAAGAAAAACATTGGTATAGCTAAGACAGAAATAAAAAATTATAGCAGCTATATGGGGCTAAATGAATTATATAATAGTTTAAATTTAGAGTTATTTAATGAGTTTAATTTGCAAGGAGAACTTAAAGAGAAGCTAGAAAATATTGAGGAAGACTTGAAGGAAGTATCTAAAATTAAATCGGATATCAATAAAAAATATTATGATATGATTGATAGGGAAGTCTTAAAGTTTGGATTGAATGAGTTAGAGGAAGCACAATATAAAGCAATTAATCGAGTTTTTTGTGCAAGTGGAAGTAATAAACCAATTTCAACAGTTATATGGTATTTTATACTTAATGATATTAAAAAAATTTTTAATAATAAATGCTTGAATTTACCTATGGTATTAGATAGCCCTAAGAATGCGGAGATGGATTATGATAAGGCACAATCCTTAATTGAATATATATTAGATAATTCATCAAATTATACCCAATTGATTTTTTCATCAATTGGGTTTGAAAGAAGGAATTTTGAATTTGAAAGCGAAATAAATATTATAGAGCTAAAGAATGACAAATATCAGTTGCTTGATTCTGAAACTTTCTCAAAATATAAATATGTTTTAGAAAATGCTTTAAGTGCCCAATTGATTAAATAGTAAGATAAAATCACCTATATATCTACATCCTAGTCTACATGAATAAATGATTTTTTTCTTATTTTATAAAGTTTAACGATATTGTATTTTTATTAAGAATACTCTTGCAAAAGGGTATTCTTTTTTTATTGCTTACTTTAGTGAATTGAGCGAACGAAAGAATTCATGTGGAGGAAATTAGCTTTAGCTTCAAGCACCAAGAAAACATCCTTAAAGTATAATTTTGATAATAGCATGGAAGCTGGATATGCAAAGATCATATAGTATTTGCACAAAAAAATAAGCTGAAATTAATTTCAGCTTAAGCTTGACTTTTGTTAGCAGGTTTTTGTTTCAAAATATGCTATAGAATATGATCTTTCGTGTTTTCATAAATTGAATATGGGCAGTAGATGGATGACATTTGAATGAAGATACCAAGACTTTTTCATCAGTTTTTTCGCTCTTAGTAATGTAATCTATTGCCAAATTTAGAGTTGATTTTATAGGATGTATTTTTGTAATTGCCATACTAATCACCAGAACTTTCTTTTGATTTATTTAGAAGTAGAGAGTGGATCTGCCATATTTCTTTTGATAATTTTTCTATCTGTTTATTCATTGAGTCGATTTCATTTTTGTAAATAATGCCAGTTGTATTAGTAGCCTTTGCAATCTGGTTTATATTATTTGTTGCATTTGAAAGTAGCCATTGTAGGTTTCTAAATGGTTCTAAATCTACTACATAAATTTCTTTTTCTAATACGCACTTTCTAAGAAAGTGAGACATAGTTTTGCAATTAGCAAGTTTCATTTTCTTTTCAAAGATTTCTTTTTCTTCATCTGTTAAATATATTTTTAATTGATTATTTCTTTTTCTATTATCCATAGTATATCTCCTTATCGTAAATTATTGGGGTCTTAGGGTTCTCCCTAACAAGGTAAAATTGATAAAAAAAGAAGCAGTCCATAGAGGTTCTGCTTCATCAATTTTTCGTAAGTGGGTACTCACTTACTGTGCTTGCTATTAAAGTTATTAGCGTTAAGCGTGTATTAAGTTTTATTAATTATACCGCATTAAAAGAAATTAATAAAGAAGTATAAATGGCGTTCAAGCAAATATCTTAAATAAGATTACTAAAATTTAAAATAATCCATGTATTGAAATTAATTATCAAATGAGTTACAATAAAACTGACGGTATCGTCGGAATTATTTATTGACAGGAGATAAAGTTTTGAATGATAAAAAATTGAAAGTTGGAGAAAAAAGGAAGTTAGAAATTCTGGAAGCGGCAAAGAAATGTTTCTTAGAAAAGGGTTTCCAAAATACAACTATGGAAGATGTTATAGAAAAAGTAAGTTTAAGTAAAGGTGGTGTTTACTATCATTATGGATCAACCTATGAAATGATTTATGATTTTATGAAATTAGGTATCAAATATAGAGGAGAAAAAAACAAAAATATCGACACATCTAAGTTAACGACTTTAGACGCAATTACTGAGATGATGATGGAAAGAATTTATGATGAAAATGAATTTAAAAGCATCTATGCAATTTTTTTGAAACTACAAAATGAAGATAAAAGATTGTGTGAAATGTTTGAAAATTTAAAAGAAACAAACGCAGAAATTTTATCGTCTACATTTCCTCCAAACGATAAGCTATCATCTATTTTTGAAGATGAGTTTTTAGTGACCTTTGTAAATACTTTGATTTTAGGATATGAAAGTTTAAATCAAAAAGAAATTTTTATTGAAAATAAAAAAACAATCAAAAAGATGTTGGAAGGTTATTTGAGAAAAAAACTCATTAATTAGGAGATTTTTATGGGTAAGGAGTTAATGTGCCATCTTTATGGAAGAAATTTAGAAAAAATAATAGAAAATTCTAAAGGGAGAATTTGCGAATTTCATAATTTGGAAAATGGAAAGTATATAGTTTCGAAGTACGAAATTTTCAAAGGGGTAACAGTTTTTTATAATGATATAAACACTTCTGTCATAAAGAAAAAATTATCAAAAAATTTAAATCAAAGCTATGAGATTAATCATTGTAGAGAAGGAAGATTTGAATGCGTGTTAAGCGATGGAACTATTACTTATATGGAATCGGGAGATTTTGCAATCAATGAAAGTAGTAACAGCTCTGAGGAATCATTTTTTCCTATATCTCATTATCATGGTGTGACTTTTTATATTAATCCAAAAGAATTTGATAGCGAAATATATTTTTTAGAGGAAATGTTAGGGATTAAATTTGAAGTTGTTTTAAGAAAATTATGCAATAAGGACAAAGTTTTTGTACAAAGAGCTACTCAGCATATTGAACATATTTTTTATGAAGTTTATAAAGTTCCAGATGAAATTCTAATTGAATATCTAAGGATAAAATTTCAAGAATTTTTCCTATATATTTCAAGCCTTGATACAAGTAACAAGGTAAGCGATAGGAAATATTTTATTAAGACAAATGTTGATATTGTAAAGAAAATAGATGAATTTATAAAGAATAATTACGAAAAAAATATAACTTATGATAAACTATCAGAAATCTTTAAGATAAATTCTACCACAATGAAATCTTGCTATAAGAGTGTTTTTGGGCAAACAATTAAGGAAGCTATAACAAGTAAAAGATTGGAGGTAGCAGCTGATTTTTTGAATAATACATCAATTTCAATTACGGAAATTGCTATTAGGGTAGGTTTCACAGATCATGCTAAATTTTCAAATACTTTTAAAAATAAGTTTAATCTCACTCCTTCAGAATATAGAAAAATATCTAAAACAGCACATTTAGTCTAAATAGTCAAGAAAATAAGCTTAGTCTATTATAGAATGATAACAGCTATCAACTAAGGAGGTTGAATTATGGAAAGTAAAAAATTAACTATAAAAGATTTGGCAACCATAGGAATCTTTTCTGCAATCATGATTGTTGTATTCATTGCTTTTTCAATGATCACAGGGGCATCATTATTTTTCAATATGATTTTTAATGCTGTGTTTACTGCACTAATTTTAGGACCATTTTTTGTTTATATGGCTATGAAAGTAGGCAAACCGGGAGTTGCACTAATTTATAATATTATACAAGCTATATTAGCAACTGTCTTTATGGGTCCTTTTATGATTCCATGGTTTGTAGGTGGCGGGATAATTGCAGAGTTATCTATGATTGGTACAGATAGCTATAGGAATATAAAAAGAATTACTATTGCTTGGATAATTACATCATTAACTAGAGCGGCTCATGGTATGAGCGAAATATGGTTTTTTAAAGATGCTTTCATTAAGTCTGGCGTATCTCCAGAACAAGTTCAAATACAAACTCAGTATTATACAAATCCTAAATGGATTCTTATTTCTTTAGCATGTACTATTGTGGCGGCAATTATTGGTTGCTATTTAGGAAATAAGATGACAGAAAAGCATTTTAAAAAGACAGGCATAATAAAATGATGCATTTGGACTTACGTTCCAAATTGGTAGTATTTTTAAGTACAGTATTTTTGGTTTCAGTATTGTCCAAAGATACTGTACTTTTTTTATTAGCCGCCATTCTAGTTATTTATGTATCACTGCAAGGATATAGCAAATCTACTATAAAACTAATTATTGCAATGGGTGTTTTAAGTTTTTTGAGATTTGTCTCAAATGGTGAAGGTTTTGGCATTTTGATTCCAGATATGTTTCTGTTTATGGTTATAAGAACATTAGTTATAGTTCTATCAGTAATACCAATTTTAAAAACACCTCCAGGAGAGATAATGGCAATAATGAAAAAAATGAAAATTCATAGAAATGTTGCTTTGCCACTTATTTTCATGATGAGATTTTTCCCAGTAGTTAAAAGTGAGTTTAAAGAAATTATCGACTCGTTGAGATTAAGAGGATTAATTTCTATTAAAAAACCATTTTTAACGATGGAATATTTATTTGTTCCTATGATGTTTTCATCTTCAAAAATAGCTGAAGAACTTGCCGCCGCATCGGAAGTAAGAGGAATTTCTGCATCTGGAAAACATAGCTCAAGAAGAGAAATAAAATTTAGAAATCTTGATGTTATTGTTTGTTTAATCACCATCTTTATCACAATGAGCATGATTTTCCTGGAGAGGAGTTATTAAGATGATCAAGTTAAAAAATGTAAGCTTTGCCTACAGTAAAGATTCAGCAAACATCTTAAAAAATATTAATTTGGAAATTAATGATGGGGAATGTGTCGCCTTTATAGGGGCGAGTGGTTGTGGGGACAGTGATATAATGATGACAGATACAATAAATCCATTAAAATCAAAGTTTAAAGGCTTCCACAAAACTTTTAAACAAGACGATTTAGGATTAAGTCTGTCATCTTTTTTATTAAATTAACAAAAAAGAAAAGAAAACATAAGTAATAAGGATTGAAGAGAATATGATAATATTTAGAGTTTTTTTCAAAATCATATTGTTTCCTATTAGGATAGCGTTAAGTATCATAATTCTATTTTTAACGTTTGTATTAGGACTCAGCACAATATTTTTCAAACTGATTTCATTTATCGCTATTATGGGATTTTTAGGATCTGTTTATCATGGAGAAAAAGCACTTGCTATAGATGCGTTTATACTAGCATATCTTTTTAGTCCTTATGGTTTACCAGTGCTAGGATATTTTATTATAGAAGTGATAGAAGGGGTGAATGAAAGAATAAAAGTAATTTAAATATAAAAATAAATAGATTAAAACGATGAAAAAGAGATAGCAAAATCAAAGCTATCTCTTTTTATATGAAAAGAAAGGGGGTTATGATGAAAGAAATAGTTAAATTTGAATACTATTATGGCAATGAATCAGAACAATATTCATTTTTTAGGATTCCCAAAACTTTATTCACCGACTTAAATTTTAAAAAACTATCCGTAGAAGCAAAAATTCTTTATGGAATTCTACTCGATAGAATGAGCTTGTCAATTAAGAATAAATGGTTAGATGAAGAAAACAAGGTATACATTATCTATACCATAGAAGAAATTATGGAAGTATTAAATTGGGGGAGAAATAAATCGGTCAAAGTAATGAAAGAAATTGAAGAGATAGGATTATTAGAAAAAAAGAGGTTAGGACTTGGAAAGCCAAATTTACTCTATGTAAAGAACTTTATTTACACAGAAAATAATAAAACTACAGAAGTTTCAAAAGCAAACCTCAAGAAGTTTAAAAAACAAACTTCAGGAAGTTTAGAAAACAAACCTCAAGAAGTTTCAAAAGAGGACTCTAATAATACTAATATTAATAATACTGAAACTAATAATACTGATTTTAATAATACCACCCCCATATCCCCCTTAGAAAAGCTAGGAGAAAAATCAAAAAAAACTTTGGAGGAGGAAGAATTAAAAGAAACTATAAAAAAGAATATATCTTATGAAATCTTTGAAAAAGTAAGAATAGAAGAAAAGAAGCAAGTAGATGTAATGATAAATGTACTTGTAAAAGCCTTAACTAGCTTTACAAACATTAAAATAGGAGGGAGGCATATATCCAATGAAAATTTTAAAGAAAAATTTCTAAGTCTTAACTATAAACACATAGACTATGTTTTGAAATACCTAAGAGAAAATGCTCCAAAGGATATTAGAAACATTAATGCTTATCTACTGACTCTCTTATACAATGCAGATGAAAATATTAGAAACATAGAAGTCATAAAGAGAGAAGATCAGAAAAGAGAAAACTATGACTATAGTAACGATGAGGATATATGGAGAGAAATTTTAAATACTTGATAGGAGAGGAGCATATGGAATTAATAAAAGAAATCCTAGAACAGAAAATAAAAAATGCAGAAACAAATAGTCCATCAAAAGATGAAGAAAATAGGAGTTATATAGATCAAGAAACAGGATTAAAATATTGTGCAAAATGTAAAACACCAATTGAAAAAGAAATAGACTTCTTTGGAGAAATAAAAAAAGTTGGTATTTTATGTCAATGTAAAAAAGAAAGACAAAAATTAGAGGAAGAAAAAAGAAAAGAAAATAAAAGGCTTTTAAAAATTGAACACTTAAAAAAAGAGTGTTTTTCTGATCCTATCTTATTAAATTGGAATTTTAAAAATATGGACAAAGATAGTGAGCATGAAAAAGTAGCAAAAAATTATGTGGAAAAATTTGATGAAATATATGAAAATAATATAGGATTAATTCTCATAGGGAATGTGGGATGTGGAAAAACATATCTTGCAAGTGCTATAGCAAATGCTTTACTAGAAAAAGAAATATCAGTCAAAATGACAAATTTTTCAGTAATTTTAAATGATATGACTAACTTTGAGATTGATAAGAGTAAGTATATAGATAACCTAAATCATAAGAAACTATTAATTATTGATGATTTTGGAATGGAAAGAGATACAGATTTTGCAGCTGAGCATATCTTTAACATAATAGATAGTAGATATAGAAGTGGGAAACCTCTAATTATAACAACAAACTTAAATATATCAGCTTTAACTAATCCTGAAACTATAAAAGATAAAAGAATTTACTCAAGGATACTTGAAATATGCAGTCCCATTATATTTACAGGAGAAAATAGAAGAATAGAAAAAATGAAGGAGAAATCAAAATTAGCCTATGAAATATTAAAAAAAGAATGAAAGTAGGTGAGTGAATGCAAAATGATGATATAAATAGCAGAACAATAGCCATAGTAAAAAAAGCGGGGATAGTTACAGCCAAGCAAGTTATAAATTTGATGAAGAAAATATTAGAAATAAATAAACATAAAGCGCAGACAGAACAGTCAAGACCCTTAGAAAAATTTAAAAAAGTAAAAGTAAAAGATCTTGTAAAAAAAGGTAAAGTAGAAACCTTAGAATTAAATGACATAGACTTAAAAGCATTGAAAAAAGAATTAAAAAGATATGGGGTGAAATTTTCCATAAAGAAAGATTTAGAAAATGGAAACAACATTATCTTTTTTCAAGCAAAAGATATAAAAGTGATGGAACAAGCTTTTAAAAAGACAGTCCAGAAATTTACTAAAGATAAGTCAAGAAAAAGAAAATCTGTAATAGAAAGGCTTAATAACTTCAAGGATAAAGTCAAAGATACTATTGACAGAGATAAGGTTAAACATAAGCATCAGGAACAAAGTTTATAATAAAAGCACTTAGATATATAATATATATGATGAGAAGGCATGAATAGCTTTATTGTTGAATACTATGAAAAAGAAGATGGAATCATCCAGTAGAAGAATTTCTCTTATCTATAGATAAAAAATGAGAACAGAAGCATTAGGGAAAAAACTAAAAAATACCTTTGAAAGTAAAATATAAGTATAATGGTGGTTTAAAATGACAAATAAAAGAATATGTCCCATATGTAACTCAAAGATGAAGCAACAGTTTATAGGTCTATTACATTGCAAGTGTGGTATAAGCTATCATAGAGATTTAGGATATTTTAAAAGAAATGAGAATATGATTTTTGTCTTGGAAAGAAAAAAGATAGGTAAAAAAATAAAACAAGTTCCAGTAATAATATATAAAAAAGATAAATAAGATACTAATGGGTAGAGAAATCTACTCTTTTTTATGGAGAGGAAGTGATTAATTCGAAAATACTAAATGAAATAATAAAAGATATAAAAAATGTTTTTAAGATAAGAGATAAGAAGAAATTTGTATTAGAAAATCTTCCTTACCTCTTATTTTTTTATATAGGAAATATCTTTGCAAGCCATGTCAACTCTTATGTAGGAGGAGATATAATAGATAGAATTCTAGTAGCTTTTAGTCAAATAGATACTTTAAAATATATTCCATCATTAAAAATAAAAAATCTGATACCCGGTCTAATTCTATCAGTAGTTATTAAGTTAATCCTTATACAGAAAAAGAAAAAAGCAAAAAAGTTTAGAGAGGGCAGAGAATATGGATCGGCAAGATGGGGAAATGAAAAAGATATTGAGCCATACATTGACAAGAAGTTTGAAAACAATGTGCTATTAACTCAAACTGAAAGACTTACCATGAACAATAGACCTAAAAATCCAAAATATGCGAGAAATAAAAATGTATTGGTAATTGGAGGTTCTGGTAGTGGTAAAACAAGGTTTTTTGTAAAGCCAAATCTCATGCAAATGCACTCTTCATATGTAGTAACCGATCCAAAAGGAACATTAGTCTTGGAATGTGGGAAAATGTTGGAAAGAAATGGATATGAGATAAAAATACTAAACACAATAAACTTTAAAAAATCCATGAGATATAATCCCTTTGCATACTTGAAAAGTGAAAAAGATATTTTGAAATTAGTACAAACAATAATTGCAAATACTAAGGGAGAAGGAGAAAAATCAACTGAGGATTTTTGGGTGAAAGCTGAAAAACTCTATTACACAGCACTTATAGGATATATCTGGTATGAAGCTCCTAAAGAAGAACAGAACTTTACAACTTTACTTGCTATGATAGATGCAAGTGAGGTAAGAGAAGAAGATGAAAATTTTAAAAATGCAGTAGACTATATGTTTGAAGCATTAGAAAAAGAAAAGCCAAATCATTTTGCAGTAAAACAATATAAGAAATACAAACTAGCAGCAGGAAAAACTGCCAAATCAATCCTTATATCCTGTGGAGCAAGGCTTGCTCCATTTGATATTCAGGAACTTAGGGACTTAATGAAAGAAGATGAACTGGAGCTTGATACACTTGGAGAAAAGAAAACAGCTTTATTCGTAATAATATCGGATACAGATGATACATTTAACTTTGTAGTATCAATAATGTACTCACAATTATTTAATCTATTATGTGATAAAGCAGATGATGAATATGGCGGAAGACTTCCTGTTCATGTGAGATGCCTACTTGATGAATTCGCAAATATCGGCTTAATTCCTAAATTTGAAAAGCTGATAGCAACTATTAGAAGTAGAGAAATATCAGCTTGTATAATATTACAAGCACAATCACAACTAAAAAGTATCTATAAAGATAATGCAGATACCATAGTTGGCAATTGTGATTCGACGTTATTTTTAGGAGGCAAAGAAAGAACAACATTAAAAGAATTATCTGAAAGCCTAGGCAAAGAAACCATAGACCTATATAACACATCAGAAACAAGATCAAATCAAAAGAGTTTTGGTTTAAACTATCAAAAAACTGGAAAAGAATTAATGAGTCAAGATGAAATAACTGTAATGGATGGTGGGAAATGTATCTACCAATTAAGAGGAGTTAGACCATTTCTTTCAGATAAATTTGACATAACCAAACATAAGAATTATAAGTTCCTTGAAGATTATGATAAGAGAAATATATTTGACATAGAGAAATACCTGCAGAGAAAAGATGAGGTTAAGTTAAAAGAGAGTATGGTAGTTGAAATATTAGATGAATAAATTTAAAATTAGAAGTAAGATAGATATTTAGGAAAGATTAAAAGAAATTACTTGACAAAAAATATTTTATAGCATATAATAATGTCAACAGTACCCGACACGCCTCTTAACAATGCGGACCAAGTCGGGTCATTTGATTTTAGGAGAAAAAATGAAAAAAATTCATCAAGAACCGATTAGTATAGAAAATCAAGTAAAAAACTTAATAGACTTAGGACTTTTAGTAGAAGATAAAACTTATGCTAAGAAAATTCTTGGAAGAATATCCTATTACAGGCTGATTAAAGCTTATAGTATCACATTAAAAAAAGATGGAAGATATATATCAGGAATAAGTTTTGAAGATATTGTAAGTTTATATAAATTTGATAGAGAACTTAGACAGCTTATATTTGAAACAATAGAGCATATTGAAGTTTCTTTAAGAGCAGTTATCACAAACTATTTTTCTTTAAGATATGGGAACTTTTCATATAAAGATATGAATAATTTTGAGAAACAAAAGGAACAAGAAAGGGTACTAGAAGAATTAGCAAGGGAAGTTAAAAGAAATAGACGCTCACCATTTATAAAAAACTTTAAAGACAATTATGAAGGTGGAGAAATTCCACTCTATGCAGTGATAGAAGTAGCAAGTTTTGGAACTTTATCTAAAATGTATAAGAATATGAAAAATGAAGATAAAAGTAAAATTGCAAAAGTCTTTCATACAGACTACCATTACTTTGAATCTTGGATAGAAAATTTTGCCTATATAAGAAATATATGTGCCCATTATGGCAGGCTATATGGAGCAAAGCTTACAAAATCACCAAAGCTATATAAAGAATATTTAAAAAATAATATTTCAAACAATACAATATTTGCTACATTAGTTAATCTTAAAATAGTTTCTGAAGAAGAAAATTACAAAAATTTTTATCATGATCTAATAGCACTAATAGCAAGATATGAAAATATTGAATTAAGACATGTTGGCTTTATAGAAAACTGGAAAGAATTACTAAAACCATAAAATTAAATAGAGAAATTTACACCGAAAAAAACATTTCGGTGTTTTTTTATGCCCAAAGGAGGAAGAATGAAATATATACGAGATGAGCCGAAAAAATAAGATACAGAGAAAAATGAAATATTAATTAATTAGAAGTAGAAGCGATAGAGAAAACTATCGCTTTTTTTATGGAATAAAGGAGATAGAACAAATGGAAAGAGAAATGCTAAATATTAATGGAAATCTAGTAGGAGAAATAAAAACAACTGCAATAGATACAAAGGAAGGAGAAAAAGAAGTAGCTAACTTCACAATAGTTAGAAAGAACAAAGAAGAAGGAAAGGTTAAGAAAGAATATATCTACTGTAATCTCTACGGAGAAAAGGCAAAAAGTGTGAAGGAATTTAAAAGTGGAGAATACATCCATATTTTTGGATATTTTAAGGAAACAAAAAAAGAAGACAAGACATTTAAAAATTTTATCGTAAAGCACATAAATAAAATTAAAAAAGAAGAAAAAGAGGAGGAAATATAAATGGAATTTTTTACACAAGCAGTAAATGTATTAAAAATATTAGTTACAGCAATTGGTGCAGGGCTTGGAGCATGGGGTGTTATCAACCTGATGGAAGGTTATGGGAATGACAACCCTGGTGCTAAATCTCAAGGCATTAAGCAGCTTATGGCTGGAGGGGGAATTGTACTCATAGGTTTAAAACTAATACCGCTATTAGCAAACGTGTTAAAATAAAATGTTTAATATAGTAGATAAGATCAAAGAGTTTTTTTCGGAGATACTTATTGATATGATCAAGGAAAATTTAAGCGGAATGCTCCTTGATATAAATGACAAAGTATCAACGATAGCAAATGAGGTAGGAAAGACTCCGAGTGGATGGAACTCGGAGGTTTTCCACTTCATAAAGTCTATTTCAGAAAATGTTATACTTCCCATAGCAGGTCTTATCATAACGGCTGTACTATGTATTGAATTAATTCAAATGGTAATGAACAAAAATAATATGCATGACACAGATACCTTTGGTTTTTTTAAATATATGATAAAAATGTGGATAGCAGTATGGCTTGTATCTCATGCTTTTGACTTTTCTATGGCAGTATTTGATGTGGCACAGAATTTAATAGGAAAGGCAGCAGGTGTGGCAAATGCTAGTGCAAAAGTTTCTCCGGGTGATATAGCTAATATGGTAGATAGCCTAAAAGGAGAGTCAATAGGAAAATTAATGACTATAGTACTAGAGACATCAATTGTAAAGATGATAATTCAAGGGATATCAATACTCATTACAGTTATTCTATACGGCAGGATGATAGAAATATATATTTATACTTCAGTTTGCGCCATACCTTTTGCCACAATGGGTAATAAAGAATGGGGAAGTATTGGAACAAACTATATAAGAGGGCTCTTCGCACTTGGCTTGCAAGGTTTATTCTTACTTATATGCGTAGGAATTTATGCCGTACTTGTTAAGACTTTAAATATATCAGACATACACAAAAGTATTTTTGAATTACTAGGATACACATTAATACTTGGGATAACTATGATGAAATCAGGAAGTATTGCAAAATCAATTTTAAATGCTCATTAATAAAAAAGGAGAAGATGATGAAAATTAGAAGAAAAAAGGACAAAAAAATTAATTTAAAAACACTTGGAACAATAGGACTCCCAATACTTTTAATAGGGGGATATATTACAAGAGAAATACAAAATAGAATGATTATAAGAAAAACATCGGAAGTTTTAGATAATAGAGAAGAAACGAATGAAAAAGTATTAGAAATAGCAGTGAATATGGGAAAATCATTAGAAGATCTGAACAGAGAAGATATATATGGCTTTTACTTAGAGGGTTTAGAATAATGGCTTATGTAAATGTCCCAAAGGACTTAACAAAAGTAAAAACAAAGGTAGCTCTAAATCTAACAAAAAGACAATTAATTGGCTTTACAATTGCAGGTCTAATAGGCTTTCCAGTATATTTAATGGTAAAAAAAGTGCTGCCTAATGACCTATCTATGTTAATCATGATAGGTGTGTCTTTTCCTATAATATTTGCAACTCTTTATGAAAAGGACGGGATCTATTTTGAAAAATATTTAAAGTATATTATAGGTAAGAAAAGACAGACAAGTATAAGGATATACAAGACAGAATGTATTTATGATATAAAGAAACAAAGAAAGGAAAGGAGTAAATGAATCAAATACAGAAAAAACAACAGAAAAAATTAAATCAAGAAAAAAGAAATTTAAAAAAACAAAAAGAAGATTTAAAAAGCATTAGTATAAGTCAAAAAAAGATGAAAAAAGCAAATATTTCTAAAGAAAAAGGAAAGCCCAAAAAGAAGCTTTCCTTTTTTGGTGGGAAGAAGAAAAAGAGTGTTCAGGAAACAATCCCTTATTTAAGAATGTTGAGAAATGGGATTTGCCAAGTTGAGAAGAACAAATTTAATAAAATGATACGTTTTTTAGATATTAACTACCAGCTTTCAACAGAAGAAGATAAGGAAAGTATATTTAATGAATTTTCAAGTTTTTTAAACTATTTTGATCCAAGTGTTGATATAGAACTTTCATATATTAATCGCATAGGAAAAAATGAAGAAGTAGAAAAAAACATCAATGTTCCGGATAGAAACGATTCATATAATGAAATACGAAAAGAGTACAGGGAAATGCTAAAAAATCAGAGTCAAAAAGGAAATAATGGACTTACTAAATATATGTATATCACCTTTAGCTTACAAGCACAAGATTTAAAAGAGGCAACTACAAGACTTGAAAGAATGGAAATGGATATATTAAATAACTTTAAGCAGATGGGAGTAAAAGCTTATGTATTAAGTGGATATGAAAGGTTAAAGGTTATTCACGATATATTAAATCCGAATAAGAATTTTGTTTTTTCCTTTGAAGACCTAAAATATAGTGGACTATCTACTAAGGATTATATAGTACCAGCATCATTTAACTTTTCATCTCACAATCAATTTAAAATTGGAGAATACTTTGGAGAAGTGAACTTTCTGCAAATTCTAGCACCTGAATTATCAGATAGATTATTATCAGAATTTTTAGGAGTTGAAGAAAATATGATTGTAACATTTCATATAAATTCCATTGATCAAACAGAAGCTATAAAGATGATTAAAAGAAAAATAACTGACTTGGATAAAATGAAAATTGAAGAAAATAAGAAGGCTATAAGATCAGGATATGATATTGATATTCTTCCAAGCGATTTAATTACCTATGGTAATGATGCTAAGAAACTATTGGTAGAACTTCAAAATCATAATGAGAGAATGTTTGTCATAACTATTTTGTTTACAAATATGGAAAAAAGTAGAAAGAAATTGAGTAATATAATCTTTCAACTAAATTCAATAGCAGGTAGGCATAATTGTGTATTGAAAAATCTTAACTATAGACAGGAACAAGGACTAATTTCCTCCCTGCCACTTGGAAAAAATGAAATCGAAATAAAAAGAGGACTTACAACTAGCTCTACAGCAGTCTTTATTCCTTTTACAACAGAAGAGTTGTGCTTAGAAGGAGAGAGCTTATATTACGGATTAAATGCTTTAAGTCGTAATATCATTATGACAGATAGAAAGCTTTTAAAGAATCCAAACGGTTTAATACTTGGAACACCGGGTAGCGGTAAATCTTTTTCAGCTAAAAGAGAAATTACCAATGCTTTTTTAATCACACAAGATGACATCATTATCTGTGATCCGGAAGGGGAGTATGGAAATTTAACTAAGGCACTAGGTGGAGAAGTTATAAAAATATCGCCAACAAGTAAGGATTATATAAACCCGTTGGATATAAATGTAGACTATGCCGATGAAGACAATCCCTTATCTTTAAAGTCTGACTTTATTCTTTCACTGTTTGAACTTGTAGTAGGAAAGGAAGGGTTAAGTGCAGAAGAAACTTCAGTAATTGATAGATGTCTTCCAATATTATATAAGGATTACTTCGACAATCCAATTTCTGAAAATATGCCAATTTTAGAAGATTTATATAATTTACTTTTAAAACAAGAAGAAAATGTAGGGAAAAAATTAGCGGTAGAAATGGAAATTTATGTCAAAGGCAGCCTCAATGTATTTAACCATAGGACTAATGTAGATACAGGAAATAGAATTCTTTGTTATGACATTAAGGAATTAGGAAAGCAACTTAGAAAAATAGGTATGTTAATTGTTCAAGATCAAGTGTGGAATAGAGTAACTATTAATAGAAATAAGAAGGAAACCAGATATTACTGTGACGAATTCCATTTGCTTTTAAGAGAAGAACAAACAGCCTCATATTCCATAGAAATTTGGAAGAGATTTAGAAAATGGGGCGGGATTCCAACAGGATTAACACAAAATGTAAAGGACCTTTTAGCCAGTCCCGAAATAGAAAATATATTTGATAATACAGATTTTATCTTAATGCTTAATCAAGCTAGTGGTGATAGGGAAATTTTAGCTAACAAGTTAAATATATCTCTTTATCAGTTATCCTACGTAACAAATTCCAATGAGGGAGAGGGATTACTATTCTATGGAAACACAATAGTACCTTTTGTAGATAGATTTCCTAAAGATACAAAATTGTATAAGTTAATGACAACTAAACCAGAAGAATTAAAGGAAGGGATAGAAATTGATAGACAGAGAGAAGTTAAAAACTAACTATATTATTAATTTAGATGCAATTTCTGCTCTAAAGGAATTTCCAGATAAAATATTTGATTGCTGTATTACATCTCCTCCATATTATGGACTTAGAGATTATAAAGCAGAAGGACAAATTGGAAGAGAAGAAAGTCCGGAGGAATATTTAAATAAATTAATTAAAGTCTTTAGAGAAGTAAAAAGAGTATTAAAAAAAGAAGGAACACTTTGGGTAGTTATTGGAGATTCTTATGCAGGTACAAGAAGCAAAAAAAAATATAAAGATCCTAAAAACATAGAAGGAAGAAGTGGTCAAAAAGAGTCTATTACAGAAAAACTCAGTGGCTACAAGGCAAAAGACTTAATGGGGATACCTTGGCAACTAGCTTTAAAATTAAGAGAGGATGGTTGGTATTTAAGAAGCGATATTATTTGGCATAAGGAAAATGCCATGCCTGAGTCTTGTAGGGATAGACCATCAAGGTCTTATGAACATATCTTCCTACTATCAAAAGCAAGAAAGTATTTCTATAACTTTGACGCTATGAAAGAACCAATAAAAGAAATAAGCAAGAAAAGATATATGAGGGCAAGAGGAAAAGATAATAAGTATTTACAAGAAGGCACAGGAGCTAAAAGACAGAGCATAAATGAAGCAAGAGAGTATGGAGAATATATAGGAGATAATGTCCCTAAGTTTAGAAACAATAGAGATATTTGGACTATTAACACCAGTGCGTTTAAAGGAAAACACTATGCGGTATTTCCACCAAAACTGGTAGAACTTTGTATAAAAGCAGGATGTCCTAAAAAAGGCTTAATTCTTGATCCCTTTATGGGTTCAGGAACTGTTGGAATGGTAGCTATTAGGATGGACAGAGAATATATTGGAATTGAC
This sequence comes from Anaerococcus sp. Marseille-P3915, assembly GCF_900258475.1. Lineage (GTDB taxonomy): Bacteria > Bacillota > Clostridia > Tissierellales > Peptoniphilaceae > Anaerococcus > Anaerococcus kampingae. The sequence continues at coordinate 868,935 of NZ_LT984887.1, read as the reverse complement.
ATAAACAAAGACTACTGTCAAATAGCTAAAGAAAGGATAGAGAAAAATATGAAATAGGAGGTATATATGAAAAAGAAAGGGAAAGTAAACCCAAGAGATGTACCAAAGACCAAACTTATATCAGAAAAGAAAGAAGAAAGCAATGAAAAATTCAGTAGTACAGAGAGAAAATCAGATTTTTCAAAAAAAGAAATTAATAAAGTAAAAAGCAGGAATAACATAGACAATAATGATGAAAACTCTAAGTATTATTCATCTCATTTGCAAGAAAATAGTCAGGATTTACTCAACGAAAAAGATAAGTCAAATAGAGGAAGAAGACAAAGAAAAAACCATGAGGAAAAATTTGCAGAAGCCTCCTATCATAATGAATATCAGCCAGAATATTCGCAACAGCAGCATAGAAAAATGGAAGAAAATGAGGAAAGTAGATATGGTGAATATTACGGGCAAGAAACAGAATACAGGCTAAGTAACTTTAAAGAAGATTTTAATGATAGACCAAATTCAACTAGCTCTAATTTAAAAAGTAGCACTTCTCCCCAAAAAAATTACAAGGGGAATAGTAATTTAAAATGGAAGAAAAACGTTGAGAGTGAAAGTTTTAATGGAGTGCAAGAGAAAAAAATAAGGAGATTTAGAAAAGAAGAAGATAAGGATTTTAATATAGAGGTAAGTTCAACATATGATCCCTTATCGCAGGACTCAGATAATGATGGTGTCATAGATCGCTATGACATGAACTTTAGTGATAGCAATGTATCATATAGGGACACAAGAGATGACTATAAGTATTTACCATCTTCTGATGTGCAAAGAAAAAATTGGGATGGTTATTCTATTCTTGGTAATAAAGGGAAAGAAAGCTTTCAAAAAAACACCTTAAAAAAACTTTATCAATCTCAAAGTCAGTTTAAGGACAAAGGGGAAAAAGCAGAATTAAAATCTTTAAATGGGAAGTTTAGAAGAAAAGACTTATCATATAAGGCAAATGAAGAATATAAAAAAATAATTCAAGATCTGAATACTAATAAAAAACAAAATAGCAAATATTTCAAAGGCAAAGTTAGAAATTTAGAAGAAAAAAATATGCTAATGGGTAGGGTTTCTAGTGGAAAATTTAGACAGGATAGCCTATCTGAAGGATTTAAAAGTGAATCTGAAAAAAATAAAGATAAATATAATATAAATAAAAAGAATCAAGAAAAAATAGGCACGAAAAAAGAAATCTTCAAACAGGAAAAAAACGTAATAAAAAATGAGAATCTTGAAGTAGATGAACTTGATTTAAATCATAGTGGAATTTCTAATAAAAACAAGGGAAAGAAAAGACAAATAAAAGACGCTTTTGATAATACTATAAAGAAAAGCAACTTTGATCCAAAGAAAGAATACACCAGGACAAAAAAAGAAGTACAGGATTCTAAAAATGTATCTGAAAAAAATAAGGTAGATACAAAAAATAAAATTAAATTCCATTCTAAAAAAGATAACAAAAGTGAAAAAGATAAGTTTTATAAAAAGGAAGATAAAATATCAAAACTATATGAGAAAAAGAATAAAAAGGAAAAAGAGTTAATTAAGGATAAGAAAAAGTCAAAAAAAGCGGGTTTAGAAAAACCTATTACTTTTGCGAGTGCTATGACGGCAAACTATCTATATAGTGGGAAAGATGATAATGCAGGCGTTAACGCTGCTTATAAGCTTAGTAGAACTACCGAAGTTGTAGGTAGAGAAATTAGCCATTTTAGAAGAAAAAAACCTTTAAAAACTCAAAGAAAAATAAAATCTTTAGAAGGAAAAATTTATAAGAAAGAAAGTAAACTCCTCTTTCAAAGAAATTTTGAAGAATTGAAGAAGACTAAAGCTTATCAAAACTCTAATAAATTGAATCGATTTTTTATGAAAAAGAAGTTTCAGAGAGATTTTAGGAAGAAACACGGGGAAGGTTTAGTAAATAGAATAAAGAAATCTTTCGCTAATATTGGAAAGAAAACATTGGAAGTTTTAAAAAACAAAGGATATAAGCAAATTTTAATTGCCCTTTGTATTTTAGGACTTTTTTTTATGCTATTTCAAGGAATTAGCAATGTTGGCAGTCTTACTTCAGGATTAACAAGTAATGTTATAGCTACAAGCTATCTATCAAAAGAAGAAGTTTTAATGGATATTAATAATGAATTTACAAGTTATGAATATGCATTACAAGATGAAATAGATAGTATTAAAGAAAATTATCCAAATTATGATGAATATCATATAAAAGGAGATTCTGTTGGTCATGATCTACACGAGCTTTTTAGCTATTTAACAGCAAGATATGGAGAGATTAAGTCAGCTGAAGAGATACAAAAGGAATTAAAAAAACTATTTAATCAAATGTATGAGAAAAAATATACTTCAAAGTCTATTACAAAATATGACAGTGAAGGAAATCCATATACCTATAGAATTCTAACATTAACTATAAAAAAGAAAAGTATTGATGAAATAGCAAGAGAAGAATTTGCAAACTATGAAACAAATATGGCTCATTATTTAGCATTACTTGATAGTCAGGGAAATATGAGTGGATATTTTGGATCAAGCTATGGGAACTTGGGAGAGATTATAGACAATCCAAACTTTGGAAATCCCGGTCTTGCTTTTGATTCTGAAACTGCCAAAGCCTTATTTAATGAAGCAGAAAAACATATAGGTAAAAGATATGTGTTTGGAGCAAGTGGACCATCTAACTTTGACTGTTCAGGTTTTGTATGTTGGTCATTTACAAAGTCTGGTGTAAAGAGAATGCCAAGAACTACAGCTTGGCTTATTTATAAAAACTATTGTAATCCAATATCTCCAAGCGAGGCAAAACCTGGGGATATTATTTTCTTTAAAGGCACATATAATTCCGGCACGCCAATTTCTCACGTAGGGATATATGCCGGAAATGGAATGATGCTCCATGCAGGAGATCCTATCCAATATGCCAGTATAAACTCAAGGTATTGGAAAAATCACTTTTATTCCTTTGGTAGACCAAAATAAGGAGAAGGAGTAAAAATCTATGAATAAAAAATTAATCAGAAACATAGAAAAACAGAAGAATTTAAGAAAGAAAAAAGAAGAAATTGAAATAGAACTTCAGTTATTAGTAGAGGAACAAGAAGAAATAGAAAATTTAGAGGTCATCAAGGAATTTCGAAGTCAAAAAATATCTCTTGATGAATTTTTATTTATTGTTAGAAAAAATAAGGAAGAAGAAAATAGAGAAAGACAAGAACTTAAAAGAAAAGATACAAATGAAAGTGAGGAAAATTTATGAAAAAAATAACAAGTGGAATTTTAGCTGTGATAATGCTACTTGTAAGTCTAGTGAATATAGTGGCTGTAAGTCCTGTATATGCAAGTACAGATTATAAGGTAGAGTGGACGGAAGATGATTTTATGTATTCCTCTGAGGGAAATATAATTTCCTTTAGTGATAAGGGCTTAGAAAAGAAAGAGAAGACAAATATTCTAGTATTTCCTGAAGGGACGAAGTCTATAAATGGAAATTATTCTTTAAATCATTCAAACGATGAATTTAGGTATAAAAGAGAATTTGGACGTGGCAAACATTGGGATAAAGTAATTATTCCTGATTCTGTTAAGCATTTAGGTTATGCTGCCTTTTATGAAGCAAGTATAGATGAGGTAAAACTATCAAATAGCCTAACTTATCTTGGAGGCTTAGCATTCTTCAACTGTGGACTTAAAGAAGTAACTTTACCTGATACTTTGGTAAATATTGAACATAATGCTTTTGAAAGAAATAACCTTCAAGAAATAACTATACCGAAGTCTGTGAAGACAATTGAACAGTACGCTTTTTCAAGGAATAAATTGCACACTATAAAAGTTTTAGGCAATCCAAATATTAACAGTAAGGGAGTATTCCATAATCAAGAAGTTGAATATAGACCAAAACAAAATCCATTTTACGAAAATCATTTTGGTTTCAACGGAAATCAAGGATTCAAATCTATTCCTAATGGATTGAGGTATGAAAATGGAGAGTTTGTCTTTGATAAGAATGTAGATAGTATAGAACTTGAATTTGATTATAACAATGATATGTATCAAGGAAAGATGACTATATACAATCCAAATAAATATTCCATTGATACTCAAACAGATTTAACAGGACAAGATATTGATGAAAAGGACAATAAGATTGATGATTTAACTAAAAACATTAAGGACTTAGAAAATCAGATCAAAGACTTAAATGATAAGAAACAAGAAGACCAATCAAAGATAGATGAATTAAAGGAAAATTTAGAATCTTGCAAAGATAATGGAGAAAAACTAAAACAAGAAAAAGCTAAGCTAGAAGAAGAGATTAGAGATAAAGATAATAAGATTGATCAATTGAATAAAGAGATTGAAAATCTTAAAAATTCTAATAATGATGAGTTAAAAGCAGAAATTACTCAGCTTAAAGATGAACTAAAAAGATTACAATATGAAAATGCAAAACTAAAAGAAGATTATTCATCTACAAAATGGGAGTTAGAAGCTGAGAAAGAAAAGACTGGTAAAAACGAAAATAAAATCAAAAAAATGCAAGAAAAGCTTGAGTCTTTAGAAGGAGAACTTGCAAAGAAAAATAAAGAAATTGAGGATAAAGACAATAGGATTAAGGACTTAGAAAAAGCGCTTGATGAAAAAGATACTAAGATAAAAGAACTAGAGTCTAAGAAGAAAGAAATAGAAAATTCTAAGTCAGAATGTTGCAAGAAAATTGAAGAGCTTCAAAAGGCTATTGATAGTTTAAAAGAATCTTCTGAAAATACAAAAAAAGAATTAGAAGATAAGATTAAAGGACTAGAAGAAAAACAAAAAGCTTCTGAAGAAGAAATAAAAAAGCTAAAAGAAGAATTAGATAAGAAAATTGAAGAAGCCAAGAAGTTAATCGAGGAAGCAAATAAAAAAGCGAAAGAAGAACTTGAAAAACAAGCTAAAGATGAAAAAGACAAAAATTTAAACCAAGACTTATCTAAGAAATTAGATGAACTTCTAAAACTCCAAAAAGAAAACAAAGAAAAGAAAGAAGATAAGAAATCTCAAGATAAGAAGTGGGATGAACTTTTGAAAGCTGATGACAAGAATATCTTAAATCAATTTGATCTTAACAAGATGAAAAATAAGGCTCAACAACAAGACAAAAAACAAGTTAAAGATGAAAAAGAATTTGCAGTTTTTCAAGTAGACAAAAACTTTTATAACATTATAAAAGATGGAAAGAAAACTACTGTGTATATGGATGTAAAAGCATATATTAAGGATAATCGCATTATGCTACCTGTTAGATATGCAGCCTATACTCTTGGGTTTAATGTAGAATATGATGATAGTAAGAGAGAGGCTATCTTTTCAAATAAAGAAAATACAGCCTTACCTAAAAAAACTCTAAGATTAAATATAGATACTGGTGTTATGAAAGATAGTCAAGGAAACATTTATCATTCTGACACTAAACCTGTAATTATAAATGGAAGAATTCACGCATCTATTTCCAATATAGCTAAAGCTTTTAATGCAAGCTGTGGGGATATAAGAGATGAAAAAGATCAAAGTATAGAATGGGATAATAGCAGAAAGGCAGTTTATGTCTTCAAGAATATAAAGTAAGAAAAGGAGAGAATTATGAAGAAAAAAAGATTAGGGGTAGCCTTAGTGCTACTCCTTTTACTATTCAGTATGCCAAGCATATCCATAGCTAAGAGCAATGAAAATGAAATAAAAAATCAGTCAAATGATATTTATTTGCCAGAAAAAAGTAAAGAATTAGAAAGCTTATTTGATGAAGATATATATGAACCATCTAATGAGAGTCAAAAAATTCCTTATCAGGAAGTGCCGAAAATACAAGAAAATAACATAAAAAATGAGCAAGTAGATAAAAAAGAAAAGCCATCTAAACTTGTTAAAGGTGGCAATACTAAAGCAATTAATCCATTAGCTACAAAAGAAAATAAGGCAAGAGGAACAGTTATAGAAAATGTAGATAAAAATGGACAGGATATTACACCGAAAGTAGAAGATCAAACATCAAGAGATGAAAAAAAGGAAAATCCAATAGATGTTAGACAATTTTTAACCTTTCAAACAAAGAGTGGAAAAACTATGCACCTCATTGTAGATCATTCGGAAAATCAAGAAAATGTACAATTACTAACAGAAGTTGGAGAACAAGATCTACTAAATATGATTGAAGGAGAAAGTGAAGTAAAGCCAAAAGAAGAAGTAGTGAAAAAAGAAGAACCGGTGGAGGAAAAACCGAAGAAAGAGGAGAAAGAAGAAAAGAAATCAGGGGTAGGACTTTATTTATTTATGGGTTTAATTATTGTTGGTGTAATGGGTGCAGGATATTACTTCAAAATCTATAAAAAAAATGAAGAGGAAAGTTTTGAAGAGGAGCAAGATTATAATGAATTAGAAGATGATTATGAATCTGAAGGGGAGGATTATGATCTTGAAGATAAGGAAGATACAGAAATTATTCCAGATGAAGATGAATTTTAATCTTCTCAATGATTTAAGCAGTAGATTAAGGACAACAATAAACTCAATTATCGTGTAAATTTATAAAAAAAGTACAATTAGAATTCTGGAACTTTAATAAAAAACGATGAACAAAACGACAGCACAAACTTAATATATAAGTAAAGCTAAGTTGAAATGATTGATTGTATAATTAAGAATTTGATATAGATAAAATCATAAGTTTAATGAGAATGCTAAAAACGGATCAAGCTTTTTTATACAGATGGAATTCTTATTCGAAGAAAAATCTTTATGCTAGAGACATAAAGTTTGAAGATGTAATAGATAATGGAATAAATATTATAGAAAAAATAAAAAATCAGTAGAGCTATAAAAAGATGAGGGATTGAAAATTTAATCTCTCATTTTTTTATTAAAAAATTAAAGGAGGAAAAATGAAATTAGTAATCGCAGAAAAACCAAGTGTTGCAGCATCAATAGCAAAAGTTATAGGAGCAAAAAATAGAAATAATGGATATTATGAGGGGAATGGATACATTGTTTCATGGTGTGTTGGGCATTTAGTACAAATGGCAAATCCTGATGTGTATGATGAAAGATATAAGAAGTGGAGAATTGAAGATTTACCTATTATCCCAAAAGAATATAAGTATGAGGTAACGAAGACAACTAAAAAACAGTTTAATATTCTTAAAAGACTAATGAATAGTAATGAAGTTGACACCATTATTAATGCTTGTGATGCTGGTAGAGAAGGAGAAGCTATCTTTAGACTTGTATATATGATGGCAAATTGTAAGAAGAAAATGAAACGTCTTTGGATTTCCTCAATGGAAGACTCTTCCATAAAAGAAGGATTTAGCAACTTAAAAGATGGAAGTAATTATGATAATCTTTTTGATTCAGCTAAGGCTCGTGCCATAGCTGATTGGCTTGTTGGAATGAACATAAGTAGACTTTACTCCTGTCTATATAATGAAAATTATAGTGTAGGCAGAGTACAAACACCAACTTTATCAATGATTGTGAATAGAGATGATGAGATAAATAGTTTTAAAAAAGAAAAATATTATACAGTGGAGATTTCCATGAATGGATTTACACTGTCGACAGATAGAATTGATGACAAGATAGTGGCAGAGCAGCTTAAAAATTTAATCGGAGAAAAAATTGAAATAACCGATGTAATTAAAAAAGAAAAGATTACAAAGCCTAATCTGCCCTTTGACCTAACAACACTTCAAAGAGAATGTAATAAGTATTTTGGATACAGTGCAAAACAAACACTAGATTATGCCCAAAGCCTGTATGAAAAGAAGTATATTACCTATCCACGAACAGATTCAAGATATCTGACAGTAGACATGATAGAAAGCACTGTAAATAATATTATAGGAAAAAATGATTTTGACACAGAAAGAATTAAGGTAGTTTTTAATTCTGAAAAAGTTACAGATCATCATGCAATAATTCCAACGATAAGTTCATTAAATAAGGATATTTCAAATCTTCCGGAAAGTGAAGCCAAAGTATATAGACTTATAACAAATAAACTCTATGCAAGTTTTGGATATCCACTTGTAGAAAATACAACAAAGATAGTGGCTGAATTTGACGGGTTTGAATTTATAAACACTTATAAAATAATTGCAGAAGAAGGGTTTACAAAATATTTAGAAGAATATAAATCAAAGAAGAAAGAAGATATACAACTTCCCGATGTAAAAATAGGAGATCTTTTATATATTGAAAATAAAGATATAAAAGAGAAATATACAAAACCACCTAAACACTTCACTGAAAACACACTCTTAAAAGCTATGGAAATAGCTGGAAATGATGAATTAGTTAAGGATGTCGAAGTTGAAAGAAAAGGACTTGGTACTCCTGCTACAAGAGCGGGAATAATAGAAAATTTGATATACAAAGGTTATATAAAAAGAGAAAAGAAAAACCTAATATCAACTAGGAAGGGATTAAACCTAGTTACTATAGTTATAGATGAGTTTAAATCTCCAAAGACAACAGCAAAATGGGAAATGAGATTAAGTGATATAGCAAAGGGTAAGGAAAATAAAGTGATTTTTTTAAAAGAAATTGAAGAAGAAATAAAAAATACCATAGGTAAATATTATAAGTAAATTGATTATAAAAAATTGAATACGGTTATAGGAATGAAGAAAGGAGTGATTTATGAAAGAAATAGGGTATAATATAAGTGATAAATGAGTAGGCATTAGGAAATTTACTTATTTGATATTACTATGAATATATGTTATACTCTTATCAGATAAAGATGGTGTCCCACTACCGTTAAAGGTGGAGCATTAAAGAAGGTGTCTCACTACCTATATCCCAAAGGTGAAGCATTAAAGCAAGCAGAGAGGATTAAACCTCTCTGTTTTTTTAGGAGAAAATAATGGTAGAAGTTATAAAATATGGATTTTATACTGTAAACTCTGATTACCTTGAACATCTAAATAAAGTAGATTCAGAAGTTTATTACAACCCATCGTATAGAAACAGTATAAAACCATTTGTTGGAATTATTGTTGGTATAGAAAATTATAATTATTTTATTCCAATTTCTTCTGCAAAGGAAAAACATAAAAAATGGAAGAATGTTTCTGATGAGCATTTTTTGATTTATGAAGTGATCGATAATAGTATTACTATAGATGGAGATATCTACAAATATTATTCTGATAGAGAAAAAATGCACATATTATCTATATTGGATATTAAGAAAATGATTCCTGTACCGACTGATTGTTATGAAAGAATTGATTTTAACGAACTTGAGGATATTAGATATAAAGACTTATTTCAAAAAGAATACGCTTTTTGTTTAAAAATAAAAACAAAGGTCTTGATAAAGGTGGAAAAAATATACAAAAAGCAAAAGAAAACAGGAATTATAAGAAGAGCAAATTGCAATTTTTCAAAGTTAGAAAAAGCAATGTTGGATTGGAAGCAATAGAATAAAGGCAATTAAAGCGATTAGAAAAGTAAAAAATTCCAATCGTTTTTTTATTGCAATAAAAAGATAGCGTAAATGACATTTTAAAGTTATCTTTTGCTTACAGAAATTTAAAAAATAGAAAGAAATAAAGTTTAATAAATAAATATATAAAAATTTAGTTCATTTTTATCACTATAATGAGGAGGGATAAAATGCCAAGATATGATATAGTAGATTTAAGTAGAACAATCTATCTTGCAAAAGAAGAATTTAAGAAAGATATAAAAAAATATGAGGAATATTTAAAGGTATCAGGCAATAACTATAAGTATCCATATATACATCAAATATCTATATACAATATGGATCCAAAAGCAACAGCCTGTGCAGAATTTGATTATTGGAAAAGTATAGGTAGAAGCGTTAAAAGAGGCGAAAAAGGAATACCACTTTTAGATATAGATAGTGGAAGGATAAAATATATCTTCGACATAAGGCAAACAGTAAGTATTAATCATAATATTTCTGAGGTAAAGTTATGGAAATATGATAGCAAAAAGCATTTAAACTTACTAGATGAAATGATAGATAAGTTTAAAGAAAAAGATAGTAAGCTTCTATTAAGCCAAGAAGATAAAATTGCTGCCTTAGTAGAAAGTAATGTTAGAGGAAAATTCAATAAAATTTTAGAAAGTCTATCTGATGAAAGTTTAAAAAGCATTCAAAAGGTAGACCTTTTTAATTTGTTAAAAGAATCCGTAAAAATTTCTATAAGCGAGAGAATGGAGGTCTCATATCAGCTAAAAGAAGAAAACTTATCTTTACTGTCTAAAATATCAAGTTCGGACATAGACAAAGTATTAAGTATAAGTGCTAATATAAGTAAAAATATCTTACTTGATTTGGGAAGTGAAATAAAAAGATTAGAAATTTTAGAGAAAATTCAAGAAAGAAAAGATTTGGAGCAGACAAAAGAGCTTAAGGAGCGTTATAATAAATTAAGTTCTGATATAAACGGTGAAATAAATTTTAAAGGAGGCTTGGAAGATGAAAGAGAAATTAACATTGGCAGGCAAGGAATACCTCATGGAGGAGGGGATTTACACACCAATCGTCAAGGAGAATTCCTTCGAGAGACAGGGAGGGACATACAAGATGGAAGAATTGGAGGAAGGCATGGAAGTCCTAATACCCAATATGGCAATTCCCAAGGAAATAGATTTAAAGAAACTCAACAGATGGGGAAGGATGAGATTGAACTTTCTCAAGGAGAACAAAGAAGAGGATTATCAGATAATGTATTTGCAAGGGACATTGATGGATCATCTTCTATCAAAGGAAAAAGAGATAGAGGACTTTATCACGAGGGAAGAAGTCAAAATGATGGAAACTTGGGGTCTGACAGAAGAACTGAAAGAAGAGGACTATCTGAAATATCTGAGATTGAAGAAGAACATGGATATGACCCTACAAGAAATAGGGGAAAGGGAGATAATCCTAATCTAAAAAATGAGGAAGTAGAGTCTACTTCCTTTTTTTCTGCTAAAAATCATGGAGAGCAAATATCCTTCTCAAATCCAATAAGTCAAAGAGAAATAGATACATTTTTAATACATGGAGGAAATCATGAAGATGGAAGATTAGCAGTAATAGCAGAATTTTCTAAGGGTAAATCTTTAGAAGAACAGGCAAACTTTTTGAAAGAAATATATAGGGGAGCCAATGGTCTTGAAATTGAAGGAAGAAAGATATCTGCATGGTTTGGAAAGGAAGGAGCAATTTTTAAAGATGGAGATGAGGCAAGATATAGAGAAGGGCAAATAGTTTCTTGGAAAGATTTAGCTAATAATATTAATAATTTATTAGATAGAGGAGAATTTGCTAGCAATGTTGAGATTGTAGAAAGTGCGACATATGAAAGAGAAAAAATAGCAGAAAAATTATTGTATTTAAAGAGAGATCTTACTGATGAAACTAAGGATAGATATTTAGCGATTCTTAATGATATAAAAGGAAGAGGCTTCCCAGATGAAAAAGAAAATCTCGGGAAAAAACTTGAAGATAAAAATTTTATAAATAAACTCAGAAAAGAATACGAGGTATTTTTAGAAGAATATAAGATTAATCCTGATATTTTAAGATTTCATCATTATAAATTATCTAAAATCTATAATGATATCAATGATTTAGAAATAGAAAGAAAATTATATAGGTCAAATTTAAAGGATATTGCACCTATTCAGAGTTTTATAACACAAGATGAAATAGATGAAAGCCTAAAAAGAGGAAGCGGGTTTTCTGATGGAAAGAAAAGAATATATGAATTTTTTACTGAAAAGCATGATTTAAAAGAACAAGCAGATTTCTTGAAAAATGAATATGGCGTAGGTGGAAGTTCTCATGCACTATCTGCTGCAAGAGAAAGTGGTGAGTGGCACGATGCGAAGGGAATAAAATATAATAAAGGTAATGCAAAAGAAATACTACTATCTTGGTCTAATGTTGCAAGAAGAATTAATGACCTTATTAAAAAGAATAGATATATAGATGAAGAAAGTTTTGAAGAAAATAGGAAGAAAAAAACAGATCAGGAAATAAATAAAACAGAAAAAGAAAGCCAGGAGTATATAAATTATCAAGATGATTTGCCTCCAACTGATAATGATGTATATATAGAAAGAACAAATAATAGTTCTATATATTATTATCAAGGACAGTCTGTAGCAAGTATAGGTGATGATGGAAAACTTATCATTTATGATGAATTTATGCCAAACTTTTTAAAAGAAGAAATATATTCCATAGCCTTTGAAAAACAATTAGATATACCATTAGACCAGTTAGACGATGGAATTATTCTTGAGGGAATACATGACACTTTTTATATTAAAGAAAAGGAAGAAATAGAAGGAAGAGAATATTACCTTTTAGAAAGTCAAAGTCGATATGATGATATTCCAAATATTGTAGTTAATTCTAACAAAGAAGTTATAGATTATGATATAGTAAATGGTTTTGAAGAATTTAAGGAATTTTATCCTAATAAAAATAAAGAGAATATAGGTTTTGATTTAGATAGCCATAGAAAAGATGATTATTGGATAATTGAGTTTAATGAGGGTTCAAGTCTAATAGAAAAAGATTATGCAGGACAAAGGCTGACTAAAGAACTATTAGATGAAATAAGGGAAATAGATGAAAAGATAAGACTTCATAATAAGACCTTAGGAGAAGATGAATATGGGCAGATGACTGATAAGTGGGAGGGGTATTCCAAATTCTATTTTAACCATATAGTAGATGGGAAAATAGTTGATCACTATAAGATAGACATAGGTGATGGAAATGAGATCAACCAAAGAGACTTTGAATTTCTTTATGAACAAATAGGAAAAAGTCAGATAGAACTTAATCAAACTATAGAAGGAAATAAGATAGATGAAAAAATAATTTCAATAAATCAAATTGAAGATAGAATTTTTGATGTATTAGTTAAGGATAAAGTTTTAGAAAATGAAATTATAAAGGCAAGAGAAAACTTAGGAAATAATACCTTAGCAAGTTTTAACTCTGTATTCCAAAGAGAATATGCAAAAATCATGAGAGAAGTTGCCGATAAGCAGGAAAATCTTCCAGATGATATGAAGTCAATAGATAAGGTTAAAGAATTAGGCATTAGGATAGAACATAGATATAGAGAATATTTAAATAATTCACTTGAAAATAATATAGAAGATGATAAGGAGATACTCTCTATAAAAGTGGGAGATATAGTTAAAACAGAGGATAATAAATATTTAAAAATAAAAAATATTTCCAGTGGATATGATAATAACCATAATCCAATAACATATTATTCATATGATGCCTATTTTGATAAGGACTTAAAACTATTTTCACATTCCTTTAAAGGAAGCAATTTAAAAGCTTTAGAAGTATTAAGAAATGAAGTAGAAGAAAAATTAACAAAAGAGATTGTAGAAGATAAATTAGCAGTAAAAGTAGGATATTATTATGCTTTAGTAGATAAAGAGAAAACAAAGGATATAGAACTAGAAGAAACAGGAATTAGAGTTTATCCAAGAAAGGAAAACTCACAAGGAAAGATCTACAATTTATATAAAGGGAAATCTTTTGAGGATAGCAGAAAAATAGACAGTTTGTTTGATGAAATTACTGTCAAAATGAAAGAAGTAAACCTTACAAATTTAAATGATGTATTAGAATTGGAAAGAGAAGGATTATTTGAAATTGCTGATGATAAAGTTACAAAATTTGAGAAAGGCTATGATATAGATGTTCAAAGTTTTAATCAGCAATTTCCGGATTATTATAATGATATATATGTTTTTAATAAAAATCTTGAAATCAGTGGTGCATATCAAAATTTAGCACATATAAATGAAGAAAATAAAATTACTTTTAATATAAATTTATCGCAAGAAGAAAAATCAAAAATTGAAGAAATAAGAGATAAAAAAGAAGTTCTTTCCAAGTTAATAGATAAGGATATCAAAGAAAAAAGAGAATACTATTTTGATCCTCAAAATGAAGAATACTTACTACTATCAAAGAAAATAGAAGAAGGACTATTAAAAATCCCAGATAGTATTAAGGAGACAATCGATGGAAAAGAAGGCTTTGATGTAGAGCTAATCTTAGATATAAAAGAAAAAACTCTAAGACAAAATTTACGATACAATGGATATATTTTAAATTTTAATCAAGCTATAAAATATAAAAGTTATAAGGACATATTAAGCAACTTACCTTATTTACTTGATGACAAACATAGAGAAGTGCTTTTAAATGGATATTTAAATCAGCAAATAGAAAATGATAGAACAAGGCAAGAAGAAAATCCATTTAAAGAAGGTATGAGTGTTAAATACAAAGGGAAAGAATACACTATAACCGCCATTAACGATACTACAAGTCCTAAAACTATAGAACTAGAAGATAGCACAGGACTAATGAATGGCTTTATTACCGGAAGTGAAACAATTCTTTTTAATGACTACAAAGATCTTGATTTAGAAGTATATAAATCTAGTGAAAAACAATCTATTGATAAAGAGGAACTGGTAGAACAAATCAGCTTTGAAGATATTGACAATAATAACGAAGAAAAAGTTAAAAAAGACAATTCAGGGCTCTTATATAAAAGTCTTGATGTAATAAATAATAAATCTTCTCTTGTTGCTAATCAGTTTATAGTAAGTGTTGATAATGAAAAGGAAGAATTTTTAGTATATAGTTCATCTAATCCAAAAAATCATAGGGAATTTACTCTACCTTTTTCTTACCTCAAAGGAATTGACAAAATTGACGGAGATGGTAATGCATTAAAATTAACCACTCATAGAAAAGAAACTATTGATAAGAAGTTAGAAGAATATAAGGAATGGAAAGAAAATAATGATTTAATAAGGACTGATAGAGAAAATATAGAAGGGGTTTCTGAAGTTTCTTTAGAAAACTATAAAATTATTAATGAAGAAGAAAACCTACCACCTTCACAGAGATTAAAAAACAACATTGAAGCTATAAATGTCTTAAAAGCTTTAGAAAAAGAAAATAGAAGTGCAAGAAAAGATGAACAGGAAATTTTAGCAAAGTATATAGGCTGGGGAGGACTTTCTGATGTATTTGATGAAGAAAAGGAAGGTCAATGGCTTGATGCAAGAAACTTTTTAAAAGAAAATCTAACTGGGGAAGAATATAATAGGGCAAGAGAATCAACCTTAACGGCTTTTTATACGCCGAAAGTAGTTATAGACTCTATCTATGAAAGTCTTTCTAATCTTGGATTTGAAAAAGGAAATATATTAGAACCAAGTGCTGGGACAGGAAGATTTATAGGAAATCTACCTGAAGAAATGAAAGAGTCAAACTTTTATGGAGTTGAATTAGATAGGATTAGTGGACAAATTGCCAAAGAACTTTACCCTAATGCCAATATACAAATAAAAGGATTTGAAGAAACCAATTTTTCTAATAACCTATTTGATGTGGCCATAGGAAATATTCCTTTTGGAGAATTTAAAGTAGCAGATCGTGAGTATGAAAGAAATAACTTTCTAATTCACGATTATTTTTTTGCTAAAACTTTAGATAAGGTTAGAGATGGCGGCATAATTGCTTTTATAACATCTTCAGGAACAATGGATAAAAAAAGTGAAGATGTTAGAAGATATATATCGGAAAGGGCAGAGTTCTTGGGAGCAATAAGACTACCTAATACTACATTTAAAGGGGTAGCTGGAACAGAAGTAACTTCAGATATAATCTTTTTAAAAAAGAGAGATAGACTATTAAAGATAGATGAAGACTGGATAAAGCTAGATAAAGACCAAAAAGGACTAATATATAATAAATACTTTGTAGATAATCCTCAGATGGTAATAGGGACTATGGAAGAAATACCGTCAAGATTTGGGACAAGCCTTGCATGTATTGAAAATAAAGATATTTCTTTAGAAGAAGGACTAAAAAAAGCCATTAAAAATATCCAAGGTATGTATGAAGAAGCTCAAATAAATGATGATTTAGGAGAAGAAACAATACCAGCTGATGATAGTGTTAAAAACTATTCTTTTGCTTTAGTGGATGATGAAATATATTTTAGAGAAAATTCAATTATGCAAAGAATATCCTTAAACCAAAAGGATAAAGATAAGGTAAAAGAATATTTAAGATTAAATGAAAGTCTTAGGAAAGTTATAACCTATCAAAAAGAAGACTATTCAGATGAAGAGATAAAAAAAGAACAAGAAAATCTAAATAAATTCTACGATGATTTCAATAGCAAACACGGAAGACTAAATTCAAAAACCAATAAAAAATTATTTAGAGAAGATGCCAATTTTTCTTTAATTTCAACTTTGGAGAAATTAGATAAAGAAGGTAACTTTATAGGAAAATCTGATATCTTTAACAAGAGAACTATAAAAAAAGCTGTAATAATAGATCATACAGATAGGGCAATAGATGCTCTGGTACTCTCTATTAGTCAAAAAGGTAAAATAAATTTTGATTATATGGAAGAATTGACAGGAAAAACAAGAGATAAATTAATAGAAGAATTAAAGGGAGAAATATTTTTAAATTTAGATTCCTTTGAACCTAATGATATAAATCCATTTAAGTCTGCTAAGGATCTAGGAGATTTTTCAAGACCTTACGTAAGTGCTGATGAATACTTGTCAGGAAATATAAGAGATAAAATTGAAGTTGTAGACTCTTATATTAAAAACATCGAAAAAGAGTTAGGAAAGGAAGAAAATCTAGAGGATAGTAAACTCTTAAAAAAAGAATTAGAAGAGTTACATTTTCAAAAAGCAAAGCTAGTGGAAGTAATGCCTAAAGCACTAGATGCAAGTGAGATTACAGTTAGAATGGGTGCAACATGGATACCGGAACAAGATTACAAAAAATTTATGTTTGATTTGTTGAAAACACCAGTTTCATCAAGGTGGAATATAGATATTAAGTATTCTGACTTTACAGGAGAATATAGAGTTGAAGGAAAAAGCTCTGATAAGGACAATGACCTTGCTTCTTTTACCTATGGTACAAATAGGGTAAATGCCTACAAATTGATAGAAGATACTTTAAATTTAAGAGATACTAAGGTATTTGACCAAGTAGAAGACAGTGATGGAAAGAAAAAATCTATGCTTAATCAAAAAGAAACAATGCTTGCAAGAAGTAAGCAAGAGATGATAAAAGAAGAATTTAAAAGCTGGATATTTGATGATGTGGAAAGAAGAAATAGATTAGTAGAAGATTATAACGAAAGATTCAATTCCATAAGACAAAGGGAATATGATGGATCTAATCTTACTTTTGAAGGAATGAATCCTGAAATAGAATTAAGAGCACATCAAAAAGATGCCATAGCAAGAGGTTTGTTTGGTGGAAATACTTTACTTGCCCATGAAGTAGGAGCAGGAAAAACCTTTGAAATGATAGGTATAGCCATGGAGTCAAAAAGACTTGGGATGAGTAATAAGTCAATGTTTGTTGTTCCTAACCACATTGTAGAGCAATTTGGAAGAGAATTTAATGAACTTTATCCAGGAGCTAATGTATTATGTGCTACAGAAAAAGACTTCACACCAGATAGACGAAAAAGATTTTGTAGTCGTATTGCTACAGGAAGTTTTGATGCTGTTATTATAGGGCACAGTCAATTTGAAAAAATTCCTATATCAAAAGAAAGACAAGAATATGAATTGCAAGGTCAAATTGATGAAATCATTGACTATATAGATGAATATAAAAGAGAAAGAGATCAAAGATTTACTGTAAAGCAATTAGAAAAAACAAAGAAAAAATTAGAGACAAAGTTAGAAAAATTAAATGCTGATTATAAGAAAGATGACGTTGTAACCTTTGAGGAACTGGGAGTAGATAAGTTATTTGTAGATGAAGCCCACGCATACAAAAACCTCTATCTATTTTCTAAAATGAGGAATGTAGCAGGAATTACTTCTACAGATTCACAAAAATCATCAGATATGCTTATGAAATGCCGCTATATGGATGAAATTACTAATAATAAAGGATTAGTATTTGCCACAGGTACACCAGTAAGCAACAGTATGGCTGAACTTTATACCATGCAGAGATATTTACAGTATGATGAATTAAAAAAGATGAAATTGCAACATTTCGATTCTTGGGCGTCTACTTTTGGAGAAACAATAACGGCAATAGAATTAAATCCTGAGGGTAATGGTTATAGGAGCAAAACCAGATTTGCAAAATTTTATAATCTTCCTGAACTTATGAATACTGTAAAAGGATTTATGGATATTAAAACAGCTGATGTTTTAAATCTTCCTACACCAATTGCCCATTATGAAACTATAAAAACAAAGCCTACCGAAGAACAAAAAGAAATTCTTGAAACTTTTTCCGAGAGAGCAGATAAGGTTAGAAATAAGGAAGTGGACGCAAGCGTTGATAATATGCTTTTGATTACAAATGACGGAAAGAAAATGGCACTTGACCAAAGGTTAATCAATCCTTTACTTTCTGATGATCCGAATAGTAAAGTGAATGCCTGTGTAAGCAATGTATTTAGCATTTGGGATAAATATAAAGATAAAAAATCTGCTCAATTAATATTTTGTGATATGTCTACACCAAGTAGTGATTTTAATATCTATGATGATATTAAAACAAAACTTATAGATATGGGAGTACCTGAAAATGAAATAGAATTTATTCATAAGGCAAAAAACAATATGGAAAAAGACGCTATCTTTGATAAGGTAAGAAAAGGAGAAATAAGAGTCTTACTTGGTTCAACACAGAAAATGGGAGCAGGTACTAATGCCCAAGACAAACTAATTGCAATTCACGATCTTGATATACCATGGAGACCTGCTGATCTTTCTCAAAGGGCAGGCAGGATTGTTAGGCAGGGAAATGAGAATAAGGAAGTCCATATATTTAGATATGTAACAGAAAATACTTTTGATGCCTACCTATTCCAAACCTTAGAGAATAAACAAAAATATATTTCCCAAATTATGACGTCAAAGACTCCTGTAAGAGTTGCAGAAGATGTAGACGAAGCCACATTAAACTATGCCGAAATCAAAGCTCTTGCAACAGGAAATCCATTAATAAAGGAGAAGATGGACCTTGATGTTGAAGTTTCTAAACTTAAAATGCTAGAGTCCAATTTTAAATCAAATCTTTACAAGCTGGAAGATAAAGTAGTTAAATTTTATCCAAAGGAAATAGAAAGATTAAAAGAAAGGATAGAGAACTTAAAGGAAGATATTAAAAATGTTGAGCCTTATAGAGAATTGGATAAAAATTTAAAAGAAGATAATAAATTTACCTCTCTAATTATTGACGGAAAGAAGTATATAGATAAGAAAATAGCTGGAGAGTTTTTGTTGAACAAAATTAAGGGAGTTAAAATATATAGGGAAATGGATAAAGATGGAGAAAAAATAGGTGAATATAGAAATTTTGGCTTATCCATAAAATACGATTCTTTTTTCAATAAATATAACTTTATATTAAAAGGTAAGGGAGAATATAGAGGAGAGTTTGGAACAGATGAAATAGGTAATATAACAAGAATGGATAATGTATTGGATAAATTACCAGAAAGATTAGAAAATACAATTTCAAAACTAAAAGATACAGAAGAGCAATTTCAAACAGCTAAAATTGAAATACAAAAGACATTTCCACAAGCTGAACTTTTAAAGGATAAGACACTAAGACTTGCAGAAGTAAATAATTTACTAGATATGGGAAAAAGTGAAGATATAAGCCAAGATAATCCATTACTAGAAGAAGTAAAGGAAGAATTGATAGACTTCCTTAACAGAGAATATGATGAAGAAAACAGGCTAGAGGACTTTGATACTATATTTCCTGACTTAACAGATATAGGAGTAGCTTATACAACTACACCAGATGAAAAACATGAAATACAAGTAAGTTTAGATTTAATAAATTACAAGATGAACACCTATGTAGATAAGAACCTAATTGACAGCTTTCAATACACCTATGATCCCTTAGATGCAAGTGATTTAAAAGAGCTAGTAAAGATAAAGACATCTATTGGCTTTTGGAATTTTAGTGAGCTTGTATCAGTAAATGAAGAAAAACTGAGAGAAGTAATGGGACTTGAAATAGATGATGATGGCAACTTCTATGATCCATTATCTAAAGATATGGATTTAGATGGAATAATAGATAGAAATGATGCTGACTTTAGAGATAGTAAAGTGCAGGAAATAGGAGATTTTGAAAGGAAAGAAAAAACATCTATTATGGATAAATTAAAGGAATATAAGGGAAATTTAGTAGTAAATAATAATATAAAAGAAATAAATAATAGTGAACCATGTGGCAGATAAAACTTTAAATGAGATTATTAGAGGACAAAGAATATGGAATTTGATAGAGATAGATTTAATGAATTTATTCGAGAAAATTTTTCTTTTGATGGTAATACTCAAAGAATAATCAACAATATAGTTGAATATGGAATTAAAAATTTTGCCGATTCAGAAGATAAATTAGTTGAATTTATTCAGACTACAATTGATGATCCAACAGTTGAAGAAATAAAACAATTTATTATTAGTGATGGAAAGGAAGAAGAAATAAAAGATTTAACAGATAAGAAAGATAAAAATAGAAATGGAGGAATAAAAATGAATATAAAAAAGGGAAATGTAATTGAAACTGAATTTGGAGACACTATGGTATTGGATGTGAAAGATAATCAAGCTACCTTATTTGACGGGAAGCAATTTATTTTAGCCACAGGAGTAGAGTTTAACAAAGAAAGTGGAAAGTATGAATGGGATTCTGTTAGATACGCAAGTGATATAAAAACAATAGCAAATATGGAAAATACAAATTTTGAAAGCATGAAAAATACAATAGATTTTTTAGCAGAATATAATCATAAAGAATTTGTAAAAGGTATTATATCTCTTGAAACAGGAGTAGAAAATGAAAATGTTCTTAATAATGCCTATGATAATTATATGAACGATTCAGTTATGGGGCTTATTGATGAAAAGTTTATTGAATATATAGACGAAGAAGAGTTAAAAGAAAATTTAGAAGTTAATCAAGAACAAGGAGATAAAGAAATGAAAGATATAGATAATAAAGAAAAGGATACATTAAATATAGATGGAAATATAGCAACTGATATAGAAATTAAAGATTTAAAATCAAAAGATGGGAGGGACTTTAAAGTAGCCTCCTTTTCTATTGCTGAAAATGACAAGGAAGGAAATGCAAAATTCATCAGCTGCTACGCCTATAATGACAAAATCAATCAAGTAAAAAATTTGAAAAAAGGAGATTTTGTACACCTATTTGGAAAATTAAAGAAAAGTATGGGAAAGGATAATAAGGAATACACAAGTCTAAAAGTATACTCTGCAAAGTTATTAAAAGCTAAAGAGCATACTAAAGCAAAAGCATCAACAATAGGGAAATTAAAGGAATTTAAGACTAAAGGGAATATGAAAGTGGATGAAAAGAAGAAAAAGGATAATAGCATAGAAAGGTAAAAGATTATAGGGGGCAGGTTTTAGTCTGCCTCCTATATTTTTTTATTGGTTGTCTTTAAGGGAAAATGATGGGTCATATTGAAAAATATCAGCCACATCCTATCAGGAGGGCTGATACACAAAACTTTCCACACTACCGGAGAAGTTGATACACCAGATCCTTACTTATATAATTCATTATAAATATACTTATCAGTATTCTTTCTTAATTGAGTCAATTCATTTATCAATATATTCTCTTTGGCGTAGTCATCCATAAGAATATCTTTTTTATTTTTGTATTCATCATATAATTTTGACAACTCTTTTATACTTGGATTTTTATATTGACACTTTTCTAAAGTATTTATTGCTTTTTCATATGCGATAATTTGAGGCTTATATTCACTATAAAAATTTTTATCATTTGGATTTTCTTTATAGGTTTTATAGATAACCTTATTTATTTTTATAGTGTTAATGTCTTCAATAGCTGCGTAAATTTCGCTCATAACTTTTTCTATATCCTTAATTTTATTTAGGATTTCTTGCCTATTAACAGCCTCTTCTTGGAGTTTATTTTCCAAATCCATACTAGATGATAGACCATATTTTCTAAGCTGATTTAAGGTATTCGCCATAGTATTCATATTATGTTTTCTAGCCCATATTTCATAACCTTTAGAAGATTTAACCTTTTCATTGCTTTCTATGTCTATTATATTATCAAATTTCTTGTAAGATTTTTTAGCATAATGTACTTCACTATTTTTGTAATTTTCATTTACCTTATTTTCAATTCTTTCTTTTATTTTCTCTTTTGTATAATCTTTTCCAAGAGTAGTTTCTCTCGCACGAATGAACCTCCCTTTTTTTCCTTGTTTTTTATGTCTGAAAGAAAGATATTTTCCAAGTTTAATTTCATAGCCATATTCTTCCATAAGCTTTAAGAAATTCTCATAGCTATTTGCTTTATTAATAGCATGATCAATAGAAATTTGAAGTTTATGTTTCCAAGATTTTCCTTTATTAAATTCAATATATTCTTTGTAGGATTTACCATTGGTTTTATACTTTTCTTTAAATTTTACATAATCTTCATCTATAACTGATAGCTGATACTTTCTACATAAATCATCACTATGATTTCTAATTTGGTGGTAAGTTTTTTTGTTACTTTGATATGCTTTACCAGTTTCAAAAGAAACATTATTAAATAGTATATGGTTGTGAATATGACCCTTATCTATATGGGTAGTAAGAACATATTCATACTTTCCTTTTAAGATTTTATCGCATAGTTCTATACCTATTTGATGAGCCTCTTCAGCAGTAGTTTCTCCGGGGAAAAAAGATTGAATTAAATGTCTTGCCAAAACTTTTGCTTTAGAATTACATTCTATTTTTGTTTGTTCGAATTCTAAATGAGCAGTTATAGGGTTACAGTTTAGGGAGGAAATTAGAATTTTTCCATCTGTTTTATCACTATTCATAATATAATCAAGTGCTGCTTTTAAAGTGGATTTTATAGGATGAATTTTAGTAATTGCCATTATTCTTTCTCAGTATTTATGCTATTAGAATTAGTAAGAGAGTATATTTTTTTACGTATAGAGAAAATATCTTTTGCCTGATTTTCTAATAAGCTTTTTAAATCTTCTACATCATCTTTATATATAATTGATGTAGTATTTACCCTTTTAGCAATTTGATTTATATTATTTGAAGTACGACTTATATTTGTTGACATTTCACGAAAGACATCCATATCTAATACATAAATATCTTTTTCTAAAATACATTTCATAATAAATTGCCTAAGAGTTTTACACTTAGATGCTTTATATTTTTCATTTAGCAATTCTAACTCCTCATCAGATAACATTAAATAGATTCCGTTATTTCTAAATCTACTTGTCATAATTTAACCTCCTCGTATATTGTAGTTGTAATAATAAATACTACATTTTGTTCTCAATACCTCTTTCTTATGTGATAATAATTATATAGATAGAGCTCGTAGTAAACTTCCTTGAAGTTCCTATTCCTAATAAATTTATTAATCGAAATAAAAAAGAAAAACCTGTAAATTCAAGTAGGATAACTTGACTTACAGGTTTAATTTATTCTATATATTTCGTTTGGGAATCTCCTGATTTAAATTTTTATTATTGATATTTTATCACTTTTTGAGATAATATTCAAGTTTACGTTGAAGCTATTATAAGCGTTTGTTGCTGAATTTAATTATTATAAATTTAGGGGTTTGGGGATATTCCCCAACAAGTAAAATGGAAAAAATAAGCGATATATTCGTAGTATTTTTATTCCATTTTTAGTAAGTGCATATGCACTTACTGTGCTTGCTGAACAAGTGTTAAGTGGTTTTAATATATTTGTAATGTTAGAGAATATATTTTATAATTATCTTAATGGGGTATACATTAAAATATAAAAAAGAAAAGGGGTATGATTTTGGGAGGTAAGCTTCACAGAAAAGTTTTTTCTAAGGAACACTATATTGAAGTAATTTATGTTTTATTGAGAGAAAAAGAGAATGTTTATAATAAAGATATTGTTAACTATACGAAGTTAAGCAAACCATCAGTTAGTGTGGCTATAAATAATTTAATAGATGAGGGGTATGTGTACAGGGAATCTATGTCAATAAAGCTAACGGAAAAAGGAGAAAAAATAGGTAAAGAATTATATAATAAACATATTTATTTTTATAATCTATTTTTAGAATTAGGCGTTGAACCTAAACAAGCAAATGAAGAAGCGTGTAGTGTTGAACATGTAATATCAAATGAAACATTTAAAAAGATTAGAGCATTTATAGAAGAAAGCAGTAAAAAATAAGCAAATATTTTCAGGTAGGCAGTTTTAATTAAATTATTAGGTAAACCTAAGTTGATTTAATTAGAATTGTTTTTTTTTATGTAGAAATTTATACTTTTTTACAAATTTTAAAATTATTTGAAGTGACATATTGATTTTCATAAATATATATGTTAAAATTAAGTTAGTCAAGACTAACTTAATAAAGGAGGATAATATGCCTAAAATAAACAGAGAAACTTATGATAAGGCCACTATAGATATTTCAGATAATGACAATCTGAATTCATTTGTATTAGCGATAAAAATAATAGAAGATGTAGCTAATGAAATTCAACCTTATATGGTGTATGAAAATTTCAATGAAATATCAGTTGCTATAGGAGAATATATTGGAATTGAAGTGTATACAGAAAAAATCCTAATAACTGAAAATGGTGATACTGTAGAACATAAGGTAAGCGATCTAAGTGAAGACATGAAGAAGGTTTTCGAAAATATAAACTTTACTGACTGGAGAATGTATGGAATCGCTGATTTTAATTATGCAAAGCATACATTTTTGAAAAATGTGAGTGATAAGGAAGTTTTGTTAAAGATGTTTATTCCAAGAACCGACATTAGAATTTTAGAAGGTTCGATAGAAGTAAAATCTGTTGATAATATTGACGAAATAATTTCAGCAGTGGAGAAATGTACAATAAATTCTACTAAAGAAGAGTTGAAAAAAAATACTTCGCAAGTTGATTTAGAAAAGCTAAAATCAATAGATAGTGAATACTACAAAGAGATTGTTTCTAAAGGAATAGAAGAAATTAATAATGATAAGTATGATAAGGTTATTTTGTCCAGAAAAATTAAGTTAGAGAAAAAAATCTTACTAAAAGATAGTTTTTTATTAGGGAGAAAATACAATACCCCTGCACGTTCATATTGTCTGAAAATTGGTGATGTTGAAGTTATAGGTTTTAGTCCAGAAACAGTTGTCGAGGTGGATGAAGAAAAAAAAGTATACACATTTCCTCTAGCTGGAACCAGAGCATTAACAGATGATCCTATAAAGAATAAGGAATTAAAGTGTGAATTATTAAAAGATCCTAAAGAGATTGCTGAACATGCTGTTTCTGTTAAGTTAGCTTTTGAAGAATTAGAAAAAGTTTGTATAAAGGATAGTATATCGGTAGTTAAATTCATGGAGGTTTTGGAGAGGGGTTCAGTTCAGCATCTAGCATCAAGGTTGAAAGGGACGCTTAAAGAAGAATTCAATGAATGGCATGCATTTACTGCTCTTTTCCCGGCAGTTACCGCATCTGGAATACCCAAAGCAGAGTGTATAGATGCTATAGATAGGTTAGAAAAAGACGAAAGAGGATTATATAGCGGAGGCGTACTAACTTATGATCAAAATGGAACAATGGATGTGGCATTAGCTTTAAGAACTGCATTTCAAACAGACAAAGAAACATGGATTCGAGTAGGTGCTGGAATTGTAAAATTATCAAAAGCAGAAAGAGAATTAGAAGAAACTAAAGAAAAAGCAGGAAGCATTTTAGACAAGTTAGTTTATATAGAAGATTAAGAGATGGATATATTTATTAACACTACGCAATCTAAATACAAAATATATTTAGATTGCGTAGCTTTAAAAAACTTAAATGAATTTATTTCAAGCAAAAAACAGTACAAGAACATTATAGTAATAACAGATAGCAATGTGGACCATTTTATAGGCAACAGTTTTAATTTAAAAAATTATAAGCTTTATAAGTATGTTATAGAAGCAGGAGAAAAGTCCAAAAATATAGAAACATACTATAAAATAATAAGATATTTGACCTCAATAAAAGCGGATAGGCATGATTTAATTATTGCATTAGGTGGTGGGGTAGTTGGTGATTTAGCTGGATTTGTGGCCTCTACTTATATGAGGGGCATAGATTATATTCAAATACCTACTAGTCTTTTAGCTATGGTTGATTCATCCATTGGATCAAAAACGGCAATCAATACAGAAGACGGGAAAAATTTAATCGGAAGTTTTTATAATCCTAGAGCTGTGTTTATAGATTTTACTTACTTAAAAAACCTTCCTCAAAAAGAATTTCTAAATGGACTGTCTGAAACAATTAAAGCTTCGATTATAAAAGATAGAAAACTATTCGAATTAATTATAGAAAGCGATTTAAACAATGAAGAAATAATAAAGAAGATTGTAAAAAGAAGCGTTGAAATTAAAAAGGAAATTGTCGAGAGGGATTTAAAAGAAACAAAAGAAAGACAACTTTTAAATTTTGGTCATACAATAGGTCATGCCTTAGAAAAACTAAGCGACTATACCTTACCACATGGCTATGGTGTTGCAATTGGAATGGCAATGATAACTAGAGGATATTACAATATGGGAAAAACAGATGAGAGAACCTATAAAAGAGTAGAAGAAATACTTAGAAAATATCATCTACCAACACATTGTAGTTATAGTGCAGAGGAACTTTACAGCGAAATTTTAAAAGACAAGAAAAGCAATGGAGACAAGATAAATATTATATATCCAAAATTAATAGGTGATTGCAGAATTGATATTGTAGATAAGTCTAACCTATTAGAAGTGTTAAAACATTGCTTATGAAAGGTGGTTGTCGAATGAATGTAAAAATTAAGCCGAATGAAATTAAGGGAAAGATGAAGTCGATACCATCAAAGTCGCTGTTACATCGAGCAATTATATTAAGTGGAATAGCAAAAGACAGAGAAATTATATTAAAACAGGTAAATACAATATCAGAAGATATAGAAGCTACACTTACTTGTATTGAAAAATTAGGAGCTAAAACTAAGGTGGAAGGAGATTCAATTAGAATTACAAGCCTTGGAAACATAAAGAAATCTAAAGTTGAATTACACTGTAAAGAGAGTGGAACAACACTTAGATTACTTTTACCACTTGTAAGTACATTTTCAAAAGAGGCAACAGTAGATTGTTCTGAGGGTCTTAGAAAAAGACCGATTAGAGAATTAATCGAAACGTTAGAAGAATCAGGGTTATATTTCAAGGAAAAGGGATTTCCAATTAACATCTCAGGAAATGTGACCACTGATTTTTTTAAAATTAGTGGTGATATTAGTTCTCAATATGTCAGTGGCTTGCTTTTGCTTTCTTCACTACTAGATCAAAGAAGTTCAATATATCTTACTACTAAATTAGAATCTAGGGCTTATGTAAATATAACAATAAAAGTATTAAGAGATTTTGGAATAATAGTTAATGAGTTAGAAGAGGGTGTATTTGAAATATATGGGGGGAGAGACAAGATACTCCCACCTAAAGAATATCAAATCGAAGGGGATTGGTCTAATGCAGCATTCTTTCTTGTAGGAGGTTGTTTAGGAGACTCAATAAAGATGTCTGGTTTAAATTTAGAATCTAGTCAAGGGGATAAAAAGATAGTTCAAATTCTTAAAAAGGCTGGAGCAATTCTCACCTGTTCTGATGATTTTATAAGTTCTAATAGAAGCCATTTAAACTCCTTTGAAGTAGATTTTTCCGAAACACCTGATTTATTTCCAATTTTATCAGTAGTGGCTGCATTATCAAAAGGACAAAGTATTTTAAAAGGTGGAGAAAGACTAAAACTTAAAGAAAGCAATCGAATAGAAAGTACATTTCAGATGTTAAAAAGTTTAGGGGCAGACGTAAAAAAAAGAGAGGATGGACTGATTATTCAAGGGAAGGAAATTTTAGATGGTGGAATTGTGAATTCTTTTAATGACCATAGAATTGTTATGTCAGTAACCATGGCATCTATTAGATGTAAAGAACCTGTTTCGATAGTAAATGCAGGAGCGGTAAATAAATCATATCCTAATTTTTTTGAGGACTTTAAAAAAGTAGGAGGGATCTTTGATGTCATCAGTTAGTATAGGAGAAAACATAAAAATAAGCCTTTTTGGAGAATCTCACGGTTTGGCTATTGGGGGAGTAATAGATGGATTACCCCATGGACAAAAAGTTGATATGGAAAAACTAGACAAATTTATGGCAAGAAGAAAACCAGGTTCTGGGAAATATGTAACTCAAAGAAAAGAAAGAGATGAAATAAAATTTTTATCAGGGATAAAGGATTTTATTATTATGGGAGATCCACTGGCAGTTATTATTGAGAATAATAATATTAGACCGGAGGATTATAAAACCTTAGCCTATACTCCAAGACCTTCACATATTGATTTTTCAGCTAAGAAAAAATTTGGAGAGCATATAGATTTAATTGGTGGTGGGCATTTCTCGGCAAGGCTAACAGCAATTTTAACTGCTTTTGGAGGTATCGCTAAGCAAATCCTTGAAAGCAAGAATATTCTCGTATCTGCTCACCTAGATAGAATTAGAGAAATTCAAGACACAAGACATAATGATATAGAAAACATACAGAAGGCTGTAGAGAAGTCTGAGAATAATAGATATTCCATAATTAATGAGGAAAATATGGAAAAAATTGATAAGGTCCTACAGGAGTTAGTAAAAGAAAAGGATTCTACAGGAGGTATAGTAGAGTGTTCTGTATTTGGCTTGCCACCTGGGGTAGGAAACCCTGTATTTGATGGTTTAGAAAATAATATTGCTAAGATGTCTTTTGCCATACCGGGAGTTAAAGGAATAGAATTCGGATCTGGATTTGAGGGTGCTTTGAAATTAGGTTCAGAGAACAATGATAACTTCTATATTGATGAAAGAAAAGAAATAAAGACCAAGACTAACCATGCTGGTGGAATAATTGGTGGAATAAGCAGTGGAATGCCTATAAATTTAAAGGTAGCCTTTAAACCAACTCCATCTATTGGGAAGGAACAAGAAACAGTGAATATACAAACAATGAGCAATACTAGGATAAAAATAAAAGGAAGGCATGATCCTTGTATAGCAATAAGAGGTGTTGTAGTAGTTGAGGCGATAGTGTCTTTAGTAGTATTAGACTATTTATTATAGATAGCAAGTTAGAGGAGCAAGTATGGAATATGGATTACTAGGGAAAAAACTAATTTATAGTTTTTCTCCAATGATACACAAGTATTTTGGGGACTGTGAATATGAATTAGTAGAATGTAGTGAAGAAGATATAAGATTAATTTTAAGTGGAAAGAAATTTAAAGGCTTAAACATTACAAATCCATATAAGATAATGGCAAAAGAATATTGTGATAAGCTAGATGAAAGTGCAAGAAAGACAGGTTGTGTAAATACGATAGTAAATAAAAATGGCAGTTTGTATGGATATAATACAGATTATTATGGTTTTTTACACATGATTAAGAAGATAAAATCCATAAAGAAAGAAAGTCCGTTTTCTATCATTGGATCAGGAGCTACAGCAAGGATGAGTAAGGTAGTCCTAGAAGATTTAGAATGTCAATCAATAAAAATAATTTCTAGAGAAGATATAAAAAACCATAATATTGAAGAACTTATTAAAGACACAGAGATACTTATAAATTGTACACCAATAGGAGTTTATCCACTTGTTGATGAAAGCTTTCCTGTAGAAATAAAAAAACTGATTAAATTAAAGCATGTCATTGATTTAAATTATAATCCTTTAAACACGAGGCTGATGATAGAAGCAAATGAACTAGGGTGTAAGGCAAACTCAGGTCTTTCAATGCTAGTTGCTCAAGGGAAAAAAGCTGCGGAAATATTCTTGAGTAAGAAAATAGATGATAGCTTAATAGATGAGGTAGAAAGAAAGATAAGAAAAAGATTATTAAATATCGTATTGATTGGCATGCCAGGTAGTGGAAAAACTGTAATAGGAAGAGAGTTAGCACATAGAATCAACAGGGAATTCGTTGATATTGACAATTGTATTGAAAATCTTCATAAAATGACTATTCAAAAAATAATTGAAAAAAATGGGATACGTTTTTTTCGAGAACTTGAAAAGGAAGTAGTAAGGGAAGAGCTATTATCTTTTTCAAAAGTGTTTTCTACTGGTGGAGGGGTCATTGAGGATAGAGAAAACTGGAGATATCTAAAATACAATTCACAAGTTATTTATATAGAGAGAGATTTAGATCAACTTGACACCAAGGGACGTCCTCTTTCGCAAGGAGGAATAGATAGATTGAATAATATCTATGAGAAAAGAAATCCTATTTATAAAAAACTTTCAGATTATAGGGTTAAAAATAATAAAAGTCTTCTAGAAACAGTAGAGGAGATAGTAAAAGTTTATGAAAAAAATTTTAGTTATTAATGGTCCAAACCTTAATATGTTGGGAATTAGAGAGCCGGAAATCTATGGAGTAAAAACATATGAGGATTTGTGTAGGGAGATCAAAGAATATGCAAATAAGATAAATATTGAAGTGGATACTTTCCAATCTAATCATGAAGGAGAGATAATAGACATAATTCAAAAATCTTATGGTAGATATTATGGGATAGTGATTAATCCAGGCGCCTATACTC
Source organism: Anaerococcus sp. Marseille-P3915 (assembly GCF_900258475.1). Classification (GTDB taxonomy): domain Bacteria; phylum Bacillota; class Clostridia; order Tissierellales; family Peptoniphilaceae; genus Anaerococcus; species Anaerococcus kampingae. The sequence continues at coordinate 838,079 of NZ_LT984887.1, read as the reverse complement.
ATACCAGCATAGCTATTTTAGATGCCTTAAAAGCTGTAGGAATAAGAACGGTAGAAGTTCATTTAACAGACATAATGGATAGAGAGGATTATAGGAAAAAGTCATTTATTTCAGAACATGCTGAGATGACAATCTACGGTAAGGGGTTTGAAGGTTATTTACAAGCCATTGAATCCCTAATTAAAAAGTAGAAAAGGGGTGATAAAATGCAATACATTCTGAAGGGAAAAAAAGACTTTAAAGCATGTGTGGAATACTTAAAAAAAGAAGATATTCTATTTCAAGATTATGATATTAAAGATTATTATATCATCAATGTTTTTGATAATACTTTATGTTCAAAGATAGAAAATGAGGAAGAAGCTTTTCTAAATACAAAAGATATTTCTATTGAGAATGGATATTTAGTAACAAAAAGATATAAAGAGAAAACCATAATTGATGTAAAAGGGATCGAAATTGGAGGAGAAGAACCTGTTGTTATTTCAGGACCTTGTTCTGTTGAGTCAGAAGAAATTGTAAGAAATATAGCAATAGGTATAAAAAAAGCAGGAGCAGATATATTAAGAGGAGGAGCGTTTAAACCAAGAACATCTCCTTATGAATTTCAGGGCTTAGGTAGAAAGGGAATAGACATTCTTAATAAGATTGGTAAAGAGCTTGAGATACCTGTAGTAACGGAAATAATGGATATCAGAGAACTGGACTATATGATAGATAAGGTTGATATTTTACAAGTAGGTGCTAGGAATATGTACAATTACTCTCTATTAAAAGAATTAGGGAAGCTAGATAAGCCTATTTTACTTAAAAGAGGATTAAGTGCAACGATAAAAGAATTTTTATTAAGTGCTGAGTATATTATGCTTGGTGGCAATGGAAAAGTTATTTTATGTGAGAGAGGAATTAGGACTTACGAAAATTATACAAGAAACACAATGGATATAGCTGCCATATCTTTCTTGAAAAATATTACACATTTACCAATAATCGCAGATCCAAGTCATGCAACAGGAAAGAGGGAACTAATAGGCCCCTTATCTAAAGCTTCAATTTCAGCAGGTGCTGACGGAATCATAATAGAATCTCACTTAAATCCAGAAAATGCTTGGAGCGATGGAAAACAAACAATAGATATATCTAGTTTGAAAACTATAATTAGATTTTGTAAATAGTAAAATATATTTTTATAAAAAATATCAATAGATATTGAAAAAAGCTATCAATATATGCTATTATTAAGTTAGCTTAAACTAACAAATGCTAATATTTAATATTTTTCAGGAGGTAATAATTTGAGTAAGTGGTTTGTACATGGCAATGAAATAGGAATACAAGAGAGTAGGAATACCATTTTTATATTTCCCTATGCTGGAGGAGGAGCTTCTTCTTTTAAAAATTGGGGAAGACATTTTAAAAATAGCGGTGTGTATTTTGCTCAATATCCAGGTAGAGAAAATAGGTTTTCTGAAAAAGCTATTAAGGATATCAGAGAATTAGTTGAAGAACTATTTAAAGCTATGAAAACAGTTTTTGACTTTACATCACCATATTATTTATTTGGACACAGCATGGGGACTAAGATAGTTTATGAATTAGCATTGAAAATAAAAGAGAGTGGGCTTCCAAACCCTGAAGGCTTAATTATTTCAGCGGGGAGGGCGCCATGCTATAAAGAGCCAAATCCTATCTACCATTTAGATGATGATGGATTTATAGAAGGATTGAGAAGATACGGTGGAACTCCTGATGAAATATTAGATAACAAGGATTTAATTAGTATCTTTTTACCTACTTTAAGAGCAGATTTTATCATAGATGAGGACTATCAAGATGAAGAATATAAAAAAGTTGATAGTGATATACTAGGCTTGATGGGAAAAATTGATAAGGAAATGAGTTTAGAAGAAATGACTAAGTGGAGTGAATATACGACAAAGAATTTCACATATGAGTACATCGAAGGAGAACATATGTTTATAAACACTTCTGAAGAAGATGTAATTAAAGAATTGAGAAAATATATCAACGATTAGAATGGATACAAAAATTTTACAAGTGTTTAAATTTGATGAAATCGACTGTATTGTTGATAGGTTTTTTGATAATGAAGTAGCTTTATTAACAATTAACACATCTGAATTTAAGGATAAATATTATACAGAAAAATTTTTAAAAAAGGAAGAAATTAAACATGCTCAAGGATTTAAATCAGAGGTAGCAAGGATAAATTATATTGTATCTCGAAGCGTAGTAAATAAAGTTTTTTCCTTTATATTAAGAAAAGATGTTGAAAAAATAGAGGTATTAAATGGAAAGTACAAAAAACCATTTGTTAAAAACAATAAAGGAATAAAGTTCAACATTTCCCATACAGATGGTCTTGTAATAGTTGGATTCTCTCAAGAAGAAATAGGCGTAGATATAGAATGGATAAATAAGAGATTTGAGTACAAAGATATAGTAAATAATTGTTTTACAGATTCAGAAATTGAATATATAGATAAGGATTTCTGCAAATTTTATGAATTATGGACGATTAAGGAAGCTTACTTAAAATGTGATGGTATTGGTCTAATCAGAGATACTAAGGAGATAGAAGTTATAAATATTAGCAAGAATTGGGCTGAGTTAAGAGATAGTAAAGGCTACAATAAACAACTTAGAATGATTAGAGATAATTCAGGGTATATAGGGGCAATTTGCACAACGGAGGAAAAATGAATATAAAAATTAAAGAAAAATTAGAAGACTTCTATGACAAAGAGGTTTGGAATCATTTATCTCTAGGTGATTTTTTAACTAAAGTTTCCAATAAATATAGTGAAAAAATAGCCATCAATGAAAATGGAAACGAGTATTCTTATAAAGAGATTGAAAGTATCTCTAATAGATATGCAAAGGGATTTTTAAAAGAAGGCTTTAAAAAGGGTGATAAAGTTGTATTACAACTACCAAACAGTGCTGAATTGATTTTTGTGGCTTTTGCTCTTTTTAAAATAGGAGTAATTCCAATTATGTCTTTACCAGCTCATAGAAAGACGGAGATTAGTGGAATAATTCAATTATCAGAAGCAAAGGCATATATCGCACAAGATAGGTATTTAGGATTTTCTTATACGGAAATGATTAGAGAAGTTATTAAAGAAAATAGAACAGATATAAAAGTTTTTATTCAGGGAGATAATGAAGAGTTCAGATCTCTAACAGAAATCAAAGCAAATACGCCTATTGAAGAAAATGTGAATGTTGATTATAAAGACATAGGTTTACTATTGTTATCTGGAGGAACAACAGGAATACCGAAATTAATCCCAAGGAGACACTGTGATTACTTATATGTAGCAGAGTATTCGGGACGAAGGTGTGGGTTAACTGAAGAAAGTGTATATTTAGCTGCTTTACCGATGTCTCATAACTTTCCTTTAGGATGCCCTGGAATAATGGGAACATTGTTTTATGGAGGGAAAATAGTGATTTGCCCTACTACAAGCCCTGATGAGATAATACCGTTAATTGAAGAAGAGAGAGTTACAATTACTGGATTAGTTCCTGCCATGGCTAATATGTGTATAGAGTTTTTAGAAATGGATGAATATGATATATCCTCTTTAAAATTGATTCAGATTGGTGGTTCTGTTTTAGACCAAATTACAGCCAAGAAAATCGAGAGAGGTTTTTCTTGTAAGCTTCAGCAAATTTTTGGAATTGCTGAAGGTTTAATATCAACTACAAGTTTAGATGATAATAGTGAAACTATATACAATACACAAGGTAAACCAATAAGTGAATATGATGAGGTATTGATTGTTGATGAAGAAGGGAAAGAATTACCTGTAGAGGAGTATGGAGAACTTATAGTTAGAGGCCCATATACAATTTATGGTTATTATAATTTGGATGAAATTAATAAGAACTGTATAACTGAAGATTGTTACTTCAAAACAGGTGATAAAGCTAGAAAGCTTAAAGATGGTAATTTTCAAATTGTAGGAAGGCTAAAAGAAATGATCAATAGAGCTGGAGAAAAAATAACCCCTACAGAGCTAGAAGAAATTCTATTAACTCACGATAAAATTGTAGAAGTACAAGTTGTAGGAATTCCAGATCAAATTTTAGGAGAAAAAATAGGAGTTTTTGTCCTTTCAGGAGATAACGAGATTACTCTAAATGAAATCAGAACATTTCTAAAAGAGCATGGAGTAGCCCATTTCAAATTACCAGATTTAGTTAAAAAGGTTGATGCTTGGCCATTGACAAGCGTTGGTAAGATAAGTAAAGAAACACTTAGAAAATCTGCCTTATAGGAGGAATTAGCAATGGAGATAAATGATATAAAAAACAAAGTGATACAGTCCATTAAAGAACATATTCGCATGGAAATTAACGATGATTTTGAGAAGGGCGATAATCTTATAGAAAGAGGATTAAGTTCTATTATGATAATGAAAATATCTAATAAGTTAAGAAAATCAGGTATTAGGATATCATTCTCTAAATTAATGGAAAAACCAACTTTTAATGAATGGGAAATGTTAATTAAGAGTGCAAAAATTAACGATAAATTTATATCAAAAGAAGCAGAAATAGTTAAGAACAAAGAATATGTTGGTATTAAATTTCCGTTAACAGATGTGCAATATGCTTACTGGGTTGGTAGAGAAGATGATCAGGTTTTGGGAGGCGTAGGGTGTCATGCCTATCTAGAAATTGATGGTAAAGATATAAATGTTAAAAAATTAAATGAAGCGTGGATAAAATTACAAAAAGATCATCCAATGTTGAGAGCAAAATTTAACAGTGATGGCACTCAGGAAATCATGGAGTCTCCTTACACAGACGAAATCAGTGTATACAACTTAGAGAATCTAGATAATAAAGAAATTAAGGATTCTTTAAATGAAATTAGAGAAAAAATATCTCATAGGAAATTAAAGGTCGAAAAAGGTGAAGTAGCAGGTCTTGGAATTGCTTTATTACCTGAGGGAAAGACAAAAATCTTTTTAGATATTGATTTGTTGGTTGCGGATGTTATGAGTCTAAGCATTATGATTAAAGAATTAACAAGAAATTATGTAGGAGAAGGTGAAAAACATTCTATAGACTATACCTTCAAAGATTATATTGGAGATAATAAAGACAATCAATTACAATTAGAAGAGGATAAGGACTTTTGGAAGACAAAAATTGAAAATGACTTTCCTATGGAAGCACCTAATTTACCACTAAAAATTAGGCCTGAAATGGTTAAAGAAACTAAGTTTATTAGAAGAAAGAAAGTGGTAGATGAAGAAAGTTGGAGTGAAATAAAAAGACTAGCCTCTTTGCATAAAGTAACACCATCAATGGTTTTATTGGCCTGCTATGGTCTTGTAATAGAACGATGGACTAATCAAGAAAAGTTTTTAATAAATATGCCTTTATTTAATAGGGATACTGAAAACAGTAATTTAAGTAATATGATTGCAGATTTTACTAACTTATTATTGGTAGATTATGAGAGAAGACTAGGGGAAACATTGATACAAACTATAGAGAGGGTTAGTGAAGTATTTTTAGAAAATGTTTCGCATAGCTCATATTCTGGTGTCCAAGTTCAAAGAGACATGTATAAAGAAATAGGTAACAATAATAACGTGGCTCCTATTGTGTTTGCTTGTAATATTGATTATCCTTTAGAAACGGAAAAGTCAAGAGAAGCGCTTGGGGGAATTTCATATATGATTTCTCAAACACCAGGTGTTTGGTTGGATTTTCAGACTTATGTAACAGATGAAAAGTTAATTTTATGTTGGGATGCTGTGGAAGAACTTTACCCAGAAGAATTATTAAATGATATGTTTGATGCTTTTTATGAACTCCTTATTTCCTTAACTAAAAAAGAAAATTGGGAAAAGAAAACAGATGTTTTATCTCAAAGGCAAAAGGAAATTAGAAGGCAAGAAATTGAAGCTATTATTCCACTAAAATATCCAGATGAAAGAATTTATGATGGATTTATTAAAAATGTTATATTAAATCCAAGTAAAGTGGCAATTATAGACTCTTCTACAGGTGAAGAGATAAGTTATGGAGAACTTTATGATAATGCTTTAAAAATTGCTTTTTATTTACAATCAGAAGGCATAAAAAAGGGTGATTATATAGGAATAACACTTCCAAGAGGATGCAGACAAATTTTTGCTATTTTTGGAATTTTATTTAGCGGCGCAGCATATGTACCTATAGGAATTACACAGCCTAATGAAAGAAGAAGTAAAATATATGATCAAATTGGTATAAATCACATAATAAGTGATGAAGAAACAATAATTAGTTGTTCTTTGAATAACGAAGAAGTTAAGATTATTGATTTAGATAAAGGTATGAATAGCGATAAGAAATTAGAAAGTCCTGTTCAAGTTAGTCCATATGACAGTGCGTACATTATTATGACATCAGGGACAACAGGAGTGCCAAAGGGCGTTGAAATAATGCACACTAGTGCTATCAACACCTGTATAGACCTGAATAAGAAATATAACATTAACACTAATGATACTGTCTTAATGGTGTCTTCTATAGATTTTGACCTTTCTGTGTTTGATATATTTGGACTTTTACATGCTGGTGGTACATTTATTACCACAAGTGAAGACAATTATAGGAATCCAGATGAATGGCTTGAATTAATTGATAGATATAATGTTACTATTTGGGATTCAGTTCCAATATTATTTGACATGTTAGTTACAATGGCTGAAGGAAAAAAGAGAAAATTACCTTTTAGAGTTGTTATGTTATCAGGAGATTGGATTGCTTTAAATCTACCCGGAAGATTTTATAATATGAGCAATGACTCTGTTGTTGTAGCCATGGGTGGGGCTACGGAAGCATCTATATGGTCAAACTATCTAAATGTACCTAAAGAAATTCCGAACAATTGGGTTTCGATACCGTATGGAAAGCCTCTAGAGAATCAAGTATATAAGGTGGTAGATGACTTTGGCAGAACTTGTCCTAATTATGTTAAAGGCGAGTTATTAATCGGAGGAGTAGGTGTTGCTGAAGGGTACAGAGGAGATACTGAATTAACCGATAATAAATTCATTGTAGAAGATGATATAAGGTGGTACAGAACAGGGGATAACGGAAGAATATGGAACGATGGTACCATAGAATTTCTTGGTAGAAAAGATACTCAAGTTAAAGTTAAGGGACATCGAATTGAAATTGGTGAAATTGAGAAAGCTATAGCAAAGTATGCTGGGGTAGAAAATGTAATTGTTGATTTAATGGAAAGAGGAGGAAGCAAGAAGTTAGTAGCCTTTATTAAAAGTGATGTTAATTCATATGAAGTTAACAACATGCCAAAAAATCAAGGTTTTAATACTTCTTTTTTGGTAAAACCTAAAATACCTTCATCAAATGATGAAACTATATACCAAAACAAAGAAATTGACAAACTAGTTTTGAAAACCATTTTAAATGTATTTAATGGGTTAAAGATTGACTTTACTAGTAAAAGTTACTCTTTAAATGAAATATATAAAGATATAAACTTGTCAAGTTCAAATAGAATAATAGTGGACAAATGGATTGATACACTAGTAAACTTTAAGCTTTTAAAAAAGGTTGATGGAAGATTTAAAGAAGATAGCTCTATTTCTAAAATAAAAATAGACGTGGAATCAGTACAGGAAATTGAAAGATTCACAAAAGAAATTACACCAGAGCTTATAGATATTTTAAAAACAGGGAGAGATCCTTTAGAAGTTTTCTACAGAGAAGATAAAAAATTTAATTTAGTAAGACTTGCTGAAGCCATAGAAGATTATAAAGAATCTATAGATAGTATAGTAAACTCTCTAAATAATTATATAGATAAGAATACAGACAGAAAATTAAGAATCATAGAATATTCAACTAGAAACAGTCAAATGACAAATAGATTATTTAATAAATACAAAGATTATGTTGAGGAATATGTTTATGCAGACAATTCTGTGTTTTTAAAAGAAGACTTATCTGATATTAATGAAAATAGTAAATTTAGATATTCTATTATTAATCAAGAAATAAATGATGGATTGGAAGAGGATTATTTTGATGTGGTAATAGCATTAAATTCAATTCACAGGAGTGGAGATTCAAGAGAGACATTAAAGAAGCTAATAAAGAAATTGAAACCAAATGGGTTACTTGTAGGAAATGAAATTAATAAATTAAATTTACTTTCTCTGATTACAGCTGATATATTGAATCCAGAAAACATAGGTATTAATAACGACATTAATTTAAAAACAGATATTAGTAGAATTCTTTATGAAAGCAATGTCAATGAGTCATCCAAGGCTAATTTCAATACTTTTTTTATCGAAAAACTAAAAAGTAATAAAATCTCATTTGAAGATCTAAAAGACTATTTGTTGGGAATAGTTCCAAATTATATGATTCCAACTTATTTTTATCATGTGGATGAAATCCCACTTAATAAGAATGGAAAAGCAGATAGAAAGAAGCTTAAAAAAGATTTACTGAAGGATGTCAAGCATTCTAGAGTTATTTCAGAAGAAATAACAAATGACATATCAGATACAGAAAAAATATTATTGAATATCTGGAAAGAATGTTTATGCAATGAAAATATTGGAGTTAATGATAATTATTTTATCGTTGGAGGGGACTCATTAACAGCAGCATCCATTATCGGGAAAGTCAAAAATAAAATGGGGATAGAAATTTCGATAAAAGACATTTTTCAGAGTGCCTCTGTAGCTTCTTTGTCGGATTTTATAGATAAAAACAAAATGTTTATCAATAGAAGCAAAATACGAACTTTAGTGCCAGATAAAGAAAACATATATGAGCCATTTCCACTTACTGATGTACAAATGGCTTATTGGATAGGTAGACAGGGGGCGTATAACTTAGGGAATGTATCAACACATTGTTATTTTGAATTCGATAGTATGGATATAAATGTCAATAAACTACAGAAAGCGTTAAATGATATCATTGAATATAATCCTGCTTTAAGAACAATAATATTAAATTCAGGAGAACAAGTAATTCTGAAAGAAGTTCCATACTATTTATTAAATATAAATGATTTAAGCACTTTGGATGATGATGCTAAAGAAAATATTTTATTGCAAATGAGAGAATCACTTTCGCATAGAATTATAGATTTGAGTAATTTTCCTACATTTGATTTTAAAGTAACTAAAATTACTAAAACTCTATTTCGAATATTTATAGGAATTGATAATGCAATACTTGATGGTTGGAGCATGTTTGAGTTTTTAAAAGAAATAAAGCTTAAATATGATGGAGATTTTAGTTCGGAAACTATTGAACCAACATTTCGAGACTATGTTTTATATAAAAAACAAGAAGACAGATTTCATTATGAACGAGATAAAGATTATTGGATAAACAGGTTGGACTCATTTCCTATCATGCCAAGATTATCCATTATGAAAAATGATGGAAATAACTCTGAACAAAGATTTAAAAGAAAAGAAGCTAGAATAAAGAGAGACGATTGGATAGAAATTAAAAGATTAGCGACTGAAGTAGAGGTAACACCAACAACTATACTTTTATCATTATTTTCTACAATGTTATGCAAATATAGTAACAGCAATAATTTTGTAGTTAATGTGACACAATTTATAAAGGAAGATATTCATCCTGAAATTCATAAAGTTATGGGAGACTTTACTCAGTTATGTTTATTGGAAATAAAACTTGATAAAAGCAAAACTATTTTGGAAAATGCAAAGGAAATTCAGGAACAACTCCTTTCTGATATGATGCATTCATCATATAGTTCAATAGAGTTTTTAAGAGATTTAAGAGAGAAGAAACATACAGATATGATTGCTCCAATTATATTTACAAGTGGCTTAGGAATGAAAGGAAATAGAAATGTAGATTTTCTCGGTGAGTTAAATTACTCTATAAGCCAAACGCCTCAAGTATGGTTAGATCATCAAGTAATAGAATTAGATGAAGACCTTATATTGACATGGGATTATGTAACTAATTTATTCATAAATGAGGAGATAGATATATGTTTCAACGCATATGTAGAATTAATAAATGATTTTTTAGAATCAAGCAACAAAAAAGTGGATGAATTAATAAGAATTTCAAATGATGACACAGAAATGGATTTGACAATAAACCATATTGAGAAAAAAGACCTTATTAAAAAATCAATTTCAAACAACAGGAATGATAAAAACCTCAATAGTGAGTCAGAAGAGAGTATACAAACATTTGAAAATGAGATAGTCAGGATTGTAGAAAATGTATTAAAAGTAGAGAAACTAGAGTTGGTAGATGATTTTTTCAAATCTGGTGGCAACTCGCTTAATGCTGTGCAATTAACAAACTTAGTAAACGAAACATTTAATATTAATTTATCTATGGTTGTAATATTAGAAAATCCTATGCTCCAAGATTTTTCTAATGCTGTCTTTAAGGAAATAAATAACAGGAATAAAAACAATAACAATGATAATGAAATAGGTTTTATATAGGAGGGCATATGTCGATAGAAAAAACTATTCTAAAATATCAGAAGCAAGGCATAAGGTTATTTTTAGAAAATGGAAAACTATGCTATAATTCCCCAAAAGGTGTTATGAATAAAGCAATTCAAGAGGAACTTTCTAAGATAAGAGATGAGTTAATAGATTTTCTTGCAAAAAGTTGCTCTCCTGTAATAATTGACAAGGAAAATTTAAATGAAGAATTTGATTTAACAAATATGCAATTAGCTTATACAGTAGGTAAAGGGGAGCTATATAAATATGGACAAACAAACTGTAAAATTTATTGTGAAATAAAATATCCTGTAATTGATATAGCTAAATTTAAGAAATCCTGGACTGATGTAATAATAGCAAATGAAATGTTACATGCTGTAATTTACAATGATGGAAAACAAAAAATCTTAAAGGATTATAATATTCCAGATATAAGATATACTAAAAGGTGTTCAAAATACCATTTTAATGACGAACATTTGGAAAATGTTAGAAAGAGATTATCTTCAAAGACTTATGAGTTAGGGAAATGGCCACTATATGACATAGAAATAACATCATTTGATGATTACAGTATAATTCATTTGTCTTTGGATATGTTGATTGCAGACTTTACAAGCATTGGAGTTATAATTAGAGATCTTGAGGACTCATATTTTGAAGATATTAAGTTAGAAAACAAAGGAATAACATTTAGAGATATTATAGTATTCGATGAAAACTTCAAAAAAACAAGTGAATATCGAATCAACTATAATAAAGCGAAAGATTATTGGTTGAAAAAAATTGAAGATTTACCTGAAGGACCAACATTAACAACCAAATCAAGTGAAGGAAATGTATCAATAAAACAATTTAATCTTCGTATAACTGAAAAGAGAGAATTAGAAATACAAGATATTTGTAGCAGAAACAAAATAACCCTAACAGCGTTTATATTAACAGCATATGCAGAAGTATTAAGCCGTTGGTCTAGCGAAAAAAGATTTTGTATAAATGTCACAATTTCGGAGAGAGATGATATTCATCCTAATATTAGTTCTATTGTAGGGGATTTTACTGATATCAATTTACTAGAAATAAGCAATTTAAACGAAAATGAATTTGTGGAAAATGCACAAAATATCCAGCTTCAACTTTGGAAGGATATTGATAATAGAAGTTTTTCAGGTATTGAAGTTCTTAGAGAAGTATCAAAATCAAGAAAACAGAATATAATATATCCATATGTTTTTACAAGTGCTTTAGGCATTCAAGAGAACATTAAAAGTAACAGTATAAGTAATTTTGGGGAATTGGTTTATAAAATAACACAGACCCCACAAGTAATACTTGATTGTCAGGTAATGAGAGACAAGGGTGGAATATTGATTACATGGGATGTAAGAGATAATATATTCCCTAAAGGTATGATTGAATCAGCTTTTACAAGATTCTCTGATATTATACTAAATAGACGTAAAGAAAACTCTAGCAAAGATAAAGAAGTGTTAAGAACATTTGGCCAGAGTCATATATTGTCATCGGAGTTTAATGACAATATGAATTTTGAATCTTTTATTGGAAATCTATATCTAGAAGAAATGGCTTCTAAAATAATATTGAATAATTATGATCAAAAATATACGTATAAAAAATTAGGTTTGCTAGTAAGAAATATTAGAGATTTATTAATTATAAATAAATGCAAAGCTGGAGATACTGTTTTAATTAATTTACCGGATGCTTTTTTAAAAGTCGGAGCTATCTTAGCAATATTATCAATAGGAGGGGGAGCATTACCTATTGATGAAACGGAAGATTTAGAAGAAATAGAGTCGCTAAACAAGAAGTATGATATTAAATTTGCTCTAATTAATGATATTAACGATTTTTGCTTAGATGGAGAGATTTATAAAAATTTAAAAATTATTTCTTTGGAACAGATAGAAGATTTTGATGATGGAAAACCAGATAAATTTGAAATAACTGATATAGCAAAGGCTACACTCATTTCAAAGGAGATGGATCAATTAGGTGAAATGAGATTTTATCCTATCAAGGTTAAAAACATATTTTCTTTTGTCAGAAAACAAATTGATTTATTGAAAGTAAGAAAAGCTGATGAATTACTAGTTTGTGAAAATAACAATAGCCGTGTTTTAATTACGAATTTATTAATATGCTTATTATCTCAATCAACATTAAACCTGTGCAAAAATATTTCACAACAAAAATATAATAAAATGATAATGGACTCAGAATTCATACAGGTCAATATGCATCAACTTGAAGTGTTATGTAAAAATCATATTCGTAAATCAAAAATAAAATCAATAATTTCTAAAACTTTAATTGTTATAACTGCTATTGACTCTATGAGCTTAATAAATCAATTTCCAGAGTTATTAGAAAGTTTTAGAATTATATTTATGATTGATGATTTTACAATTCAAGATAATGAGCAGTATATGATTTTATGTAAAGAGTATGTAAAGATGGATCATGAAGATAATTTGCTTTCATTTAACAAGAATCTATCGAGCGGTGAAGTTTCTATTTTGGATCAGCATTTGTCTATGTGCCCAGAATGGGTTGTAGGTGATATATTCGTCAACAAAAAATCGAACGATGAGTCAAGTAGTGACATATATAACAGTACTGATCAAAAAAATGTTCTTGCGAAAACAAAATTTAGAGGAATGTATACATCAGATAGTATAATAGTAACCCATGATAGTACTGGTGATGTAAAATTAGAGGGTAACGATATTAATGTTTATGAAATTGAAAGTAAAATTAATTCTTTAAAAGATATTCATAAGTCTGCAATTGTCCTCAATAAAAATGATTGTAGCGTAGATGTGTTTGTCCAACCAAATTTTTCTGAAGCAACCAAAGATACCAGAAATATTAAATTTTCGGAGTTCAACATAAAAGATGTGGATGACTTTAACTTGGATAATTTTTTAAGGTGGATGCAGGCATCAAACGAAACGGCTATAGAGGATATTTTTCAAACATTTTTAAAATTAGGAGTATTTGTTAATAAAAACAAGTGGTATTCTATTAAAGAAATATATTATGAAACAAAGGTTGTTGATATATACAAAAGATTATTGAAAAGATGGCTTAATGCACTTATTTCCGAGGGAATTATTAAATACAACGCAAACAGAGGATACAAATTAAATAGTTGTAGAGTAGATAATATAGGAAAGGCATGGGAAAAATGGAAAGAGATAGATTTGCACGTTAAATACAGCGATATAATGATGAATTATTTTTATGAATCACGAGTGAATCTAATTAAATTGCTACAAGGAAAGATAAATCCAGTTGAGTTATTTTTCCCAAATGGTTCTTTTGATGTAGCTTTAGCAGCATATAAAAACAATCCTATAAGTAACATAATGAATAAAGCAACGATAAAATATATTAATGATATTATAGATGATTTCAATCAACGCTTTCCTAACAAGGATTTCAGGATTTTAGAAGTAGGGGGAGGAGTTGGAGGAACCACTATTGATTTAATGAAGCAAATTAAAAATTATAATATAAAGTATTTATTTACTGATATTTCTCAGTCATTTATTAATGAAGCAGAAAAAAATTTTATAAAGTATAATAATATAGATTTTGGAATTTACGATATAAATAAAGATTATTTTGAACAGGGAATGAATAATTCAGAGTTTGATTTAATCATTTGCAATAATGTATTTCATAATGCAAATGATGAATCTGAAGTATTAGAACAATTTAAGGGAATGCTTACTAGAAATGGACATCTAGTAATTCTTGAAGGTTTACCCGGAAGTTATGCGTTATTAACTTCAATGGAGTTTCATGCAGGCTTAGACCATATAAAAGGATTTAGAGAAGATACGGATCAAGTGTTTTTATCAATGAATGACATGAATAAAATCATAAATTATTGCAATGGTGATTTGGTGAAGTGTTTTCCAGACAATAGCAGAGAACGAGATATTTTGGGACAATGTTTATATATTGTAAAATTTAGAGAAAGTATTATTGATTTAGATAAAAAAAGAATTTTAAATAATATATTAAGACTCTTGCCTTATCCTATTAGAGTTAATACATTTAATGTTATTAATTCAATCCCTCTTACAAGGGAAGCTTGTATTAATAGAAGAAAACTAAGAGATGATTTAAAGGAAAGAATTAATAAAAGAGTAAAAATAAAAGAAATAAATAAGAAGGAAGTTGGACCTGCAACTAATTTAGAAAAAAATTTAGTTCAAATATGGAAAGAAACATTGAAAGTTGAAAGTTTGAGCATTAATGACAACTTTTTCGAATTAGGAGGTGATTCTTTAATAGCTGCACAGATTGCCTCTAAAATGAAACAAAACTTAGCAGAGTTTAAAGAAGTTCCTTGGGATCAGATAATGTTGGGCTTAATTCAATCAGATTCCTTAAGAGAAATGTGTAGTAATTTTATATTTAACTCGCAAGAAGAACTAAAAGAAGATAATGAGAGTATAGGAAAAATAATTTTACTGAGTGAGAAAAAGACTACGAATTCAGCATGTGTTTTATTTCATGATGGTTTAGGAAGCTTGGGACCATATTCGAGCTTGATACCATTAATAAATGAAAATTGTGATAAGTATAATTTATACGGATTAGGAAATATTGATGAAAAAAGTTTTTTATCAATATCTCCAGATAACTTGATATCAACATTAGGATACGAGTATGCAAATCTATTAGAGCAGACGGGAGAAAAAGAATTCGAATTAATAGGATTTTGTACGGGTGGGTTGATAGCTATTGAAACTGGTAAAGTTCTATTAGAAAAAGGTTTGAAGGTAAATATGGTGACCACAATAGATACTATGATATGCAAAAAGATGATACTAAATAATTTTCTATTAGAAAGGGCATTTGCACAACTCATAGGAGCGAATATTAATAAAGCTGGTCATTCAGTTTCAGACGAAGAAGTGAGAAAGAGCTTACTATACTTATCGAAGAATTATAATCTTAAATTAATGCAAAGGGATGATTTATTTTTAGAGTCTATTGATAAATTTAAGAATGTGAAAGAATGTTATGTAGAATTTAGTACATTAGATGAAAATGAGCGTTTTAATAGGATGTTAAATAGCATTGAAAACGAAAAGCTTAATGAAATAAATACTTTAAGTAATATTAAGCAAAGATTTAACATATTCTCTCAAAGTTTTGAGGCTGCTATGCTATATGAGCCTGAAAATTATGTAGGAGATGTAAAAGTTTTATATTGTGATAATGAAAAATTTACTTTTTTACCGCTCGATAATATTGATAATGAAAAATTTTGGAAGAATGCAACTTTAGGGGATATAAAGCTACAAAAAATAAAAGGGAATCACTTAACATGTTTAAATGGGAAAATGGCAAGTGAAGTATTTAAAAATATTTTTGGAGATAAAAAACAATGAAAAAAAAGATAGGTATATTGGGATCTAGTGGCTTTTGCGGGAATATAGTATTTGAGGAGTTGAAGCAAAGTGGGTATAGGTTAAGATGTGGACATAGATATATAAAAAAAGATCTCGTAGATAAATATATTGAGCACGTATCCGTTGATGTTTTGAATGATAAAGAGTTGTACCTTTTTTGTAAGGATTGCGACTTGATAGTTAATGCGACAGGACCTTCATATGTTACAAGCCCTAAAATTGCTTATGCAATAAAAAAACTTGATTTAAAATATGTTGATTTATTTGGCGTTAATTTATTGGATGATGAAATAATTTTAAATACAAAATCTGTAATAGGTACTGGAAATTTCCCAGGATTATCTGGAATTGTTTTGAAGTGGCTCAATGAAAAATATTCAAAAAACTTAAAACGTATTTACATGTATGCTGGAGGAAATGAGAAAGTGACATTAAATGCATTAATTGATGTTTTAATGAGTTCATTAGATGGATATATTGAGACCAATTGTTTTATCTATAAAGGAGAAAAGA
Source organism: Anaerococcus sp. Marseille-P3915 (assembly GCF_900258475.1). GTDB lineage: Bacteria > Bacillota > Clostridia > Tissierellales > Peptoniphilaceae > Anaerococcus > Anaerococcus kampingae. Next base: position 821,572 of record NZ_LT984887.1, on the reverse strand, counting down.
AAAAAATAAGCAGAGAAGTTGATTTAAAAGAACAAAATAATGTTGATTTTTTACCTTTGAATTCTGTATGTATAAAATATATTTCTAAAGAGTTATTAAATGTTTCTGAAAAATTTCCTAATAATGAAGTTTATTGGAATAATGTGTATCTCAACCCAGAGCATGATAAGATTCTAAGACAGGGTGTTTCAGAAATCCAGAAAGAATATTCCTTGGAGAAAGTATATCAAGTTGCCGATTACATTAATGAGCAAATATCAAGTAAAAGAAAAGCTAAGGATAATTTACTTCAATACAAGTATCAATGTTCTATAATTCTAGACTATGGGTTTGGGGAATATGAGGAGTTTTTAGAAGTTATATGTGGAGATACTTATCTTATAAACGGTTATTTAACAGCAATGTGTGTAAAAGAGTTGTTGGATAGAGATGACATAAATAAAACAATGTGGGCGTTTGAGATTTTGGATAGTAAAGATGTTTTAGAAGAGTTGCTATACAGAAAAGCTATTTTAGATATTAAATTAAATGGCAAATCAATAAGAGATGAAATTTGTGTTAGCCAAGAAAGGGGGGAAATATAAGTTATGCAAAACAAATATAGAGTATTGGTTTGTGGTGTAGGATTTGGACAGTTTTATATAAAAGCTATCGAAAATATGAATGAAAAATTTCAGATAGTAGGCATTTTGTCAAAAGGTAGTGAATTGTCTCAAAGTTATGCTAAAAAGTATAAAATACCAATATATACAACCTTAAATGATGTGAATCTTAATGAAATAGATTTGGCTTGTGTTGTTATAGGGTCAACATTGATAGGTGGGGCAGGCAGTGATTTGGTTAAGCAACTGTTAAAGAATGGAGTAAATGTAATTCAGGAACAACCAGTTCATTTAAAAGAATATATAGAGTTTTTGAAATTATCAAGAGAAAATTCTTGTTTTTATAAACTTAACACATTTTATCCAAATTTAAAAAGTGTAGATACATTTTTGAGTTTATCTAAAAAGCTAAATAAGTTGTCGAAAATTAGATTTATTTCTGCACAATGCAGTGTACATGTATTGTTTCCTCTTATAGATATTTTGGGAAGAGCTTTGGGAGGACTAAAACCTTATGAATTTAGAAATATATCTACGCAGAATATAGAATCACCTTTTGAGATTATAGAAGGGTATATAAACGATATTCCTATATGTATAAGTGTGCAAAATCAAATGACTGCGAAAAATCCAGATAATTACATGTTATTAATGCATAAAATAATGTTTATAACGAACTCAGGGAATTTGACATTATCAGGTACAAATGGACCTATAATATGGGAGAGTTGTTTGGATAAGCCACATGATAAAAATGGAAAATTTAATTTAGAAGAAAGCAATGAGTTTTCGAAATTAAAAACATTTGAAATAGCTGAAGATAACGAAGAAACTTATAGTAGTATGATGAAATTAAGTTGGGTTAATTCTATTTCAAAGTCCATTATAGAATTTATAAATTGTATAGATAGTAAAAAGGCTAATATAGTGGAGCAACAATACTTGATTTCAGCGATAGAGACATGGGGTGAATTATCTAGAGAGCTTGGACAAAGTAAAATAATTCAACCGTATAAAAAAAATGCAATTAAAATTAATGATTTAAAAGGAGGAAAAAATGAATAAAAATAATATGAATGGTCTAAAAACAAAGGATTTGATTACTATAGGGGTTTTTACAGCTCTCTATTTTATATTTAATATGATTGGGGGAATGCCTTTTGGAATGAATCCTGTATTAACCTTTTATCAGCCAATGGGTAGTGCTCTTTTATCAGGAATAATATTTATGTTTCTGATCTCGAAAGTGGCTAAAAGAGGAACTATTGCTATTTTGGCAATAATAATTTGTATTTTGAGATTTGCAACTGGCATGCATTGGGCTATGGGTCTTGGAACTTTAGTTATGGGGATAATTGCTGAGTTTATAGCAGGAAGCAAGTCATATAAAAGTAAAAAAACAAACATCCTTTCTTTTGGAGTATTTGCACTTGGAGATATAGGGACTTTTGTCGTATATTTTATGGATCCTAAGTCTTGGTCAAATGCAATGATAGAGAAGGGGACAGATATAACATATATAGAGTCTATGAATGCAGCAGCTGCTGATTGGATGATTTATGTTATTGTGATTGGAACTTTTTTAGTTGCTTTATTTAGTGCTTTTATAGGTTCTAAACTTTTGAAAAAGCAATTTGAAAAGGCGGGTATTATATGATTTCAGGAGAATTGAATACACATATTAATCCATGCACAAAAATAGTTTTACTATTTTTGTGCATAATTATATCTAGTATATTGCCCTCAATAGAATATGAATTAGCTTTTGTAGCATTAATTGCTATTTTTAGTCTTATAAATAGAAAAATCAAAATTGCTTTTACTGGGATATTAATATATCTATTAGTATATTTTCTTAGTATTTTAATTGTAAGATATGGAAGTAATACTTTTAGAAGCATATTTATGCCATTTTTGGGTTTAGTTAATAAAATTTATCCGGTATGTATGCTCTCTATGATAATACTTAGCACAACGAAAGTAGGGGAGTTTTTATCTGCTATGGATTATGTTGGTGTTTCTAAAAAAATTTCTATCCCCCTAGCAGTAATGCTTAGGTATATACCAACTATAAAAGAAGATTGGCTATATATAAAAGATTCAATGAGGTTTAGAGGAATTTCTCCATCTTTTTTGGGGTTTATAAAAAACCCTTCTTTAACCGTAGAATGCATTTATTCTCCTATGATAATTATGGCGTCAAAAGCCGCAGATGAATTAACTATAGCTTCTATCACGAGGGGAATTGAATCACCAAATAAACGAACTTCAATTATAAGGATTAATTTTGGAATTTTAGATTATTTATCTCTAATAATTGGAGTAGTAATTACTGCATTTACAATATATTTGAGGTATTTTTATGATTAAGTTAAATGAAGTTTGTTTCAAATATAGAAACTCTAAGGATATTAGCCTAGATAATATAAATATAGAAATAAAAAAAGGAGAGTTTATTTTAATATGTGGTTCTTCTGGCTCTGGAAAAACCTCTATTACAAGGCTTATAAATAAGTTGATACCATATTATTATGAAGGAGATTTAAATGGTGATGTAAAAATAAATGATAAATCATTATCTGACTATCAAATGTTTGAACTTTCAAAAAATGTCGGCAGTGTTTTTCAAAATCCTAGAACCCAATTCTTTAATGTGGATACAAATAGTGAAATTGTATTCGGACTAGAAAACCAAGGAGTAGAAACAAAAATTTTAGAAGAGAAATTAGATGAAACCTGCAAGAAATTAGAAATAAATAAACTAAAAAATAGAAATATTTTTCATTTATCTGGAGGAGAGAAACAAAAAATTGCTTTTGCATCAGTTTATGCAACAAATCCAGATATTTATTTACTTGATGAGCCTTCTTCTAATTTGGACATACCGACAATAGATATATTAAAAAAACACTTATCCATGTTGAAAGAGAGTGGTAAAACAGTTATTATATCTGAACACAGAATCTATTATATAATGGATTTAGTTGATAGAATTATTTATATGAAGAATGGGAAAATTGATAAAATTTTTTCCAATAAAGATTTTTTAAGTTTATCTGAAGATGAAATTAAGACTATGGGTTTAAGAACAAGAAACAAACCTAGTTTAAATATAAAAGAAAAATCACCAATTATAGGTAAGTCTTATTTACAGGTAAATAATGTTTCAATTTATAGGAAAGATAAATGCCTTACAGATAGATTTAGTTTTTCTGCAAACAAGGGTGATATTATTGCTGTTTTAGGATCTAACGGCATAGGGAAAACTACTTTTTTAAGAACTCTTTGTGGACTTTATACTGATTATAAGGGTGAGTTTATTTTAAAATCTAAAGAAATTGATGAAAAAGCAAGAAAGCAAATATCTTATATGGTTATGCAAGACGTAAATTATCAATTATTTGCCGATAGTGTCTTTGCTGAATGTAAATTAGGAATAAAGAACGTAAAAGATGATTTAATTAATGAACTGCTAAATGATTTTGACTTATATAATTATAAAAATAGCCACCCTAACACTTTGTCTGGGGGACAAAAGCAAAGACTTGCCATAGTTTGTGGACTATTGTGTAACAAAGAAATTTTTATTTTAGACGAGCCTACAAGTGGGCTTGATTATAAAAATATGATTAAAACTGTAGAATTATTAAAGTCACATTCAAAAGATAAAATTATTTTTATAGCTACCCATGATTTTGAATTTGCAAGTTTAATTTGCAATCGTGTATTGGATTTAGAAAAAATAAGATATGTCTAACTTGATATCTTAATGAAATTATAAAAAATATTCACATTAATAAGAAGATAATTTAATTGTTTTATTATAGTTAACTAATAATTGTTCAGTATTACACTTTAAAATTATTAAGGCATAGAGTTTTCAAGGTAGTGTTAAATAAATTGTGTAACCTCTTGTGAAACTAAGTAAATTGTACCTAACTAGATAATGCTACATGCTTTGTACCTTAATCCCATATATTGGATGAAAAATTTTTGCTTTGGCGCTTTCCTTATGTTTTATTTAGCAGTTTACTTAGTTCATATAGTGCCATCCCAAATTCCTTATGGATCATAGAAGAAAACGCCGTGTTGTATTTTGAAACATCGGTATACACATACTTTTCCAGAGATGTTTCATGGGGAAATTGTTCTTTTACTTTAGGATATTTGTCTGCCCATTTATCAAACAAATTTTCTAAGGGAAGTTTAAGTCTTCCAGTAGGGGTGACTTATTATTGACTCTTACTTTATTGGCTATATTTCTTATGATATGTATCCAGTAGGATCGATGTTTTGATAAGGGACATTCATCGTTAAGAGTATGCTTTAGTTTTGTTAATTCATCGCTAACAAAGAGAACGATATCTTCTAGTCCTCTGGATTTAAGATCTTGGAATATTTCTCTGTAGTTAGAAGCAGATTCTATGGGATAAATAGCAAAGCTTAGACCCTCTTTGTGGCCTTCTTTTGTGATTCCTATAATATCATGAACAGCTTCTTTGCTAACCGAATCTCGTCTTATGGAGAGAAAGGTAACATAGCAGTAGACAACGGCCTGTCTGGAGTTCTTTTTAAAAAGCTATAGTTCCTCTAGGGTGGACTTCGAACTATTTGATACGGTTTGCTGACCGTATATTTTCTCAATCATTTCTAATAGGTCTCTGGTTGTTAGACCATTTTGGTGGAACAATTTAATGTTATCTTCAAGAGTAGAATTTGACTCGTTAAAAAAAGATAGGGGTTTTTGAGAAAAGAGCCCCTTCCTATCCATAGGCATCTTAAGATGTAATATACCATATTTGCCTTTAAGGGTTCTAGTGTAGTAGCTATTTCTAGAATTCCCAGAGTTGTATTCACTGGTATCACAGGGCTCAAATCCTAAAAAACGTTTTTTTCTGTTTCTAGAAGAAGATTCATCGCATCTTCCGGTTGACAGCGAAATATTTCTGTAACATCTACTCCTTGGGCTAGCACTTCAATCAATTCTTTGTTAAAATTTGTTATGAGGTTCTCCAATATTCATGTGATTTAGTTGTGTTAACTTAATCTTACAAGATTGGATCCTCTTTTTCTATCCAAGGAACAACTTTACGTTTACACAAGATATTTTACACTATGATTTTCAATGAGATATAAATTTATATTGTTAATTAATAGTATTAAAAATTCTAAAAAGAGGACTAGACATATTGAGGCGTCTTAGTCCTCTTTTTAGGAATATGGTTTAGATTTATTTATTTAAATTAATCATAATTTTAACCTCATTAGGATAAACTCCCTTATATCTTTTGTAAAGTTTGCTAAATCGGCTAGCTGAAGTATATCCAACAGTTTTAGCTATATGTCTTATTTCAAGATCAGTGGTTACTAATAATTGTTCTGCTATATTCATTCTTTTTCTTTGGGTAAATTCTGTAATACTCAAATTGTTTTTTTTCTTAAAACTTTCCTTTAACTTTGTTCCACTCATACAAGCGATTTTTTCTAGAAGTGATTGAGGTATGTTGTTAGAATAATGATCGCTAATATATCTTTCTACATTCTCAATAAGTTTTTCATCTTCGGTTGAAAGAGTCTTAAAATTTTTCGAATCTTCACTAGCCTCAACAGTTATATAAAACCACTCTTTTACCTTTTCCTCAAAGAAAAGTTTAGCTTCAGCATTTTCAAGTTTACAAGTCAAAATATCTTTAGCAATCTTACTTATTGGATTAATAATTGAATTTTTAGATTGAAAAAACATATCTTTTAAATCATCTACATTATTTGAGTAAGAATATGGTGGATAGTATTTTTCTAAAAAACTTTTTTTAAATTTTACACCTACAAGACACAATCTAGAATTTTTATGTATAAGATATCTATTCTTTTTGTCGCTTGGATCCATAACAAACATAGAAAAAGGTTCAATTGACTGATAGGGATTAAACCATTCTCCGTTTCCAGACATTACAAAATTGGAAATTAATGTAACATAATTTTGCATTGATTCAACGCCATCTTCTACAAAATCTTCTTTTATGAAAAGATTATGAATGTCTATTATAAAGTCGCTACTTTCGTAATACCAGTAATAACCATTATATAATTTCGTATTAGCTATATAATACCTCCCTAGAGGATGAAAATAATTCTCGTCTTTTAATTCCGATGAAACATAAGCATTTATTAAACTTTCAAAATTTTCCATACAAACCTCCAATAACACGTTTAGACATATAAACCTATATATATTGTAAAACAAACGAAAATATTTTACAATATACTTATGATAAAAGTTATCAAGTAAGTCGTATTTTTTATTTGAAATTTATCAAAATATTATTAAGGGGGTAAATATGAAAATTTACAAAAGGCTTTTTTCCTATGTGCCTGAGGGAAAACATAATGGATATATAGCAGTTTTCTTATCAGCACTATCTGCGTTTCTGATGGTGTACGGATATTCATTGTTGTATAATTTTTTAAGAAGTTCAATTGTTGAGGAGGATTTATTAGTTGCTAGAGCAATGTCTATTCAAACTGTTTTGAGTTTGACGTTGGGAGCTTTGGTATATTTACTATCAGGTTTATTTTCCCATAAGCTCGGATTTCGTTTAGAAACTAATTTGAGAAAGAAAGGGATAGATGGACTTACAGGAGCAAGTTTTCGTTTTTATGACTTAAATCCATCTGGAATTATAAGAAAAACTATTGATGATAATGCAGCTAAAACTCATACGGCAGTAGCACATATGATACCAGATAATTCACAAGCTTTTTTAATTCCAGTCTTATCTTTAATACTTGCCTTTTCTATTAGTAGTAGAGTGGGAATAGTTATTCTTATACTAACAATAGTAGGGGCTCTTATTTTAAAGAACATGATGGGTGGAGGAGAGTTCATGGAATACTACCAAAAATCCTTAGAAATTTTAAGTGGTGAAACAGTTGAATATGTCAGAGGCATGCAAGTTGTTAAAATATTCGGAGCTACTGTAGAGTCTTTTAAAACTCTTTATAAGGCGATTAAGGATTATTCTAAGTATGCTCTTGATTACTCAATTAGTTCTAAAAAACCTTATGTACTATATCAATGGATATTTTTTGGAATTATTGCAATTTTGTCTATCCCTTTAGTTTTTACCATAAATAAAGTTAATAATGCTAATTTGCTTATTGTTGAACTATTCATGATTTTGTTTTTAAGTGGAGTAATGATGGTTTCATTTATGAAAATTATGTGGGCTAGTATGAACATCTTTAACGCTAGGTATGCTGTAGATACTTTAGAAGACTTATATAAAAAAATGAATGAAGATAAATTAAATTATGGAGAGATTAGTGATTTCAAAAACTATAATATAGAGTTTGATAATGTAACATTCGGCTACAATGGAAATAAGGTATTAGAAAACTTATCATTTAAATTACAAGAGGGAAAAAAATATGCATTAGTTGGACATTCAGGTTCAGGTAAATCGACTATTGTAAAGCTATTATCTGGATTTTACAAAGTAGATAGTGGTAGTATAAAGATTGGAGAGAGACCCCTAGAATCTTATAGTAAGGATGCTCTAATAAACACAATTTCTTTTGTTTTTCAGGATAGCAAACTTTTTAAGACATCTATTTACGAAAATGTTGCTCTTGCTAATAGAAAGGCAAGTAGGGAAGAAGTTATGAAGGCTATGGAACTTGCAGGTTGTAATGTTATTTTAAATAAGTTTCCTGAAAGGGAGAATACCATGATTGGCTCAAAAGGAGTCTATTTATCAGGAGGAGAAAAACAGAGAATTGCTATTGCAAGAGCCATGCTCAAGAAATCTAAAATTGTAATTATGGATGAAGCTAGTGCTTCTATTGATCCAGACAATGAGTATGAGCTTCAAAAGGCCTTTAAAAACCTTATGAAAGATAAAACAGTTATTATGATTGCCCATAGGATGAGTAGTATTCGTTCTGTTGATGAAATTTTAGTTTTAGAGAATGGAGAAATAATTGAAAGAGGCAGTGATCAAGAACTTATTTCAAAAGGTGGAAAATATAAGGAATTATTAGAACTTTATGACAGTGCAAATCAATGGAGGGTTAAAGATGAGGAAATTTTATAAAAAACGCTTTTGTCTGACTGATAAAGGGGCTAAAGATCTTACTAAATCTACTATATCGAGTTTCTTGGTTTACTGTATTAATATGGTTCCTGCCTTTATTTTAATGATGTTAACAGATGAGCTTCTTTTGAAAAATGTTAAAAGCCCTTATTTATATTTTGGAGTTTCTGTTGTTACATTAGTAATAATGTATGTTTTGTTATCCAAAGAATATGATGATCTTTATACTACAACTTATGAAGAGAGTGCTAATTTAAGAATAGATATTGCTGAAACTCTATCAAAACTTCCCCTATCCTACTTTTCAAAACATAATTTATCAGATATATCTCAAACGATTATGGCAGATGTGGAAAAAGTAGAACACGCTATGAGTCATTCAATACCTAAAGTAGGAGGAATGGTTTTATTTTTTCCACTAATTGGAATTATGTTAATGATAGGCAATTTTAAGATGGGGCTAGCAGTAATGATCCCAACTATTTTAAGTTTTATACTAATACCTATTGCTAAAAAGTCGCAGGTAAAAGGAAACAAGAAATATCACAAGGTACTTAGAGAAAACTCAGAAAAATTCCAAGAAACTATTGAACTTCAACAAGAAATAAATAGTTTCAACTTATCTGATGAAGTGAAGACATCACTTTATAAACAGATGGATGAAAGTGAAAAAATACATTTAAAAGTGGAAGAGAGTTCTATTATAACATTAGGTTTATCTACTATGTTTTCTTTCGTAAGTATAGCAGTAGTTAGTTATGTTGGTATTAGCCTTATTCTATCTGGGGAGATTGACATTTTATATCTCTTAGGGTATTTAATGTCTGCCATAAAGATAAAAGATATTTTCGATTTATCAAAAGAAGGATTATTAGAAGTGTTCTCTATAGATCCAAGTGTTGAAAGGATTAGGGAGATTAAGGAAACAAAAATTCAAGAGGGTAAAGATGTAGAACTGAATATGTTTGATATAGTCTTTAAAAATGTAGCTTTTTCTTATGATGATAATCAGGTTTTAAAGGACATTAGCTTTACTGCGAAACAGGGAGATGTAACGGCTCTAGTTGGAGCTTCTGGCTCTGGAAAGACAAGTATATTAAGATTAATATCAAGATTATATGATTATGATAAAGGTCAAATTTTAATAGATGGAAAGGATATAAAAAACATTTCCACAGATTCTTTATTTAAGAAAATATCTATTGTTTTTCAAGATGTTACTTTATTTAACTCATCTATATTAGAAAATATTCGTATAGGTAAAAAAGATGCCAGCGATGAAGAAGTTATCAAGGCAGCTACCCTTGCAAATTGTATGGATTTTATTAATAAACTTCCTAATGGATTAGATACAGTTATAGGGGAAAATGGGTCAGAGCTTTCTGGTGGTGAAAGACAAAGGCTTTCTATTGCAAGAGCTTTTTTAAAGGATGCACCAATTCTTATATTAGATGAAATATCAGCAAGCCTTGATGTGGACAATGAAAAGAAAATTCAAGAAAGTTTGAATAAATTAATAAAGGATAAAACAGTTATTATTATTTCTCACAGATTAAAATCTATTGAAAATGTAGACAAAATCATAGTCATAGAAAATGGATATGTGGAAAGTCAAGGCAATCACAAAGAACTGATAGAAGAATCAAAATTGTATAACAATTTATTAGAAAAAACGAAATTAGCAGAAGAATTTATATATTGAGAGGATTAAAAATGAAGCAAAACATGAAAGAACAGTTATTGACCAAGAAGCCATTGTCTTTAATGTTTCAATTATCTATACCAGCAGTAATTGGCATGGTGGTTATAGGTCTATACCCACTTATGGATGGAATATTTGCTGGACAAATAATTGGTGAGAATGCTATGGCGGCTTGCTCAATAGCTATGCCACTTACCTTTTTTAATAATGGGATTGCAACGCTTATAGGGATAGGTTCGGCATCAATTTTATCAAGAGCCATGGGAAAGGGTGATAATAATACTATAGACAAACTTATGGGAAATCTTATCTATTGGGTTATCTTTTTTTCAACGATTATAACAATAGGAGGAATACTTCTAGGACCATATTTTTTAGATTTAATTGGAGCAACAGGAGAAATAAAGGTATTAGGCATAAGGTATTTAAGAATAATATTTCTAGGCTCAATTTTTGTAAACTTTACCCAGTCAGCCAATATGGTTATGCGTGGTGAAGGGCTTATGAAAAGAGCAATGAGTATCATGGGACTCGGTGCCTTTATCAATATAGTTCTTGATCCAATACTAATGAAAGCAATGGGTGATTATGCTATTGAGGGAGCAGCTATAGCAACTGTAACAGCACAAATAATTCAAGCAGTTATTACTCTTTATTATTTTAAGAATAAAAGTGAAAATGTAAAAATAGGGAAAATAAAAAAAGAAAAAGATATATCAAAGGAAATGTTTGGAGTAGGAGTATCAGCTATGATCATGCAAGTATTTTTCATGGTTCAGCAAACATTGCTTTATAGACAAGCTTTTAGATATGGAGGAGATCCAAATGCAATATTAATGTCAGCAACTTTGAGATTTTATGGATTTTCATTTATACCAATTTGGGGAATGAGTCAAGGTCTACAGCCGATTATTGGTACAAACTACGGAGCAAAACAATACGATAGAGTAAAGGAAACTATGAAGATATTTTCTATAGGAGGAACAGTACTTGCAGCAATTTTTTGGTTACCAGCACAAGTATTTTCAAAACAGTTACTTGGTTTATTTAAAGTAAGTCAGGATATAATTTCAAGTGGAGTTAATAATTTTAGGATATTCTATTCTGTATTCATCCTCTATGGAATTATGATTATGACGATAACTTTTTTCCAAGCGATAGGAGATGGAAAAAAAGCTGGAATGATTGTAATGTTAAGACAGCTAATACTACTTGTTCCAGCCTTACTTATATTACCAAGAGTATTTGGAGCAGGTGCTGTTTGGTGGGCAGAACCAGTTGTAGATTTTACTATGATAATGGTAGGTTTAGTAATGCAAGCCAAGGCTCTTTCAAATATGAATGTAAATAATTAAAGATTTGATTTTTATAATATTTTTATGGGAAAAATAATATATCAGTAAAGAAAATTGAAAGATTACCTGCTAATAAAAGAAAATTACAAATACAAGAAACTAGTGTAGAAGTATTTATTTCTAAAGGTTTTGCATAGACAACAAAGACAGACATATAAACAAGCAGGAATAAGCGCAGGATGTTTGTATAACTATTGAAAAATAAGAATTATATTTTATCTGAATTGATTTTTGAAAGATTTAGTCTTATAAATTTTCTAGAATTGACATTGAATGAGGTAGATAGAGTTTTTAATACAAACATTAGAAAAAAATTATAGATAAGATGTTCAAATGTCATGAATTTAGGTTTATATATGCCATATTTTTAGTTGAATCCAAAGCTAATCAAAATTGAATAAACAAATAAAACTAAGGTTTATAGATTATTTTAACAAGAAAAACTTGGATAAGTTCATATGCTTGGAAGGAAATAAATTTTATGAGAATCTAGAGCTATTAACACTTTCTACAGAATTTTTAGATATGAAGCAGAATTAATGCAAATATATCTACTTTTAGTGATATATATAAATGTGATGGAGGTAGATATATCAATGAATAAAACTATAAATAAAACCACGATAAGAATACCTATCTATTTTAATATCATGTTTATGTTAACTTTTTAGGTTTAACAGAAAACAGTTTTTAGTTTTAAAACTCCTATTTTTCAGAGGACTCGACATGCCTAAATGCCGTAGTCCTCCTTTTTTATGCTCAAAAATCGAAAAACGAGTAAAAAAAGGAGGACCAAAGGATGTCAGATAATTATAAAGAAAAATACATTTATGTTAAGGGTAAAAAAATATATGTACCTGATGAAGTGTATAGAGCATATAAAAAAGAGATTAATCATGAAGCTCATTTGAAGCGACTGGATATAAAGCACGGTGTATTTCATTTTGGAGATTTTAATACAAGTGTTGTAGATATTGCGGATAAGAGTATTGATGTTGAAAAGATTATTGAAACTAAAATGCTAATAGAAGATCTGCATTGTGCATTAAACAATTTAAATGAGGAAGAAAGAAACCTAATCAAATTACTATATTTTGATGATAAAACTCTCATAGAAGTTGCAAAACAAAGAAACACAAATCCAATGAAAATTAGTAGATTAAGAAATAAGATTTTAGAGAAACTGAGAAAACTTTTGGATAGGTAAATCAAGTAGGGGACAGAGAAAAATATCTCTGTCCTCTATTTTTTAAAAATTTTTCAAAAAAATATTCAAAAAAGTGTTAAAAATTGTCCTGAAAGTAAGGTTTATATATAGAGGGACTTTTATACCTCGTTATATATAGATTTGAACCTTGACAACTGAATAGACCAAGACAGGACATTAACCATTTGTGGAGCTTTATAATTTCTTCGCCAAGACTTTTCTGCTGATAAGGATTTCGGCTTAAATAAATACTCTAGTTAAAAGAAGGATAAAAGAAAACGAGCGACAAAAAGAAATTATATATTCAGCCTAGGAAACTGATGCATTGAAGCAAATGGGGATAATGATACTTCTACAGTTGTTGCCGGCTCATCTTGAAAAGGGGCGGTGGTGAAATTCCAATGTCGTGGCCTACACGCCTGTTAATGTCAAAAAACTTAAAAATATTGAAGATAAGGAGAAGATATTATGTGTGATGAACATAATATAAATACAGAAATGAAAACAGATAAAAAAGATAAACAGATGATAAATCAAATTGATGGTTGGAATATAGAAGTTAAATTTAATGAAAATGGATTTAGCTTAGAAAATTTAGTAGAGGAATACATCAAAGAAAAATTTTCTGTCTATTAGGGGCTGACAGAAAATATAAGGAGCGTTATAATATTTTTGTGGAAGCCTAGCCTTGGTTCGATTTATTGTATGTAAATTGAATTAAAGGAGGCTTTTTTATGTTTAAAAACAATTTAGCAAAAGAAAATTTGGCAGTTATGTATTTAAGATTATCAAAAGAAGATGGCGAAAAAACAGAAAGTAACTCTATATCTAATCAAAGAGAAATTATAAACTCTTATGCAAGAAAAAATCAAATTACAATTGTCAAAGAGTATGTGGATGATGGGTATTCAGGTGCAAATTTTGATCGTCCCAATTTTAAAGAAATGATAAAGGCTGCCTATGATAGAAAGTTCAATACAATTATTGTAAAGGACTTATCAAGATTCGGAAGAGATTATATAGAAGCTGGAAAATATATTCAAAGAATATTTCCGGAAAACGGTATAAGATTTATATCAGTAAATGACAATTACGATAGTAAAAGTGCAGATATAAACGATACACACCTTATACTTCCTATAAAAAACTTCATCAATGACAGTTATTGCCGAGATATTTCCAATAAGGTAAAAAGCTCTCAAAAGATAAAAAGAGAAAAAGGAGACTTTATCAGTGCTTTTGCACCTTATGGATATAAAAAGTCTGAGGAGAATAAAAACAAGTTAGTGATTGATAAAGAGATATCAGATATTATCAAAAATATATTTGATATGAAACTCTTGGGATATTCCTCAAAGGCAATTGCAGATGAACTAAATCATTTAGGAGTTTTAACTCCAAGAAAATATAAAGAAAGTCAAGGATTTAAGTGTAATGGATTTCAAAACACAAAAGGTGGAACCTGGTCAGCAAAGACAGTAAATAGAATTATAGAAAATGAAGTATATATTGGAAATACCTTACAAGGAAAGAGTGTTACTTTAAGTTACAAAAATAAAAAGCAGATAGAAAAAGAGAAAGAAGAATGGATAAGAGTAGAAAATACCCATGAAGCAATTATAAGTAAAGAAGTTTTTACTATTGCAAATACTATGTTAAAAAGAGATTTGAATAATTCTCGTGGAAAGGACAAAATTGATATTTTTACAGGAATGCTTTTTTGTAAAGAATGTGGAAGTTCTTTGATTAGAAGGACTGTAAAGTATAAAAAAAGAGAAGAGATATTCTATATCTGTTCAAAGTACAACAAGGAAAAATCTTGCACAAGACACAGCATAAAAGAAGAAACCTTGATAAAAGCAGTATCTAAAATAATGAAGTCCTACATTGAATTTAATGAAAATCTATATTCTAAAGTTCAGCGTATAGATATAAATAAAAATTTGAAAGACAATCAAATTCCTATACTAAAACGAGAAAAAGCGATGACAGAAGAACTCTTATCTTCTCTATACCTTGACCTAAAAGAAGATGTTATTAGTAAAGAAGAATATCAACTTTTTAGAAAAAACTATACAGAGAAATTGACTAAATTAGATGAAAGTATCGAGTATAGATTGAAAAAACAGGAAGATACTAAGGAGAAGATTGATAAAAATAAGAGTTGGATCATCGACATTAACAAGTATAAAAATTTATCTGAAATAGATAGATTGTCTGTTGTGATGCTTATTGATAAAATTTTTATTTCTGAAGATAAGACGATAGATGTTAGGTTTAATCATACCGAAGAATTGTCTTTACTTGAAGAAATGACAAAAATGGATAAGTCTGACATTAAAGCTAACACTATAAAAAAGAAAAGTATCGATATAAGCAGGAAGTCAAATACTATACCCACTGTTATGAATAAAAGTCTTGTAAGGGCTGAAAGTGAGGTATGCTGTGGCTAGAACAAAAAATAGGCATATATCACAATCAGAAACAGAAGTTGTAAAAGTGATTGAAAAAATATACATTGCCGGTATTTATGCTAGATTATCACAGGAAAGAAAGGAAGCTTATAGGGATAAAAGTAATTCACTTGAAATGCAGGAAGAACTTTGTATAAATGCTGCAAACGAAAAAGATATAAAGATTTTAAGAGTGTACAAGGACTATGAGTATTCTGGAACAAATTTTAAAAGACCTGCATTTATTGAAATGATGGAAGATATCCGAACAGGTAGGATAAATTGTATAATCGTAAAAGATATGTCAAGGTTTGGTAGAGAGTATTTAGAAATCTCAAACTATATCGAAAAAGTATTTCCATTTTTGGGAGTTCGATTTATTTCCGTAAATGATAATCTGGATACTAAAGACGGTATAAAATCAAATCAGAGTTATGAAATAGCAATAAAAAATATCTTCAATGATTTATACGCAAAAGATATTTCAAAGAAAATAAAAGCCTCTAAAGAAATAAAAATGAAACAAGGGTCTTTTATAGGAGCGATGGCTCCGTATGGCTATAAGGTTGATAAAATTGATGGAAAAAGAGTTCTGGTGATGGACGAAAAGGCAGCAGATGTAGTAAGACTTATCTTTTATATGGCAAGTCAAGGTAAATCCAATATGCAAATAGCAAGAGAATTGACTAAAACATATACGACACCTGATGAATATAAAAGAACAGGTAAAATTTTTAAGGATAAAGAAGATACAAAACAATGGGATATTTCTTATATATCAAAAATGCTTTCTGATGAAGTATATATTGGGAATTTGATTCAAAGAGTATACTCAAATAGACATGATCCAAGTAGGAAAAGTAAGTTTCGTGATAAAGAAGAGTGGATTATAACAGAGAACACCCACGAAGGTTTAATAGACAAAACTACATTTGAAAATATCAGAGAGATAAAGGAGAAAAAACAAAACTATCTACCTTACCATTCACTGAAAAACATAATAAAAGACGGAAAAGAAAATGTTGGAGTAAAAATTCAAAGAGATCATAAAAAAGAAGGAAAGTATGACGACCTCATACAGTGCAGTGTTTGTGGCAGATATTTGAAAAAACAATATGGACCACGAGGACTGAAATATCATGATGAGATTTGCTATTGTTATTATTGTAAAGGTGGAGATAGATTAAACTTAGAAAAATCTCATGTAAGAATATACGAAACAGACCTAGATAAAATTTTAGTAGATACCTTAAAAAGACTGGTTTCAAGCTTTTATAAAAAGGATAAAAGATTACGACTAAAAATATATTTAGAAAATATAAGTACTGAAAAGATAAATCAAGTTTCTCTAAAAACAGATGTAAATAATAAAAAGATTGCTTCTCTTAGGATCAATCTACAAGAACAATATGAAAACTATGTTAAAGGAGAGGTTCTTTTAAGTGATTTTAAAATAGAAAGTAAAAAAATAAATAATCAAATAAAAACCTTAAAAAATGAATTAAAAGTTTTTGCTGAAAGAATAAGAAATATAAAAAAGAAAAAAAGAGAAATTATAGAATTTATAGATGTACTATTTTGCTGCTTGGATGCTAAAAGCATAGAAGTTGATAAAGAATTGGTCGATACATTAATTAGTCATATAGAAATATCAGAGTATAAGCAGGTTACCATATATTTTAAGTTTAAACTTGATAAAGATGTGGGAAAGCAGTTGGAGGTAGAGCATGAATAAGATAGCTATATATTTAAGACTTTCTGAAGAAGATTATCACAAAGTGGATGAAAGTGAAAGTATAGCAAATCAAAGAGATTATATAAAAAGCTACATTGAAAATGAAACATCTTTAAAAAGTTGTGAAATAGAAGAATATGTAGATGATGGATATTCTGCTACTAATACAAATAGACCTTCCTTTTTAAGGCTTATTGAGGATATAAAGAGTGGTAAAGTGGGAACTATAATTGTAAAAGATATGTCTAGGTTTTCAAGAGATTATATTTTGCTTGGGGATTACTTAAGCAATATATTACCATTTCTAAAAATACGATTTATTGCTATTAATGACAACTATGATTCTTTAAAAGAACAAGGTAATGGCTTAGATACAGATACACAGTTTAAGACATTGTATTATGATTTATTCAGTAAGGAATTATCTGAAAAGGTAAGAGGTTCTATTAGGCAAATTAAATCGCAGGGGAAAAATATAAATTGGGCAGCACCTTTTGGATATATTAAAGATCCAAAAGATAAACATAGTATCATCATTGATGAAAAAACAGCTTTTATAGTTAAAGAAGCTTTTGATTTATTGCTAAAAGGATATTCGTGTATTCAAGTGGCTAATATATTTAATGAAAAAGGTTATATTACACGCTCTGAACGAAAAGAAGAACTGAAACTTTCTGATTATACTGGAAATTTAATTACCGGAAGTGAAGTAAAGAAAAGAGTTTGGACAAATGCAGCTATCTCACAGATTACAAGGAACGAACTATATACAGGAGATTATGTATATAATAAATTCAAAGAAACAAAAATAGGTGGAAGAAAAAGAATTTTACTTCCTGAAGATGAGTGGAAAATACTTCCAAATACCCATGAATCTATTATTTCCAGAGAAGTGTTTGATAAGGTTAAGAAAATAAAAGAAAAACGAAGTTTTGGGGGATATACAGGAAACAAAAATCGTTCTATTTTTTCTGATAAGATTTTTTGTAAAGAATGTGGTAGACATATGAGTTTACGATGTGACAGTAGACAAAAGAAGAATTCTGATAAAATATACAAGTATAAGATTTATTATTGTAATTTATGTAAAGCTGAGAAAACACCAAACAATATCAAAGAGAAAGATATTATTGAACTTATAAAACCTAAATTAAAAGGTTTTAAGATTCAAAACACATTAAATAAAGAGAAAGTTATAGAACACAAGAATGTAAAAGAAGAGATTTTAAAGGAAATATCCATATTAAACAGCAATTTACAAATCATCTATGAAAACTATAAAAAGAAAAATATTTCGAAAGAGGAGTATCTAAAGGAAAAAACTTTTATCAAAGATAAAAAGATATTATTGGAGAGTAAGTTGGAAGAATTGAAGTCAGAGAAGATTGATTCAAGGAAAGAAATGGATATTACAGTCTTAGACGAAGAAAGTTTATTGAAGGCTTATTTAGACAATAAAATTGATAAGATAATTGTATCAAGAAGTGGAGAAATAGAAATTGTAGAAATATAGATGGATAGTATTAAAAGTAACTCATAATCTCGCCAACTTTAATTTTAATACGCCAAAATGTAAATAATGACGAGAAAATTTGCGGAAATAAATAGTACTGTTTACTATGAGTTGATAGGGTAAATATTTAGGAACAAACAAAAAAATGATATAATTATAGTTAAAATGAGATATTGTGAGGTGATTTTTGTGTCTAAAATAAATGTGGAAGGATCAGAAATTAGCATTATTGCCATAGATAATAGAGATTATATTTCTTTAACCGACATGGTTAGAAATGTTGAAAATGGTGTGGCACTGATAGAAAAATGGCTAAGGAATAAAAATACAATTGAATTTTTAGGAATATGGGAAGAAATGTATAATGCGAATTTTAATTCCACCGAATTCGAGGGAATTAAAAATGAAGCAGGTTTTAATCGTTTTATTTTATCGGTTAAACAATGGGTCAATAAGACGAATTCTATCGGAATTATTGCCAAAGCAGGAAGATATGGTGGAACATATGCACATAAAGACATAGCTTTTGAATTTGCGTCGTGGGTATCACCTTATTTTAAGCTCTATCTTATTAAAGAGTTTGAGCGCTTAAAAGAAGAAGAACAAAAACAATTAGGTTGGGATATCAAGAGGAATTTAGCTAAGATAAATTACAAAATTCATACAGATGCAATTAAGAATAATCTTGTCCCTGAAAAATTATCAAAGGAAAGAATAAACTATATCTATGCAAGTGAAGCAGATATATTAAATGTAGCTTTGTTTGGAATGACAGCAAAAGAATGGCGTGAAAGTAATCCGGAGTTAAAAGGAAATATGAGAGACTATGCTGATATATCACAATTAGTGTGTTTATCAAATCTTGAGAACTTAAATGCTGTTTTTATAAATGAGGGAATGGATGCAACTGAAAGGATAGAAAAATTAAATGCAATTGCTATTGAACAAATGAGGATTCTAACAGAAAGTGAACGTATAAAAAAGTTAAAATAAAAGTTTTGTATATAAATTAGGCGATAGAAATATCGTCTAATTTTATGTAACAATTGCTTGACATTGTAGGGTAAAACTACCCTTACAAGACTTATAAATGGTCTTGCTTATAAATTCTATGGAGGGAAATTAAAGGGGGAAATTTCCATAGATGGAATAAATCCCCTGGAAAAAGAATTATATGAAATAGGGAGGAAAGTAGGATCTATTTTTCAAAATCCCAAGAGTCAATTTTTTGCAGAAAATGTAGAAGATGAAATTGCCTTCGGGCTTGAAAATTATGGGATAGAAAGAGAAAAAATAGATGAAATAATCAATAATTCCTTAAAATCTATTAATGGAGAAGATTTAAAAGATAAAAACTTATTTCATCTTTCAAGTGGAGAAAGACAAAAAATAGCAATTGCTTCAATAAATGCACTTAATCCACCTATTTATGTTTTTGATGAACCGTCTGCCAACCTAGATATGAAAAGTGTAGAAGCTTTAAGAAAACTTATGCTTTTATTAAAGAAAAATAAAAAGACAATAATCATTTCAGAGCATAGGCTCTACTATCTTAGAGGAGTAGTGGATAAATATTATTATCTTGAAAATGGGGAGATTAGCAATGTTTTTACAGAGGAAGAACTATTATCAAAAAGTGAAGATTTTTTCAATAAGTTAGGATTAAGATTCTTTTCTTTAAATAAAATATCTCCTCAAATAAATAAGTTAAAAGAGATAAATTCTATGAACTTAGAAAAAATTTCTTTTTCCTATAATAAGAATGTCCTTATAAAAGATTTGACATACGAATTTAAAAGTGGAAATATTTATGGAATTATTGGGGATAATGGCATAGGCAAATCTACTCTGTTTAAAATTTTAAGTGGACTTATGAAAAAAGATAGTGGTTTTATATCTATAAACGGAGAAAAATTAAACAAAAGAAATAGGCAAAAAAGAATATACTACCTGTCAAATAATCCTGATAGTAATCTTTTTGAAGTTTCAGCAGAAGACGAGTTAAAACTAAATAATAAAGATGCATATACAGATAAAATATTAGCTGATTTTAACTTAGAAAATATAAAAGACATCCATCCACAAATCATGTCAGGCGGACAAAAACAAAGATTAACTATCGCTTCAGCAGAACTTTTAGAAAGAGATGTTTATTTATTTGATGAGCCAACAAGTGGTTTAGATGGACATAATATGCAAATTATTTCAGAAAGAATGAAGAAATTACAAGAAAAAGAAAAAATTATACTTATAATTTCTCATGATTATGAATTTTTGTGTAATTCCTGCAATAAAATTCTTTATTTAGACGGATACTCTTTTGAGGAATTTTCTACAAATGAGGATAAAGAAAAAATATTAGCTATATTAATGGGAAAAAAATTTAATATTTAGGAGGGGATTTGATGGATTTAATAAAACAATATGTAAGTAAAAGAAAAGGATCATATTTTGCATCCGTCCTACTTGCGATAGTGGGAGTAGTGGCTGGGCTTTTTTCTTATATTTATATGGCAAAAATAATTGTGAATTTGATTAATGGCATAAGGGATATTAGCTTATATACTCCACTATGCATAAATATTTTAATAACATTTGTTATTAAAGAAGTGGCAGCAGGAATATCAACAAGTATTTCCCATACCGCAACTTTTAACTCATTAGGAGAAATCAGAAATGATATTTCTAAGAAACTTTTCAAGATGCCATTGGGNATAAATATTTTAATAACATTTGTTATTAAAGAAGTGGCAGCAGGAATATCAACAAGTATTTCCCATACCGCAACTTTTAACTCATTAGGAGAAATCAGAAATGATATTTCTAAGAAACTTTTCAAGATGCCATTGGGAGATGTTCTTTCAAGATCATCTGGAGAATTAAAAAATATTATAGTTGAGCAAGTTGATTCTATGGAAACTTCACTTGCCCACCTAGTGCCAGAATTTACGGCAAATTTAGTAGGACCTATTCTATTATTTATTTATATGTTTACCTTAGATTGGCGATTGACCTTGCTATCACTAATTCCATTTGTGGTGGGAATGGCTACCATGATGTCTGTAATGAATGCTCATTATAAGGAAATGTTTGGAAAGTCAGTTGCCATTGGTCAACATATGAATAATTCCATTGTTGAGTATATAAATGGGATAGAAGTAATAAAGACCTTTAATCAAAGCGAATCATCTTATAAAAAATATGCGGATAGCGTTTATGACAATGCAAGCTTTTATTATAACTGGATGGGTGAATCTATGAATAGGGTTGCCATAGGAAGACTCTTATCTCCTATGGGAATTATTACAATCATACCTTTTGGGATTTTATTTTATATAAAGGGAAGTATTGATTTAGGAAATTTAATTACCTTAATCGTCTTATCCTTTGCTACGGTTTCTAGCATTTTAAAAATCATGAACTATATGGATGATATGTCAAGAATATCAACTATAACTTCTGAAATAGGAAAAATTTTAGATTCAAAAGAGTTAGAAAATATTGACAAGGGAGAAAAAATAGAATCCTATAATATAGAACTTCAAGACGTAGACTTTTCTTACGATGGAAAAAAGAAAGTCATTGATAATCTTTCTATGGAAATAAAAGAATCTAATGTTTCAGCACTCGTTGGTCCTTCTGGGTCAGGTAAGTCCACAATAGCAAAACTTATTGCTGGATTTTGGAATGTAGATAAGGGATCTATTAAAATTGGCGGAGTAGAAACAAAAGATGTGTCGCTCGAAAACTTGTCTTCACTTATTTCTTTTGTATCCCAAGACAATTTCCTATTTGATATGACTATAAAGGAAAATATTAGGCTTGGAAATAAGAATGCCTCTGACGAAGAAATTATAGATGTATGTAAAAAATCTGCCTGCCATGATTTTATTATGAATCTATCTAATGGTTATGATACAAGAGTTGGCGAAGGTGGAGGTCATCTATCTGGAGGAGAAAGACAAAGAATATCTATTGCTCGTGCCATGCTAAAGAATGCACCAATCGTAATTTTAGATGAAGCAACTTCTTATATAGATCCTGAAAATGAAGCTCTCATACAAAACGCCTTGGCAAATCTAGTTAAGGGTAAAACTTTAATCATAATCGCTCATAGGTTAAAGACAATTGTTGATGCAGATAGGATATTTGTTATTAAAGATGGCAAATTAAATTCTTATGGTACTCATGAAGAACTATTAAATTCATCAGAACTTTATAAGGAAATGTATGCTGCAAATTTAAGGGGTGATGAAAATGCTTAATGTGTTTAAAAAGATATGGAATTTTTCAAAAGAAGAACAGGTAAATATTAAGAAATCCATTCTCGCTGGATTTTTGCACGCAGTATTTAATGCCCTTGAGTTTGGTGCAATTTACTATATGCTAGTAAATATATTCTCTAAAACTTTAGACTATAAGGCAATCTTTATTTGTCTCGGCATATTAGTAATATCTCTTGTTGGCAAAATTATGACACTAAAAATTTCACAGATGGCACAAACACACGCTGGATATTTTATGGCAGCCCATAAGAGAATAGAAATAGGAGAAAAAATTAAAAGAGTTCCTATGGGTTTCTTTTCAAGCTTTTCACTTGGAAGATTAACTACAATTGCCACATCTTCACTTTCCCAAGCAGAAATGTGGGTGCCTATGCTTTTGGTTCTTGTACTTGGTGGAGTTTTAAATACTTTAGTCTTTGTCCTTGGAACTTTAATATTTAATGTAAAGGTAGGGCTTGTTGCAGTGGTGGGTGTAATAGTATTCTTTATAGTAACATCAATGATGGAGAAAAAATCATCAGCTAATGCAGATAAAATGACAGAAACACAAACAAGACTTACAAAAGAAGTATTGGCAACTTTACAAGGTATGCAGGTTATAAAATCCTATAATCTTGGTGGAGAAAATAACAGGGCTTTGAGAAAGTCTATAAAAGATACATCAAGAATACTCTTAGACCTAGAAAAATCTGTTGCACCATACACAGTTATTCAAAGAATTGTAATGGGAATAACAACAGTAGCTATGGTCTATGTATCTCTAAAATTAAATTTATCTGGTGAACTTCCGCTTGCCGAAACAATTCTTATGATTATGGCATCCTTTATAATCTTTGAAGGACTAATCGGTGCAGGATCAAACATGGCAATCCTAAGAGCTTGCGAAAATGCTATAGATTCAGTTGGCTTTATAGACTCAATGCCTGATATGAAAGAAGGAGAAGTTTCAGAGTCTATACGAAATCACGATATAGTCTTTAAAGATGTTTCTTTTTCTTATGATGACAGACCAATTTTAAAAAATGTATCAGCAGAGATAAAAGACAATACTATGACTGCTATTGTTGGTCCATCTGGATCTGGTAAAACAACATTTTGTAATCTCATAGCGAGATTTTGGGATGTAAATTCTGGCGAGATTTTAATTGGTGGAAAAAATATAAAAGACTATAAGATAGAAAACTTAATGAATTCTATTTCAATGGTCTTTCAGGATGTATACCTATTTGAAGATACAATTGAAAATAATATAAAATTTGGAAAACAAAATGCGAGCCATGAAGAAGTAGTTCAAGCTGCAAAAAAAGCAAGATGTCATGAATTCATAGAAGCTTTACCAGAAGGATATGACACTATTATTGGGGAAGGTGGAGCAAGCCTATCTGGTGGAGAAAAACAAAGAATCTCCATAGCCAGAGCCATGCTAAAAGATGCAGATATAATTATCTTTGATGAAGCAACTGCAAATATTGACCCAGAAAATGAAGATAAACTTAAAGAAGCAATAGAAACATTAACAAAAAATAAGACAGTAATTATGATTGCCCATAGACTAAAAACCATTAGAAATGCAGATCAGATTCTAGTCTTAAAAGATGGAGAAATAGTAGAACGTGGAAATCATGAAAAATTGATTGAAAATAATGGACTTTATTCTGATCTTATCAATGCAAAGGCTAAGGCAGAATCATGGAAATTAAATAATTAATAGAAAGAAATATTTAAAGTCTTTGAACAGGAAAATTTAGATTAGAGGATTTATGCCTAGTAGCATAAGTCCTCATTTTTTTATGCTTAAATTAATCATTGAAACTCAAAAATACTATAAAAAAATAAAAATTCTGGTTACCAAAGAGGGCAAATTTCACTATATAAAGTGAGGGGTATTTTGTCATCTTTCTATAAAAATCAAAATACTTTGAAGTGTGAATATTCTTGAAATTGATTATGTGAGATTAGCATATTTCAAATTTAATTCACTTATCAAGGTAAAAAATTAACTTATATAGGAGGTAAAATAGAATGTTAAAATTGGAGAAAATATTCTTCAGAAGCGAAAAGAAAGAGGTATAACTCAGGAAGAATTAGCAGAATTTATGATGGTAACAAAAGCGTCCGTATCAAAATGGGAGACAGGTCAAAGCCATCCAGATATTTTACTTCTACCAAAACTTGCCACTTTTTTCAATATAAGTGTGGATGAATTAATAGGATATGACCCAGATTTATCTTCAACTCAAATTCAAAAATTTTATATAGACTTAGAGAATCGTGTCACTGATACAGATATGGATAGTATCGTAGAAGATATAAAAATCAAAATAAAACAATACTATTCTTGCTTTGAACTACTATATTACATGGCTTTGTTTATTTTGAACCATTGTGATTTAGCAACTGATGATGTAAAAAAAGAGGAATATCTAGAATACGCAAATAATATACTAAATAGGGTATGCGAGCATTCTAAAAATCCTATATTAAAAGAACAATCATTGAGCTTGAGGGCAGCCTGTTTAATTAGTTTAGGAAAATCAGAAGAAGCATTAAATATTTTACCATCTTCTGACATGCTATCTATATCTAAAGATTGTTTGGTGGCTTCAGCTTATCTAAAAATGAAGAAAGAAAATGAAGTAGATCAAAAACTTCAAGTAATGATTTATAAGAACGTAATTGATTTAATCACTCTTCTTATGATGAAAAGCAGTTTGCATAATGAGGATTGGGTCGAAACCTTGGAAAGAGTGGAGGATTTAATAGAAACTTTTAATCTTATTGAAATAAATATTTCTATAGTTTTAAACTTTTATTTATCCTTGGCAACTCATTATATTAAAGATAATAACCCAAAAATCGCTAGTCAATATGTAGAAAAATTACTCAACCTACTAATAGAGAGCAAGGAAAAATCTTTTAAGATAAGAGGTGATGAGTATTTTAATCAAATAGATGAATGGCTTGATGAAAATTTATTATTATCTACAAATCCAAACAGAAGTGACGATATGATTGTTAACTTTTATTTAGAAACAATTGCAAATAACGAGAGTTTTAAAGAAATAATCTCTGAAGGAAGAGTAAAGTTCTTAGCTGATAGGGTTAAAGAAATATACTCTCTATAATTAAATAACTAGCATTGGACAAAAGGTTGTAATTTTTCAAAATTATAACCTTTTTTTATGCCTACATTTCTAACGCCATATTTCTCTTTACATATATTAGAAATTATAAACTTTACTCAAAACTACTCCCTTTGTCCTAAGGAATATAGAGGAAAGAAATTTAGGGTTAAAGATAGACCTGATTTCTTTGCCTGTGATATAGGAGGTGGAGTATGAGAGTAGAAAAGTTTGAAGGTAGACAAGAAATTATAAAAACTGAATACACTGAAAGGGATTTAAAGGCAGAGCTTAATTTCTATCTATCGGATAAATTCATTCAAGACCTATTTCTTTTAGATGAAATTAGCCTTGAAGAATATAGGAAAATTAGGAGAGAAAACATAAAAAAGTTCAAACCTATTCTTTCAGAATTAATGATATAAGACTTGATAAATACTTACTTGTACGGGAATATAGCACTTAGAGAAAGAGAGGTGAGACGATGAAAAAGATAACAAAAATAGAAGCAAATCAAAAAGAAGAATCTATATTTAGAGTTGCTGCCTATGCAAGAGTATCGACAGATGAGGAAGCTCAACTGGTGAGTCTTAAAACACAAAAGGCACACTACGAAAAGATGATAGCAGAGAACAATTCATATACTTTTGCAGGCCTATACTTTGACGAAGGCATCACTGGAACAAAGAAAGAATGTAGAGACGGTCTTCTAAAAATGCTAAAAGACTGTGAAGACGGAAAAATAGATTTTATCCTAACCAAATCAATCTCAAGGCTTGCAAGAAACACGACAGATTGTTTGGAAATCGTAAGGAGACTTCTCGATTTAAACATTGGTATCTATTTTGAAAAAGAAAACTTTAATACAAGAACCATGGAAAGCGAGTTGATGTTATCCATACTTTCATCCCTTGCAGAAAGTGAGTCCAGGTCGATATCAGAAAATAACAAATGGTCCATAAAGAAAAGATTTCAAAATGGAACCTTTATCATATCAAGTCCACCCTATGGCTATGAGAATATAGACGGAAAGATGGTAGTGAATGAAGAAGAAGGAAAAATCATAAAAGAAATATTTGAACAGTATCTTTCAGGTAAGGGAACACATAAAATTGCAGAAGACTTAAATAAAAGAAAGATTAAAGGACAAAAAGGAGCAAAATGGCATGGATCGACTATAAACGGAATCTTAAAAAATGAAAAATATATAGGCGATGTCATCTACCAAAAGACCTATACAGATGAAAATTATAATAGACACAAGAATAAGGGAGAAGAAGACCAGTATAAGATAATAGACAACCATGAAGCCATTGTAAGTAGAGAGGACTTTGAGAAAGTTCAAGACCTAATAAGGATAAGGGCTATAGCAAAAGGAAATGGAGAAAACACTAAAAGATACCAAAATAGATATAGCCTATCGGGGAAAATAAAGTGTGGCGAGTGTGGTTCAAGCTTTAAAAGAAGACATCACTATAATGGCAAAGAAAAATATATAGCTTGGACTTGCAGTGAACACCTTAAAGATATTAATAAATGTTATATGAAGTTTATTAAAGACAAGGACATAAAACTGGCATTTGCGACTTTAGTAAACAAGCTAGTCTTTGGAAAAGATAGTATCCTTACACCACTCTTAGAATCCTTAAAGAGAGTGGACAGCAAGGAAGAAGTCGAGAAGATAAATGGAATTGAAGAAAGACTAGAAAAACTAAAGGAAAGAAAAGAGGTTCTAAGCAAACTAATAACTTCGGGAGTTTTAGATGCAAGTGTTTACGCAAAAGAAAGCAGTGAAATTTCTAGTGAAGAAAGTTATCTACTCAGGGAAAAGGAAAGAATTAAAAAAGCCATCCTTGGAAATGATGAAGAAATAAGAGAACTTGAAAAATTAATAGGAATCTTAGGAAAAAGTGAAATGATAGATCACTTTGAAGATGACTTGTTTGAAGAAATCATTGACCACATTCAAGTTGTTAATAGAGAGACCCTTGATTTTCATTTAAAGTGTGGACTTGTACTTAGAGAGGAAGTGAAAAATAATGTCTAGGTTATGTTATGGCTATACCATAAGAGACGGAAGATTAGAAATTCAAGAAAAAGAAGCGGAGAATATAAGAAAAATCTTTAAAAACTACCTTGCTGGCAATGCCCTTATAAAGTCAGCAGACCTTGCAGGCGTGAAGAAAAACAGCTCCAGTGTAAAAAGAATCCTTACCAATAAAAAGTATTTAGGAAATGAAATCTATCCCAAGATAATAGATAGAGAAAGCTTTGAAAAAGCAGGTCAAATGTTAAAAGAAAGGGCAGTGGCCATGGGACGAGTTTGGGAAAAGGAAGAAGAGATCATTAGAGTTCCATGCAAGTTTAGATACAAAAGTGAAGAAGTTCTACCACTAGATCCCTTTGAACGAGCGAGTTATAAGTATAGGTTAATCAAGGTGATAGATGATGAATAGCAAGGTCATAGTAATACCAGCGAAGAAGAAAAAAGGAAATTCCATCAAGGAATCAGAAAAGAAGAAACTGAGAGTGGCAGCTTATGCGAGGGTATCAACAGATAGCGATGAACAAGCAACTTCTTATGACACTCAAGTAGACCACTACACAAATTATATAAAGAAAAATCCAGATTGGGAATTTGCGGGAGTTTTTTCTGATGAAGGAATCAGTGGAACATATACCAAGAAAAGAGCTGGCTTTAATAAAATGATTGAAGAAGCCATGGAAGG
The DNA here is from genome assembly GCF_900258475.1 of Anaerococcus sp. Marseille-P3915. GTDB lineage: Bacteria > Bacillota > Clostridia > Tissierellales > Peptoniphilaceae > Anaerococcus > Anaerococcus kampingae. The sequence continues at coordinate 792,775 of NZ_LT984887.1, read as the reverse complement.
AAATATCGACTACATCATTACAAAGTCCATATCGAGATTTGCCAGAAACACACTAGACTGTTTAAAGTATATTCGTAAACTAAAAGAAAACAACATCCCAGTCTATTTTGAAAAAGAAAACATCAACACCATGGACGCCAAGGGAGAAGTCCTCCTTACCATTATGGCATCTCTTGCTCAACAGGAAAGTCAGTCCTTATCTCAAAATGTAAAGTTAGGCGTTCAATATAGGTTTCAACAAGGTCAAGTCCAAGTAAACCATAATAGGTTTTTAGGCTATACAAAAGACGAAGAAGGAAAACTTGTCATTGTTCCTGAAGAAGCAAAAATTATAAAAAGGATCTACAGAGAATATTTAGAAGGAGCAAGCCTACGAGATATAAAGGAAGGACTAGAGAAAGACAAGATAGTAAATGGAGCAGGAAATAAGAAGTGGCATGTATCGAACCTCAATCAAATATTAACTAATGAGAAATACATGGGGGATGCCCTCTTACAAAAGACTTATACAGTGGATTTCCTGAATAAGAAGAGAGTAAAAAATGATGGAATTGCACCTCAATATTATGTAGAAAATAGCCATGAAGCCATCATACCAAAAGAAATCTTCATGCGAGTCCAAGAAGAAATGGATAGACGAGCTAATATGGTAAGTGGCAAAGGAAAAAGAAGAATTTATTCCAGCAAATATGCCCTTTCAAGTATTGTCTACTGCTCAAAATGCGGCGATATTTACAGGAGAATAGCATGGAATAACAGAGGGAAAAAGTACACCGTTTGGAGGTGCTGCACAAGAGTAACCCATGGACCAGATGCCTGCCATGCGAGAACTATTAAAGAAGACGACCTACAAGAGGCAGTTGTAGAAGCCATTAATCAACTTATATCTGAAAGCAGTGAATTAAAAGAAATAATAAAAGAGAATATAGAAAAAGTCATCACAGGTGATGGAACTAGCCAGATAGAAGAAATAGATAAAGAAATGTTGAAAGTGCAAGAAGAGCTTTTAAAAGTAGCTAATGCCAAGAAAGATTACACAGACCTTGTAGAAAGGGTGGAAGAGTTAAGAAATGAAAAAGAAAAGATACTCCTTGAAATGGCGGAAGAGAAGAATGAACAAAGCAGGCTAAAGGAATTAGAAGAGTTTTTAGACAATCAAGAATTAGAAATAGAAAGTTATGATGAAGAATTGGTGAGGAAACTTATAGATAAGATAGTAATTTATGAAGAAAATTTAAAAGTAGTGTTTAAATCTGGACTTGAGGTTGAAATTGACAAGGATAAAAAGTAAATATACAATATAACTAACAGCACCCGACACGCCTCTTAACAATGCGAACCATGTTGAAGCCCTAGCCCTACTTGTCAAGGAGCGAAGCGACGCTGAAAAGTAGAGGCAGGTCTCATGCAAAGATTTCCCAAGAGAAGCGACCGAATAGGGAGCTTCGATTGGCAGAAATCGCCTGCTGAGACGGTATGTTTGATGTCAAGAAAATAATGATATAGCAATGTTTTAAGAAGAAACATCTATTTTATCAACTCGGAGAAATGTGTGTTTCTTTGTTTGTGAGAACAGATCGAGAGTGTCAGAAAAACAACCAGATTGAGTAAACAGTAGCAATAATCAATTAGGGAGTGGATAGAACAGATATTGACTTCAATTTAACGGCTGCTCTTTTAAATTAATACATTAATCTGTATCATTACGTTATAAAAGAAATATTATGATTGTTTTGTTGTATATTCATGGTCTGATAATTATTTTACTTTTCTTATTTGACAGATGGTAAGTAGGGCAGTGAAAAAGATTATGGATTTTATCTAAGCACTAAGTAGTTTAGATCACTAATCAGGGAAAATAAGGCCTTCAAGATGAATTCCGAAGGCCCCCTTTCCTTTCCATATAAATATACGTAAAGCATAAGGAACATATGGCAAAAAAAGTGTTTCTCAACATGAGATATAGCTTTTGATATTGAAAGGAGAGATTCAGTATGATAGATAATATTATTCAATTAGTGACAGACAAATTATCCTCTTTGCCTTATATAGAAGGCATTGTATTAGGGGGTTCTCGTGCAAGAGGCACACATACAGAGGATTCTGATATAGATATCGGAATCTATTACAATTCAGAATCATTTGACATAAATACTATTAATCAATTCGCTACAAAGCTGGATGATGAGCATAGAAATAACCTTGTTGTACCTCCCGGAGCATGGGGTGATTGGATTAATGGCGGCGGATGGTTAGTCATAAACGGGTATCATGTGGATTTAATTTTACGTGATATTAAACGTGTGGAACAAATAATGAAAGATACAGAGCACGGAATTGTTACTGCCAATTATCAGACTGGGCATCCCCATGGTTATATTAGTGCAATGTATCGAGGAGAATTAGCGATTAGCAAAATACTATATGCTAAGAATGAAAGCTTATGCGAATTAAAAAAACAGGCAGAAACTTATCCCAATGCTTTGCAGAAAAGTTTAGTTAACTTTTTTATGTTTGAAGCAGGGTTCTCTTTAATGTTTGTAAAAGCAAATTCGGGAACAGACGATAAATATTATATTGCGGGTCATGTTTTTCGTATAGTTTCATGTTTAAATCAAGTGTTATTTGCATGTAATAATGCTTATTGTATCAACGAAAAGAAAGCTATAAAACTGCTTGAAACTTTTGAACATAAACCTGAAAAATATACCGAGAAGGTAAATCATATTTTTGAAGTACTCGGTATCTCACTTTTTGAATGCTACGACATGACCGAGAAGCTTTATAATGAAGTGAATGAAATTGTATCGGAGATAAATAACTTTTTAAACGAGGAGAGTTCAGATGAAAGAAAACAAATATGATGATAATATATTTTTTCAAAAATACAGTCAAATGAGTCGCTCGCAGAAAGGACTGGCTGGTGCGGGAGAATGGGAGACTTTGAAAAAGATGCTACCTGATTTTAAGGGTAAGCGTGTGCTTGATTTAGGATGCGGCTATGGATGGCACTGTATATATGCGATGGAAAACGGTGCTTCCTCTGTAGTAGGTGTTGATATTTCTCATAAAATGCTCGAAGTAGCAAAAGGAAAAACCCATTTTCCACAGATTGAATATGAATGCTGTGCCATAGAAGATGTGGATTTCCCAGAGGAGAGCTTTGATGTAATACTAAGTTCGCTTGCGTTTCATTATGTAGCAGACTATGAGAATTTAATAAAAAAGATATATAGGATGCTGAAGGCTGGTGGCAATTTAGTTTTTACAGTTGAACATCCTGTTTTTACTGCTCATGGAACACAAGACTGGTATTATAACGAAAAAGGAGAAATACTGCATTTCCCGGTGGACAATTATTATTATGAGGGCAAACGGACAGCTATGTTTTTGGAAGAAAAGGTTACAAAATATCATAGAACACTGACCACATATCTAAATACACTGCTTTCAAATAGTTTTATAATAAATCAGATTGTGGAGCCACAGCCGCCAGAGAACATGATGGATATTCCGGGGATGGCGGATGAAATGCGACGCCCAATGATGCTGATTGTATCGGCAAAAAAGAAGATGTAATAATATAGAAAAAATAAACGAGGAGTATGTAAATGAGATCAGAAAAAGAAATGATGGATTTAGTACTTTCTTTAGCAGAACAGGATGAACGTATTCGAATTGTGACCCTTGAGGGGTCACGCGCAAATATTAATATACCTAAAGATGAATTTCAGGATTATGATATTACATATTTTGTAAGTGATATAGAACCGTTTATATCTAATGATGACTGGCTTAATCAATTTGGGAATATTATAATGATGCAAAAACCGGAGGATATGGAACTATTCCCGGCTGAAGAGAAAGGCTACTCCTATATAATACTTTTTGATGATTATAATAAAATAGACCTTACCTTATTGCCCCTGGAAGAGTTGGGAAACTACCTGAATGACGATAAATTGATAAAGATTATTCTGGATAAGGATGGAAGGATTCAGCAAGCTGTAGTTCCGACCGACATGGATTATCATATAAGAAAACCCAGTGCCCGGGAATACGATGACTGCTGCAATGAATTCTGGAACACCACTACCTATGTGGTTAAGGGACTGTGCCGTAAGGAAATTTTATTTGCTATTGATCATTTTAATCAGATTGTTCGCCATGAGCTGCTGAGAATGATATCATGGAAGGTCGGCATCGAAACAGGCTTTAAATTAAGTGTAGGCAAGAACTATAAGTTTATTGAAAGGTATATATCCGAGGATTTGTGGGAGAAACTTTTGTCCACCTACCGGATGGATTCCTATGAAAACATATGGGAAGCATTATTTCTATGCCATCAATTGTTCAGGGCGGTATCCGGTGAGGTGGCGGAAAGGCTTCATTATGCCTATCCGGAGTATGATAGGAATATAACAAAATATACCAGGGACATGTATAAAAAATACACTGGTAAAACCGGCTGCCTGGATAGCACATATGCCGCTGATATAGAAGAGAGGCGGGAACAGTGATTACAGAAATGAAAGCAGGGCACCTGAAAGATATCGATAAACCCAGCGAACCATTTGAGGTGATAGGTAAGATTATACCGAGGTATGAAAACGAGAATTGGACCTTTACAGAATTACTCTATGAAGCGCCATATTTAAAAAGCTACCAAGACGAAGAGGATGAAGAGGATGAGGAGGCAGATTGCCTTGAATATATTGACAATACTGATAAGATAATATATCTTTACTACCAAGACGATAAATGCGTCGGAAAAGTTAAACTGCGAAAAAATTGGAACCGGTACGCTTATATAGAAGATATCGCCGTATGTAAGGATTTCAGGGGGCAAGGCATAGGCAGCGCGCTTATCAATATATCTATAGAATGGGCAAAGCATAAAAACTTGCATGGACTAATGCTTGAAACCCAGGACAATAACCTTATAGCTTGTAAATTCTATCATAATTGTGGTTTCAAAATCGGCTCCGTCGATACTATGTTATACGCCAACTTTGAAAACAACTTTGAAAAAGCTGTTTTCTGGTATTTAAGGTTTTAGAATGCAAGGAACAGTGAATTGGAGTTCGTCTTGTTATAATTAGCTTCTTGGGGTATCTTTAAATACTGTAGAAAAGAGGAAGGAAATAATAAATGGCTAAAATGAGAATATCACCGGAATTGAAAAAACTGATCGAAAAATACCGCTGCGTAAAAGATACGGAAGGAATGTCTCCTGCTAAGGTATATAAGCTGGTGGGAGAAAATGAAAACCTATATTTAAAAATGACGGACAGCCGGTATAAAGGGACCACCTATGATGTGGAACGAGAAAAGGACATGATGCTATGGCTGGAAGGAAAGCTGCCTGTTCCAAAGGTCCTGCACTTTGAACGGCATGATGGCTGGAGCAATCTGCTCATGAGTGAGGCCGATGGCGTCCTTTGCTCGGAAGAGTATGAAGATGAACAAAGCCCTGAAAAGATTATCGAGCTGTATGCGGAGTGCATCAGGCTCTTTCACTCCATCGACATATCGGATTGTCCCTATACGAATAGCTTAGACAGCCGCTTAGCCGAATTGGATTACTTACTGAATAACGATCTGGCCGATGTGGATTGCGAAAACTGGGAAGAAGACACTCCATTTAAAGATCCGCGCGAGCTGTATGATTTTTTAAAGACGGAAAAGCCCGAAGAGGAACTTGTCTTTTCCCACGGCGACCTGGGAGACAGCAACATCTTTGTGAAAGATGGCAAAGTAAGTGGCTTTATTGATCTTGGGAGAAGCGGCAGGGCGGACAAGTGGTATGACATTGCCTTCTGCGTCCGCTCGATCAGGGAGGATATCGGGGAAGAACAGTATGTCGAGCTATTTTTTGACTTACTGGGGATCAAGCCTGATTGGGAGAAAATAAAATATTATATTTTACTGGATGAATTGTTTTAGTACCTAGATTTAGATGTCTAAAAAGCTTTAACTACAAGCTTTTTAGACATCTAATCTTTTCTGAAGTACATCCGCAACTGTCCATACTCTGATGTTTTATATCTTTTCTAAAAGTTCGCTAGATAGAGTTCTATATTAGAGATGTAAAGAGTTTTGGTGAAGAGGTTTGTGAGTATGGCTTTTATAACCAGGGTGCAATGAGAAGCACTAACAGCAGCTAGCTTAAGAACGCATAGGATATACTTTTTATGGAAGTCACAGAGGAGGAATAAAATTTGAACAGGATTAACAGAGTAACCTCTATTCTTATTCAGCTGCAATCAAAAAAAATAATTCCTGCCAAAGAAATTGCACAGCGATTTAATATAAGCTTAAGGACAGTTTACAGAGATATCCGGACACTTGAAGAAGCCGGAATACCAATTGGATCTGAGGCCGGAAAAGGATATTTTCTTGTAGAGGGCTTCCTACTTCCGCCGGTAATGTTTACAGCGGCGGAAGTGGGTGCATTGATTACAGCAGGGAAATTTTTAAATTGCCATGGAGATGAATCATTTATAAAGGATTTTGATTCAGCTATGTATAAAATCAAATCTATTTTGAAGCATGGTGAAAAAAACTATGCACAGGAGTTGGAGAACAGTATTAACGTGTACAGCACATCTGGACAGAAAAATACATTGGCGGATAACGTTATTGCAGCAATTCAGACTGCAATCTGCAATAAAAGGGTAATATCAATTCAATATCCTGCATCAGGAGGGCAAGAACCGGAAAGCAGAATGATAGAGCCTATATCACTGGGGTTTTATGAACAGAACTGGTACTTAATCGGTTTTGCAGGCTAAGAAATGAATATAGGAATTTTCGTGTGGATCGGATTAAAAGCATTTGCATAGAAGAAGAGCTCTGTCAAAGCCATGATGGCTCTTTGGAACAAATATTAAAACAAATGCTTTCATATAAAAAACTATATAATGTAATTCTTAGAGCTGAAAAAGGGGAGACATACAATTCTATCAAGAACAGGTATTCTCTCGGCTTCCTTGAAGAAACCGATTTGGGAAGTAAAATGGAAATCGAATTCCAGACAGATTCCTTTGAGATATTGAGCAAGCAGCTGATTGAATATGGATCAGGCATTGAAATAGTCCAACCTGATGAATTAAAATGCATAACCCGTAAACACCTGGCACAAATTACGAATCACTGCCTAAACTTGATTTAGAGAAAGCGATTGGTCTGTTATGTATTTTTTGTAAGGTTTCATATCCCCTGCTGACATACAGCTGTCAGTGTATTATGATATTCTACTATCAAAAAGGAGGATTGAAAAATATGAAACCAAAGATAATTATGCACACACAAATTAGCCTTGATGGCCGCATTAAAGGCTTTGATAATCCGGAAGTTTACTACCAGGTTGCCGGGGGAATTCATTCGGATGCGGTGCTGTTTGGGTCCAATACTGTTTTTACTGCATTTGAAAAATATCCTGCTGAAACAGAGGCTGATTTTGAGAAAATCATAACAAGCCCGGAGGACCCCAGACCAATAGGAGTCATACCTGACAGCAGAGGTATCTTGAGAAGTCTTCATTGCTTAAGAAATCTTGGATATCTGAAGGAAATTGTCATTCTGGTATCAACTGCCACTCCGAAGGAATATTTGAATTATTTGGAGGAAAGGCATTACCCATATATTGTGTCAGGAAATGATCATGTGGACTATGAAAAAGCCTTTCAGATCCTGCATGAGCAATATGGGTGTAAATACATGCGGACAGACAGTGGCGGTGGATTAACCAACAAATTATTAGAAAACGGACTTATTGATGAAATCAGTCTTGTGATATCACCATGTTTTGTAGGTAATAAAGAAAAACAACTATTTGATAACCTTCTGTTATCTGAAAAAGTTAATTTGGAATTGCAGGGAACAGAGAATGCAGAACATGGCTGTCTGTCATTGCGCTATGCTGTGAAAAATAAGGATTAGTGCAGCATACTTTAAAAAGTGTCTGTTGGGACAGTGTCCTAAAGGAAGCATAAGCTCATGGCTAGCGGCGGTGTTAAAGTAACGGCACTCGGCCCCAATATATAGTTGATATGCCCCTAAGCCTTTGAGGGCAAGGCGGTCAACCGCGCCTTTTCCGGTCCGCATACAGTCGTTCAATGAGGGTATCAAGCTCGGCAATGCGGCGGTGCTTCTCGGTGGTTCGTTTCTTCGCCGCCGTTTTCGGCTAATTCTAATTGATCCGAACTGTAAGGATAAGCAATTATCCGGGGCTAGTTAAGTATCTTAGAGAGGAAGATAAAGATAAGTAAACCAATTTTAAAGTTGTACCGAATAAAGCCTTCAAGAGGACAACATGCTTTTGAAGGCTTTATTGCTTACAATTACTTGGATTGTAACGCAAAAGCAGGCACCAAATCAATGAAAAATAGCCTATCCAGGCGACTGTTTCAGAAATATGGGCTTCCGCCAAGGGGATACCAGTGGGGTGCGACATCTTTTTTGCCCACTCAAGGCACGTTGAAGCAGCAATTCTGATGACGTATTGTGGTTTGGACAAGGAATAATAGGAGTCAACCACAACATGTAGTGGTTTGAGTACGAAAATTGGGTCAAAAACAGGCTAAAAAATACCGTTTTTTGACCCTTTTAAATAGGGCATTTGACAGATGACATTTGATGTTTCGGGATTAAAAATCCATAGGGTGAGGTAGATTAGCACAGAACTTTATTGAATAGAGAAATTAAAAGTGATATAATCAGTTGCATAAGGAGGAGTTAAATATGTGTACATGTATTGCAGTAGTAGATATTACTTTATCTCATTTATAATGAAAAAAATTAAAGGAGGTAAAGGTATGGGTATGTTTTCTATATTTGTTATTGAGAGATTTCATTATCAACCAAACCAAAAATAATTGGTTATAATGAGCTCTTAAGATTAGTTCATTATAACCGGCAAGGAGAAGGTTATAATGAAACAGAAAAACCCGAAAAATACGCAAAATTTCATTACATCTAAAAAGCATGTAAAGGAAATATTAAAATATACGAATATCAATAAACAAGATAAAATAATAGAAATTGGGTCAGGAAAAGGACATTTTACCAAGGAACTTGTGGAAATGAGTCAACGGGTGAATGCTATAGAGATTGATGAAGGTTTATGTCATGCCACGAAAAAAGCAGTTGAACCTTTTCAGAATATAAAAGTTATTCATGAGGATATTTTGAAGTTTAGCTTTCCTAAAAATACAGACTATAAAATATTTGGTAATATTCCCTACAATATTAGTACTGATATTGTAAAAAAGATTGCTTTTGATAGTCAAGCGAAATATAGCTACCTTATTGTAGAGAGGGGATTTGCTAAAAGGTTGCAAAATACCCAACGAGCTTTAGGTTTGCTGTTAATGGTGGAAATGGATATAAAAATTCTTAAAAAAGTGCCACGAGCATATTTTCACCCTAAGCCTAATGTAGATTCTGTATTGATTGTACTTGAAAGGCATAAACCATTTATTTTAAAGAAGGACTACAAAAAGTATAGATTTTTCGTTTATAAATGGGTAAACAGGGAATATCATGTTCTTTTTACTAAAAATCAATTAAGACAGGCGCTGAAGCATGCGAATGTTACTGATCTTGATAAATTATCCAATGAACAATTTTTGTCTGTTTTCAATAGTTACAAATTATTTCAATAAATTAAAAATAATTAAGCGTTCTCTAACTTTAAGAGAACGCTTAATCTTATTACATTGAAAAATGCATTCTATTATTTTCAATTATTATGATATAACATAACTATCATTTTACTTATTTGCATATTTGCACGAAAATATAGTTATCGACGACTATTCTGATAATAGCAACTAATATAGTCAATGATAACTCAAAATTTATTGATATAGTAGGTATATGTGCAACTAATTAGGGAAGATTTTAGCTTGCCATTTCTGAAACAGCTAAAACAAGTATTGCGTAAAGAATGCGCCAGTCTTCCCATGGACTTAAAATGCTTGCTTGGGGCACACATAAAACCCCTTGAACAATCTATTGACAGAGTTGAAGGACTGTCGGAGATTCTAAGACGAAGTAATCCTAAAATGGCTCTATGCCATACAGATATTCATAATTGGAACTTGATGCAACGGGATGAGCAGTTAGTTCTAATTGACTGGGAAGGCTTGAAATTGGCTCCAGTAAAAGCTGATCTCATGTTTTTTGTTGATAAGCCATATTATGATGTATTTATGAACATATACCTGAAATTACACAAAGATTTTTTAATCAATACGGATGCTTTGTTATTCTATCATATTAGACGTAAACTAGAAGATATATGGGAGTTTATTGAACAACTTTTATATGACAATCAAGAGGATAAGGAAAGAAATGAAACTATAAAAGTTCTTGATGGTGAACTGAATAACTTAGTGTTTTGAAAAAAGAATAACGTATTATTAAGCTAAATAATATTGGAGAAGAAAATGAATAAACAAGAATTACATCAAATTGCTTTCAGTATAATTAATCATAAAAAGTTACGGAACTTTGGAACTTCAGGGCATGTTGCGTGCGCGTTGGAGACAAATAGCGGTAACATCTTTACAGGAATATGCATTGACTTGCCCTGTTCTATTGGCTTATGCGCTGAACAGTCAGCTATTGCTGAAATGGTAAAGAACAATGAAACTGCAATCAAAAGGATTATCGCTGTATTTGAAGATGGGAGTATACTTCCACCATGTGGAAGGTGCAGAGAGTTTATTGCACAGATAGATAATCAAAATATAGAGACCCAAATTGTATTACCTGAAATGGAAGAAGTGTTGCTGAAAGATTTATTACCAGAAAGGTGGGATGGCAAATGGAACTGAAAAAGATAACTAGCAGGGTCTTTTATTATCCACATCAACCAGAAACTGATAGGCCTATGTTGGCATACTTAAATGGAGATAAAATTGCACTTGCCATTGATGCAGGAAATTCAGCAGACCATGTTGATGAATTTTATAAATCCCTAGAAATCGAGGACCTAAAGAAGCCAGATTTTACTGTCATCACTCATTGGCACTGGGACCATACCTTTGGAATGCATAAAATTCACGGATTGTCCATTGCACACCATAAAACCAACGAGTTTTTGAAACAGGAAAGAGCCAAACTATCTGACAGTGCATATATAAAATTTTTGATAAATGATGATGAGTGCCTAGCTAGAGAATATGTAGATAATAAAAGAATTATTGCCGTTCTATCGGATATCCAATTTGAAAAAGAGCTTACCCTTAATCTCGGTGGAATAACCGCAATGATTTTTCATACGGTTTCACCCCATTCGGAAGATACGGTGCTTATCTATATTCCTGAGGAAAAAATATTGTTCTTGGGAGATTCAACAAGCGAGGATTTCTACAATGATGGGTATATGGATAAAGAAAAATTAATGTCATTAACAAATTTGATAGAAAGTTTCGACTGTAAGTATTGTATTTTAAGTCATGCAGAGCCTCTAACTAAATCAGATTTATTAGATTACTTAAAATCCATTCTAAAATAATAATCCATGAGGTGTATTGATATGTTCCCATCTACCGATAGCCCCAAAAACGCAGTGGATATGTTCCCGAGAACGGACACACTCAAATGACATTCATTCTATCCTCTCAAGCCATGTTGAGACTATAGCGTTGATACAAAAGATATAAATTTAGAAATCCTGCATTTTAAGCAGTTTTATAAGCATTTTGTCTTCGATAAAGATGAAGAAGGATACGTCAAAAAGACCCAAAAAAACTACATGGATGTAAGAGTAGTTTTGCAACTGGTATGAGGAGACACAAAGAAAAATATAATAAGATAAAACCCATTTTACACTTTCTACAAGAGTAGCTTAAATAAGGCTGCTCTTTTTTTATTTCAAAGAAAGGAGGCAGGAATGAATTTTGATTATTTTTATAATAGGCAATCTGAGATGTATAACTTTATTAGGTTACCTATGGTATTAATGGAAGATGAAATTTTTAAGAGCATTTCTATTGAAGCAAAAGTTTTGTATTCATATATGCTTAATCGAATGGGTCTTTCATATAAAAATGGCTGGATAGATGAAGACGGAAAAGTTTTTATTTACTACACAATAGAAAGTATAAAAGATCAATTTAATTGTGCCANTATTGAAGCAAAAGTTTTGTATTCATATATGCTTAATCGAATGGGTCTTTCATATAAAAATGGCTGGATAGATGAAGACGGAAAAGTTTTTATTTACTACACAATAGAAAGTATAAAAGATCAATTTAATTGTGCCAGTGAAAAAGCAAACAAATTAATAGCTGAACTTGATATTAAGTCAGGAATAGGACTGATTGAAAAGAAAAGACAAGGACTTGGAAAGCCTAATAGAATTTATGTTAAAGACTTTATGAGCATATTTAATAATATGGAATTAAAAAATCAAGAAGTTCGAAAAACAAAATTCCAGAAGTTCGATAATCGAAATTCAAGAGATTCGAATATCGAAAGTCAAGATTTTCGAAAATCGGAAGGTAACTATAACAATATTAGTAATAATGAGTTAAGAAATAATGATTTTAATAAAGGGCAAAAGCCTTATGGAATATATAAAAATATATTTTTGACTGATGAAGAATACAAGGACTTAACAAATGAGTTAGAAAGCAGAATTAGTGAGTACATTGATAGATTATCATCGTATATGAAAGCAAACAACAGAGTTTATCAAGATCACAAGGCAACGATAATCAATTGGTATCTTAATGATCAAGCGAAAAGCATGAATGACAAATCAACAAGAAAAATGAATTACGATATAGGAGAGAGTTTATGAAAAACTTAAAAGATTTTGTATTAAGAGAAAATGATATTGAAAGAAATGGACATATCTATTGCAAGGTATGCGGTAAAAGAGTTGATGGAGAATTACTTGACCTTGGATTTACAAAGTTTATTCCAAGAATTAAATGTGAATGTGAAATAAAAAGAGATAAGGAAAATGCAGAAAGAGAAATATTAACGAGAATATCATCGCTAAAAAGAGATTGTTTTTCATCGCCAAACCAACACCAATATACTTTTGAGAAATTCCTAAATGAAAAAGGTCAAGCTTACAAGGTTGCTTACAATTATGCTAAAAGTTTTGAACAAATGAAGGAAGACAATGTTGGACTTTTATTTTATGGAGATGTTGGCAGTGGAAAAACTTACCTTGCTTGTGCAATAGCAAATGAATTAATCGAAAGAACACAAGTTAGAGTTAAGATTTTGAATTTATCTCAGGTAATAAATCAAATACAAAAATCTGCATTTAAGGTTGATTCAAACGAAATTATAGATAACCTATCAAATATTCCATTGTTAATATTAGATGACCTTGGAATTGAAAGGGATACATCTTATGCAAGAGAACAAGTATATAACATTATAAACTCAAGATACTTAAAGGGTAGGCCGACAATTTTTACTACAAACTTATCATTGGAAATTATTCAAAATCCAAACATTGACCTTGAGTATCAGAGGATATATTCAAGAATACTTGAAATGACAATACCAGTTAAAGTTACGGGAGAAGATTTTAGAAGAAAAATCCATCAAGAGAAGTTAAGAAAATACAAAGAGTTACTTTTATATGGAGGTGGAATAGATGATTAATGAAGAAGTATCTAGGTCGAGTCTTAATCTTGAAGTCAGGCTTGCAAAAGCAACAAGTAAAGCAATTCTTGATGCCTTAAAGAAAGTACACAAGCAAATAGAAGAACAAGGAGGCTTGAAAAATGTAATAAAAAACAATGGAGAAGAAGTAAAACTAAAAGATATGGTTAAAAAGGGACAGTTAGAAGAAATTAATCTAAAAGATCCTGAGTTAAAAGAACTAAAGAAAATTTTAAATAAACATGGAGTGAAGTTTTCTATTATGAAAGATAAGGAAACTGGCAACCACTCTGTGTTTTTTTAATCTAAGGATATAAAAGTTATGGAACACGCCTTTAAAAAAGCAGTTAAGGCTTCTGAAAGAAAGGCCGATAGAAAAGATTCAATAACGAAGACTATAAATAAGTTTAAAGATATGGCTAAGGATACCATTAGTAAAGATAAAGTTAAAAATAAACATAAGGAGCAAAGCTTATGATAAGTAATTTAAAAACATTTGAAAATAAGAATTTTGGAAGACTCACTGTTATAGAAAAAGACGGTGAGTTTTTCTTTATAGCAAATGAAGTAGCAACTATGTTAGGTTATGTTAATCCAAGAAAAGCTATTTATGACCATGTAGATGAAGAAGATAAGGGTGTAACGAAATGGAACACCCCTGGAGGAATACAGAACATTTCAATAATTAACGAATCAGGATTGTATTCACTTATCCTTTCATCAAAACTACCACAAGCAAAAATATTCAAAGCTTGGGTAACTAGAGAAGTTTTACCGAGCATTAGAAAAAATGGAGGATATATAGCTGGTCAAGAAAAGAAAACTAACGAAGAGCTACTTGCAGATGCAATTCTTGTAGCCAATAGAATTATTGCCGAAAGAGAAGAAGAGATTGAAGAATTAAGACCAAAGGCAGATTATTATGACAAATTAGTAGATTATAACCTACTTACAAACTTTAGAAATACTGCCAAAGAGTTAGGAATACCACAAAATCAATTTATAAGTTTTCTAATGGATAAGGGATTAATTTACAGAGATAAGAAAAAGAAACTCTTACCTTATGCAGATAAGAACAAGGGATATTTTGAAGTAAAAGAATGGATTGATCCACTAGGTACACTTGTAGGAATACAAACATTAATAACACCAAAGGGAAGACACTACCTACTAATTTTATTAGATAGTGAAGGTTTCTACGATGAATAAGATATTAGAAGCCATTCTTTCTGATATTAAAAACCTAATTAAAATAGACAACCCAAAGAAATTTATATTATCAAACATTCCCTATCTATCATTCTTCTACATTGGAAATATTTTTTCTAAGCACATCAATTCTTATGTAGGAGGAGATATTATTGATAGAATAATGGTGGGAATTTCTGATATAGGAACTTTATCCTATATACCAAGTATTAATCCAAGGGACTTATTAGTAGGTATTTCAGTTGCTGCCATTGTTAAGCTAATAGTATATAGCAAAGGTAAAAACAAAAAGAAATATAGGCAAGGCAAGGAATATGGATCTGCAAGATGGGGAGAAATCAAGGATATTGCTCCATACATTGACCCTAAGTTTGAAAACAATGTTCTTATAACTAATACCGAAAGACTAACAATGAACTCAAGACCTAAAAACCCTAAATACGCTAGAAATAAAAATGTATTAGTAATAGGTGGTTCTGGATCAGGTAAGACGAGATTTTATGTAAAGCCAAATCTAATGCAAATGCACTCTTCTTATGTAGTAACAGACCCTAAAGGATTAACCTCTTAGGGACAGAGAAAATAATAAAAACTTGGAAAGGAGGTAATTCTCATGTCAAATACGAAAAGAACAGGACAAACGGCACTTTATGAGCGTTTAAGTCGTGATGATGAAATGCAAGGAGAAAGCAATTCCATCACCAATCAAAAACAGCTGCTTGAAAGCTATGCGAAAAGAAACGGTTTTGTAAATATCTATCACTATACCGATGATGGAGTAAGCGGAACAACCTTTGATAGAGAGGGATTTCAAAAGATGATAAAAGCAGTAGAAGAAAACAAAGTATCTACTGTGATAGTAAAAGATATGAGCAGGTTTGGCAGAGATTACCTCAAAGTAGGTTTTTATACCGAAATACTTTTCAAAGAAAAGGGAGTAAGATTTATTGCCATCAATAACGGAATAGATAGCGAAAAACAAGCAGAAAGCGACTTTACCCCATTTCTAAATATTATGAATGAATGGTATGCAAGAGATACCTCAAGAAAAATACAATCCATCTTTAGAGCAAGAATGGAAGAGGGTAAAAGAGTATCACCCAGCGTTCCATACGGCTATTATAGAAACCCTAAGAACAAACAGGAGCTACTTGTCGATAAAGAGAGTTCAAAGGTCGTAAAACGCATTTATAGGCTTGTAATAGAGGGATATGGAGTAACTCAGATAGCAGATATACTAACCAAAGATAAAGTCCTTATTCCATCAGCCTATGCAGAAATACACTATCCTGAAAATAACCACAGCTCCAAGAAAAGAGGAATAGAAGACCCATATTTTTGGACACCAACCACAGTAAGCTATATCTTAGAAAAGCAAGAATATATGGGACATACTGTATTGGGAAAGACAATTAGTGTAGACTACAAAACCAAGAAACGCAGAAAGGCGAAAGCAGATGAACTCATTATCTTCAAAAACACCCATGAAGCGATTATTGACGAAGAAACATGGAATAATGCTCAAAGGTTAAGAAAAACAGTAAGAAGAAGCCCAAAGTATGGTACAACCTCCCACCCATTTACAGGACTTTTAATCTGTTCTGATTGTGGAGGAAAGTTAAGTTACAGAGAGCCGGCAGAACATAAAGAAAAGAAATACGATTGTGATTATTGTTTTGTGTGCCAACATTACAGACACAGAAAA
Source organism: Anaerococcus sp. Marseille-P3915 (assembly GCF_900258475.1). GTDB lineage: Bacteria > Bacillota > Clostridia > Tissierellales > Peptoniphilaceae > Anaerococcus > Anaerococcus kampingae. The sequence goes on along the minus strand of NZ_LT984887.1, from coordinate 776,220 downwards.
GGCACTTGCAGTATGCACTACATCAAAGTAAAGACAGTGAATGAAATTCTCTTGAAATCAATTAAAGAAATCACAGACTTTGCCAAAGAAGATAAACAAGAATTTCTAAAAGTGATGAACAAATTGTCCGATGAAAAAAGAGAAGAAAAGTATCAAGGGGATAAAGAAAAGTTAGAGAAACTGTCATCAAGAAATGCAGAATTAACAACCCTTATTACAAAGCTATATGAAGACCACGCACTTGGAAAAATTCCTGTAAAACACTTTGATAGATTATTTAATACCTATGATACGGAGCAACAAGACTTAGAAAATCAAATACAGTATTTTGAAGATGAAATAGAAAGTTATCATCAGAGAAAAGTTGATACTGATAAATTCTTAAAGATGATAGAAAAATATACCGATATTGAAGAACTGACAGTACCAATGATAAATGAGTATATAGAAAAAGTTGTAGTCCATGAAGCAACAGGAGGAAGAAAAGGCAAGGAGAGAAAACAACAGGTCGATGTGTATTTTAACTTTATAGGGAACTGTCAAATTCCACAGAAAGCTGATATGGAAAAAGCACCTTAAAAATGCTATAATATTTAGTAATTTAGACAATAAAAATATAAATAGGAGGTAGAATATCGCTGAAAATTGGACAGCATTATTAGATAAATACATTAACAAACTTATTAGTCCCGATGGGAGACAAACCTACGAAAGTAAAGATGAGTTAGTTAATCTTATGCTTAAATTAGCTGAATTGAAAAAAAGCGATAAGGTAATGGATATAGGTTGTGGTTGGGGAAATTTTTCAAAGGTATGTAGTAATTTTTCAGATGAAGTTATTGGTATTGAGCCAAATGCAGATAATTTACAGGAAGCTATAAATCGTAGTAATGGAAATGTAAAATATATTCAAGGAAGTTTTGAAGCATTAAATTGCAATCAAAGCGTTAATAAAGTTATTAGTATGTTAGCATTCCATCAAGTGCCATGGGATTATAAAGAAAAGTCGTTAGAAAATATTTCAGAGATACTTACAACGGATGGTTATTTTTATTTGTGCGATACCATGCTTTTATTTGACGCAGAAAAGGATACCGAATTATTTAATAAGGTATATAGATTTTTATTAAAAGAAACCACGCCTGAAGAAATATATAAAAATTATATAGAACCATACCTTAAAGAAAATGAAGTTTATACGGTTGAAGATATGAGAGAAAATAGTCCCAAGGATAATTGGTTCTATTCTATGAAAGAGTTGAAACATTGGTCAGAAAAAGCAAATATGGAGTTAGTAAAAACGGTAGCTATTTGTCCATTTTTTGGAGTCGTGGTTTTTAAGAAAAAGAAGTAACTAACAATTTAATAAAAAATAACACACTAACAGTAAATCAAAAATGGTTTACTGTTTTTTCTTTGTCCAAAAACAGAAGAAAGGAAAACAGAAATGAAAAACATAGATGAAAAAATTTTAATGACAGAAGAAGAAATCAAGCAGTTACAAAACAAAAGAAAAAAGCTCATCAGTCAACAGAAACAGGAAGAACGAAAGAAAAGGGATAGACGGATTTATGAAAAAGGAGCAGTCTTTGAAAGTATCTTTATTGAAAGCAAGGATTTTACCAAAGACGAATTTTATCAGCTAATCACATTCCCAAACATCAAAGAAGAAGTCAATCAAAAAATCTTAAAAATCATAGAAAAGCGAAAAGAAAATCAAAATCAAAACACAGAAAACCAAGAGGAAGAAACGGACATAGAGGAATAGTCCCTTGTTTACAAGGGCGCACTTATACACCCTAAAGGGTGTGTGCGTTCTCCGAAGGCTCTTGCAGAGAGCATATCAGCTAACGCTGATACAGGGGAGCTACACTCCCCTACGGAAATAAATTTCCTACCCCTTGTGTACTTCCCAAAAGAAATCGGATAAAAAGCAATCCGATTTTTTTTAGTAAGTCTTTATCATCGCCATCGTCCCCACATTAAAAAAGAGAGGAGGTTTTTTCTTATGGCGATATATCATCTTAGTATAAAGATTATTTCAAGAGGAAAAGGCAAAAGTGCAGTAGCAGCTTCCGCCTATCGTAGTGGCGAAAAGATAAAAAACGAATATGACGGAATAGTCCATGACTTTACAAGAAAAGGCGGAATAGCCTATACCGAAATTCTATTACCGCAAAATGCACCTGAAGAATTTTCAAACCGTTCTGTATTATGGAACAGTGTTGAGAAAATAGAAAAAAGTAAAAACTCACAGCTTGCAAGAGAAATCGAAATTGCTTTACCCAAAGAATTAGACAGGGAAAAACAGATAGAACTTGTAAGGGAATATGTAAAAGAAAATTTTGTGAAAGTTGGTATGTGTGCCGATATTGCCCTACATGATAAAAATGACGGAAACCCACACGCACATATTCTATTAACTATGCGACCGCTAAACGAAGATACAACATGGGGAGCAAAATCAAAAAAGGAATATATCCTTGATGAAAACGGAGAGAAAGTAAAACTTAAAAATGGCAACTACAAAACAAAGAAAATAAATGCAGTAGATTGGAACGAACAAGACAAAGCAGAGCATTGGCGAAAAGCATGGGCAGATATTACAAATAAATATCTTGAAGAAAATAGCATACAGGAAAAAGTGGATCACCGTTCCTATGAAAGACAGGGCATAGAACAAATACCGACCATTCATTTAGGCGTATCAGCCACCCAAATGGAAAAGAAAGGCATAAATACCGACAGGGGAAATATCAACCGAGAAATCAAACATCAGAATAAGATATTAAAAGAGATTGCAAGAAGAATAAAAGCCTTACTAAATTGGATAAGAGGAATAGGAAAAGAAGAAAAGGCAGAAACTGATAATCTCAAATCTACCCTCCCATCCAAAGAAAATTTGCTATCCGTTTTTAAAAATCTTATCCGTAAAAATGCAGATAACCATAATACAGATTTAGAAAAATACATCGAAAGCTATCAATTCTTAAAAGAGAAAAACATTATTTCCTTATCTGAACTGAAAGAAAGTATAGTTACTTTAAGAGATAAGAATTACAAGACCACAAGAGCCTTAAAAGATACCGAGAAAAAGATTGATGAAAAAACACAACTCATCGACCAGTCAGAAAAATATTTGAAGTACAAGGACATCTACAAAGCCTATGCAAAGTTAAAGAAAATAAAACAGGAAGATTTTTATAATGAGCATACGGCGAAGCTTATTCTATTTGAAAGTGCAAGGAAACATCTCAAAGAGCATTTAGGGGAAAGTAAGACCTTAAATATATCCAAATGGAAATCGGAACTTACCACTTTGAAGAAAGATAAAAAGAGCCTATATAGTAAAATATTAGAAATACGAGAAGAAGTAGAACAGGCTGAAAAAGTTAAGACCTGTATAGAGCAGTTACAGGAACAAGAAAAACAACTATCACAGGTAAAGAGGAATGAGTTAGACCTATAAAACTAAGTGAAAAAATGGTATAATTAAATATAATCACTAAATAGTAATTTTAAAGAGAGTTATATAAAAGATAAGAAATAGTATTAGAAAGAAGGGAAAGAATATGTGTACAGCAGCAACTTATAAAACGAAAGATTTTTATTTTGGAAGAACATTGGATTATGAATTTTCATATGGAGATGAAGTAACAATAACACCAAGAAACTTTGAATTTAAATTTAGAGAAGTAGATGACATTAAGAGTCATTATGCGATAATTGGAATGGCATTTGTTACTGAAGATTATCCATTATATTACGATGCAATAAACGAAAAAGGGTTAGCAATAGCAGGTTTAAATTTTGTTGGAAATGCTCATTATAAAGAAAAACAGGAAGGAAAAGATAATGTTGCTCAATTTGAACTGATACCATGGATTTTAAGCCAATGTTCAAATGTAAATGAAGCTAGAAATTTGATTGAAAAAATGAATGTGTTAAATACTCCATTTAGTGATAAATTACCATTAGCTAGCTTACATTGGATTATTTCCGATAGCACACAATCAATAACTGTAGAGTCTGTTATTGATGGAATAAAAATATATGATAATCCAGTAGGGGTATTAACTAATAATCCATCTTTTGATAAGCAAATGTTTGCCTTAAATAATTATATGTATTTATCACCTAAATCTCCAGAGAATAAATTTAGTAAAGAATTAGATCTAAGTTTATATAGTAGAGGAATGGGAGCAATAGGTCTACCAGGTGATTTATCATCGCAATCAAGATTCATAAGAGTAGCGTATACTAAATTAAATTCTTTTTCTAAAGAAGATGAAAAATCAAGTGTTAGTCAATTTTTTCACATTTTAGGTAGCGTTGATCAACAAAGAGGATGCTGTGATTTAGGTGATGATAAATTTGAAATAACAATTTATACATCTTGCTGTAATGTAAATAAGGGAATTTATTATTATACAACATATGATAATCATCAAATAACAGCAGTTGATATGCACAAAGAAAATCTAGATAGTAATGTACTTATTCGTTATCCTTTGATAAAGGAAGAACAGATAAGAACTCAAAATTAATGTTTATCTATAAAGAAGATAAAAGTATTACATATAAAAATGAATTAGTATGAGGAGAAAAAATATGTGGATGGCAGTAAAAAGAGGAATTGTTGTAGCAATAGGTTTATTAATACAAATTCTATTAACATTATTTATATATTTAAAATTTGGAGAATTTATAAGTATTATTCATGTAGTTTATGGTTTACTTAGTATTATAATTGTTTTAATGATTATCAAGTATAGTAAAAGATTAAGTAGCGATTTAATATGGATATTACTGATTATGCTTTTTCCATTAATTGGAACACTTCTATATATCATACTTAGTAATAATATGAAAAGAAGTAAAGTTTTAAAGAATATTAATGAAAATATAGAAAATGGTCAAAAATACTTAATACAAGATGAATTTATAAAAAAAGAAATCGATACTAAAAATTTAGGACAATTAAAATATATAAGTGAATTTGCAGGATTTCCTGTAACGAAAAACAATGAGATAAACTATTATTCTCTTGGTGATGACGTTTATCCTGTTATGTTAGAAGAACTAAAAAAAGCCAAAAAATTTATTTTTATAGAATATTTCATTATTAATAATGGTACTATGTGGCAAGGAATTTTAGATATATTAAAAGAAAAAGCAAATTCAGGACTAGATGTAAGAGTATTATATGATGATATGGGTTCTTTTGCTATGCTACCTAGTAATTATCCAAAGTTACTGGGGAAATATGGAATAAAATGTATGCAATTTAATAAATTATCGCCATTTGCAGGTATTATTATGAATAATAGAGATCATAGAAAAATGATGATAATTGATGGACATACTGTTTTTTCTGGTGGAATTAATATTTCAGATGAATATATAAATATAAATAGTAAATTAGGAGTATGGAAAGATAATGGAATTAGGATAAAAGGTGAAGCTGTTTGGAATTTTACTGTTATGTTTCTAGAAATGTGGAATTCATTTAAAAAAGAAGATAATGATTATAATAAATACAAATATAATTTTACTGAAAAGTATAAGGAAAATGCTTTCGTTGTACCTTATGGGGAAAGTCCATTAGATGATGTTATAACCGGCGAAGATATTTATCTAAATATTATCAATCAAGCGAAAAAGTATGTTTATATTTATACACCTTATTTAATTATTGATACAGATATGATAAATAGTTTAATCTTAGCTGCAAGAAGAGGAGTAGATGTCAGAATTGTTGTTCCTGGAATACCCGATAAAAGAATTGTATATGATTTAACCTCTTCTTATTTTTATACATTAATTAAAGGTGGAGTAAAAATTTATACTTATACGAATGGTTTTGTACATAGCAAAGTATTTTTATCCGATGATGAAATAGCAACTGTAGGAACAATAAACTTAGATTATAGAAGTTTATATTTACATTTTGAATGTGGTATTTATATGAAGGATACAAATGTAATAAAAGATATCAAAAAAGATTTTGAGGATTCCTTTAAAGAATCACATAAAGTAGATGAAAGAGAAGCAAAAAATGGTTTATTTAAAGGACTATGGCAAGCTATTTTAAGATTATTTGCTCCAATAATGTAAACGATATAATAAAATTAGATAAATAGAAAATTATAATTTGTTGAGAAAGTGTACATTTGTAAATGATGTGAGACCAAAAACAGGAGAGAGAATTTCCTGTTTTTGGTCTCACATCAATTGTATCTCTACAGGGAAAGTTGAAGAATTTGACGGTATTTCTTTGATTGTTTGGACAGCCGATAATAAGATAAAAGTATTGAAAGAGTTTGGCTGTAATTGTAATAACTACAATCCTTACAAAGAGAGTGAAACACCATTGTTTAGAGATGAAAAAGTGAATTGGTTTTAAGGTGATTACTATGGATATAGATAGATTTTTCAAAACGGTTTTATCACAAAATGCAGAAGAACTTAGGAAATATTTTCAAAAGAATGCTGTTATAAAATGGCATTGCACAAATGAGTTTTTTACCTTAGATGAGTATATAAGGGCAAATTGTGAATATCCCGGAAATTGGAACGGAGAAATAGAGAGAATTGAAGAAAATGAAGATACTATTATTTTAGCTTGTCGGGTTTTTCCAACAGATAATAGTGAGTCTTTTCATGTAGTAAGTTTTATCTATCTTGAAGATAATTTGATTGTTGATATGGATGAATATTGGTCTTATGATGGATTGGCACCAGAATGGCGTAAGAAAATGAAAATTGGGAAACGCATTAGGTAAATTTCAATTTTGAAAATCAAGCAATTTAATAAAAACTAACACAGTAACAGTAAATCAAAAATGGTTTGCTGTTTTTTATTGTCTAAAAATGGAAAGGAGAACTTATGGAAGAAGAAAGAAGAAAAATACAAGTACCACCACATAAACAGTTAGTTATGGATATTGGGAAGACAAAATATACTGTAAACCTACATTTTAAGCAAGGTACAGGCGAAACATACAAGGATAAAATATTAAAGCTAATCAAGAGAGAAACAGAAAAGATATAAATTTTTCAAAGAAATTTTGTTTATGTCCTTGACAAATCTTCCCAAAAGGCACACTTGTGTTAGAGTGTGGAAAAATGCTTTATGAAAATGGATACGACAAAAAGATTTTAAACACAATAAACTTTAAAAAATCTATGAAGTACAATCCCTTTGCTTATTTGAGAAGTGAAAAAGATATTTTAAAACTTGTCCAAACAATTATCGCTAACACCAAGGGAGATGGAGAAAAGGCAGGAGAAGATTTCTGGGTAAAGGCTGAGAAGCTATATTACACTGCCCTTATCGGTTATATCTATTATGAAGCACCAGAAGAAGAAAAGAACTTTAAGACACTTTTGGATATGATTGACGCAAGTGAAGTTAGAGAAGATGACGAAACCTATATGAACCCAATTGATAGGCTATTTGAAGCTCTTGAAAAGAAAGACCCAAGCCATTTTGCAGTTAAGCAATATAAGAAATATAAGCTTGCAGCTGGAGTAATAGAATTAAGGAGAACACTTAATCACTGTTTTAGTGAAACATGTACTTCTTAATTCTTTTTTATTTAAGAAATTAAGAGGAAGGAGGAAAAAGTGAGGAATTTTGAAAAGATAACAACACTCTATGAGAGATTAAGTCGAGATGATGAACTTGAAGGAGAAAGTAACTCAATCGTTAATCAAAAGAAAATCCTTGAAGAATATGCAAGTAAGAATAATTTAACCAACATCATCCATTTTACAGATGACGGAATAAGCGGGACACAGTTTGATAGACCAGGCTTTATGGAAATGATGAATGGAGTAAATACTGGAAATATCGGTTGTATCATCGTAAAGGATATGAGTAGACTCGGCAGAGATTATCTCAAAGTTGGTCAATGTATGGAGATATTAAGACAAAAGGGCGTAAGACTAATCGCTATCAATGACAATGTAGACAGCTTTTACAGAGAAGATGATTTTACCCCTTTTAGAAATATCATGAACGAATGGTATGCAAGAGATACATCAAGAAAAATCCAATCGACTTTCAGGTCAAAAGGCGAAAGTGGGAAACATACTGCAAGTACACCGCCTTATGGCTATATCAAAGATGAAAAAGATAAAAACAAGTGGATAGTAGATGAAAAAGCAGCAGAGATAGTAAGGCGAATATTTAACCTGACCATGCAAGGAAATGGTCCGTATCGAATAGCAAAGATATTGGAGAGTGAAAAAGTAGATATACCAGCCTATCATCAACAGAAATTAGGCTATGGACTATATCAAAGCAAAAACTTTGAACATCCCTATCGTTGGTGCAGCTCAACCATAGCAAGCATTTTAAAGAAACAGGAATACTTGGGACATACAGTCAATTTCAAAACAAGAAAACACTTCAAGGACAAGAAAAGCAAATATGTATCCGAGGATAACTGGCTTATTTTTGAAAATACACACGAGCCAATTATAGATCAAGAAACCTTTGACAATGTGCAAAGGATAAGAGGAAATGTAAAAAGGTATCCTGACGGTTGGGGAGAATATCACCCACTCACAGGACTGATGTATTGTGCAGATTGTGGAAGTAAAATGTATGTTCATAGAACAAGCAATTACAAAAATATACCCTATTACACTTGCAGTGCCTATACTAAAACACCTTGTGGCATGCTTTGTCCATCAGCACACAGAATAAAAGCGGAAGTAGTCTTAAATTTAATACAAGACACACTAAAAGATATTAAAAAATACCTTGATGAAGATAATGAAGCCTTTATCTGTTCCATTCAAAATGAAATGGAAGAAAAAGAAAAAATAGAGATAGAAAAGAAAAAGGTAAGATTAACGGAAAGCCAAAACAGACTTAGGGAACTCGAACGACTTATGTGCAGAATTTACGAAGATATGATCCTTAACAAAATACCAAATAGCAGATATGAGATACTAAACAATCAATATGAAACAGAGCAGATAACTTTAAGCAAAGAGATCAAAGATTTAGAGCAGCAGGTATCAAGATATGAAAAAGAAACAGACAGAGCAAGAAAATTTATATCTCTTATCAGTCGTTATGAAAACTTTGATGAACTTACAACTACAATGATAAATGAGTTTGTAGAAAAGATTATCGTACATGAAAGAGATAGAAAAGGAAGTCAGACATCAAAGCAAAAGATAGAAATTTACTTTAATTTCATAGGTAATTACGAACTACCACAGGCGGAGTTAAGCGAAGAAAAAAAACAAAAACTTGAGGAAGAAGAAAGAAAAATCGAAGAAAGAAAAGACAAGCTACATCAAAATTACCTAAAGCGTAAAGCGAGTGGAAAACAGAAAGAGTATGAAGATAAATATAAGGCAAGAAGAGAACAGAAGAAACAGGAGAAAATAAAGGTTTTGAAAAGAGTGGGGATACCGGTGAGTGAGTATATAAAAACAAATATTTAAATCTATCTTGACAAATATTGAATTTTAATTTATTATTAAATATAGATTCAGTATTGGAATAGAAAGAGGTGTGCTATGGCACAAGTATTAAAAGAAGAAGTTAGAAATAGAATACTCGAAGCAGCAGAAAAAGTATTTTATAAAAAGGATTATAGAGGTGCCAAATTAACAGAAATTGCAAAAGAAGCAGATATTCCTGTGGCACTAATTTATACCTATTTCAAAAATAAGGCAGTTTTGTTTGATGCAGTAGTAAGTTCTGTTTATATAAACTTCGAGTCAGCTTTTAATGAGGAAGAATCTTTGGAAAAAGGTTCTGCTTCTGAAAGGTTTGATGAAGTTGGAGAAAATTATATTCATGAACTTTTAAAAGATCGTAAGAAGTTAATTATTTTAATGGATAAAAGCTCAGGTACAAAGCATACAGAAGCAAAACAAAAACTCATATCGCAAATGCAGGTTCATATTGAAGTAAGTTTAAAAAGACAATCGAAACAGGAATATGATCCAATGCTTGCCCATATTTTAGCCAGTAACTTTACAGAGGGACTTCTTGAAATAGCAAGGCATTATCAAAGTGAAAAGTGGGCAAAAGATATGCTAAAACTTATTGCAAAGTGTTATTACAAGGGAGTGGAATCATTGTAAGTTGATTTGATATTTAAATGCGATAAATTTAAATTTTTGGAGGAGATATTTTGAAGATATATAAAGATAAAGAAGAACTGAAATCTGAGATAAATAAAAGTTTTGAAAAGTATATTTCTGAATTTGATATTATTCCTGAATCTCTCAAAGATAAGAGAGTCCCTGAAGTTGACAGAACACCAGCAGAAAATCTTGCTTATCAACTCGGATGGACAACATTAGTTTTGAAATGGGAAAAAGATGAGAAAAACGGTTTTGAAGTAAAGACACCGTCGGATATGTTTAAATGGAATCAACTTGGAGAATTATATCAGTGGTTTACCGATACTTATGCTCATTTATCGATAGAAGAATTAAAGAAACGATTGAAAGAAAATATTATATCTATCTATACAATGATTGATACACTAAGTGAAGAAGAATTATTTCAACCGCATATGAGAAAATGGGCTGATGAAGCTACTAAAACAGCGACATGGGAAGTTTATAAGTTTATTCATGTTAATACTGTTGCCCCTTTTGGAACGTTTAGAACTAAGATTAGAAAATGGAAAAAGATTGTGCTATAATTTTTGATTTGCTGATACAGTAATTTAAAAAAATATAGTGATCGGATAAAATAGACTTTGCGTAATCAGCAAAGTCTTACTTTAAACCTTAATACTGAATTAAAATTCAATATTATTCAATTTTGAAAGGAGAGTTGTTCATGCCGGAAAAAGAATTAAGGAAAAAAGTGATTGGGAAAAATAGTTTATCCAATTCACTTCTTGCTTTAAAAATAGTATTTGATTTGATACCACAAATCTTACTTGTATATTTGATTAGTTCTTTAATCACAAACAATATTAACGAAGGTAATTTAAAGTATATATTCTTGGGAATCTTTATATCGTTTGTATTAAAAGGAGTGTTTTATTATTTTGCAACAAAGGTTGCCCATGAGAAAGCATACGAAAAATTAACAGAACTTAGGTTAGATATTATCGGTCATCTGAAAAAACTAAGTTTGGGATTCTTTAAAGAACATAATACAGGAGAGCTTACCAACATTGTTCAACATGATGTAGAGCAAGTGGAAGTATACCTTGCCCATGGTCTTCCTGAAATAATGGCAGTTACACTTCTGCCTACCATTATTTTTGTAGCTATGATTTTTGTTGATTGGCGTCTTGCTCTTGGAATGATTGCTGGAGTTCCACTCATGTATTTGGTAAAAGTTCTTTCACAGAAAACAATGGATAAAAACTTTGCTATTTACTTTAACCATGAAAATAAGATGAGAGAAGAGCTAATGGAATATGTAAAAAATATTTCTGTGATTAAGGCTTTTGCTAAAGAAGAGGAGATTAGTGAAAGAACATTAAAAACGGCAAGAGAATATATTTACTGGGTTAAAAAGAGCATGGGAGCAATTACAATTCCAATGGGACTCATTGACATATTTATGGAAATTGGAGTAGTTATTGTCATGATTTTGGGAAGTATATTTCTTTACTATGGAAATATTACAACCCCTAATTTTATACTTGCCATTATTTTATCGTCTGCTTTTACTGCATCTATAAGTAAGACGGCTACATTGCAACATTTTTCTATTGTGTTTAAGGAAGCACTAAAGGCGATTGGAAAAGTTTTAACAGTTCCGCTTCCAAAGAAAAAGACAGAACAAGGTTTAGAATTTGGAAATATAGAATTTAAAGATGTGAATTTTGCATACGGAAAAGATAGCTTTGAGCTTAAAAATATCAATTTGAATTTTAAGAAAAATAGTTTGAACGCCTTTGTAGGAGCAAGTGGTTGTGGGAAAAGTACTGTATCTAATTTGCTTATGGGATTTTGGGATGCAGATGAAGGACAAATACTGATAAATGGAAAAGATATAAAAGAATATAGTCAAGAAAATATCTCAATGCTGATTGGTAGTGTGCAACAAGAAGTTATCCTTTTTGATTTAAGTATTTTTGAAAATATAGCAATTGGAAAACTAAATGCAACAAAAGAAGAAGTCATAGAAGCTGCTAAAAAAGCAAGATGCCATGATTTTATTTCAGCATTGCCAAATGGATATGAAACACGAGTAGGTGAAATGGGAGTTAAGTTATCTGGTGGAGAAAAACAAAGAATCTCCATAGCAAGAATGATACTGAAAAATGCACCGATTTTAATATTAGATGAAGCAATGGCAGCTGTTGATAGTGAAAATGAAAGACTAATCGGCGAAGCAATTGACGATTTAAGCAAGGATAAAACCATTATTACAATTGCTCATCATCTAAACACAATTAGAGATTCAGACCAAATTATAGTTATGGATAAGGGTGTTGTTCTTGATGCAGGAAGCCATGAAGAGTTGATGAAAAGATGTGAGTTCTATAAGGATATGGTTGAAGCACAGAACAAGGTAGATAGATGGAATTTGAAAGAGGTGGTAACAGAAAATGTTTAGAGAAATGTTAAAGCTGCTTACAAAAACCGGCAAGAGAGATTTGATTATATCAAGTGTATTCTTTGCCCTTTATGGACTAAGCTCCATAGCCATGATTGTTATCGTATTTTCTATACTGTTTCAGATATTTGATGGGACGAGTTTAGCAAGTTTATATAAAGGTTTTATTGCAATTGGGTTACTTGTAGTATTCAAAGGCATTTGTAATATGGTTGCAGATATGAAAAAGCATAGTGCAGGTTTTGATATTGTTCAGCAAATCAGAGAACGCATGATTATTAAATTGAAAAAATTCAGTTTGGGATTTTATACCAATGAAAGACTGGGAGAGATCAATACAATTTTACACAAAGATGTTGATAATATGTCTCTTGTTGTAGGACACATGTGGTCGAGAATGTTTGGCGATTTTTTGATAGGTGCAGTCGTATTTATCGGTCTTGCAAGTATTGATTTCAAACTTGCTATTCTAATGGCTGTATCTGTTCCGATTGCACTTGTCTTTCTATATCTGACAATTAAGCAATCTGAAAGAATAGAGAATCAGAATAATTCAGCACTTCTTGATATGGTTAGCTTATTTGTTGAATATGTTAGAGGAATACCTGTACTAAAGAGTTTTTCAAACAATAAAAGCTTGGATAATGAGCTTATGAACAAGACAAAAAAGTTTGGAGAAACAAGCAAAGTAGCTTCAAGATTCAAGGCAAAACAGCTATCTATATTTGGGTTTTTACTGGATATTGGATATTTAGTTCTTTTAATTGCAGGAGCAATACTTGTTATAAAGGGAAGTCTTGATGTACTTAATTTTATTATCTTTGCAGTAATTTCAAAAGAGTTTTATAAGCCGTTCGCTTCTATGGAACAACACTATATGAACTATGTTTCGGCGGTAGATAGTTACGAAAGACTTTCAAGAATTTTATATGCAGATGTAATCCCGGATAAAGTGAATGGAATTGTTCCGAAAGATAATGATATAGCTTTTGATAACATTGGATTTTCCTATGAAAAAGATGAATTTAAAATGGAAAAATTGAGCTTTTCTATTGCTGAAAAAACAATGACAGCCTTAGTTGGAGAATCAGGTAGTGGAAAGACCACTATAACCAACTTACTTCTAAGATTTTATGATGTGCATAAAGGAAAAATTACACTCGGAGGAATTGATATAAGGGATATTCCTTATGATGAGCTTTTAGACCGTATTAGCATTGTCATGCAGAATGTTCAATTGTTTGATAACACGATTGAAGAAAATATCAGAGTAGGTAAAAAAGGAGCTACAAAAGAGGAAATCATTGAAGCTGCAAAGAAAGCAAGAATACATGATTTCATTATGAGTTTACCAAAAGGTTATGAAACTGATATTGGCGAAAATGGAGGAATTTTATCAGGTGGACAAAGACAAAGAATATCTATTGCAAGAGCTTTTCTAAAAGATGCACCGATTTTAATTCTTGATGAAATGACAAGTAATGTTGATCCTGTAAATGAATCTTTGATACAGGATGCTATTACAGAACTTGCAAAGAATAGAACTGTACTTGTAGTGGCTCATCATTTAAAAACAATTCAAAAAGCTGACCAAATTCTCGTATTTCAAAAAGGAAATTTACTTGAAAAAGGAAAGCATGGTGAACTTCTTGCGAAAAATGGTTACTACACAAAATTATGGAAAGCTCAGTACGAGGTATAATCATGATTTTGTTAAAAAATGTTTCTTATGAATGGGAAGATGGGCGAACTGCTTTAAAAAATATCAATCTTGAAATTAAAAAAGGTGAATTTGTTTTAATTTCAGGGAAAAGTGGAAGTGGTAAAAGTACTCTTGGAAGTGTAATGAATGGTCTTATTCCACATTATTACAAAGGCAAAATGCAAGGAGAAGCCTTTGCGTCCGGAAAAGATATAAGCAAATTATCGCTTCATGAAATAGGGCGTATTGTAGGTACTGTATTTCAAGATCCAAGAAGTCAATTTTTCACGACAACGACAGATGAAGAAATAGCTTTTGGGCTTCAAACTATCTGCAAATCAAGATATGAAATCAAACAGAGAGTAGAAGAAGTATATGCAGAGCTGGATATTGAGGAACTGAAAGGAAAATCTGTTTTTGAATTATCAAGCGGGCAGAAACAAAAGATAGCTATTGCAAGCATCTATGCAATGAATCCGAAAGTTTTAATTTTAGATGAGCCTTCAGCAAATTTGGATATGAAAGCAACATTTGACCTATTTTTAATTTTGGAAAAATTAAAGAAAAAGGGAACAACTGTTGTTCTAATTGAACATCGTTTGTACTATGTAAAATCTTTATTTGACCGTTTTCTTTTGGTTAAAGATGGAGAGATTGCACAGGACTTGAGTCGGGAAGAAGTTATCCATCTTGAAGGGAAGTTTTGGGATGATAATGGACTAAGAACTCTTGAATTAAAAGAATACAGGATAAGTGAGAAGAAAGATTTATATCAATTAAATGATGAAAGTATCAGTGGGAAAGGCTTGAAATTTTGTTACCCAAGTGCAACTAAGGTTGGAAATAAGCAAAATCAATACATCTTAAATCATCTTGATTTCAATATGGAGTGTGGAAAAGCCATTGGTCTTATTGGGTTAAATGGTACTGGGAAAACTACTTTTGCAAGGGTAATTTCAGGACTTGAGAAGATAAAAGAGGGGAAAATATGGGCGGAAAAAGATAAAGAGTTGAATCGTAAAGATTTAATGGATATGTCATATTTTGTATTTCAGGATTCAGACTATCAGTTATTTTCGGAAAGTGTACTTGATGAAATGCTGCTTGGTATTTCAAATAAAGATAAAAAAGAAAATACCCAAAAGGCAAAGTCTATTTTGAATGTTCTTGGCTTAGATAAATATATAGATAAGCATCCGTTTGCTTTATCAAGAGGAGAAAAACAAAGACTGACAATAGCTTGTGGAATGATGAAACAGGCAAAAGTTTTCATCTATGATGAACCAACATCAGGTTGTGATAAAGACTCAATGCTTTCAGTCGCAAAACTGATTGAAGAACAATTAAAAAAAGGGATAACAGTTTTGGTAATAAGTCATGATTTTGAGTTTTTAGCGAACACAGTGAGTAAGCTCTGGGTAATGGGAGATGGAAAAATAGAAAGTGTTTTGAATATGAGTGAAAGTAATAAAATTCTCATATTGGACAAGATGAGAGGAGGTAGATAACTTGATGGATAGAAAAACAGTCGATCCGAGAATAAAACTTACTCTACTTCCAATTGTTGGATTTACGAGCTTTTTTATAAGCGATACAATTCTACTTTTCGGACTGATTCTCTTTGCCTTTTTTCTGTATGTATACAGCAGTATGTGGAAAAGAGCATTACGCTTTATTTTGTTTTTTGTGATTTTATACTGCATAGAGTTATGGCTTGGAAAGTTTTGTGAAGCAAGTATCGTATTTGCAATATATATGTTTATTTACTTTGCATCAAGGATGACCTTAATTGCTATGTTTGGTGGATATATAACAAAGACTACAAGTGTAAGTGAAATGCTTGAAGCATTAAATAGAATGAAAGTACCAAGAAGCATTGGTATACCTTTTAGTGTTTTGCTTAGGTTTGTACCAACTATAAAAATAGAACTCAAGGCATTAAAAGAGAATATGAAGATTCGAGGAATCGTAACAAGTAGATTTTTCCCCTTGCTACATCCAATTAAATATATTGAATATACGCTTGTTCCGCTTTTAATGAGAATGATTAAGATTTCAGATGAACTGTCAGCTTCAGCACTCATTAGAGGACTTGATAGTGATGAGAACAGGGTTACATTAACAAAATTGAGGTTTAGAACAACGGATTTGTTGATTGGACTATTAGGAGCTTTGATGATTGCTCTTGTGATAGTAATACAGAAAATTTATTAGGAGGACTTTTATGAAAAACAAATTAAATGGTCGTGATTTTATTACAATCGGAATCTTTAATGCAATTGGAATTGTCATATACATGGCGGTTGCATTTGCTATGGCAACAACAGTGATTGGAGGATTTATTGCTTCAGGAGTTAGCTTTATGGTAGCTGCTACCGTTTATATCCTTATGGCTTTGAAAGTTAAAAAGAAGGGCGTATTTACAATATCAGGAACGCTTCTTGGTTTAATTGCATTGTCAGGAGGACATTTGCCTCATGCAGTCTTTGCTGTAATCGGTGGAATTATATGTGATTTGATTATAGGAAATTATGAGAGCAAGGGACGAATGATTATTGGATATGGGATATTTGCATTAGCGGATTTTTTAGGGACAGTAATTCCTGTGATTTTATTCGGAACAGCTTCTTTTGTGGAAAGAGCATCAAAATGGAAAATGAGTGAAGCACAAATAAATGAAGCATTATCTTATTTCAAAGTTTCATGGGCAGTAGGCTTTGCCTTGATAACATTTGTTCTTGCTTGCATAGGAGCATTCGTTGCAACAAAGATACTCAAAAAGCATTTTGAAAAAGCAGGAGTGATTTAATAATAAATTTACTTAGGAGGGAAAATAATGGAGGGATAATTATGTCAAAACTTATAGTTTCGGTTTTCACAGAACGATATAATTATCCTTTTTTATTCTTGGAATTGCTTACACATAGCAATAATACTTTACCAGAAACGACCAAATAGAAAATTATATAAAACATTAGTTTTTAAGCCGAGAGGACTTTTTACGCCAAAGTGTAGAAGTCCTCCTTTTTTATTCTCAAAACCAAAACAGAGAACTTAAAAAGGAGGATGACTAAGTGGCAAAGAAAGAATATTACCTTTATGTAAAAGGCAAAGCCGTACCTGTAAGTGAAGAAGTCTACAAAGCCTATTGGAAGATAACAGAGCATGAAAAGTATCTCCAAAGAAAAGATTGGAAGCATAATGTAATACCATTTTCGGCACTGGATCATGATGGACACTTTGTAGATAACATCATAGATGAAAAGATAGACTTAGAAAAAATTGTAGAAGTAAAAATGCGAATTGAAGAACTTCATAAAGCATTAAATACTCTTACAAAAGAAGAACGAGAACTAATGGAAGCCATCTTCTACAAAGAAGAAAGTCTAAGGTCAATCAGCAGAAGAGAGAAAGTTACACATCAAGCAATCAGTGGGAGGAGGGATAGGATTTTAGAAAAACTGAGAAAGATTTTAGAAGATAAAATCTAAAAACTTGGAAAGGTTAAGTGTCAAAAAAGGTGCTTAACCTTTCTTTATGGAAACAAGCAGATACCAAAACGGAGGAATTAAAAATGAAGAAAGAAAAAACATTACAGGAAGTACAGGAACAAATTTCTGAACTTCAGGAAGAAAGAGAAAAGTGCGATGTAAAGCTGAAACAATTACAAAATCAAGGCAAAAAATTAGAAAAACTGGCAAATGAAAAGGAACGAAAAAGAAGAAATCACAGGCTCATACAAAGGGGATTGATAGTAGAAAGGGTCATTAAAAATCCTCTAATATTTACCAATGAGGAGATAGAAAAACTGTTAAATATCTCTACTCACACAGAAGAATACAGACAAGCCTATGAAGAAATGATAAATGGGAAAGATATGGAAGATGAAACAGACATAGAGTAGATAAAATAAAAGACCTTAGTTTTTTCAGAAGCTCCCTGCAAGGGCAAAAAGCTTCGCAGAACGCAAAGCACCCTTTAGGGTGTATAATTGCGCCCTTAGAAAAACTAAGGGATTTTAGCAAGTCTTTAAAAATCCAAAACTTAATAAAAACATACGGATAAAGTAGATAGGAAAAGATACAAAAAATAACCTGTCTGCTTTTTCCTTTACCTGAAAACAAACAAAAAATGAAAGGAGCTTAAAAGTGGCAGAAACATTTCACTTTAATATTTCTATGATAAGCAGAGGAAAAAGTAAATCGGCAGTTGCAAGTGCAGCATATATCTCTTGTGAGAAAATCAAAAATGAATGGGACGGAGAAGTTCACGATTACCATAATAAAAAGGGACTTTTACATTCAGAAATCTTCTTGCCGGAGAATGTTCCCATAGCATTAAAAGATAGAACTACATTATGGAACAGCGTTGAACTAAATGAGAAAGCAAGCAATGCACAGCTTGCAAGAAATTTTATCATTGCTCTACCAAAAGAATTATCCTTTGAAGAAAACAAGAAACTCATTACCGACTTCATACAAGAACATTTTGTATCAAAAGGAATGATAGCAGACCTTGCAATTCATGATGAAAGTGATGAAGAAAATAACAATATCCATGCACATATTATGACTACTCTTAGACCGATTAATAAAAAAGGAGAGTGGCTGGCAAAAAGCAAAAAAGAATATGTTCTTGATGAAAAGGGAGAAAAGATAAAACTAAAAAGTGGTAATTACAAAACAAGAAAAGTAGAGCTGACAGACTGGAACGATAAAGGCAACGCAGAGAAATGGAGAAAGAATTTTGCAAGCCTTTGTAATCAGTATTTAGAAAAAAATCATCAGGAAAAGAGAGTAGATCATCGTTCCTACAAAAGACAAGGGATAGAAGAAATCCCAACCATTCACATGGGAGCAAGTGCCAGTGCCTTAGAGAAAAAAGGAATCGAAACCGACAAAGGAAATATCAATAGAGAAATCAAAAAGCATAACTCTTTAGTAAAAGCCATCAAGAACAAGATAAAAGAAATCACCTCTTGGATAGACTCTTTACTTGGAAATCTGCAAGCAAAATACGATGAGTATAAACAGACCAAGAAAGATGAACTGGAGAACAAAGCGGAACTCTTTAACCTCTATGAGTATATTTCTATCTACAACGAGATACAGGGAGAAAAAACAAAAAATTTATCCTACTACGGACAGATAAAAAAGGGAAATGCAGACCTAAAGAGATTTGTAAAAGCAATCTACTATTTGAAAGATAATCATCTTCAAACCATAGCAGACCTACAAGGAAAAGTCTTTGAACTGGCAAAGCAAAGTAAAAAGATAAGTGGTGATATTCAAGATAAAACACAAAGAATAAAAGACCTAAATCAATGTGTAAGCTGCATAGACGCTATCAGAGAAAACAAAGAAGTCTATCAGGAATACAAAAGCAAGACACTATTCAAAGACAGTTTTTACAATTCCCATAAAAAAGAAATAGACAGATACCAAAGAGCAAGAAAGATCATAGAAAAATTTACTGGAACATCAGCTATAAAGTCGAGTGATTGGCAGAAAGAAATATCAAGCCTTGAAAATCAGATACAAGAGCTAACCAAAGATAAAGCTAAAGTTCAAGACGAATTTAAGCAGATAGACCATATCAAATATGCAGTAAAGATTGTCAATGAAGAGTATGGAATAGACCTAAGCATAGAGATAGACAAGGCAATTAAGAGAGGAGATAAACCAAGTGTGATTGCACAACTGAAAAAATTCCAAGAGCAAGAGGAAATAAAGGGGCAGTACAAACAAAAAGCCAAGGAAAAGGCTAAAGAAAATTATAAAAATAAAGGGGAGGAAAGATAAAAATGGCAGACAACAGAAGATACTATTGGTTAAAATTGAAAGAAGATTTTTTTACAGATAAGAGAATCAAAAGGCTAAGAAAAATATCAGGAGGAGATACCTATACAATCATCTATCTTAAATTGCTTTTACTTAGCTTAAAAGATAGTGGGAAGCTGTATTATGATGGAGTAGAAACAGACTTTATCAAAGAGATTGCCTTAACGATTGATGAAACGGAAGATGATGTAATGGTTACAGTAAATTATATTATAGCACAAGGCTTGATGGAGATAATCACAGAAAATGACGAGTATTTTTTAACAGAAATCCCAAGTCTTATAGGTTCAGAAACAGCTTCTACAAGGCGTTCAAGAAAATCGAGAGGACAAAAAGCGTTGCAATGCAACACTGGTGCAACACCTTGCAACCTTTTGCAACAAAACTGCAACGGAGATATAGAGATAGATAAAGAGATAGATATAGAGTTAGAAAAAGAGGGGGAGATAGAAAAAATATCCCCCAACCTTTATGGAGAATATAAAAATGTTTCCTTAACTGATGAAGAATATGGAAAATTAAAGGATAAAATGCAAGGTCATAGGGATAAAATGATAGAGAAGCTGTCAACCTATATGCAAAGTACAGGAAGAAACTACAAAGACCATTATGCGACCTTAGTTCATTGGTATGAACAGGACAAAGGGAAATTAAAGGAAAACAGTAAATCAAAAGTATATACCTTTGAAGATTATGACAAGGGTGAACACTTGTAGACTTCGCATAAGACGGTGGAAAGGTGTTTTTAGAGCGTTAATCATAAAATAGATATGAGACTATAGCTAAGTGTAAAATAGGGCTTAAAATTGCAGTATGGAAAAAATATCGTATTTATGATAAAATGATAATGATATGGTAATAAACTCAGTTATAAGGAGAGGATATATAAATGCGAATTCAATTTACTGTAACCGATGAAGAACTTGACATTTTAACTAAAAAAGCAATAGAGGGAGGTTTCCCAAGCGTTACTGAATATTGTAAGTGTAGTAGTTTACAAGAAAATACAAGCTATGCTGACCTATATACTACCTTATTAAACAAAATTAGCTCTTTACCAAAGGACAAAGAATTTGTTTTGAGAGAGTTAATCGCAACACCTCCGGCATTGATTGGCAGATGGTTTTATGAAAATGTAAATAAGGGACTTGTAAAAAATGTGGAACACATCGGAAAAGCTGAAGGCGGAGTAGAAAAATATAAAAGAATATAAGACTTATTCAAAAAGCTACGCAGTGCGTGGCGAATTGGAAAAGAATTTAGATAATGTTGGAGGTGCATTTCATGGCAGAAGAAAATAAAGAGATAGTTATTGTAGATGATAAAACTATACAAGAAAAAATATATCTTATTCGTGGGCAAAAAGTAATGCTTGATGCAGATTTAGCTGAAATATATGGTTATGAAACAAAAAACTTTAATAGACAGGTGAAAAACAACGCAGAAAAATTTGAAGGTGAAGACTTCATGTTCCAATTAACGGACGAAGAAATGGTAGAACTTTCAAGGTGCAAAAATTTCACCTTGAACAGAGGGACTGGTAGAGGAAGTAATATTAAATACAATCCTTATGCCTTTACAGAACAAGGTATTTATATGCTGATGACTGTATTAAGAGGTGAACTTGCTGTTAAGCAAAGCAGAGCTTTAGTTAGAACATTTAAGCAAATGAAAGATTTTATCATTGAAAACCAAGATTTTATCGGTTCAAAAGAATTAGTTCAAATAGCAGTACAGACAAATCAAAATACAAAGGATATAGCTGAAATAAAGTCGCAAATGGCTACAAAAGAAGATTTGAAAAAGGTTATGGATAATTTTATAGATCCGGACACATACAAGCATTTCCTTTTAATGAACGGAGATAAGATTGAAGCAGATGTTGCCTATACCAAAATATATAAGTCTGCAAAGAAAAGCATTTATGTGATAGACAACTATATAGGCTTGAAAACCTTAGAATTATTAAGGGCTGCAAAAGACAATGTTGAAATTATAGTCTTTAGCGACAATGTGAAGAACAAGGATATGCTTACAAAAAATATCCTTAACGATTTTAGAAAAGATTACCCTAATATTAATCTGAAGATGAAAATTGCAGGTAAAAAGTATCACGATAGATATATTGCCATTGACTATGGAACAGACAGTGAAGCCTTTTATCTTTGCGGAGCTTCATCAAAAGATGCAGGAAATAAAATATCAAGTATTACAAAGATAGAGGAATCTTCCAAGGATATGTATCATACGATGTTTGGCGGAATGCTGAACAATAAGGATTTGAAAATTTAATATGTAAATGGTAAAGCGTTATTAAATGAATAGCTATAAGACTTGTGAAAGGCGGTAGAAATAAAACTCTATCGTCTTTTTTTGATTGCAACTAACAGGAGGGAAACTAATATGCACGAAAATAAAAATGAACATAATACAGGAACAAAGACTATAAAAAAAATTGGAAAAGTAACTTATGAGGTTATTGTCCATTTTAATGAAAATGCGACTGAAACTATGCAAGATAAATTGAAAAGGATAATGCTTAGAGAAATGGAGATGAAAAAACATCAAAAAGGAGATAAAAATGATTAGAAAGTCCTTGACAAGTTGTTACAGGAAAAACTGCCAAGTCAATTCTAATATCTTGTGGAGCAAGACTTGCACCTTTTGATATAAGAGAGCTTAGAGAACTAATGAGTGAAGATGAACTAGAGCTTGATAAAATTGGAGATAGAAAAACTGCCTTGTTCGTAATAATATCAGATACTGACGATACTTTTAACTTTGTAGTCTCAATAATGTATTCTCAATTATTTAACCTACTATGTGATAAGGCAGATGATGTGTATGGTGGAAGACTTCCAGTTCATGTTAGGTGTCTACTTGATGAGTTTGCAAATATAGGCTTAATTCCTAAATTTGAAAAATTGATTGCAACAATTCGTTCAAGAGAAATATCTGCAAGCATAATATTACAAGCACAATCTCAATTAAAAGCAATCTACAAAGACCATGCAGATACAATAGTTGGTAACTGCGACTCTACACTCTTTTTAGGAGGAAAAGAAAAAACGACAGTAAAAGAATTATCAGAAACCTTAGGAAAAGAAACCATAGACCTATATAACACATCAGAAACAAGATCAAACCAGAAATCCTTTGGTCTAAATTACCAAAAAACTGGCAAAGAACTTATGAGCCAAGATGAAATAACTGTAATGGATGGTGGTAAGTGTATATACCAGCTAAGAGGAGTAAGACCTTTTCTATCTGATAAATTTGATATTACAAAGCATAAGAATTACAAGTTATTGGAAGACTATGATAAGAAAAATTTGTTTGATGTGGAAGAGTATCTAACAAATAGAGATAAGGTAAAGTTAAAATCTAGTTATAAAATAAATAGGTTAAACATTTGAGTCTATGGAGAAAGAAAAATGTGTGAAAATAGAAAATCATCTTTAATTATATTGAATATAAATGGTGAGCAGTTTATTTTGGAAAGTGATACAGAACTCACAATGGATAAGAAAAATTATATTGAAGCAATATGTGAGACAATGTACGATGAAAGTAATGAATGGTATGAAGATATATACGATATGTCCCCATATGATATAGCTGAGCTATTTGAAAAAACAGTAAGGTACGAAGTAGGAATAACTGTTACGTTTAAAGCGATAGACCTTGAAGTATCTATTTTAGAAGACTAGAAATAAGGTGTTAATAGGCGATAGAAATTAAAAACTCTATCGTCTTTTTTATACTCAAAATTAGACCAGCTATCAAATGTCAAGAGAAAATAAAAAATAATTAATCTTGTAATTTATGGCACATCAAATAAGCCTAAAAATTAGGCTTAGAAAAACTAAATAACAACTAAATATTCGGTATGTAAGTTTTGTTATCTCTTAAAACAGCAAAAATTATGTTAGTAAGTTTTCTAGCAACTGCACCAATAGCTGTACCATGCGCCTTACCCCTTTGTCTAAGCTTTTGATAATAAACAGACAAAGCAGGATCTTTAAAAGCAGCAACACTAGCAGCAAGCCAAATAGCACGTCTAAGATAAGGAGAACCACGTTTAGAAATCTTAGTATCAGTAGCATTAAAATTGCCAGATTGCTTAACAGCAACATCTAAACCAGCATAAGCAACCAACTGATTAGCTCTCTCAAAACGAGAAATATCACCAATTTCTGAGAAAATAGCAGCACCTAAGACATCACCAATACCGGTGATAGAAGTAATAACAGGGCATAAAGAATTAATCATAGAAGAAATTTCATCTTCAATATCAGCTATCTGATCTTCAAGAAAAGAAATTTGAGCAATAATCTGTTTAATTTGAAAAGGAAAAGACTTTAAAGCAAACTTAACACCAAAAGAATTAGAAGCCTTCTCTTGAATTTCTTTAGCCTTATCAATACCAAAGCGACCCTTACTACACTTAGACAACATCTTAGCAAGCTCATCAGCAGGAATAGAAATCATATCCTCAGGCAAAGGATACTTACTCAAAAGCTCCTTAGAAGCCACACCATAAATATTAGAAAAAAGCGAAGAATACTCAGGGAAAACCTGATCTAAAATACAAACAAGCTTTCTCTTCCAATCAGAAGCTTCATCAACAAGAGCAAACCTGAACCTAGAAAGATTTCTTAAAGCAAAAGTATCCTCATCAGAAAAATGAGAAACAGAAAACTCACCGAACCTAAGAATTTGAGCAATAACAAAAGAATCAACAGAATCATTCTTAGTCTGTCTAATATACATCTTTCTAAAAGCATCAGATTGAATAGGATTAATAACAATACAAGAAAAACCTAAATCAATTAAGAAAGAATAAAGCGAAAGCCAATAATGGCCAGTAGCTTCCATACCAATAATACAATTGTTAGAATCAATCGAAAAAGAGGAAATAAATTTCTGAAACTTCTCTAAACCCCTAATAGAATTAGAAAAAGAAAAGGACTCAGAAACAAGTTTCCCATCAGAATCAATTATTGAGGCTTCGTGGTTGTTCTTTGCAATATCAACACCAATGTAAAACATAAAATCACCTAGCTTTAATATAAATTTAGATAGAGAAAAGACCCTCAAGAACTTTACGACAATCAAACCTCGTTAGACATACAGCAACGAAATGTGCTATCCAGCTCATACTGATAAAGACGTAAAGAAGAGGCGTAACCCTAAATTGGGAAGACTAGCTTCAAGGAGGTTAACTACGACCTCTATCTATACAATTATTATCCCATAAGAAAGTGGGATTGAGAACAAAATGTAGTATTTATTACTACAACTATAATATACGAGGAGGTTAAAACTTGGATAAGAATAGTTTATCACATACCAAATGGAGATGTAAATACCATATAGTTTTTGCACCAAAATATAGAAGACAAGTAATATATAGACAACTAAGAAAAGATATAGGCAGTATACTTCGAGAATTATGTTCAAGAAAAGGAATAAACATAATAGAAGCAGAGCTATGTCCAGATCATGTACACATGCTGGTAGAAATATCACCAAAATATTCTGTATCACAAATAATGGGATATTTGAAAGGGAAAAGTTCATTAATAATATTTGATAGACATGCCAACCTAAAATATAAATATGGAAACAGACATTTTTGGTGTAGAGGATATTATGTAGATACAGTGGGAAGAAATGAAAAGAAAATAAAAGAATATATACAAAATCAATTAAGAGAAGATTATTACACTGACCAAATAAGTATAAAGGAATATTATGACCCGTTTACGGGAAAGTCAGTAAATAAGAACAAATAAAAAAACTGCTTAAGCAGTAGTTGGGATAGTGGTGCATGTGACAGAATACTCGACAGCCCCAATAGGGGCGTGCCGGTATTCGCGCCTTATAGGCGCTGTGCAAACTACCAGCTAAGCTGGTAGTTTTGATTATAGTAGTTGATGTAAGTATTTTTTGCTATAGTAAAAATATAGGCCTTAATATTTCTAGTATTTTCTATTTTCTTACTATTATTTATGACTTTTAGAAAAGTTTCGCTTGTTATATCCTGGGCTACGTCCTTATTTTTACTCAAAGAGAGCAAAAATCTATAAACATCTTCAAAGTATATTCTATATATTTTTTCGATATCCATTTTGCCCTCCTCACTCTTTATGATATAATAATATTATCAAATATTAAAGGAGATGCCATGAGAAATAAAGAACTTTATGAAAGGATATTTTTACGAACAACAATTATTATTTTAACCATATTATTTTTATTATTCCTTGCACCAGCCCTATTAAATGCCCTCATGCCCATAATACTAGCTCTAGTAATCGTGGGATTATTGGCACCATCTATAAGAAAGATTGACCATATCCTGCCAATCAAACACAAGGCGGTATCCTACCTGCTTGGTACAATCCTGCTCTTGCTTCTATTATTTTTCTTGGTATGGTTTGTTCAGTTTATAGTAAATCAAGTCTCTGGCTTGGTAGGTAATATCATTAGCAATTGGGATAAGATTGTATCTTCTGTAAATACTTGGATCAATGATGCCAATTCACAGATTAACCTCATGCCAGACTATGTATCAAACACAATAAGGTCTGGACTTAAGTCTTTGTATGAATGGTTGGGTAGCTTACAAAAAAACGCAATCAATATTACCTTTGGCTTTACCCAAGCTTTTATAAATACCTCCAATGAAATAATATTTTTTGTGATTACTTTTGTAGTTGCATTTTATATAATACTTGGCGATATGCAAAATGTTTATGATAAATACCATCTATTGATACCAGAAAAGTCAAAGAATAACCTTTCTTTGATAAGGGCTGTCTTTAAGAATTCAACCTGGAATTATATAAAATCCCAACTAAAACTAGCCT
This sequence comes from Anaerococcus sp. Marseille-P3915, assembly GCF_900258475.1. Taxonomy (GTDB): domain Bacteria; phylum Bacillota; class Clostridia; order Tissierellales; family Peptoniphilaceae; genus Anaerococcus; species Anaerococcus kampingae. The sequence goes on along the minus strand of NZ_LT984887.1, from coordinate 749,238 downwards.
TTCTGTGCACAATAATAATGGCGATTTTCCTGTTTTTCATAGGCCAACAATACTTCATGCCAATAGCCCTAATATTAGGATTTGTAGACCTACTTCCTATGATTGGTCCTATAATAGTCCTCTTGCCATGGTCAATAATAGAACTACTTATCTTTGATAATACCATAAAATCCTTAGGACTATTGATTGTATTGACAGCTTGGACTGGGCTTAGACAAGTCATAGCTCCAAAGGTAATAGGAAGTTCTGCAGATATACACCCAATTCTATCAGTTATAGCTCTTTATGCTGGACTTAAACTTTTTGGAGTGATGGGAGCCATATTGTTGCCAGTTGTATTTATATTTATTGTAGGAATTTATAGGTCTGGAATAATTGATAATTGGATTTATGATTATAAACTATTTTTTAAATATATTAGTGATACATTAAACATTGGAAAAAGAAAACTGGATATTCCAGATGAAGAAAATTAAAAATTAAGTATATTGTTCTTAGTGATAACAATTATCAGTAAGGAGATATTATGGATAAATTTCAAGTTAAGATTTTGGATATAAAAGAAGAATACAAGTATGTATGGACATATACCTTAGAAAAACCCGATGATTTAAATTGGGATGAGGGTTCTAGCTTTCATCTGGCTCTACCAGGTTACGATGAGACAGGAGAGGTAAATAAAAAACTAATTCATCACTTAAGTATAAACACACTTACAAGTGAGGGGAATATTAGATTTACTACAAAAATTCCTATAAGAAAATCACCTTTTAAGAAGACTTTATCGATTCTTAAGATTGGAGATACAGTAACAATTTTTAAGCTAAAATCTCACATGTCCTTAAAAAGAGAAAATAGACCGCTTGTTGCCCTTTCTCAAGGTCTTGCAATGTCAACTATTAGGCCACTTATAAAAAGATTTGAAGAAGATAACACAGATATTCCAGAATTCATAAGTGTAAATGTAAATACCAAGGATACTCATCTTTACGAAAGTGATTTTGAAAATATTGACGGATCACTTTTAGTCAAATATTGGCTAGATAGTAGAAGCGACTATCTTGAGAAAATAAAAGAGCTTGCTAATGATAGGTCAGACTCATATTTTTATGTGGTTGGTAGCGAAAATTTCTTGTTGGATACTCTATTTGTTTTATTAGAAGAAGGAATAAGTGAACAAGCCATTGTTATCGATAAGGATAAGGAAAAAAGAGATATCTTTTTACAAAGCTTAGAAAATTATAATATTATATACTAAAAATTGATGGCATTGCCATCTTTTTTTATATAAAGGAGAAAAAATGGAAAAAGTTGGATGCTACATACATATTCCTTTTTGTCAAAAAAAGTGCTATTACTGTGATTTTTGTGCATATATGAATGTAGAAAATAGGGTTGAACCCTATATAAAAAATTTAATAAAGGAAATTAAGCTCTACCAAGAAAGACTAAATATAGAAATAGATACTATTCACATAGGTGGGGGTACTCCTTCTTATGTAGATGCAAAATATATTGAAGAAATAGTAAATGAAATAAAGAAATTTAAGATAGAGAAAATAAAAGAATTTACCATAGAATGTAATCCAAACTCTATATCTAAGGAAAAACTAGCAATCTATAAGGATATTGGTATCAATAGGATTTCTCTTGGTGTCCAATCTTTTGATGATGAAGTCTTAAAAGAAATTGGCAGAAATCATACAGCGGATATTGCCCTAAAAGATATAGATATGATCAGGGATGCTGGCTTTGACAACTTATCCTTTGACCTCATGCTCAATCTTCCAAGGCAAACTTATAAGTCTGTTAAAAATGAACTAGCTATGGTAAAAAAGATTTCTCCTGAACACATATCATGGTATTCTCTTATTCTAGAAGAAGGATCAAGATTTTATGCTTTAGATAAAAAAGGGCAAGCTAGACCTGATGGAAGATGACCTAGAGGTAGTTATATTTTCATATCTTGTTGATAGCTTAGATAAATTGGGACTTAAAAGATATGAGATATCCAATTTTGCGAAAGCTAGTAAGGAGTCTATCCATAACAAGAAATACTGGAATATAGATGACTATATAGCCTTTGGCCTAGGAGCTTCGGGATTTTTATCTAATAAGAGATATACCAACACTAGAAATTTTGTAAAATATGACAAGGCTATTAGAGAAGCTAGGTATCCTATCGTTTTTGAAGAATTTATAGATAAGGATGAAAGAGAGAAAGAATATATTATATTTAAACTTAGGGAGAGCGAGGGAATAAATCTAAGAGAATTTAAGAAGAAATTTGCCTGTGATTTCCTAGTTAAATATCAAGATGTGATAGAAAAATTCAAGGACCAAGATTTTTATAAGCTTGATGATAATTTCTATTTTACTAAAAAAGGAATGAGTCTTTCCAATGAATTCTATATTGAAATCATTTAAACTTTAGTGAATTATATTTTCCTAAGTGGGTAAATATCATATAGAACATAGAAGGAGATTATATTATGGAAATTAAAAAAGTTACTGTTGCAGGCGGTGGAGTTTTGGGAGCTCAAATTGCCTATGCCGCTGCCTTTCATGGTTTTGACGTTACTATATGGGGAAGAAGCGAAGGTTCGATTGAAAGAGCTAAGCCAAGGATTAACAAGGTATATGAGACTTATACGAAAGAATTGGAACTTGCACCAAGATACATCGGAGCAGAATTCCCAAACTATCCTAGGTCATTTTTTGATGATGTTAAGGATATAAATTTAGAAAAGATCGAAGAGTTAAAGAAAAATAACGAAAAAGCCTACAAAGATTTAAAATATACAGTCGACTTAGAAGAGGCCTTTGCTGATGCTGATTTAGTTATAGAGGCTATAGCAGAGAAAGTTGACGAGAAAAGGGACTTTTATGAGAAGATTAAGGATATCTTAAAGGATGACGCAATACTTGCTTCAAACTCTTCAACCTTTATGCCATCAATGCTTAAAGACTTCACTGGAAGAGAAGAAAGATTCCTTCACTTACACTTCGCAAACAGTATTCATAGACAAAATCTAGCAGAAGTTATGGGTCATGACACTACAAGTAAGGAAGTGATAGATACTGTAGCTCAATTTGCAAGAGATATAGGAATGTATCCTGCTATTATAAAAAAAGAGAATCCTGGCTATATCTTAAACTCAATACTCGTTCCTCTTTTAGATGCAGCTCTTGCTCTTTACGGAGATGATATTGCAGAGCCAAAAGATATAGATATGGACTGGAAGATTGGATCAGGTTCACCAAAGGGGCCTTTCGAGATGATCGATATCATAGGAATTACTACCGTAATTAATGTTACAAGCACTAGGGAAGATGCTAAAGATCCATCATCTCCTATGGGCAAGGCTCTAAAGAAACTTAAAGAAAGGGAAGCCAAGGGACTTAAGGGAATTGAGACAGGAGAAGGCTTCTACAAATACAGATAAATTAATAATGCTTCTGAGCTTAAGTCTTGGGAGCATTTTTATTGTCCACTTAAGTGAGTTGAGCGAACGAAAGAGAGCGAAACAATAAACCACCTGCTATGCAGGTGGAGGGATTAAGCTTTAGCTTCAAGCACCAAGAAAACCTCCTTAAAGTATAATTGTGATAGTCACATGCACAATTAAACAAGACCAGCTATCAAATGTCAAGAGAAAATAAAAAATAATTAATCTTGTAATTTATGGCACATCAAATAAGCCTAAAAATTAGGCTTAGAAAAACTAAATAACAACTAAATATTCGGTATGTAAGTTTTGTTANAAACAAGACCAGCTATCAAATGTCAAGAGAAAATAAAAAATAATTAATCTTGTAATTTATGGCACATCAAATAAGCCTAAAAATTAGGCTTAGAAAAACTAAATAACAACTAAATATTCGGTATGTAAGTTTTGTTATCTCTTAAAACAGCAAAAATTATGTTAGTAAGTTTTCTAGCAACTGCACCAATAGCTGTACCATGCGCCTTACCCCTTTGTCTAAGCTTTTGATAATAAACAGACAAAGCAGGATCTTTAAAAGCAGCAACACTAGCAGCAAGCCAAATAGCACGTCTAAGATAAGGAGAACCACGTTTAGAAATCTTAGTATCAGTAGCATTAAAATTGCCAGATTGCTTAACAGCAACATCTAAACCAGCATAAGCAACCAACTGATTAGCTCTCTCAAAACGAGAAATATCACCAATTTCTGAGAAAATAGCAGCACCTAAGACATCACCAATACCGGTGATAGAAGTAATAACAGGGCATAAAGAATTAATCATAGAAGAAATTTCATCTTCAATATCAGCTATCTGATCTTCAAGAAAAGAAATTTGAGCAATAATCTGTTTAATTTGAAAAGAAAAAGACTTTAAAGCAAACTTAACACCAAAAGAATTAGAAGCCTTCTCTTTAATTTCTTTAGCCTTATCAATACCAAAGCGACCCTTACTACACTTAGACAACATCTTAGCAAGCTCATCAGCAGGAATAGAAATCATATCCTCAGGCAAAGGATACTTACTCAAAAGCTCCTTAGAAGCCACACCATAAATATTAGAAAAAAGCGAAGAATACTCAGGGAAAACCTGATCTAAAATACAAACAAGCTTTCTCTTCCAATCAGAAGCTTCATCAACAAGAGCAAACCTGAACCTAGAAAGATTTCTTAAAGCAAAAGTATCCTCATCAGAAAAATGAGAAACAGAAAACTCACCGAACCTAAGAATTTGAGCAATAACAAAAGAATCAACAGAATCATTCTTAGTCTGTCTAATATACATCTTTCTAAAAGCATCAGATTGAATAGGGTTAATAACAACACAAGAAAAACCTAAATCAATTAAGAAAGAATAAAGCGAAAGCCAATAATGGCCAGTAGCTTCCATACCAATAATACAGTTGTTAGAATCAATCGAAAAAGAGGAAATAAATTTCTGAAACTTCTCTAAACCCCTAATAGAATTAGAAAAAGAAAAGGACTCAGAAACAATTTTCCCATCAGAATCAATTATTGAGGCTTCGTGGTTTTTCTTTGCAATATCAACACCAATGTAAAACATAAAATCACCTAGCTTTAATATAAATTTAGATAGAGAAAGGACCCTCAAGAACTTTACGACAATCAAACCTCGTTAGACATACAGCAACGAAATGCGCTATCCAGCTCATACTGATAAAGACGTAAAGAAGAGGCGTAACCCTAATTTAGGAAGACTAGCTTCAAGGAGGTTAACTACGACCTCTATCTATACAATTATTATCCCATAAGAAAGTGGGATAGAGAACAAAATGTAGTATTTATTACTACAACTATAATATACGAGGAGGTTATTATGAAGCAATAAAAGTTTATAGCATGAGAGTTGCTATGTTATGTAGACTTTATGATCTTAAATTAATTAATGATAAGGAATATACAAAAATTATGAACAGGTTAGAAAATGATTATAAGAAGATGAATAGAAAGTAGTTAATCTTGTGATATAATAACACTGTAGAAAGATACAAAATGGGAAGGAGGTAAAATGAATACTAAAGTAAAAGTAATAAAAGCTTCAAATACTGGAGCAAGAAATAGAAATGCACTAGATTTAGATTTAAAACGTGTTGCAGCATATTGTCGAGTAAGTACAGATAGTAAAGACCAACTTGAATCATATAAATCGCAAGTTGATTATTACACAAATCTAATAAAAAATAATAAGAACTGGACTTTGGCTGGTATATATGCAGATGAAGCAACAACAGGAACAACTGCAACTAAAAGAGCAGATTTCATGAGACTAATAAGTGATTGCCAAAATGGAGATATAGACATGATAATTACTAAATCTATATCAAGATTTGCCAGAAATACATTAGATACTTTAAAGTATGTAAGACTATTAAAGGAAAACAATGTTGGTGTAGTATTTGAAGAAGAAAATATAGATACTTTGACAATGGATGGAGAGTTACTATTAACAATATTAAGTTCAGTAGCTCAACAAGAAGTAGAAAATACCTCAGCCCATGTAAAAAAAGGACTGAAAATGAAAATGGAAAAAGGGGAACTTATTGGTTTTCAAGGTTGTCTTGGATATGATTATGACCCTACAACAAAAAGTATATCTATAAATGAAGAAGAAGCTAAAATTGTCAGATATATCTTTAAAAGATATTTAGAAGGCAATGGTGGTTCGGTCATTGGTAGGGAACTAGAAGAACAAGGATATCTCACCCCTAGAGGTAAAACAAAATGGTCTGATACTACAGTGTTAGGAATAATTAAAAATGAAAAGTATATTGGAGATATACTAATGGGAAAGACCTTTACAGTTGATCCCATAACAAAAAGAAGACTAGCGAATTTTGGAGAATCTGATAAATATCATATTGAAAATCATCATGAGCCAATTATATCAAAAGAAGATTTTGAAAAGGCACAAGAGATTAGACTCAGGAGAGCACAAAACAGAAACACTATTGCTAACAAGGATAGAAAAAGAGAAAAACTATCAAGACAATACGCTTTTTCTAGTATGCTGGAATGTGGATTTTGTGGAGAAATACTTTCAAGAAGAACTTGGCACACAAGTTCAATTTATAAAAAAATTAACTGGCAATGTGTAAAGTCAACAAAAAAAGGTAAAAAATATTGCCCTCATTCAAAAGGAATACAAGAAGCAGCAATAGAAAAAGCATTTGTTGAAAGCTATAGGCAATTATGCCATGCAGATTCAACAGTAATAGATGATTTTTTAAAAATTGTAGAAGAAGAAATAAATGATAATACTTTAGTCAAAGATTTGAAAAAGTTAGAAAACCAATTAAACAGAATCATTAGTCAAGAAAGAAAGTTAGTTGATCTTCATTTGGAAGATAGTATAGACGAAGAAGTTTATGCTAAAAAGTATAAAAAACTTACAAAACAAAAAGAAGAATTACTTGATGAAAAGAAAACCCTAGAGCTAACTATCAAAGATGAAAACTCTATTAAAGAAAGACTAAAGCAATTTAAAAAGGTCTTAGAAAACAAAGAAATTATAGAGGAATTTAACAGAACAGTATTTGAAAGCATTGTTGATAAAGTCGTAGTGGGTAGAATTGACAAAGACGGAACAGTTCATCCATATGACCTGACATTCTATTTCAAAACAGGAGTTAAAGATAGTCAAGATTCTAATAACTTTAAAGATAAAAGAAAAAATGCTAAAGATAATGATATTAATAAATTGTGCTCCTACAAGAATGACGAGGAGAATAAATTATGTTCCCAAGCAAAAGACAACGCATGTGGAGACGGTAGCTCTGTTGTCCAAACTAAATACAGAACATCATTTAGATATAGAAATAGGGGAAGATGAATTATCTGAAATTGACTTTTCAAAAGACGCAACTTATGGAAAAATTAAAAAGTATGTGTTAGATAAATACGGACTAAAAGTTTCAAGCCTATATATTGCACAAATAAAAAGGAAACATGGTCTAATAGAGAGAGAAAATTATAATTTTAGTAAGAAAGAAAATCAAAGAGTGTCAAATTGCCCAGAAGAAAAAGAAAAAGCAATCGAAGATGCTTTAGAGCATTTTGGAATGATTTAAATAATATCTAAGATTGAAAATTTTAAAATTAAGACTTAAAAACTTTAAGATTAAAAAGATATGTACTTCTTATATAACCTAAGAAGATTAATTGAAAATCAGGGGAACGATGATGGTAAAATAAAAAATTTTAACAACTAAAGAAGAATTAGGCATTATTGCCAAAGAGGTTTTTATGAAGTTAAAAACACTGAAAAAGACTTGTTAGAATTGAAAATTTTAGATCATTGTGCAGGGTTTCGTGTCATAATAGTGATAGAGGCAAATAGTTATGTAAATATAAAGAGTTCAAGACTTCTACCAAAGTTTAAAACTCAAAAAATAAATAGTTGGTGTTCTGCTTAGAGTAACCATTTTGATAATGTGGATGCGAAACAAAAAGAGATAATCAGACTTCGTAAAAAATTGAAACAGGTTGAAATGGAGAATGATATTTTAAAGCAAGCTGCACTACTGTTAGGCAAAAAATAGACCTCATTATCTCGAACCGAGATAAATATAGCATTAGTGCAATGTGTAGACTACTTGGGGTCACAAGAAGTTTAGTCTATTATCATTTGAACAAAGAAAAAGATGTGAAATTAGATGAAGATGAAAAACTAATAGAAGAAATAAAAGAAATATTCAGAAGAAGTAGAAACAACTATGGAACACGCAAAATAAAAAAAGAACTAGGGAAAATTGGATATAAAATATCGAGAAGAAAAATAGGCCGAACAATGAAAAAAAATGGCCTAGTCTCAAACTATACAGTAGCACAATATAAAGTAATAAGATCCAAATGCAACGAAGAAGACATCCCTAACCTTTTAAATAGATAATTTGACAATAGAGACTATTTAGAAGCAATAGTAAGCGATCTAACATATGTAAGAGTAGGAAAAACATGGAATTATATATGTTTAATAATAGACTTAAACAGTCGTGAAATAATAGGATACTCATCAGGTAAAAACAAAGATGCAAATCTAGAAGCAGAAGCATTTTACTCAATAAGGCAGCCACTAAATCGTATAAAAATATTTCACACAGACAGAGGAAGAGAATTTAAAAATATAAAAATAGAAGAAATATTAAAGGTATTTGGGATAAAAAGATCGCTAAATAAAAAAGGAAGCCCATATGATAACGCAGTAAGCGAAGCAGTCAATAAAGTAATGAAGACAGAATTCATATATCAGGAGAACTTTACTAATTTCCAAGAACTTAATCTAAAATTAGCAGAATACGTATATTGGTATAATAACCTAAGAATTCATGGATCTTTAGGATATAAAACACCAGTAGAATATAGAAAAGCAGAATAAAAAGCTCTGGAAGTTTCATAAATTAAATAAAATATATGAACAGACTGTCAAGGGCAAATTTCAACGAAATTTGGGCGAAGCCTTTACCCTTGATTGTCTGAGAATATATTTTATAATCTAAAGAAACTTTCAAGCTTGATAATGTTCGGTTATAAATTGTCTAAAAAAGGGTTGCCATTCCATGTATTTGGGTTCATTAGAAGAATGCCGACAATGGGTAACATGACGCTGATGTGTTTATACACAAAAAAGCTACACGTGCGTTGGCTGACAACAGGGAGCTAAGTAAATTAACACCAGCTAAAATGTTTGACGCTATTAATAAATGACAAGTATATGAAATTGGTTTTACCTAGTTTAAAAAAGAAATTATAATGAAAATATGGAGGCTAAGAATATGAAGATTAATAATGAATGTTGTTGTGGATGCAAAACAGAAAAGCCGGATCAAATTAAAGACAATTGTCCTGTATGTAATAATGAAGGGATTTCCGTTAGTAAAGTAACTGTTGAACATCTAGTGGTAGATGATTATCGTAATGCTGTTAACGGAGATCAATATAAGATTTGCATGAACGAGGACTGCGACGTTGTTTACTATAACTTAGATAATGAAATAAAATTCTTGAAAGACCAAGTTAGAGTTCCTATCTGGTTTAAGAAAGATGCAGATCCTAAGTATGCTTGTTATTGTAGCGAAGTCACAGAAAATCAGGTAATTGAAGCAGTTGTAAAGCATGGCGCGAAATCCGTAAAAGAAGTAAATGCCATCACTGGGGCAATGAAAAATTCTAATTGTAAAGAAAACAATCCGTTGGGAGTTTGTTGTCATAAGATTATTCAGGAAGCTATCGATAAAGGCTTGAAAATGAAATAATTACAGTCGATATGTTCCTACAAACGAGAGCCAATCTTTGATATGTTTCCATCTACGAGCGTGGATATGTTCCCCATAACCATAGGGGTTGAGACTGTAGTGTTGATGTCAAGAATCGAAGGGAAATATCTTAAAAAGAAGGGCAATACTGTTTTTTGTAGCCTGAATAATTTAAGTTATTAAAAATAGTAGATATTGAAAAATAGATTATTAATTAATAATTACATAGGTAGTTAGTGAGTATAACATTATTGAGGTGATTCCTATTAAATATGTCATAAATAATATTGAATTTGTTATTTCTACATGTATATCAGTGCTAGCTATAATTGTTTCAGCAGTTGTTGCTAAAAATATACTAAAAAAAGAATTGAAAGAAAATAGAAAATTAGAACTTGAATTGAAAAATGCTGAAATTTTACAACAAGTAAGAAATTATAAAAACACATTAGTAATAAGACAAATAGATAACATGATAGAAATTTCTTTTGAAATAATTGATTATTTAAATGAAATTGAGAAGTTAAAGTTGTCAAATAAACTCTTTTATTTATTAGAAGACATTTCAAAAATTTCAACTAAGATTAAAAGGTATGATTTATTTCGTGAATTTATCGCTGATTATAGATTAAATACTATAAATAAATACAACTACCTTATTAAAAAAATAAATATAAAGAAACATAGATTTAAATTGTTAGAAAATACTATTGAGTTCAACAAAGTTAAGATATCAATTGAACTTCCAAAATTTGAAGAATTAATAGATTATATAATGCGTGATACTAAAATTTGCCAAAATATAATTTTAGAAACAAACAAGCTAGAGAAAAATCCATTAACTACTGATGATGACAGAATAAAATATATGAATGAAAAAATTGAAAATGAATTAAAAAATAAATTTTTTTCAGAAAAAAATAGTTATGAGATCTTATATAATCAAATGTCATACGTAATAAGATCATTATATAAATTGCAACCAGTGATATCTGAATTTATTATTGATTTTGAGGAAGACTAAAAATATATATGAGCATTTATTAATATAAAGGTTTAGGAAATGTTTGTGGATGGAAGCAATTATTTTTTTATCATCAATACTATTATATTAAATTGTGACATGGAAACTATGAAATTAAATTCTTTAAGATTTATGTATATTTTATTTAAACATTCGATTTCAAGCATATGTACAACTTAATTTTAAGTAATGCTAATGTAATAATAAAATAAATGAAAGACATTTGTAATAAGTATTTGTAATAGTAATCAATCAACCGATATTCTATAACGGCGAATTAAAAGAAATAATAAAAGAGAATATAGAAAAAGCCATCACAGGTTATAGAAGTGGTCAGATAGAAGAAATAGACAAAGAATGCTGAAGGTTCAAGAAGATTTTTTAAAAGTAGCTAATGCCAAGAAAGACTACACAGACCTTACAAACAGGGTGGAAGATTTAAGAAATGAAAAAGAAAAGATACTTCTAAATGTGGCGAAGGAAAAGAATGAACAAAGCAGACTAATGGAATTATAAGAGTTTTTAGACAATCAAAAATTAGAAATAGAAAGCTATGATGAAGAATTAGTAAGGAAATTAGTGGAAAAGATAGTAATTTATGAAGAAAATTTAAAAGAAGTTTTTAAATCTGGACTTGAGGTTGAGATAGAAAATTGACAAGAATTAAAAGTAAATATACAATATATTTAACATTACCCGATACGACCCTTATCAATGCGAACCATTGTTAGTGTATAGTATTGTTGTCAAGAAAATAGTATAAGTGTTGATTAAAGTGATAGAATAGTTAGTTTTTAGGATATAACTAATCATCAGTAAAATTTTTATGGATATATATAGGGAAAAATAAGGATATTCAAAATATAAGTAAATTACAATTTAATTTTTGAGAAATGATAAGAAGATTTGTTAACATAGGAAGTTTTAAGAGGTGCTTAATGAATTTACTAAAGATAATACTTATAATAGTGGGAGTAATTTTTACTACATTTGGATATTTGATTTATTTTAAAGAAAAATATAATTTGATTAACGGTTTTGAGGTAGATTATAAATCTGGAAGAAAGACAGAATCCTATGCTAAAAAGGTAGGATTGATAGAACTTATCATTGGCATTATCCTTATTTTAATTGGGATCTGGGTAATTATCATTAAATAGTGCCTCCTCTTTGTCTAGCTATTAATTTTTGAGGTGGTCGAAATAGATAACTAATTATATATAATTAGTTTGGAAAACTTATATGAGGAATAGAAGATTTGAAAATAGATATAAATATGTATTATAATACTCAATAGTACCCGACACGTCTCTTAGTATAATGCGAGCCAAGTCGGGTCTTTTCGTTATAAGAAGAAATAATGTGAAGAAATCTCATTAATCTCCCACATATGTAGGCAAGTGAAAATTTTATTGTTCTATAGAATAGAATAAAAGATGGCCTTATTAATTAGATTCGATGGTTTACCTAAGTTGTTTAAAAGCATGGGTAGTATGGATAGAGAATAGATGATTTTTATATAAATAGAAAGAAGATATAGTGAAATTATAGTCTTTTAGGTTTTGATTTTAAAATCTAAGAGACTATTTTTATGCTCATAATAATTTATGGAGCTAACAATATTAAAATTTAAATTATGAATTCATTTTATTATGTCTTAGATTAATTAAACTATATAAAATCAACTAAAGGGAATATTGAAAAAGCCATCACAGGTGATGGAATTAGCCAGATAGATGAAATAGACAAAGAAATGTTGAAAGTTCAAGAAGAGCTTTTAAAAGTAGCTAATGCCAAGAAATACTACACAGACCTTTCAAATAAGGTAGAAGAATTAAGGAATGAAAAAGAAAAGATACTTCTAAATGTGGCGGAAGAGAAAAATATACAAAGTAGATTAATAGAATTAGAAGAGTTTTTAGAAAAACAAGAATTAGAATTAGAAATAGAAAGTTATGATGAAGAATTGGTAAGGAAACTAGTGGATAAGATAGTGGTTTATGATGAAAAACTAAAAGTAATATTTAAATCTGGACTTGAGGTATAGATTAATTGGTAAACAGCGCATTTTATTGGGCTGTTTTTGATTTGCTTACAAATGGTATAATATAAATAATAAATATTGGTGGAGAAGGTATATGGTTGAACTAGAAGAAATATTGGAATTGATGAATCTTAGGCAAGAAGGTGGGTACTGGGATTTTAAGAAAGAATGGTATAAATCTGATAATAAAGGAAAGCAAGACTTACTTCATGATATTATTTGCATGTCTAATAATTTAGATAGTAGAGACGCTTTTATAATAATAGGTGTCAACGAAGAGGATAATTATACTGTTAGAGATATAAGTGAAGACGATGGAAGAAAAAACACTCAAAACATAGTTGATTTTCTAAAAGACAAAAAATTTGCGGGTGGTTTAAGACCAACGGTATATGTAAAAAGCTATCAAATATCAGGTAAAACAATTGATGTAATTGTGATATTGAATGACAATAATACACCATATTATTTGACAGATAACTTTCAGGGAATTAGAGCAAATCATATTTACACGAGAATTCAAGATACTAACACGCCTATAGATAGATCAGCAGATTTAGATAAAGTTGAATATTTGTGGGAAAAACGATTTGGACTAACACAATCTGCTATAAGTAGATTGGAGATATATTTAGAAGATTATGAAAACTGGGTTGATGGACCTTATGGAGAGATGCAAAAATATTATAAATATTTTCCTGAGTTTACAATCAATTATGATTTTAACGATATGAAGGATGGAATTGAGTACTATTTGTTTTCACAATATGATCAAACACCAAGCTGGATAGATATTAATTTTTATTACCATCAAACATTGTTAACTAGTATTGTAGGAAACTCTTTAGACGGTGGACGTTATGTTACGCCTAGTCCAAAAGTTGATTTTATACAAATAAATGATAATGAAAGTGAAGACGTATCCTATTGTTATTTTACAAAAGGAAGTTTTTTATATAAGTTAAATGAGTTTTTTTATCAGCAAGAAATCAGTAGTGAGTATGCAAGAACCAGACTATTTGGTGTTCTTCTATTATTTGAATCGGAAAATGAGAGAATGATATTTAAAGAATATGTTAAGAAAAATTGGTACAAAAGAGATGGATATTTAAATAATGTAAATATTCCATATATTCCGAATTTCCCTCAATACAAAGAGGGGGCATTTGTTGAAGAATATGAAAATGCAATAGTTCTCAATAAAATGTTAGAAGAATTTAGAAATAGTGCAGAATAAATATGTTCCCACATACGTGGCTTTCTTAAAAAATTAAAATTTATCCATACTGACCACTCAAGCCATGTGGAGACGGTAGCACTTTTGTCCAAACTCGATGTCGATAAACATATAGACGTTGAAATTGAGCTGGATGAGATGGATTTGACAAGTGCTGAAAGTAAGGCAACATATGCCCAAATCAAAGAATATGTTTGGAATAAATTTGAATTAAAAGTTTCGACATTATATATTGCACAGATAAAAAAGAAATGTGGAATAGAATTACGAGAACATTACAACAAGTCTAAAAAGGAGAAACAAATTATTCCACAGTGTACGCCTGAAAAAGAAGAAGCCATCATGGATGCTTTGAGACACTTCAAAATGATTTAATAGAAAAGAATGACAGCATATGACTTTCTGCATTTATTACATTTCTACTTGGTATTGGAACCGCGTTGTTGTATATCATTATGGTGTTCTGCTTATTTTGGGCGTTATTTTCTTTTATTCAAGGAGAAGTCGGAATAGGTATTTTTGGCTTGGTTATTGGTTTCCTATTTAGTCCTTACGGACTTCCGATAGTAGGAGTAAATGTGATAGCGTTTATTGAATTGATAAATGATAAAATTAAAGCGGTTTGGATAAATTAGTATTTGTCAAGGAGGGAATATGGATTTTAGTAGGATGATTCCTGAATTATCAGTTTTTGATATTAATCTGAAAAGAACTCATAGTCTAATAACAAGAGGAGCAATCTTAGAAAGCCTTATAGAAAATGTAGAAGATTTAACAGATGAAGAAATAAAAATCCTAGAAAAGCAACAAAGACAAAAGAATTTAAAAAAACACCTAGAATAATAAGATAAAGAGGAGGTAAACTAAATTGATGAAAACACTTGGCATGTTAACAATCATCTGCTTAACAGCATCAATTATGATGGTGAATTTTATACTTATTATACCGAAATTTGGCTCGAAGCATTTCGGTGCACCCGATGATATCAAAGCTATGATGAGTAAGTTGCCAGATAAACCGATTTGGGTCAATATATTAGGCGGACTTATCATGATACTTGGATTGCTAACCATTGCAGCCGTCCTAGTCTGGGCAATTGTTGATACAGTAAAATTTAGTTTAACTTTTCAGCAAGCCTTTGTTAGATTTTTAATACTATTTGAAGGATATAAGCTTTTTGATATTATCTTTTTTGATTATCTCATGCTTACCAAGTTAAAATTGCCGACTAAAGTTTACCCAGAGACGGTTGGTGCTAAGGGGTATGATAATTTTGGATTTAATGTGAAAAGTCAGGTTGCAAAAATTATAATCTTCTTTTTCGTGAGCCTAATTTTGGCATATTTACTTACCGCTTTGGTTTAACTAAAAATACATAACTTGTAATGTTCAATTCAACTTATTGGCTATTTGTTTTAAGGGGCTGTAGCTTAAAAAGAACCAATTATCAGAAATAGATATAAGCCATGAACAGTTATATGAAGATAGGTTAGAGGGAAATATAAGTGAAAGAAACTTCAATTTAATGAATGCGAGAATATCTAAAAAACAAAACAAGAACCATTACTATAGGAATGGCTAAATACTGACACAAAAAAATGTATCAACCTTTGCCCTTTTATCAGGATTTAGGTTGATACACAAAATCATTTACAGACCCTAATTATAGGATGACAGTAATTCAAAGTTCTGCAATAGCTTATTTTGCCTATTTAAGACTTGATTCCACAAACCAAATTTGTTTGTTATAGTCCTCTATATGATTTTCCATAACATTAGCTACAGGGAAATTATCAGCTTCATCTGCTTCTTTTCTAATCTCTAGTGCGAGTTCTTTTTGAAGTTTTATGTCAGATAGGACTATTTCTAATGCTTCTTTAATAGATACTTCTTTAGAAGTTTTAATCTCTTTGATTGTAGAAATTTCTAAATATTCTTTTAGATTAGCAACTGGAAATTCTCCAGACATTCTGATAAGCTCAGCAACTTCATCAAGTCTTTCACCAGCCTTATCATATTCAGATTCAAGATACTCATGTACAGATACAAATTGAGAGCCTACGATATTCCAATGTAGATTATGGATTTTAATGTTTAGTACTGCAAGATTTGCAAGATATGTGTTTAATTTTGTCATTTTATTCCTCGCTTTCAAATAATTTTAATTATCATTATCATTATATACAATAATAAAAAACAAGTCAAGTCTATAATATTGAATAAAATTTACTAGCAAATATTTATTATTTCATCCTAATGTCGTAAAAATGAACAGAAGAAAATTATTTCAGAGATACAAAATCACATCATGCAACAAAAAGGAATAGATAGAAAGATAGAATCTATACAAAAGGAAGTATCAGATATTATCGAAAAGAGTATTATATAAATTTAATAGTGAAACTTAGGAAGAGATAGCAGAAATGTTATCTCTTTTTTAATACAAGAAAGGAGTTTTATATGAAAAAATTAGAACAAATAAGACAAGTGTCAAAAAAATAAAAGATAAAATTGACGATACAGAAGAAAGATTAAGACAACTGAAAAATCAAGAAAAGAAAATATTAAAAGGCTCTTTGTCAAATCGTGTTGGTAAATAAAAATCAACCAAATTCTTAATCAGGGATAGAAAATTCAGAAGAATTAACATATGAAGAAATAAAAATCCTACTAGAAAAAGCAAAAAAGACAAAAGAATTTAAAGAAACACTAAAAATAATGAGCGAAAATTAAAAAAAATAAACAGGAAGATTTTTACAATTAGCATACTGCATAACTTATTTTATTTAAAATTTTTAAGAAATATCTGAAAGAATACTTAGGAGAAAGCAAGATATTATATATATCCCAATGGAAATCGTAACTTGCCACTATGAAGAAAGAGAAAATAACCTTTACAATCAAATATTAGGGATATGAGAAGAAGTTGAACAAGCAGAAAAAGTTAAGACTTGCATAGAGCCGTTACAGGAACAAGAAAAACGACTATCACAGGTAAAACAGAACGAGTTAGACCAATAAAAAACAAAAGTGAAATATTTATAACTTAAGCATTGACATCAAGTTTTTTGTGTGATATGTTAATAACATTAAGTTAGAAATATATCACTTGAAATTATACGTAAGGAGAATTTGACATGAAAAACAAAGTATCTATACGAGAAGTTGTTGCAACAAAAATTATTATTGCAATTTTAATTGCGGGATATTACTGGTTGTGGAGCAGAAGCGACTATCAGCCTGAATACCAACAGTTTTCAAGCTATTGGGGTTTTATTCTATTTTTGATGCTGATAGTGCATTATTTTAGAGTAAAAAAGTATAAGAAAGAATACTTTGATGAATTTGCGGAAAAAAATCTACACAGATGTGATTCAATATGCTTAAAAATTTTTTGCGTGTTAATGGTTATTATAGCATATTTAGGAGGGATTTTAGGTCATGTAAACGGAATTTCAACAGCGTTGATGGGATGGCTAATTATTGGAACAGTAATTACAATTACAATACTTCGTACGATTATGTTTATAATTATGGATTCTAAAGGGATATAATTGTGGCACTAATAACTAAAGTTAAGGAATATAGAGAAAAGGAAAAATATAAACAATCTGAACTTGCGGAAATGGTAAATGTCAGAAGAGAAACTATTGTACATCTTGAAAATGGAAAATATAATCCGTCATTAAAATTAGCTATGGATATTGCAAAAGTGTTTGATGTTAGCGTAGAAGATTTATTTGAATTTACAGATGATTGAGGCACACAATTTAATTTAGGAAATATAATATGCAATTCACAGGATTGCAATGGGACGATATTGATTTTGATACGGTCGAAGATTTAGATAAATATGAATGGTAAAAATATCTTGCCCCTATTTTGGTTATAAACTTAAAAAATACTCCTGAGAAGACAACATCAAAGGATTCTGAAATAGATAAGTTTTCAAAAGAAGACAGAGAATATATAAAAAACAAGCTGAAATATATAGACCAGACCTTATCATTTGTGGAAGAACAGGAGATATATTCATTGAGAACATTCTTGATTTAGATACTAGTTCTTGGATTTATATTTCTTACTATTTGAGTTTTTTAATATAATCATCATGAAAACCTGGGGTCTCTTTGTTATAATTACAATTTGGGAGGTATTGTTAATTATCCTATGAAAAATTAACCGTATATGGATGTATTCTATATGCGGTTTTTGTCTGGGAAATTTAGCTAAGATTGTTTTCAAAAAGTAGAATAAAGAAAATTACACTTTATAAAATGCAAAATCATTGTTTTTTTTGTTTTAAGGGGTACTATTAAGTTTGTAAAAAAGGGGTGAATAAATTGATAATAGAAAAAATTATTGGAAATGTTTTTGATATAAATGAAGAAAATTTAATAATCAACTGGCTTAATATGCCTTACGACCATGCCCACAAGAAAATTCAAAGATTTGAATATGAGGGTCTGGATTTGGGTCTAAAGCTTTCTGAAGAAGATAGACAAAGAGGTCTAAAGCATGGAGATATAATTTATCGAGAAGCTAATGTAATTTATGCTATCAATATCGAAGAGCTAGAATGCTTAAAGCTCTCCATAGATGATACCAAGTTCTTTGTTAACTTGGCATATATTATTGGCAATCGTCATGCAAAATTATACTGGTCAGAAGATGGCGAATCTTTAATAACACCATATGAGAAGACCCTAGAAGATATGCTAAAGACTGTAGAAGGGATAAAGATGGATAAGGTCATGGCTAAATTATTGCCAAAAAACAACTTGATGGCAATTCTACCTCAAGGTCAAGTAGTAGATCATCATAGTCACGACCATGACCACGATCACGACCACAATCATGATCACCATCACCATCACGATCACGACCACAATCATGACCACCATCACCATGAATAGAAAAAAATATGAAGAAGAGCTCATCCTCCTCCAATTAAATGATAGTCAATTTCCTATAGGTTCTTATTCTCATTCTTATGGACTCGAAAATTATATCCTAAAGAATTTGATTAAAGATTCGAAAGATATAAAAAAATATTTAATTAACTATTTAAAAACTAGCTTCTATTATAATGACCTTTTAGCTGTATATCTAGCTTACAATTATTTTATAGAAGGAAAAAAAGATGAGCTTTTAGATTTAAATATGAGATTACAGGCTCAAAAAAGCCAAAAAGAGTTAAGGGAAGCTTCAGAGAAGTTAGGCTCAAGACTTATATCGACAGTTCATAAGATGGACATAGCTATGCCAGAACAATACTATGACTACCTAGATTATCATAAGAAAAATGACATTATCATCCATCACTCAGTCGCCTATGCTCTAATTACAGCAAGTCTTGATATTGATTTGACCGCATCTCTTTTGAGTTTTGCTTTTAATATGGCACAGAATCTAGTTATTACAGCGGTTAAGACTGTTCCTATCAGCCAGTTTGATGGGCAGAAAATCTTATATGAAATATATGATTTGATAATAGATTTAGTTACAAAGATAGATAAATTGGATGAGGAGTATTATTTTACTTCATATCCAGGTGTAGAAGTTGCTTCAATGCAACATGAAGTATTATATTCAAGACTTTATATGTCTTAGGGAGGCTTATGGATTACGTAAAAATCGGTGTCGCAGGCCCTGTTGGCTGCGGAAAGACACATTTGATAGAAAAACTAGTAGAAGAATTCAAAAAAGATTACAAGGTAGCAGTAGTTACTAATGATATATATACAGAAGAAGATGCAAACTACCTAAAAGATCAGGGGATTCTTGAAAGAGATAGGATAAGAGGAGTAGAAACTGGAGGATGTCCTCATACAGCTATAAGAGATGATGTTTCTATGAACCTTGAAGCTTGTGAGGATTTAGTCAGAAATTTTAAGGATATAGAAATAATCTTTATCGAAAGTGGTGGAGACAATCTATCAGCAACCTTTAGTCCTGACCTTGCAGATGCCACCATCTTTGTAATAGATGTAGCTGCAGGTGGGGATATACCACGAAAAGGAGGCCCAGGAATTTTAAGATCAGATCTTCTTATCATAAACAAAAAAGATTTAGCTCATTATGTTGGCGTTGACCTTGAAGCTATGAGAAAGGATACCCTAGCCCAAAGAGGAGATCGTCCATTTATTTTTACTAATATCAAAAATGGCGATGGCCTAAATGAGGTCTATGACTGGATAAGAAAGCAAGTCTTATTAGAAGATTTAAAATAATGAAAAAAACATACGCAAGAGCCAGCAGATTATATTTAGAGTTTGAAAATAAGGATGATACAACAATCCTAAAAGATATCTACAATTCGCCACCATTTCTACTTATGCATACATTTAAATATGGAGACTTTACCAAGGCTATGATTATGAGCTCAAGCCCAGGTATCCTGGAAGGCGATGTGCAAGAAGAAAAATTCTATGCAAAAAAGAATAGCAAGGTCTTGCTTTCTTCTCAATCATACGAAAAAGTTTATAAGATGAATAAGGATTCTTTCGCAAGTCGTAGGGTCGAAATTCGTGGAGAAGAAAAGTCTGACTTTATTTTTAAACTTTTACCCATGATTCTCTACAAGGATGCAGATTTTAGGGAGGTTATCAAGGTCGATTTAGAAAAAGATGCCAGGCTTATTTTTTCTAACTGCTTTGTAGCTGGTAGAGTTGGCAGGGGTGAAAGTTTTGAATTTAAAAGCTACAAGACTAATCTAGATATCAATCTTGATGAAAAACTTATTTACACCGAAAAAAACCTCATAAGGCCAAGAGAACAAGAGATAAATGAACTTGGCCTGATGGAAGGCTATGACCACTTTTTGTCTATGGTTGCTATAAATTTTTCCAATGAAGATAACATTGGCGAAATCCGCAAAATAATTGAAAAGCATAGCCAAAAAAGAGGCCTAAAAGGTGGGGCAAGTTTAAGTTTTAGAAATGATATTCAAATCAGGATTTTGGGCAAGATGGGCCAGGATCTAATAGAATGTGAAAAAGAAATAATAGATTATTTAATTGAAAAAGGGGGAAGGATATGCATTTAGTACCAAAAGATATTGAACGCTTGATGATATTTACAGCTGGAGAAGTTGCCAGAAAGCGTAAAGAACGTGGACTTAAATTAAACTATCCTGAAGCAGTCGCTCTAATCAGTGCCGAGCTTTATGAAATGGCTCGTGATGGCAAGACTGTTTCAGATTTGATGCAAGAAGGCAGGAAGATTCTAACTAGGGATGATGTCATGGAAGGTGTCCCTGAAATGATTAAGGATGTACAAATAGAAGCCACATTTCCTGATGGAACCAAGCTTGTAACAGTTCATCAACCAATAGTGTAGGAGGCAAAAATGATTCCAGGTGAAATTTTTTATAAAGACGAAGATTTAATTTTAAATGAAGATTTCGAAGCTATTGAAATAAAAGTAACAAATACTGGAGATAGGGCCGTACAAATCGGTTCTCATTTTCATTTTTTTGAAGTGAATAGATTTTTGAAATTCGATCGTAGCATGGCCTTTGGCAAAAAGCTAGACATTCCTGCAGGAAATGCTATTAGATTTGAACCAGGTCAAACCCATAGGGTTAGATTAATAGATATCGGCGGAAATGGAAGGGTGATCGGCTTTAACGGACTCACAAATGGTGTAGCCCATGATATAAAAAAAGATGAAGCCATGAAAAACTTAGTTCAAAAAGCCTACGCTAATATTAATAGTGATGGAGAGGAATAGATGTCATTTAAAATCTCAAGAGAAAAATACGGGTCTATGTATGGGCCAACTACAGGCGATAAAGTTAGACTAGCAGATACAAATATTATAATAGAAATAGAAAAAGATTATGCAATTTATGGAGATGAATCAATCTTTGGTGGTGGTAAGACTGTAAGAGATGGTATGAACCAATCTTCAACTGCAAGCTATGCCTCAGGAACTTGCGATACAGTAATTACAAATGCGATTATCCTAGACTATACTGGTATCTACAAGGCAGATATAGGAATTAGGGATGGTATTATTACAGGAATAGGCAAGTCAGGTAACCCTGATATGAACGATAATGTCAACCCTGGTCTTGTAATAGGGGCAAGCACTGAGATAATCTCAGGCGAAAATAAAATCGTAACCGCTGGAGCAATTGACACCCACGTTCATTTTATATCAGCCGATCAAGCAAATACCGCTCTAGCAGGAGGAACTACTACCCTAATCGGAGGCGGAACAGGCCCTGCTGATGGAACAAATGCTACAACCTGTACTCCAGGCCCTAACCACCTAGAAGCTATGCTAAAATCAGTCGAAGGATATCCAGTAAATGTTGGACTATTAGGTAAGGGTAACTGCTCAAGCAAAGAGCCACTTTATGAACAAATAAAAGCAGGAGCTTGCGGACTAAAGATTCATGAAGACTGGGGAGCAACAAGAGCCGTTATAAATGCCAGCCTTGAAGTTGCTGATGAGTACGATATTGCAGTTGCCATTCATACCGACACCCTTAACGAAGGTGGTACAATCGAAGATACCCTAGATGCTATTGGTGGTAGAGCTATACATTTCTTCCATACTGAAGGAGCAGGAGGAGGACATGCACCAGATCAAATAGTTGCAGCAGGATTTAATAATGTCTTTCCAGCATCAACAAATCCAACCATGCCTTTTACCATAAACACATCAGATGAGCACTTGGATATGGTTATGGTTTGTCACAATCTTGACAAAACCATAGAAGAAGATGTAGCCTTTGCTGACTCAAGGATTAGACCGGAAACAATAGCTGCAGAAGATGTTCTCCAAGACATGGGAGTATTCTCAATAATGTCTTCAGACTCTCAAGCCATGGGTAGGATAGGAGAAGTTGTCATGAGAACATGGCAAACAGCATCAAAGATGAAGGACCAACGTGGAGCCCTTAAAGAAGATGAAGGAAATAATAACGATAACTTTAGGGCTAAAAGATATGTAGCCAAATACACTATAAATCCAGCCATAGCCCATGGAGTATCTGAATATATTGGTTCAATCGAAGTCGGTAAACGTGCAGACCTAGTCCTTTGGGAGCCAAAATTCTTTGGAGTTCGTCCAAAACAAATACTAAAAAATGGGTTAATAATAATGGCACCATCAGGAGATCCTAACGCATCCATACCAACACCACAACCTGTTATATATAGAAGAATGTATGCAGCCATTGGCGGAGGAATCGGAAACTCTTGCATGACCTTCGTTTCAAAAGCAGCCTATGAAGCAGGCATAAAAGAAAAGCTGGACCTAAAAAGAATGGTACTACCTGTTCATAATTGTAGAAACATCGGCAAAAAAGATATGAAACTAAACTTCGAAACTCCAAACATTAAGGTAGATCCAGAAACTTATGAAGTAACAATTGAAGGAAAGAAAATCTCATGTGATCCAGTAGACAAGGTCGCCCTAGGTCAATTATACAACTTATTTTAAAATAAATATTAGAGCTTAACAAGAACCCCAAAATACTTACTAGAGATGTAGAGGTCTTAGGGTTCTCCCTAACAAGGTAAAAATTAAAAAAATGGAGCATGCCATAAAGGTCTGCTCCATTAATTTTTTCGTAAGTGTCCGTACATTTACTGTGATTGCTTCTTTCAAAGCTCATTTCAAAGTTTATATATTTTTTCAAAAAATACCGTAATTATAATTTGGTTATTTTTTATTGTTAGAATTGATTACATAAGAAATGGAGGAATAATATATGGAAATTATGCTTGAAACAAGAAATTTAACAAAGAAAATCAAATAACAAATGATACTTGAAAATGTATCAATTAAAGTAGAAAAAGGAAAGACAAAAATAAAATCACCACAAGGCAATCTTATTCCAGTTTATGATATAGATCTAACAATTTGCGATATAATAATCGACAGAGAAAAAAATAGATAAGCAGATTTTCACAGAAGCCATAAAAAGATACTTTAAATCACCAAATAAAAATCTAAGACGACTCATAAAATACAGTAGACTATTTAAAAAATAGAAGATGAAATTAGGAAATATATGGAGGCATTATCGTGATTAATATCGAGAGTATAAAGGGCAAGATAAAAAGCCTAGCAGAGAAGAAAATTTTAAAGTCGCAAGAAGTTCTGAAAATATATTTTTTCGAAAGATTTTTAGAAAGACTATCTAAATCAAAGTACAAAAATAATTGGTACTGTCAAATTTTTTGAATCTGTAAATAATTTTGTGCATAAACCTAAATCCTGATATAAGGATAAGGGTTAATACATTTTTTATGTATCAATATTTGTCAATTCCTATAGGAATGGAGCTTGTCTTAATTTTACTTGGGCTTAATAAACTGTCGAATTTTCATGAAATTTGCAGCCGATTTCATACTAAGTTTTTATCTTAATTAAAACTTCCTTCAAAAAATATTGATAATTGGAATAAGATTTAGTCCCAGCGACGGATCCTATAGGTCCACTTACTTGAGGCATCTACCATTGCTAGATACAAGCTTTTTGTAGTGCGTAGTCATTTGAAAATATTGTCATGTTTTTAGTAACTTTTCTTAATTGCCTATTGAAGTTTTCCATGGCGTTTGTTGTATCTTAGTTTTCTTATTCCTTATGGATATTTAAAATATGTGAATAATTCTGCCAAGTTATTTTTCTAAAAGTTTACACACATTGGGTATTTTTACCCCATTTTTCTTTAAAGATGTCTAAATTTGTTAAGTCTAAGTCTTCTGTTGGTACTTTGTACACTGCTTTTAGGTCTTTCATTAATTTTTTTAACATGTTTGCTATTTTGCTTCTTTTTGTTTCTGTTTTTTTCTTGGCATAAAAATTCCTCCTGATTAGTTTTTACTTACCCTAATCAGGAGGTTTCTATACACAAAATTTTACACAGTCTCCGCCATGGTCATTTTTTTCTTTATTTATATTCTCTTTTGTTCATTGAACAACAATCTAATCTTTCATTTCCAAAAGTTTTTTATTTTCTTTTGCTAGATTTTCCAAGAATTTTTTCCACCTATTTTTTATTGATTCAAAGATTTTCATATTTTACCTCCTCGGGTAATTATTTGTAATTTTTCTACAATAATAATATTCATACCAGAAAAAATTATTTTTTCAATTTTTTATATTCCTTTTTTCTATCCCATAATTAAAGACATGTGGAGACTGTAGTATTAATGTCAAGAAATTTAGTTGATAGGCTATAATTCTGTTGAAACAGGTGGCTTTTAGGATCTTTATAAGAAATCTTAAAGGCCTAATTTTTTGCTTTAAATTCTACTTGGGTCGAACATTACATTGGTAAATTTTTACAAAGTCTAAATAAATTGTAATATTTTAAGTGAAATGAAGAAAATAACACAAGTTTATAGAGATAAATTGGTTGAGATGGTGGAAAGGAAGAATAAAAATTATTTAAGAGATAGGAAAAAACACATTGACAATCTTCTATATGAATTGTATAATTTTATACGAAAAGATGAAGGAGGTTACATGAAGAATAAATATATAGATCTATCAAAAAAATTAAAAGTTTTGAGTGATCCAAAAAGATTAGAAATTATAGACATGTTATCTTGCGATGAGCTCTGTGCCTGTGAGATATTAGAGAAATTTGATATAACACAACCAACCCTATCTAATGATATGAAAAGATTAGAGGAGGCTAATCTAGTTATTAGTCGAAGAGAAGGAAAAAACATATATTACATTGCCAATAAGAAGATTTTAAATGAGATGCAATCCGACTTAAAGGAAATATTTGATAACGGAGAGGGATGTATTTGTCACAATTGGGATAAGTAATTTTTTTGTACCATACATAGAAATATTTGAATATGTCTATACTAAAGGAGGATGATGAACTATGGAAAAAAATAAGAATGAAGGAATTAATGTATTTCAAAAATACCTAACTTTATGGGTATTGTTTTGCATGATTGTTGGGGTACTTATAGGAAAATATATACCTATAATCCCATCTGCTTTAGGTAAAATTCAAATTGCTGGTATATCTGTGCCGATAGCGATATTAATTTGGATTATGATTTATCCAATGATGATGAAAGTAGATTTTCAAAGTATTAAAAGAGTTAGAGAAAATCCAAAAGGTTTGTTTGTAACATGGGCTGTTAATTGGCTAATAAAACCATTTACTATGTTTGGAATAGCTTATTTGTTTTTCTTTATTATGTTTAAAAATATCATTCCTAATGATTTGGCAGGTGATTATTTAGCGGGAGCTGTTTTGCTCGGAGCTGCGCCATGCACTGCTATGGTTTTTGTGTGGTCGACTCTTACAAAGGGTGACCCTGCTTACACTGTGGTTCAAGTAGCCACAAATGATTTAATAATTTTAATTGCTTTTGTACCTATAGTGAAGTTTTTATTAGGTGTGTCTAATGTTGTAGTACCATATAGCACATTATTTACTAGTGTGTTTTTATTTGTTGCTTTTCCATTATTAGGAGGTGTTATCACAAGGAAAACAGTAATTGATAAAAGAGGAAAGGATTATTTTGAAAAACAATTTTTAAGTAAATTTGATGGAATGACAACAGTTGGACTACTATTGACTCTAATAATTATATTTTCTTCACAAGCAAATGTAATTTTAGAAAACCCATTTCATATTTTATTGATAGCTATTCCACTTACCATTCAAACTTTCCTAATTTTTACTATTGCCTATGGTGTAAGCAAAAAAGTAGGCTTACCTTTTGAAATAGCTGCACCAGCAGGCATGATTGGAGCTTCAAATTTCTTTGAATTATCTGTAGCTGTTGCAATAGCAATATTTGGGATGGATTCACCAGTTGCATTAGCTTGCACAGTAGGTGTTCTTACTGAAGTCCCAGTTATGTTATTCTTAGTAAATATTGCTAATAACACAAAACACTGGTTTTTAGAAAATCAAGAATATAACGTTTATGGAGTTTAGGTATGTGGAGTTTTATTCAAGATCAAATTCTAGGTATGAAATGGCTCAATGAATTGATAGGAAAAATATTGACAAATCTTGGCCTTGATATAAGCACAAAACTTGGAGGAAGTTTACAATTTTTCGTATATGATGTTATAAAAATTACAATATTACTTTGCGTGTTAATTTTTATAATTTCTTATATACAAAGCTATTTCCCACCTGAAAGAAGCAAAAAAATTCTGGGACGTTTTGATGGATTGTGGGCAAATATTATATCTGCTTTACTAGGCACAGTAACACCTTTTTGTTCATGCTCTTCAATCCCTATTTTCATGGGCTTTACAAGTGCTGGTTTGCCTATTGGAGTGAGTTTTTCATTTTTAATATCTTCTCCAATGGTTGATTTGGGTAGCCTTATTTTACTAATGAGCATCTTTGGAGGTAAAATAGCCCTAGCATATGTAGTCTTTGGGCTAATTATTGCTGTAGCTGGTGGTAGCCTTATTGAAAAACTGCATATGGAAAGTTATGTAGAAGATTTTATAAAAAATGCTAGTCAAGTTGATATTAGCTCTCCAAGCTTAACAGTAAAAGATAGGGTTGATTTTTCTAAAACTCAAGTCAGTGATACTTTCAAAAAAGTTTTCCCTTATATTTTAGTAGGTGTGGGCATTGGGTCATTGATACACAATTGGATCCCTCAAACTTGGGTGGAAAATATCTTAGGAAGCAATAATCCATTTGGAGTGGTTTTGGCAACTATTGTAGGAATACCAATGTATGCTGATATTTTTGGAACTATACCAATAGCAGAAGCTCTATTGGCAAAAGGCGCCCAACTTGGAACCGTCCTATCTTTTATGATGGCAGTTACTACACTAAGCCTACCATCATTGATTATGTTAAAAAAAGCAGTTAAACCTAAGCTTTTATTCCTATTTATAGGAATTTGTATTTTTGGCATAATTGTTGTAGGTTACTTATTTAATATTATTAGCCCTTTTTTAATATGACGGGGAAGTAAAATGAAATAATTAATAAGAAAGAAAAAATATATATGGATTAAGGAGGAAAAATGAGATTATTTGGTAAAAAAGAGAAAAACTGTACTTGTGGAGGAAATTGTGAGCCTGTTAATAATAAGGATGTTAAAAAATCAACTTGTTGTGATGTAAATTACTCGTCAGATAATATAGAAAAAGCAGAAGAAAAGGGGATAAAGATATTAGGTTCTGGTTGCGCTAAGTGTATTGCTTTAGAAAGATCAACTAGGGAAGCACTGGCTGAACTTAATGTTGAAGAATCAATAGACCACATTACAGACTTTTCTCAAATCGCAAGTTATGGAGTTATGTCTACTCCAGCCTTAGTTATAAAGGGAAAAGTTGTATCATATGGCAAAGTTTTAAACAAGTATGAAGTAAAAGAATTATTAGAAAAAATGGTGTAAATTAAAATGAGAAAGCCAAAAGTTGCATTTATATGTGTCCATAATAGCTGTAGGAGCCAAATTGCAGAAGCCTTAGGGAAAAAATTTGCTTCAGATGTGTTTGACTCCTACTCAGCTGGAACACAAATAAAAAACCAAATAAATCAAGATGCTGTCAGGCTAATGAAAGATATATACAATATTGACATGGAGAAAATTCAATATTCAAAGCTTATTGATGATTTGCCAGATATTGACATATCAATTACTATGGGTTGTGATGTAATTTGCCCGATTGTAGAAAATCAATATACAGAAGATTGGAATTTAGAAGATCCAACAGGTCAAGACGATGAGTTTTTTAGGAAAATTATATCTAAAATAGAAAAAAATATCAAGGATTTAAGCCTTAGAATTAAGAAAAATGAAATTAGTTTGAATGAAAAATAGAAGTTGATTTTTGAGCAAATCATTAATTATTTTTAATAGCTATAATTCCTATCTACTAGAGATTTTTATATCAGATGCCGGTAGGGAGATATAGCTTTTTTACATATTTTCAATTTTAAAACTTTTCTAATTCAGATCTCTAGTTTTTAGTATTCCTAATTGGATAGGAACAGCTATTATTAATTTTTACAAGGTATAATATTAATATAAAGATAAATAGGGTAATTTATATATAGAGGAGGATTGCAAGTGATTGACAAAAGCAGTAAAAATTTTTGGGATAAATTTGCTAAGCTCTATGCACCTTTTATGAAAAAAGATGAAGCAGTATATGATAAAGTTTGTGAATATATTTGTCCTTATTTGGATAAAAACATGGAAGTGCTTGAGCTAGCTTGTGGATCAGGTCAATTATCTTTTATTCTTTCAAAACATAGTAAAAGCTGGCTTGGTACGGACTTTTCAGAACAGATGATTATAGAAGCTAAAAAACGTGGGCAATATGAAAATCTTACATTTGAAACAGCCGATGCAACAGCATTATCTTATGCAAATGAAAAATTTGATTGTGTGTTAATCTCTAATGCTCTTCATATCATGCCAAATCCAGATTATGCAATGAGAGAAATATATAGGGTGTTAAAAGCTAGTGGAATTTTGCTCGCTCCAACTTTTCTATGGAAAGAGGGGAAACAAAGAAAAATCAAAAAGACTTTGATGTCTATTTTTGGGTTTAGGATGTATCAAGAATGGAATAAAGAAGAATTTGAAGCTTTCATTGAGAAATATGGATTTTCAGTACTTGAAATGAGACTAGTATATGGAGGTCTTGCACCGATTGGTGTTATGATTGCCGAGAAGGTATCTTAATATATTTTCTATTAGGGGTGGAAAATGACAAATAAATTATATTTACTATTGTTAGGAATAAATATTTTAATTATTATCGTAAATTTTAATCTATTAAAAAATCCAAAACCTTACCCTCCAAAAGAAATTATAGAGGAATTTAGAGGAGGAAGGGAGAGATTAGATTCATATAAGTATGTGGGCTTATCCCATTACATTCTTCCAAGACTTGCTAAAAGTGAATCAAATTGGATAAATGGAAATGAATATTGGTATAGGTCTGGCATCAAGTTAGGTTTAGTAGGCCTTGTTATTAGCTTGATTACAATGGTATTAGGTGAGGTTTTTAACCTATATGACTGGCTTATTGGCTTGTTTATTATACAAATACCTTCAATTCTAGGCATGGTATATATTATCTATAGAATGGAAAAATATATTTTGAAGGACTAAAGTTAGGATCTAAAATCATAATTGTATGTTTAATGTTTTGATATTTTATATTTTAACTACTTGTACTTTTTGAAATCTTAAGATATAAGCTGTCGATTATAAAAATAAATGGAAAATAAATGAGTAAGTTATTTGATGAATTTAAATCATATGTTTACAATTAAATAAAATTGGCATAAGGCAAACCCTAATGGGGTCATTAGGTCTAGAATTTATTACAAAGATCGAATGGAATCCATCAGACATTGATATTCATGTGCCCGGAGACTCAAGAGGTTGGGAGGATCCTGATTATGATAGGATTTATGACTGGGATAAGATATTAAAAATAATGGGAGTCCTAGGATATGATCTTATTGACATCCATGAACATGAATTTCAAAAAAAGTGAAATCAGTGTAGAATATGGAAGCATTAGTTCCCTTCATGATTTTGCTGGAATCTATGAAGAGGATATAGACCTTGTTAATTTTAATGGAATCGAATTCAGGATACCAAGCAAGGAACACTTTCTAAAAATATATGAAGAATCTTCAAAAGATTCCTATAGAAATTATAATAATAACAATAAAGATTTTGCCAAGATTATTTTTTGCGAAGGGATATTTAAAAAATTATTTATTTAATACAAAAACCAGAGCTAGGGCTTTTTTAACTCTGGTAAAAAATAAATTTATCTTTATTAAATCATAACATCTTCTTATTTATTTTTCAAATTTCTTTCTGTTTAGCAAGAGGGATCCTATAGTTGAGATTATCAATACTAGCACTATTGGTCTCGTTCCTTTGATACCTGTTTTTACGTTTGTATTTGCAATTGTTTTATATGAAGTTGGGCTTGTTTTAGCTTGTACTAAGCTTTGCTGGTCAACTGTCTTAGTGCTAGATTCAGTTACTACTTTTTCTTGACTTTGAATAGGTTCTACTTTTTGACTTTGCTTAGACTGATTTGACTTGATTTTTTTGATTTGTTATAATTTCAGAATTTGGCTTTTTACTTGCTTGTTTTTCACTAGGTTGGGCATCTTCGAATTGTCCATCATATTCACCAACTTCTCCGCTGTTATTCTTATCAATCATAAATGAATATATCCATTCACTCTTATGAATTGGCAATTTAAACATGCCTGAATTTTGACTTCCTCTATGGTTAAAGGATATTTTCCGTCTATATTCACATTATCAAGCTTTTCTTTTTTATCATCACTTAGTTTTAAATAGGCTTCTTTAGTTTTACTATTATTATAGAATGCTGAATTTTTATATTTTTCATAGATTGATTCTTCAGCCTTTGTTTCTTTATTATTTATTGTATCCATACCATTCTTTCCTTTCGGGCTGACATGGACTACCCGACGGCGTACAAGCTCTGCCTGCACATGCATGAATAGCTCCTTTGTAATGATTGCTTCGTGGTCGACTTCATCGTAGTATTGAGCATTGTTCTTGATGCGCTTCTTTGTCAGGAAATCCGTGGTATAGGTCTTTTGAAGCAGCGCGTCATCCATGTACTTTTCGGATACAAAAAATTTAAGAGATTATAATTTTATATACCCCTAATACAAAAGTTAATAGAATTTAGGAATAATTGAGTATATATTTCCACATGCGAGCCTTTTTAAGAATTAAAATTTTATCCATACTGACCACTCAAGTCATGTAAAATCAGTTGCCCATTCAATAAAAAACAATAACTAGTAAAATTATCCGACTTACGTTATAAAGTGTTTTAAGTCGGGTTTTTTATTGTCATTTTATCTGAAAATTTATATAATAAATATATCGAAGATAAATTGAAATTTTTTAACAATATAAAATGAAAATAAAAACTAGGGGAGAGAATATGACTATAAGTAAAGAAGATATGAAAATATTATTAAAATCTCAACAAGGAGAATTAGATGTAGTTTTGATGTACCAAGCCCTTGCTGATGTAGTTAAGGATAAAAATGATGCGGCTACCTTTAGAAAGCTTTCAGCAGAGGAGGGTCATCATGCTGCGGTATTTCATAAACTTACAAGGAAAAATTTAAAACCAAAGAAAACCTTGGCTTTCTTTATGCCTATCCTTTATAAGCTAATCGGTAAAAAAAGATTGTATCCAAAAATTGCAAGGGGAGAGTATAAAGCTTCTGAAAATTATGCTCCAGTAGCAAAAAAGTTTCCAGAAATCGAAAGTGTTAGGGTGGATGAAAAAAGGCACGGCGATATGGTCGCAAGCTTGTTATAAAAAAACTAATGCTTTAAATATTTTGCTTAGGTTAATATTTGAGTATTATATGAAATACCCACGATCAGTAAAGCAAAGATTAAATTAAAATATATAAAGATATAAAAATTAGTTTTACAATTAGGAATAATTATGAATAAAACATTACTTAGCACAACTATAAAGACAGCTATAGCAGCTACCCTATCCTTACTTGTAGCCCAGGCCTTAGGACTTAGATTCTCATCTTCAGCAGGGATTATTACCATCCTTGATATATTTGAGACTAGAAAGGCGACTATTAAGGGTGGACTTAAAAGAAGCTTATCTGCCACAATAGCCCTTGTTTTAGGGATTTTGGTATTTGAAATTTTTGACTACAAAACTTGGGCATTTGGCCTATATTTACTCTTATTTGTCCCTATATCTTTCCTATTAAAAATTGAACTAGGTCTGGGTCCTTCAAGCGTGGTTGTTACACATTTATTAAGCTATGGAGAAGTTAATTCATCAATTATCTTTAATGAACTCGGTCTTATCCTAATAGGAACAGGATTTGCCATGCTTACTAACTTATATGCACCAGAAAGTCAGGATGAGTTGAAAAAATGGATAGAGGATATTGATGGAGATATCAAGGATATCTTGATATTTTTTGGTGATACTCTTGTAAATAATTTAGATGTTAAAATATATGAAGGAAAGATCAAAAAGCTTGAAGATGACATAAACAAGGCCCTTGATCTTGCGATTATTGAAAATGATAATCGTATAGAAAATAGCAAGAATCTAATGATAGGTCTTAGCCATAGGGAAAGGGAGATGGATCTTTTGATGGAGATGTATGATGATTTAAAATCAATACCTAAAGAATTTGCCGATGGGAAATTGATATCTGATCTAATGATTGATACTGCAAACAATCTTAGTGATAATGGAGATATAATTAAGGTCAAAAAAAGGATAGAATTTTTACAAGAACATTTTCATATGATGGAACTTCCAGAAACTCACGAAGATTTTATAATACAATCATCAATTTTTCAAGTTTTTAGAAGTCTAAACCAATTTATAGATATAAGCAAGATTATAAGTAATATTCCTAGAAATTAAAGGATAAAGTTTTAGCATATTAAAGGCGAGGAGTTTATACCTTCATCGCTCATAAGTTTTTAAATAAAGAATTTAAAGGTAAATGCTGGGATGACACCTATTCTCATGCTTATCATGGGCCTAGTTGCTGTAATTTGTTTTTCCATAAAGGAATACTTGCCTGCTACTATACTTACTCTTGGAGTTTTTTTCTTACCCTATACTTAGCTTTTTCGTAAATAGATATTATGAGAAAAAATACTAATAAATCTTTGAAGATAATTATAGGGTACGATACTTTAATTAAAGTGTTTGTTTTTTCTTATAGCTAGATTGCTCTATACAAAAATTTATCAAAACCAGAAATTGTAAATAATTGTCTTGAATTTTATGAATATTTCTTATAGCAAAACGGAAGACAAAAAATATAGTATGAAAAAAGAGAACATGTGTTAAGATTGATGTTAATATATAAAGTTGAAAGCTTTAGACTTCTAATATGAAATTATAAAGAAAACTATAATAAATAAGTGAGGAAAATATGGAAATTAGAGAATATACAGATTTTAAGATTGACCAGATAAGAGATCTTTATGATGCGGTTGGTTGGACTTCTTACACTGATGATATGGATGTCTTGATTAAGGGATATGAAAATTCCTTAAAAATATTAGCAGCCTTTGAAGATGAAAAACTTCTTGGCGTGATTCGTGCTGTTGGAGATGGATATACTATTATCTTTATCCAAGATATATTAGTCTTGCCAGACTACCAAAGAAAGGGAATAGGCAAAGCCCTCCTTGACTCTATGATGGATTTATATCCAAATGTCAGACAAATTGAATTAACAACAGATATAGCTCCAGAAACAATAGGATTTTATTCTTCTTTAGGCTTTGAAGAATTTTCTGAATTAGGCTGTTGCGGATTTATGAGATTATTGTAATAAGAATTAGAAGAATATAGAGTTTTCTAATGCCAAAGATTTTAATTATAGAGGATAATGAAGATATCGCCTTGCAGATGGAAAAATATCTGACTAAAAATGGCTATGAGGTAGAAATAGCTGGGTCTTTTTATGAGGCTAGTTTCAAGTTAAATATCGACTTTGATGTGGCTCTTCTCGATATTAATTTGCCTGATAAGGATGGACAACATTTGATAGAAAAATTGAAGGAAAAAGATATTAGGGTTCTTGTTACAACTGTTAAAAATGATGAGGATTTTATAATTGCCGCCCTTGATCAAGGGGCGGATGACTATCTTACAAAGCCTTTTTCCCTTGCTATTTTAAGGGCTAGGATTGATGCGGTTTTAAGGACTATTCCCCTTGGCCAAGATAAAGCTATTGCCTATAAGGATTTGAAAATAGATTTAAATGATTCAAAGCTTTATTATAAGGGGGAAAATATAGAGGTCACTCCACTTGAGTATGAAATCCTAGTTTTATTTATCAAAAATCCCCACAGGGTCTACACTAGGAGTCAGCTTTTAGAAACCTTTTGGGAAGACAGGGATAAGTTTGTAAATGATAATACTCTCACATCGACCATTAAAAGAATCAGGGAGAAATTAGACAAGGAAGTCATTACAACTGTCAGAGGAATAGGTTATAGGATGGACTAAATGATTTATGTATTTTGGATAATAAGCCTCTGCCTACTTTATTATTTTTTGGAAAAAAGGAAGAAAAATAGGATAAGAGACCTTATTAATTTGATAGAAAATATGAGAAATCAAAATTACTCTATACCCATGAAGCAGGATGATTTTTCTCTTCTTGAGGATAAGATATATAAACTTTTTATAGAGATAGTTGAGGCTAAGGAAACGTCCACTAGAAATAGCCAAAAGCAAGTAGAATATCTAGAAGACATAGCCCATCAGATAAAAACTCCTATCACATCCATGGTTTTTTCTATAGAAAATCTAGAAATGGATTATCCTACAAATGAAGATATTGAGATTTTAAAAAGGCAGACCCTAAGATTAAATTCTCTATCGGATATCCTGCTCAAGTTATCAAGCCTAGATGCTAATAAGGATCTAATGAAAATGGAAGAGATACGTTTGGATGAATTAGTGGCCTACGCTCTTGATACCTTATCTTTAAAAGAGTCTACTAAATTAGAAATTAATAATGATTTAAAAGAAAATATAATCTATGGAGATTTTTATTGGTTGGCTGAAGCCCTTATCAATATTTTTAAAAATGCTGATAATAGGCCAAATTGTCAAAAAATCACCATTTCATCTTACAAAAATCCTCTCTACACAAATCTGATTATTGAAGATGATGGGGGAGGAATCGATGAAGATATTATCAAAAAGATATTCAAACGCTTTTACAAGACTCCAGATTCCAAAGGTTTTGGTATAGGTCTTGCCATGGCTAAAGCTATTGTAGAAAAAAATAATGGGGAGATTTCTGTTAGCAATTCTGATAAGGGAGCAAGATTTGAAATAAAATTCTACAATGTCACCTAAAAATCACTTTACTTTTATATACTTAGCTTAAGAAAGGCAGGAAAGTATGGAAATATTAAAAGTAGAAAATTTAAGAAAAGAATATGGTGATGGAAATTCTAAGGTGGTTGCCCTAGATGGGGTAGACCTTAGTATAGAAAGAGGTGAATTTGTAGCGATAGTTGGTCCAAGTGGGTCAGGAAAATCTACTCTTTTACATATTATAGGAGGAGTAGATAGCCCAACTTCTGGCAAAGTCTACATAGATGGCAATGACATCTCTAAGTATACATCAAAGGAACTTGCCCTATTTCGCAGGAGGAAGGTAGGGCTCATTTATCAATTTTATAATCTGATCCAAAATTTGACAGTCAGGCACAATATAGAGTTACCTTTAAAGCTAGATAAAAGAAAAATCAATGAGGAAGATTTCTTAGATATTGTAAGTAAACTTGGCATAGAAAATAAACTAGATTCCTTCCCAAGCGAATTATCAGGTGGCCAGCAGCAAAGAGTTGCCATAGCAAGATCTTTGATCTATAGACCATCAATCATCCTAGCAGATGAACCAACAGGCAATCTCGATAGGAAAAATTCTAAGGAAATAATTGAAATCTTCAAATATTTTAATAAAACTCTAAAACAAACTATAATCCTAATAACCCACGATGAAAAAATCGCTCTAGAGGCAGATCGAATTGTCACTATAGTTGATGGGAAAATAATAGGAGATGAGAAACATGAATAAGAAGAATTTTCCCATTTTTATTTCCTTATTTATTGTAAGTCTATTTTTCACCTTTATTTTTTATTTTGGATATAGAAGCTTGAGATCCAACTATGGTAATTATATGGCTTCAAGCTTTTATCATGGGGAGATTAAAGAAGAACTCTCAAATGAGGATGTTGAAAAGTTAAATTCCATTAAAGATATTGACTTGGCTGGGAAAATGTCTCTTGATCCTGACAACGGAAAGCTTGGAGACGATTTAGTCGTTATAAACTATCAAGACAAAGCAATCAATAAAATGAGAGAGTATTCGAGACTTATTGAAGGCAGATTTGCAACAAAGGAAGACGAAATTGTACTATCTGAAAGTCTTGTAAAGGAAAATGAACTTAAAATAGGCGACAAGATAGAACTTGATTTAGGCAAAAGGTTTTTAGATGGAGAAGAGATAGGTACAACAAGTGCAAATACTGGCAGGGAAAAATTTGAGAGCCAAGATTCTAAAAGCTTTACTTTAGTCGGTGTTTACGGAGATGTATACAACAAGTACAGTAAACTAAGTTTTTCTCTAGGGTTACAAGATAAAATGACCACTTTTAGAACCTTTGTAAAATTTCATTCATTTGAAGAAGCTTACAAAAATAGAGATAAGATACAAAGTGAAATAAACAAAATACTAGGTAAAGATGTTCATTTAGAATTTTCTAAAAGTCTTATAAACTATTATGGAGTAGAACACGAAGCCTTACAAAATATAAAGAGCAAGGCTGTTACCGTTCTATCAGTTCTTGGCTGTATAGCAATCTTTGTGTTTTTTATAAAAAATATCTTTTGGGTTTGGGGGTTAAGGAAGATTAGAGAGCTTTCCAT
The DNA here is from genome assembly GCF_900258475.1 of Anaerococcus sp. Marseille-P3915. Lineage (GTDB taxonomy): Bacteria > Bacillota > Clostridia > Tissierellales > Peptoniphilaceae > Anaerococcus > Anaerococcus kampingae. The sequence continues at coordinate 711,704 of NZ_LT984887.1, read as the reverse complement.
TTACAAGTCTATAGGATCTAGCAATGGACAAATATATCTGTTACTTCTAAAGGAAGGACTTGTTACAACTGCAATTCCAATACTTTTAGGACATCTTGTAGGCTTTTTCTCTATATATTATCTGTACAAATACATTCAAATAGACAAACAATTAAGTGAATTTAATCTGGTAAAGTTTAATCCCTTATTAAGTTTAGCAATACTTTTGGTTTCTTTTACAATTGTGGCACTAGCTATTAAATCCCCTGCGAAAAAGATTTCTAAAATAAACATTATAGACGGCATAAGAGGGAATATAGATTTTTCAAAATCAAAGAAGAAAAGAGCCAAAGATTTTTGGAAGGAATTAAAACTTAACAACTTAGCTTCAATAAAATCACAGAGATATATTTCTGCAATAGGGATAATTATTATTTCAGTATTTATAATCACTATAGGCATATCAACATACTACAGAGATTATTCTAGTTACGATAATGGCTATAATTTTTCTGTTGATTATTTTAGTGAAAAGAATCAAGTCCCAAAGATATTAAATGAAATTGTAGATAAAATTCCTAACGACAAGTCATATATTTCAAAAGATAAATATGTTCAAGTGGAAAATACAAATGAATTTTCAAAAGAAGCAAAGGCAGCAGGTTTAGACGAGGAAGCGAGAAAGAATATAGAAAAATATAAGTCAGAGGGTATGGATGGATTTATCATCGCCTTGGAAGAAAAAGACTTAAAAGAACTTGGAGGAAAGAAGGGTGAATTTGTCCTCTACAATACAATTCAAGAAGATTCTTCTATTCCAATAGCTAAGGCAAAGAGAATTCCATATTTTGAAAATCCACAGACTTTGGATATTAACTTTGAAAATGATTATAATAAGACTATTAAAATTTCAAAGACTATAACAGATTTGGGAAAATATAAGTCGAGAACAATGCCATTTGATGTAAAAGTTTATACAGATTTTGACACTTATTTTAAACTTATGGAAGAATCAGGTGATGAGAAATATACAGGATATGCCTATACTTTGAATATGAAGGTAAAAGACTCTGATACCAAAGATGTAAAGGAATATGTAGAGGCCATGATTAGAGAACAAATTTCACCTGAAGATAGATTTAATATCACAATAGGTGAAGAAATCGCAAAAAATGAATATAAGGACGTGAAAAGTTTCATAAAATTTGCAATAGGTATTGCTTCAATCATCTTTGTATTAAATATCACCAACGGTTACTCGTCCATTAATTTAAGTCTTATGAGCAGAAAAAAAGAAATCGGCAGTCTTTACTCTTGTGGAATGGATGTAGATGAATTAAAGAACATCTATCAAAGAGAATTTATTGGAGAACAGGTAAAGTCCTTTATAACTGCTATTATGGTGAGCTTAGGTGTTATGTTTATAATATCATTAATCGCTTCTGATTTAAGAATGAGTACTTTAATAGAATATTATGACTACAAAAGCTTCCTAGTATTCTCACTAGTCGTCTTTGGGATTAATCTAATAATCTATCATTTCTCATTAAAGAGAATTTTAGACAGACAGACAATAGATTTGATAAGGGTAGATTGATCTGAAATTAAAAGGTGCTCGGTTTTGAGCCCTTTTTAGATTTCTTCTTAATAATTCTCATCATAAATTATTTTTTTCTTGGCTAAATTCCTCCTTCATATTTTCTTTAAAATCATTGAAAAGTGGGAATATAGGCTTTTTCTGGGTATTAATTATAAGGAGGGATATTATGAAAAGAATGTCTAAGGTTTTTGTAATACTAGGGCTGGCTACTTTTATTTTTACTGGTTGTCAGAAAGGTAATGATAAGGTTAAGCCAGACGCAGAAGTAAAGCATGATACATATATCTCAAATAAGAAGGATAATACGGGAACTCAAGATAAAATTTCTGAGTCAAAGCTTTCAAAAAAATTAAAACAAGTTGAGGGGTCAAAGTTAGGCTCAGTTTCTTCTTATGTTGAGGACAGGCAAGTATGGAATGATTTTATCGATAAAGACCATATAGAATATGCCAAATTGTATGACTATGGCATCCACCTACCAAGGATTCTTTTAGAATCTGATGATGCAAAGAAAGCCAACGAGGAAATCGATGAGATAGCCGCTAGAATTAAGGAAAAATATGAGGAACATAAGAAGGATATAGAAGGCAAGGAGATAGGGGCTTATGCCACATTTTCTGTTTATCAAGATGAGAAGGTCTTAAGCATAATGATTGAAAATTACGATATTTGGAGTGGGGAATTTATACGCTATAAGGTCTATAACTTTTCCCTTCCTGATGGCAATTTCATTAGCGATGATGAGTTGATGGCAGATTTGGGAGTGAGTAAGGATCAGATTTTACCTATGGTTGAAAATTCCTTGCGAGAAGACCAGGCCCTTTATACAAGCATCTATTATAGAGATACAACCGATTATTCCTACATTTATAACCCAAGTAATTACACAGGTCTGGTTTTAAATGACCTATGGGACAATTACGAAAATAAGAAGGGTCAAATTTATATAGATGAAGTGGGCAAGCCAACCTTTCTCTTTGATCAATATAAAAGCTCACAAATGGGATATTGCTCACCAATTTTAAAACTAAATACAAATGATTTTGACCAAAATCCTATTTCTGACGAGTATATAAGGATGGCTACAAAGCTTGGAATAGACCCATATGATGACAAGTACAAGGCCTTTATGATTTATCTCGGAGGGGCTGTGGATGAGGATAGCTTAAAAGATACCTTAGAAAAGCTTAATGTTTGGACAAGTAACTTATTTAATTATAAAGATCCAAGTATGCTTGTAACTATCAAAGAAAGTCAAGTAGGCGACTTGCCATATCTAATAGGTGAAGAGTGTTACTTACTAATTCCTAAATATAAAAATGCATCAATTGCTCTTAAGGAGCTAGAAATATCAGAAGATGGAAAACTAAAAGAAGTGGATAATATATACCTAGACTCAAATGCTTGTTGCGGCCCAACATTTATTTGCCAAAATATGAGTGACCTTGGTCCAAATGGAAAAATCACCATAAGATATAGGGATGATGTCTATGAGTTTTCGCCTTCACTTAGTATGAAGGATGGGACAATGACCCTTCCAGATGAAGTTTTAAATGGAGAAGAAGTATTTGATTGGTCTAAACAAATACAAAATGAGGCATATTCACCTACAATGTATGATATAATGCGATCTTTGATAGGGGTAGGTTAATAAATAAAATTTCAAACAAAAGTTTAAATTTTTGACAAGTAAATAATTATTAAAAAATAAGCGGAGGAGTTTTAAATAAAATAAAGCCTCCGCCTTTTTTTGTTTCTACTAAAATTAAATCTTTAAGGTAAGATAATTTTAAGATAATAGAGGTTCATTAAGCTAACAATGCAGGCAATATAAGGGATTTTTAGGAGAAAGTTATGAATTGGATTAATTCTTTTGAACTTATTTGTTATTTTATAGTTTTAATTTTACTTTTAGATATTATTAAAAATAAATCTTATAGGGAACTTGGACTCTTGATATCTGGAGCCCTAGCTGGTGTTTCCTTAGAGCTATTGGCAGTGAGACTTACAGATATCTACCATTACAGCAATGATTTTTACATAAGCATTGGGTTTTCACCCTACCAATTTCCTTTTTTTGGAGGGCTCATGTGGGGTGGGATAAGTGTCGTTGCCCTAAGGATAGCCAAGAAGTTTTCACTTAGTAACATTATGACAGCCTTATTAAGCGGATGGCTGATTGTGAGTATGGATTTGCTATTAGATGTAGTAGCTACTAGGCTAGATGGAGGTTTCTGGGTTTGGGATGGTCGTCCTATAAATCTAGATATCAACCACCATATGTTTATGTCTGTAATTTGGGTGAATTTTTTGGGCTATATGTTCGAAGTGCCTTCAATTATTTACATGACTTTAAAAAGTTGGGAGAAAAATCATGATGAGGAGAAGATTAGGGTTTTGATGTCAATCCTTATTGGCCTTGGAGGAGTAGCTTTTGTAGGAGTTTGTAGCTATATTTCATTACTTTTAAATAAAATCACTGATGAATGGTTTGCTTATTTAGCCTTTCTAGCTATATGGATATTTGTTTTAATGAAATTATTAGCTTATCTAATGAATAAAAGAAAAGATATAATTATAAGCCATAAAAAAGACTGGACTGTAATCATATTTTGGTTTTGTATCTACACCTATTGTATTGGCGGATTATTTAAACTTGGAATAATGAAGGATCTTACTCTTTATGGAATATTTTCCCTTATTTTATTTATTTTGACAATTGTTTTAGCAATCGTGGAAATAAAAGATAAGCCCAAAGCTTTAAAATAATATAGTTTTAAATGGAGGATCTAATGGGAGAAATTATAGAGTTTCCAGCCTATAAAGAAGCAAAGGAAAAAATCACAGAACTTAAAAAAACTTTAACAGATTTAGTTTATGAGAAAGACAATCTAAAATTTGTTATTTGTGAAAATATCAAAACTCAATATATGCTTAATTTTGGAAGTCTTGAATACAATCTTTATAAGGCCTACTGCAAATATCTCCGCCTAAGGAGAAAGAAGGAGATGATTCAAGCAAAAAAGAACCGCCAAGAAAGCATAGATATTGAAACTATTGAAAAAGACCTGGACGATGAATTTGCTGAATATAAAAAGGTCTTAGATGGAAAAATATCTGACATGAAAGAAGCCTTAAAACGTTCAGAAATGGACTTTTTAACAGATGAAGAAGAAATACTAATAAAAACCTTATACAAGAAGATTGTAAAAAAGATTCATCCAGATATAAATCCCGCTATTACAGAAGAGGAAAAAGAATTTTTCTATAAGGCCACAGACTCCTATAAAAATGGAGATTTGATGACTATTCAAACAATTTATGATATTGTTATTTCTAACGAAGACACAGATAAAGAAGCCTTGTCTGATAAAGCTTTGAAAGATGAAGTAAAAAGGCTGGAGGGACTTATAGGAAAAATTCAAAAAGATATAGATTTAATCAAGTCCCAGCCGCCTTATACCTGGAAAGAATTTGTAGAAGATAAAAATAAAAGAGCAGATAAGCTAAAAGAATTGAAAAATAATCTAGAAGCTTATGAAGAAGCTATAAGAACTCAAGAAGAATATATAAAAGATTTAATGAGGGATATATATGAGTGATTTAATAAAAAAAGATGAGGCTGGCCTTCTTGATTATCTTATAAATAAGGAAACGGGACTAGACTTACCAAAACCTTTTGAAAGAGACATTTATCTTTTTGATACCTATGTGGCAGGAACAAGTCATATTCCAGATATCGAAGCCATAAGCTCAAAATTAGAAAAGGATGATCGCTTGGTATTTTATCGTGAGGTTGAAAATGAAGCAGATCCTCAAGCAATACGTATAGAAACTTTAAATAAGGAAAAAATTGGCTATGTCCCACGACAAGACAATGTCATCTTTTCTAGATTGATGGATGCAGGCAAGGAACTTTTTGCAAGAGTAATCGATAAAGAAATGAGAGGTAAGTGGCTTAAGATGAGTATTAAGATATTTCTACATGAATCATAGAGGATAAGATGTATTGCAATAATGAATGGCTTTGGCCTAATATATGTATTATGGATAGTCATAATTTTGACTTTGAATTAATTAAAGGAGATCACTGCTTTATAATAGGCCATCATATAAAAGATAAGAAATTATTAGAAAAGTTAATAAATAAAATTTTAAGCACAAATTATAGATACTTTAATGTATTTGGAGAGAAAGCAAACCTTTGGAGAAGATTAATCTCTAAAAAGGCAAAAGGCGAAATAGAAATAGAGTCAAGCCAAATAGATAGGCTTAAGATGGTATATGACCTTGCAATGATATCGAGTCTAAAACCAAAGTCTATAAACCATGTGATATCAGATGATGAATATTTTACTGAATACCTAGTAGAAGATTTAGATAATATTTTTTCAGGCAAAAGTCTATTTACTCCTTCTGATTGGAAAAAATTAGAGATGGATTTGAATTTACATACAATAATAAGGATGCTATAATTAGTGTTGATAATGATATTATGCTAGGTTATTTAGGGGATGAAAAAGTATTTGATCTTCTAGGGGAAAGCATCATATCTGACATATTTGATGGAAAAAGTTTTGCAGAAATCTGGCCAGAAGTTTCAAAGATGGCTAAATAATTTACTTAAATTACTAAAATAATTTTTGCAAATAAATAATAAAGAAACTCATAATTTATAAATTTAAAATAGGGAGAGATAGATGGTTAAGATTAGGAAAAGAAATTTATTATTGATAGCAGGCCTAGTTTGGTTTATGGCGGGTTTTAATGTTGCGAGAATTGGGATTATTGCTTATAGGTCTATCGATCATGTTTGGTATTTATATTGCCTAAGTCTTGTTGTTTTTATGGTTTTTGGTAGTATGTTTTTAAAAATGACTAAAAATCACACGAATAGAATTATGGCTTATGATGCTTATATGCCTTTTTGGAAGTTTTTTGATAAGAAATCTTATTTGATTATGGCTTTTATGATGACCTTTGGGATTGGGCTTAGGGCTTCTGGCCTAGCCCCAGATTTTTTTATAGGATTTTTCTATACTGGCTTGGGCTTTGCACTTGCTTTGGCTGGCATTGTTTTTATTAAAAATTATTTTGTATCTGATAAATGAAATTAGAAATGGCTCTTAGGATGAGAAATCTTAAGAGTCATTTTTAGTTAGAATTTAATAAAAACCAATTTACCTTACTAAAATCACGGTATAATAATGGTGATAATAAGTATCAGTATATAAGATATTATAATGTGATGAAGGTTGTGATATGAGTATAACATATAAATTAGCAGCATACCTTGTAAGGATGCTTGGTGTTAAAAAAATGTTTTTAAAAAATAAAGAGCAGATGCTTGAGTATGCAAGGGGAGAAAATGCAAAGGAAGTATTTGTTTTAGATAAGGCATTGAAGAGAGCTCATAGGAAAAATTATCATCTTATTGAAAAAGATGTGATGGGCTATAGGCTAATTGCATATCAAAAAAATGAAAATCCAACTGCTGGCGCTGTATTTTATCTGTTTGGTGGGGGAATGATTACCCAGCCTAATAAATTAGATTTTTCTTTGGCAGAAAGAATCATGGAAAAAACTAATAAGGATGTATGGTTTTTATGTTATCCTCTTTGTTCAGAAGATGTAAAAGTAGATAAGACTTATGAGGTATCTTTAAGGGCTTATGGTGTAATGACAAAAACTTATAAGGCAGAAAATATAAGTGTTCTCGGGTTTTCATCAGGGGCTGATCTTGCCATTGGGATTTTTTTACACAATAATGCTTTGGGTAGGCCTTACCCTATGCCAGGGAAAATAATATCAGTATCTCCAGGAGGAATTCCTGACCTAAACTTACCTGAAAATAAGGAAATATGGGAAAAAATAAATGGGCTTAAATCTAAAGATGTAATGATAGAGCCTACATATCTAATAACTGCAAGGGAAATCTTAAAGGGTGATAAAGACTTGCCTGAATATATGCTTGATGGGACTAAGGGAGATTTTTCTGGATTTCCAAAGATATATTTTTATTATGGGTCAGATGAATGCTTATATGCCTATGCTGATGAGTTTAAAAAAGTAATGGATGCCTATGGAGCCTCCCATGAAATTATTGTTGGCGAGGGCATGTGCCACTGCTATCCTTTGGTGAGATTTTTTAAAGAGGGTAGGGATGCCCAGGATGAAATAATAGAATTACTGAAGTATTGAATTTATATTAGTACAAAGGCGATTACGGAAGTCTTTAAGGAGGAGCTTACGCTTGTAATTGAGTTAATTATTTTATGTCTAATATTTTTTGGCCTATGTTTTTTAGGGACGGGTACAGATGAGAAAAATTTGAAAAACTATGACTCCTACCCAGATGAGGTCCAATCTAAAATTAAAGAAATAATTGATTATCAAGGAAAATTTAAGGAAAGAAGTAAAGTAACAACTTTTATTGGAAATTTTATAATATTTTCTCTTTTATTTTTCATTCTTGGCTTAAAAATACGACAAGTTAGATTTATGAAAAACTTTATAGCCTTATCAATTTTAGGTCAAGGTCTGAATCTTTTTGATCTAATCATAATTGACCTCTTGTGGTGGAGAAATACAAAAAGAATTAGATTTACAAAAATCCCAGAAAAAAGTCTTTATCAAAACCCAAAGAAACACATAGAAGCTTTTTTAAGGGCCTTGCTTATGTATTTTCTTATATCCCTAATAGATGGATATATTTTGACTTTATTTTAAAAAGGTGGAAGTATGAAATTCCTTACTTACGGAAATAAAGATAATAAGTCACTCCTATTTATCCATGGTCTAGCATCAAGTGCTAACTTGTGTTTTGGAGGACTTTTGCCTTATTTAAAAGAATATTATTTGATTTTAGTAGAGCTTGATGGGCATTGTCAAAGTGACTTAAATGACCTAGAAAGTATGAAAAAAGAGCTTTTTATAATAGAAAATTATATACTAAAAGACCTAAAGGGAAATTTATATGGTCTCTGTGGTTTTTCCATGGGAGGGACTCTTGCAGTAGATTTAATTAGTAGGGGAAATATCAGGGTTAAAAAAGTCTTACTAGATGCTCCAATAACCGCAGAATTGGGCCGGAAGGCATATCCTTTTACTCAGGCATTTATTATAGGAACATACATGATCAAAAAATCAATTCCAATTCCTAAATTTATGATTGATTGGCTTATGGGAAAAGATAATGATAGTGTAATTGAAATGACTTATAAAAAGATAAGTAAAAAATCAATTAAAAATGTGTGTAAGTATATTTTCCATTATGAAATAAATGAGAATTTAAGAAACTTTCATAAGCCTGTCCTATTTTGGCGAGGAAGCCAAGAGCAAGTCCCAGAAATTAGCCAGGACAATTTAATGAAATATTTACCACAAATGAAGGTGGAAATATTTGAAGGAATGGGACACGGACAATATTTACACGAGCATCCAGCAGCCTATGCTAAAAAATTAAAAGTATTTTTGAAAGATTAAGGAGATTTATGAAATATTTTAATAAAGAATATTATAAGCATCTAACAATAAGGACAAGTGAATCAGGACTTGTATTGGACGATGAAGAAAAAATGGCTTTGGATATAGAAAAATGACTATAGAAGAAACTAGACAATTTTATAAAGATTATGATGGCCTATGTGATTGTGCCTATTGCAAAAATTATATTAAAGAAATAAAGAAAGTCTATCCAGACTTGGATGCTTACTTGGATAAGTTTGGAATTGACATAGAAAAGCCTTGGGAAGCTCTGCCAGGAGAGGTTGTTGGTGGTATGATTGAATATCTAGGAGCCCAGTATATTCTTATTGGAAATAAAAATGATTTTAAAAAGGCAAAGTTAGGAGATATAACAATAGACCTTGCAAAATCTTACCCAGATCCTGGTTTAGCTTGCGAATATTATGTGATAGAAGTAAGTTCAATAAAATTACAGTGGACCATAGAAGGAGGAATATGAAAAAAATTTTTAAAGAATTTACAGAAATAAATGGCGATTACATTGAAGAAATCCCAGGGCAAGCCCGTTTTGCCTACTGTTTATCCGATATGGATGACCTTTTTGAGATAGAAGATATCATCAAATACGATGGATTCTATAAGGGATCAATAATAAGATTTTATGACTACCAAACAGGTGAAGTTTATCTGCCTTTTGACTTAAAAGAGAACATAGCCTACGGGAGACCAATTTATATAGGAGATATTTTTTACATCTTGCAAGTAGACTTTAATGAAGGTCTTGCAAATATTTATAAGTATTATCTAGAGGGGATTTTAGAGAAAATTTTTGATTACAAAATTAAAGACTTATCTACCTATAATCTTTCCCTTATTGGATCAAACCTTCATCTAATAAGTCAAGACTCTGACCATCTTGAGATTTACTATCCTTATAGAAAAACTGTCAAGCTTGCAGGAAATGAGTCAGTTCTTTTGATAGATGATGGAAAGGTCTATATCAATGCCTGGATTGAAGAAGGATGGGATGATGTAAAGGATATGGCAGGCGAAGACTACCGATATTATGATAAGCTAATTATAAAAGATTTGGATTCAAATATAATTTCAGAAAGAGTAGGTAATCTCCACCAAAGATCAGATGGGTCTTGGTGGCTTTCATAATAAAGCATAAAAATAGCATCTAGATTTACTGGATGCTTTTTTAAGTGGTTTAAAATATTTTTCTAAAACCAAACTTACTCTAGTAAAGCAAGTGTTAGCTATTACTATATATATTGACAATACTTTCTAATTGTGATATGACATTAAATATAAAAAATTATCGTTTTATATATTGCTCGATCCTCGAGGGTGATCCGGTTTTATATTTAATATGAAGGATGTTCTCGCAAACGCGAGGGTATTTTGTAAACCTCTTTCAATAAGCACGAAAACAGGATATCGCCTCGAGGCATTTACATATTATATTATAGACAGGTAAATATTATGGATTATAAGAAATTATGGGCTAAGAAAAAACGCATTGACGATCAATTTTATTGGTTGCCACTTTATTTTCATCTTAAAGAAACTGGATTAATTGCAGGAGCATTGTGGGACCATTGGTTAAGTGATGGTGTTAAGGATATGATATCAAAAATACTTACACAAAAATATGGAGTAGATGAAGATTATGGCAAGAAGTTAGCCATGTTTTTGGGAGCAACGCACGATATTGGGAAAAGCTCAGCAAGCTTCGCTTTTAAGAAAACCTTTCCAAGAGATGATTCTTTAGATGAATTTATTTTTGATCTATTAAGTGAGGGTGGATTTTCTTATGATGGCAGAAATTATGGTAATCTCAGGCATAATTACTTAAGCGAATATATTTTATATAAGTTTGGTGTTAATTCGACTGTTGCATGCATTGCTGGAGCTCATCATGGTAGACCAATGTCTGAGAGGGTAACGAATCTAGGAATCAATTATGTTGAAGAAATCTACCAGACTAATGACCCTAATAGCCATACTTATAAGGCTTGGGAAAATATGCATAGGTATTTTTTTGAGACAGCACTTAAAGATAGTGGAATAAATGATATTTCGAATTTGTTTATTTTACCTCAAAATATTCAGGTGATTTTCTCGGGTCTTTTGATATTCTCAGACCGGTTGACAAGCAATGAAACTTATTTTCCTCTCATAAAGGTAGATGAACAGGCTTGTGTTGATGATAGGATTGAATTGGGATTACGTAAATGGTTAGACGTAAAAAATCCTACTTGGAAGCCTTACGAGATTTATTATCCTGAAACTTTTAAAAAAAGATTTGAAAATAAACCAAGATATGATCAAAACCTAGTTGGAGAGATAGTCTCTGATATTTCAGACCCAGGCATAATAATTTATGAGGCAATGACAGGTTCTGGAAAAACTGAAGCAGCCCTTATGATGGCTGAAATATTGGCGAACAAGGCGAAAAGGAGTGGCATATATTTTGCACTTCCAAGTCAAGCTACATCTAATGCTATATTTTCGAGGATGAAAAAGTGGTTGAATAATCTATCTAAACTTGATAAGACAAAGAAAGCTATAAGGTTAATACATGGCAAGGCCTACCTTAATAGCGAGTATGAGTCTCTTAAGGAGTCGGAAAATATCTTTGATGGTGAAGGAGGAGTAGGAGTTAATAGCTATTTTGCTGGAAGAAAATTATCTATACTTGATGATTTTACCATAGGAACTATTGACCAGTTACTTCTTTTATCTCTAAAACAAAAACACCTCATGTTAAAGCACTTAGGCCTAGCAAATAAGGTTGTTATTATTGATGAAGTGCACTCCTATGATGCCTATATGAGTGTCTACCTGGAAGAAGCAATAAAATGGCTTAGTTCCTATAAGGTTCCAATTATAATCTTATCTGCAACACTCCCGATATCTAAACGAAATAGTTTGATAAAAGCCTATGTACAAGGTCAAGGCAAAGTAGATGATTTGATATACCCTAAAGATTTTGAAGAAAATTATTCATATCCTATTTTAACATATTCTGATGGGAAAAATATTAAGCAATTTACCGATTTTGAGAAAAATAAAGATAAAACTATTGAATTAATTAAATTTAATAAGAATGAATCTGATTTGGTTATTGAAAAAATAAAAGGAATATCAGAGGAGGGCGGGATATTTGGAATTATAGTGAATACAGTTAGAAAAAGCCAAGAACTTGCTAAAAAATGTATTGATCTTTTTGGAGATGAGAATGTAGAGCTTCTTCACTCAGCTTTCATTGCTGAAGATAGGTATGAAAAAGAAAGCATCCTAATGAAAATTGTTGGAAAAAGTGCAAATAGGCCTAAGTTTAAAATTCTCATAGGGACTCAGGTTATGGAACAGTCTTTGGATATTGATTTTGATGTATTATTTACAGAACTTGCTCCTATAGATTTGTTAATACAAAGAATAGGCAGACTTCATAGACATGAGGAAAATGATAGACACAGACCCGGTAATTTTAAAAATCCAAAATGCTACGTCTTATCATGTTCTTCTTACGAATTTGATAAGGGTTCTACTTATGTTTATAGTCCCTATATATTAATGAGAACTGAATATTATTTACCAAATTACCTTGAATTGCCTAATGAATTACCTAAGTTAATTAATCAAGTCTATGGTGATGAAGATTTAATGCTTGAACAAAATGACATGATCAATTATATGACTTATAAGAAAGATTATGAAGATAAATTGAAAAATAAAAAAGATAAGGCCAAAGTTTATAGGATTTCAGATCCAAAGCAAGCTATAAAAGAAAGAAATAATATAAAAGAATGGATTGTAAATCCTAAAGCAGATGCTGAGATATCTGATATTAAAGCATCAGCTCAAGTTCGTGACAGTGTTGATAGTATAGAATTGATATGCTTAAGGAAAATTGGCGATGGTTATGGATTAATTGATAGTGATAAAAAAATAGAAAACATTGATGAAGCCCTTTCTAGGAAAATTGCTAATCAAACCATAAGACTTCCACTTGCGGTAGCAAATACTAAGTCTATAGATAAAATAATTAGAAATTTAGAGATGACTTATATAAAAAAGTTAAAGGAATGGGATAACCATAAGTGGCTTAAAAATAATTTGGCAATAATTTTTGATGAAAATCTAAAATATGAAATGGAAGATTATATCTTAATTTATGATAAAAAATTAGGATTGATTTATGAAAGAAAGGAGTAAATATGGGAAGGTTTAATCTAATTGATGATCCTTGGATAGAGGTTTTATTAGATAAGAAGGGATCTAGAAAGTTAGTAAGTCTTCGACAAATATTTGAGAAATCTGCAGATTATATTGATATTTGTGGAGATATGCATATTCAAGATTTTGCTGTAATGAGGCTGGTTTTAGCTATTATGCACACAGTATTTTCAAAATATGATGCAGATGGAGATCCTTATGATTATCTAAAAATAAGTGATAAGATGCAGCAGCTAGAAAAAGTAGATGAAGATAATTATGAAAGTTATATGGATGATTTGTTAGATACTTGGGAAAATATTTGGAAGATGGGAAAATTTCCTCAAATAATAATAGATTATCTGGAATGTTGGAAAGATAGTTTTTATCTTTATGATGATAAAAGACCGTTTTATCAAGTGACAGATGAATATATGAGTCTAGACAAAATAAAGGGTAAAACTATTGGACAGATATCAGGAAAAAATATTAATAGAACTATAACTGAGTCGGATAATAAAGTTGCATTATTTGCACCAAAGTCAGCAAATGAAAATAATAAAGAAATTTTGACAAATGATGAAATTGCTAGATGGCTAATAACTTTTCAGTCTTATACAGGTTTAGCTGATAAGACAGTTTATGGTAAAGAAAAATATAAGCGCCGCAATTCAAAAGGTTGGCTATATGATTTGGGAGCAATATTTTTCAAGGGTTCAGATCTTTTTGAGACATTGATGTTAAATTTTGTGATATATAACAAGACAGCCGACGAATACACTTATAATATCCAAAAAACAGCTTGGGAATTGACCGATGATGAACTAATTAATTTTTACCTTGACTTTGAAAAAAATATTGATAATATAGCTGGTCTTTATACCGCTTACTCTAGAGCGCTTTTTATAGATCCTAATCATAAACAAGAAGAGCCTTTCTCTATGAAATTAATCAAACTCCCAGAAGTTAATCATGCCGATAATTTCCTAGAGCCAATGACATTATTTAAATATAACAATACGGGAGAAAATAAAGGACAATTCACTCCAAAAAAACATCCAGCAAATCAATCTATGTGGAGATACTTTGGGCAAATTAAAATGTCATATGAAAATTATGAATCTGAAAATATAGATGCTAAATCAAGAAAACCAGGAATTATTGACTGGTTTGATGAGATTTCTGAAATAGTAGATCTTGAAATAATATCATTAGTAGTATTAAGCCTAGAAGATGATGGAAATGCAACTTCTTGGGTTCCGATAAATGAAATATATGACAGGATGAATATGAATCTTGATGTATTTGTAGATGACCTTGGAGAGGGATGGATATTTAGAATTAATAAAATGGTTGATTACACTAAAAAAATAGTTGGAGGAATATACGGAGGGTTCCTTAAAGATATTGAGGCAATCAGAAATCTAAAAAAGAGTGATTTTGCAAAAAACAAGGTTGAGCAAATGTACGCTATAATAGATAAACCTTTTAGAGATATGATAGAAGCAATTAATAAAGAAGATTCAATGATAGATACCGAGGGGAAATGGAAGAATGATTTGAACCAATTAATATATAAAGAAGCAAAAAAAGTATTTGAAGAAGCTGGAGCATATGATTACACTATGAAACAAATCGTAAGCAAAGATAAGGATAGTAAAGAAAAGAAAGAGCCGGCAAATATAGCCACTGCATTTAACAAGCTTTGTGCAATATTATATAAATATGGAAAGGAGGTAGACGATGGAAAAAAATAGTATATATAAAGTGAGCAAAAAGATAATAATATACTTAAATGAAACGAGGGAAAATCCATCTACCAAGGCAATATTAGCAAATTTAAGAAACTCTTCTAATAGACCTATTGGTGAAAATATAGAGTCGTTGGCTTTTATATTTTCAATGGTACCAGAAGAGGAACTTGGAGTAAGTCATAAGCTAAATTCCTTTGAAGATACGCTATTGACGGTTTTACAACTTTATGCTTTATATCAACAAGGAAAAGATGACCAAGTAATTTTTATTGAAGAAGGTAAAAGCAAAAGTTTTGGAATGAGTCTTAAGTCTATAAAAACATCTGAAAAAGATGAAAGTAACTCTACAGATCTTAGGTTTAATGCTTTGATAAATGCAAGTGATTTTAATGAGCTAAAACAACACTTAAGACAGCTAATAAAAATTTTGCGTTCAAAAACAGATGATAAAGTTGATTTCCCGACCCTTGCTAAGGATTTATACGAATATAACAAATATAATAGCAAGGATTCAATTAGAATAAAATGGGCAAGAGATTATTATAGAAGTAGTAAAAATGAAAATAATAAAGGAGAATATGATGAAAAATAGACTGTTTTTAGATATACATGTAATTCAAACTCTACCACCAGCAAATATTAATAGGGACGATACAGGAAGCCCTAAAACAGCTCAATATGGCGGAGTAACAAGATCTAGAGTTAGCTCTCAATCCTGGAAAAAAGCTGTTAGAGCATATTTTAATGAAAATGGCAATTTAGAAAATCAAGGAGTAAGAAGTAGAAATTTAGTTAAATTCATAGCTGATAAAATAATAGATTTAGACCCAAGTAAGAGTCAAGAAGAGGCAATGAAATTAGCAGAAGATAGCTTGAATAAAGCTAAGATTTCAACAAAAGATGGTAAAGTAAAAGCTTTATTTTTCATCAGCGACAAGCAAGCAGAAAACTTCGCTAAAGCAAGTTTAGAAGGCATCAAGGATAAAAAAACCTTACAAGACATTTTAAATGATAATCCATCAATAGACATTTGTTTATTTGGTAGGATGGTTGCAGATGACCCAACTTTAAATGAGGATGCATCATGTCAATTTGCTCACGCAATTTCAACTCATCCAATAGAAAGAGAATTTGATTTTTATACAGCAGTAGATGATTTAGCACCAGATGATAATTCAGGCGCAGGAATGCTTGGTACAGTTGAATATAATTCATCAACAGTATATAGGTATGCAAATATAGGACTTCATGAATTTAGAAGACAATTAGGTGATGACGATGCCTTTGCATATGCAGTGGGCTTGTTTATTGAAGGCTTTTTTAAGTCAATGCCAACAGGAAAGATCAATACTTTTGCAAACCAGACCTTGCCATCTTCCATAGTATTATCACTAAGGTCAGACAGACCTCTAAATTTAATAACAGCCTTTGAAAAACCAATAAGATCAAATGATGGTTATGTAGAAAAATCAATCATAAAGTTAAGCGATGAGTATGAAAAATATAATAAAATACTCGACAAGCCTCTATATTCGTCATATTTAATTATAGATGACAAGGAATTCAGTAATTTTGGTAAAAAAGAAGAATCTCTAGAATCGTTAATAGAAAATCTTAAAGCAAGTCTAATGGAAAATCTTAAATAGGACTTAGAGATGAAAACTATATTATTAAAACTAGCTGGCCCTATGCAAGCGCGGGGGACTAACTCTAAGTTTGAGACAAGATATACTGACTATTACCCTTCAAAGTCAGGAATAATTGGGCTTATAGCAGCTAGTATGGGAATAAAAAGAAATGATAAAAATATAGAACAATTAAATAAGATAGATTTTGCAGTAAGAATTGATCAAGAAGGAAAAATGTTAAGAGACTATCATATAGCAGCAAAATATAAAAAGAATGGAAGTCTTGAAAGAAATTATGTAACAAATAGATATTACCTAGAGGATGCTGTATTTGTAGTAGCATTGGGTGGTGAAGACAAATTTATTGAAGAAATTTATAAAGCCCTTAAAAATCCATACTACCAGCTATTTATGGGAAGGAGATCATGTCCAGTTCAGGCTGATTTTATGCTAGGCTTATATGATGAAAAGATAATGGATTTGATAAAAAAATATCCTTGGCAAGCAAGTAATAATTACAAGAAAGCAAATCCATTTTATAGGGCAAATATTTACTCGGATGCAGATTTAGAAGACGGAAAAGAAAACATAAGAAATGACAGGGTCATAACATTTTCACAAGAATCTAGAAAGTTTGGAATAAGGTATGAAACAAGAACGTATGTAGATATGTTTTTTGAAAATCAGACTGACCATGATATATTTGCAAAACTTTAAGGAGAAAATATGTATTTATCAAGAGTAGAATTAGATATATACAATAGAAAAAAAATAAGAGACCTAAGAGATTTAAATTCTTACCATGGTTTTGTAGAATCTTGTTTTCCAGATGAAATAGATAAAGAAATTAGAACTAGAAAACTCTGGAGAATAGATAATATTGGTGGGAAAAAGTACCTATTAATACTCAGTCAAACAAAGCCAGATCTTGAAAGATTGGAAAAATACGGAATAAAAGATTCTGGAGAAAGCAAGTTATATGATGCTTTTATAGGAAAACTTGAAAATGGAATGAAAGCTAGATTTAGAATAAAATTGAATACTGTATTTTCAAAGGCAAACGGTCAAAAAACAAGAAGAGGTAGGATACTACCTGTAAAAAATGAAAATCTTGGAAAATTTTTTTTAGAAAGAGCTGAGAAAAATGGATTTATAGTAGAATATAATGAGTTTTCGATTTCAGATATTGGGAGTCTAGATTTTAAAAGGGAAGACAATAAAGTTTATCAATTAGCTTCAGCTACTTATGAGGGTATTTTGACTATAAAAGATATTAATCAATTTAAAGAAGCATTGATAAATGGCATTGGAAGAAAAAAAGCTTATGGATTTGGCTTATTAACAGTGATTCCTTATGACTGATAACTATTTTAATTCTAAGACACAGATAAATGAATTGCCCAGAATATCTGATAGGGTTAGCTTTATCTATATAGAAAAATCAAAAATAAATAGAATAGATAGTGCAATCACCTCTACTGATTCAAGAGGAATGGTTAAAATTCCAGCAGCTATGATAGGAGTACTTCTTTTAGGACCAGGAGTGGAAATAACTCATAGAGCCGTTGAATTATTAGGGGATACTGGAACATCTATAATTTGGGTAGGAGAAAATGGGGTAAGAAATTACTCAAATGGCAGACCATTAGCAAGTTCTACTAAATTTTTGGAAAAACAGGCGAAATTAGTATCTAATAGTAGAACTAGACTAAAAGTTGCAAGAAAAATGTATCAAATGAGATTTGAAGATGAAGATGTTGAAAATTTAACTATGCAACAATTACGTGGAAGAGAAGGATCTAGAATAAGAGGGGTATATAGAAAATATTCTAAAGAATATGAAATAAAATGGAAAGGAAGAAATTACAAAGTAGAAGATTTTAAAGATTCTGACTTAATAAATCAAGCACTTTCTGCATGTAATGTATGTTTATATGGAATATGCCAAAGTGTAATACAAGCATTAGGAATGTCAAGCGGCCTTGGCTTTGTTCATACTGGTCATGATAAGTCTTTTGTTTATGATATAGCAGATCTTTATAAGGCTGATATAACAATCCCTTTAGCATTTAAGATTACAAGTGAATACGAGTCAAGTGAAGATATATCGCGCGAATGTAGATTAGCCATGAGAGATATTATTAGAGAAACCAAATTAGTCAGCAAAATAAATAAAGACTTACAATATCTAATGGAAATAGATAAAGAAGAAGCATTCGAATTTGATAATATCTATTTGTGGGATGAAAAGGAAGGCCATGTAGCCTATGGAATAAGTTATGAGGAAAGAGACTAATGCCACTGACTGTAATAACTTTATCAAAAGTGAAGAATTCCCTAAGAGGTGATCTAACAAAATGGATGCAAGAAATAGATACAGGTGTATATGTAGGGAATTTCAATAGCAAGGTTAGAGAAAATTTGCGGCAAAGAATAATAGAAAATATTGATGATGGATCTGCGACCTTAACTTATGCATATCGAAATGAAATAGGATATGAATTTAAATGCATAAATACAAGCAGGAAACCTGTTGATTTTGACGGTATACCTCTAGTCTTAATTGAGAATAGAAAAGAAGATAAAGATAAAGTAAAATTTGGTTTCAGCAAACAAGCGAAAACTAGGAAGGCAAAGAAATATGCTAGTAGAAAGTCAACGAACATTTATGTAGTTGTAGATATAGAAACTAGCGGCCTAGATTACAAAACAGATAAAATTATAGAGATAGGTGCAGTAAAGACTAATTCAAAAGGGGGCTGTTGCAAAAGTCCTAACATAGAAAAAGACGAGGAAAGTGAAATCCTCGTCTTTTTCTGATACAATGTATTTATGAAAACCGTTACAAATACATCATCATTAACTAATCTTACACTAGTTGGTGATACAATTCAATTAAAATTAAACTTTAACACAGAAATATACATCCAAGATGATATAAAACTAAGGATAGTAAAAAATATAATTGAAAGGATAGACCTAACAGAACTAAAAAAAGTCTACTCATCATTTGGAAGGAAACCTACTGTAAATCCAGTAACCATGCTAGAGATAGTAATATTCTGCTATTCAGAAGGAATATTCTCATCAAGGGAAATAGAAAAATCATGCAAATATGATCTAAGAATAAAATATTTACTAGACGGACAAAATCCGCCAGATCACTCTACCATAAATAGGTTCAGACAAAAAATAGTAAAACTAGCACCCAACCTATTAAAGCAAATAGTCCAAATATTAATAAAAGAAAAGCAAATAGACCTATCAAGCATTTACATAGATGGAACGAAAATAGAAGCCTATGCTAACAGATACAGCTTTGTCTGGAGAGGAAGCATAGAAAAATGGCAAGAAAAACTAAGAATTAGAATAATAAAACACTTAAATTTAAATAAAGACCTAAGCTCATCGTTAGTATTAGAAGTAGTAAAGATAGTATTTAATCAAGTAAGTAAAAAATGTAAAGAAAAGAAAATAAACTTCGTACATGGTCAAGGAAAAAGAAAACATCAACTCCAACGAGACTATGAACAACTAAAAGATTGGAAAAATAAGTTAGAAACTTATCAAGAACACCTAGAAATAATGGGAGATTACAGAAACTCCTACTCAAAAACAGACCATGACGCAACCTTCATGAGAATGAAAGAAGACCACATGAGAAATGGTCAACTAAAGCCAGCCTACAACATTCAGCTTGCAAGCGCATCAGGTTTCATCATAGGTGAAAATATATCCCACCATACAAACGATATGTACACCCTAAAACCATTCTTAAAAAAACTACAAGAAAACTATCCAAACAAACTAGACAAAATAGTAGCAGATGCAGGATATGAAAGTGAAGAAAACTATGTATATCTAGAAGAAAATAAGCTAACATCGTACATAAAACCATCAAACTATGAGCAATCAAAAACACGAAAATATAAAAAAGAGCAAGAATTTAAGGGAAGTCTAATCTATGATGAAAGTCAAGACAAATATATATCACAAGAAGGCAAAGAATTCATAAGATGCGAGGACAGATACAATAAAAGAAAAAGCGGATATATAACAACTACAAAGGTCTATAGGTGTTTTGATTGGAACAAAGATGGTCAAAAAACTAAAGGAATCTACATAGCAGAAACCTTCCAAAAATATAGGAAAGAATCATTAGAAAACATAATATCTGACCAAGGAATAGAAGAAAGATTAAATAGATCAATCCAAGCCGAAGGAGCATTTTCCAAAATAAAGTCAGGCTTAAACTACAACAGATTCCACCATAGAGGAAAAGAAAATATAATAAGTGAAATATGCCTCTTATCAATAGCACTAAACTTAAATAAACTGTCATCAAAAATAGAAAATAAAGATTTAAACATCATAAAATACAAAGCTGCTTAAGAAAAAAATATTAATTTCATAAGCTCTATTAAGTGAGCCTATTTTTAATAAAAATGTGGAAAAATTCATTCTCAACTTAAAAACTTCTATAAAAATTAATGGCTTGATACAGATATATAATAAAAAAAGCAATGCGCAGAATAGATTTACCTATTCTGCAACATCACCATATTTTATAAAGCAAGATATAAAATTAAACAAAGAAATTGTCAATTTAACAGGAATAAGTGAAGAAGATTTGGCTGATGGAAAGGATGAAAAAGAAGTCCTTGAAGAACTTATGGACTTTATATGTAATTATAAACTAGTAGGTTATAATTTTGCATTCGATATTAAATTTTTAAATACACGCCTTAAACAAAATGGATTACAAATGATAAGAAATCAATGCTATGATCTAATGGAGTATGTAAAAAAAGAAAATTTATTTATGAAAAACTATAAACTTCAGACCGCCTTAAATAAATACGGTATAGAGCATACGCAAAAACACAGAGCCCTAGATGATGCAAGAATAACTGCAATATTATCTAGCAAAGTGAATGAATTTTTGGAAAATATAAAATAAAAGATTGAAAAATAGAGGATAACTTAGTGTAATACCCGCACACGCGGGGGTGATCCTACCATCTTTTTCAAAATAAATCATTGGATATCGTAATACCCGCACACGCGGGGGTGATCCTAAGACTCAAGTTCTTTAAGACTTTTTAGGATTGTAATACCCGCACACGCGGGGGTGATCCAGATGACCTTGAAACTGGGGGTAGTGATAAGGCGTAATACCCGCACACGCGGGAGTGATCCTAGTTTTGACATAGGTTCTAATGAACAATTAGCTATTTCTAGTGAAATCAGCCCTTAACTAGTTAATTATTTTTGAATTTATTAAGCTTTGAATTTTCGATAGTTTTTCAATTTAGTAAATACATTTTCCTATATTTTTTGTTTTTAAAATATGATATAATAATCCAGAAAGTAGTCAATTTTAGAAATTAGGGAGGTACTATGAAAAGAAATTTTAGGATTGTGGCTATCTCTTTGCTCTGCGGCCTTGTTTTTGTGGGCTGTGGAGCTAAGGGTAATGATGCTAAGGATGTTAAAGTGGATGCGAAAACTGAGTTGGACCAAGTGAATAAGGAAGATAAGAAGAGTTTGACTGTTTTTGCTGCGGCTTCTATGACTGAGTCTTTGACTGAGATTAAGGCTGAGTTTGAAAAGGATAATCCTGGGGTGAATCTTGTTTTTAACTTTGATTCTTCAGGTACTCTTAAAAGCCAAATTGCTGAGGGAGCAGCCTGCGATGTCTTTATTTCAGCAGCTAGTAAGCAAATGGATGAGTTAGATCCAACTAGTGATAAGAAGGATTCTGATCTTGAGATTGATCCTGATTCACGTTTTAACCTTCTAGAAAATGAAGTGACTCTTGCAGTAAAGGAAGATTCTAGTAAAGATATCAAGTCTTTTGAGGATTTAAATACTGACCTTGTTGATACAATTGCCCTAGGCAATGCTGATGTTCCTGTTGGACAATATTCTGAATCTCTTCTTAAGAATATGGGCATTTGGGATACAATCCAAAGCAAGGTTACTTTTGGTTCAAATGTTAAGGAAGTGACATCTTGGATTAGCGAAGGTGCTGTTGATTGTGGAATTATCTACTCTACTGATGCAAAGACTGCTGGTCTTAAGATTGTAGCTAAGGCTGATCCTAGCCTTTTAGATAAGAAGGTAATATATCCTGCGGCTGTTCTTAAGGATAGCAAAAATAGGGAAGATGCTGATAAGTTTATATCTTTTCTTAATAGCGATAAGGCTAGGGAAATCTTTGAAAAATATGGATTTAAACAGGCTGAATAATGGATTTATTTCCTTTATATAATTCTATAAGAATTGCCACAATTTCAACAATTTTTATATTTTTCCTTGGAATATTTTTAGCTTATAAGATTAAAGAGCTACCACGAACACTTAAGGGCATACTCGATGTGATTTTGACTATGCCTTTAGTCCTTCCTCCTACAGTTCTTGGTTTTTTTCTTTTAAAAATATTGGGACCAAATAATTTTTTTGGTAAATTTTTAGGAAATTTTGATATCAAACTGATTATGAATTGGCAGGCTGCAGTTGTAGCTGGAATCCTTGTCGGATTTCCTCTTATGTATAGGACAAGCAGGGGGGCTTTTGAAGCCTTTGATGAAAACTTAAGCTTTGCTGCCCAAACCCTTGGCAAATCAAATACCTGGATATTTTGGAGGATAATACTTCCTAATTGCAAGGAGGAGATTATTGCTGGAATAATTTTATCTTTTGCTAGAGCTCTAGGTGAATATGGAGCTACTAGCATGGTTTCTGGTTTCATTCCCAATAAGACTGCTACAATTTCTACCACAGTTTACCAGTTGTGGAGGATTGGCCAAGACCAAATGGCCTATAGGTGGGTTATGATCAATGTTTTAATATCCTTTGTTGTTTTGATTTCTATAAATTTATTTGAGAAAAGGAAGTCTTCCTGATGTTAGAATGTAAGATTAAAAAAACTTTCAAAAATTTTTTTCTGGATACCGACTTTATCATGGAAGATTCAAGGCTTGGACTTTTGGGACCTTCTGGTTCTGGGAAAAGTCTGACCTTAAAGGCTATAGCAGGTCTTATTAAGCCTGATTCAGGCAAGATTATCCTTAATGGCAGGACTCTTTTTGATTCCGAAAAGAAAATTAATCTCAAAGCTCAAGAAAGACGTGTTGGTTTTCTTTTTCAAGACTACGCTCTATTTCCTAATTTTACAGTTAAGGAAAATGTTATAGCCGGTCTTAGGGATAAAAATATAGTTGATATTGAAGATAAATTAAATGAAATGAAGATTTTTCATATTAAGGATAAGTATCCATATCAAATTTCTGGTGGAGAAAGACAGAGAACAGCCCTTTGTAGGATTCTAGTTAATAATCCTGAAATCCTTCTCCTTGATGAACCATTTTCTGCCTTGGATGAATATTTGAGGTCAGAAATTGAAGAAGAAGTCATGAATTTTATAGATACTTACAAGCTTAAAACTATTCTGGTTAGTCATAACAAGGAAGAGGTATACAGGATATGTGAAAGTATCGTAAGTATTAGCTCTGGCAAGACTAATTGTATTAAGGATAAATCTGAGTTTTTTGAAAATCCTACAAATATTACTGAGTCTAAGCTTATTGGAATTAAGAACTTTTCGACTTTTGTTATTAAAGATAATGAGATTTTCCTTAAGGCTTGGGGTATATCTATAAGGACGAGCCGTAAATTTGATGGAGACATTATTGGCATAAAAGATAAGGTATTTAGATTAAGCAATGGTCCATTAACCGATGACTCTATTAAAATTGAGACTTATCGCTTAATCGAAAATATCAATTCTTTTATAATTGTCTACAATAAAGACAATAAAATTTATGAAGATTTGAAGATTGAGATTAGTAAAGAAGCCTATAATAAACTTAAAGACGGACCGATTTTTTTAACAATAAGTGAGGAAGCTCTTATTTGCTTGAAAGAGGGATAAAATGAAAGATAAATTTGGAAGGGAAATTTCATACTTAAGAATATCTGTCACTGACAGGTGTAATTTTAGGTGCAAATATTGCATGGGTGATAAAGGAATAGACCTTCTAAAGCATGAAGATATCCTATCTTTTGAAGAAATTTGCCAAACTGTGGAGATAATGGTAGGTCTAGGGATAAAGAAAATAAGGTTAACTGGTGGTGAGCCCTTTGCAAGACGTGGTCTAATGGACCTTGTAGAAATGCTAGCAAAAATTGATGGTATTGAGGATTTTGCCATAACTACAAACGGATCAATGGTCTATGACAAGCTTGAAAGGCTCAAAGAATTAGGGATTTCAAGGCTTAATTTTAGTCTGGATACCTTAGATAGGGAAAAATTTAAGCAAATTACTAAATCTGATGGATTTGACGAGGTAATTAGATCGATTAATAAGGCAATAGATTTAGGTTTTAAGGTTAAGATAAATGTTGTTCTTATAAAAGCTTTCAATGATGATGAGATCTCAGATTTTATAGAATTAACCAAAGATAAGCCAATCGAAGTAAGGTTTATTGAACTGATGCCAATTGGTGCTGATCTTGCTTTTGATAAAAATAATTACAAGGAAAATTCAAATTTGCTTAAAGATTATGAAAAGAAAGACCTTGGCTTTGATGGGGTTACGAGGACTTATAAAATTAAAGGCTATAAGGGAAAGGTTGGTCTAATTTCACCTCTTAGCCATAAATTTTGTGGTGATTGCAACAGGATTAGGCTTACATCAGATGGCAAACTTAAGGCCTGCCTGCATTCAAAGGATGAGATTTCAATAAAGGGCTTGTCTAGACCTGATAAGGAAAGGCTAATCAAAGCTACAATTTATAATAAACCCCAAAGTCACAAGCTAGATGAAAGTGGCTCAGAAAGTGCTCGAACAATGAGCTCGATAGGAGGATAGATGGATAAATTCACACACTTAGATGAAAATGGTAGGGCAAGGATGGTCGATGTTTCTAATAAGAAATCCACCGATAGACTTGCCCTTGCTACAGGCAAGGTTTTTTTAAATGACAAAACCTATACCATGGTCAAAAATCAAGAAATTCAAAAGGGAGATGTGCTAACAGTTGCTAAGGTTGCTGGAATTATGGCGGCTAAGAATACTTCAAATTTAATTCCCATGTGTCATCCTATCAATCTTACATCAGTCGATATTGAATTTAAGATGGATGATGAGAGAAAAGTCATAGAAATATTTGCAAGAGCTATGTTAAATGCAAAGACTGGGGTAGAGATGGAAGCTCTCACAGCAGTAAGCGTGACTGCTCTAACAATTTATGATATGTGTAAGGCCGTTCAAAAAGATATAGAAATTGGTGAAATCAAGCTGCTTAGAAAGACAGGTGGCAAGAGTGGAGACTACAAAAATGAAAGTTATATCGGTTAATATCAGCGAAAAAAAGGGGACGATTAAGACTCCAGTTCCGAGTATTACCCTTAAGAAAAACCACGGAATTATCGGTGATGCCCACGCTGGAAATTGGCATAGGCAGGTATCGCTCTTAGCAATTGAGTCTTTAAATAAAATGAAAGAGAAAATTCCTAGTTTAAAACCTGGAGATTTTGCTGAAAATATAATGACAGAGGGAATTACCCTTCATACCTTGCCTATTGGGACAATTCTTGAGATAGGTGAATGTGAGCTTGAAGTTACTCAAATTGGCAAAGAATGCCACAAGGGTTGCGAGATTAGAAATCTTACAGGCGAGTGCATTATGCCAACTGAGGGGATTTTTACTATAGTCAAAAAAGAAGGAGAAATTTTTCCAGAAGATAAAATAAGGATAAAAAATGATTAAGAAGATAAGAGTTGAAGATGCTATTGGCTTGCCTCTTCTCCATGACCTCACAGCAATTATGGAAGACGGTTTTAAGGGTGTGAAATTTAAGAGGGGTCATATCGTAAAAGAGGCTGACATAGAAGAACTTAAAAATATTGGCAAAGATCACATATATGTAGGAGAATTAGAAGAAAATCAAGTCCACGAAGAAGATGCAATCAGTGCGATTGGCCCACTTCTTGCTGGCTCTAATATTGAAATATCAGAAGTTAGCGAGGGTAAAATCAACCTTTCAAGCAAGGAGGAAGGACTTTTTATAATCAACAGGAAGCTTTTAAGAGCTATAAATGAAATTGGAGATTATACAATCACATGCAAAAAATCCTACATAAGGGTAGAGCCTCACGATAAGCTTGTAGGGGCAAGGATTGTCCCACTTTGGACAGATAAATGGCAAGTAGAGAAGGCTAAGGAAATCTTAAATGCTGGTCCAGTTTTCGAGGTAAAAGAATTTAAAAAACTAAAAGTAGGATGCATCATAACAGGTGATGAAGTTTATTATGGTAGGATAAAAGATGCCTTTAGGCCTGTTTTGGAAGAAAAACTAAGCCACTTTGAAACCCAAATCTTGGGCTTTGAATTTCTACCTGACGATGAAGAGAGACTTGTTGAAACTTATAAGAAATTTAAAGATGCTGGTGCAGATCTTGTAATATTTACAGGTGGAATGAGCGTAGATCCTGATGATATAACACCTAGAGCAATAAGAAAAACAGGAGCAGAGGTCATTGTTCAAGGAATCCCTATGCAACCAGGC
The DNA here is from genome assembly GCF_900258475.1 of Anaerococcus sp. Marseille-P3915. Taxonomy (GTDB): domain Bacteria; phylum Bacillota; class Clostridia; order Tissierellales; family Peptoniphilaceae; genus Anaerococcus; species Anaerococcus kampingae. The sequence goes on along the minus strand of NZ_LT984887.1, from coordinate 684,473 downwards.
AATATGCTGATGGTTGCAAAGGATGATAAAACTTATCTAATGGGAGTACCAGGAGCAAGTATCCATTCAAAGATAACAAGCTTTGACTTCTTCCTTCCTAGGATATTTGCAGGACTTGACCTTAAAAAAGAAGATTTCCTGGAAATGGCTGAGGGAGGACTCTTGTGATTTTTACAGCAGGAGTAATCACTATTTCTGACAGGGCAAGCGCTGGAATCTATGAAGATAAGAGCGGGAAAGTCTTAGTTGATCTATTAAAAGATTTTGACTTTGAAGTAAAAAAATACGAGATAATATCAGATGACTTTGATAAGATTAAGGAAAAACTTATCAAATATTCAGATGAAGAAATTTCTTTGATTTTAACAAGCGGGGGAACTGGTTTTGCCCAAAGGGATATAACACCAGAAGCAAGCCTAGACGTCTTTGATAAGAGATGCCCAGGTATAAGCGAAGCAATAAGGAATCAATCAGCAAAAATAACACCTATGGCCTATCTTTCTAGGGCTGAGGCGGGTATAAGAAATAAAAGTCTGATAATAAATTTCCCAGGAAGTCCTAAGGCTTGTAGGGAAAATTTTGAAATAATAAAAAGCTTTTTAATTCATGGGCTTGAGACTATAGCTGGAATAGATAGGCATTAAAAGAGAACCTCTCATCATCACAAATTTGGTGAGAGGTTTTTTTATATGTTGTTAATTCTCGACATTTAACAACTTACTAATTTTTTCTATAGACTTATCAGAAATGGTTGTAGTCCAATTTTCCTTAAGGGCTGCTAGTGATTTTTCTAAATCCCTTTTTCTTAAACAATCAATTAGTAAAAGGTGTTCATCATAAGTTGAAGGTGGTTTCTGAAAATCTTTTACCCTATAAAAAGCAATCTCAAATCTTTTAATACGCTTTTTAAGCCTATCAATAATAGGTTTTATTTCTTTATTTGAAGATAAAGAAATGATTAAATCGTGAAAATCATCATCTAACTCTATTACTGCCATTATATTTTCCTTCATGTGTTGAATCTTTATTTCTTCATTAATAGCCCCTAGCTTATCAATAAATTTATCATCTATTTTAGAAAAATTTTCCCTAAGGGCAAAGCTTTCCAATTCATAAACTAGGTGGTAGATATCCTTTAGCCTTTCTACCTTTATAGGGGCTACCATGGTCCATTGGTTGGCCTTGCTTATAACTAGGTCTTCATTTTCAAGTTTTAGGATTGCTTCCCTAATTGGAGTCCTAGAAATACCTAATTCTTCAGATAAATCTGCTATTTTAAGCTGGGTATATGGTTTAAGATTTCCATTAATAATTTGTTCATGGAGTATATTATAGGCTTGATCTTTTACAAAAGTTCTTTTGATTTTATTATTTTTATTATTAGTCATTTTAATCCCTCTCCTAATTAATTTTACCATAAATATGAAAACGTTAATAAATTATTTGACAATATGTAAAATAGGTTTTATAATATAAGTGATATATCACATACCACTTATATTTATTATGGCTTAAGATATGGAATTTGCAAATCCCGACTTAAGGGCTAAGTGAAGGATGTATCGATAAATAATCGAAAGGATGTAATTTTGGAAGAGAGATATAACATAGTACTAAATGATATTAGTAAAAGAGAAAAGGCTTCCCTAGATTTTATAAATGAGGAAGTTGTAAATACAGCACAAAAATTTCATGAGAGTTTCCCTGATTATGAGCCAACTCCACTTGTAAGACTAAAAAACCTTGCTAAGCAATTTGGCGTAAAAGACATATTTGTAAAGGATGAATCTTATAGGTTCGGTCTTAATGCCTTCAAGGTTTTGGGTGGATCATTTGCTATAGGCAAGTACATAGCTGATAAGTTGGGAGTAGATATCGAAGACTTACCATTTGAGAAAATGATTTCAGACGAAGTTAGGGAAAAACTTGGAGAAATAACTTTCGTAACAGCTACAGATGGTAACCATGGAAGAGGAGTAGCATGGACTGCTCACCAATTAAAACAAAAATGCGTTGTACTCATGCCAGATGGATCAGCACTTGAAAGACGTGATAACATAAGAGCCCTAGGCGCTGAATGTGAAATAATGGAAGGACTAAACTACGATGCCTGCGTACGTCTAGCAAGCAAAAATGCTGATGAAAAAGGCTGGGTCATGGTTCAAGATACAGCTTGGGAAGGTTATGAAAAAATTCCAACATGGATAATACAAGGTTATGCAACCTTAGCAAAAGAAGCTAATGATCAATTAAAAGAACTTGGACTTAAACCAAGTCACGTATTTGCTCAAGCAGGTGTAGGTTCATTTGCAACTGGGGTAACCGGTTACTTCTCATCAGTTTATAAGGGAGAAGAAAAGCCATTTATAAGTGTAGTAGAACCAGAAAAAGCAAACTGTAACTTTATCACAGCCAAGGCAGATGATGGCAAGATTCACAATGTAACTGGCAAGATGGATACAATAATGGCAGGTCTTGCTTGTGGTGAACCAGTAACAGTTGGCTGGCCAGTCCTACATTCTTATGCAGACGCATTTTTATCAGTACCTGATAATTCAGCAGCAAGAGGAATGAGAATTTTAGGCAATCCTCTAAAAGATGATAAGAAAATAATCTCTGGTGAAAGTGGAGCTGCAACAATGGGCCCTCTTTCAGAAATTCTACAAAGAAAAGACTTAGAAGAAATCAAAAAAGATTTAAAACTAGACGAAAATTCAGTAATTCTTTTAATCTCTACTGAAGGAGATACAGATTACGAACACTACCTAAGAGTAGTTTGGGATGGTATATATCCAAACGAAGCAGAATACAAATACACAATTCAAAGATAATAAAAATAATAAATATAAGGAGAGAAAAATGACACAAGACATCAAAAAATTAATCGACGAACTACAAGAACTAGACCACAAGAACCTATTTGGTGATGACTTCTTCCATACATGGGATAAATCACAAGACGAACTAAAAGCTATCTGGAAAACTGCTGACATCCTAAGAGCAATGAGGGAAGAAAATATCTCTCCAAAAATATTTGATTCAGGACTTGGAATCTCATTATTTAGAGATAACTCAACAAGAACAAGATTCTCATTTGCTTCAGCTTGTAACCTACTTGGTCTAGAAGTTCAAGACCTTGACGAAGGCAAAAGCCAAATAGCTCACGGTGAAACAGTTAAAGAAACAGCAAACATGATCTCATTCATGGCAGATGTAGTAGGTATAAGAGATGACATGTATATAGGTAAAGGCTATAAATACATGAAAGACTTTTCAGAATATGTTCAAGAAGGATATGATGACGGAGTTCTAGAACAAAGACCAACCTTAGTAAACCTACAATGTGACATCGACCACCCAACCCAATCAATGGCAGACCTTAACCACGTAATTCACGAATTTGGTGGAATAGACAACCTAAAGGGCAAAAAAGTAGCGATGACATGGGCATACTCACCATCATATGGTAAACCATTATCAGTTCCACAAGGTATATCAGGCTTATTTACAAGACTTGGTATGGATGTAGTATTAGCTCACCCAGAAGGATACGAAATCATGCCAGAAGTAGAAGAGATAGCTAGAAAGAACGCTGAAGAATACGGCGGAAGCTTCACAGTAACAAACTCAATGGAAGAAGCATTCAAAGATGCTGACATAGTATATCCTAAATCTTGGGCACCATTTGCAGCTATGGAAGAAAGAACAAAACTATATGGCGAAGGCGACCAAAAGGGAATAGATGAACTAGAACAAAGACTTCTAGAACAAAACAAAGACCACATGGATTGGGAATGTACAGAAGAAATGATGAAGCTAACAAAAGATGGCAAAGCTTTATACATGCACTGCCTACCAGCAGACATTACAGGTGTATCTGCAGAACATGGTGAAGTAGCTGAATCAGTATTTGATAGATATAGAGTTCCTCTATATAAAGAAGCAAGCTTCAAACCATACATCATAGCAGCAATGATACTTCTACAAAAGATAGAAAATCCAGAAGAAAAACTAAGAGAATTAGTAGACAAAGCAAACAAGAGATTAGACAAATAAGAGGAGAATACAATGACAGAATTTAAAAACATTGATTTTGAAGCTATAAAGGCAAAAGCAGGCGAATACAAAGAAGATATGGTAGCTTTCCTAAGAGATTTAATCAAATTAAAAGGTGAATCTTGTGAAGAAGGCGACAAGGCAAAAAGAATAAAAGAAGAAATGGAAAAAGTAGGCTTTAACAAAGCTTGGATCGATGGCCAAGGAAACGTACTTGGTGAAATGGGCGAAGGAAAAACACAAATTGCCTTTGATGGCCATATAGATACAGTAGGTATAGGAAATATAGACAACTGGGAATTTGACCCATATGATGGATTTGAAGATGAAAATCTTATAGGCGGACGTGGTGGCTCTGACCAACTAGGTGGACCTGTAGCATCAGTATATGGAGCAAAAATCCTTAAAGATCTAGGCTACCTAAACGATGACTATAGAGTACTAGTAACAGGAACAGTTCAAGAAGAAGACTGTGATGGTAACTGCTGGCTATATATGATAGAACAAGAAGGAATCAGACCAGAATTTGTAGTATCAACAGAACCAACAGACGGCGGAATCTACAGAGGTCAAAGAGGAAGAATGGAAATGAGAGTGGATGTACAAGGTATATCTTGCCACGGATCAGCTCCAGAAAGAGGAGACAACGCAATCTACAAGATGGCTGACATCCTTAAAGAAATCGAAGCATTAAACGAAAACCCAGCAGATGATTCAGTAGAAATCAAGGGTCTAGTAAAAATGTTAGATGAAAAATATAACCCAGAATATAAAGAAGCAAACTTCCTAGGACGTGGTACAGTAACAACAAGCCAAATCTTCTACACATCACCATCTAGATGTGCAGTAGCAGACTCATGCTCAATCTCACTAGATAGAAGAATGACAGCTGGTGAAACATGGCAGTCTTGTATAAAAGAAATCGAAGATCTACCATCAGTTAAAAAACATGGTGCAAAAGTATCAATGTATGACTATAAGAGAGCTAGCTGGACAGGCCTTGAATATGAACAAGAAGCTTACTTCCCAACATGGGTAATTCCAGAAGATCATAAAGTAACAAAAGCTCTAGAAGATGCTTATAAAAACCTATACGGTGATAAGAGAATAGCTCCTCCAATAGCAAAAGAAGAAGAAAAAAGAGCAGCTCGTCCATTAACAGATAAATGGACATTCTCAACAAATGGTGTTGCAATAATGGGTCGTCACAACATCCCAACAATAGGATTTGGACCAGGAGCAGAAGACCAAGCTCACGCACCAAACGAAGTAACATTCAAACAAGACCTAGTAACATGTGCAGCAGTATACGCAGCTCTTCCACTAGTATACACACAAGAAAATAAATAATATTTGAAATCAAATAGGAGTTTACAATGGATGTAAAAAACACTCAAGTACAAAAAGGCGATATTGTAGATTTAACAAACGCTGGATTAGAAGAAATCAAAAAGTACAATAACGACTATAACGATATGAGTGCTCCTATACCATCAAATAAAAGAGATTGGCGAACTAAAGACATCGCCAATCTCTGGATTGGTATGATAGTATCTATCGCAGTTTATCAAGTAGCAAGTGGTTTGCTTGTTTCTGGAATGAGCTGGGGGCAAGCATTATTTACCGTTGTATTAGGACATACTATAGTTATGGGTGTAGCTATAGCTTTAGGACATTTTGGAACGAAGTATGGAATGACATATCCTACGCTTAGTAAAATCGTTTTCGGTAATAAGGGTACTATATTCCCTTCGATAATTAGAGCGGTTCTAGGTGTTTTTTGGTTTGGAGTTCAAGCTTGGATAGGTGGGCAAGCGGTCTATACTATTATTGGCGCAATATATCCAAACTGGTTAAACATGGGATTTACATCGCAATTCATTTCATTCATAATATTTTGGATAATGAATGTCTATATTGCAGCTTCAGGAAGTAAAGCTGTAAAACTACTAGAAGGGGTTTCAGCTCCTATTCTTATAGTTTTAAGCTTAATTGTAATAATTTGGGGGCTTTCAACAGCCGACTGGAGTTTAAACGCTTTATTAAATGTAGAAATTTTAAAAGCGGATCCTAATGTTGATTTTTGGAAGCTATTTTGGCCAGCACTTTCTGCGATGATTGCGTTTGATGGAGGTATTGCATTATCAATGCCTGACTTTACAAGACATTGTGTAGACCAAAAATCTCAAAGTGTTGGTCAAATAATAAGTGCTCCTTTAATGACATTTTATATATCATTTGTTGGAATGTGTGGTACAGCAGGTGGGCTACTAGCTTTTGGTGATGAAATTTGGGAACCAGCTGTTTTGGTTGGTCATTTTCCAAGTGTAGCAATAAGGATAGTTTTTTCTATTTTCATTATTATGGCTGTATTAACAACAAATGTAGCTGGAAACCTAATACCGCCAGTTAACATTGCGGCAACATTGACTAAGAATAAATTTAATTATAAGACTGTAACTATAGGAGTAGCACTATTAGCTTTATTAGCACGCCCATGGGATTCACTTTCAAGTGCTTATAATTTAATATTTAATGTTACACAATTATTAGGAGCATTAATTGGTCCGATTTCAGGAATATATCTTGTTGCATATTTATTTGACTATAAAACAGAAATTGATATTGTAGATACCTACAGAATTGATGGCGGAAAATATTTTTATAATAAAGGATGGAATATACCTGTTATTATATTATTTTTAGCTATGACAATACTTATATTTATTGGAAAATATGTAGAAAGTTTGTCCTGGATATTTAATAATGCTTATGTATTTGGTGTTATCGCAACTGGAATCTTATATTATATATATATAAAATTTATAAGAAAGTAAAATATTGGAGAAAGTATGTCTATAATTATAAAAAACGCAAATTTATTTGGTGAAAATATTGCAGATATAAAAATCAATGATGAAAAAATTGAAGCTATAGGACATAATCTGGACGAAAAAGATTGTGAGATATATGATGCAAAAAATAGACTTACACTACCAGGTGGAGTCGATGTTCATACTCATATGTCTTTGGATTTAGGACAATATGTAGCTGTAGATGATTTTCATACAGGGACAAGAGCTGCTGCTCATGGTGGAACAACTAGTATTGTTGATCATATTGCTTTCGGACCAAAAGATAGCTATGTTTCCGAAATGATAAAACATTATCATGAGCTTGCAGATGGTAAAGCTATAATTGATTATTCTTTTCATGGTGCACTTCAAGATGCTAGAGAAGAAACTCTAAGACAAATTGAAGAACTCCATAAAAATGAAGGAATTGTTTCGGAAAAAATATATACCACATATGGTGGAAAGATAAATGATGATGAAATATTAAGGGTATTGAAAAAAGCTAAAGAGACGGGAACAGTCGTTTGTATTCATTGCGAAAATGATGGATCAATTCAAGAACTAAGAGCTGAAACAGAAAAAGAAGGCAAGTTAGATCCTATCTATCATGCAAAAACAAGACCCGCAGAGACAGAAGCTGAAGCAATTAATAGACTCATTTATTTATCTGAAATATCTGGCTTTCCAAAATTATATATAGTTCACACATCTACAGAACTTGGTTTAAGAGAAATAATTAAAGCAAGAAAAAGAGGGGTTAAAAATCTCTTCTGCGAAACCTGTACCCAATATCTAATGCTAAATGAAAATAAGTATATTGAAGGCGGTAACGAAGAAGGTATTAAATATATCATGGCACCTCCATTGAGAAAACAATCAGATCAAGATTTCTTATGGGAAGGAATTAGAAACGGCCATGTAAACGTAGTAGCTACTGATCATTGTCCATTCTTCTACAAAACAGAAAAACTACCTCACAAAGATAATTTTCTAACTTGCCCTGGTGGTATACCTGGTGTTGAAGAAAGAGTTGAATTAATTATTAGTGAAGGTTTAAGAAGAGGAATTAGTTTAGAAAGACTTATTGAAGTATTAATGATCAATCCTGCTAAAATTTTTGGTTTATATCCAAAGAAAGGAAATATAATTCCTGGAGCAGATGCTGATATTATAGTATTAGATAAAAAAGAATATATTATAAAACAAGAAAATAGACATTCAATTGTTGATTACACCACATACGAAGGAATGAAATCAGATTATGAAGTAGATACAGTTTTATGCAGAGGTAATTTCATTCTCAAAGATGGTGAATACCTTGGTAAACAAGGTTATGGACAATTTATTAGAAGGAAGTTTAATGAATAAAAAAATATTAGTAGCTCTTGGGGGTAATGCCTTAGGTAATACCCCTACTGAGCAAAAAGAAGCGGTAAAGATAACAGCATCTGCAATAGCAGATCTAGTTAAAGATGGTTATAAGATAATAGTATGCCACGGCAATGGACCACAAGTAGGCATGATAAAACTTGCCATGAGTGCTGGAAGAAGTATAAATGACAAGGTTCCTTATATGCCATTTGCAGAATGTGGGGCTATGAGCCAGGGCTACATTGGCTACCATTTACAAAATGCACTTGAAAATGAGTTTATAAAAGAGAAAATCGAAAATCCAGTGGTTAGCCTTGTAAGCCAGGTAATGGTAGATGCTGAAGATCCAGCTTTTTCTAATCCAACTAAGCCAATAGGAGATTTTTATAGCGAGGAAGAAGCTAAAAAATTAGAAGAAGAACATGGCTTTGTTATGAAGGAAGATGCTGGTCGTGGTTATAGAAGGGTAATTGCAAGTCCAAAACCTGTTGATATAGTAGAAAAAAGAGCTATAACAACCTTATACAATAGTGGTTGTGTAGTTGTAGCAGCAGGCGGTGGCGGAATTCCTGTAATCATGGAAAATGATGAATATGTTGGAGTTGATGCAGTAATTGATAAGGACTTTTCATCAGCAAAACTTGCAGAGCTAGTAGATAGTGATGTGCTTGTAATTTTAACAGCTGTTGAAAAGGTTGCCATTAACTTCGGTAAGGAAAATCAAGAAGACCTTGATAAACTTAGTGTAGAAGAGGCGCAAAAATATATAGGAGAAGACCAATTTGCAAAAGGTTCAATGCTACCAAAAATTGAAGCAGCATTAGAATTTGTAACAAGCAAAGATGGTAGGAAAGCAGTGATAACAAGCTTAGAAAATGCCAAAGAAGCCCTAAGCGGCAAGACAGGTACTTGGATAGGTTAAGGAGAAAACCCCATATAATTTCAAACAATTGTATGGGGTTATTTCTTTAGGAAGGAAGTAAGTATGAGTGAATACATGAGATTGATAGAATTTCCCAAGCTTATAGAATGGGCCTTGGAAGAATATATAAATGAGGAAAGCGTATTTTCTATATCTAAAGAAAAATTTTATAAAAATACAAGCGGAAAAAGCCTAAAAACTGTTTTTGGTGATGAACTTGGTTCGGCTGTTGGTCCTGCAGCAGGTCCTCACACTCAGCTTGCCCAAAACTTGATAGCATCATATCTTGCAGGTGGTAGGTATATGGAGCTTAAGACTTGTCAGATAATGGATGGGGAAGAGCTCATGGCAGCCATTCCAAAGCCATGTATAAATTCAGAAGATGAGGCCTACAACTGCGAATGGTCTACAGAGCTTAAGATAGAAGATGCAGCAGCTGAATACATAAAGGCAGAAATTGCCATAAGAGTCCTTGCCAAAGAATTTGGCATAGCAGATAAAAAAGATTTTGTTCTAAACATGTCTGTTGGCTACAACCTTGAGGGAATTAAATCTCCTAAGGTAGATAATTTTATAAATTCCTTGATGGATGCAAGTGAAACTGGAGTTTTTAAGGATTCTATTGCATATTTGAAGGAAAATATCGATAAATTTGAAAACGTTAATCTAGAAGATATAGAAGCAATAGATGGTAAGGTTTGTAATTCTATGACTTTATCAACCATGCATGGTACACCAGCAGGTGAGATAGAAGAAATAGCTGCCTATTTGATAAAGGATAAGGGCCTAAATACCTTTGTTAAGTGCAATCCAACCCTTGTTGGATACGACTATGCAAGAGAAATTTTAAATAAACTAGGATATAAATACATAGACTTTGATAAGGCCCAGTTTGATCATGACCTAGGCTTTGATGAATCTATAGAGATATTTACAAGATTATTAGAATTAGGCAAAGATAATAATTTAGTCTTTGGTTGCAAATTATCAAATACTTTCCCAGTTATCCAAAAAAGAGGAGAACTACCAAGTGATGATATGTACATGTCTGGTAGGGCCCTACTTCCTCTAACAATTTCAGCAGCCTATAAATTATCAAAGGCCTTTGATGGTAAGCTTCCAATGAGCTATTGTGGTGGTGCCGATGGACTTAATATAAAAGAAATATTTGAAATTTTTAACCAACCTATCACAGTATCAACTACACTTCTAAAACCAGGTGGTTATTATAGACTAAAAGAATTAGCTGAGGAAACTGAAGAGCTTTTGGGTAGGGACTACCAAGGAATAGATAATAAGAAGCTAAAAGGCTTAGTTGATAAGCTTGATTCAATCGACCTTTATAAGAAAAATCCAAAGCAAAGACTAAGAGCAAGAAATTGGCAAAGTGATCTTCCTTTAGTTGATTGTTACTTAGCACCTTGTAAGGAAGATGGTTGTCCTTTAGGTCAACAAGTTTCAGCCTACCTTCAATATGCAGAGCTTGGAGATTATAAAAAAGCAATGGAGACAATTGCAATTGATAATACAGCTCCTTCTATACTAGCAACAACTTGCTATGAATTTTGTAAGAAAGCCTGCACTAGGGTTGACTACGAGGCAGGAATAAATATAAGAGAAGTCAAAAAAGAAGTCGTAGATGCTTACTATGACACATATATAGATAATCTTACATCAAGCCCTATAAAGACTGAAAATAAGGCAATTATAATAGGTGGAGGTCCTGCAGGCCTAGCAGTAGGAATCTTTCTTAGAAGAAATGGCCTTGAAGCTAAGGTCTTAGAAAAATCAGACAAGCTTTATGGCTATGCCAATGAACTAGTAAGTGAAGAAGTCATAGAAAAAGATATAAGACTTCTTGAAAAAGTCGGAGTAGCTTACGAATTAAATAACGACCAAGCAATAGATATTAGCAAATTAAAAGAAGAATATAAGTATCTAATAATAGCAACAGGTTCAAAGTCTAATATTGATAATCTCAAAGATCAAGGCGTAAGCATTGATAAGAAAATAAATCTACTCGATACTAAAGAATCAAATATAGAAAATGTCTACTTTGCAGGAGACATAACCAAGGGAAGAAAATCAATTGTAAATGCAATAGCAGACGCCAAAATAATTGCCAAGGATATACTCAAAAAAGAAAATCTTGAAAATGATTTTATAGAAGTTTCTTATGAAAAACCACTTGATCAAATAATAAAAAGGCGTGGCTATTTAGAGCTTCCAAAAGAAAAAGATGCAGCTAGATGCCTATCATGCGATAATATTTGTGAAATATGTACAGAAGTTTGTCCAAATAGGGCAAATGTTGCAATCTTTGTAGACGGCTTTAAAAATAAAAGACAAACAATTCACTTAGATGGTCTTTGCAATGAGTGCGGCAACTGCGAAAGCTTCTGCCCACACAAGGGAGCCCCTTACAAGGATAAGTTCACAGTCTTTAAAGAAAAAATGGATTTTGATATGTCAGAACAAATAGGAATCCTTAAAATCTCTGACGATAAGTATTTGATAAGGCTTGCAAATAAAAATGTAATAGAAGCAAAAATCGATGATCCAAGAATCGATGAGACTTTTGTCAAAATAATAAAAGCCCTAGAGGCTAGGTATTCTTACTACCTATAAGGAGAAACAATGATAATAAAGGCAAAGACAATAATCACCAACGATGAGGCAAATAATTTCTATGAAGATTCAGCAATCCTCATTGAAGGAAAAATCATAAAAGAAATTGGTGATTTTGAAAAAATAAAAAAAGAAAATTCTAATCAAGAGATAGTAGATTTTTCAGATAAGCTTGTAATGCCAGGGCTTATTTGTGCCCATTCTCATTGCTATTCAGCCTATGCTAGGGGAATGAGCGTTTCAAACCCAACAGATAATTTCTTCCACGTCTTAGAAAATCTATGGTGGGCTCTAGATAAGAAACTTACCCTAGAAGATGTTAGGCTAAATGCTCTTACAACCTTTATGGAATCAATCCATAATGGGGTAACTACAATAATAGATCACCACTCAGGACCTAACTCAATAGAAGGCTCCCTCTTTACCATGGCAGATGCTGCTAAAGAGCTTGGAATAAGAGCGAGCCTTTGCTATGAGGTATCAGATAGGGATGGTCTAGATAAGAGAGATTTGGGAATAGCTGAAAATATAAATTGGATAAAGGAAGCAGAAAAACACGATGATATGCTAAATGCCTTATTTGGCCTACATGCATCATTTACCCTCTCTGATGACTCTTTAGCTAAATGCCAGAAAGCTATGGAAGGCTTTGACAATGGTTACCATGTCCATATAGCAGAAGGAATCGAAGATGAGTGGGAAACTTTTAAGATGTCTGGCAAAAGAGTGGTAGATAGGCTAGATGCTTATGAAATATTTAGGCCAAATACCCTATCCATTCACAATGTCCATATAAATGAAAGAGAGATGGATATCCTAAAGGCAAGAGATGCCATGGCAGTCTTTAACCCACAAAGCAATATGAATAATGCGGTAGGTGCTCCTCCAGTCCTAAGGATGTTAGAGAAAAATATCCTCTTAGGCCTAGGAACAGACGCCTACACCAATGACATGTTTGAATCAATGAGGGTTGCAAAAGTCTTGCTAACTCATGAAAGTCATGACCCAACCAAGGGCTTTGGAGAAGCAATCAAATTACAATTTGAGAACAATCCAAAAATAATGGATAGGTTCTTAAAAAATCCTGTAGGAAGGATAAAAGAAGGAGCATACGCTGATATAATAGCCTTAGATTATGACCCAATGACTCCTCTAAATGAAAACAATTGGATGGGTCACGCCATATTTGGCTTAAATGGTGGACTAGTAACAGATTCAATCATAAATGGACAAATCGTAATGAAAGATAGGGAAATAAAAACTATCGATCAAAAAGAAATACACGAAAAATCAAGACAAAGAGCAAAAGAAATATGGCCTAAGCTCTAGGCAAAAATAAACAAGGAGAAATTATGCGAAAAAATACAACTGGCCCCGTATCAAAATCTTTATTTGATATAGATGGTAAGCCTGATTTAAAGAAATCTTTTCCTATAGCCCTTCAGCATTTGCTAGCGATGATTGTGGGTAATACACTTCCAGCAATCGTTTTAACAAATACTTTGGCTAATACTGACCACGCCCTTACTGCGGCTCAGTCAATTTATCTAATCCAAGCAGGAATGTTTGTAGCAGCCCTTGCCACCTTCCTTCAGCTATATCCAATTATAAAACTAGGTCTTGGATCTAGACTTCCAATGATAATGGGTGTATCTTTTGCTTATATCCCAGTAATTAACTCTGTTGCTGTCAAGTATGGAATTGGAGCAGTCTTTGCCTCACAAATTGTAGGTGGCGTTATAGCCTTCCTTGTGGGAATGAATATCAAAAGACTTTACAAATACTTCCCACCAATGGTCTCAGGTACTGTAGTTCTTACTATAGGTCTTTCCCTTTACTCAGTAGCCCTTAACTATATGGCAGGAGGAAATGGAAACCCTAACCAAGGTGCTATGGTTTATTGGATTGTAGCCCTTATAACCCTTGCTGTTGTTCTAATTTGTAATATGTTTGGTAAGGGTCTTGTAAAATTATCAGCTATCCTTATTGGTATTGTTGCAGGCTATATTGCATCTCTATTTTTCAACATAGTTGACTTTTCTAAGCTTGCAGATGCAGCTTGGTTTACAGTTCCAAAAGTGATGCCTTTTAGCCTAGACTTCCACCTAGATGCTTGCATAACTATGGGTGTAATGTTTGTTGTAAACTCTATCCAAGCGGTAGGAGACTTCTCATCTACAACAACAGGTGGACTTGATAGACAACCAACAGAAAAAGAGCTTGAAGGAGGAATCAAGGCCTACGGTCTTACAAATATGGTATCTGCCTTCTTCGGTGGTCTTCCTACAGCTTCTTATTCACAAAACGTAGGTATAGTATCACTTACAAAGGTAGTATCAAGAGCAGTTCTTAGACTTACAGCTATCATGATCCTTATAGCAGGATTTATTCCTAAATTTGGTGCCCTAATGCTTTCTGTTCCACAAGCGGTAATAGGTGGTGCTACAGTAACAGTATTTGCTCAAATCACAATGAGTGGTATGAAGTTAATCACATCTGATGAAATGAGTGTTAGAAATGTGACCATAACAGGTCTTGCCATAGCTCTTGGTATGGGTATCACCCAAGTTAACCCAGTAGCCCTAGAGCAATTCCCACAATGGTTCAGGATGATATTTATATCTTCACCAGTAGTAATGTCAACTCTAATAGTCTTCTTCTTAAATATAATCTTACCAAAGAAGACAATAGCAGAAGAAGCTCGTGAAAGAGAAATGATGGATAAAGAATAAATTGTTTAACCCTTCAGTTTTAGAATTGGAGGGTTATTCTTTTGGAAAATTAAAAAATACTATAATTTTTTATGAAAATGTGATATATTTATACTAATAAGAGCCATTTAATTAAAGAAAGGAAACATAATGTACGTAGGTAAAAAAATCAAAAGGGTAGATGCTTTTGATAAGGTCACAGGTAGAGCCAAATTTACAGAAGATCTTATCCCAAAAGATGCATACACCGCCAAAATCCTCCATTCAAATATTGCCCATGGTAGAGTTTTAAATATTGATACTAGCGAGGCTATGAAGGTCGCAGGAGTTGTAAAGATTGTAACTTGCTTTGATGTGCCAAAAATCCAGTTTCCAACAGCAGGCCACCCTTGGTCTACAGAAATGGAACGTCAAGATGTGGCAGATAGACATCTCTTAAATGAACATGTAAGATTTTACGGAGATGACATAGCTGTAGTTATTGGTCGTGATGAGATAGCCTGTAAAAGAGCCTTAAAAAAGATTAAGGTTGAGTATGAAGAATATCCTGCGAATTTTGACCCAAAAGAATCTATAAAAGATGTCAAAGTCCCAATTCATGACGAATGTCCTAACAATATCCTAAAGCATACCACAAATAACAGAGGTAATTTCGAAGAAGCAATAAGGGAAGAAGGACTAATTAAGATAGTAGGGGACTATGAAACTCCAATAATTTCCCATTCACATTTGGAAAACCCAGATGTTTATGCCTACGAAGAGGCAGGCAAAATTGTAGTTGTAGCTTCCACTCAAATCCCACACATAATTAGAAGAGTAATAGGCCAAGCTTTAGGCATAGGCTGGGGCAAGGTCAGGGTTATAAAACCATACATAGGGGGAGGCTTTGGAAATAAACAAGATGCGCTTTATGAGCCACTTTGTGCCTTCCTAACAACCCAAGTAGGCGGTCATCCTGTAAAGCTTCTTCCAACTAGAGAAGAAACATTCGTTTCAACTAGGACAAGGCATGCCATGAAAATCCACCTCGAATCTTATGTTAGAAAAAATGGTGATTATGTTGCAAGACGAGTTGAAACCTACTCTAATGGTGGAGGCTATGCTTCCCACGGCCATTCCATAGCAGCCAAGGGGCTTAACTGTTTCCATCAGCTATATCCTTGTGAAAATATCAAGGGCGATGCTTACTCGGTTTATACAAATCTACCAACAGGTGGTGCTATGAGAGGCTACGGCATTCCTCAGGCTATGTTTGCCTATGAATCCCATCAAGACGATATAGCCAAGGCTCTTGGCATGGATCCGCTTGAATTAAGACTTAGAAATGTAATGCCAAAGGGCTATGTCGATCCATTTTCACACAATGAAAATTATTATGATTCCTTCAGAGATTGTCTAAATAAAGGTGCTGAAGCTATGGATTATTATGGCAAGAAGGAAAAATACAAAAACCAAACCGGCAATATCAGGTATGGGGTAGGATGTGCTGTTTATTGGTACAATACAGGTGTTTTCCCAATATCACTAGAATCTTCTTCTTGTAGGATGATTGTAAATGAAGATGGGTCTGTTCAGATGCAATTGCCTGAAACAGAAATTGGCCAAGGTGCTGATACAACCTTCACTCAGATGGCAGCTGACTGTCTTGGAATGAAAATAGAAGATATTCATATAATCTCAACCCAAGATACAGATATATCCCCATTTGGTTTAGGTGCCTACGCATCTCGTCAAACCTATATGGCAAGTTTTTCCATAACAAAAACTGCCAAAGAGCTTAAGGCAAAAATCTTAGACCAGGCTTATCTACAGACAAGGATAACCCCAAATAACCTAGATATCGTAAATTCAAATATAGTTAGAAAAGAAGATGGTAGGATTCTTCTGACAATGGAAGAACTTGCTACAGAAGCCCTTTACACCCTAAAGACTGAAAACCAACACATAACAGCAGAAACAACCCACACAGTAAGGACTAACGCTTATTCCTTTGGGGCAAGTTTTGCTGAAGTCAAGGTTGATATAAACCTTGCCAAAGTTGAAGTTCTTAAGCTTATAAATATTCATGATGCTGGTAAGATTATAAATCCACAGCTAGCAGAGGCTCAAGCCCACGGAGGCATGAGTATGGCAGTAGGTTATGCCCTAACTGAAGAGATGAAATACAATGACAAGGGTAGGATTTTAAATGACAACCTCCTTGACTATAAGTTAGGTACGATTGCAGATACACCAGAATTTGAAGTCTACTTTGTAGAAAATCCAGAGCCAACTTCACCATTTAATACCAAGTCCTTAGGAGAACCTCCAACATGTTCTCCAGCCCCTGCAATAAGAAATGCAGTCTTAAATGCGACTGGTATTTCTGTAAATAAGATACCAATGACCCCACATGTCCTCTTCCCACTCTTTAAGGAAAATGGACTAATAGATAATGACTTATAAGGAGGATTAGATGTACGATATAAGAGAAATAAAAGAAGCCTACTCTATAGATGAGGCTTGCAAATTACTAGCAGAAGATCCAGGCCTTAAAGTCATAGCAGGTGGTACAGACCTACTAGTTAAACTTAGGGAAGGGTCAATCGAAAGCCCTAAGCTTCTATCAATTCATTTGATAGATGACCTAAAGAAAATAACCATTGATGATGAGGGAGATATAGAAATAGGTGCCCTAGCTACTTTTACAGAAATAGCAGAAAATCCTATAATTAAAGAAAACCTTCCAGAGCTAGCCGAAGCAGTCCTTACTGCAGGTGGTCCACAGCTTAGAAATGCAGCCACAATTGGGGGTAATGTTTGTAACGCAGCTCCCTCTGCAGATTCTGCTCCGATGTTATTCTGCCTAGAATCCCTTGTAAATATTGTAAGTGCTGATGAAAATAGGTGCGTCCCAATTACAGAGTTTTACCTAGGCCTTGGAAAGGTTGATTTAAAGGATAAGGAATTTGTAAAAAGTTTCACACTTACAAAAGAAAATTATGAAAATTGTATAGGAAAATATTTTAAATACGCCATGAGAAATGCCATGGATATAGCGACAAGCTCTTGCGCTACACTAGTTAAACTCGATAGTGATTTAAAGATAGAAAAAATCAGGGCTTGCTACGGAGTTGCATCAGTAATTCCTGTTAGGGCCTATAAGGCAGAAGAAGAGTTTGTTGGCAAAGTCTTAACAGAAGAAAATATCAAAGCCTTTGCTAAACTTGCCCTTGAAGAGCTATCGCCAAGAGATTCTTGGAGAGCAAGCAAGGCTCTTCGTACTCAAATCCTATATGAAATTTGCATAAGAAACCTAGAAGCTATCCTAAGTATTTACAAAGGAGAAAATGATGAAAATTAAACATAGCAGGGAATATGGTCCCTTTGCTCCGAGAATAGATGAACTATCTGATATAGATCCTTCTTATAAAAGAGTAAGGTGTACCCTAAATGGCATTCCAGTTGATAAGATGGTCGATACTAGAGCTAGTCTTACAGATTTTCTAAGAAATGACTTTGGTCTTACATCAGTTAAGAAAGGTTGTGAGGTAGGCGAGTGTGGAGCCTGTTCTGTCCTAATCGATGGAAAAAGCGTCGATTCATGCCTATATTTAGCAATTTGGGCAGAAGGAAAAGATATCTGGACTACAGAAGGTCTAGTAGCAAGCGATGGTTCAATATCAATTATACAACAAGCTTTTATCGACCAAGCTGCAGTCCAATGCGGTTTTTGTACACCAGGTTTTATAATAACAGCCACAGAGATAGTAGCTAGGGGGCAAAGGTATGATAGAAGTGAGCTTAGAAAGCTTTTAGCAGGCAATATGTGTAGGTGCACTGGTTATGAAAATATCCTAAGAGCTGTTGAAGAGGCTATAGAAATCGAGATAGAAGCTAGAGGGTAAATATACTTACTTTACCTAATCAGGAAGTTTCTATACACAAAATTTTACACAGTCTCAATAAAGCAAAATCCCAGGAAATATAGTCTTCCTGGGATTTAGTATTTTATTAAATTTCTAATTCAAATTTATTTATGATTTTTTCAACTTTTTTGTGAAGTTCTTTTTGCTTGTTAATTAAATATTTTAATAAGTCACGTTTACCATCTGACATTTTAGCAGTCTTTAGATAATATTCTGCATTCTCTACAACTTTAACGCTATTTCTATAAGCAATTTTTAATTTGTTGATAGATCTTTGGCGGATTTCATTTACCTTTTCTTCGGATGATTTTTCATTTATCAAGCTTGGGTAGTCATAGATAATATTTTGATTATAAAGGTATAGGTTTAAGTCATCTATGTCCTTGCCTAGCTTAGATATCTTATCATTAAGTTCAGCTAGTAATTTTTCAAGTCTTTCTTTTTCTTGATTTTTACTTGTGATATTTGCATTGATTTCATTAAGTCTAGCTTGAATTTCTTCCCTTTCTCCCTTAAGAGTATCAAGTTCACTCTTAAGTTTTGATCTATCTTCGTCTGTAAGTGAGTCGATTTTTTCCTTATCGCTCTTTACTTGGTCAAGTTCTTTCTGGAGATTTTTGATAATATTTTCTAAATTAGAAACATTTGTCTTATTTGCTAGAAGTTTTTCTCTTAATTCTTTTAATTTTGGATCTTCTTTAGATTCTTCTTCCTTTGGTCCACCATTTTTGATAAGATCAAGGAGTTCTTTGTAATAGACTAGTTGATTTTCGAGTTTGATTCGTTTTTCCTCATAAGGGGTTGCTTCTCTTTCTATCGATTTTCTCTCAGAAGTTAGTTTATTTATTTCTTCCTTTATTTCATTATAAGTTTTCTCTTTTTGTTTGTATTCTTTATAATCTTCTTCGGAGTCTTTATTTACTTTTTCAACATTATTTAGATAATAGAAGTCGTTTTTACTTTTGGATTGTATACTAAAAAGCCATCTTCTTTTACCATTACTTATTTCATTTTCAAGTTCAATTTTCTCTCTTATGGCATATTTTTCGTTTAATGCATCAGTAATTGATGTGTGATTTTTTGTTATTTTAAAATATGAATCAAGTGCAGATTGATGTTCTTTATTTAATTCTTTAATTTTGTCCTCTACTTCTTTTTGGCTAAGAGTGTTATTCTTAAAATCGCCTCTAGATTTATGCTTTGTTTCCTCCTTGCCTATATCTATTGATTCAGAAGTATGATCTTCGTAGGTAAATCCCCTGAAGGCAATTTGATTGTCTTTAGCAACTTTTACAGCTTCTTCAGTGTTTTTAACTTTTACTTTTGAAGCCTCAAATTCTTTTTTCAATTCTTCTACTTCTTTTTGGTAGTTTTCAACATCTTCTGTCTTGTAATCACTAGAATTGGTTAAAACTTTACCTAGGAATTCGTTTTTAACTTTATACTTGTATTCTAAAATACCGTGTTCAACCTTTACTTCTATCAAATTTTGTCTAGCATCATTATAAATCCTGTTGAGTTTCCAAGCTTTATCTATTTCTTCTTTTCTTTGCTTTTCTAGTTCTTCAGCTTTTTTCTTTTCAGCCTCTGCATCTATTTCATTTTGCTTAGGATTTTCTTCCTTTTTATCTTTAGCTTCAATATCATCAATTTGTTTTTGGATTTCCTCGCCTTCTTTTTTGGCAGTTTCTAAAGATTTATCCTTTTCAGAGATTTTTCCTTCTAAATCAGATATTTCCTTATCAAGCTTTTCTTTGCTCGCTTTTTCATCAATGAGGGTTTCATTTGACTTGATCTTAATATTTTTATCATTTAAAGCATTCTTAGTTTCGGTTTTTTCTTTGTTTAACTTATCAAGGTCTTCATTTACTTTATTTAGTTCATTTTCAGTTTGTGTTTTTTCTTCATTAAGATTGGATAATTCGCTTTTCTTGGAAGCGATTTCTTTTTTAATAGAATCTTCACTTTTATCTGCTCCTGGAGCTACACTTGCATAAGATTTTGGCAGGGTAAATACTGTAGGACTTAGCAAGAGGACTGCTAGGGCAGGGATGAGTAGTTTGTTATTTTTCATGATTTTCTCCTTAAAACATTTTCTTTCTTTCATTATATTAGCAATTGTATAAAAATCAATAAAATATCTATATTTTAAATCTCGTTATCTTGATAAAGATAATATGAAATTATATGTCAAGTATTAGTGGATTTGAATATTTTATAAATTAAAACTATGGAAAAATAAAAAACAAAAATTTTTCAAAAAGCCCTTATCAAAATCGACTATTTATGATAAAATATATATGAGTGCAAACGTTATTTGCTAAGTTTATTTTTAAGGGTGATATGTTACATATCATTTGTAAGGAGTTTTAATGAGTATTTTACTTAAAAATGCGAAAATTATTGGAGAAGACGATTTTCTTATCCGTGATATTTATATAGAAGATGAAAAGATTTCAGAGATATCTGAAAATATTGAAAGATATGCCGACAGTACTATCGATTGCAAGGAAAGGCTAACTATGCCTGGTGGGGTGGATGTTCATACACATTTATCACTTGATCTTGGCAAGTTTATTTCAATTGATGATTTTTATACAGGCACAAGGGCAGCAAGCTTTGGTGGAACTACTTCTATTGTTGACCATATAGCCTTTGGTCCTAGGGGAAGCCTTGTTTCTGATGAGATTAAAAAATATCACAAGATGGCTGAGGGTAATGCTGTAATTGATTATTCCTTCCATGGAGCTATCCAAGAAGTAACTGATGATATTTTAGATGAAATAGAAAAACTTTTTGACGAAGGAATCGTTTCTACAAAGATTTATACAACCTACGGTGGCATGCTAGATGATAAGCATATGTTAAGGGTCCTTCAAAAAGCAAAGGAAACTGGAACTGTTGTTTGTGTCCACTGTGAAAATGACGGGATGATTGCAGATCTTAGAGAAGAAGCGAAAAATAAAGGCAATCTTGCTCCAATCTACCATGCCAAGACTAGACCAGCTGAGGCTGAGGCAGAAGCTATTAATAGGCTTATTTATCTAAGCGAAGTGGCTGGTTTTCCAAAACTTTATATAGTTCATACTTCATCAGCCCTAGGTCTTAGAGAAATCAGGAAGGCAAGGGCAAGAGGTGTCAAAAACCTATACTGTGAGACCTGCACCCAATATCTGACCCTAACCGATGAAAAATATCTAGAAGGCGGGGAAAGCCAGGGTGTTAAGTATATATGCGCTCCACCACTTAGGAAAAAATCCGATGTAGATGCCCTTTGGGAGGGAATTATAGATGGGACAGTTGATGTAATTGCTACTGACCATTGTCCATTCTTCTATGAAAGTGAGAAGCTTCCTTACAAGGATGATTTCCTAAATGCCCCAGGTGGGATTCCTGGAATTGAGGAGAGGATGGAAGTAGTACTTACAGAAGGTTTAAAAAGAGGCGTTTCTCCACAAAGGCTAAGAGATTTACTATGTACTAATCCTGCAAAAATCTTTGGCCTAGGCTACAAAAAAGGAAGTCTAGAAGTTGGAAAAGATGCAGATATAGTTGTTTTTGACCAGGAAAAATACACTATAAGTCAGACAAATCGCCACTCCAACTGTGATTACACGACCTATGAGGGCTTTGAAAGTGATTTTAAAGTAAAGATGGTCCTTTCTAGGGGAGAAGTCATCTTAGAAAATAGTGAATATAAAGCCGAAAAGGGCAGAGGAAAATTTATAAAGAGGAAATTTTAGATGACAAATATATTAATTGGCGAAAGACTCCCGAATGTGGAGCCTTTCCTTGTGAAAATAAATGGAAATACTTATGAAACTTATGAAGATAAGAGCCTTTTAAGGTTTTTAAGAGACGATTTACATATAACATCTGTAAAAGATGGTTGTTCCCAAGGTGCTTGTGGGACTTGTTCAGTCATAGTTGGCGATGCCAAAAAACTTGCCTGTACTCAAAGATTATCTAAACTCAAAGACCAGGAAATCCTTACCATAGAAGGCCTAACAGAACTTGAAAAAAAGGCCTTTGTCCATGCCTTTTCAAAGGCAGGAGCTGTCCAATGCGGTTTTTGTATACCAGGTATGGTAATGAGTGGGGCAGCTATTATAAGAAAAAATCCTAATCCTACAAAAGATGAAATAAAAGAAGGCATCAAGCAAAATATTTGTAGGTGTACAGGCTATGTAAAAATTGTCGAGGGCATCAAGCTTGCCTCTGAGATTATAAATGGCTCTATTGAAATGACTACAGATGAGCATGACAGAGTAAAGGTTGGGGATGAATTTATTAGAATTGATGCCCACGACAAGGTCTTAGGAATCGGCGAATATGTCGATGACATGATTTTTGATGATATGAAGGTTGCTTCTGCAATCAGGAGTAAGTACCCAAGAGCAAGAATCTTAAAGATCGATAAAAGTAAGGCGGAAGCTTTAGAAGGTGTCTATGGAGTCCTCACAGCTGCAGATGTACCAAATAATAAGGTTGGCCATATCTTCCAAGATTGGGATGTATTTATAGCTGAGGGAGATGTTACGAGAAGTCAGGGAGATGCTATTTGTCTAGTGGTTGCCGAAAATGATAAGATTCTAGAGGAAGCTAAAAAGCTTGTTGAGATTGAATATGAAGAGCTAACTCCAGTTTCATCTATTGCAGAAGCAGAAAATCCAAATTCTCCTTTCATCCATCCTACAGGCAATCTTTGCCAAGAGCGTCACGTAAGCCGTGGCAATGTCGAAGAAGCCTTTAAGAAATGTAAATATATAGTTGAAGAGACTTACACCACTCCTTTTACAGAACATGCTTTCCTTGAGCCAGAATGTGCAATAGCTGAGCCAATTGGGGATGGGGTCAAGATTTATACTACAGACCAATCTGTATATGATACTAGAAAGGAAACCCTAATCATGTTTGGTTGGGAAGATCAACCAGAACGTGTGGTAGTTGAAAATAAACTTATAGGTGGTGCTTTTGGTGGTAAGGAAGACGTTTCCTGCCAACACCTTGCAGCCCTTGCTGCCTATAAATTCCAAATTAGGGTAAAAATTAAATTTAGCCGTGACGAATCACTAAAATTCCATCCAAAAAGACACCCAATGATTGGAACATTCAAACTTGGTTGCGATGAAGAAGGCAACTTCCTAGCCATGCAGGCAACAATAAAAATGGACACAGGAGCCTACGCTTCTCTTTGTGGACCTGTTTTAGAGCGTGCTTGTACCCACTCAGTTGGCCCATACCATTATGAAAATACTCAGATAGATGGCTATGGTTATTACACAAACAACCCACCAGCAGGTGCCTTCAGGGGCTTTGGAGTTTGCCAATCAAACTTTGCCTTTGAAAGTAATATAAATCTCTTAGCAGAAAAAGTAGGCATTTCTCCATGGGAAATCCGCTACAAAAATGCTATAAGACCTGGAGAAGTCCTCCCTAATGGCCAAATCGCAGATTCATCTACAGCCCTTGTAGAAACTCTAGAGGCTGTTAAGGATGTCTATGAAGAAAATATTGACAGGGCTGGTATTGCCTGCGCTATGAAAAACGCCGGTGTAGGTGTAGGTCTTCCTGATAAGGGTAGGGCAAAGATAAGAATAGAAGATGGCAAGGTAAATATTTATTGTGCTGCAAGTGACCTTGGCCAAGGAGCTCAAACAGTATTTAAGCAAATGGCCCTAGATGTCCTAGGTTTAAGCTTTGATCAGGTAAATATAATTCATCCAAATTCAGGAAATTCACCAGATTCTGGTACATCATCAGGATCTCGTCAAACTTTGATTTCTGGTGAAGCAATCAAGAAAGTTACAGAAAAATTAAAAATAGATTTGGATAAGGTTGATGATATAAGTAAGCTAGAGGGAAAAGAATACTTCCACGAATATTTTGACCCAACAGACCCATTAAATTCTGACAAAGAAAATCCAGTTAGCCACATAGCCTACGGTTTTTCTACAAATGTGGTAATATTAAATGATGATGGAACAATAAGAAAGGTAGTGGCTGCGACAGATGCAGGCAAGGTTATCAATCCAAAGGCCATCGAAGGCCAACTTGAAGGTGGTATAGTCATGGGACTAGGCTATGCTCTTACAGAAGATTTCAAACTAGATAAGTCCAAGGTTAAGGCCAAATACGGTAATCTTGGCCTATGGAGAGCACCTATGATACCTGAAATAGAAACGACCTTTGTGGCTAAGCCAGATGATGAGCTCCTAGATAGGGCATTTGGTGCTAAGGGTGTAGGGGAAATTGCGACAATTCCGATAGCTCCAGCTGTTCAAGGAGCCTATTATAAGCTAGATGGCATTCTCCGTAGGGATTTTCCAATGGTAGAAACCGCCTACAGCAAGCCAAAGAAGAACTTTAATGAATAAAATAAATGAAATATTTGATATAAAAAAGCATGATATAATTTCTATAACAGGAGCAGGGGGCAAGACTAGTCTTATGGCAAGTCTTGCCCTTAGCTTGTCAAAAAAGGGGAGGGTCCTAGTCACAACTTCGACCAAAATCGCCCTGCCTAAAAAAGGTTTTGATAGGATTTTTACGAGCTTTGATGATTATTTTGATGACAAGAAAGCAAAAATAATCTGCCTAGGAGAAAAAGTCCCTGATAAGGATAAGCTAGCAAGTATTGGCTATGAAAATCTTTCGAAAATCGTAGGTGATTTTGATTATGTTTTGATAGAAGCAGATGGTTGTAGAAACTTGCCTCTTAAATTTTGGTATCCACATGAACCTGTAATCTATGATCTAACAACAAAAGTTATAGGTATCCTACCAATTAAAATTATGGGTAAGCTGGCAAGTAGTGATTTTATTTATAATTTCCAGGGCTTTTCAAAAAATATAGGTACTGGTATTATAGATTCTAAGATGATTAATAAATTAATAGCCTATGACAAGGGCTTTTATAAGGTATTTGAAAAGGAGAAATATTTTTTCTTTAATCAAGTAGAAAGCAAGGAAGATTATTATAATATAGAAAAATTTAAGAAAGAATTTGACTTTGCTGATATTAAACTAAGATATGGATCACTAAAGGAGGGAAAATTTTATGAAAATTAACGCAATACTAATGGCATCTGGTCTTTCAGAAAGAATGGGCAAAAATAAACTAATGTTAGATTTTAAGGGTAAAAAGATTTATGAGCACACCCTAGACCTCTTGGAATCTCTAGACTTTGACAAGGTCATAGTTGCATCATCCTATGAAGAAATCCTAGCAGATGCTAAAAATAGGGGCTTTGTTAGTCTAGAAAATGATAATAATGCTATTGGCAAGTCTTCATCAATTAAATTAGGGGTAAATGCGTGTGAAGAAGATGCTGCGATGATGTTTTTTGTAGCAGACCAACCACTCCTAAGCAAGGAAACTTGTGAGAAATTAATAGCAAGCTTTAAGGAAAATCCACAAATGACTTATCCAGTTGTCGGTCTTAGAAGAGGAGCACCTGTTATTTTCCCACCAAGCTTTAGGGATAAACTCTTAAGCCTAAAAGAAGACCAAGGTGGTATGGTTTTTGCCAAAGACAATCCAACCAATAAGGTCGAGATAGGTTCAGAAGATGAGCTTATAGACATAGATACTCTCGAAGCCTACGAGAAATTAAGGCGTGACCATGAATAAAAATCTCGTAATAGTAAGGGGCGGCGGAGATGTCGCCACAGGGACTATCCAGAAATTAAATAGGGTAGGCTTTGATGTTTTGGTTCTTGAGATAGAAAGACCAACCTGTATAAGAAGAAATGTGGCGGTAGCCCAGGCAATTTTTAAAGGAGAGATCCAAATAGAGGATATAAGGGCTGTAAGATGTGAAAATATAGAAGAAATCCAGAGGGCCTTTAAAGATAATCTTATAGCTGTCGCAGTAGACCCTGAAGGAAAATATATAAAAGAACTAAGGCCTATATGTGTAATTGATGGTATCCTTGCTAAGAAAAATCTAGGCACAAATAAGGATATGGCACCCATTACCATAGGTCTGGGTCCAGGCTTTGAGGCAGGGCGTGATGTAGATTTAGTAATAGAAACTAATCGTGGCCATGACCTAGGTAGGCTAATTTTTGAGGGTCCTGCAGCTGCAAATACAGGTAATCCTGGTAGTATCAATGGCTTTACCACAGAAAGAATACTAAGATCCCCTGCTTCTGGCAAGGTCCACATAATAAAAGATTTGGGTTCTGTTGTAAAAAAGGGTGATGTCGTAGCAGAAGTTTCCGGCAAAGATGTCCTAGCTGGCCTTGATGGGATGGTTCGTGGCATGATAAATGAAGGATTAGAAGTTTATCAAGGAATGAAAATCGGTGATGTAGACCCAAGAGTGATACCTAAAAATGCCAAAACCATATCAGATAAGGCAAGGCTAATCGGTGGTGGAGCGTTGGAAGGACTTTTGATATTAAAAAGAAGGAAGGGCCTATGAAAGCTGAAATTTTAGAGATAATCTATGAGGAAAATAAAAAAGGCAAAGACGCTAGCCTTGTTTTTCTTATTGAAAATAAGGGGTCAACCCCAGGTGAGGATAATTCTCTCATGGCTGTTTTATCTGATGGAAGATCTTTTGGGACAATAGGTGGAGGCAAAATCGAAGCAGATGTGATTAGAAGGACTATCGAAGGCTTTAAAGATGGCGAATCTTTTGAATTTGACTATAATCTTTCAAAAGATGGAGAGCTTAAGATGTCTTGTGGGGGCAATTCTCGTGGCTTTGTCAAATATTTTAAGGCATCAAGTCGCCTTATAATCTTTGGTGCAGGCCATGTATCACAAAAGCTAGCAAGGATTGCTACTAGGACTAATTTTGAAGTAACAGTAATAGATGATAGGGAAGAATTCAAAGATTCTCCTGACTTTGCAGGCATAAAGGAATATTTGGCAGAGTCAATTGATGAAGCTATAGAGAAAATAGACTTCGATAAAGAAAAAACTTATATAGTCCTCTGCACCAGGGGCCACAGCCAGGATGCTGAAGTTTTAAGAAATATCCTAGATAAGGAATACAAATATCTAGGAATGATAGGATCAAAAGCTAAGGTAATATCTGTCTTCAAAGACCTAGAAGAAGAGGGCTATGATAGGGATAAGTTAAATAAGATCTACACCCCAATAGGCCTTGATATAGACAATGGATCAGTAGAAGAGATAGCTATATCCATAATGGCTGAAATCTTGATGATTAAAAACAAAAAATCTGGCCAAAGCCAGAAATTTAATTAGAATAAGATATGAAAATAGACCCGATTTGGGTCTATTAGTTTTATATGCCAAGATCAAGTTTCACTTGGTCACCAGAGTAGAATTTCATCTTATCTTTGTTTAATAAATAATCCTTTATTAATTCGTTATCAAAATCTTCTTTAATTTTTTCAATCAAAGTGTATCTAGCCCAAGCTGCTAGAGAGAGATTTTCTTGTTTTGCAAGAGTTTCTAAGCTTTTTATCTCTTCATCACTAAATTTTATTTTAAGGGTATTCATTATATAAACTCCTATTTTAAAATTTCATCCAGATATTTATAAAATATTTTGAGAGATTTCTTTGATAGCATCTATAGCAGTATCCACTTCATCATTAGTGTTAAAATATGAAAATGAAAACCTAAGAATGCCTTGAATTTCTGTGCCAAAGTGCTTGTGGATTAGGGGAGCGCAGTGGGCTCCGGGTCTTACCTGGATATTATAGTCTTCATCAAGGATCAAGGCTATTTCATCAGATGGTATATCTCCTATATTAAAGGATACGATTGGACTTTCTAGGTATTTCCATTCTTTAGAATAGAATTTTATATTTTTGATCTCTTCTATTCCCTTATAAAATCTTTTGGCTAAGCTAAGAGTTTTATTATTAATTTTATCTATTCCTTCGTCTAAGATATAATCAATTCCTGCTTTTAGGGCGACTTGTCCAACAAAATTTTGTGTCCCTGGCTCAAAGATTTGCGGGAAGGAAGCTGGCATGCTTTTAGCAAATGAATTTATACCGCTTCCGCCAGAAAAGACTTGTTTGAAAGCAAAGCTTCCATTTTTAATAAGGCCACCAGTCCCGCTTAGGCCGTAGAGGGACTTATGGCCGGTAAAAGCAAAGAGGGAATTTTCATATTTTCCTATATCAATATCAACAAGTCCCAGGCTTTGGGCTAGGTCTACAATCATTATAAGCTCATTTTCTTTTGCAAAGTCATATAACCTATCAAGGTCGTTGACATTGCCTAAAAGATTTGATGCAGAATTTACTACAAGGTATTTTGTATTTTTTTTAAGCAAGGTTGGAAGGTCCTGGTATTTTAGATTGAAATTTTCATCAAAGTCCAAAAATGAAAGGCTAGCACCACTTTGGTAGAGGGGACGAAGGACAGAATTGTGCTCTGTAGTCGTCGTTATTACATGGTCATCCTTTTCTATAAGGCTAAGGATAGCAAAATTTAGGGCATAAGTAGCATTTGGGCTAAAGAGGATATCTGAAGGATTTCCTATATGGCAGAGTCTTGCAAAAGCCTTCTTGCTTTCATAAATTGCCATCATGGTATTTTGTGATAAAAGGTGACCTGACCTTGATGGATTACCAAAAGATTCAGCTTCTAATATTTCGATAATTTTTTCTTTTACTGCATCTGGTTTATGGAGACTTGTTGCTGCATTGTCAAAATACATATTTTTCTATTAGCCTCCTTCCATTTTTATCTTTTCCCATTAAATAAATTCTGTCATAATCATCTTTCGTAAGTATTTTCAAAGCCTTATCCAAATCTTCTTTCTTAATTCTTAGGGCAAAGCCACAGCCTGCATCTATTTCTGGAGGTAGGGGTATGAGCCTTGCCTTTTTGAAATCTTTGACCTTATCAAGGGCCCTGGCGGGGTCTTCAAATTTAGCGAAGGAGAAGAGGATAAATTCTTCTCCTAGCATGGGCTAACAACGTGGTGACTTCTTAAGATTTCTACAATCTTATACATATTTGTAATCTCTCCTACAGCTAGTTTCTCCTTAAGCTTGTAATTGCCTAGGCAAAGTCCACAAGAAAGGATTTCTACACCCTTGTCAGCGAGATTTTTGAGATCTTCTATAGTTTTTTCATTATCGCTAGTCAAAAAGACACCCCTATTATAGAAAATCACTTTTTCTGGAAGTACATCTTGTTCTGTAAGGGCATAGATAAAGCCTTCAAGTAGGCTCTTAGAAAAGTCTTCGTCGCCATTTCCCATCCTATCATCAGATATAGCTACAACATATGATGATGTATTCATAGCTTGGGCATCCTCCATGATTTCGCAAAATTCTTCAGGGTTTTTCTTTAGACTTACCCTATAGACCCCATCCTTGATTTTCTCACAAGATGACTCTATTTTTAATTCCTTGGCCATCTTGGCTAGATTTTGCGTAGCAACTTCATTGTCTACAAGGATTTCGAAGTATGTTTCATCTGGATTTTCCTTAATAAGTTTTTTTGTTTCTATTACTGGTATTGGGCAAACTTTTCCTAAACAATCAATTTTTTTCATAACATCTCCTTATTTTACAATTATAGGGTAAGATCTTTTCTTCATAACTTGGCCGATTTGCCAAATTTCTAGACCTTGTTTTTCAAATTCATTTTTAATTTTTTCTGCCTCTGATTTTTCTACTGCCACACACAGGCCTCCTGAAGTTTGTGGGTCAAAGAGGACTTCTTCCATGGCAAAGTCATCAATCATAAACTCGACCTTATCTGATAGGTAGGATCTGTTATTCTGTCCCCCTGAAGTGTAGAGAAATTCTCCTGCAAGGTCCTTTGCTGGACTTAAGATAGGTACTTTTTTGCTATCTATTACTATAGAATAGTCATCTCCTGCCATCTCTGACAGGTGCCCTAAAAGTCCAAAGCCTGTGATATCTGTAGCGGCGTGGATATGGTAATTTACAAATATATCCCTAGCATACTTATTAAGCCTAGCCATCTGGCTCACACAAGCCTTAAAGTCATTTTCACTTACAAGGCCCTGGGCATAATTAGCAGTGACTAAGGCTGTGCCGATTTTTTTAGTAAGTAAGATGACATCGCCATCTTCTGGAGTATTATTTTTCCAAATTTTAGATTTTTCTACCTTGCCTGTCACAGATAGGCCGTATTTTATGGTCTTATCATGGATAGAATGGCCTCCTGTAAGGCTTGCCTTAGCCTCAGTAACCTTATCATTGCCACCACGAAGGATTTCTCTTAATATAGCAAAGTCCTCTTCCAGAGGGAAGGTTACTATATTTAGTGCAGAAATCACCTCTCCACCCATGGCATAGACATCGCTTAGGGCATTGGCAGCGGCGATTTGCCCAAAAAGGTAAGGGTCTTCGACCATGGTAGGGAAAAAATCCAAGGTCTGAATTATACAAGTCTTACCATCTATATCTATAACAGCTGCATCATCTTTCTTGTCAAAGCCAACTATTATATCATCCCTTCTATAGGGATTTATATCCTTTAATAGGGAATCTAAATTACCAGCGGCAATTTTCGCATTGCAACCACCGCATACTTCTAAATTTTTCATAAGGCCTCCTTCTAATATTTTACCAAATTTTATTAAAAATGAAAAAGAACTTGCAAACAATACCATAGGAATTTGATAAGCATTATCAAAGAATTGAAATATAAATATTTGAGGCTAGTAAAACGTTTGACAAGTAAGCTGATATATTAGATAATAGTGGGGGAAAGAAAGATAGGGGATGAATATGATTTATTTAGATAATGCAGCCACAAGTCTTACAAAACCAGACCTTGTTAAGGATAGGCTTATGGAAAATTTTAATAAAATTGGAAATCAATCCAGGGGTTTTAATAAAATAAGTCTAGCAAGTCTTCATATGGTTTTAGATACTAGGAAAAAACTTGCAAGGCTCTTTAATATAAAAGACCCTAGAAGGATTGCCTTCACATCCAACGCTACAGAGGCTTTAAATATTGCTATATCTTCTTTTATTGGCAAGGGAGATCACGTTATAACATCTGTCATTGACCATAATTCAGTACTCCGTCCCTTGTATCTTAAGGAGGCTGAAGGAGCAGAAATATCTTTTATAGATTTTAAGGATAGGAAAGAGGGCCTACTTGATTATAATTTGATAGAAGGCCTAATTGAGCCTAATACTAAGGCCATAATCATAAGTCATGTTTCAAATGTCACTGGCAATATCACAGATTTAGCTTTTATATCTAAGCTTTGTAAAAAACATGGCCTTATCTTAATCGTAGATGCTGCCCAAAGTGCGGGACTTCTTGATATAGATGTTGAAAAAAATGGCATTGATTGCCTTTGTTTTACAGGTCATAAGGCGCTTTTTGCCATGCAGGGCATAGGGGGAATATACATAAGAGAGGGGCTTGTTCCGAAACCTATTAAGGTGGGCGGTGCTGGCTTTGCATCATTTGATAAAAATCATCCCAGGCAAATGCCAGATGTCCTAGAAGCAGGCACCTTAAATGGCCACGGGATCTTATCCTTAAATGCTAGTCTAGATTACATAAACGAAATAGGTCTTGCTAATATTAGAAAGAAAGATATGGACTTACTTGCTTATTTTACAAAGAGACTTGAAGAAATCCCAGATATTGAAATATTTGGAGCTGCGGATTTGACTAAAAGGCTTGGGATAGTAGCCCTTAGGTCGTCAAAAATTCCTTCAGATAGGCTAGCTCAAATATTATCTGATGACTATGACATAGCTACAAGGTCTGGTGCACATTGCGCACCTCTTTGCCATAAGGCCCTGGGGACTGATTATGATGGTCTTGTAAGATTTTCTTTTTCATATTTTAATGAGAAAGAAGAGATTGACCAAGTAATCTTAGCCCTTAAGGAGATTTTAGGAGAAAAAAGATGATAGTAATAACATTTGATACAACAACTGATGCCATGATGATGGAGAATTTTGCCAAAGCTAATAATTTCGCAGGAAGGCTTATCCCTATCCCTAATGAGATATCAGCAGGATGCGGCCTAGCCTTTGAGGCGGAGATTACAGATATAAATCAAACAAAAAAGATTTTAGAAGAAAATATGGTCGCTTTTGATAAAATTTATGACCTGGGAGAAGTCAAATGAATTATGTAGGGATAGATATTGGCTCAACTGCAAGCAAGGTCTCTGTTATAGGTGATAAGACCTTTAACTTTGTAAGCCCGACTGGTTGGTCCTCTAAGGAAGTAGCTTGTGACATTAAAACTAGGCTTCTTGAAAGGGGCATAGATGTAACAAGCGATCAGACCCGTGTCACAGCTACAGGCTATGGTAGGGTGAGTGTTGATTACGCTGACTTTGTAATTACAGAAATAACCTGTCATGCCAGAGGGGCTAGGGTCTTGTCAGGGTCTGATAATCTAGCTGTTCTTGATGTTGGTGGCCAAGATACTAAGGCCATCCTCATTGAAGATAAGCTAGTATCAGAATTTCAGATGAATGACAAGTGCTCTGCCGGAACTGGCAAATTCATCGAGGTCATGGCTAATAAGTTAGGCCTTGGCATAGATGAATTATTTGATTTAGCCAAGATTGGAGAGCCTATCGCAATTTCTTCTATGTGTACGGTTTTTGCCGAAACAGAAATAACATCCCTTATTGGCGAGGGTAGGAAGAAAGAAGATATAGCAGCAGGAATTGTAGGCTCTGTCGCCCAAAAGGTCAGGCAGATGTATAACAAAATTGGAGAAAGCGATGAGCTTATCCTAACGGGTGGCCTTTCAAATGTATCCTACTTTGCAGAGGTCCTCTCAGATCTAATTGGCAAAGAAGTAAAAAATGTAGAAATTGGACAATTTGCTGGCTCTCTTGGAGCAGCATACTTAGCTAAGGAGAAGAAAAAAAGATGAATGAAGTAATAAAAGATTTACCAGAAATATTTGATGAATTTGCTGATGCGAGGAAAAATGCTTTTTTAAGTGTAAAGGAACTAAAGGATAAGGATATACCCCTAGTAGGAGCTTATTGTACATATTTTCCAGTTGAAATCGCTTGGGCAGCAGGTGCAGCAACGGTAGGCCTATGCTCAACTAGCGATGAGACCATTCCAGAAGCAGAAAAAGACCTTCCATCTAATCTCTGCCCGCTTATAAAATCTTCCTACGGCTTCGCCAAAACTGATAAGTGCCCATTCTTCTACTTTTCTGATGTGATAGTAGGTGAGACAACCTGTGATGGCAAAAAGAAAATGTATGAGCTAATGGATGAAATAAAGCCAGTCTATATGATGAACCTACCAAATAAACAAGATGAAAAGGCTAAGAGATATTGGGCAGATGAAGTAGCAGAATTTAAGACCTATATTGAAGATAAATTAGGCGAAAAAATCACAGAAGAGAAATTAAGATCAGCTATAAAGCTTGGCAATGACATAAGAGATGCCCAGAAAAATGTTGCCCAGACCATGAAGCTTGACCCAACACCGATGTCAGGTCTAGATCTTTTTCATGTCACCTACGGTACCCAATTTAAAATGGATAAAAAAGGTCTTGCAGATGAAATAAATGCTCTTGCAAAGAGAATAGTCGATGAATATGACCCATCTGCTAGGGAGAAAAAACCAAGAATTGTTGTAACAGGCTGTCCAATGGGAGGAGCTACAGAAAAGGTAATCAAGGCCATCGAGGATAATGGGGGAGTTATAGTAGCCTTTGAGAACTGCTCAGGAGAGAAAAATTTCGATAGAAATGTAGATTTAGAAGCTGATGACCTAATAAAATCACTTGCCGATAGGTACATAGACATAGGTTGTTCAGTAATGAGCCCTGATACCAATAGATTTGAACTTCTAGGCAGATTAATTGATGAATATAAGGCAGATGGTGTTGTGGAAATGGACCTTGTAGCTTGCCACACCTATAATGTGGAAAGAGAAAAAATAAAAAGATTTGTCCAGGAAGAAAAAAATATCCCATATACCTATGTAGAAACAGACTTCTCATCCCAAGATCTGGGTCAACTCAACACAAGAATGGCCGCCTTTATAGAAATGCTATAGGAGAATAATTCCTCTAAAAAATTATATAATCTATATATTATAAATAATTTCAGGTCAAATAATATCTTTATAAGCAAATTATGGTATAATATATAGCAAGAATCTAAATTTGATTATATAAAGATAGAGGTAATATATGAACGATTTTTGTTTACTAGGAGATTCTTGTATAGATTTTGATATGCAAGAAATAAAAGATAAAAACATTAGTTTAATCCCAATAAATACAGTTCTAGACGGGGTTGAATATGGCATAAATAAAGAGAGTATTAGCCTAGATAGATTTTACGAGCTTGTTAAAGCAGGTAAAAAGCACACGACAGTTGCAGCCAATCCTTTAACTTATGAAGAATACTTCAGAGAAGTACTTGAAGCAGGCAAGGATATTTTGTATGTAGGATTTTCATCAGGCTTATCTTCATCTTTTACAAATGCTTCTATAGCTTGTGAAAACCTAAGAGAAGAATTTCCAGATAGAAGAATAGAAATAGTGGATACTCTTGCAGGTTCGACTCAAGAAAGTCTAATTTTAGATATGGCTTACAAATTAAAGGTCAAGGGCCTAGATATGATTGAGATTAAAAAAATCCTTGAGGAAAAAATTCCTTACATTTGGGTAGAATTTGTAGTTGATGACCTAATGTATCTTCAAAAGGGTGGTAGGCTTTCAAAAGGCAAGGCAATCATAGGTCAAGCTATGAAAATTGCACCAATCCTAGTTACAGATAAGGATGGAAAGATAACCCAATATAAGAATGTAAGAGGTAGAAAAAAAGCTATAGCTAAGGTCCTAAAAGACATTGAAGAAAATATAGACACAAGTATCTGTAATGAAGTTTACCTATCATATTCATCAAATAGAGAAGAAGCAGAAATTATTAAAGAGGAAATAGAAGATTTAGGTATATCTAAGGTAAATCTCTATGAAATGAGCCTAACCATAGGAGCTCACACAGGACCAGATACCATAGTTTTTGCCTACGCATCAAAAAAAGCAAGAGAATAATTACTAAAGGAGCTAAATTTATTTTTGGCTTCTTTTTTTTATCTTAATGCTAGACTTAAAATTATATCAAAGTATAGTAAGAAAAATAATTATTCCAGCTTATATTTAGCCAGTACTGGCTAGGTAAATTCAAAAAAGAAATGAGGTTATTATGAAAATTATTGGAGACGGCTTAACATTTGATGATTTACTATTAGTACCAGGTCCTTCAGAGGTCCTACCTAATGAAGTTGAAGTAGGAACAAGATTGACTAAGAAAATCAAGCTCAATATCCCACTCATGTCTGCATCCATGGATACAGTTACAGAATCTAGGATGGCCATAGCTATGGCTAGACAAGGCGGCATAGGTATCATCCACAAAAATATGTCCATAGAAGAGCAAGCTCGAGAAGTCGACAGGGTAAAAAGAAGCGAGCATGGGGTTATAACTGATCCATTCTTCCTTCATCCTTACAATACCCTTGCGGATGCCCTAGAAATTATGTCAAATTACAAGATTTCAGGAGTGCCAATAGTAGATGATGGGATGTATCTTAAGGGAATTTTAACCAACCGTGATGTAAGATTCCAAGAAGACCCAAGTGTAATTATTGATGATATAATGACAAAAGATGGCTTGATAGTGGGTCATGTTGGTATTTCAATGACTGATGCTGTCAAAAAGATGGAATCTGGCAAGGTTGAAAAACTACCTATAGTTGATGAGGATTTCAAACTTAAGGGTCTTATTACCATCAAGGATATTGAAAAAACTCGCCAGTATCCAAACTCAGCTCGTGATGAACACGATAGGTTATTAGTCGGTGCAGGTGTTGGTATTACAGGCGATATGATGGAAAGGGTTGATGCCCTAGTAGAGGCAAAAGTCGATGTCATCGCCCTAGATACAGCACACGGCCACTCAAAGGGAGTTATGGATGCTGTAAGAAAGATAAAAGCTAAATATCCTGAACTACAAGTTATAGCCGGCAATGTTGCCACAGGCCAAGCTACCAAAGACCTCATAGAAGCTGGAGTAGATTGTGTAAAGGTAGGTATAGGTCCTGGTTCAATATGTACAACTAGGGTTGTAACTGGTGTTGGTGTTCCACAAATATCAGCCATTATCGATTGCTATAAGGCAGCTAAGGAATACGACATTCCAATAATAGCTGATGGTGGTGTTAAATATTCTGGTGATATTACAAAGGCTCTTGCTTGTGGAGCAAGTGTAGTAATGGCAGGATCCCTATTTGCTGGTACTGAAGAATCTCCAGGAGAGACAATCATGTTTGAAGGTAAGCAATTTAAGGAATACCGTGGCATGGGCTCTCTTGCAGCTATGAAATCAGGCTCAAGTGATAGGTATTTCCAAAATGATACCAAAAAATATGTCCCAGAAGGAGTAGAAGGTAGGGTAGCCTACAAGGGATCAGTAGGTGATGTTATCTACCAACTTCTAGGAGGCCTAAGGTCAGGTATGGGATATGTCGGTGCCCAAAATCTAGTAGAATTAGAAGAAAAAGCAAGATTTGTCAAAATAAGCCCAGCTTCTCTTGTAGAAAACCACCCACACGATATTCAAATCACAAGAGAATCTCCAAACTATACTAAAAAATAATTTTCATAGATCACTCTGTCGCTTAAGATCATCTTTTGTGGCGGGGTGATTTTTCTTTAATAATTCATGGATAAATATTAGATGGTATTTTTAAAAATTCAAAGTATAATACCCACTATACGATATCACATTAAAGTAAAAAGGAGTTCATATGGCTTTATCATTAGCTATGAAAATATTTAAAAATCATTTACTAAAAGGAGAGCTTAAAACAGGGGAAGAAGTCGCAATAAAAATCGACCAAACCCTTACCCAGGATTCGACAGGTACTATGGCCTACCTCCAGCTTGAGGCAATGGATATAGAAAATGTCGCCACAGAAAACTCTCTTGCCTACATAGATCATAATATTTTGCAAGCAGGTTTTGAAAATGCTGACGACCACGAATTTATAAAGTCGGCTGCCAACAAATACGGTATTACCTTTTCAAAGGCTGGAGCAGGCATCTGCCACCAGGTAAATCTAGAACAATTTGCAAAGCCCGGCCAAACCCTCTTAGGATCTGACTCTCACACACCTACAGCCGGTGGCCTTGGCCAGCTTGCTATAGGGGCAGGAGGCCTTGAAGTAGCTGTTGCCATGGCTAGGGGGTTTTATTTTGTAAAAGTCCCTAAGGTTTTTAGGGTGAATTTAACCAACAGGCTAAATAAAAATGCCAATGCCAAGGACATAATTCTCTATATCCTAGGCAAGCTCACCGTAAAGGGTGGAACAGGTTATATCATGGAATATACAGGTGATGGGGTCAAGAGTCTTTCTGTAACAGACAGGGCAACCATCTGCAACATGGGAGCAGAGCTCGGTGCGACCACCTCGATTTTCCCATCAGATGAAAATACCTTGGCTTATCTTAAGAGCCAAAATAGGGAAGAAGACTATGTGGAAATATCAGCTGACCCAGGAGCCTTTTATGATGAAACTATAGACATAGATTTAAGTAAGATAGTGCCAGCTGTAGCCAAGCCACATTATCCGGACCAATATGCAGTTGTGGGTGATCTAGAAAAGATAAAGCTTGACCAAGTTGCTATCGGATCTTGTACCAATTCATCCTATATGGACCTAATGAAGGTAGCGGCAATTCTTGATGGAAGGAAGGTCCATCCAGATGTATCCTTAGTTATATCACCAGGTTCTGCTACAATTTTAGAAAAGATTTCAGAAAATGGTGCCCTTGCTACAATGATAAAAGCTGGAGCAAGAATCCTAGAATCAGGCTGTGGTCCATGTATAGGTATGGGTCAGGCACCAAAATCAGACGGCGTTTCCCTAAGGTCTTTTAATAGGAACTTTAAGGGGAGGTCTGGCACCATGGATGCAAAAATCTATCTTGCAAGTCCAGAAACCTGTGCAGTAAGTGCAGTCCTAGGCTATATAGCAGATCCTAGCGAGCTTGACTATCAGGAAAATTTTCCAAAAGACGTAGACTTTAACCATACAGATGCCTATTTTATAAGACCAGAAGATGACCATACCAAAAGAATAAAAGAAACTATAAAAGGAAAAAATATCAAGCCTTTCCCAAAGGCAAGCAAGGCAAGCGATATAGATAAAAAGGTAGTCTTTAAGGCAGGAGATGGAATAACAACCGATGATATTTGTCCATCAAATGCCAAGCTCTTGCCATTTAGGTCAAATATTGCCTACCTATCCGAATATGCCTTCACAACTAAAATCGACGACTTTAAGAAAAGATGTGAAGACATGGACGGTGGAGTGATCCTTGCAGGCGAAAACTACGGCCAAGGATCATCTAGAGAGCACGCAGCCCTAATTCCTCTATATCTTGGAATAAAGGCAGTCGTTGCCAAGTCCTTTGCCCGAATTCATAGGTCAAACCTCATAAATAACGCAATTCTTCCACTAGTATTTGAAGACCCTGCAGACTATGATAAAATCGACGAATACGATGATATTAGAATTGTAAATATGAAAGAATCTATAGAAAAAGATTCCTATTTCTTAGAAGATTTGACAAAAAATATCAAGATAAAATTAAAATCCGATTTTTCAGAAAGAGAAAAGCAAGTTCTCCTAGAAGGAGGCTACCTAGCTTATGCTAAAAATTTAGTATTGGAGTAAGTATGAAAGTAACACTAATAAAGGGTGATGGTATAGGCCCAGAAATAAGCCAAGCTATGAAGGAAGTGGTTGGGGCCCTAGACCTAGACCTAGAATTTGAAGAGATAAATGCAGGCCTTTCCGTATTTGAAAAGGAAGGCACCTATATACCAGAAGCTCTCTTTGATT
Source organism: Anaerococcus sp. Marseille-P3915 (assembly GCF_900258475.1). GTDB lineage: Bacteria > Bacillota > Clostridia > Tissierellales > Peptoniphilaceae > Anaerococcus > Anaerococcus kampingae. The sequence continues at coordinate 645,172 of NZ_LT984887.1, read as the reverse complement.
CCATAAATAAAAACAAAATCGCCATCAAGGGCCCAATCACAACACCGATTGGCCATGGTTTTAGGTCTATAAATGTAGAATTAAGGAAGAAATTTGACCTTTACGCTAATATCAGACCAATCAAGGCCCCAGGTCCATTAGAGTTAAAATTTGATGGTGTAGACATGGTAATCTTTAGGGAAAATACAGAGGACCTCTACGCAGGAGTTGAAGAGCAAATTTCAGAAAATGAAGCCCACTCTATAAAGATAATCACAAGAGATAAGTCAGAAAGAATTATAAGAGCTGCCTTTGACTACGCCCAAGCTCAAAACAGGAAAAAAGTGAGTGTCGTAACCAAGGCCAATATAATGAAGCTAACCGACGGACTCTTTTTAGATGTGGCAAGGGATGTCGCAAAAGCCTATCCAGATATAGAAATGGAAGAAATCCTAGTCGATAACACGGCTATGCAGATGGTCATGCACCCAGATAGATTTGATGTTCTTGTCACAGAAAACCTCTACGGCGATATCCTATCAGACCTTGGAGCAGGTCTTGTAGGCGGTCTTGGCCTTATGCCAGGAGTAAATAAGGGTAAGGACATTGCAATTTATGAATCAATCCACGGCTCAGCCCCTGATATAGCTGGTCAAAATCTTGCAAATCCTATTGCCATGCTCTTAACCCTCTGCCTAATGCTAGATGATATAGGAGAAAATGCTAAGGCCAAAATGATAAGAGATGCAATCTATAAGACCCTATCAGATAAGACAAATTACACAAGAGACTTGGGTGGTTCTGCCACTACAAAAGAAATCACCCAAGCGATAATCGACAATTTAGGGGCCTAGGATGGAAATTAATAAATACGCAGGTCCTATCAAAGAATTAAACAACATAGACAAGAGCCTCTATGACAAATTTGATATAAAAAGGGGCCTTAGGAATAAAAATGGGACAGGAGTCCTGGTTGGCATAACCAAGGTGGGGGATGTTTGTGGCTATAAGATAGAAGATGGCAAGAAAATCCCCACCCATGGCGAGCTTTACTACAGGGGCTATCCCCTAACAAAGCTTGTAAAAGATGTTGAAGATACCCACAGGCTTGGCTTTGAGGAAGTTATTTATCTTTTGATTTTTAATAGCCTAGCCCAAAAAGAAGAGCTTGATGGCTTTAAGGAAATTCTAGCATCAAATATGACCCTACCTAGGGGATTTTTTGAAAACACCATTCTTAACCTCCCAGGTACAGACATAATGAACAAGATGATGGGTTCAATGCTTGCCCTTTATACATATGATAAGGACCCGGACAATACTTCTATAGAAAATGTCCTAGCCCAATCCCTATCGCTCATAGCCAAGATTCCCCTCCTTGCCATATATTCCTACCAGGCAAAACTACATAAATTTGGCAGAGAGTCGCTCATAATTCACAATCCAAGCCCAGATAAGTCAATTGCAGAAAATATTCTTTCCATGCTAAGGCCTGACCAGGCCTATAGCAAGAAGGAAGCAGAAATCTTAGACCTCTTATTAATAATCCATGCAGAGCATGGCGGAGGAAATAACTCAGCCTTTGCAACCCACGTTGTATCTTCATCAGGCACAGACACCTACTCATCAATCGTAGCAGGCCTTGCCTCTCTCAAGGGTCCTAGACACGGAGGAGCCAATATAAAGGTAAGCAAGATGCTTGATAATATTTGGGAAAATATTAAAAACACTGAAGATGAGGCTGAGATTAAAGCCTATCTAGAAGATATCCTAGATAAAAAGGCCTTTGACAATAAGGGTCTAATCTATGGCCTAGGCCATGCAGTTTATACCCTATCAGACCCTAGGGAACTTCTTCTAAAAGAGAAGGCCAAAGAGATAGCAGAGATAAAGGGCAGGATGAAGGACTTCCTCTTTATAGAAAGGGTCGAAAATATTGGGGCAAGGCTTATTAAGGATAGGAAAAACATGGCCTATCTTCCATGTGCCAATGTCGACCTATATTCAGGTTTTGTCTATGATATGCTAAATATTCCAAAAGATTTGTACCTACCAATCTTTGCCATAGCAAGGACAGTAGGTTGGTGTGCCCACAGACTTGAGCAAATTGAAGATGAAAAGATAATAAGGCCTGCCTATAAGTCTTTAAATGACAAGAAAGAATACATCCCAATGGATAAAAGGTAAAAAGATTGGGTATAAGTCATTCGAAGGAGTTTATATGAAAGTTTCTTATATAAAAGCATTTGAAGACAATTACATTTGGACCATAGAAAAAGATAAAGACATAATCTTAGTTGATCCAGGCGAAGCCAAGCCAGCCCTTGAATATTTAGAAGGTAAAAATCTTGTGGCAATTTTACTTACCCACAAGCACCTAGACCATGTAGGTGGGGTAGAAGAGATTAAGGCAAAATATCCAAAGGCTAGAGTATTTGGGCCTATAGAAATAGAAAATTTAAATGATAAGACCCTAAAAGAAGGGGATTCTTTTAATCTTCTAGACTATGATTTCAAAGTAATAAATACAGCTGGACACACCTATGACCATATTTCTTACCTTGTAGATGGCAGGCTATTTTGCGGAGATGCCCTATTTTCATCAGGTTGTGGAAGAGTCTTTACAGGAAGATTCGACCTTTCTTTTGAAACAATTGATAAACTAAGGTCTCTTCCAGAAGAAACCCTAGTCTATCCAGCCCACGAATACACAATAAAACATCTCACCTAATCCAAAAATATCATCAAAGAAGATTTCATGGATGAAGAAATAAAAAAGGCAAAAGAAAGCCTAGCTTTAGGCAAACCGACCCTTCCAACAAGCATAAAAAGAGAATGGAAGATAAATCCACTATTTAAGGCAAGAAATCCTTACGAATTTAAAAACTTTACTAAACTTAAGAATATGGACTGAAAAAACTCCCTAGCTTAGGAAATCTAAGTTAGGGAGTTTTCTTTAGGAAACATTCATCATCATGAGAATTTATAAAGCCTACCGCCTGGAGGAATGAATATATTGTCGTAGATCCTACAAATTTCATGCCGCGTTTTTTAAGGTCATTTGAGAGCTTATCAGAGATTTCTGAAGTGGTCTTATCATTTTCATAGATTATCTCATCTCCTACAAAGCCTTTTAAGTAAGCATAAAAAGATCCAAATTCTTCTTCAATTTGTTTAAAAACCTTAGCATTTGTAATGCTAGCCCTTATCTTTTGCTTATTTCTAATTATATCAGGATTATTTAGAAGCTCGTCTATCTTTGCTTCATCATAGCTTAGTATTTTTTCTAAATCAAATTCATCATAAGCCTTGCGGAAGGCCTCTCTTTTATTTAGGACGATTTCCCAAGAAAGACCTGCCTGAAAGGCTTCTAAAATAAGCATCTCAAATAGATAGTCTTCATCAAAATTAGGATTTCCCCACTCCTTATCGTGGTAGCTCACATAGGCAGGGTTATTAAGATTTACCCATGAGCATCTTTTCATAAGAATTTTCCTTTCTTTGGCATTTTAAACTTAACCATATCATGGCCTTCTATCTTTAGTAGTTCGTACTTATTATCTAACCCTCCTGCATAACCTGTTAGATTCATGTTGCTCCCGATTACTCTATGGCAGGGGATGATTATAGAAATAGGATTGGCTCCAACAGCTCCACCCACAGCCTGGCTTGACATAGTTTCTATTTTTCTTTTCTTGGCAATAAGGCTTGCTATTTCCTTGTAGGTCATGACCTTGCCATAGGGGATAGTAAGGAGGATTTCTATTACACTTTTTCTAAAATCACTCATATGAGGCAAGGCAAATTTAGGGATAAAACCTGGATTTATTCCTTTAAAATATAAATCTAGAAAGCTAATGGTCTCCTTAAAAATATCGGGCTTATTTTTTATAAAATCATTCTCGTCAAAAGGAAATGCCTTCTCAAAATAAAGACCAGTAAGAATATTTTCTTCAGAAGTCATAATTATATTATCAAAATTTCTTGGAGTATAGTATTTATATAAGTAATTCATTTTCTTATCGTTCGCTTTCAAAATAATTATACCAGATTAGCGGTATGAATTTAAAATTATAAAGGAGGACCCATGGCCTTAGATGCTATAAACATTGCCCAGGAGGCAATTGACCTAATAAAAGAAAAAATAAATAACTTAAATAAGCTAAATATAATAGTGGCTGGTAAGACTGGAGTAGGTAAGTCTACTCTTATCAATGCTGTATTTAAAGATAACTTAGCCGAGGAGGGCCTGGGTAAGCCTGTAACAAGTCATATGAGAAAGATAAGCAAGGAGGGAGTCCCTCTAAATATCTACGATACCAAGGGCTTTGAGCTTGGGAAAGATGTCCAGGAAGAGGTCAAATCTGAGATAATAGCGACAATTAATAAGGGCCTTAGCAAAAATGACATCAATGAGGCAATCCACTGCATCTGGTATTGCATAAACACCAGCTCTAATAGGGTAGAGCCAGAAGAAATCGAGTGGATAAGAGAGCTCACCCATGAGAATAGGACGACCCAAGTTCCAATCATAATTGTCCTAACCCAGTCAATTTCAAAGAAAAATGCCGAGAAACTCCGTTCTATAATTGAGGATGAAAACCTCGATATTATCCAAGTTGTGCCAGTCCTTGCCAAGGACTTTGAGATAGAAGATGTAGGCACAGTTAAGTCTTTCGGCCTAGATAGGCTTATAAATATCATGGGACACGCTCTGCCAGAAGAGCTCCAAGACACCCTCCAACACGTACAGATAGCAAATCTTGAAGCAAAAAAGTCAAGAGCAGTTAAGGCTGTAGCTGCAGCGGCCCTAGCTGCCACAGGTCAAGGTGCAGCCCCAATTCCCTTTGCCGATGCTACTTTACTAATCCCAACCCAAATCGCAATGATAGCATCAATTACAGTCATATTTGGCTTTGATATTAATAAATCAGTTATCACAGCCCTAGTATCATCCACCTTGGGATCAGGAGGTGCCACACTTTTGGGAAGAACAGTTGTAGCCAATATAATAAAACTAGTCCCAGGAGCAGGATCTATAGCAGGAGGTGCTATATCTGCAGGCACAGCAGGAGTAATCACAGCGGCCCTAGGAACAGCCTATATAGCAATCATGGAGCAAGTCTTTAAGGGAGAGATGAAATTAGAAGACATCTCAACAAAAGAAGGCAAAGAAAATATCCAGCAAATCTTCAAAGAAAACCTCAAAAATGGCAAGGAAAATCTAATGAGAATCCTTGAAAAGGGTAAGAAGAAATAAATTCAAATAAGAACCATTAAATAAATAGTTAAAAACAATTCTAGCTTGTAAAATACCTAAATAATGATATAATAATTGTAAGAGAAGCCACCTCTTAGGTCATCAAAAAAGCCCTTGATTAATTCAAGGAAAATGTAGAGTGCGATTCTTCATGAGAATCAAAAAAGACGGTAGCTGTAACTATCGTTTTTTTATAGTGGTAATTCAAATAAAGGCTCATAAATTTTAACAAAACTTTAATATAAAAATATCTGAATCGCTCAATAATCGAGCGATTTTTTGAGTTGTAGCATTGTTTATAAAGTTCATATTTATGGGTATAAAATCAAATATAATAGAAACATAAAAACAATATTGAGAGTATGGAAAGGAAATGAAATGACAGAAAAAGTAGCAATCCAAGAGACCTACGGCGAAAAATACCAACACTGCTGGGGATGTGGTGTTCAAAATAAAGAAGGCCTCCACCTCAAATCCTACCCAACTGATGATGTAAAAGAAGTAATATGCAAGGTAAAACCAGATAAGATGTACACAGGAGGAGTCCCATTCAACCTTTTCGGTGGCATGATAGCAATGCTATTTGACTGTCACGGCACAGCCAGCGCAGCCTACTTCAACCACCACGCACAGGGCCTAGAACTAACTAAAAACACAGTAATCCAAAGATACATCACAGCCAGACTAGAAGTAGACTTCAAAAAACCAACCCCAATGGATGAAGAAATCATAATCAGGTCAAGCCTAGCAGAACTAGGAGAAAGAAAAGCAATAATAGAAATGACCCTAGAAGCAAAAGGAGAAATAAGAGCCAAAGCCAAAATGGTAGCAGTAAAAATAAAAGACCAATAAAAAGATAAAGCCCTCTAAAATAAACACAAGAGGGCTTTTAAGTTTGATAAACAAACGAGAATGAACAAAAGCAAACGCAAAATTCTTGCGTTTGAAATGTAAAGGATAAGATTTCTCCAATCGCAAGCTTGGTCGAAACAAGGGGAGGAGAGCAAGCTCGGTCGAAAAAATGGTGTTTAAACATGGCTCGGTCGCAGCCAACCTCCGTCCTCGAACTTCGTGAGAGGACTCATGGTTCTTTATATAAAGGGTTCTGTACCTACATCGGCATTAAGTAAATACAACCATTACCTCATAAAAACAAAAGTTTTCGCAGAAAACTTAAAATACCCTTGCTTCGACAGTAGTGGCAAGCCCGTCGGCTCGTCCTGAGAAGCCTCTCCGAACAGACACCTTCCCTTCTCGAACGGAGTGAGAGAACTCATAGATATGTATATATAGGGTTCCGTATCTACATCGGCAGTAGGTGTATCTTACATTTCCCTTTCTTCGAGCTCCGTCGAGAAGTCTATTAGAACTACTCCGGCGTTATTATTTACTTAAATCAAAGCACAAATATATCTTTAAAAATATTAATAAAAAAATCTCAGATTTCTCAGCTCGCTATGCTCGGTCGAAACGAGGGGAGATAAAGTTTTCGCATAAAACAAACCAATTCCATCCCAAACCCACAAGAAAAAACAACTGATTTTAGTTTTCTTGACTTTATTGGCGAATAACATAAACGAACCCTTGATTTTGTTTACAAAGTCACAATTTTATATTATAATTTAATATATACCAATATGTCTTAACATGAATTTAATCAATTCACATAGTATTTTGTTAAGCTTTTTACTATCTTGCAAAAAACTTATAATAAAAGATAATATAGGTAGACTAAACACAGGAGAAACTAATGGAAAGAATAAAAAAATATCTTCCAAAAATCATAATAATAATTTCATTATTGATGAATATAGCCTTTGCTTATTTTATCAATAGATACAATATTCTACCAATGAAATACAGAATACTAGTAATAGGAAGCTCTATTTTGCTTATGCTTATCTATATTCTTTTATACACCAAGGGTAAAATCAAAGGCGCTTTTAACGTGCTTTATTTGATAGCCCTTGTTTTTATTGTCTTAGGCCAGGGAGTCGCCATGTCCTATGCCAATACATCCATCAGGACAATCGATGAAATCAACAAAAATAAGAACATCACAAAAACACAGATGTCCTATATAGTAAGGAAAGATTCACCATATAAGAGCCTAGAGGATATAAAGGATGCTAGTCTAGCTACATCTGAGGCAGACAATGAAGAAACTATAGATAAGATAATAAGCGAATATAATGACAAATATCAGGGTAATCTATCCAAGGTTAAATACGTAGACTATATAACCCTGGCCAAGAGCCTTTTAAGCGGCAAAGAGGAAGTAATCCTCCTCAATGAAGGCTTTAGACAAATCATAGAAGAAAACATCGAAGACTTCGCAGACCAGACCAGAATCCTAGACTCAGTCCTAGTAGAAGGCAAGAGCGAAGAAAAGGAAAAGGAAGAAGTCGCTAAAGATGATTCCTTTAATGTCTATATATCAGGTATAGACACCTATGGATCCCTATCCACAGTGTCTAGATCAGATGTCAACCTTATAATAAGTGTCAACCCAACAGCAGGCAAGGTCCTAATCACAACCATACCTAGGGATTCCTACGTCGATATCCCAGGCATAGGCAAGGACAAGCTAACCCACGCCGGCCTATATGGAGTAGACAAGTCAATAGCAACTCTAGAGGGCCTCTTTGGAGAGAATATCGACTACTATGCCAAGGTCAACTTCACCACCCTAAAAGACTTAATAGACCTCTTAGGTGGTATAGAAGTAGAAAATCCAAGGGCATTTTCAGCGGATGGCTATAATTTCATTCAGGGTAAAAACCACCTAGATGGTACTGCTGCCCTAGTATTTGCAAGAGATAGATACCACCAAGCAGCAGGAGACTTTGACAGGGGCAAGAACCACACCAGGATAATAGAGGGAATTATAAGAAAAATGCTTAGCCCTCAAATGCTCCTAAACTTCGGAGACATAGCAGGTGTAGCCCTCAAATCAGTAAACACAAACATGCCTTATGATAAAATGATAGAATTAGTCAATAGACAATTAGATGAAGGCACATCATGGAAGATAAAGAGCCAAGCTCTAGAAGGAGCGGGTACCATGGACCTACCATCAGCTCTCATGCCAGATTCTAGATTATATATGATGGTACCAAACGAAGATTCTAAAAACAAAGTTAAGGAAAGTATAGAAGAAAATAACAAGTAGGGGAAGATATGGGAAAGATGACAGTAATCATAATGATATTGACTGTTATTACAAAAATATTTGGTTTTGTAAGAGAATCAGTAATGGCTGCTGTTATTGGAGCTGGGGAGATTAAGTCCATATATGTCACAGCTACAACTATTCCAGATATAATGATGTATACAGTAGTAGCTGGAATAGTATCTGCCTACATACCAATCTATACTAAGGTTAAAAATGATAGGGGCGATAAAGAAGCTGACCTATTTACATCAAACTTAATTAACGTTCTGATGGTCTGTGGAATAATAGTATTTGTATTAATTATTTTATTTGCAGGACCAATAGCAAAAATATTCTCACCAAAACTGTCTGGCCATTCTTTAGAAATGGCCATATCTTGGACCAGGATAATGGCAGTTTCTATATTTACATTCTTATACTCCTCTGTGATGAGAGGATATTTAAATGCAAAAGGTAATTTTATTGATCCAGTAATATCAGGATTGATACTTAATGTAATAATTATTTCATCAACTATTATGACAGGAGCCTTCAACAATCCATATATACTTATAATAGGAACCCTGATAGCAAATATTTTACAATTTATAAGATTTCCATTTGCTAGCAGGAAAAAAGGCTTTAAATATAGTTTAAAAATAAATTTTGCTGACCCTGATATAAATAGGATGATTTTAATAATGATTCCCGTAATAATATCAAGTGCTGCAAATAAAATATCATTACTAGTTGATAAATCGATGGCTTCAGCCTATGTTGGCATAGATGGAGTAGCCAAGGTTTTTTATACTGAAAATATGCTAGACTTCATAGTAGAAGTAATAACACTAACAATAGCTACAATTACCTTTCCAGAAATAGCTAACTTTGCTCATTCCAAAAAGCTCGATAAGATGAAAGAAAAGCTTTCATCATCAGCTATACTCACTATGGCCCTAGTTATACCGGCCACATTTGGACTAATGGCCCTAGCTAATCCAATTATAAAATTAGCTTATGAAAGGCATGCTTTCACATCTTTAGATACAAATATAGTATCATCACTTATTGTATCTTATAGCCCATACATAATTTTCATTTCTTTTATGAGAATATTGTCTAATGCCTTTTATGCGATAGGAGATTCCAGATCTCCATTAATAATAATTCTAATCCAACAAGTAATAAACTTTGTATTAAATATAATATTAGTAAAACAATATGGTATAGATGGACTAGCTTATGCTACAAGCATTTCTACAGCAGTAGCTTCTATAATAGTAAGTATCGTTTATTATATCAAGTTTGACAAATTTGATTATAGGGAGAACCTATCATCTTTGATTAAGATAGTCTTATCATCTTCTTTTATGGCTGCCATAGCCTATAGTTTACATTTCAAAGTGATGTCAGGATTTAATTTGATATTATCACTAGCGATATCTATTATAATTCCAGGAATAGTATATTTGATACTAATTTATTTTGCTAATATAAAAGAAATACAAAAATTCATTAATATAGCCAAAACTAAAGTTGGATTTGGAAGGAGAAACAATGAAGGATAAAAAGGGAATACTAATTAAGTTTTTAATATTATTATTTTTTGATATTATAATAATCAATCTTTCATACTTTTTTGCCTTGTATTTTAGGTTTGATTTGGATTTTTCAGCCATACCTATGGAGTACTTGTCGGCGTTTACCAAATATGCTTTTATAAATACAGCTATTACAATTATTATATATTCATTTTTTAGACTTTATAAGATGATTTTGCAATATGCTTCATATAATGAACTTATTCATATTAGCTTGGCTTGTATTCTATCGCTACTCACTCATATTATAGGTATAACATTATTATATCAAAGGATGCCTGCCTCATATTTCATATTTGGATATCTTATGCAATATACAGGTACAGTCGCCCTAAGGTTTGCTAAAAAGCTCCTTATTCAAGCTAAGTATAATACACTAAGGAGAGATCCTTCATATAAGAAGGCAATAATAATTGGTGCAGGATCAGCTGGTCAAACTATAAAGGAAGATATAAATAAATCCAACATTCAGGAAAATACAAGAATAAAGGTAGTAGGATTTATAGATGATGACCCAAGCAAGAAGGGTCGCTATATAGATAATACTATCATCTATGGCGGTAGAGATAAGATAAAAGAGCTTGTGGATAAGGAATTAGTAGACCTAATCCTAGTAGCCCTACCTTCTGCGGCAGAAAGAGATAAGAAAGAAATCTTAAGCATTTGTAGCGATACAAATGCAGAAGTCAAGGTCTTACCAGGACTTTATCAGCTAGTATCAGGCAAGCTATCAGTATCCAAGATGAAGGATGTAGAGATAGAAGACCTCCTAGGTCGTGAACCAGTCAAAATATTTTCTAACGAAACCTATGAATATCTCAATGACCAAGTGGTACTCGTCACTGGAGGTGGAGGCTCAATTGGATCAGAGTTATGTAGGCAGATTGCCCAATATGGTCCAAAGCTTCTTATAATATTCGATATTTACGAAAACAATGCCTACGACATAGAGCAAGAATTAAAAAGAACTCATAAAGATTTAAATTTATTAACTCTAATAGGATCAGTAAGAGACTACAACAGGGTTAAGCAGGTGTTTGAAACATATAAGCCTAGCATAGTATTCCATGCAGCAGCCCATAAACATGTACCACTTATGGAAGTAAGCCCAATGGAGGCTATCAAAAATAATGTCAGAGGTACCTATATAGTGGGACTCTTATCACTTATATATAATACTAAGCGTTTTGTCCTAATATCCACAGACAAGGCTGTAAATCCTACATCTATAATGGGAGCTACAAAGAGAGTCTGTGAGAAGATAATCCAAGGTCTAAACGATGTAAGAGAAAATCAGAACTACAATATGCTAAGCAAGATAGTGGCAAGAGATGGTGACCACACCTTCACAGTCGACCCAGCTATTAAATTAGCAGGCAAATCTCAAAGGACAGAGTTTGTAGCAGTACGTTTTGGAAATGTCCTAGGGTCAAATGGTTCAGTAATACCCTTATTCAAAAGACAGATAGCTGAAGGGGGCCCTGTCACAGTTACCCATCCTGATATTATTAGATATTTTATGACAATTAAGGAAGCTGTAAAACTAGTATTACAAGCAGGCTCAATTGCTGAGGGTGGCGAAATATTCGTCCTAGATATGGGAGATCCTGTTAAGATTGATGATCTAGCGAGACAGCTAATCAAGCTATCAGGTTATGAACCGGATATAAACATGAAGATAGTCTACACAGGTCTTAGACCAGGAGAAAAGCTCTACGAAGAAAAGCTAATGGATGAGGAAAACCTATCAGAAACAGTCCACGAAGGCATATCTGTAGGGAAGCCATTAGATTTCTCAAGGGAAGACTTCTTCCAAGACCTAGAGTCGGTAATCAATGAAGAACACTTAGATAATGATGATATAGTAGACATAATTAATAAACTTATTACTACTTTTATAGGAAAACAAAGGAGTTAAGATGCAAATACCATTTTCGCCACCAGACATATCACAAGCAGAGATAGATGAAGTTGTTGATGCACTCAAATCTGGATGGATAACAACAGGACCAAAAACAAAGAAACTAGAAAAAGAATTAAATCAATTTACTGATACTAACATAGGTGTATGCCTAAATTCACAGACAGCTGCAGCTGAGATGACCCTAAGAGTCCTAGGTATTGGACTTGGAGATGAGGTTATAACCAGTGCTTATACTTATACTGCATCTGCCTCAGTAATAGACCATGTAGGTGCTAAAATTGTAATGGTAGATACTCAGGAAAATAATCTAGAGATGGATTATGAAAAGCTAGAAGAAGCTATTACAGAAAAGACAAAGGTAATAATTCCTGTTGACCTAGCAGGTATACCTTGTGACTATGATAAAATCTTTGAAATAGTAGAAAGAAAGAAGAATCTATTTAAGCCAAATAATGAAATTCAAGAAAATTTCGGAAGGATAATTGTAGTTGCTGATACTGCCCACTCTTTAGGAGCTGAATATAAGGGCAAGAAGACAGGATCAGTAGCAGATTTCTCAAACTTCTCATTCCATGCTGTTAAAAACTTCACTACAGCTGAAGGTGGATACTCTACATGGAAAGATAGAGAAGGATTAGATAATGAGAAATTATACAAACAATATCAACTTTTATCCTTACATGGTCAATCAAAAGATGCCTTAAGCAAAACTAAACTAGGCTCATGGGAGTATGATGTAGTTGGTCCATGGTATAAATGCAACATGACAGATGTCCTAGCTGGAATTGGTCTAGCTCAAGTAAAAAGATACCCAGAGCTTCTAAAAAGACGTAGGGAAATTATTGAAAAATATGGTGCAGCATTTAAGCCTATAGGCATAGAAGTCTTGGACCATTATAACGATATTCATTCATCATCAGGACATCTTTATATAACAAGAGTACCAGGAATAAGCCTAGAAGATAGAAACTTAATAATAGAAGAAATGGCAAAAGCGGGAATAGCTTGTAACGTACATTACAAACCACTTCCTCTATTAACAGCTTATAAAAATTTAGGTTTTGATATAAAAAATTATCCAAATGCCTATAAGCGATATGAAAATGAAATAACACTACCTCTTCATACTAAGCTTACAGATGAAGAAGTTGATTATGTTATAAATAACTACGAAATAATTTTAAGTAAATACTTGTAATTATAATTATTATTGAGGAGCATGATTTATGTATTTAATTATAGGTGCGTCTAGTTTTATAGGTGTATATACCGTAGAAGAATTTCTGAAACAAGATTGCGATATTATAGTAACAGGGAGAAATAATAAGTTCAGAGAACATTACGATAAATTAGGTGTGAAATATATTAATTTAGATTTAACTAAACCTGAAGACTTTAACTCACTTCCAACTCAGAATATAGAGGGAGTAATATTATTGGGTGGATTGTTACCAGCAAATTCCAAAGCAGATTTAGAAAATGTAGAAAATGCTGCAGAATATTTTGAAGTAAATACTATTGGCACAATAAATCTTCTTGAATATTGCAGAAAGAATAAAATAAAAAGAGTTATATCTACATGTTCATATGCAGATGTTAGAGGTGCATGGGGCAAAAAACTTATAACTGAGGATGAACCACGAGATTATATATACGAAGGAGATCATGCTGTTTATGTTTTTTCTAAAAATGCTGCTAATGATATTATGCAATATTATAATAATCAATATAGTATGAAAAATGCTTGGTTTCGATTTCCACCAGTTTATGGTGTAGGACCTCACGACTCTATTTACGTTAATGGGAAAATAAAAAAATCAGGCTTAAAAATTTTTATTGATAATGCAAAAGAAGGGAAGGATCTATGCATTTTTGGTGATAGAAATTTAAGTAGAGACATAGCTTATGTTAAAGATGTAGCTCATGCTTTCTATTTGGCTATAAAAAGCGAGAGTACTCAAGGACTTTACAACATGTCATCTGGTAAAGGTGTTACATTACAAGAACAAGCAGAAATTATAGCGGATGTTTGGGCCCCTAATATAGAAAAAAAATCTAAAATTACCTACAGACCAGATATACAAAATAATACCACTTCATATTTATTTTCTATGAAAAAAGCTAGGGATGACTTTGGTTATATCCCTAAGTTTTCAGATTTTAGATTAATGATGCAAGATTATAAGAATGATTTAGACAATAGTAAGTATCAGGAGCTATTTAATTATGTCAAGTGATATGGTGGCAACTGGGTCACTGCCATTTAGGTTAACTAAAAGAATGTTTGATATTATATTTTCATTAATTTTAATGATACCAGTTATGTTGGTTATTTTTATTTCCTTTATTGTTATAAAGATTGAAGATCGAGGACCTATATTTTATAAGGCAGAAAGAACAGGACTTTTTGGAAAACCATTTAAGATGTATAAGTTGCGTTCTATGAAAGAAAATGCACCAGATATAAGGTTAGAGGATGGTTCAACATATAATGGAGATGATGATCCAAGAGTTACTAAATATGGAAAATTCATTAGAAAAACAAGTATAGATGAACTTCCACAAATAATAAATGTTTTGTTAGGTGACATGAGCTTTATAGGTCCAAGACCTGATACACCGATGTATTTGGACAAGTATACTGAAGAAGAAAAAATAATTCTTACTGTTAGGCCTGGTATAACAGGATATAACCAAGCTATAAATCGTAATTCTGTTTTGACAAAGGAAAAACTAAAAAATGATATTTATTACGTTGAGCATTTATCCTTATTGTTTGATATTAAGATTATTTTTCTGACTATATTAGCATTATTAAAAAGAAACAATGTCAACAGGAATTTAGATATAATCGAAGATTAAAATTAATGTAAGCATAATTTGAGATGGTATTAAACATGAAGAAAATAATGATTTTAGGGGCAAGTATTTTACAAATCCCCGCTATTTTGGAAGCAAAAAAAATGGGACTATATGTTATAGCAGTTGACATGAATCCTAATGCAGAAGGTTTTTCATATGCAGATAAAAAAATTGTAGTTAGCACTACTGATACAGAAAAAGTATTAGAAGAAGCCAAGAAAAATGAAATAGATGGTATAATCACAATTGCAAGTGACAGGCCTATGACTACTGTAGCAAAAGTTGCAAAAGAATTAAACTTAGTAGGGATAGATGAATGTACAGCTATAAATGCAACTAACAAGTCTAAAATGAGAAAGGCATTGCGAAACAATAATGTTCCTATACCTATGTATTTTTCTGTATCTAATTATGATGATTACATTAAAGCAATCAATAAAATTAGAGAAAAAAATTATAGGTGCATAATTAAGCCTGCTGACAATTCAGGAAGTAGAGGTATAAGACTAGTCGACAATTATGATTCAGAAAATTTAAGAAGAATATATGATTATTGTATAAATAATTCAAATTCTTCTACTTTGATGGTTGAAGAATACATGGAAGGACCAGAAGTCAGTGTAGAAACAATTTCTAAAGATGGCATTTGCCATGTTATACAAGTTACAGACAAGTTAACCACAGGAGCACCATACTTTGTAGAGATGGGTCATAGTCAGCCATCGCAGTTAGAACCTTCATTAGTTGAAAAGATAAAGAAAGTTGCAGTAGATGCTAATAGAGCAATTGGAATCACATATGGACCTTCACATACAGAAATTAAAGTGACAAAAGATGGTCCAAAGATTGTTGAAATTGGTGCTAGATTAGGTGGAGATAATATAACAACACATTTAGTTCCTTATTCGACAGGAGTAAATATGGTTGAAGCTTGTATTAAATTATCTATTGGTGAAGATATTAATTTAAAGAAGAAACTGAATTTAGCTTCTGCTATTAGATATCTTAAATATAATAAAGGTAAAATCAAATTTATTTATGGATTAAATGAAGCAAAGAATATGTTTGGAATTAAAGATGTTATTTTAGTTAGTGGTGTTAATGAAACTCTCAATGGAATAAAGTGTAGCGGAGATAGGTCAGGATTTGTAATATCACAAGCTTCGAATCCAAAAGAAGCTATATCTATTGCCGAAAGAGCCATAAAAACTATAAGATTTGATTTTTTTAATCAAGGAGAGATGAATTGATTGGATATGTGTTTTTATCAAATAGTTCTAAACCAACAGTTCAAGAACAATTAAGTAGAACAGAAGTAAAATTAACTAATGTCAGTAAACCATGTTTAAAAGCTGCTATTGACATGGGTTATACTGTATATTTTGGCACAAATAGAAGTAATCCAAATGGGTTAAAATGTGAATTACCAGTAAAAATGTTTGACTCTCATACGTATAGGGACTTGTTAAATATTAAGGATAATATAATCGCGTATAAGAATTTAAGTGAAGTAGTAAAAAACAACAATATAAAAGTAATTCATTGTAACACTCCTATCGGTGGCCTAATAGGAAGATTAGTTGGTACAAGATACAATGTTGATAAAATAATATATACAGTTCACGGCTTTCATTTTTTTAAAGGCCAACCTTTTTTTAAAAATATTTTATTTAAATTCTCTGAAAAAATATTGGCTAGGTTTACTGATGTAATTATAACTTTAAATGAAGAAGATTATCAAGCAGCAAAAAAATTCAAGTTAAAAAGGAATGGTAAAGTTTTCAAAGTACATGGAGTAGGTATTGATACAACAAGTATTAAAAACATTGATGTATCAAAAAAGGAGATTAGAAATAAATTAGGACTTAAATTTGAAGATACTGTATTAATATCTGCTGGGAGATTAGAAAAAAATAAAAATTATAAAGCTGCCATAGACGCTTTATCTTTGGTTAAGGATAAAGATAACATTAAATATTTGATATGTGGGGTTGGGCCTAGTGAGGTCGAGCTTAAAAAATATGCTAAAGAAAAAGGTGTAGAAAGTAAAATATTTTTTCTTGGTTATAGGGATGATGTCATAGAAATAATGAAAGCATCAGACATATTTTTACTTACGTCACTAAGAGAAGGACTCCCAAGATCAGTAATGGAGGCAATGGCATGTGGACTACCATGTATTGTATCAGATATTAGAGGAAACAGAGATCTTATTGATGATGGTTTAGGGGGCTTTATTGTTGATGTTAATGATAAGCATCAATTATCCGATAGAATTATGGAATTAGCTGACAACTTAGATAAGAGATTAAATATGCGAGAACACAATTTTAAAAAAATAAAAAAGTATGATTCTCTAATTGTAGAGAAGGAATTGAGATATATTTATAATTCTACGTTATGATTTCAAGAAATAAAATTAGGAGATATTTTGAGTAATATAAAAAGAATTTTGCATGTGATTGGTGGAATGGATAGAGGCGGTGCTGAAACTCTAATAATGAATATTTATAGGAATATAGATAGGACAAAGGTGCAATTTGATTTCGCTGTTCATACTAATAAGAGGTGCCATTATGACGATGAAATAGAAAGTTTGGGAGGCAAAATTTATCCGATTCCTAGATTTAGGATTTATAATATACTAGATTATAAAATTGCACGGAATAAGCTCCTAAGCAAAGGAAACTGGCAAATAATTCATGGGCATTTAGATAGCACGGCTTCCATTTATTTAAAGATTGCAAAGAATTATGGACTGATAACAATAGCACATAGTCATTCAACATCATCCGGGACTGGACTTAAAAAAATAATCGTTGATTACTTGCATAGAGATATTGTAAAATACTCTGATTATAATTTGGCTTGTTCAACAGAGTCAGGTGAGTGGTTATTTGGTACAAAGTCTATATTTTCTATTATTTATAATGGGATAGAAATGAGAAAGTTCATTTTTGATGAAAGTATTAGGAATGAAGTCAGAAATGAACTAAATCTGAGCAATAAGTTTGTTATAGGTCATGTAGCTAATTATACTTATCCCAAAAATCACAAATTTATTATTGAATTGTTTAAAATAATTGCAGAAAAATACTCCGATGCTATGTTAGTTCTTGTGGGTAAAGGTGTAAAAGAAAATTTATATGAAAGTATTAGGGGTACATTAATAGAAAATAAAATAACATTTTTAGGTGTTAGAAATGATATCAACAGAGTATTACAAGCTTTCGATGTATTTATACTTCCATCACTTTATGAGGGTTTGCCTGTTTCTTTAGTCGAAGCACAGGCGTCAGGATTACAATGTGTCGCTTCTGACCGAATTACAAAAGAAGTAAAGTATACTGAAAATCTAGAATTTATCTCGATAGACGATAATGACTCTTTAGAAAAATGGTCAAATAAAATTTTCAGCTTAAAGAACAGTAAACATAAAAATTTGTATGGCGAATTAGTTAATAGTGAGTTTAATATTAAAAAAGTAGCAAAGTCTATCCAAAATTTTTATTTGAATTTGTGATTTACTAAAATTAAGCGTATATTTTAAGGATATATTATGGAAACAAAACCAAATATAGTATTATATATAAATAACCTTGAAAAAGGTGGAGCAGAACGTGCAATGTTACAATTGGCTACTGGATTTCACGAACAAAATTACAAAACTACAGTAATTACAACCTTTGAAGGTAACAATGAATATGATTTTCCTAAAAACATAAATAGGATTAATTTATTAGACAAACAAGATACCGGAAATAGGATAAAACGAAATTTTGTACTTATTCACAAGCTAAGGAAAATACTTAAGACACAAAATCCTGATTTTTTAATTTCTTTTATGGCTGAAGCAAACTTTAGAGCTATATTGTCTTCCATAGGTTTAAAAACAAAATGTATTGTTTCAGTAAGAAATGATCCAGAAAAAGAATATGCAGGTAAATTAGGTAAAATTGTTGGTAACTATATAATGCCTATAGCTGATGGATGTGTATTCCAAACTAATGAAGCTCAAGCTTGGTTTCCAAAAAAACTACAGAGAAAATCAAAGGTAATTTATAATGCTGTTAAAGATGATTTTTTTAAGATTCAAAGAAACGTTGAAGAGAATACGATAGTCACTTGCGGAAGACTTGAAGAGCAAAAAAATCATAAGATGCTTATTGATGCATTTGAAATAGTTGTTAAAAAATGTAAATATGCTAAGTTATATATATATGGTGAGGGATCATTAAGAAATGAACTTCAAAATATTATTGATAAAAAGAGACTGAATAATAATATAAAATTATGCGGAAATTCAGATGATATACCTGGTGTTCTTAGTAGAGCTGAGATTTTTGTTTTATCTTCAGATTATGAAGGAATGCCAAATGCTCTTATGGAAGCACTAGCAGCAGGAGTCCCATCTATATCAACTGACTGCCCGTGTGGAGGTCCTAGAATGCTTATAAATGATGATGAAAGTGGACTCTTAGTAGAAACAGGTAGTTATATAGAATTAAGCTCTGCTATCATAGATGTTTTACAAGATAAGGAATTACAAGATAAGTATTCTAAAGAAAGTAAAAAAAATGCAAATCAGTATAAATCTACCTTTGTTTTAAACTCTTGGATAGAGTATTTAGAAAGTCTAAAATTAAATGAGTAATTTATCAGTAAAAATATTTATAGGAGAATTATTTGAAGATATATTTTATACTTCTGTTAGTATTATTATTTAATATTTTTTTAGAAACAACTTTCAAAAATATAAGAATATTTGACTACAGAATAAAATTAAGAGATATAAGTTTTATAGTGTGTTTTTTATTAATACTTTCAATTGGAATATTTAGGCATGAAGAACTTGGTGTTGATGTTATTAATTACAGAAGTTACTTTTCAAATTTATACCCTAACTTTAGTATGAAATTTTTTATTACAAATCATATTTATGATCCGGGTTATGTTCTATTAAATAAAATTATTGCATTATTTACTGGAAATTTTAGAATATTTGAAGTTATCGTATTTTGTATAACTTTTGGCATTTTCTCAATTATTATATATAAGGATTCAAAATATCCGGCATTAAGTTTTTTGATATATTCTGGATTAGAATTTATCGGTTTCAATATGTGTATTTTACGCCAATCCATTGCATGTGTTTTATGTTTTATAGCCTTTAGGTGTTTAGAAAAAAATAAATTGATAAAATATTTTATCTTAGTTTTATTAGCTATTTCGTTCCATAAAACAGCAATATTTTTTTATTTGACATATGTATTATCGTATAATAGAAAAAAATCAACATCGTTTAAATTAAATATTATATATATACTTTTGTCTTATATAGGATTTAGTATATTATTACCTAAAATATATAATTTGTATAGTAATAATTACTCTAATGTGGCGGTTAGTGGTGAAGGAATTAAACTTCTATTCTTCTATGCATTTATTGTAATTTTTATAGGAGTATTATTAAAGAAAAATAAAGTGAACAGTGAAATTATGAGATATGAGTCTTCTTTTGGAGCCATTTATATACAAATGGGTGCGATATCATTTTCGTTATTTACTAGAGTTACAAATTATTTTTCAATATTATTTACTTTATCAATACCTAATATTGTATATGAGTCTAAATATAGAAGATTATACATAATTATATTTACTTTTATATTCTCAGCACTTTATATATATGGTTTATTTAATAATGGGTTGGGAGTGGTCCCATATAAATCATTTATGTAAATCGTTAGAGCTCATATAAAAATACATTCATTAAAATTATTGAGGAGAATTAGTATGAATTATGTTTTTGAAAATGTTATAAATTATTTAATTAATCCCAAGGTTAGAATTAGGGTAAATTCTAAACTCGGAATATTGAGTGACACGGACGATGCAAAATTTTTAGTAAAGCTTTTTGATGCATCAATGGGGTATGGATTGAATTTATATAACCCAACAACATTCAATGAAAAGTTACAATGGTTAAAACTTTATAATAGAAGACCAGAATATACTATTATGGTTGATAAGTACAAAGTGCGAGATTATATATCCGAAAAAATTGGAGATGAATATCTTATTCCACTGATTGGTGTCTGGGATAATCCTGATGATATTGATTTCGATTCTCTTCCAAACCAGTTTGTACTAAAGTGTAATCATAATTCGGGTCTTGGAATGTGTATATGTAAAGATAAATCAAAATTGGATATAAAAAAAGTTAAAAGAAACTTGAGAAAAGGATTAAAACAGGATTACTACCTTTTAGGTAGAGAATGGCCTTATAAAGATGTCCCTAGAAAGATTATTGCTGAAAAATATATGACTGATGAAACAGGTACAAATTTAAAGGATTACAAATTTTACTGTTTTGATGGCAAAGCTAAAGTGGTTGGAATATACCAGGATAGGAATACTAATAAAGAAACTACAGGTGATTTTTTTGACATGGATTTCAATTGGTTAGGCTTTACATTTAATATGCCTAATGCTAAAATTATTCCATCTAAGCCAGATCATTTCGAAAAGATGAAAGAAATTGCAGAGATTTTATCCGAAGGAATACCACATGTTAGAGTTGATCTATATTTAAGTAATGATAAGATTTATTTTGGAGAATTAACATTTTTTGATGGGAGTGGTTTTGATAAAATAGAACCATTTGAATGGGATGTTAAGTTAGGTAGCTGGATAAATCTACCTGCTAAAACCCAATAATATAAGGAAATAATCTTAATGAACAGAAGAAAACTTTTAGCATTCAACACAAGTTCATCACTGGTATTTCAAATAACCACTATAATATGTGGGTTTGTGGTACCTAAATTAATTTTACAAACTTACGGATCAGAGGTAAATGGATTAATTAATTCTATCACTCAATTTTTAGCTATTATAGCTTTTCTAGAGCTGGGTGTTGGTGCTGTTATCCAATCATCTCTTTATAGACCTTTAGCAAGTAAAGATGATAATGAAATTAGTAAAATTGTAGTATCGGGACAGAAGTTTTTTACTAGACTAGCATGGACTTTATTTATTTATGTAATTATACTTATGTTTGCTTATCCATTAATTGCAAAGAGTAATTTTGGATACTTATATTCTGCTACTATGATTCTCGTAATAAGTATAAGTTCTTTTGCTCAATATTATTTTGGAATTGTAAATAGTTTGCTAGTTACAGCTAACCAAAGGGGCTACTTTTCTTATAATATACAAACAATTACTTTAATTATAAATACATTAGCTTGTTTTATATTAATAAAATTAGGGGCTTCTATCCACATAGTAAAACTAACTACGTCTTTTATATATCTTTTTAGACCACTTATTCTTTCGGTTTATGTAAAGAGAAATTACAATATTGATTGGAAGATAAAATATACTGGAGAACCAATTAAGCAAAAATGGAATGGTATTGCTCAACACGTTGCTGCAGTTATTTTAGATGGAACTGATAATATTGTTCTTACGATTTTTATGGGACTTCAAGCTGTCTCAATTTATTCAGTATATAATCTGGTTGTATCTGGTGTAAAAAGATTACTTTTATCTATGACTAATGGTATTCAGTCACTAATGGGTGAGATGCTTGCAAAAAATGAGTTAGAAAAGTTAGGAAATTTCTTTGGCTGGGTTGAATGGAGTATTCATACAGGTACTATTTTTATATTCGGTGTAACAAGTGTTCTAATTGTCCCATTTGTAGCAATATACACAGCAGGAATACACGATGCTAATTATATTCAACCAGTATTTTCAATGCTAATAGTTGCGGCTAATGCAGGGCACTGTTTGAGATTACCGTATAATTTACTTATACTAGCTGGGGGCCATTATAAAGAAACACAAAGTAATTATGTAGTGGCATCAATATTAAATATTGTTATCTCGATAGTATTAGTTAAGTTTTTAGGACTAGCTGGTGTAGCCGTTGGAACATTAGTTGCAATGTTTTATCAAACAATATGGATGGCAATATATGACTCTAAGAATCTCATTCATTGGCCGTTTAGTAACTTTATAAAACAATTTATGATAGATATTATAACTGTTTTAGTAATTATTTTAATTGGTAATTTATTTAAGATAGAAGATTTAACATGGATTACTTGGATAATCTATGCTTTCAAAGTTTCTTTAATTTCAATTTTTTTTATGTTTTTAATTAACTTTATTTTTTATAAGACATATATAAAAAGTATATTTTCAAAGATTAGAATAAAATTTTGATTTTTTATATGAAGTAAGATTTAATTAATCGACAAGTTTGAGATCATAAAAAACCTTAAGTAAATTTTAAAATTCTTAAGGTCTTACTTTTATTAATAGAATACGTGTAATTATGTAAAAAAGGTCAGTTTAACTACTCCTATTTTTTGTAATCTATTTATGCCATTAAATATTATATGATAGAATTTTTATAATTTAAAATGATAAAATGAAAGGATTAAAGTAATGGATAAGAAATTAGAATCTGATATATTTAGATATGGAGAAAATAAAAATAGTTACCTAAATTTCAGAAATATTTTAGAAAATACCAAGCTACTAATAATCGAGTAATGAAATTTGTTTACAAGATTTTATTTGTGGTAAATAGGAATAAAAATTTTATTGAAATTTCAGCTGATGCCAAAATAGGCTATGCTTTATATATAGGACATCCATTTGCTATAACTATTAATCCTAATGTAACCATAGGAAATAATTGTAATATTCATAAGGGTGTAACAATCGGTCAAGAAAATAGGGGAAAGAAAAAAGGTGTGCCTATAATAGGTGATGAGGTATGGATAGGTATCAATTCAACAATAGTAGGAAAGATTAGAGTTGGGAATGATGTATTGATTGCACCAAATTCATATATTAATTTTGATGTACCTGATCACTCGATAGTAATAGGTAATCCAGGTAAAATTATCCCAAATCAACACGCTACTAAAGACTATATTAATAATAATTTTATTAATTATAAAAACTAGATATGTAAAATAAAAATTTCGCTATAAATAGTGATCCATTTATAACGAAATTTTTTATTTGAATGTTATATTTTATAAAACTCTTTATACCACTCAGCAAATTTCCTAATACCTTCTCTAAGGCTAGTATCAGGTTTAAAACAGAAATCTTCTTCAAGTGGTCTTGTGTCGGCGTATGTGATAGGTACATCGCCAGGCTGCATTGGGACTAATTTTTTGTGAGATTCAAAGTCATAATCTTCTGGGAGGACTTTTGCTCTTATTAACTCTTCTTGTAGGATTTCTACGAAGTCTAGGAGGTTTTCTGGATTGTTATTTCCTATATTATATACCTTGTATGGTGGAATTGGTAATCCATCTTCACCATTTCTTCTTTCTGGTGCTTTTTGCATTACTCTTTTTACCCCTTCTACTATATCATTTATATAGGTGAAGTCTCTTTTACAATTTCCGTAGTTGAATATTTCTATAGTTTCTCCCTTAAGGAGTTTGTTTGTAAATCCGAAGTAGGCCATGTCTGGTCTGCCTGCTGGTCCATATACTGTGAAAAATCTTAGGCCTGTTGATGGGATATTATAAAGCTTGCTATAGGCATGGGCCATTAGTTCGTTAGATTTTTTTGTTGCTGCATAAAGTGATACTGGATTGTCTACCTTATCATCCGTACTATAAGGCACTTTTTTATTTGATCCATATACAGATGATGAAGAAGCGTATACTAAGTGTTCTACTCCTTTTGCTCCATTGTCGTAAGAATGGCGGCAGGCTTCAAGAATATTATAAAACCCTATCATATTTGATTGGATATAGGAATCTGGGTTGGAAATTGAGTAACGTACTCCTGCTTGGGCACCTAGGTTTACAACTATATCTGGCTCATGCTCTTTAAATATTTTATCAATTATTTCCTTATCTGCTATATCTTCTTGGTAGAAGGTATAGGATGAATCATCATGATTTTCTAAACATCTTTCGATTTC
This sequence comes from Anaerococcus sp. Marseille-P3915, assembly GCF_900258475.1. Taxonomy (GTDB): domain Bacteria; phylum Bacillota; class Clostridia; order Tissierellales; family Peptoniphilaceae; genus Anaerococcus; species Anaerococcus kampingae. The sequence continues at coordinate 620,425 of NZ_LT984887.1, read as the reverse complement.
TTTAAGTCTCCATTTTTTGATGTTTACATCATAATAATCGTTCATATTATCTATTCCCACTATATTTATAGGGGATTGGGTTTTTAAAAGTTCTAAAACAAGGTTGCTGCCGATAAAGCCAGCAGAGCCTGTTATAAATATTGTTTTATTTTTTAAGTCTATATTGTTCATAATTTTCCTTTTTTAATTTAACTTAATTTGTATTTTAAAGTTCTTTACTTAATAAAAATTTGTTACTTAAATTTTCAAATTCATTTATAGCTTCTGATACATGCTCCGTTGTTATAGGTTCAAAATTATTACCGTGTACTATATCGTTTCTGTATTTTCTAATTTTTTTAACAGACGATATTATTTGAGTTTTGCTACAATCTATTCTGTTATTTTCTGGTACATATTTATAGTAGTATTTAATATACTGAAATATAGATGGTTTGAGTTCTTTTATAATATTTTTAGTTTTTAATGATACAAATTGATCATATTCTATTATGCTTTCAAGCTCTGATTTAGAATAGTCAATTACTCCGTTTATAAAGTTATTATAGTCTGTATTGTCCATATATTTTTTTAACAATTCACTTACGACAGTATTAAAGAAATTTTCTAATGAAATATTTAATTGTATTATTGATTCTTCAAGTCTATTGATAAGCAGATATGATTTACTATCTGCAAGGGCTAACTTCCAAAGTAATTTATTATTTAGTAGATTAATATTATTATTAATCTCAATCATTTCACCTTTTGAGTTATATTTGTAACTATCACTTAATTGATAACTATGCCCACTATAGAATGGTATATTTCTTATTTCATATTTTGGGGTAAAAATTCTGGCTGATACACTTTTAATCATGAACATATTGATATTATTCAGCCAAAAGTTGTCACCAATTATTCTTCGCGAATCAATTATTTTATTTAATATAAAAATTGCCTCATGTAATAGTTCAGAAATTTGATATTTTTCGTCAGTTTGAAATATATTTACCTGTTTATCAATAGACATATATTTATTAACACAAATCTTAACCTCAGTATTTGTAACAAGACCATATTTATCATATTTCATTTCTAATGCACCAGAATTTGATTTAATATTAAGCTTATCTTTATTTTCAGATTGAAATAGTTCGGTTGATACAGTAACATTTAATTTATCAATTTTATATTTATATTGAATTTCTGATAACTTCAATGGAAAAGGTAAAATAAATGTTATTTCTGTCCATATATTATTATTTTGGATTGATGTAATGAAATCAATATTCATGTTAAAGTTATTTAATTCATTTTTCAATGCATCAAAATAACTAAGATTTATAAAATCAAAAAATACTTCATCCTTTATTATTTTATTTTCTTGTATTAGCTTCTTAGCTATTTGAAATAAATCACTTCTCTCTGTCTCTAAGTACTTTATAAGTAAAGACTTGATTACAATATTTCTAATAATAAATTTATTAGAATTACTCTCATCTTTGAAGTAAGGAAGATCACAAATAATTTTATATATATCATATATGGGTGAGTAATTATTCTGTGAATAACAAACCGATAATAAATCACGAACTACTAGGTATATATGAGTATTTAAATGCTCAAATTTGTTTTTACTTTCTCTCCATGTTTTAATTAAAGAATTTCCTAATTGTATTTTTTCGTTGGTATTTTCCAATGAAAAATAATTAATTAAGTCTTCTTTAAATATATCTATTTCAGATTTCATTAAAATTAATCTCTTTTAAATATATCTCTAGTATATACTTTATCTTTCACATCATCTAATTCTGAATCATACCTATTAGCTATAATAGCCTGACTCATTTTTTTGAATTTATTCAAATTATTTACAATTTTTGACCCGAAGAATGTTTCTCCATCTTTTAGGGTAGGTTCGTAGATTATAACTTCAGCTCCCTTTGCCTTTATTCTTTTCATAACACCCTGGATTGATGATTGGCGGAAGTTGTCTGAATTTGATTTCATTGTAAGTCTATAAACACCTATTATTTTATTTTCTTCTTTTTCAGGGTCCCATTTACTATTTGCTGCATAAGCGCCCGCTATTTCTAATACTTGATCAGCTATGAAGTCTTTTCTTGTGCTATTAGCATCAACTATTGCTGATATCATGTTTTGTGGGACTTGGTCGAAGTTTGCTAAGAGCTGCTTGGTATCTTTTGGTAGGCAATATCCACCGTAGCCAAAGGATGGGTTGTTGTAGTGGTCTCCTATTCTAGGGTCTAGGCAGACTCCTTTGATTATTTCTTCTGTATTTAGGCCTTTGCTTTCTGCATAGGTATCTAGTTCGTTGAAGTAGGACACTCTTAGGGCTAGATAAGTATTTGCAAATAGCTTAACTGCTTCAGCTTCCGTAAAGCCTAAGTATAGGATATCTATATCTGACTTTATAGCTCCTTCTTCTAGGAGAGTGGCAAATATTTCTGCCGCTTCTCTTGAGTCATCATCACAAGATACTATTATCCTAGATGGGTAGAGATTGTCATAGAGAGCTTGGGATTCTCTTAAGAACTCTGGGCTAAATATTATATTTTTTGTATGATATTTTTCCCTTACATGCTTGGTATAGCCAACTGGTATGGTAGATTTAATAATCATCATGGCATCAGGATTGACCTTTAGGACTAATTCTATTACATCTTCTACAGCCGACGTATCAAAGAAGTTCTTTTTGCTGTCGTAGTTTGTTGGAGCTGCTATTATTACAAAGTCGGCATCCTTATAGGCTGCTTCTCCATCAAGTGTTGCCACTAGGTCAAGGTCTTTTTCGGCTAGGTATCTTTCTATATAGTCATCTTGAATAGAGGATATCTTATTATTTATCATATCAACTTTTTCAGGAATGATATCCACAGCTGTTACAGAATTGTGTTGAGCTAATAGAGTAGCTATAGACATACCTACATAGCCTGTGCCTGCAACAGCTATCTTATATTTTTTATCTAATGACTTATGAGCGTGAGATTTTTTCTCTTCTATGAATAGATCTACAGGTTCAAAATCGAGAACTTCTGCTATAGCCTGAAGCTGGTCTATACTTGGCATATAATCACATGCTTCTATTCTGCTTATCATAGATCTGTTTATACCTGTCTTATCAGCCAAGTCTTGCTGGGTTATTTTTAATTTTTTCCTATTTATACTAATAGTATCTGCTAATTTATCTAGTGATAGTTTTTTCATATCTAATTCCTTTCATTTTATCATTTATATCATATTATAAGACTTCACAAAGTCAATTAAAACGTCAAAAATAATATCTCATAGATAAAATTTATAAATAGTGTTATTTAAAATAACTTTGATTGTTTTATAGATGAATTAAATTGACTTATAGGATTTAATAATAAAAATAGATGGATTATTGATATAAATGCAAATAATCATTGAAATTTAAGTCAATTTATTATAAAATAGTAGTTAGATATAGTATTTTTTCATACTAAATTATTATACAAAGAAATATTTACGAGGAGATTTTAATGAACGAACAAGAAATTGATTTATTGGAATTGGGTAAGCAGATTCTTAAGCATAGCTTACTGATTCTGATTCTTGCTATCCTGGCGGGAGCGGGGGCTTTTGGGCTTTCTAAGTATGTGATTAGTCCGAAGTATGAGGCTAATACTTCTATGATTGTTAGTAGCTCTAAACAAAATGTTGATCAAAACAATCCGCAAGCAGATGTGGAGCTTAGTCAGATTAATGCTAACAGGGCTTTAGTTTCTACTTATTCTGAGATTGTTAAATCTAGGGGGATTGCTGATAAGGTTATTGCTAACCTTAACCTTGATATGGATTATGAGGAGTTTTCTAATAAGGTATCTATCGAGCCTGTTAAGGATACTCAGATTATTTCTGTCCAGGTCGTCGATACCATACCTCAAAGGGCAGCTGATATTGCCAATGAGACTTCTATGATCTTTAAGGATTCTATTACTCAGATTATGAATGTGGACAATGTCCAAATCCTAGATAAGGCGACCTTGCCTGAAGCACCATCTTCACCAAATGTTATGAGAAATACCGCTATAGGTGTTATGCTCGGCTTTATTTTGGGTATTGGTATTGCTCTTATTATGGAGCTATCTAATACTAGGGTTAAGACTAGCGAAGAAGTGACTGAGGCATTTGATATTCCTGTTCTTGGTCTGATTCCTGATAAGCACAAGGTAAGAAAGTAGGGGGAGATTATGGCTAAAAAACATTCTTATTACAATTCAAGTCTATATGATGAGGCTATTCGTTCTGTTAGAACTAATATCCAATTTTCAGATATTGATCATAAAAATAAAATAATTGCTATGACTTCTTCTAAGCCTAGTGAGGGTAAGACTACTGTAGTCTACAAACTTGCCCAATCTTTTGCCGAAAATGGCGAGAGGGTTGTCCTAATGGATTTCGACCTTAGAGCTCCTAAGCTAGGTGTTGTGGCTGGTATTGATAATAACGTGGGTCTTACCAATGTTATTACAGGTAAGCTTGAGCTTGATAGGGCCCTTTATAGGGATAAGGGTCAGGAGAATCTTTTCTTGCTTCTTTCAGGTCCAACACCACCTAACCCAGCTGAGATTTTAGCTTCTAACCATATCAAAGACTTGGTCAATGAATTATCCCAGTCTTTTGACTATGTATTTATAGACACACCTCCAGTAGGTCTATTTACAGATGCATCAATTGTGTCTACCTTCTGCGATGGTATGATTTTTGCAATTAAATCCAACGACACCAAAAAGGAAGAGATAGCTAGAGCCCTTGATAATCTAAAGAAGGTTAATGCCAAGGTTATTGGTGCTGTCCTTACCTTTGCTGATGTAAAAGAATTTAATTATAAGGGATACTATTAATGATTGATACACACTGCCATATTATCTATGGCGTGGATGATGGGTCTAGATCGATTGAAGAATCGATGAAGATGGTTGAAATCTACCTGGCTAATGGCTTTACAAAAACTATTGCCACAAGCCACTTCGATAGGTCTAGATATATGGTTGACCCTGACGAGATTAGAGAAAAAGCTGCCATCCTTAATGCAGAGATTGCAAAAAGAGGCATGGATTTTAAAATTTATCCAGGCCATGAAATCCAGGTAGAGCCAAATACTGTCAAGCTTATAAATGATGGTAGTCTAAACAAACTTGCTGATAGCAGGTATGTTCTATTGGAATTGCCCTTTATGAACAAGGCCCTATTTCTTAAGGATTTGATTTTTAACATTCAGCTGGAGGGCTTGGTTCCAATCATTGCCCATGCTGAAAGATATGCCTATGTCAAGGAAAATCCTGACTATCTTCTAGATTTCATCAAGATGGGAGCTCTAATCCAGGTCAATTACTCATCAATAGTCTCAAGCCAAAGGACCACAAGGACCTTATTCGAGAGAAATATGGTCCATTTCCTAGGAACTGATGCCCACCAATCAGAGTGGAGAAGCCCAAATATCATGGATGAAAAAAGAGAAATCATTGATATAATAGGGGAGGATAAGTTTAAAATATTATCTCAAACTAATCCACAAAAGATTCTGGATAATGAGTATATAGGCTCAGGATATGACCAGATTAAGGAAGCTAAAAAGAAGAAAAGATCTATATTTGATTTTTGGAGAAAGAAATGAAATTAAGAAATATAATTTTAACTCTTTTTGCCCTTGTCTTGCTTGCATCATGCAGCAAAGAGGAAGAAGTATATGAGAAAAGAGATGTAAAAGTAGAGTCTGTATTTGATAATATAGAAGGCAAAGAGGAAGAAAAGCCAGCCGAAGAAGTTAAGGAAGAAAAGAAGAAAGAAGAGCCTAAGAAGGAAGAAGCTAAGAAACCAGCTGAAAAACCTGAGCAAAACCAAGCTCAAGCTAATAAAAATCAGCCTAATCAGCAAACTAGGACAACAAATGTTCTAGCCAACCTAAGAGAAGGCCCAACTTCATTTGAAGAAAACTTTATATTATCAGTGCCAGCTGAAAGCAAAGTTGACTTCATAGAAGAAATCTACCAAGACGGAGTAGCTTGGTCCAAGGTAAGATTTAACGGCCGTGAAGGCTACATCAGATCAGACTTATTGAGATAAGACAAACTTCTCAGACCCAGAGTTGGGTTTGGGGAGTTTTTTTCTGCTCCCTTGTTTCTACCGAGCTGTATTTCCACACCCTTGTTTCGACCGAGCCTAGCGAGTGGAGAAATCTGTTGTTTTAGAAGAATTTTGGTAGAGATAGTTTTCTTCGAAAACTTTTGTTATTATAAGGTGATGGTTATATTTACCTATTGCCGATGTAGATACAGAACCCTTTATTAAAAGAACCATGAGTTCTCTCGTTTCACTCGAGAAGGTTAGTGGCGACAACTGAGTTTTCTTTCTTCCCTTGTTTCGTCCGAGCTATATTTCAACACCCTTGTTTCGACCTAGCCTGCGAGTGAAGAAATCTGTTGTTTTAGAAGAATTTTGGTAGAGATAGTTTTCTTCGAAAACTTTTATTGTTATATTAGGTGATAGCAATATAGACTTAATGCCGATGTAATTACCAAATCATCTATAAACAGAACCATGAGTTCTCTCACTACGTTCGAGAAGGGAGGTTGGTGACGTCCGAGCTTTATACCTTTCCCTTGTTTCGACCGTAGTGGAGAAACCTATTACGTATACTCAAATTTTAAGAAAAACCATGAACGACATGTTACTTATACGAAGAGTATATGTAGTTGTGCTTTGATTTAAGAAAGTAATAACGACTAGAAGTTCTAATAGACATGTCTCTGAGAGCCGACGGGCTTGTCTTAGGTCGATGAAAGCGAAGGAGATGTTTTCTTCGAAAACTTTTGTTGTTATAAGGCTATGGTTATAGTTACCTAATACCGATGTAGTTACAGAACCAAATACATAAAGAACCATGGGTTCTCTCACTGCGTTTGAGAAGGAGAGCAGTGACAATCCAGATTTTTTTATTTTACTATAATGCAACGAATTTCCCTGCCTACCCGTGTTTATACCGAGCGTAGCGAGTGGAGAAATCTTTTGTTTTGCAAAAATATTGAAATAGGTTCATTCGATGAAGTTAGAATTGACACCACGTATTAATACGTAGTATAATAAATGTGTCAGGAGGTATAAAAATGCCGATGACACAAAATGAAATGGTCAAGCTACTTAAAAAACATGGTTTTATAAAAGTAGATGGAGGTAAAGGGAGTCATGTAAAAATGACTAAGCCCGGACTTCCAAGACCTATTATCATACCACATGGTGAACTTAAAAAGGGAACTGAGCGTGGTATTTTAAAGGATGCGGGGCTTTTATAGTCCCAATTCCTAAAAAAGGAGAGGTATATTATGTTAGTTTCTTATCCTGCAATTTTTTATTATACACCAGAAGAAAGTGGTTACTTTGTTTACTTTCCAGATTTGGAAGGGGCAGGTACACAAGGTGATACTATTGAAGATGCCTTATTTATGGCGAGTGATTATCTAGGAATATTAGCAAGTGACCTTGTGGAAACACAAGGCAGACTTCCAAGCAAATCATCAATTAAGGATTTAACAATCAAAGATGAATTTCCTTTTAAAGATGATCCAGAGTTTGATGGCTACTATGATGAGGATAAGTCTTTTGTATCAATGGTATATGTAGACTTGAAGGACTATTTTGCAAGCCAGGAACTTGTGAAAAAAACCCTATCAATTCCTAAATGGTCGAACGATCTAGGAAATAAATTAAATATTAATTTTTCAAAGGTTTTAACTGATGCAATAGTAAGTGTTGCTAATGGAAAATAAGTGCTGGGGGCTATTTAAGCCCCTTTTTAGTCGACTTCAACAAGAAACTATTTGAGCGATGAATGTAATAAATAATGAGAACCGAGATTGTTGTTTTTCTTTGCCACGTCATATTTTCTTCCGCTCATATAGATACCTTCTCTTTCCCTTATTTCGACCGTAGTGGAGGAATCTGTTGTTTTAGAAGAATTATGGAAGTGGTAGTTTTCTTCGAAAACTTCTTTTGTTATAGGGTGTTGTTCATATTTACCTAATGCCGATGTAAATATAGAACTCTATATGTAAATAGCTATGAGTTCTCTCACTACGTTCGAGAAGGGAGGTTGATGACGTCCGAGCTTTCTACCTTTCCCTTGTTTCGACCGAGCTTGCGAGTGGAGAAAACTATTACGAACACTTAAATTATTAGAAATACTACGAACAAAATGTTACTTTTGCGAAGAGTATATATAGTTGTTCTTTGATTTGAATAAATAATGACAGCATAGTAATTCTAATAGACTTGTCTCCTGGAGCCGACGGGCTTGTCTTCGCTCGAAGCAAGGGAAAGGTGGTTTTCTGCGAAAACTTCTGTCCGAATTTTAGGTGATAATTATATTTTTTTATTTTTAATGCGTATTTGCGGTAAAATCGTATTATTTCTATTGCGTATCTGTAGATAAATGGCATTTATTCTATTGCGTATTTGTGGTATAATGATATAAATTATAATGCGTATTTGTAAGATAGGTGGTTTATATGTTTAAAAGAAAGATTTATAAGGACCTTCTAGATTGGAAGGATTCTTCCAAAGGGACTACAGCTCTCTTGATTGAAGGAGCTAGGCGTGTTGGGAAATCTACTATTGCTGAAGAGTTTGCTAAGGCTGAGTATAAGTCCTATATTTTGATTGATTTTGCTTTTGCACCAGGCCACATTATTGATCTTTTTAAAGATGTTAATGATTTGGACTATTTATTTTTACAGCTGCAATTAAACTATGGTGTAGATCTCCATGAGAGAGAGTCTTTGATTATCTTTGATGAGGTTCAATTTAATCCTCTTGCTCGTCAATCTATAAAAAAGCTTGTTGCCGATGGTAGGTATGATTATATTGAGACTGGGTCACTAATTTCAATCAAGAAAAATGTTGTAGGTATTTTAATTCCTAGTGAAGAGAGGAAAATTGAGATGTTTCCTATGGACTTTGAGGAATTTTTATGGGCTACTGGTGAAGGTGTAACTAATAATATGCTTGAAAAATTCTTCACTAGCAAAAAGCCTCTTGGTGAGGATGCTAATAGGAATATGATGAGGCTTTTTAGGCTTTATATGCTTGTGGGTGGTATGCCTCAGGCTATCAAGGCTTATATTGATACTAATAATTTTAGGATGGTGGACCAAATTAAAAGGGATATAATTAATCTTTATGAGCAGGACTTTTATAAGATTGATCCAAGTGGAAAAATATCTACACTTTTTGATTCGATACCTGCTGAGTTGGCTAGGGCTTCATCTAGGTATCAAGTGTCAAGCGTTATTAAAAATTCAAGGGCTAGTGATTTGTTAGAAGAGATTTCTGAGCTTAAAGCGTCTAAAACCGTACTGATAGCCTATAATGCCAATGATCCTAGCACGGGCCTATCTAGAAATTTAAACCTTGATAAGTTTAAGATTTATTTAGCTGATACTGGGCTAATGGTTACTCTTATGTTTAAGGATAGGGATTTTACAGATAATGTCATATATAAGAAGATCCTTTCTAATAAATTGTCATCTAATTTAGGTCTGCTTTATGAAAATATTGTCGGACAAACATTCGCAGCTAAAGGATATAAGCTCTTTTACCATACTTATTATGGCAAGACTGCAAAGAGGACTTATGAGATAGATTATTTGATAACAGAGGCTAATAAGATTAGCCCTGTAGAGGTAAAATCTTCTAATTATAGGAAGCACACATCACTGGATGAATTTTCCAAAAAATATTCCAAGAATATTGTAAATAAGTATGTGATCCATAATAAAGATTTTAAGAAGGAAAAGGACATATACTACCTACCATTTTATATGGCTCAATTTTTGTAGGTGGTATTGGTTAGGAGAAGATTATGAGACCAAAAATTAAAATTACTTTAGTTGATAAGAAGGGGGATTGCCCTTGTCATAAGGGATATCAGATTGGACAAACTTGGGATTTTGATACTGATAGGGGAGAGTTTTGTTCTCTTGCTATGCATACTCTATTTCCTATGGTGGATATTCTCCGTTATGGGGGCAAGCTCCCTAAGTCTAGGGCTGGGGATGTGCGTTTTGCTTGTCCTGATGCTGATGTGATTAATATTTTTAGATTAGAGAAGATTGATGGATAAAATTTTTGTTTATCTTGGTCTGATCAATATACTAGGACTTGTTTTATATATTCTTTATAAGAATCTTGGGACTGGAATTTTAAAAAATATTTTGACCTTAATTCTTTATTTGCTAGGGATTTGTGGTGGGTCCTTGGGACTTATCCTTGCGATTTTAATCTTTGATAGGAATACAGCTAAGGATGGGCTTAGTCTGAAGGTTTTTGCCTTTGCTAGCTTTGTGATTGAGCTTGTTTTGTTCTTGCTTTTTAGAAAGGATATGGCGAGTCTTTCTTTTGATTTTGTCGGATTTTTTGAGGATAAGCCTTACTTATTGATTTATTTAGGGCTTATCAATCTTATAAGCTTTTTAGCCTTTGGCTTTGACAAAAACAGGGCAAATAGAAATAAGCGGAGACTTAAAAATGGTTTCTTGCTAGGCCTATCTTTTATTGGAGGGTCTATCGGCGGTCTTATTGGTATGAAGGTTTTTAGGCATAAGACCGAGAAGGCTTATTATAAAATGGGTCTGCCTCTCATGATTTTGATGCAAGTTTTGCTATTAATACTAATTATGAACACATAATTTTCCGGTATAAAAAAATATTTCGATTTATAATTTTTTAATCTCTTGCATGAAAATGTTTAGAGATTTTTTATTTATACTTGTATAAATTTTATAGATATAGTACTATAAAAGTAACATAAGTAGTACTATAAATGTAACAAAAAAGAAGGGCTTTCTATGATAGAAGTAGAAATAGATAATAGGATCAAGGAATTTAGGAAGGAATTGGGTCTTTCTCAAAATGCCCTGGCAAAAATGGTAGGTCTTAAGCGCAGGTCGATTATGGCTTATGAAAATAATACGATAAGCCCGACCCTTGAGACAGCCTATAAGATTTGCAAGGTTTTTGATAAAGATATCAAGGAAGTATTTATATTTAAATAGGAGAAGTTATGGGTTTATTATTTAATTCAAATGAAGAAATAGAAGAAAAAGTAAAAGAAGCCTTTGGAGATGAGGGAGCCTACCTTGTAGCTTTTAAGCATAATTCTGCCGCTAAGGGCCTTATAAAATTACTCTTAAGCAATTTATATTATGTATTTGATAGCACCAGGACCTTTATCTTACATTTTGGCCCAAAGGGAATCTATGAATCAGAAATGTCTAATTCACTAAAAAAAGACTTCCTCTTCATGGCCTGGAATGAGATAGAGGATATAAGCATAGACTATTCATATAAGAATATCCTTAAAATCAACCACCTAGGCAAAGTCTACCAATACGAAATCCCATATAAGGGCAAGATTTTTGTAAACAATGAGAAAAATATAGAAAAGCTTCTGGATAATGATTGGTATAGGGTTTAAAAACTTATGAAAGAGATCGAAATAATAGATTATTTCCCTGCTTATGATGTAAGTTTAGCCTGGTATAAAGATCCCCTTACTGTGAAGATGGTTGATGGAGTCCAGAAAGCTTATGAGTTGGATGATCTTATTAGGATGTACTCTTATTTATCTAAGCACGGGGACTTATTTTATATAGAATATGATGATAAGCTTATTGGTGATTGTGCTATTTTTGATGATAGTATGGTTGCCCTTGTTCTTGATAAGGATTATAGGGGCAAGGGTCTTGGTTCTCTTGTTTTAAAAAGTTTGATTGATTATGCTAAAGATAAGGGGCTTAGATATTTAAAGGCTGAAATTTATGATTTTAATGAGCCTAGTCTTAATTTATTTAGTAAATTTGGATTTAAAGAGTACGGAAATGAACTTTATAGGCTTGATTTTTAGATAAGAAAGGCCCAAAGCATCATGCTTTGGGCCTTTGTCTTACTTATTTTCTTTTTCTAGTTTGAATTGCAAGAGGACTGGGTTGTGGTCGCTGTTTACGAAACCTAGTTTTTGGCCTTCGACTTTATTTACTATGACATTTTTGCTGACTATAAAGCCATCTATTATGCATTCGTAGGAGTCGTTTGGGTCGTATGTCTTGTGGTTTAGTCTTGAGGAGTTTGTGTTCTTATCAAAGACTGTTTTGAAATCATCTGACATATATTCATAAGGGAATGGTGATGGATGCCACATGTCTTCTGGTGTGTCTGTTTTGTGACCTTCTCTTAGTTCTTGATTAAAGTCTCCACCTACTATTACGTAGTTGCCCTTTTTGTATTCTTCTGCCATGAAGGCTAGAATTTGTTTGGTTTGGGCAAGCCTTCCATTTGAGCCTGATTCGTAGGCGTCTAGGTGGGCATTGACAAGAACTAGTTGCTTATCAGTTCCCTCGATTGGTAGGTAGGAGGCGTTGAAGCCTCTTTTTAGGTTAGCGAGCCTTACAGGCCACTTATGTGGGATTGGTTGTTGGTACCTAAAGGATGATTCGATTTGGTATTTGGAATTTGTATAGATTCCTGAATTTACCTTGCCCATTGGAGGGAAGGGAATTGGTACGAAATTTACCTTGTAATTGTAGGCGAAGGTTGAAATACCGTCTAATTTATTGTCGAAAAATTCGACTTCATTTATGTGATAGGTCCTCTTGGAGTCGCTATCTACTTCTTGGAGCAGACATAGGTCTGGGTCAATTTTGTTTATGGAGTCTGCTATGCCTGTTAGGGCCTTTTCTACATGATCTTTTGATATAGGAAAGACCATCTTGCCCCCATCCATAAAGAAGTCAGTGTCTTTATCTAGGCCAGCATAACCTATGTTCCATGTTAGTAGCTTGTAATCGTGGTCTTGTTCTAGTTTTTGGTCTTTGCTTCCAGTTACTGCTATTTCTTCTACATCTTTTGGTTTATATTCTGTAATCATCAGATAAACTAAAAGAAGTATAAAGGCTAGTAAGATGATACCTACAAGGCCAAGTAATATTTTTATTGTTTTTTTCATAAGCACCTCTCTTTTAAAATAAGCTTATCACTTATGAAGAATTTTGTAAATAGTTATAGCTTTAAATTGTGGTAAGATAAATAGGTAAGGAGATTGTATGAAGAAAATTTTATGGGATATAGATGGTACACTTTTAAATTTTGACCTGGCAGAAACTAGAGCGATTTTTGAGTGTTTTGATATATATGGTTTGGATAAGCCTAGTGATGAAATGATTAAGACCTATAAGCTTATAAATAAGTCATATTGGGAAAGGCTTGAAAGAGGCGAGGTAACTAGAGAACAGGTCCTTGTCGGAAGATTTGAGGATTTCTTTGCTGAGTATGGGATAGATGAATCTATAGCAAGCGATTTTAATAAGACTTATCAAGAAGAGCTTGGCAAAACCTATGTCTTTAATCCATATGGCAAGGAGATTATCGAAAAACTCCATGGCAAGTATGACCAATATGCTGTGACAAATGGTTCTCTAACTGCTCAAAGAGGCAAGCTTGATGGATCTGGCCTGAATAAGATTTTTATCAAATCTTTTATTTCAGAACTTGTAGGATACGAAAAGCCTGATGAGAGATTTTTTGACTATGTATTTGACCATATAGGTTCAAGAAATCTAGATGATTATGTAATTATAGGTGATTCTCTAACATCAGATATGCTTGGAGGTATTAGGTCTAAGATTAAGACTGTTTGGTTTAATCCAAATGCTTTGGAAAATACATTGAATTTAGATATTGACTATGAGATAAGGTCTCTAAAAGAAGTAGATGGATTGATTGATAAAATATTTGCATAAATTGAATTTTAAAGATAAAAACTGTATAATCTGAACAGATAAGAAATGAGATTAGGCCTATATCTTTATTAAGGTATAGGCAAATTTGTTTAAGGAGGAATAATGGATAAGGCTGTGCCCGACCCGGATTTTAAGACAATAGGATACTAGTATAGTGGCGATTCTTTTTGCCATTATACATAAAAGAGAAATGAGGTAAAAATGGCAGAGAGAAGATATGATGTTGATAATCTTAAAAACTTACAAGAAGAAATCAACCAAATGAACCCTGTAGATATCGCCGATAAGCTAGAGATTTTGCCAGAAAAATCTGTAGCGATTTGGATTAAACTTTTAAATAAGGATCTCTTAGCAGATGCTTTTACAGAATTAAGACCAGAAAATAAGGATAGGATTTTATCAATCTTATCTGAAGAAAATATCAAAGATCTAGTTAAGGAACTGGATGAAGATGAGCTTGTAGATACCCTCCAGGAATTACCTGCAAATATGGTTCAAAAGCTAATGACAAGCCATATCGAAGATTCCAGGAGAACTATTATTAACGAGCTATTAGGCTATCCAGAGGAATCTGTTGGTTCTATAATGACAGTTAACTTCCTATCTGTAAAATCTAGTGAATCTCCAGCTAAGGCTATGGAAAAGGTCATGAATTCTGATTTAGATGCTGAAAAGCTAGAGCAAATCTGGGTTACAGATGATTCTTTAGTACTAATAGGATTTGTATTTATAGCCGATCTTATTAGAAATAAAAAGGCGACTATCGAATCTATCACAGAGCCTATAACAGCATCAGTAAGCCCAACAGATGACCAAGAGGTAGTAGCTAAGCTATCTATCAAATATGACCTAGGAGAGGTGCCAGTTACAGATTCTGAAGGAAGACTAATCGGTATCGTACCAGCAGAAGATGTTATCGACATCGTTCACGAAGAGATGCAAGAGGACTTTGCTAACGTAACAGGTATTTCTGATCAGTCAGAAACATACCTAGACGAACCAAGCAGGACCATTGCAAAAAATAGGACAACTTGGCTAGTAATTTGTCTAATTACTGCTACAATGACAGGCTTTATTATTCAAAGATATGAATCAATACTTGCCAAAGCTGTAGCCCTTACAGCCTATATACCAATGTTGATGGACTCCGGTGGAAACGCTGGAAGCCAGGCATCAACCACAATTATGACTCAATTATATAGTGGCGAGCTATCTGCTAAAGACTTCTTAAAAGTTATATTTAAGGAAGCTAGGGTAGGAACACTTGTATCCCTAGTACTTGTGGCTATCAACTTTATAAGGATACTAATAGTAGATAATGTAAGCCTTGCAGTAAATTTAACAGTATCAATAACATTATTTTTAACAATAGTTCTATCAAATGTAATTGGTGGACTCTTGCCATTAATTGCTGATAAGCTAAAAATAGATCCAACCGTAATGGCTGGACCACTAATAACAACAATCGTAGATACAGGTGTACTTTTAATTTATTTTGAAGTAGCATCAGTGCTTTTGGGTTTATAAATAAATACCGTATACTTATTAATGAGTATGCGGTTTTTTATTTGTATTATTGATATTTCAATCATTATGATGAGGGGTAACTTATAATAATTAAGTATTATAAATAAATATGATAAATTTATTTGACAAATAATAAAAGGGGTTATATAATATGAACTATCAAATACAAAAGCGTTGATGTGGAAGAGTAATTAGGATAATCTTCAAGAGAGCTAGTGGTTGGTGCGAACTAGCAAGATGAAACTAACGAAAATCACCACTGAGTTTTCTTACCGAAAAGTAGGTAAGTGCGGGAGCTCCCGTTACAGAGCTATTCATTAAATGAAACTAAGTGCATCATTAGATGAAAAAGAGTGGTACCGCGGAGTGTAAAAATTTGTTTATTACCCTTCGTCTCTTTAACCAGTAGGGATAAAGAGACGGAGGTTTTTTTATTCCAAAAATAATGGAGGAAATTATGAATTTAAGAAAAAAATTTGCAGTTGGAATGTTACTAGCAGGATTATTTTTATCAGCCTGCGGCAATGAAGGTGGAAACGAAAGCAAAAAGGCAGATGGAGCAAATAAGCAAGAAGCAAGCGAAACTATAAAGCTTGGCAACTCAGCCCCTTTAACAGGTCCTTTATCAATCTATGGTCAAACTACTAATAATGGTATAAAACTTGCCCTAGAAGAAGTAAACGCAAATGGCGGTATACTCGGAAAAAAAGTTGATTGGGTAGAATATGATGATAAGGGTGAGATAACAGATGCTGTTACAAACTACAACAAACTCATGGAAGATAAGGTAGATGCAATCTTTGGTGGAGTACCATCTAAACCAGCCTTAGCCATAGCAGAATCATCTGTTAATGATGGAGTGTTATATATCACTCCAACAGCGACTCAAGCAAACATAACAGAAGGTAAGCCAAATGTATTTAGGACATGCTTTACAGATCCTTTCCAAGGTGAGGTACTAGCAAACTTCTCAAAAGAAAAGTTAAATGCTAAAAAGGTTGCAATACTACGTAATCAATCATCAGATTTCTCAATGGGAGTTGCTGATGTATTTGAGAAAAAGGCTAAAGAATTAGGCATGGAAGTAGTAGCAGATGAATCATATGGAGATAGCGACACAGACTTTAAGGCTCAGCTTACAAATGTAAGAGGCCAAAACCCAGATGTCCTATTCATACCTGATTATTATGAAAAGGTAGCTTTAATAGCTCCTCAAGTAAAGGAAGCTGGCATTGAAGCTACTCTAGTTGGCGCTGATGGCTGGGATACAGTCCTATCAGTAATGGATGAATCAAGCTTTTCATCATTAGATAATTCATACTTCTCAAACCAATTTACCCTAGAAGACCCATCTGAAGAAGTACAAGCATTCTTAAAAAACTATAAAGAAAAATTTGGTGAAAACCCATCAACATTTGCAGCAGAAGGCTATGACACAGTTTACCTATATAAACAAGCCGTAGAAGCAGCAGGAACTACAGAATGGGCTAAGGTAATAGAAGCCCTAAAGAAAGTAGAATTTAAGGGTGTTACAGGATCATTTACCTATGATGAAAACAACAACCCAGTAAAAACTGCTAAGATGATAAGAATAGAAAATGGTGAGTACAAATTCGATAGTGATGCAGGTACTAATAAATAATTATTTGTAAAAATTCATCAAGAATAAAAAGTGAATATTAGCTTTTGCTGGAAAATAATTAATAAGAGACTGGAAAATATAGAAATCAGCGGTAGCATATAATTAAATATCCAAATAAATCTATTTTTATTAAGAAAATATTTGACAAGTAGGTTTTAGGATATATAATATGTAAATATAAATGCTAAGAAATGGAATATTATAAGATAACCTATCTTAAAAGAGAGATATTGGCTGGTGTGAAATATCAAGATGGGCCTTAGAACTAGCCATGAAGCAGCGCATTGAAAGATTAGTAGGTGTAGCCGGGAACTCCCGTTACAGAGTTATTCATTATATAATCAGAGTGCATCGTTTGATGAAGAAGAGTGGTACCGCGGAGCAGGTTAAATTTATACAATCAACCCTTCGTCTCTTCTACCATAGGGTAGGAAAGACGGAGGTTTTTTTCTACCAAAAATAATTAGGAGGAAAAATGAACAAGAAAATTATAACCATGATTGCTATAGCAGGAGCAATATTTACAGGATGTGGAAGCGGAACAAATAATAAAAATGTAGCTGATGAGAATACTATAAAAATCGGCTCAACTTTCCCGCTAACAGGTCAATACTCCAACTATGGTGTATCAACTGTAAATGGAATTAAGATGGCCGTTGAAGAAATAAATGCCAATGGCGGAATAGATGGTAAAAAGATTAGCCTAGAATCATTGGACGATAAGGGAGAGTTAACAGATTCTGTTACTAGTTATAGAAAGCTTGTAGAAAATGGAGCGTCAGCTGTAATTGGTACAAATACCTCAAGCCCATCACAAGCGATAGCAGAAGCAAGTCAAGCTGATGGCATACCAGTTATTACCCCAACAGGTACTGAAGAATCAATAACCGTAGGAAAACCAAATGTCTTTAGGACATGTTTTACAAACCCTTATCAAGGTGATTTATTAGCAATTTATGCAAAAGATAGCTTAAAGGCAAAGACAGCTGCAATCTTAGAAAATACTGCAAGTGATTATTCAACAGGTATAGCTGATGCCTTTGAAAAGAAGGCAGAAGAGCTAGGTATTGAAATAGTTGCCAATGAATCATATGGGGAAAATGACACAGACTTTAAGGCCCAACTTACAACTATAGCTGGTAAAAATCCTGACGTATTGTTATTGCCAGAATATTATGAGAAATTATCACTTATTACACCACAAGCAAGAAATGCAAATATCAATGCAGCTTTCTTGGGTGGAGATGGTTGGGATGGAATCTTAAAGACAATGGACCCATCAAGCTATGATGTAATTGAAAATTCTTTCTTTACCAATCACTTTAGTATTGAAGATACTGATCCAAAGGTTCAAGAATTTATAAGTAAATACAAGGAAACTTATGGAGAAGATCCTACTGCATTTTCAGCCCTAGGCTATGACACAGTTTATATAATAAAACAAGGTTTTGAAGCAGCCCAGTCTGATTCAAACGCAGATAGATGCGCTGCAATAAAGGGTTTAAATTTTAAAGGCATAACAGGTTCTTTCACCTTTGATGAAAATAACAACCCTAAAAAGGCAGCATCAATTATGAAGATAGAAAAAGGGGAATACAAGTTTGATTCAATTGTTAACCCTAGATAGAAAGAGGAGAGATTAATGGATTTTATTACCCAATTATTTAACGGGCTACAACTAGGCTCTATATATGCCCTTGTAGCCCTAGGGTATACGATGGTTTATGGTATAGCCAAACTTATCAACTTCGCCCACGGCGATATCATAATGGTAGGTGGATATACTGTATTTCTTGCCATCCAATTACCTATATTTAAGGCAGGCTTGCCACTATGGCTTGCTATAGTACCTGCCATATTAGTATGTACGATACTTGGCGTGGTTATAGAAAGAGTAGCCTATAAGCCACTTAGGAATTCTTCAAGAATTTCCTTACTTATAACAACCATAGGTGTGTCCCTATTTTTACAAAACTTATTCGTAAAGATATTTACATCAAGTGCAAAACCTATACCAGGGCTTTTCCCACAAAAGTCTCTAAACTTTGGAGGAGTTCACCTATCACTTGCTACAATAGTTACAATCGTATCAACAATTATCCTAACATATTTATTGAACTTATTTGTAAATAAAACAAAACATGGTAAATCAATGCTAGCTGTAAGTGAAGACTACGGTGCTGCAGAGCTTGTTGGTATAAATGTAAATAAGGTTATGACAATGACCTTTGCTATAGGATCAGCCCTTGCAGGTGTAGCTTCAGTTTTATATGTAGCAAGCTATCCACAGATCCAACCTTTTATGGGATCAATGCTTGGTATTAAGGCCTTTACAGCAGCAGTCCTTGGAGGAATCGGAAGTATACCAGGGGCTGTTATAGGCGGTTTAATCCTAGGTATAATAGAAGTTTTGACCAGAGCTTACCTATCAAGTGCTTATGCAGATGCTATAGTATTTGTAGTATTGATTATAGTTTTACTAGTAGCTCCAAATGGCTTATTTGGCAAACTAGAGAAAGAAAAGGTGTGATATGTCCAAGAATAGAAAGAAAACTTATCTTATCACAACAGCATTAGTAGTATTATTTTTTGTAATAATCCAAAGTCTAATTGGACTTAATCTTTTAAATAGATATTGGCAAAATATCCTTGTACTAATTTGTATAAATATAATAATGGCCACAAGTCTTAACCTAACTGTAGGTGTCTTAGGACAAATTAACCTAGGCCACGCGGGCTTCATGGCAATCGGTGCTTATTCAGCAGCTTTATTTCTTAAAAGCGGCCTAGTAGGGGGATTTTTAGGCTTTATACTTTCTCTTATAATAGCAGGAGTGGTTGCAGCTATATTTGGTGTTTTAATCGGACTTCCTGTTTTAAGGTTAACCGGTGATTATCTAGCTATAGTAACCCTAGCCTTTGGTGAAATCATAAGAGTACTTATAGAAAACTTAGGCTTTACAGGAGGTGCCCAAGGCCTGGCTGGTATCCCAACGACCAATGATTTCGGAAAATTTTATTTTGTGGCAGCCTTCCTTGTAGCTATGATCTTTACCTATGCATCTTGCCGTCATGGTAGGGCTGTCTTATCAATAAGAGATAACGAATTAGCAGCCCAAGCTTGCGGTATCAATATCACAAAGTATAAGACCTTTGCCTTTGCCCTATCTGCAGTCTTTGCAGGTATAGCAGGTGCCCTTTATGCTCAAAGCTTTGGGGTATTGGCAGCAAATATATTTAACTACAACAAGTCATTTGACTATCTAGTAATGGTAGTTTTAGGTGGTATGGGATCTATGACAGGTGCAATCTTCTCATCAATTGGCCTAACAATTCTTCCGGAAATATTAAGACCACTTGCTGAATGGAGAATGGTAATCTATGCTCTAATCCTTATAGCTGTTATGATTTATAGACCTCAAGGTCTTTTAGGAAGAAAAGAATTTTCAATAAGAAATCTATTAAAGATAGATAAGTATAAGAAAGGAGATGTAGAAGGTGAATAGTAAAGAAATAATACATGATAATGTGCTTGAAGTAAAAGACCTTAGCATTTCCTTTGGAGGACTTAAGGCAGTATCTGATGTAACTTTTAACCTAAAAAAGGGAGAGCTCTTAGGCCTAATCGGCCCTAACGGAGCTGGTAAAACCACTCTTTTTAATATGTTATCAGGTGTTTATACTCCAACAAGCGGTGAGATTTTATTAGATGGGGAGATGACCAATGGCATTTCTCCAGATAAGCTTTCAAAGATGGGTGTAGCAAGGACTTTTCAAAATATAAGGCTATTTGATAACCTAACAGTACTAGATAATGTTAAACTTGCCATGAACCAATACATGGACTATGGAGTTCTTAGTGGTATGCTAAGATTTCCTAGCTTCTGGAAGGAAGAAAATGAAGCGACAAAGACAGCTAAGGAAATCTTAAGCCTCTTTAACCTAGAAAAATATTTCAGGGCCTTTGCAGGAAGTCTTCCATATGGTGCCCAAAGAAAGTTAGAAATAGCAAGAGCTATGGCAACAAGACCTAAACTTCTTCTTCTAGATGAGCCGGCAGCTGGTATGAATGAGTCTGAAACTCAAGATCTTATGGATTCTATAAGGATTATAAGAGAAAAAACCGGAGTTTCAATCCTATTGATAGAGCATGATATGAATCTAGTTTTAGGTATATCAGAAAGACTTATTGTTCTAAATTATGGAGAAATCCTTGCCCAAGGTGATCCTAAAGAAGTAATCTCAAATGAAGAAGTAGTAAGGGCCTATCTTGGCAACTAGAAAGAGGAAATATGAGTATATTAAGAGTTGAAAATTTAAGTGTATATTATGGAAATATCAGGGCTCTTAAGGGTATAAGTCTTAAAGTAGATGAAGGCGAAGTAGTTTCCTTAATTGGTGCCAACGGTGCTGGCAAAACTACAACCCTTCAGACTATATCTGGTCTTTTGGATGCCAAAGAGGGTGATATTTTCTTTAATGAAAAGTCAATCAAAAAGGAAAAATCTTTCCAAATTACAAGAGAAGGCATTGCGCAAGTACCTGAAGGAAGACGTGTATTTGCAGGTCTTTCTGTAGAGGATAATTTAAAACTTGGAACAATAGCTGTGGATAGGTCTGATGAAGAAAATCAAAAAGAGCTTAAAAAGATTTACGAGCTTTTCCCAGTTTTAGAGGAAAGAAAAAATCAAAAAGCAGGTACCCTTTCGGGTGGTGAGCAGCAAATGCTAGCTATGGGCAGGGCCCTACTTACTAATCCTAAGGTGCTACTTTTAGATGAGCCTTCAATGGGTCTTTCGCCTCTATTTGTAGATAAGATATTTGATACGATTAGGATTTTAAAAGAAGAAGGCAGGACAATCCTACTTGTAGAACAAAATGCAAATCTTGCCCTAGATATAGCCGACAGGGCCTATGTTCTTGAGACAGGCAAGATTGTAAAAGAAGGTAAGGCAAGTGATCTAAAGGCAGATCCAGATGTAAAGGCAGCCTACCTAGGTATATAAAAAAATCCCAAGACTTTAGGAAAATCCTAAGTTACTTGGGATTTTTTATTAATAGTTTTTAGCTAAATTGTATAGGGTCTTGACATGGACACCTGTTGCTCCTGTTTCATTTATTCCTTGTGGAGCTGATAGGTAAGCAGTTCCTGCTATATCAAGGTGTACCCATGGGACTTCTTCGATGAAGTTTTCGATAAATTGGCCAGCTGTTATAGATCCTGCCATTCTGCCACCAGAGTTTTTGACATCGCCATTTTCGCTCTTGTTGTAGGTCTTAAAGAATGGGTCATTTGGAAGTCGCCAAATTTTTTCATCAGAATCTTCGCTTGCTTTTTTAACCTTAGCAAAGGCAGCATCATCATTTGTAACAGCACCTGTATAGGTTTCACCAAGAGCCACTAGGACTGCACCTGTAAGGGTTGCAAGGTCAACTAATAGGCTTGGTTTATATTCTGTAGCTGCGTAATTTACAGCATCTGCAAGGGTAATCCTTCCCTCAGCATCTGTATTATCTACATCTATTGTCATGCCATTTCTTGCTTTGATTATGTCACCTGGCTTATAAGCTCTGCCTGATATTAGGTTTTCGCAGGCTGCAACAATAGCTACAACATTGACTTTAAGCTTATTTGAAGCAATTGCCTTCATTGCACCGATAGCTGTACCTGATCCACCCATATCTGAGTTCATAGTCTTCATACCAGCAGATGTTTTAATAGAGTAACCTCCTGCATCATAGGTTAGACCCTTACCAACTAAGGCTAGAGGCTCATTGTCTCCCTTTAGGTATTCCATAACTATAAATTTAGGTTCCTTATCAGATCCCTTAGCTACTTCATAAAAAGCAGTAAGGCCCATATCAAGAATTTCATCCTTGCCATAGATTTTTACATCAACGCCAAGGTCTGATAAATTATCATGGGCAGCTTGGGCTAAAGTTTCTGGGTAGATGTCATTTGACCTTAGATTCACAAGGTCTCTTGCTAAAAATTGACCTTCTAAAACATTTGAAAGCTCTTCTAGATCAGCTTTATATGGTGAAAGGCTTTCATCAAAGTTAATTTCAGAAAGTTTTTGACAAGCTTTTTCGCTCTTGTAGTGGTCAAACTTATATGAAGCCACCATAGAGGCTTCTACTATTGCAAGGCAAAAGTCCTTATCATCAAGGTCTGTATTATTTGCTGAAAATGAAATAGTAGAAATATCCTTATCAGCTAAAAATCTTATAAGTTTAGCGACAGCTTCTTTTAGGACATCCTTAGTAAAGTCTTCTTTTTTGCCAAGTCCTAGTAGGATTTCCCCTTCAGCTTCTACTGGCAATATTGCACCACTTTTAGCCTTAAAAAAATTATGCTTATTATCTTCTTCGAATATAAAATTGATTTTGTTTTCTTTTTTATCATTAAAATTAAAGTTCATAGATCCTCCTTGCTTTTATTTTACTAATTATAAAAATATCTTCACTATAAAAGACTTATTAATAGAAAGTGATATAATTAATTAAAGGAGCTTTTATGAAAAGTACTGAAGATGATTATATAAAATTAAGGGACGGAACCCATATTTTTTATAAGGAGTATGGCCAGGGTGAAAATCTTTTCCTCCTTCATGGCAATGACGGGGATATGACTTATTTTGAATATCAGATAGGATTTCTATCTAAGTATTTTCATCTTATTTTGATAGATTTTAGGGATCATGGATTTTCTGATAATAATAAGGATAAGCTCAGTTTTGAAATTATGGCAAATGACCTAAAGGAAGTCTACCAGGCTTTGGGCCTTAAGAAGGCACACGTCTTAGGTTTTTCTGATGGGGCAAATCTTGCCCTTGTATTTCACAAGATGTATGGAGAAATGATTGATAAACTCATTCTTAATGCTCCAAATGCGAGATTTGATGGGATTACGCCTTTTGCAAAGGTCCTTATGATTTTAGAAAATATAGTCTGGACTATTTTGCCATTTTTTAAAAAGAATAAAAGGGTAGCAAGACTTCTGCTAGGAGATCTTAAGCTTGAAAAGTCGGACCTTAGAGATATTGACAATCCAACTATGATTATTGTTGGGTCTAATGATTTGATAAGGTTATCTCACATAAGAGGTATTGCCCAAAACATTAGAGACTGCAAGCTTTATATTATAAAAAACCAGGGTCACAGGTTAGCAAGGAAGGCCCCTGAGATTTTTAACAGGCTTGTTTTAGATTTTTTGAAAGGAGCTTAGATGAAGTTAATAAAAAAATATAGGGAAAAATTTATACATTTTATATTTTTGTTTCTTGTCTTGATGGCTATATATTATTTAGCCAAGACTGCTACAGGTTTTAAAACGAGCCTCATTCTTGGTATATTTTTGCTAGTAGGTATTATTTATGTCTTTATAAGATTTAAGGATATTTTGATTTCACTGAGAAATAATTATGGAGAACTTGCCCTAAAGCTTGCTAGAGAATACATACAAAGAATTAATTCGATTTTTATTGGATTTTATGGTCTCGGCTTTCTTTTGAGTGTGAATGTGAGTGATAATTTAAATTATTTTCCCTTTAATGAATTTTCTTTTATGACAATTGTCCTTGTTAGGGCTCTGCTTGAATTTGTATTAGGCTTTGTCTTTTTAATCCTAGCAAGATTAGCCTTTGATAGACAAAAGAAATTTTTAAAGATACTTTATCCACTTTTGGCTTTCACTGGATTTTATCTAATTCTAATAGGGGATACTGTCTTTACCTTGGTTCCTCTTTTCTTGATAGGCTTTATTTCTTATCTAACAAGAGAGGCCCTAATAAAGGATGCTTTTGTATTTAGTGTAGAAGAGATAATCATAGATTCGATTTTTGCAGGCTTTTGGGCTTTTATATACCTTAAAAATATAGCCTCAGATCAGCTTCTAGAAAATTATCCGTTCTTAAATAAAATTTTGATTTTTTCAATATTGATAGGTGCTGTTTTATTATGTCTAAAACTTATTCTTCTCTATATGAAAAAGGATGTTTTAATAAGTGATGAGCCAGACATAGGAGAATTTAGGGACTTTGTTCAAAAAAATACTCCGACAGGATCAACTACAGCTGGTCTTGGCTTTTTGAATGATAAGTATATATATTATTACACTAATGAAAATGACGAAAAGCTCATGGCATTTTTATATCAAATAGTAAATAACAAGATTATTGTCATGGGTGAGCCCTTTGGTGATAGGGCATACTTGGATGAGGCTCTGTCAGATTTTATAGAAAGATCCTATATCAAATCACTAAATCCAGTCTTTTATGAAGTGGGTGAGAAATTTACTCTTAATTTGCACGATTATGGGTTTGATTTTATGAAATTTGGTGAAAATGCCCTTATTGATTTAGGAGAATTTTCTCTAGCTGGTAGGAAAAAATCTTCCCTTAGAAACATATTAAATAGGTTTGAAAAGGATGGTTATAAATTTGAAATCTTAGACCCTCCTTATGATGATAAGCTTCTTGACAGGCTTGATATTATTTCAGATAAGTGGCTTAAGGGAAGAGAAGAGAAGGGATTTTCCCTAGGATTTTTTGATAGGGATTATTTAAATGAGTCAAGGCTTGGTCTTGTTTATGATAAGGATGGTGATGTTACTGCCTTTACTAATATTATGCCAAACTATGACCCGGATGTAATGACCATAGATCTTATGAGGTATGACACAGATATGAATGTCAATTCTATGATGGATTATCTATTTTTAAATCTTTTCTTAAAGGCCCAAGAAGAGGGAATGAAATATTTTAACCTAGGTATGGCACCTCTAGCCAATGTTGGCAAGTACAAGTCAGCCTATTTGAGCGAGAGGGTTGCAGCCTTTATTTATGGCCACGCCGATAGCATCTATCCATTTAAAGGGCTTCGAAATTATAAATCAAAGTATGCGAGCTTATGGGAGCCAAGGTACACCTGCTTTGGCAAGGGTAATCTGATTCTATCATCACTACTTGCAGTCTTCCTGGCTGATAAGAAGCACAATAAGGATATATAGATGTATGTATACCTGCTTGAAATAAAATTTGTAATCTTTGACGCCTTTTCTCTTAAGGATAAGAGAAGGACTGTGAGGTCAATTTTAGATTATGCTAGAAAGAATTTAAATATTTCTGCAGCAGAAATTTCTGACCTAGATATCCTTAACAAGGCCCATTTGGCCTTTGTAACTATAAGCAATTCAAATAAGGTCGCTAGAAAAATTATTGATGATTTGATAAATAGGGTCGAATCTACTTATCCAATAGAAATTTTAGAGAAAAATATAGAAAGATTAGCCTAGTTTTTGGGTATATTTTAAGTGAAAGAAAGACTAACTATTAAAAGTCAAGAGGTGAAATAAAAAAATATAGGGATTGATATAGATAAAAAATGAATAAAAATAGGCACAACAAAAAGACCTAATATTTAATAGATTTTAAATATTGGGTTCATAAGTTTTTTGCTCATGAAATTGTAATTTTTTTCAAAAAAACCTGTAAAAGGTAAAGGCTACACCCTAGCTTCGCTCGCCATTTACAGAAGCTTTATCAAAAATTTGTAAACAGTTAAGCAAAAACTAACTCTGCACTTGATAAGGTTCATTCTTAGTAAGAACAGCAAAAATAGTATGACAAAGCTTTCTAGCAACAGCATTAGTAGCAACTAAATGATGTTTTCCTTCACTAATCTTTTTTTGATAATAATCTGAGAAAACAGGATCACAAAATTCAGCTCTAAGAGCAGATTGAAACAAAGCACGTCTAAGGTATGGAGAACCTCTTTTACTCATATGATTGTAAGTAGATTCATATTCTCCAGACTGAGAAATGCTAGCATCCAAACCAGCATAAGCGACAAGTTTAGAAGGATTAGAAAATCTTTTAATATCACCAATTTCACCTAATATAGTAGCTGCATTAACAGAACCGATACCTGGAATAGTAGTAATTGGAGAATTAAGTTTTTCAAGTAAAACCTCAATTTCATTCTCAACATTAGAAACCTGAGTTTGAATAAAAGAAATTTGCTCAATAAGCATTTTGATTTGAAGACTAAAAGAATCCAGGCAGAAATTAATACCAAAAGAAGAAGAAGCCTTTTTAGAAAGCTCATCAATCTTCTTAGAAGCATAGTTTTTCTTAGAAACAGATTCAAGAAAAGTATTCAAATCATCAGAATTAATATCCTCAAAATCAGAAGGAGTAGAGAAATTTGAAAGAATTTCCTTAGAAGTCTTCCCAAAAATATTACTAAAAGAAGAGGCGTATTCAGGAAAAACTTGATCTAAAAGTGCAATAGTTTTTCTTTTAAGATCGCCAATTGAAGAAATGAGGTAGGACCTAAATCTGGAAAGATTCCTCAAAGACAAATAATCTTCATTAGAAAGTGAAGTCTCAACGAAATCTCCATATCTAAGAAGATCAGCTATTAAAAGAGAATCAATAATATCAGTTTTTCTCTTTCTGATTTCTACACCTTGTCGCCAACCGTCAGTTTGGATTGGATTGATAACACGAACAGTAAAGTTTTTTTGGGCAAGATATGAGTATAGAGATAACCAATAATGACCTGTAGCTTCCATACCAACTTCAAGTTCATTTTTGAAAGCTTCTAGTTTAAGGACTAAACTCTCAGCGCCATTAATGGAATTTGAAAAAGAAAAAGCCTTAAAAATAACCTTTTTCTTGTCATCAACTAATGAAGCAACATGAGTATTTTTACCAATATCGATACCTAAATAGAACATTTGAAACCTCATAAAAAAGTATTTTAGATAGACACCTCAAAATCTAATAACGTTACTGCCTTATGGTATATACGAAGTACCCTGAAAGGGTCAACATCTAACTTATTCGTAAACAGTTAAAAGATTAGAGGACTCACTCTTTCAAGTACGAGATTAAATCTCAAGGAAGTGACGAGTACACTCTATCTAATAACAATATTATACAGTAAATCTGAATAATACTTAGTCGAAAAAGGCTTATAGGTTACCTTTAACAACCTAAATACATTATATAAGGAAGTAAATATGAATTTTTATAAAAAATCACAAGAGATAAAAGACTATTTAATAGAAATAAGAAGAAATCTTCATGAAAATCCTGAGATAGGATTTGAGGTGACTAACACTGTCAAACTTATAACAGATGAACTTGATAAGATGGGCATTAAATATTCAAAACCAATAGAATCTGGAGTCCTTGCAACAATTGGCAAGGGAGATAGGTGTATACTATTAAGGGCAGATATGGATGCCCTTCCTATTAAAGAAGAAGCTGATGTAGTTTGCAAGAGCACAAATGAAAATGGTCACTTGTGCGGTCATGATTTCCATACAGCTATGCTCTTAGGAACAGCTAAGCTTCTTAAGGAAAATGAAGACAAGATAAATGGAGTAGTTAAACTAATGTTCCAACCAGCA
Organism: Anaerococcus sp. Marseille-P3915; assembly: GCF_900258475.1. GTDB lineage: Bacteria > Bacillota > Clostridia > Tissierellales > Peptoniphilaceae > Anaerococcus > Anaerococcus kampingae. The sequence continues at coordinate 592,017 of NZ_LT984887.1, read as the reverse complement.
GAAGAGCTTCTATCTGGCAGTCAGAAGATGATAGATGCAGGCATACTTGAAAATCCTAAAGTAGAAAAGGCTATGATGGTTCATATGGATACAACTCTTGCACCTGGACTTTATATCAAAAAAGGTGAGATGGCTACATCTAATAACAACTTTAGAATAGAGGTAGAAGGCTACGGAGCCCATGGAGCTATGCCTGAAAAAGGGGTAGACGCAGCCTTTATTGCAGCACAAATTGTAAATGCTCTTCAAGTTTTGGTATCTAGAGAAATATCCTTTAGGGAGGGCGCTGTCCTTACTACAGGCCATATTAGTGCGGGCAATGCTCCAAATATTATCCCAGATAAGGCTATAATAGAAGGTACAACTAGAACATATTCACAAAAAAGTAAGGAACATATCAAGACTAGGATTCCTGAAATTGCTGATCATATTGCAAAAGCCTTTAGGGGTAAGGCAAGTTTTGAAATACTATCAGATGTACCTGCTATAATAAATGATGAAGGGATGGTAGATGATATAGTAGAAGTCTTAAAGGAAATAAAAAAGGAAAATCCAGATTTTAATTATTCTGACAAAGCTGAAGCAGTTACAGCTTCAGATGATTTTGCAAATGTAGCAAAAAATGTGCCAGCTGTTATGATGATGGTAGGTTGTAAGGTAGATGATCAAACAGTTTATCCACTTCACAATGCCAAAGCCAAATTTAATGAAGATGCCATAATCTATGGGCCAACCCTTATGGCAAGTGTTGTTATGAAATATTTGGGAGGAAATAAATGAAAATAATTTGTTATAATAGGTGTTCTACATGCAAGGGCATACTAAAGATGCTTGATGAGAAAAATGTAGAATATGATTTAAGAGATATTAAAGAAGATAATCCGACTAGGGATGAACTTAAAAAGTGGCATGAGGCTACAGACTATGATATCAAGAGATTTTTCAATACTTCAGGCCAAATCTATAGGCAGATGAATCTAAAGGATAAGCTTAAAGAGATGAGTCTTGATGAGAAATATGATCTTTTGGCAACTGATGGCATGCTTGTCAAAAGACCAATTCTTTTTAAGGATGATGGAGAAATTTTAGTTGGTCCTGATGTTAAAAAATATGTAGAAAGCCTATAAATTGATTGATTATTTTGTGAATTGATGTATCATATTAACAAAATAAAGGAATTAATATGAGAAAGAAATTAAAATTATCAGAAAATTTATTGATTGGTTCCTTACTTTTTGGCTTATTTTTTGGGGCGGGAAACTTGATTTTCCCCCTAGAAATAGGTCAGAGGTCGGGAGCTAATTTATTTCCAGTAACAATTGGATTTTTGGCATCAGCTGTAAGCTTGCCAATATTAGCAGTAGTAGCAACAGCAGCAAGCGATAGTGAAAGCTTGTTTGACCTATCAATGGGAGCGGGCAAGAAGTTTGCTTATTTTTTTACCACTCTTTTATACCTAGCCATAGGTCCTGGCTTTGCTATACCAAGAACAGCAACCACCTCCTATGAGGTAATATTTGAAGGCTTTAAGAGTTTTTATAATCCTGTCGGTCTTTTTATATTTTCTGTGGTATTTTTCTTGGCAGTCTTGTTCTTTTCAATTAAAAAGGCAAGCCTAATCGATACCATAGGTAAGTATATGACTCCAATATTTTTAATATTATTGTCCCTTTTATTGGTCCTATCAATATTTAAACCAATGGGCCCTATTGGTGCTAAAGGAGCTGCTCCAAAGTACTTAGTATCACCTTTTGCTGTAGGTTTTGTAGATGGTTATAATACCTTAGATGCACCAGCAGGCCTTGCTTTTGCGATTATAATAATTTCAAATATAAAAAACTTGGGAGTAAGTGACAAGAAATCCATGGCCTTTGAAACCTTTAAATCTGGCATAGTTTGTCTAATAGCTATGTCTATAATATACTCAGGCCTTGCCTTTATGGGGGCAGGAAGTGCAAATATTATGGATGATTTTGAAAATGGAGCTGTAATTTTAGCAAAAATTTCCAGCCATTATCTTGGAGGGCTTGGTCACTTGATTTTGTCAGTTATAGTATTTATAGCTTGCCTAAAGACAGCTATTGGTCTTGTATCAGCCTGTTCTGAGATGTTCGAAGATATGTTTAAGATAAATATTTCTTATAAACAGTATTGTTATATCTTTACTGGCTTATCATTTTTGGTAGCAAATCTTGGCTTAAAACAGATAATATCCTTATCTGTACCAGTCTTGATGTTTATCTATCCTATATCAATTGTCCTAATTAGCTTATCAATCTTATCAATTTATATGGGTAAGAGAAAGAGAGTTTACCAAATTACTTTAGGTGTAACAAGCTTATTTGCCCTACTTGACTTTATAAAAGCTTTGCCTGATCCTATAAAAAATATAGGATTACTAGATGCTATATTAACACTTGGGAAAAATACTCTACCAGGTTTTAAAATAGGTTTTGCTTGGATAATACCATCTCTTTTTGCTTTTGTAATTTCATATTTAATTGATAGAAAATATATAAGAAATTGAATTTAAATTATTTGAAAGTATGATATTATTTATATTATGAGAGGAATTATATGAGTGATTTTATACTGAGTGCGACATCTACTGTTGACATAAATAAAGAAATTTTAGATAGGGAAGATATCAGATGGATCGCCTTTAATTATGAAATAGATGGTAAAAATTATAAGGAAGACTTTGGCGAAAGTATTTCCTTTAATGACTTCTATGAAGCAATGAAGGATGGTGCAATGACAAAGACCAGTCAGATAACCTACTCATCTTACATAGAATATTTTGAAAATCTTTTAAAAGAAGATAAGGACATACTTCATTTGACCCTGTCTTCTGGTATTACCGGCGAATATAACCAGTCCCTAATGGCTGTTGATATGCTAAAGGAGAAGTATCCTGAAAGGAAAATCTATGTAGTAGATTCTCTCACTGCCACAGCTTGTCAAGGACTTCTGGTCTTATATTTAAATGACCTTAGAAAATCTGGTTTGTCCATTGAAGAAGTCTATGAGCTTGCCAAAGAAAAAAGAGAATATGTGCACGGCTGGTTTTTTACAAGTGATTTAACCTACCTTGTTAGGGGTGGTAGACTTTCAAAGGCAGCGGGTTCTTTTGGAAATTTATTAAATATTTGCCCACTTATAGAAGTAAACCTTGAAGGAAAGCTACTAGTAAGGGATAAGATAAGAACTAAGAAAAAGGCCACCAAGGCACTTATAGGGCAAATCGAAAACCATATAGCGAAGGACTCGTCCTTACCTAAGGAAATTTTCATAGTTCATACTCATTTGCATGAGGATGCGGAAGAGTTAAGAGAGACCTTAAGTGAAAAATTTGAAGGCTATGATATAAAAATATACGAAATTGGAACAACAATAGGATCTCACCTAGGACCTGGCACCTTGGGTGCAAGTTTTTGGGGAGATAGGAAAGAAATATAAATTCTAGCGGGCAAGTCTTTGCTAGAATTTTTTATTGAGGAGATATATGAGATTAAGACATAAAGCAAATGCTATACCAAGAATGCAGGAAAGTAAATACATAATATTTGACCCAGAAAACCATAAGGGTAAGTGGAAAGAACTTTTTAGAGATGACAAGCCAATAGCTCTCGAGATAGGAGCAGGCAGAGGTGATTTTATTGTTGGCAAGGCAAGTGCTGATCCTGCCTATAATTACCTAGCCCTTGAGATGAATACAAATGCATTTGTAGTTGCATGTAGAAAGATAGAAAATGAAGAGCTTACCAATGTTTATGGAATAGTGGGCAAAGCGGAAAATTTACTAGATATGTTTGAAGAAGGTGAACTAGCAAAGATTTATCTAAACTTTTCAACACCTTGGCCAAAAACACGTCACCATAAGAGGAGACTCTCTCATTCCAATTTTTTAAAACTATATAAGAAAATATGCAAGGAAAATGGTGAAATTGAACTTAAAACTGATAATGAAGCCTTTTTTGATGATTCCATATCCTATATGGAGGAATTTGGAATGGAAGTGATTGAAACAGATAGGGATTTAGCTGAAAATAAATCCATAGTCAGCGAATACGAGAGGAAGTTTAGAAATAAAAACATGCCTATTTATTATCTTAAGGCTAGCTTTAAATAATTTGATTTTTTTAAACTTAAGGTATAATTTTTTAAAAGGATAATTTAAGGAGATTAGATGACAAGTTCAAAAAATAAATTAAGAAAATTTAAAAACAATAGACTAGTTTACGGATTTTTAGGTGTCCTAGTCCTTGTCTTTGCAGCCTATTTTTTTGGCATGAAGTCAAATATCAAGAATGAAACAAAGGTTTCATCAGATCTTATAAAGAACCAAATTCTTTCAGTAAAAGAGCTTACTACACTTAAATATAAATATACAAATGTAGGAGCTTTTGAAAATCAAACAGAGTTCTACGGTATGAAAATACCTTTAACTGAAAAGAAATTTATCATCTCTTACGATGGGGAGGTAAATGCTGGTGTAAATCTGGATGAGATTGATGTTAAAGTAGATAAAAAGAATGAAAAGATAACTGTAAAAATACCTAAGGCTGAGATTTTAAATAACTTCATAGACGAAGATTCGTTAACAATCTTTGATGAAAGAGAATCTATTTTTAACCAATTAAAACTAAATGATTTTTCAGATTTTAGAAAAGATGAAATGAAAAAGACAGAAAAAGAATTAATTGAAAAGGGGTTCTTAGAAGAAGCTGACGAAAAAACAAAGACAGCTATAGAAGAAATTTTAAAAATAAATCCACTTCTAGAAGATTATGAAATTAAATTTAACTAAATAAAGACGCTTAGGATAGGCAACTATTCTAAACGTCTTTTTTAATTGTGTATTAGTTAATAAGTCATTTAATTAAAATCCCATGTTTGCAACAAACTTTCCAATTACATATCCAAATTTATAGAAAAGTAAGATAAGTAGCAAAGCGCGAAGAATTTTGTAAGAAGTTGGATAAGATTTTTTATAATTTTTTATGTAGTCCATAATTTTCCTCCATTAAAAGTAAGTATACGTTTTATGATAAAAAGTTCAATTTATGTTGTATTTTAATATCATAGCACCCTAAAGACTATAAGGTCAAATTATATATAAGGGTAAGCAAAGGATAAAGGATTATTTGATGGATAATATAAATTGGCATAGAGTATTTACCAATTTTTGCTAAAATATTTTCTCTTCCTACATAGGAAAAAAAGTTCTTATCTATTAGATAAGATCCCAATGAAAGACCTGCTAAATAGGCGAAAACCCAGGGAAGAAGAGGGAAGTAGTCATTTGAATAAAATTCTAAAGATGGAAAGCCTAGGAAAAATAAATTCCTATCATAAAGAGCCTTGAAAAAGCCAATCTTATAAAGACTTGCACTTGGTATCTTGTAGGAAAAGGTAAAGAGCAAGATAAAAATTGGCCACAATTTTTGACTAAGCTTGTCTTTTAAAAGCCCTCCTATTATCATACATAAACCAAGCCCGTTTAAAACTCCCCAGATTATTAGCTGTTCCTTAGCAAAAACATAAGTAATAAGGCTTATAGCAAAACCTAAAATACTGGTTTTGATGCCTCTTGTTATATTTTTCTTTTTAGATAGAAAATTTGAAGTGATGCCTGAAATTAGGAAAAATGAGACAGCAATTGATAATTGCCAGATTTTATTAAATATTGTTCCGTCATAAAATTCTAGTCTCCAGTAATAATTTATATTATAAAATAAATGGAATAAAACCATTGAAATGATGGTAAAGCCCCTAAGGCTGTCGATAATGTGTATTCTTTTCATAAAAACTCCTGTCTTAATTATAACATAAGGTAGAATAAACTTATAAGAAATTTTGGAGGAAAAATGAAAACTTTTGATGATTATTTAGATTATTTGTATGGGAGGGGAGGGTCTAATGGTAAGCCAGGCCTTGATAAGATTAGGATGCTTTTGGATCTACTAGACAATCCACAAGATAAGATACAAACTATCCATATAGCAGGTACTAATGGCAAGGGATCAACAGCAAAAATGCTCGCAAGCGTTTTGGCAAAAAAATATAAGTGTGGCATATTTACCTCTCCTTATATGGAAGAAATCACTGAAGAGATATCTATAAATGGTATAGATATAACAAAAAAAGACTTCATGGCATATACAGACAGGATAAAAGTCTACGTTGATAGATTAGATGAAGAAGGCCACCATGTGACCTATTTTGAATTTATCACGGCTATCATGTTTTTATATTTTTATGAAGAGGGCGTAGATGTAGCAGTTATCGAGGTTGGCCTTGGCGGCATATTTGATTCTACAAATGTAATAAAAAAACCACTTTCTTGTCTAATCACATCTATATCTATGGATCATACAAATATTTTGGGAGATACCTTAGGAGAGATTGCCTCAAATAAGGCAGGAATTATTAAGGAAGGTGTGCCAGTCTATGTTTATCCTCAAAAAGATGAGGCAATGAATGTGATAAGGGATGTGGCAAAGATTAAAAATGCCAAGCTTAGTGTTCTTAATGAAGATGAGATAAAAATTATAAAATCTGATTCATCTGGCAATGAATTTATTTATAAAGACCACCATATTAAGACCAGCCTAAGGGGCAGGCATCAAATTCTAAATGCCTCTTTAGCCTTACTTGCCCTAGATGGCCTGAAGGATCAATTTAAGCTAAGCCAAAAAGATATAGAAGAAGGGATATTTGAAGCCTATAATCCTGGTAGGCTTGAGCTTATAAATGAGAATCCAAGAATCCTCGTAGATGGCAGCCACAACAAGGAATCTATAGATGCACTGATAGAAAGTCTTAGCCAGTTTTCCTATGATAAATTAATAATCGGTTTTTCAGTTTTGGGAGATAAGGACCACAAGTATATCATAGAAAAAATCGGAAAATTAGCAGATAAGCTTGTAATTACCTTTATAGATGACAATCCAAGAGCTCTCGATACTGAGTCCATAAGAAAGGAAGCAGAAGAATTTGTAAAGGATATTGAAATACTTGAAAAAATCGAAGATGCCTATGCTTATACTAAATCTTCTGCAGGAGAAGATGACCTTATAGTTTGGTGTGGGTCCTTATATCTTGTAGGTAAGATTCTTACTATAAACAAGGCAGATAAGTGAAATAACTAAAGATTATATGAATATAAAACTGCTAGTGGCAAATTTTGTCATCTAGCAGTTTTATTTATTTGATAAACATGGGTAAAAAACTCCGAAGGCTGAGCCTTTTTACCATTTCTTCTTTTAATTGTAAGTATAAATAGGGCTTGTCTGGCTCTGGTCATAGCAACATAAAATATTCTTCTTTCTTCTTCCATAGCCGCATCTGGATTTTCATCATAATTTATCATAGGAAATTCGTTTTTAATCATATCAATTATAAAAACCCTATCATATTCAAGACCTTTGGACTTATGGATTGTCGTTAATATTAATGGATTTCCCAAAGAAAATTTTATTTTGTCTTTTACTAGACCAATCTTATCATAAAAGTCATTTATATTTTTTAGGCCTCTAGAAAAGTTGATTAGAGACTCTATGTATATATCTTTATTTACATTTTCTTCAGCAAATTTATTTGACCTTAGCGATGCATAAGATTTGTAAGATAGGTAGTTATAAATATATGATATTTTCCTATCTAGGGGTAATTTCCTTATGTGCTTCAACTTTTTTTCAATCTGATAGAGATTTTCTCTTCTATCATAGTCAAGAATATCATAAAAATAAGAAAATACATCAAGCCTAGATGGTTTACTCGCAAGAGCTTCTATCTCGGATTTTTTAAGATAGGTTGATATCTTGTAGTAGATATTTGTAAAAGCTTCAACATCATTAAAATCTTCTGAAAATCTAATCACATCAAAGATATCTTCAATAATTTGAGATTCAAAAAATTTAAGGAAATCTTCGCTAATAGTAAAGTTTATGTCATCTTCTAACAAAAATGAAATAAGGTTAATAGCTGAAATATTATTTCTAAAAATAATGGCATTAGTATTATTTGGATCAAGATTTTTTAAAATAAAATCATATTCATCCTTAAAGTCTTTAAGATATTTGATTACAATCTTTTCTCCATTTTCTTTATTAGATATAATATCTTTTTGATACCTATTTTTATTAAGTTTTATAAATTGATTGGCAAGACAAGAAATATTTGCGCTTGACCTGTGATTTTCATTCATAATTATTATCTGAGAATCAGGGTAGTATTTTTTAAAATTTAAAAGATATTCAGGCTCAGCTGCCCTGAAGGAATAGATAGACTGGTCATCATCGGCTACAACCATCAAGTTATTATTTTTAGACACTATCATATTAAGAATTTTAAATTGCAAAATTGAGCTATCTTGGCCTTCATCAAGCTGAAAATATTGGTATTTTCTTTGTATTGACCTTAAGAGTCTAGGATTTTCTTCAAGGAGCCTTAGTGCTATTGATTGCATATCATCAAAATCGATAAAATGATTTTCCTTCTTAAACCTTTCGTACTCATTAAATATTTCTTTGATATTTTTTATCCTTACCTTATCTAGGTATGACAAATCAAGCAGAGCGTTTTTCATGTAAGATGTTTCTGTAAAAAAAGTTTCTACATCTTCCCTTGAAAGTTTTTTATTGTTAATGCTCTTATATATGTCTCTTACTAGGTGGTATTTGTTATAGGAATCACTTGCTTCGATGAGTCTTAATTCTCTATTATATTTTTTTAGGTAATTTCTTATAATTAGGTAGCAAAAGGCGTGGATTGTCATGAAATTACTATCGCTTGTCCCAAATCGATTTTTCATATCTTGTGATTGGGTTTTTGAAAAAGTTAGGGTTAAAATTTTTTGTGGATCAACATTTTTTGATAAAATTTTAATCCTTTCTAAAAGCATAGTAGTCTTGCCTGCGCCAGGCACTGCAAGGACTAGACAAGGTCCATCCTTAAATTCTGCTGCCTTTTTTTGTATGCTAGTTAAGTTCATATTATTATTTTACCATATTTAATTTTTTTAAAATGTGATACAATAGAAGTAGAATAATAATATGGGGGAAAATATGCTTACAACACAATTTTTAAAATCAAGAACTTCAACAAGAGATTTCAAAGACACTAAACTTGATGAAGGAACATTAGAAAAAGTTTACAAAATGGTAGATGAGGAAATAGTAAAGTTAGGTAAGGATGACCTAGCCTTTATAGTACAAAGTGATGGAGAAAGCGTTTATAAGGCGCTTGATGGTCTAGCTGGCTATAGGGGAGTAATGATCAAGGCACCAGCCTATCTTGCCCTAAATACTCTAAATGACAATCCAGCTTCACTTGTAAAGGGAGCTTATGGAGTAGAAGAATTAATCACAAAGCTAAATGCTTTAGGGCTTGGCACTTGCTGGATTACAGTAAGTGATGTAGACCCTGATGTGAAAAAATCTATCTTTAACTATGATGGTGGCCACTTAAATCTATTACTAGCAGTTGGATATCCAGTAGATGAAAGTGTTAGAGAACACCAATTTGATGATAGACTTGGAATCGGTGAATTTGTTTACATGGATAGACTTGGAAATCCTGCTACAAACGAAGACTTAGAACAAAGAGGTTTAGAAGATGTATTTGCTTATGCTAGATTTGCACCATCAGCTTACAATGCTCAACCTTGGAGATTTGTAGTTGTAGATGATTTAATAAATCTATACATCAAAGACTACAAGGGAGATGTTAACCTACTTGATGCAGGTATAATAATGTATTATCTAGATAAGCTAGGTGAATCTATCTCAATGGGTTCAAATTGGGAAATAGAACCTAAGATAAATAATGACGAATACGTCTATATAGCTAGCAAAAGACTATAAGATAAGGGCGCTTTGGCGTCCTTTTTTAAGGAGAGTGATATATTGATTAGAATATACAATGAAAAACAATTTGAAAAAATGAGGGCTGCTGCAGAAATTTTGTGTAAAACCCACCTAGCTCTCAGAAAAGTTATAAAAGAGGGCAGAACAACCCTAGAATTAGATAAATTTGCCAATAAATTTATCATAGACCACTGCAAGGCTATCCCTGCTCAGCTTGGTTATAGCGGATTTCCTTTTACCCTTTGTACATCTGTAAATGATGAAATCTGCCATGGCTATCCTACAGATAGGCCTTTAAAAGAGGGAGATATCTTATCAATAGATAATGTTGTAAACCTTGATGGAGGGCTTGCTGACTCTTGCTGGACTTATACAATCGGTAAGATGAGTGAGGAAGATCAAAAGCTAGTAGATGTGAATCTCGAATCCCTAAATAGGGCTATTAAAGTAGCTGTACCTGGAAACAGGATAGGTGATATTGGAGCTGCCATCCAAGCATATGTAGAGGGTGAAAATGGATTTTCTGTAATAAGAGATTTTATAGGCCATGGAATTGGCAAGGAAATGCACGAAGACCCACAAGTTCCTCACTACGGAATAGCTGGACGTGGTCCAAGGATTCAAGCGGGTATGGTGTTTACAATTGAACCAATGATCGCTATCGGTGATTGGCATATGAAGCTTGATGATAATGGCTGGACTGCAAGAACAGTTGATGGTTCAAAGGTAAGCCAATTTGAACACCAATTAATAATCCATGAAGATGGCCCAGAAATTATAACTGACCAAAGCAAATACTCTTTAGATGAGAGCGACCTAGAGTTTATTGAAAATTATAAATTTTAAATAAAAAATCTACCTGTGACCTGAATCCGTAAACACGGAATAATTTAATAATATTTTAAGCGGAATGTAATCTGTACATAACAGGTGACATTCCGTTTAATTTTGTTTTAATCCTATCCTCATTGTACCATTTTATATATTTTTCAATCTCATTTCTTAAATGATCATAACTTTTAAAATCTTCTCCATAATACATTTCCTGTTTCAATATTCCAAAGAAGTTCTCCATTGGAGAATTGTCTAGACAATTCCCTTTTCTTGACATACTTTGCCTTATATTCATCTTTTCTAGTTTTTTAGTCCAAGTACTATGTTGGTAATGAAATCCTTGGTCTGAGTGTATAATTAAATCTTTAATGTCTTTATTTTCTTCTAATGCTTTTTCTAGCATTGTATTAGTTAATTCTATTGTTGGGTGATTACTTAGTGTATAGCTGATTATTTCACTGTTGTATAGGTCTAATATTGGTGATAAGTATAGTTTCTTTTCTTGTCCTTTAATTCTAAATTCTGTTACATCTGTTAGCCATAATTGATTTGGTTTAGTAGCTTTAAACTGTCTTTTTACAACATTATCTGCTACTTTACCTATTTGTCCCTTGTATGATGAGTATTTTCTTGATCTGGTTTTAAATTTAGAGCATAGCAAGGATTCTTCTCTCATTATTCTTAAGACTTTTTTATGATTAATATTAAAGCCTTTATTTTTTAATACCATAGTTACTCTTCTATAGCCATATCTACCTTTTGATGCTTCTATTATGGTTGTTATTTCTTTTCTAATTTCTTTATCTTTATCTATTGGTTTAGCTAATTTCATCTTCCATTCATAGTATGATGATTTTGGTAATTTTGCTATGCTTAACCATTCGCTTATTTTACTTTGTGGATATTCTTTTATTAAGTTGAGGATTATCTTTGTCTTTTCCTTGCTTCTACTTCCTCTTCCAGGAGCAAGGCTTGTAGCTTTTTTTCGTAGATTATCTTCATTTTGAGAAGTCTATTTTCTTCTCTTAATCTTATTAATTCTTCTCTTTCAGTTTCGTTTATTGGAGTATTAAGTTTAGACTTTTTATTTGATTTGGTCATGTCTTTTTTAGGCCTTCCTCTATTATCTTCTATCCCAGATAGACCACGTTCTTTATAAGCTTTCTCCCATCTGTACACCATAGATCTATTTACAAGATTGAAATGTTCTGCAGTCTCTCTAAGCGAAGTATTATTGATTTGCCTATATTGTATTACAGATAGCTTAAATTCACTAGTGAATTTATCCTGATTTTGCTTTTTTGATAAGTTATCAAATCCACCTGATTGATATTTGATTATCCAGTTTTGTAATGAACTTTCGGGTATACCATATTTTTTAGCAACCATCGGGCTGCCTCCAGATTCTCCTGATAAATATTCCGTTACTAGTTTTATTTTAAATTCTTTTGTGTATTTTGGCATACTAAAACCCCTCCATCCGTATTCCGGATTTTGGGGTTCAGGTCACTGCGAGGGTAGATTTTTTATTTTTCTAAATTAAGTTTTATTTGATTTTTAGTTTTTTCTCTTTCTTTCATTTTGTCATTATAACATGATCTGCAAAGGGGTTCATACAGGTTTTGGGCTCCTATTTGGATTCTTGAATCATCGCTTGATTTCCTATAAGATGCCCAAGCATCTTCTCCACATGATGCACAAATGGCATGGTGTTTTATAAGTTCATCAGCTAGGGGCATAATCTCTTTTATAATCTCAAATGGTCTAGTCTTATAGTCCATATCAAGGCCTGATACTACAATTGTGATATTCATAGCCATTAGCTTATTAAATATATCCACTACTTCGCTAGGATCATTTGGGAAAAATTGCAATTCGTCAATACCTATAGCATCTATCTCATGGTCTCTGGCATAGTTTAGGATTTCATTTAAATCTTCAACTTTTATAGCATCAAGACTTAAGTTATCGTGAGTTACTATTTGCTTGTCTCCATCTCTATCATCTATTGATGGTTTAAAAGCGACAACCTTGTAATTTGCTATGTTCATCCTATAAAGCTCCCTCCAAAGGGAGGTAGTTTTACCTGAAAACATTGAGCCTGTATGAACTATCAATTTTCCTTGTTTTTTCATATTTCTATACATTATACGTTAAATTTAAAGTTTACTACATCGCCATCTTGCATGATATATTCCTTACCTTCCATGCGGAGCTTGCCCATTTCCTTGGCGTGGTTGACTGAGCCAGCTTCTACTAGGTCTTCGAAAGAAATTATATCTGCCATGATGAAGCCTCTTGAAATATCTGTATGGATTTTACCAGCTGCATCTACAGCTTTTGTACCCTTTGTAATTGTCCAAGCACGGGTCTCCATTTCGCCTGTTGTAAGGAAGGAAATTAGATTTAGGGTTTTGTAGGAATCTTTTATAACTTTATCTGTACCAGATTCTTCAAGACCAATCATCGCAAGGAATTCTTCTCTTTCTTCTTCTGTATCAAGTTCTGAGATTTCTTGCTCAATTTTTGCAGATACTACTGATACTTCAGCATTTTCTGTCTTAGCAAATTCTCTAACCTTTTCAACATATGGATTTCCTTCTCCATCATTTGCTGCATCATCTTCATTGACATTACATACATAAATTATTGGCTTGGTTGATAGGAGTTGGTAGCTTCTTAGAAGTTTTTTCTCCTCATCGTTGAGTTCTAGGATCCTTGCGGACTTTCCTGCTTCAAGGACTTCGACGATTTTTTCTAAAACTTCAACCTCAGCTCTGGCTGACTTATCAGCCCTAGCTACTTTTCTTTTCTTTTCAAGAACCTTATCTACGAGTTCAAGGTCAGCTAATATTAGCTCGAGGTTGATTGTTTCTATATCACGTAAGGGATCTACTGACCCATCAACGTGGGTTACATTTGGGTCATCAAAGCATCTTAAAACTTCTACTATTGCATCAGTTTCCCTGATATTTGATAAAAATTTGTTACCCAAACCTTCACCCTTACTTGCACCTTTTACAAGGCCAGCTATATCGTAGAATTCTACAACAGCTGGTAGGATTCTTTTTGAATTAGAAATTTTTGATAAGGCTTCTAATCTTTCATCAGGTACATTTACAAGTCCCACATTTGGATCTATTGTAGCGAAAGGATAATTTGCTACTAGGGCACCTGCTTTTGTAATGGCATTAAATAATGTTGATTTACCAACATTAGGTAGGCCGACTATTCCAAGTTTCATCTTATTCACACTCTCTTTACTCTTATTTCTATAACGATAATATTATAATGGATTTAAAGAAAAAATCAATTGTATTAAGCTCTTATTATCTGTTATCTCTATTACAATACAAATAGCAATTATCATAAATAAGGATAAAGTATTATTATAAGCAAATGTATTTAATCATAAGGAGATTTTATGAATATAAATAGTAGAATAGAAAAATTAAGAAAAATGATGCAAGATAGGAAAATTGATGCCTATATCATTCCAACATCAGATCCTCACCAATCAGAGTATTTAGCTGATCATTACAAGACTAGAGAATTTATCTCAGGCTTTACTGGCTCTGCTGGAACTGCTGTTGTTACCCTTAAAGAAGCGAAATTATGGACAGATTCAAGATATTTCTTGCAAGCAAATAAAGAGCTAGCCAACTCTGAATTTGAGCTAATGAAAATGGGGGTAGAGGGATATCCAAGTCTATTAGAATATTTGGATGATAATATTCCAGAATTTGGCAAAATAGGCTTTGATGGCCAGTGTTATTCTGTAACAGGTTATAAGGAGCTTTCAGAAAATATGGGAGCTAGGATATTGGTATCAGACCTTGACTATATATCAAAAATCTGGCAAGATAGGCCTACTTTACCAAAGGATAAGGTTTGGATTCATGAGGAAAAATATTCAGGCCAAAGCCTTTCTGAAAAATTAAGCATCTTGAGAGAAAAAATAAAAAATCAAGGTTATAATTACACCTTTATCGGCAGTCCAGAAGATATTTGCTACTTATTAAATATCAGGGGCAATGATGTAGATTACAACCCAGTAGTTTTATCTTATATGCTAATTTCTGAAGAGAAGGCCTATCTATGTATTGATGAAGATAAGCTAGATAGTGATGTTAAATCTTACTTGGAAGAAAATGGAATCACAATTTATTCATATGGATATATTTACCAACTTCTTAAAAATATTGAAGGAAAAAATAGGATTTACTTAGATCCAAATAGAACAAATGTCTCCATTTATGATTCAATAAATGCAAATGTAAAGATTGGCCAAGGAACTAACTTTACAACATATATGAAGGCCATAAAGACAGATAAGGAAATAGAAAATATTAAAAAAGCCTATATCTACGATGGGGTAAGTCTTGTTAAATTCTTTAATTGGCTTGAAATTGGTGCTAAGACAGGCAGTCTTAACGAGCTTGTGGCTAGCAAAAAACTCCATGATCTAAGAGCTGAAAATGAATCCTTTATCGAAGATTCTTTTGAAACCATTGCAGGCTATAAGGAAAATGCTGCGATAGTTCACTATGCTCCATCTGTTACAGGTTCAAAGACAATAGAAAGCCTTGGCATGATCTTAGTTGATTCGGGTGGCCACTATAAAGAGGGTACTACAGATATTACAAGAACAGTAGCATTAGGAAACTTAAAAGAAGATGAGAAAATCGACTATACACTTGTTTTAAAATCATTCTTGACCTTATTTTTAGCCAAGTTTAAAAATAAAACCAAGGGTGATAGGCTTGACGCTTTAGCAAAATATCCTCTATGGAAAGCTGGCAAGGACTTCTTCCATGGAACAGGTCATGGAGTAGGTTATGTCCTTACAGTTCACGAAGGGCCACAAGCTATTTCAGAGAAAAATAGGGTGGAATTTGTAGAAAATATGACCACATCAATTGAGCCAGGTCTTTATATAGAAGATTCTCACGGTATCAGGATTGAAAATGAAGCCTATGTTAAAAAAGCTTTTGAAAATGAATTTGGATCATTTTTAGAATTTGAAAGTCTAACCATTGTTCCAATTGATACCAGACCAGTAAAGATTTCTATGCTAACAAGTGAAGAGATTGATTGGTTAAATGCTTATAATAAAAAGTGTTATGACCTTTTAAGTCCATATCTTGATGGCGATGACCTAGAATATTTGAAGGAGAGATGTAAGGAAATTTGACAAGCAAAAGATTAAGAGAAAAACTCAAGGAATTACCTGACAAACCCGGTGTATATATAATGAGAAATGTAGATGGTGATATAATTTATGTCGGCAAGGCTATTTCTCTAAAAAGAAGGGTTAGGCAATACTTTGATAATAACAAGAACAAGGGCGCTAAGGTTCTTGCTATGGTTAGCCATATCCAGGACTTCGAATATATCATTGTTCAAAATGAAGTCGAAGCCCTAGTTCTTGAATCTAACTTAATAAAGAAAAATAGACCTAAATATAATATTGTCCTAAGAGATGACAAGCAGTATCCATATATCAAGATTACTAGAGAAAAATTTCCCAGAATTCAAAAGGTAAGACAGGTTAAAAAGGATGGGGCAGATTATTTCGGTCCCTATCCAGATGCCTATGCTGTAAATGATGCTATAGATTTATTTAATCTATATTATCCTTTTAGGACTTGCAATCTTAACTTTGACAAGGGTCAAAGACTAGATAGACCATGCCTTAATTATTTTATAAAAAGATGCAAGGGGCCATGTATAGACAAGGAAGATGAGACTAGATACCTTCAAGCTATGGATGATGTGAGGCGTTTTTTAGACCATAAGGATAGGACGATACCTGATAAGGTGCTTTCCTTAATGAATGAGGAAAGTTCAAAACTAAACTTTGAGATGGCAGCTAAATATAGGGATTGGTATAGGGCTCTTTCTATAATTTCTGAAAAGCAGTTTGTAACAGAGACAACAGGCGAAGATATAGATATAATTGCTATGTCTAAGGGCATTTCAACAATCATCATGCAGGTATTTTTCATGAGAAAGGGTCAGATTGTTGATAGAGAACATTTTGTAATTAAAAATGAATTTGCTGATAGTGAGGCAGAAATTATGTCTTCATTCCTAAAGCAATTTTACTTAGATATCCTTTATATACCTAAGGAAATTTTAGTCGGATGCCTACCTAATGAATTGGAATCAATAAATGAATACTTAAATCAGAAAAAAGGCTCAAAGGTAGCTATTTCTCAGCCAAAACTCGGCAGGAAATTTGAACTAATAAATATGGCAGCTAGAAATGCCCATGATATGAGGGTTAAATATGAGAAACGCCTTGATCAAAAAGAACGTAATAAATCTAGCGGCCTTAGCCAACTAAAAGAAATACTAAATATTAACAAGATTAATAGGATTGAAGCCTATGATATATCTAATACTTCTGGGGTCCAATCAGTTGGTTCTATGGTCGTTTTTGAAAATGGTGTTCAGGCTCCAAAGGAATATAGGAAATTTAAGATAAAAACAGTAGAAGGACCAAACGACTATGCTTCACTTGAAGAAGTCTTAACTAGAAGGGTTAATAATGCTAAAAAGGATATAGCTAATGGCAATACCCATACCGGATTTGGCAGACTTCCTGATCTTATCTTGATGGATGGTGGCAAGGGTCAGGTATCTATTGCAAATAAAGTCCTTAATAATCTTGATATGAATATAAAAGTAGCTGGTCTTGTGAAAGATGACAAGCATACCACAAGGGCTATTATTTATAATAATGAAGAGATTCCAATTAAAAGACGTGATCCAGTTTATAAGTTAATCTATGAAATCCAAGAAGAAGCTCACAGATTTGCTATAAATTATCATAGGTCACTTATGAGAAAAACTATGAAAAAATCTGAGCTTGACAATATAAAGGGTGTAGGTGAGAAAACAAAAGCCAATTTATATGCTCACTTTAAGACTATTGCCAACATGAAAAAGGCGAGTGTAGAAGAACTAATGGAAGTTCCTCTAGTAGGCAAGCAAGCGGCCCTTGAAATCTATAAATATTTAAAGCTGAAAGGATAGTAAATGACTGAAGTACAAAATATTGACGATAAAAGTGAACACATTGAAGAAGAGGTTAGCAAGGGTGAAGCCAAGAAGACCATCAAGCTTCATACTGTTGTTGAGAATTTAGGCCTTGAAATAATAAGCCAATCGACAGACTATCTTGAAATTGATCTGGAAAATGCTGATGTAAACAGGCCTGGCTTACAGCTTACTGGCTATATGGAAGAATTTCCTTATAAGAGACTCCAAGTAATAGGCAAAGTAGAATACACCTACCTAACAAGTCTAGATAGTAAGATGCAATATGAAAGATTTAGGGGGATTTTGTCCTACAAGATACCTGCAGTAATATTTTCATCTAACCGTGAAATAAATAAAGACATAATTGACCTTGCAAGATATTATGATGTAACTCTACTTAGGTCACCAGTTAAGACTACTAAGTTAATATCAGACATCTCCGACCAACTAGAATACCAACTTGCTCCATCAACAAATGTTCACGGAGAGCTTTTGGAAGTATTTGGTGTGGGAATACTTATCATGGGTAAGTCATCTGTTGGTAAGTCTGAAACAGCCCTTGAACTAGTAAATAGGGGCCATAGGCTAGTAGCTGATGACATGGTTGACATATCAGCAATAGATAATAAACTAATTGGACGAGCTCCTGAAAATATTAGACACTTTATGGAAATTAGGGGCCTTGGAATAATCAACGTTAGAAGATTATATGGTACAGGTTCGGTTAAGTTTGATACAAATATTGATTTAGTAGTTGAACTAGAGCAATGGAAGGATGATTTTGAATACGATAGGCTTGGAATTGACCAACACCACATAGAGCTTCTTGATGTAAGTGTTCCTCATTTAGTTGTTCCTGTTAGGGCTGGTAGAAACCTTGCTCTAATAATTGAGGTAGCAGCAATGAACCAAAGAGAGAAGAATTATGGTTATAATGCTGCAAAAGTAATGACTGATAACATTTTCCATCCTGAAAGAATTCATGATGACCAAATATAATAATTAAAAATATGCAAATTATGGACCCCAAAAGGGGTTCTTTTTTTGAAAAAATATAAATTTCCTATTGTTATAAAAACGATTTTTGTATATAATATTAGTAGATATAAAATATTTATGTCAATTTATTTCAAAATATGACGAGAAAGGATTTATTATGACAATAACTAGAGTCAAAAAAACTATGGACGGTAATACAGCAGCAGCTCATGTTTCATACGCATTTACAGAGGTTGCTACAATCTTTCCTATAACTCCATCTTCACCAATGCCAGAATACATAGACGTTTGGGCAGCAAACGGGAGAAAAAACATATTTGGTAAAGAAGTTATAGTAAAAGAAATGCAATCAGAAGGTGGTGCAGCAGGAGCTATGCACGGTTCTCTTGGAGCAGGAGCCCTTACTACTACATATTCATCAAGCCAGGGCTTACTATTAATGATTCCAAATTTATATAAGATTGCAGGAGAGCGTTTGCCAGGTGTTTTCCATATAGCAGCAAGAACAGTTGCAACCCATGCACTTTCAATCTATGGAGACCATTCAGATGTTATGGCTGTAAGACAAACTGGAGTTGCAATGCTAGCATCAAACTCTGTACAAGAGGTAATGGATCTTGCAGCTGTGGCTCACTTATCAGCAATTGAGGCAAGGGTACCTTTCCTACACTTCTTTGATGGATTTAGGACAAGCCATGAAATTCAAAAAATAGATATTTGGGACTATAAGGACCTAGCTCCACTAGTTGACTACGCATCTGTAAAAGAATTTAAAAACACTTCATTAAACCCAGAAAGACCTAAAACTATGGGTACTGTTCAAAAGAATATTTTCTTCCAAGCAGCAGAAGCATCAAATCCAATCTATGATAGGCTTCCTTACATAGTTGAAGATTATATGAATAAAATAAACGATTTAATTGGTTCTGATTATAAATTATTTAATTATTACGGACATCCAGAAGCTGATAGAGCTTTAGTTGCGATGGGTTCTGGATGCCAGGCTATAAGAGAAACTGTTGACTATCTAAATGCTAATGGACAAAAAGTAGGTCTTGTTGAAGTACATCTATACAGACCATTTTCTAAAGACCACCTTCTCAAAGTAATACCAAAGTCTGTTAAGAGGATTGGTGTTTTAGATAGGACAAAAGAAAAAGGCGCAGAGGGTGAACCATTATACAAAGATGTAGTAACAGCCTTCTTTGATGTCGAGGATAAACCTGAAATTATAGGTGGTCGATTTGGATTAAGTTCTAAAGATACAATACCAGCTGATTTTGAGGCGGCCTTTGACAACCTAAATAAGGACATGGTTAAAGATTTTACCCTATCAATCACAGATGATCTAACAAACAAGTCACTTCCTAGAACAGACCTTAGAATTAGACATGAGGGTGAATCAAGATGTAAATTCTGGGGCTTTGGATCTGATGGTACTGTTGGCGCTAATAAAGAAGCAATTAAAATTATCGGAGATAATACCGATATGTATGTCCAAGCTTACTTTGACTATGATTCTAAAAAATCAGGAGGCCTTACCGTTTCTCACTTAAGATTTGGTAAAGAGCCTATACTTTCAACCTATCTATTAGATGAAGCTGATTTTATTTCTGTCTCTAAACAAGCTTATGTTTATAAGTATGACTTGCTAGAAGGTTTAAAAGAAGGAGGAACTTTCTTATTAAATACTATCTGGTCAAAGGATGAACTAGATGACCATCTTCCAGCCTCAATGAAAAATTACCTAGCAAAACATAAAATCAATTTCTATATAATAGATGCAAGCCATATAGCAGAAAACATTGGTCTTGGTTCAAGGACAAATATGATTATGCAATCAGCCTTTTTTAATCTTACAGAAGTAATAGATGTAGATGATGCCATTAAATATCTAAAAGATTCTATAGTTAAAGCTTATGGTCATAAGGGTGAAGATATAGTCGCTATGAACTATGAAGCGGTTGATAAGGGAGCAAGTGCTTATGAAAAGATAGAAGTACCTGAATCTTGGCTAGATGCAAAAGATGAAGAAAAAGAAGAAGTAAAACTTCCTGACTTTATACAAAACATTGTAAAGCCAATGGAAGAACAAAAAGAAGACGAACTTCCTGTTTCATTATTTAAAGATCTAGATAATGGTGCTTGGGATACAGGAACAACTCAATATGAAAAACGTGGTGTAGCCTTAAATGTTCCAGAATGGCAAATTGACAATTGTATCCAATGTAACCAATGCTCATTTGTTTGTCCACATGCTGTAATAAGGCCATTCCTGGTTACAGAAGAAGAAAAGGAAAATATTCCAGCAGGTTTTGAAACTAAAAAAGCCATAGGCAAAGGACTTGAAGGATATGAATTTAGGATACAAATATCACCACTTGACTGTACAGGATGTGGAAACTGTGCAGATGTTTGTCCAGCACCAAATAAAGCCTTAATCATGAAGCCTTTTGAAGAACAAGTAGAAAAAGAAAAAGATAATTGGACCTATGCTCACGAAGAAATTGGTTATAAGGAAGAATTGATGGAGCCTACAACAGTAAAGGGTAGTCAATTTAGACAACCACTCCTAGAATTCTCCGGTGCATGTGCAGGATGTGGTGAGACTCCTTATGCAAGACTTGTAACCCAATTATATGGAGACAGGATGCTAATAGCCAATGCTTCAGGATGTTCATCTGTATGGGGAGCAAGTGCACCATCAGTTTGTTATGCTAAAAATAGTGAAGGCAAGGGACCGTCTTGGGCAAACTCTTTATTTGAAGATAATGCTGAATATGGATATGGTATGAAACTTGCTACCGATTCTAATAAGTATTTACTAGAAACCTATATGAAAGAATTTTTAGATTTAAATATCGATACAGACTTAAATGAAGCCTTTAAAGAATGGATAGAAAATAAAGATGATGTAAGAGGCTCAAAAGAAGCAACAGCAAAAATTCTAAACTTAAGAGAAGAAAAGATAGAGGATGAAAGAGCAAATTCCATACTCGAAGATATCTATGACCTAAAAGATTACCTAATCAAAAAATCAGTTTGGATTTTTGGTGGTGATGGTTGGGCTTATGATATTGGTTATGGTGGAGTAGACCACGTCCTAGCATCAGGAGAGAATATCAATATCTTAGTATTTGATACAGAAGTTTACTCAAATACAGGTGGCCAAAGTTCAAAGGCAACACCACTTGCAGCTGTTGCACAATTTGCTGCTTCAGGTAAAAAGGTAAGAAAGAAAGACCTTGGATTAATGCTAACAAATTATGGCTATGTCTACGTAGCTCAAGTGGCAATGGGAGCAAATCAAAATCAATGCCTAAAAGCAATAAGAGAAGCAGAATCCTATGATGGCCCATCAATTATCATAGCTTATGCACCATGTATAAACCACGGTATAAGGATAGGCATGGGCAAGAGTCAAAGAAGAGAAAAACAAGCGGTAGATGCAGGCTACTGGCACTTATGGAGATATGATCCAAGACTAGAAGATGAAGGTAAGAATCCATTCCAATTAGATTCAAAAGAGCCAAGTGAATCATTCCAAGAATTTATCCAAGGAGAGGTAAGATATTCATCACTAAAAATATCATTCCCAGAAAGTGCAGATGAATTATATGAACAAGCAGAAAACGCAGCAAAAGCTAGGTACAATACCTATAAGAGACTAGCGGGAAAATAATTGCAAATTAGAGGGGCAGACTTAGGTCTGTCCTCTTGTTTTATGTGCATAGTATTATTCACTTTAGGCAAATAGCATATTTATTCATAAATATATGGTTTAATAGGGCTTAAAATGAATATTTTACATAGATTATATTAGAGAAAATATGTTATGATAATCATTATCAATTGAAAAATACTGAAAGGTATAAGAAAATCTTTTCTTTTTCTCTTGACAATTAATGAAAAAATATTTATAATTATATTAGTGTTAACGATAATTGCTTATAATTATTTTAGGAGGTCTAGATGACAATTACTAGAGCAATGAAGACAATGGATGGTAATACTGCAGCAGCTCACGTATCATATGCGTTTACTGATGTAGCTACTATATATCCAATTACACCTTCTTCACCAATGCCAGAAAGCGTAGACGTTTGGGCAGCAAACGGACGTAAAAACCTATTTGGTCAAGAGGTAAAAGTTAAAGAGATGCAATCAGAAGCTGGTGCAGCAGGAGCTATGCATGGATCACTTGCAGCAGGAGCACTTACTACTACATATACAGCAAGTCAGGGTCTATTATTAATGATTCCTAACATGTATAAGATTGCTGGAGAAAGATTACCAGGTGTATTCCACGTATCAGCAAGAACCCTTGCAACACACGCACTATCTATTTATGGTGACCATTCAGACGTAATGGCAGCAAGACAAACAGGTTGTGCAATGCTAGTTTCAAACTCAGTACAAGAAGTTATGGATATTTCACCAGTTGCTCACTTAGCAGCTATTAAAGGTAGAGTACCATTTATCAACTTCTTTGATGGATTTAGAACAAGCCACGAAATTCAAAAAGTTGAAGTATGGGATTACAAAGATCTTGCTCCAATGCTTGACTATGAAGCAGTAGAAGAATTCAAAAACCACTCACTTAACCCTGAAAGACCAAAACACATGGGTACAGCTGAGAAAAATATCTTCTTCCAAAGAACAGAAGCAAGTAACAATGCTTATGTAGATATAGTTGGTATTGTAGAAGACTACATGAACCAAATCAACGAAAAACTTGGTACAAACTATGGTCTATTTAATTACTATGGTGCTGATGATGCAGAAGATATCATTATCGCTATGGGTTCTGTATGCCAAACAGCTAGAGAAACAATCGACGTTTTACTAAAAGAAGGCAGAAAGGTAGGTCTTGTAGAAGTTCATCTTTACAGACCATGGTCTGCAGAACACTTACTAAAAGTTATACCAAAATCAGTTAAGAAAATAGCTGTTCTTGATAGAACAAAAGAAAAAGGTGCAATCGGTTCACCACTATACCTAGATGTTAAAGCAAGCTATTATGACTGTGACGAAAGACCACTTATAATCGGTGGTATCTACGGCCTATCATCAAAAGATACAATTCCTGCAGATGTTAAAGCTGTTTATGATAACCTTGCTCAAGATGAACCAAAACATGACTTTACACTATCAATTACAGATGATGTTACAAATAAATCACTTCCAAGAGATGACTTCAAAGTTAGACACGAAGGAACAAGCAGATGTAAATTCTGGGGCTTCGGTTCAGATGGTACTGTAGGTGCTAACAAACAAGCTATCAAGATTATAGGTGACAATACAGACATGTATGCTCAAGGATACTTTGACTATGACTCTAAAAAATCAGGTGGTCTAACAGTATCTCACTTAAGATTTGGTAAAGAACCTATTCTTTCAACATATCTATTAGATGAAGCTGACTTTATTTCTTGTTCAAAACAAGCTTACGTTAACCAATATGACCTACTAGCAGGTATTAAAGAAGGTGGTACTTTCTTACTAAACACTGTTTGGTCAGTTGAAGATCTTGAAAATCATCTTCCAGCTAAGATGAAGAGAGTTCTTGCTGAAAAGAACATTGATTTCTATATCTTAGACGCAAGCCATATAGCACAAAATATCGGTCTTGGTGGAAGAACAAACATGATCATGCAATCAGCATTCTTCAACCTCACAAAAGTTATACCAGTAGAAGATGCTGTAAGATTCCTAAAAGAATCTATCGTTAAATCATACGGTCACAAGGGTGAAGATATAGTTAACATGAACTACAACGCTGTAGATCAAGGACTTGAAGCACCAATCAAAGTAGAAGTTCCAGCTGAATGGAAAGATGCAGTTGATGAAGTTAAAGAAGAAAAAGAACTTCCAGAATTCATTAAAAACATCGTTAAACCAATGCTTGAACAAAAAGAAGACGATATACCAGTATCTGCTTTCGTAGGAATCGAAAATGGTGAATTCGAATCAGGTACAACTGCTTACGAAAAGAGAGGAATCGCTCTTAACGTACCAGAATGGCAAATAGATAATTGTATCCAATGTAACCAATGTTCTTATGTATGCCCACACGCAGTAATAAGACCATTCCTAGTTACAGAAGATGAAAAAGCAAATCTACCAGAAGGTTTTGATACTAAAAAAGCAATCGGTAAAGGTATGGAAGGATATGAATTTAGAATCCAAGTATCTCCACTAGATTGTACAGGCTGTGGTAACTGTGCAGACGTATGTCCAGCTCCAAAGAAAGCTCTACTAATGAAACCTTTCGAAGAAGAAGTAGAAAAAGAAAAAGAACACTGGGAATATGCACATAATGTAATTGGCTACAAAGAAGATGTTATGGATCCTATGACACTTAAAGGCAGCCAATTCAAACAACCATTATTCGAATTCTCAGGTGCTTGTGCAGGTTGTGGTGAAACACCATATGCTAAGCTAATTACTCAATTATTCGGAGACAGAATGTATATAGCAAACGCTACAGGATGTTCTTCAATTTGGGGAGCTAGTGCACCAGCAATGTCATATACTAAAAACCTTGCAACAGGTAAAGGTCCAGCTTGGGGTAACTCACTATTCGAAGATGCTGCTGAATATGGTTATGGTATGAAACTTGCTACAGAAGCAAATACACATATCCTAGAAGATAACATGAACAAATTCTTAGAACTAGGACTTGATTCAGCATACAACGAAGCATTCAAAGCTTGGCTAGAAGGAAAAGATGATGTTAAAGCTTCAAAAGAAGCAACAGCAGCTATCCTAAATGTAAAAGAAGATTTAGCAAATGAAGATTTAGCAAATGAAGATGCTAAGAAATACCTAAACAATATACTAAAACTTCAAGACTACCTAATCAAAAAATCTGTATGGATTTTTGGTGGAGACGGTTGGAGCTATGATATCGGATTTGGTGGTGTAGATCACGTACTTGCAAGTGGTGAAAATATCAACATCTTCGTATTCGATACAGAAGTTTATTCAAATACAGGTGGACAATCTTCTAAAGCTACACCTCTATCAGCAGTAGCACAATTTGCTGCAGCAGGTAAAAAGGTTAGAAAGAAAGACCTTGGTCTAATGATGACATCTTATGGATATGTATACGTAGCTCAAGTAGCTATGGGTGCTAACCAAAACCAAACTCTAAAAGCTATTAGAGAAGCAGAATCTTATGATGGACCATCTCTAATCATCGCTTACGCTCCATGTATCAACCATGGTATTAGAATTGGTATGGGTAAATCACAATTTAGAGAAAAACAAGCTGTAGCAGCTGGTTATTGGCATCTATGGAGATTTGACCCAAGACTTGCTGAAGAGGGCAAAAATCCATTCCAATTAGACTCTAAAGAACCTACAGAATCATTCCAAGAATTCATTCAAGGTGAAGTAAGATACTCATCACTTAAGAGATCATTCCCTGAAACAGCTGATGAACTATATCAACAAGCAGAAAAAGCTGCTAAAGAAAGATATGAATCTTACAAGAAATTAGCTGGCAAATAAAAAATAATATAAGCAAGAGAAAATCGCCTTTTAGGCGATTTTTTCTTGCCTAAATACATAATTCCTATAATTTATAAATATATAATATATATAATTATAGGTATATTCTTATCAGTAGTAGGAATTTATGGTATAATGAATTAAAGGAATACTTACAAAGCTTTGATAAAATTAATTTACCCTTATCTTTGACAGTAGGTTTAGTTTTATAGATATTTTTATAAATATCAATTCAATCTTTTAAGTACAATCGTTAATACTTATATTTATGTGGAGGTATTATGACAATTAGATATGTAAATAATTTAGGAAAAATAACAATCGATGATTCCGTTATTGCTAATATTGCAGTAGCAAGCGTTATGCAATCTTATGGTGTTGTTGGCCTTGCAAGTAGATCAGCAAAGGATGGTATATATAAACTCTTAGGGGTAAATAACATGCAAAGAGGAGTTAAGGTTATAAGAAGGGACAATGGTACAGTAGCAATATTTATATCTCTATTTTTAGAATATGGTATTAGAATACCGGTAGTATGTCAAAATATAATCGAAAATGTTAAATATAATATAGAAAACTCTTTGAATGTAAATGTTTCTGAAGTAAATATCTATGTCCAAGGAATCAATAGATAGGAGAAATATGAAAGTTATTGATGCAAATAAGCTCCAACAAATGGTCATTGGAGCCTTTAAATATTTAGAAGAAAACAAATCATTAGTTGATGAGCTAAACGTATTTCCGGTTCCAGATGGAGATACAGGAACAAACATGACCATGACAATGAAATCTGGTGTTGATAAGGTTAATACATCTGCTTTATCAAATGTATACGAAATTTCAAAGGCCCTAAGCCAAGGCACTCTTATGGGAGCTAGAGGAAACTCTGGAGTAATCTTATCTCAACTTGTAAGAGGTATGTCAAAAGCTCTAAAAGATAAAGAAGTGATAGAAGCAAGTGATATAAAAGAAATCTTTGTAAATGCTTCTAAAACAGCTTATAGAGCAGTTATGCAACCAACAGAAGGAACAATTCTAACAGTAGCAAGAAAGATGGCTGAAAGAGCAGAAGAGTCCTACTCAGAAGATATAAATTTAGATGATTATCTTATAGATATTATTGGTGAAGGACAGAAGGCTTTAGATAATACACCAAAACAACTGCCGGTTTTAAAAGAAGCAGGTGTAGTTGACTCAGGTGGTCAAGGCTTGCTATTCTTACTAAGGGGAGCATTAAATGCACTAAATAATGATATCGATAGGGATATAGACTTATCAGATGAAAGCGAAGAAGAAAAGACTTATAAGCTATCGTTTAGTCTTTCATGTAAGGAATCTGACTATGAAAAAATAATTGATTCCATTACAAATCTTTCAAGTCACCTCGATTCAGAATTTAATAATAATGTAATTGAGGCAAGCTTACAGACTGATCATCCTCATCAAGTTATATCTATATTATTACTAGACGGAGTTTTGTTAAAGGTTGAAATTGAAAACACTAAACCGGAAATCGCTAAAGAAGAAAAAGAAGTTAAGCTTAAAAAATATGGCTTTATAGCAGTATCTAGGGGTGATGGATACGACGATATTCTTAAGTCAATGAATATTGATAAGATAATTTCAGGCGGCCAAACAATGAATCCTTCTACAGAGGATATCTATAAAAATATAGAAGAAATAAATGCAGAAAATATTATTATTTTCCCTAATAATAAAAATATAATTATGTCTGCTAAGCAAGCTTGTGATCTAACAGATAAAAATGCAATGGTTGTTGAAACAAGATCAATACCAGAATCTTTCACAGCTATGCTAGAATTTGATGAATCAGAATCAATAGAAGAAAACATAGAAAACATGGCTGATGTAATTAGTGATATGCATACAGCAGAAGTTTCTATATCCATTAGAGATACAAGCGTAAATAATGTAGAAATCAAAAAAGATGATTTTATCGGAATTCTTGATGGAAAAATCGTGGTAAGTACTGATAATATCGAGGAAACATTAAGACTTGCCTTAGAAAAAGCTATTGAAGAAGATCAAGATATATCATTAATTACCCTATATTATGGTGAAGAAGCTGATAAGAAAAAAGCCAAAGAACTTGTTAAAAAGCTCTCTAAGAACCATAAGGATATAGATGTTGAACTAATCTACGGCGGACAGCCAGTATATTATTACCAAGCAACCCTTGAATAAGGAATTAACAGACCTAAGAGGTATTGGCCCCAAAAAGGCCAAGACTCTTAGCAAGCTTGATATATACACTGTTAGTGACTTATATAATTTTTATCCCAGAGCTTATGAAGATAGGAGCAAAAAAATCCTAGCTAGTCAAGCTAGAGAAGATAGAGCCTATTACTTTGTATGGAAATCTGTGTCAAAACCATATTTTAAAAAACTTAAAAATGTCTCCTTATCTTATATGTATTTTGAAGATGAACTTGGGAATAAAATTAGGGTTATTTGGTTTAACGATAGGTTTTCCATTAGAAGTATCGAACTTAATAAAAAATATAAATTCTATACCAAAGTGTCCTTAAAAAAAGGATTTTATGAAGCTATAAACCCTATTTTTGAGGGACTTGGGGGAAATGAGATAGGTGGAATTTATTCTATCTATCCATTAACAAGTGGTCTGAGCCAGAAAAACATAAGGTCTTTTATTAAGGAAGCTTTATCTTTCTATAATCAAGACGAAGAGCTATTAAATCCAGCCAGTAGGGATCAATGTAATCTTTTATCTAGACAAGAAGCCTTAAATATTGTTCATTTTCCTGATAATGTGAATAATTTATTGAGGGCAAAGTCTGATATAAAAATACTAGATCTTCTTAAAGAATTGATATTTTTGTATCATATAGGCAAAAATGCAAAGATAAAGCAAGATATCAACCTTAGCTATAAATTAGATAATATTTTAGGAAGGCTTGATTTTGCTTTAACAAAACCACAGCTAAGATCACTTAATGAAATACTTACTGATTGTTCAGGTAAATATGCTATGAATAGGCTCTTGGTTGGGGATGTAGGCTCTGGTAAAACAATAGTTGGTATTATAGCCATGATTGTATTTGGCTTAAGCTCATATCAATCAGCTATGATGGTTCCAACAGAGGTTTTGGCAATCCAACAATATGAAAAATATAATGATTTAATTGAGTCTTTTTCTCTAAATGTTGCACTTTTAACAGGTTCTAGCAAAGATAAAGATGAAATAAAAGCTAAGTTATTAAATGGCGATATAGATATAGTAATAGGAACCCATGCCTTAATACAAGCTGATGTATTATTTAATGATTTAAGACTGGTTATAAACGACGAACAACATCGTTTTGGTGTTAAACAAAGACAAGCTCTTGCTAAAAAAGGACAAGCTGTAAACTATTTAACAATGACAGCCACTCCTATCCCAAGAACCCTATCTTTAAAGATAAATCAGATGCTTGATTTAAGTGTTATAAATGAACTGCCTATGGGTAGGGAAATAATTGATACCCATATAATAGTGCAGGATAGAGAAAAAATCCTTTTTGAACAAATCTCTAAAAATTTAGAAGATGGTAGACAAATCTATGTTGTAAGTAATAATATAGATTCTGATGATGATAATTCAGTAGAAAATCTTTATAAGAGATACAAAAAACAATTCAAAAGCTATAGGGTAGAAATCCTTCATGGCAAACTTAATTCTGAAATTAAAGAAAGTATACTTAGTGATTTTTCAAGTGGTAATATAAATATTTTAATATCAACAACTGTAATAGAAGTTGGTATAGATGTAGCTAATGCGAATGTAATTGTAATTTATAATGCAAATAACTTTGGCCTATCTCAGCTGCATCAATTAAGAGGCAGGGTAGGAAGAGGTCAATATAAGTCATATTGTTATCTTGTAAATAAGAATGCTGATGCTAATCTTAAACTTAATATTTTAGAGAAAACAAATGACGGCTTTGAAATTGCACAAAAAGATTATGAGTTAAGAGGAGGAGGAAAGATTCTATCTCTTATCCAACACGGTAAAAATCTCTCAGAGATAGAATACCTAAACATGACCCAAGAAGAAACTGACAGAAGCTTTGAGATTTTTGACTACTTAAAATCGATTGATTTTAAGGGTGTTAATATAGATTTCATAAAGAAATTTTTTGATGAAGATAAGGATATTATTTTAAACTAATGAAAGTAGTAGCAGGGAAATACAAAGGCTTTAATCTAGCTAGTCCAAAATCAAAAACATCTAGACCTACAGATAACAAGGTAAAGGAAGCAGTATTTGATATGCTATATCCTTTTAAAGATAATTTTCTCGCTCTAGATTTGTTTGCAGGTACAGGACAAATGGGAATAGAATTTCTCTCAAGGGGAGGGGCTGAAGTATATTTTAATGAAAAGAATTATTCTAATTTTTCAATATTAAAACAAAATATAGAAAAAATAGGATCAGACAGAGCCGTATTAATTAAAAACGATTTTGTTAAAACTCTTAAAAACTTAGGGCAAAAGAATCTTAAGTTTGACTATATATTTCTAGATCCACCTTATGAAAGTGATTTTTTAGATAAAGCTCTATTTTATATTAAAGAATATGACTTATCCAGTGAAGATGGTATAATTATAACTGAATCGAGCATGGACTTAGATTTTTCAGAAAAATATGACCTACATATATTAAAAGATAAGTCCTATGGAAGGAAATATATTAAAATATATACAATATGAAAATAATTTATCCAGGCAGCTTTGACCCACTAACAAATGGCCATATGGATATGATTAAGAGATTATCAATTCACTTTGACCATGTCATAGTTGCAGTTATTAGAAATGAAAACAAAAACTCTCTATTTTCTCTAAAAGAAAGAGAAGAGATAATAAGAGAGGCTATAAAAGAAGAAAAATTAGTAAATGTAAGCATAAAATCCTTTGATGGCTTACTAGTTAATTTTGCTAAAAAAGAAGATGTTAAACTTATAGCTAGAGGACTCAGGGCTGTCACAGATTATGAGTATGAAAAGAATATAGCTAGAGTAAATTCAACCTTATATGAAGGGCTTGAAACTATATTTCTACTAAGTAATCCTAAATATTCCTTTGTATCATCTAGTGGTGTGCGTGAGATAGCTGCCTTTAAGGGCGATGTATCAGCCTTTGTAAGTACGAGTGTCGAAAAGAGAATTAAAGATAAATATAATTATTAGGAGGAAGTATGGCAAACAAAATAACTGATCTTATCTACGAGATGGAAGACATAATGGAAGAAGCAAGCTCTGTACCATTTTCAAAAAAGGTAGCAGTAGATCCTGATGAAATTTATGATGTACTTAATGAGATGAAAGATTCTTTACCAGAAGAAATCAAACAAGCTCAGTGGGTAACAGACGAAAAAGAAAGAATTTTATCCGAAGCAAGCAACGAAGCTGATAGTAGATTAAATCAAGCTGAAGGTGAAATTAAAAATTTCAAGGAACAAGCAAAAAGCCAATTCCAAAGAATGGTTAGTGAACATGAAATCACTCAACAAGCTAGGGCTGAAGCTGATAGAATCTTACAAGAAGCAGCTGCTGAAGCTAAACATATCAAGGCTCAATCATATGAGTATGTAGATAAACTATTCTCAGGTTCTATAGATAACTTTAGCGGCCTTGTTCAACAATTAGAAAAAATTAGAAATAATTTATTAGAAAATAAGTAATTAAAGACGTCCAAGACATAATAATTATGTTGCTTGGACGTTTTTTACTTAAAAGGTTTATTATTATGAATATAATCATAATTTATCTCTCTTCCAATAGCTAGATTATAGAGATTGGAAGAATTTATCATTTTTTCATAAATTTTAAAATTATTGTGATCCAATATTTTTGAATCAGCCTTATTTATAACTATATCAACCTTATCGTTGAAATTATTAAATATTTTGGTTGCCTTTTTATTGTAGGCCAATATTCTTATAAAATGAATATCTATATAATTAAGTCTAAAGCTATTATCAAGAATATAATTAAGGATAAGCCTTCTTACTCTTGATTTAGTATACCTAAGACTTGTGGCCTCATTAATAAAATCATCAAAAGTCCTGTTTCTATCTACAAGTTTTATTAGATGGTTTTCAATCCCCTCTTCATAACCGATAATATCTGTCATAGCTTTTTTCTCAACAATTAGCTTATAGGTAAAAATTTTATAGAAAAAATCATCGTTAATTCTATCATAATTTTTAAAAAAATCAGAAAAATTCTTAAAAGATGTTCTAGGCATAAGCTTACTTATATCGCCGGAAATATTATTTCTAATAGCAGTAGATGAGGCATAAAATTTATCATTAATCGTTTTATCCTTATTAAGGCTTCCAACTCTACAAATTGGGTATGGGATAATTTTAGACTTTAATTTATCAATTGCCTTCATATATTCGAGAGCTAAAATATTGTTGGCTGAAATAAAATCATCGCCTACAAGCTTAGAAATAGCACTGTTAAGGGCTTTTGTATAGGATATACCATTTGCAAGGTACTTTTTAAGCTCTTGATTAATAAAGTTATCATTATTTATTACGATTTTAGCTTTATCTAAAAAATCTCTTTCATCTAGTCTTTCAATCCCAAAACATAGGTAATCAATTTCCATTTTATCTAGAATTTCTAAAGATTTTAAGGCGAAAAATTCTGCGGCTTGTAAACTAATGAAATTAGGCATTTCAATTACTAGATCAAAACCATTTTCAACAGCAGTTTTTGCTCGTGTAAATTTATCAACGATAGCCGCTTCACCTCTTTGAACAAAATCACCACTCATAAAAGATATGGCTAAGTCACATGCCAAGTTTTCTTTAGCTTTATCAAGCAAATATTTATGACCATTGTGGAAAGGATTAAACTCTGAGATTATAGCAAGTTTTTTCATATGCACCTCTTTTTATTCATTATACTTATAAGCTTGATTTAATACATCATTCTTATATGTAAAATGATAAAAGCAGATGAATAAAATTTTCAATTAGCTCTTATATATGGTATAATAATGTAAGAATATAGCCAAGGAGGAATTATGATATCAGCTAACGATTTAAGAAAAGGTGTAACATTTGTATATGATGGAGATGTATATCAAGTTGTAGATTTCCAACACGTAAAACCAGGTAAGGGTGCAGCATTTGTTAGAACCAAAATAAGATCAGTAATGAATGGTGGAGCAAAGGATGTAACATTTAATCCTAATGAAAAATTTGAAAATGCCGTAATTTCTACAAAAGAAATGCAATATTTATACAATGATGGTCAACTATATTATTTTATGGACCCAGAAAGCTTTGAACAAATCGGTATAGAAGAAGAAGCAGTTAAAGAAGCAATAATTTATGTAAAAGAAAATGACAGTGTACTTATTAAATTTTATGAAGGCAAACCATTTTCAATTGATCCACCAAACTTTGTAGAGCTTAAGGTAGTAGAAACAGAACCAGGTGTAAAAGGTGATACAGCTACAAATGTAACAAAACCTGCAACAGTTGAATCTGGCGCAGTTATAAACGTGCCAATATTTGTAAACGAAGGTGATGTGATCAAAATAGATACAAGAAGTGGAGAGTATCTATCTAGAGTATAGGAGTATTAGATGACTAATAATTTTAAAGATGGTTCAGTTAAAATTGCTGATGAAATTCTAGATCAAATTGCAACCACAGCTGCTGAGGAAGTCTATGGAGTATATGAAGATACCTCCGAAGAAGGATTTATGCATTCACTACAAAACAAGGCTACCAAGACAAATATCAGAAAAATAGCTGGTAATCTTGTAATAGACATAGATTTATCCCTAGACAAAAATAT
Source organism: Anaerococcus sp. Marseille-P3915 (assembly GCF_900258475.1). Taxonomy (GTDB): domain Bacteria; phylum Bacillota; class Clostridia; order Tissierellales; family Peptoniphilaceae; genus Anaerococcus; species Anaerococcus kampingae. The sequence goes on along the minus strand of NZ_LT984887.1, from coordinate 557,909 downwards.
AAACGTTAGAAAGACCGTAAAAAAAGTCCAAAAAAATGTCAAAGATGTAATAGAAACAATGACAGGCATTGGAGTTAGTAGGGTTAATATTAACGTTAATAGATTAGAAATTTGATGAACAGAAGACAACAGAGGGAGTGGGTTTTTAAGCTTATCTTCCAAGATTCAATTAACGATATAAAAGAGAATAATGATTTATTTCAAAATCATGACCTAAGTGAGAATGAAACTTATATAATTAAATCTATAGATTCATATAAAAAACATTATGATGAGATTGTAGCAAAGCTTGAAGATAGCCTATCTGCTAGATACTCTAACATAAGCAAGGTAGCAAAGTCTATAATATTTCTTTCAATAAATGAAATATATTTTTTAGATATACCAGTCTCAGTCTCAATTAATGAAGCTGTTGATCTTGCGAAAAAATATACATCAAATGATGAGTATAAGATTATTAATAAAGTACTAGGTGACATCGTTAGAAAAGATAAAAAATGAAAAAACCTCTAACAGTTAAGCAATTTAATGAGTATATAAAATCAAATATTAAACACGATCCTATTTTTAGAAGAATTTTTATAAGTGGAGAGCTTTCAAATGTTAGAATCAATAACCAACACTTGTACTTCTCTCTAAAGGAAGACTCAGATTTAATAGACTGTGTAATATATTATTATGAGGATAAGGATATAACCTTTGACTTTGAACCAGGAAAGAACGTTCTTGTTAGAGGTAGCTTATCCTATAATAATTTCTCTTCAAGACTAATTATAATTGCTAGCGAAGTTGAAGATGAAGGGCTTTCCAAGACCTATCTTGAATTTTTAAAAATAAAAGAAGAATTTATAAAAAAAGGCTATTTCGACCCAAAAAATAAAAAGCCAATAGATAAATTAGTCAAAAAAATAGGCCTAATAACATCAAAAGATGGGGCTGCAATTGTAGATTTTATATCAATGATTAATTCAAGACCTAATGACATAAAAATATTTTTAAATCCTGTAAAGGTTCAAGGAGATATGTCTCCGGGCTTAATAGCACAAGGAATTAATAAATTAGATTTACTAGATCTTGATGTTATTGTCTTAACAAGAGGTGGAGGGTCAAATGAAGACCTTTCAAGCTTCAATCATAAAGAAGTTATAGAGGCCATAAATAAAGCGAAGACACCTATTATTTCAGCAATCGGCCATAATATTGATAGAACTCTATCGGATTTAGCAAGTGATTTAAGCCTTCAAACACCGACAGAAGCAGGTTCTTACCTAATAAGCTTCTATGAAGACTACCACAAAAATTTAGAAAATTTATTCAAACAAAGAACTAAAGACATAGAAAATATATTAGAAAATTATGAATTAAAATTAAAATTTCTAAAAAAACGAATCGATATTAGCAATCCTAAGCTAATCTTAGACGCTAAATCCAAAGAGATTTCTAGTTTAGGCGTAAGAATTGAGAAAACAATTAGGGATAATTTTGTTTACAATGATCATAAGCTTAAAAGCCTTTCCTTTAATTTAAAGGCAGTAGAAAAAATTATTGAATATTCAAAAAAACATATACAAATTGAACATGATAATATATTGGTTTTTTCTAAGCATTCACTTAAAGCTGATGATCTTGTAAAACTTGTATTTAGTGATGGAGAAGTAATAGCAAGGATTATTGATGGATAAATCATTTGAAGAAAATTATAAGAAAATAGAAAGCCTATTAGAAGAAATAGAAAATAACAAAGATAACTTAGATAAGAGTGTAAAACTTTATAAAGAAGCTAAAGAACTCTATAAGAAGTTAGAAGCAAGTTTAGATGACTATAGGGCTAAGGTAGAAATAATTGATAGTGATGAATAAAGAAGAATTTATTAAAATATTAAATAATAATAAGAAGGACATAGATGAAAGAGTAAGATCTTACTTTCCCCAAAAAGGTCTTATTAATGAAACAATGACCTATGCAGCAGATGGCGGCAAAAGAATAAGGGCCAGCTTGTATCTAGAAAGTAAGAAAATGTTTTCAAGCTCCCTTAGTGAGGAAGATTATAAAATGGCCTTGGCTATTGAATTAATTCATGCCTATTCTTTGGTCCATGATGACTTACCTGCCATGGATAATGATGACTATAGGAGGGGGATGGAGAGCCTTCACAAAAAATATGGTGAAGACTTAGCTATATTAACTGGAGATGCTCTTTTAAATGAAGCTGCTATTATTTTATTTGATGTTGCTATTATTAACAATACATATCTTAAATCTAGTAAGTATATAATGGAAAGAGCCTCTAAAAGGGGAATGATTCAGGGCCAAATCTTGGATTTAAGGAAAGATATCAAGGTAGATAAGTCCTATTTATTGGAGGTTTATAGCAAGAAAACCTCAGACCTTTTCAAGGCAGCATGCATTGGGGCTGCACTTTCATCAAAGGCTAGCCATAGACAAATAGAGCTTCTTTCATTATATGCTGAAAACCTAGGCCTAGCTTTCCAAATACAAGATGATTTACTTGAAGATACATATGATGATGAACTAAATATACTCAATATAATGACTAAAGAAGAAGCCATTAATCTTCTTGATTCAATTAACAAAGATGCAAGAGATGCTATTTCTAATTTTAGCCATAACGAATTTTTAACTTATCTTATAGATTATTTATCAAAACGAAGTTATTAGGGGATATTATGAAAAAATACACTAGACAAAGATTAATATTAGATATTATTCAAAATAATGATGTCAAAACTCAAAGTCAATTATCTGAGATTCTAAGAGACCAAGGAGTAAATGCTACCCAGGCTACAATCTCTAGGGATATAAAAGAACTTAGAATATCCAAGGTTCAAAGTGATGACTACGAATATAAATACACAGTAGTTGATGCGGTTTATGACACACTTACAGAAAGAATTGAAAAAATTTTCAAGGAAGCAGTCTTATCAGTAGAAAAATCTTCTCAACTTGTAGTAATAAAAACTATATCTTACTGTGCAACTGTTTGCGGACAATATATTACTAATGCAAAGCTTGAAAATGTTGGAGGTATCGTAACAGGTATAGACACAATTTTTATTACTCCAAGAGATTCAAAAACTATTGACGATTTAGTAGAAGAATTAAGAGATCTTGTAAAATAATGCTTGCCGAGCTTTATATAGATAATTTTATAATAATCAAAAAAGATCATATATTTTTTGAGGATAGGTTTAATGTAATAACTGGCGAGACTGGTTCAGGAAAGTCCATTATACTTGAAGCAATAAATTTGCTTTTAGGAAAGAGGGCTAGCAAAGATATTATCGGCAAATTTAAGGACACTACAATTATTGAAGCAGTATTTATCATAGATGAATATCAAAAATTATATCTTGAGAATAAAGATATAATTTTTGATGATGACAAGCTTATTATTACCAGAAAAATAAGCGATAAGTCATCATCGATAAGGATAAATGGTAGACTTTCAAATTTAAATATCTTAAAAGATATAGGGGAATTTTTAATTGATATCTATAGACAAGGTGATAGCAACGTCTATATGAATAAGTCTAATTATATAAACTTAATAGATTCTTATCAAAACGACAAAGAAACTAAGTCTTTAAGAGATTCCTTGAAAGAATTATATAGAGAGAAAACAGAATTTATAAGAAAATTTCAAGACTTAGACTTAACCGATGAAGAGTTAAGCAGGGAACGAGATCTTATTGATTATCAAATAAAAGAGATTGAAGCCATAGATTTATTTAATTTAGATGAAGATGAAATAGAAAGTGAATATCAGAGGCTATCAAATATATCAAGTATGAGAGACGGCTATTATCAAATGATTGAAATCATTGACTCTGATGATTATCAAATTCCATCTATTAGTAGTTTATTAAATGAAGCTTCTTCTTCAATATCAAATTATGTAGGTATAGATAAAAAATCTGAGGACATATATGACAGACTAATATCAATATCAGATCAACTTAACGATATATATTCAGAAGCTGATTCCTATGTAGAAATTTTGTCCACTGATCCAGAAAGATTACAAGTGCTTGATGATTTAAATAAAAAACTCTTTGATCTTAAGAGGAAATATGGCAATAGCATAGATGATATCAAAGTTTATTATGAAGGAATGAAAGACCGCCTGGATGAGCTCAATCAAATTGAAGACCTAAGAATAAATATAGACTCTAAAATAGCGGATATAGATAAAAAAATGTTAGATAAGGCTGATAAGTTACATGCCATTAGAGTTAAAAAGATAAAAGAACTTGAGTCATCAATCAACAAAGAAATTGTGGAATTAAATATAAAAAATGGTAAATTTAAAGTTGACCTTAATAAGACTGATTTAATTGATAAAAATGGTTATGATGATGTAGATTTCTTGATTAGAACCAATAAAGGAGAAAACCTATCATCTTTAACCAAGACAGCATCAGGCGGTGAGATTTCGAGAATAATGCTTGCCTTTAAAGAAGTTTTTGCAAGTTTTGATGATATAGATACGATGATTTTTGACGAGATAGACACTGGAATAAGTGGGAGGACAGCACAAGTTGTTGGTGAAAAAATCTTAGATTTATCTAAGAAAAGACAAGTAATAGCTATATCTCACTTGCCACAGCTAGCTTCACTTGCTAATAACCATATACTGGTTTGTAAAAAAGATGAAAAAGATGCTACTATTTCTTACTCAAAAACAATAAAAGGGGAAGAAAGAACTCTTGAAATAGCAAGGTTAATTGCAGGTGTTGATATAACTGAAACTACTAAAAAGTCAGCAAGAGAAATTTTGGAGATGGCGGAGGAATTAAGAAATGAATGAGCAAAAATTTTATGAAAAAACCATTAAGTCAGATACAATTTATGATGGTAAAATACTTAAATTAAGAGTTGAAACCGTAGAGCTTGAAAATAAAAGGTATTCTAAAAGAGAGATAGTTGATCACCAAAAAGGTGTTGGTATCATAGCATTTGATGGTAATGACAAGATTTGGATGGTAAAACAATATAGAAAGGCAATTGATAAAATAACCTTAGAGATTCCTGCAGGATTAGTTGATCCGGGTGAGATGCCAATAGAAACAGCTAAAAGAGAATTACAAGAAGAAGTAGGATATTTACCAGAAACTATTTCCTACTTATTTGATATGCATGCTTCACCAGGATTTACAAATGATAAATTATCATTTTTCTTAGCTAAAGATTTAGTTAAATCAAGTCTTGAGCAAGATGAGGATGAGAATGTAGAAGCATGCGCAATCGAGATAAAAGAATTATATAAGATGGTGGAAAATGGTGAAATTAAAGATGCCAAAACAATTATAGCGATCTTATATTGTATAAAGTTATTAAATGAAGCTTAATATTGAACTAGAGGCCTTTGAGGGGCCTTTTGACCTTTTATTAAAGCTAATTGATAAACAAAAGATTGATATATATGATGTTAAGATTGAAGATATAACAAGTCCATTTTTAGAAGAAGTAGCTAAAATGAATATAGATTTGCCTTCTCTTTCTGAGTTTATATACACATCATCTATTCTTTTAACAATTAAGGCAAACAAGCTCTTACCAAAAGAGGAAAATGAAGGCTTAGAAGAAGATTTTTTAGCATATCTAATCGAGTATAAAAAAATCAAGTCCGTCCAAGAGGATTTCAAGTATTTAGAAGAAGAAGCTCGTAAAATACATGTTAAATTTCAAGAAGATTTGACTAGCTTTGAAAAAGATGAAATAATCATTAATCAAGATATAGATATACTTTCAAGAGAATTTAAAAAGCTTCTTAATAGACTAAAAAATGAAGAAAAATCTGAATCCAGAATATTTGAGCAAGAGATAATGCCAGATGTTAATGATTACCTTATTAGCCTTAGGAAAACACTGAATTTTTCTAAAGAATTAAAGTTAAACGATATAACAAAAAGGATCATTACAAAAGCAGAATGTATAGCTACTTTCTTAGCTCTTCTAGAAATGGTAAAGCTTAAAGAGATTTATTTAAGTCAAGAAGATATTAATTCATTTAAAATAGTTAAGAGGGAAAATGACAGTTGACGAAATTAAAGGACTCATAGAAGAAATTTTATATATTTGGGGTGAACCCCTAGATTTTGCTGACCTATCAAAGATATTATTTGATATTGATAAAAAAGACATAAAAACTGCCCTTAAGGAATCTATTGAGGAGAGAAATAACAAAAATACTGGCCTAATTATTAGAAAATATGGTGACACCTATCAATTTTCTACAAGAAAGTCTACTGATAAATACTTAGAAAAATTAGTAGCCAAGTCAGAAAAAAAACTAACTAACTCAACCTTAGAAACCCTCTCTATAATTGCTTATAAGCAACCAATTACAAGGGCGGAAATAGATAAAATAAGGGGAGTTAACTCTCAATCGACAATTGATTCACTACTTGATAGGGGACTAATTGTTGAAAAGGGAAGGTTAGATAAGATAGGAAAACCAATAATATTTGGCACAACAGATGAGTTTCTAAAATATTTTTCTATATCTTCACTAGAAGATTTACCTGAAATAAAGATTGGTGATGATAATGAGAATAAATAAATATATAGCAAATACAGGCTTTACTTCTAGACGAAAAGCAGACGACTTAATCAAAGAATGTAGAGTAACGGTTAATGATAACTTAATAACTGAGCCAGGATTTAAAGTAGAAGATACTGATAAGGTTACAATCGATGGTCAATTACTTGAGTTAGAAGAGAAATTTTATATTAAACTATATAAGCCTGTTGGTTATATAACTTCTAATTTTGATCCTTATAATAAATTAGACTTAAATGACTTGTTAGAAATTGATAAGAGGTTTTATGCTGCTGGAAGACTTGATAAAGATAGCGAAGGTCTTTTGATTATTACAAATGATGGGGAATTCACCAATAATATTATTCATCCTAAATTCAAACTAGACAAAGAATATATTGTAGATGTTGATAAAACCCTTAGCAAAAAAGAAGAAAATCTTTTTATGCAAGGTCTAGATATAGGAAATGGTGAACATACATCAGATGCTTATATTAAACTAATCGGTAATAAAAAATATCAAGTCATAATTCATCAGGGATATAATAGACAGATAAGGAGAATGTTTGAATATTTTAATAGCAGTGTTAAAAGGCTTAAAAGGATAAGGATAGGAGATATTAGCCTATCTGATCTTAAAGAAAAAGACTATAAATACTTTGACAAAGAAGAAATGCTCTTTGTTAAAAAAGTTAAAAGGTAGGCAACTATCTTTTTTTGTGGGAAAAATTATATGAAAAAAATTGGAATTATTGGAGCAGGACCAGCTGGACTTATGACAGCCATTCTTGCAAAAAACGAAAATAATGAAATATATATTCTTGAGAGGAATTCTAAAATAGCTAGGAAACTCAAAATGACAGGTGGAGGAAGGTGCAACATCACGAACATGTCATATGATGGAGATTTCCTCGATAAAGTTGTAAGAAATAAAAAATTTGTCTACTCTTCCTATGCTAAATTTAATAATTATGACTTAATAGACTTTTTAGAAAGTGAAGGCATTGCAACAATAGCAGAAGAAGATGGGAGGGTATTTCCTAAATCCCAACAGTCACAAAGCCTTATTGACTTTTTCTATAAAAAAATAAACGACTTAGGTATAAATTTATTAACAAATACAAAAGTTGTAGATATTAAGAAGAATAAAAAGTTTATTGTCAAAACTGATGATCATAAATTTGAATTTGATAGTCTTGTTATAGCTACTGGAGGTAAGTCGTATCCTAAAACTGGATCAGATGGACTAGGATATGACCTATGCAAAAAACTTGGTCACCATATTAGCAAAATTAGTCCAGTGCTGGTTCCTATCTTCATTAAAGATAAACTTAATATCAAGGCCCTATCTCTAAAAGATGTGGGCCTTAGTCTGGAGTCTGATGAAAATTCAGTATATCAGGTTGGAGATATATTAATAAATTCTGATTTTATAACAGGACCAGTAGTCCTAAGGGCAAGTTCCTTAATTGATAATGACAAGGTAAATCATATTTATATAGATTTTTTTACAAAATACACTTATAATGAATTAGACGACCTTTTACTTGATTTAATAAATCAAAATCCCAAAAAATCTATTCTAAATATTCTAAAATCTATAATCAACGATAGCTTAGTAGGGGTAATTGGTCAAAGACTTAAAATTGATAAAGACCTAAGGGCGAGTGAGCTTAGTAGGGACTTGAGGATGCTAATAATAGAAAATTTAAAGAAATTCGAGCTAAATTTTCTTAAATTAGGCGGCTATGAATCAGCAGTTGTTACCAGGGGTGGGGTAGACTTGTCTGAAATAAATCCAAGCAGCATGATGTCTAAAAAAATTGATAATTTATTTTTTGTAGGCGAAAACCTTGATATAGATAGCCTTACTGGAGGGTACAATCTTCAAATCTACTTTTCTACAGCTTATGCTTGCTCACAATATATAAGGGAGAGGATATGACATATATAATAGCGATAGACGGGCCAAGTGGTTCTGGAAAATCAACTATTTCTGAAATTTTAGCTAAAAAATTAGGAATAGAATACTTAAATACAGGCCTAATGTATAGGGCTGTTACTAAGTTTTTCTTAGATAAGGGTATGGATGAAAAAACTGATGATCAGATTTTAATAAGGTTAATTGATGAAATAGAGATCGATTTTAAGGATGAAAAATTATATCTTTTAGGAAGTGACGTCACTAAAGACCTAAGAAATGATCAAATTACAGCTAATGTCTCTTGGGTTTCAGCCAAATCCTATGTTAGGGAGAAGATGGTAGACCTTCAAAGACAAATAGCTAAAAATACATCTTTCATCCTAGATGGTAGGGATATAGGAAGTGTAGTATTTCCAAATGCTAAATATAAATTTTACTTAACTGCTTCTGCCCTAACGAGGGCTAAAAGAAGATTTGATCAGGGTGAATCAGAACTAAGTGTAGAAGAGATTGAAAAGGCAATTATAAAGAGGGATGACTATGATTCCCATAGAGAAATTTCTCCATTAAAGCTAGCAGAAGGGGCAATATTAATTGATAACTCAGAACTTAATATTGACCAAACAATTGAATTGATACTTTCGTATGTGGAGAAAACTGATGTTTTATAATTTTTTGGTTATACTTGTAAGGATTTTACTTTTTCCTTTTTATAGGATCCACGTTCATGGTAAGGAATTTATACCAAAGGATGCAAATTTTATAGCATGTGCAAATCACTGGTCTAATCTTGACCCTTTTTTCCTTGCTATATCCTTACCTATAAGATTTTATTTTATGGCAAAAAAAGAACTTTTTGAAATCCCTGTACTTAGAACTTTATTAAAAAAAGCAGGAATGTTTCCAGTAGATAGACAAGGAAATGACCTCAAGGCCTTAAGACATGCTATAAACCTAATTAAGGAAGACCATACCCTAGGAATTTTCCCTGAGGGAACCAGAGTCAAAACCATTGATAGGGAAAATATGAAAGAGGGAGTAGGATTCATAGCTTTGAAAGCTAAGGCTGATATATTGCCAATTGAGATTGTCACAAATTATAAGCTGTTCTCAAGGGTAGATATTTATGTTAAGGAACCAATGAGGATAGAAAAGTATTCAAACCTAAAAAATAAAGAAGCGATGAAAGAAATTTCTGACCACATTTTCATAAATTTATATGAACATAGTAAAGAATTGAAAGAGAGTAGATAATGGAAATTATTATTGCAGATAATTCTGGTTTTTGCTTTGGAGTCAAAAGAAGTGTTGACCTTGCCGAAAAAGCTCTAAAATCAAAAAAAAATAAATATACTTTAGGTCCTTTAATCCACAACCCACAATTAGTGGCAGATTTCGAAAAAAAAGGACTAAAAGTTATTGATCATGAAGAGGCTCTAAAAATCAAAGATTCCTTAATAGTCATAAGAGCCCATGGAGAATACAAAAGCTTTAAAGATAAGCTTATTGCTAATGGCAACGAGCTTTATGATGCAACTTGTCCTGTTTTAAATAGTATATATAAGAAGATTTCTGATAAAGAAAAAGAAGGCTATCAGGTAATAATTGTTGGAGATAAGAAGCATCCAGAAATAATTGCTATGGAATCTTTTATAAACAATGGTATAGTAGTATCAGATGAGACTGAAGCAAAAAATATTAAGAATTATGAGAAGCTATATGTAGTTAGCCAGACTACAAATAGGTTTGAATTTTTTGTAAATATTGCTAACAAGTTAGAAGAAAATAATGATAGTGTAGTAATAGAAAACACAATATGCAATGCTACAAAATTAAGGCAAGAGTCTGCTAAAAAATTAGCGGATTATGTAGATTGTATGATTGTAGTTGGTGGTTTTAATAGTTCTAACACAAATAAGCTATATCAAGTAGCTAGTTTGTATTGTAAAAATGTTTTAAGGATTGAAACTGTTAAAGATCTACCTTTGCAAAAGCTCTCTAAATTTAAAAAATTAGGAATAATCGCAGGTGCATCTACGCCTGATTCGATTATTAAGGAGGTAGTAAGTAGTATGGATGAATTCACAAAAGAAGAATTTATGAACAGTCTAGAGGATAGTTTAAAGAAGATTTACCCTAAAGAGGTGATCACAGGTACAGTAATCAATGTTAAAGATGATGAGGTATTTGTAGATATCCAATATCGTGCAGATGGTATTGTTAAACTAGACGAAATGACTGAAGAGGAACAAAAAGATCCTAAAAACAGTTTTGAAGTTGGTGATGATATAGACGTATTCGTTATCAAACTTGATGATGGTGAAGGTAATGTTAGCCTATCTACTAGAAGAGTAGAAGGTATGAAAGCATGGAAAGAACTTGCTGAAAAGTTTGAAAATGACGAATTAGTACATGGTAAAGTTGTTGGCTTTAACAAGGGTGGCCTAACTGTTGAAGTTAATGGTGTAAATGGTTTCGTACCTGCTAGCCAAATAGCAACTTACTTTGTAAAAAATCTTAAGAAATTTGTTGGTGAAGAATGGGATCTTAAGATCATCAGCATCGATGAAAGAAAAAATAGACTTGTTCTATCTAGAAAAGATGTACTTGAAGCAGAACTTGATGACCTTTGGGAAGATTTAGAAGAAGGCCAAGTTGTTACAGGCAAGGTAGCAAGACTAACTGACTTTGGTGCATTCGTAGAAGTTAACGGACTTGACGGATTACTTCATGTTTCAGATATCGCTTGGACAAGAGTTGAACACCCATCAGATGTCCTAAATGTGGATGATGAAATCGAAGTTAAAATCCTAAAATTAAATAAAGAAAAAAATAGAATATCTTTAGGTCGCAAACAACTTCTAGACAAACCATTTGAAAGTTTTGTAAATAGCCACAAAGTTGGTGATGTAGTTGAAGGAAAAGTAGTAAACCTACTTGACTTTGGTGCATTTGTAGAAGTAGCTGATGGTGTAGAAGGTCTTGTTCATGTTTCAGAAATTTCTTGGGATCACGTTGAAAAACCATCTGATGAGCTTACAGTTGGTGACACAATCGAAGTAAAGATAATCTCAATAGATACTGAAGATGAAAAAGTCGGTCTTAGCATTAAAGCTTTAAAAGAAGCTCCAGAAAGACCAGAAAGAAAACCAAGAAGACAATCTAGAACTAACGATAGACCAAGAAGAAAAGTAGAAAAAGATAATTCTTCTTCATCATTTGGTGATGATGACCTAAATAACAACCTTGGAGATATGCTTGCACAAGCTCTATCAGCACAAGGTTCAGAAGATTTACTTGGATCTATTGAAGAAGACGCTGAGTAAGATTAATAAAAATGGAGATGATTTTTATCATCTCTTTTTTTACTTAAAGGAGGAACATGTCTGACAAATTAGATAAATACAAAGATTTCTTTAGAGGAAAGACCTACAATATAACAACCTTTGGCTGTCAAATGAATGAGCATGATTCTGAAAGAATATCCTATATCCTAGAAGATTTGGGTTATAGATATGAAGAGGATAGGAATAAGGCAGATTTTATCTTATTCAATACATGCTTAGTAAGAGAAAATGCAGAGCTAAAGCTATATGGTCAAGTTTCATCATTAAAGAAACTGAAAAAAGAAAATCCCGAAAAAATAATTGCTGTATCAGGATGTATGATGCAAACTGAAGTAGCTAGAAATGTTATAATTGATAAACATAAGGAAGTAGATATCATCTTTGGTACTAAAAACATCAACTCCCTTAAGGATTTAATCTTTAGATATCTTGAAACAAATGAAAGAGTCGTCGATATATCAACAGATAATGTAAAAGATGATTTTGTAAAATATAACACCCCAAATGATTTTCAAGCCTATGTAAATATAATGACCGGTTGTGATAATTTCTGTTCCTATTGCATAGTTCCTGAATCAAGAGGTAGGGAAGAATCTAGACGCCCTTCATCAATTATAGAAGAGGTAGAATATTTGGTTAACAATGGCTATAAAGAAATAACCTTACTTGGTCAAAATGTTAATTCTTATGGCAACAAAGCCGATTTCAAACACACATTCCCAGAGCTTTTAGAAAAAGTGGCTCAAATACCAAATCTAAAAAGACTTAGGTTTACAACAAGTCATCCAAAAGATTTATCCGATGAACTTGTAGAAGTAATTAAAAGAAACGACAATATATGTAAGTATTTTCATTTACCACTTCAATCTGGTTCATCAAAAATTCTAAAAGACATGAATCGTCATTATGATCAGGCAAAGTATCTTGAAAGAGTTAGAAAACTTAAAGAAGAAATACCAGAAATCGCAATTTCAACAGATATAATAGTAGGTTATCCTACAGAAACAGAAGAAGATTTTAAAGAAACACTTAAGGTATGTGATATAGTAGGTTACGACACAGCCTTTACTTTCAAATATTCACCTAGGCCAAAGACAAAGGCTGCAAAACTTACTCCATTAGATGATGATGTAATCCAAGATAGATTTGATAGGCTTTTAGATGTCTTATATCCACATTTTTATGAAAAGAATAAGACTTATATAGGTAAAACTGTAGAGGTATTATTAGAATCAGAAAGTAAAAATAATCCTGAAGTTCTTACAGGTAGAACTGATGATTTCAAGTTAGTTCATGTGAAAGCCGATAAGAGTTTAATTGGAGAATTTGTAAAAGTAAAAATAAATGACAATACATCCTTTACAATATCAGGAGACTTAGTTGAATAGCCCAGCCTTAGCTGGGCTTAAGTCCTTTTCCAGATATATATAAATGATATTAGTTATTTAAAAAGCTTTTTTTATAAAAGAATTTAAGGTACAATATGTTAATGTCAGGAAAGGAGGTTTTATGAAAGATGTTTCTGTAAAAGCTAAGGCTAAATTGGGGAAACTTTTAGATGATTATTTGCTAGAAAGAACTATAAATGAGAATGATTTTGATAGAAAAATCTCATATTTAAAGAAAAATTATGAATTTCTATCAGCTGATGATGATAAACTAATTGTTGAAGAAAAATTAAATAATTATTTTTTCAAGCAAGTAAGGTCAATTGACTTCTTTTTAAGAGGCTTAGATAAAAAATTTTATGAATTATATTTCTCAATTTACAAAATTTATTTGATACAAGAAATAATTACAAGTATATTAAATGATTCTTTATCAGATAACTATAAATACTTCGTAAACAGCCCGTTTTTTGAAGGAATGGAGCTATCAGCTAGTTTTTCTTTACATGATTTTGTTGAATCTATTAAAGATAAACATATAAAAAGGGTCTTGGAGCCGTTTTTAAATGAAAATATGGATCAAGACCAATTGATATTTTTATCTTCTAATGCTCTTATAAAATTGTATTATAGAGACTTACTAAAAATGAGCGAAAAGTTCCCTAGCAATGATTATAAGTACATCAACAGATATATAGCTGAAGAAATCAACTTGTTGAATTTTGAAATGCTTTACAGGTTAAAATCTTTTTTTGAAATAAATAATAACGAAGTTTTTAACTATCTTATAGAGGGTGGATATCTGTTTAATGCAGATAGACTTAGAGAGATATCTAATCTCAATAAGGACGAATTTATAGAGTATTTTTCTGATAGTAGGTATAAAAATATTTTTGAAAATGAAGATTTGGTTTACAAAAGAATACAAGATAGAAGATGGAAGAATTCTAGAGATGAAATAATCAGTGAGAATTGTGACATCCTTTATGTTATCTCTGCAATAAATCTTTTATACTTGGATATTAAAAATATTATTTCCATACTAGAGATGGATGGACGATATGATTACAATCAGAAAAGAGAATTGTTAATAGGAAGGTAGATATGGCAGTAGAAAAAATGAACCTAGTTAATATTACATCCAGACTAGAAAATCTTACCGATTTATTAAAGGATGTAATAAATATAGGTCAAATCGAACCAATTGATGCTTTTGGTCAAGTGGCTAGTAGAGCTTTCTCTGTCAAGGCTAGTAGCGAAAATGTCGAACTGACTGAGGATATGAATAGTATTACAAGCTTTCAAGGTCTTAGCAAAGAAGAACTTGAAAAACTTGATTATCTAAAGAAATTCTTTGATATTAAAGATGATGAAAAAATCGGTAAAATAACTAAAGTTATTGAGAAAGATGAACTTGACAGACTCTATACTAGACTTGAGCCGATGATTAAAAGACGAGAAAGCCTTGTTGAAGAAAAAGAAAAATTATTAACTTATAAAAATAATTTGGAGATTCTAAATAGGGCAGATGTTGATATTGATAAGATTAAGCACTTAAACTATTTCGATTTTAGATATGGCGAGGTGACAAAAGATGGTAGATTTATTCTAAAAAATAACTACGAAAATATACCATCACTAATCATCCACTTAAACGATGAAGATACTAAAAGTGCTGATGCGATTAACACTTTGATTGAGCTAGACAATAAAACTAGTGAAAGAAGAAGAAGTGTTGATGCTATAATTGAAAATGAAAAAGCTGAAAGCTTAAAAGTTGCTAATAAGATTGATCAAACCTATCTTGAAAAAATTACAAGAGAAGTTGCGGAGTTAAATAAAAACAACGATGAAGAAATAAGCAAAGAAGCTAGTGAAATTAAAAAATCTTTTTCTGACAAGAAATCTAGCATTGAAAGCCTATACAAGGATGAGGTTGACATGCTCGTAGATGAAGCATTCGAAAAAATAATCAAGGAGGATGGCAATGACAGATAAAATAAAAAACTCTAAAGAAAATTATCTATTAGTCTATCCAAAACAGGTTAGTGAAGATATAGGTAGGGCTGTAAACACAATGGGCTTTATCGATATGGAACTTCCTGATGAGAATCTTGATACAATAAATGCTAAGTTAAGTAGTATAGGAAAGGAATTAGATAATCTAGAAAAAGATATCAAAGATTTTAAGGATAATAACGAAGAAACTTTCGAATCTTTACCAAGTACTGTTGAATACTATGAAAAAAGCGAAAATATCATTAGTAAGATGGCCAAGGGTGAAAAATATTTATACTTAACTGGTTGGGTTCCAAATTCTAAGGTAAAAGAATTTGAATCTTTATCCAAAAAATACGACAAAACAAACGTAGAAGTAAAAAAAAAATATAATCAAGAGCCACCAACAAAGTTAAGAAATAACAAGCTCTTTAGACCCTTCGAATTCCTAGTAAATATGTATGGAGCACCTAATTATAACGAAATTGACCCAACTCCATTTTTCGCAGTAACTTATATGCTCCTCTATGGAATGATGTTTGGTGATTTAGGACAAGGTTTAGTTTTTATTCTTCTAAGCTTTTTTGTAGATAAGATTAATAAAACCTTCGGATCACTAATAAGAAGAATTGGATTTTCTGCTTGTTTCTTTGGTTTGATGTATGGATCATTTTTTGGAATAGAGACATTGATTCCTACATTATTGATTAAACCATTTGATAATATCATGAAAGTCCTTATAGCATCAGTAGCCTTTGGTATAATGCTACTTGTAATTGCATATTGTCTAGGTATTTATAACAAATTAGTAAAACAAAAAAATATCGAAGAAGGAATCTTTGGTAAGGAAGGCCTTGCAGGACTCTTGATGATGATTTCATTTGTTTTATTAATACTTAACATTGTAAAAGTAAATCCACTTCCAATGCCTTTTGCTCTTTGTCTGTTGATTCTATCAATAATAATGATAGTATTTTCTAAACCAATATCAGCTAAAATTGAAAAGAGAGATGAGGTCTTTGAATCAAGTGCCTCAGATTATTATGTTGAAAGTTCATTTTCAATAATAGAAGCCTTGCTTTCAGTATTTTCAAATCTTGTTTCATTTACTAGGGTTGGAGCCTTTGCTATCAACCACGTTGGTCTATACATGGCCTTTGAAGTTATGAGCAAACTTGTTGGTGGCGGGATTTTTGGAATAATAATATTAATATTTGGTAATGTTTTAATCATTGGCCTTGAAGGAATGATTGTCTTTATCCAAGGTCTAAGACTAGAATTTTATGAAATGTTTAGTAAGTATTATCAAGGAAACGGTCGTAAATTTAGACCAATTAAGGAAAACTAATTTAAAAGGAGAAGAATATGATTAAATATACAGCATTACTTGCACTAGCAGTTGTCATTATGACAATTTATTCAGGTTTATACCTACTAAAAAATAACGAAGATAGCTCAAAAGCAAAAATAAAAAAAGCATTAAAGATAAATTTATTTACCTTTGTACCACTAATGTTGATGATTATGGTATTAATTCTTCCATCAACATCAAAAGCAGCAGGAGAAGCTGCAGCTGCAACAGCTACAGCAAGCGATGGACTTAAATATATAGGTGCAGCTCTATCTACAGGACTTGCTACAATCGGTACTGGTTATGCAGTTGGTACAGTAGGATCTGCAGCACTTGGCGCAATTTCTGAAGACCAATCAATACTTGGTAGAACAATCATCTTTGTTGGTCTTGCTGAAGGTATTGCAATCTTTGGTGTAATTATTTCAATCCTAATCCTATACGCATAAAATGAAAGCAAAGATTCTAACTGATTCAAACAACTTGCTTACAATGTTTCGTCTTGGAGCTATTGAAGCAAGCTTGGTTGATGAGAATAATTTTGAAGAGGAATTTAGGAATTCATACAAGGATGAGAATCTTGCTATATTGATAATTACAAGATCAGTTTATAATAAAAATAATAATAGGATTGATAATTATAGAAGAGATTACACAATGCCTTTAATTGTAATTATTGATGGCTGAAAGGATTGATTATGCTAGACTTAGAAGCAAAACTATCAAGTTTTAGAAAGATGGTTTGGGATGAAGAAAAGATAAAAACGGATGAGGAATTATTCCTATCTACCGAAAAGAATTCATCCTATATCGATAATAAGAATAAACAAAGAAGTAAAGAATTTGAAGAAAAGCTTAAAGATCGTAAAAACTTTCTAAAAATAAGAAAAAACGAAGAAATATCAAAAATTAAGCAAGAAGAAAAAAATAACTTTTTTGCTTACAAGGAAGAATTGCTTGATGATTTTTATAATAGATTAATTAGTAAACTAAGGGCATATAAACAAACAGATGCTTATAAAAAATCTTTATCTACTGAAATAAAAATGGTTATGAAAGAACTTTCTTTATCAGAAGATGAGATTGTAGTATGTGTGTTAGAAGATGACTTAGCTTTAATAGATTTTAAAAATAAGCAAGCGATGGATAACACTTATATAGGTGGCTTTATACTAAAAGATATCAATAATGAATTCAGATATAATTTTAGCTATAAAGAAAGAATTAGAGATAAAAAATATGAATTTGGTAAAAAATTATACCAAGTTCTTGAAAGTGAGCGTTTTAATGAATCCAATAATTAAAACAATTAATGGACCTGTTGTTTATGCTCAAAACGCAAGAAGCCTTAAAATTAGAGAGATGGTTTCAGTTGGTAATTTAAAACTAATTGGGGAAGTTATTTCCGTTGAAGGTGACCTTGCAACTATTCAGGTATACGAGGATACATCAGGTCTAAAAGTAGGAGAGGATATCATCTCTACATCAATGCCTTTATCAGTAAGACTAGGTCCTGGTCTATTAGGAAATATGTTTGATGGTATAGAAAGACCTCTTAAAGATATAATGGATAAACACGGAGCCTTTATACCATCCGGTATTGGTTTTGACAACCTTGATCTTGAAAAAGAATGGGATGTTAAAATTAAATTTAAAAAAGGTGACAAGATTAAAAAAGCAGATATTTACGCCACTATAAAAGAGACAGAAGTAATAGAGCATAGACTAATGTCTAGCTTTACTGGTGTAATAGTTGAAGCTAAGGTAGATGGTAAATATAAGCTTGAAGATACCATACTAAAGGTAGAAAATGATGAAGGTGTTTTTGACCTTAAACTTTACCAATATTGGCCTGTAAGAAATCCTAGGCCAGTTAAAAAAGCCTTAACCTTACAAAATATTTTAGTTACTGGCCAAAGGGTATTAGATGTATTTTTCCCAATAGCAAAGGGAGGTACAGTTGCAATTCCTGGAGGATTTGGTACAGGTAAGACAATGCTCCAACATCAGCTTGCCCAATATTCTGATGTTGATATCATAGTATATATTGGTTGTGGTGAAAGAGGGAATGAGATGACTCAGGTACTTGAGGAATTCCCAGACCTGATCGACCCAAATACAGGTAAGGACCTTATGCAAAGGACAATCCTGATTGCTAACACTTCAAACATGCCAGTTGCTGCAAGAGAGGCAAGTATATATACAGGTATAACTATCGCAGAATACTATAAGGATATGGGCTATGATGTGGCTCTAATGGCAGATTCTACTTCTAGATGGGCAGAGGCATTAAGGGAAATTTCCGCAAGGCTAGAAGAGATACCTGCAGAAGAGGGCTATCCTGCCTATCTTGCATCAAGACTTTCCAAATTTTATGAAAGAGCTGGATATTTCGAAAACCTAAATGGAACAAAAGGTTCAGTAACCTTAATAGGGGCTGTATCTCCATCGGGTGGAGACTTTTCAGAACCAGTAACTGAAGCAACCAGACGTTCTGTAAATGTGTTTTTAGGTCTTGATAGGAAACTTGCTTATTCAAGACATTACCCAGCTATAAACTGGCTAACTTCATATACTAACTACTTAGAAAAGATGCAAGACTACTACAAAGAGCATTACAATTCTGATATTATCGCTATAAGAAATAAACTTATGAATGTATTGATTTCTGAAGAAGAAGTTAAATCAATAATGATGTTAGTTGGATCAGATGCCTTATCAGATGAACAAAAAAATACCCTAGATGTGGCTGCCCTAATTAGAAATGGTTTCCTACAACAAAATGCTTATAACGCTATAGATAAGTATGTGCCTGTGGATAAGCAAATTATGATGCTTGATATAATAGATAAATACAATAATTTAAGTAACCAAGCTCTTAAAGATGGTATTTCATATAAAAAGATATATGATTCAGACTTATTAAATGAAATAAGCCAGATGAAATACAATGTTGAAAATGATAAATTAGAAAAGCTTAACCAGCTAGGCTCTAAAATTGAGAATTATTTTGCTAATTTGAGGGGGTAAGCTGTTGAGAAAAGAATATACAAAAATCAAAAAAATAGAATCTTCTATCATAGAAATTGAAAAAGTAAGTGATATAGCCTACAACGCCCTAGTTTCTGTTCATGCAGCAGGAATGGAGTTTGTAGGATCAGTTGTAATGGTTGATGATGATACTGTAACAATTGAGGTTTATGCAAATACAGATAATTTCTCTGTAGAAGATATTGTTGTTAGTTTCTACGAAAAACCATTAGAATTACCTCTCAATGAGAGTATTCTAGGTAGGACTTTTAATGGTATAGGTCAACCTATTGACAATGGTGGAGACATTTATTCAGAAGAAACATATCCTGTCGAAGGTCTTGCACTAAATCCAGTTGCAAGGGAATATCCAAGAGACTTCATACAAACAGGAATTTCTGCTATTGATACCTTGACCACCCTAATCCGTGGCCAAAAATTGCCGATTTTTTCAGGATCAGGTCTACCACATAACGAAATTGCAGCTCAAATTATTAGACAAGCTAAACTAAAAACTGATGAAGACTTTGCCTTTGTCTTTGCTGCTATGGGTATTAAAAAAGATGAGGCAATGTTCTTTGAAGATGCTTTTTCTAAAGCTGGAGTAAAGGACAAGCTAGTAATGTATCAAAACTTAGCCGATTCACCAATAATGGAAAGACTTCTTGCTCCAAAATGTGCCCTTACAGCTGCTGAATACCTTGCCTACAAGAAAGGCTACCACGTGCTTGTAATCATAACCGATATGACAAGTTATTGTGAGGCCCTACGTGAAGTATCTTCTATAAGAGGAGAGATACCTTCAAGAAAAGGCTACCCTGGTTACCTTTATTCAAATCTAGCTAGTCTCTATGAAAGGGCAGGTATGATTGAGGGAGTGAAAGGTTCTGTAACCCTTATTCCAATCCTAACCATGCCTAATGATGATATCACTCACCCAGTTCCAGACTTGACTGGTTATATTACAGAAGGACAAATAGTAATAGATAGGAACCTTTCAAGTAAGGGAGTCTACCCACCAATAAATGTCTTGCCTTCTTTATCAAGACTTATGAAAGATGGCATTGGTGAGGGCTATACAAGAAGTGATCATGAAGATGTAATGAACCAATTATATGAATCATATTCCAAGGTCATAGATGTTAGAAACATTGCACAAATTGTCGGTGAGGATGATTTGTCAGAAGTTGATAAGAAATACCTAGAATTCGGTGATGTATTTGAAAGCAAATTTCTATCACAAGATCAAAGTGAAAATAGAGAACTTGAAGAAAGTTTAGATTTAGCTTGGGATATATTAAAAATATTACCAAGAAACGAACTTCACAGGGTATCTGAGAAAAATCTTGATAAATTTATAGGTAAGACTGATGAACAATGAACAAATAGCAAGTAAAGCCAATCTAATAAAAGCTAAGGAAGAACTAAAGCTATTAGATGTTGGTCTTGATATTCTAGATAAAAAAAGAAAGGCCTTGATGAATGCTCATGAGAGTAAAATTAAGGATAGGGATGCTTTAAATAAAAAAGTAAACCAAACAATGAATGAAGTAAGTCATAATTTCAATAAAGCTATGACAAGTATAGGCCAGGCTAAGCTAGAAAATTTAGCCGGTCTTATACCGATTGATAATTCAATAGAAACAAAGAATACAAAATTCATGCAGACTGACATAGCAGAAATAAGATTTACTCCTAAGAAATTATCTTTATCTTATTCATTTTATCAGACAAATTCTCTATTTGATGAAGCTTTAATAGCTTTTAATAAATTAAAAGCAGATATTTTTAAATTAGCAGAGCTTGATAGTACAATAAATAACTTGGAAATAGAAATAAGAAAATCAAATAAAAAAGTTAATTCTTTGGAAAAAATACAGATACCACAAAAGTCAGAACTTATCAAAAGTATTTCTCAAAGTATTGAAGAAAAAGAAAGAGAAGAATTCTCTAAAACAAAAATTGTTAAAAGAAATAAAGAAAAAGGTGATGTTGCAGAATAGGTAAATCTATTCTGCGCATTGCTTTTTTTATTATATATCTGTATCAAGCCATTAATTTTTATAGAAGTTTTTAAGTTGAGAATGAATTTTTCCACATTTTTATTAAAAATAGGCTCACTTAATAGAGCTTATGAAATTAATATTTTTTTCTTAAGCAGCTTTGTATTTTATGATGTTTAAATCTTTATTTTCTATTTTTGATGACAGTTTATTTAAGTTTAGTGCTATTGATAAGAGGCATATTTCACTTATTATATTTTCTTTTCCTCTATGGTGGAATCTGTTGTAGTTTAAGCCTGACTTTATTTTGGAAAATGCTCCTTCGGCTTGGATTGATCTATTTAATCTTTCTTCTATTCCTTGGTCAGATATTATGTTTTCTAATGATTCTTTCCTATATTTTTGGAAGGTTTCTGCTATGTAGATTCCTTTAGTTTTTTGACCATCTTTGTTCCAATCAAAACACCTATAGACCTTTGTAGTTGTTATATATCCACTTTTTCTTTTATTGTATCTGTCCTTGCATCTTATGAATTCTTTGCCTTCTTGTGATATATATTTGTCTTGACTTTCATCATAGATTAGACTTCCCTTAAATTCTTGCTCTTTTTTATATTTTCGTGTTTTTGATTGCTCATAGTTTGATGGTTTTATGTACGATGTTAGCTTATTTTCTTCTAGATATACATAGTTTTCTTCACTTTCATATCCTGCATCTGCTACTATTTTGTCTAGTTTGTTTGGATAGTTTTCTTGTAGTTTTTTTAAGAATGGTTTTAGGGTGTACATATCGTTTGTATGGTGGGATATATTTTCACCTATGATGAAACCTGATGCGCTTGCAAGCTGAATGTTGTAGGCTGGCTTTAGTTGACCATTTCTCATGTGGTCTTCTTTCATTCTCATGAAGGTTGCGTCATGGTCTGTTTTTGAGTAGGAGTTTCTGTAATCTCCCATTATTTCTAGGTGTTCTTGATAAGTTTCTAACTTATTTTTCCAATCTTTTAGTTGTTCATAGTCTCGTTGGAGTTGATGTTTTCTTTTTCCTTGACCATGTACGAAGTTTATTTTCTTTTCTATACATTCTTTACTTACTTGATTAAATGATATCTTTACTACTTCTAATACTTGGGATGGTGTTAAGTCTTTATTTAAATTGAAGTGCTTTATTATTCTGATTCTTAGTTTTTCTTGCCATTTTTCTGTGCTTCCTCTCCGGACAAAGCTGTATCTGTTGGCATAAGCTTCTATTTTTGTTCCATCTATGTATATACTTGATAGATCTATTTGCTTTTCTTCTACTAGTATTTCTACTATTTGACTTAGTAGATTAGGTGTTAGATTTACTATTTTCTGTCTAAATCTATTTATTGTGCTATGATCTGGTGGGGTTTGTCCGTCAAGAAGATATTTTATTCTTAGATCATATTTACATGATTTTTCTATTTCTCTTGATGAGAATATTCCTTCAGAGTAGCAGAATATTATTATTTGAAGCATTGTTACTGGATTTACAGTAGGTTTTCTCCCAAATGATGAGTAGACTTTTCTTAGTTCTGTTAGGTCTATCCTTTCAATTATATTTTTTACAAGCCTTAGTTTTATGTCATCTTGGATGTATACTTCTGTGTTAAAGTTTAATTTTAATTGAATTGTATCACCAACTAGTGTAAGATTAGTTAATGATGATGTATTACTATTTTGTTTCATAAATACATTGTATCAGAAAAAGACGAGGATTTCACTTTCCTCGTCTTTTTCTATGTTAGGACTTTTGCAACAGCCCCTTTACTTTATTATTTTCTTTTAGATGGTCTAACCATTGTAACTTCAAGAGGTGAAACTCGATTATTATCAACAATACCATCATCATACTGGGTCTTTTGCATAGATGATGAAAGCGCCAGTCCCACACAAGATAAGGTAATTAACTGGAAGGTACCTCCATTTGAAAAGAATGGAAGAGGTATACCAGTAACAGGCATAAGTCCTATAGTCATTCCGATATTTTCAAAAACGTGTATGAAGATTAATCCAGCAATTCCTGTTACAAGTAGGCTTATAAAAGTATTATTTGAAGTTTTTGCGATTAATACAAGTCTAAGTATCAAGACTGTAAAAAGGACTAGCATAATAATTGCTCCAACAAAACCAAGTTCTTCAGCTAAGACTGAAAAAATAAAGTCTGTTTCTTTCTCGGGTATATAACCATATTGAGATTGGCTTCCGTTAAGGTATCCTCTTCCACCAATCATACCAGATCCTATAGCTATCATACCTTGTTGTTGCTGCCAGTTCGATCCTGATGTATCTCTATTAGGATTTAGGAAGTTTTCAATCCTATCAGCCCTAAAGCCACTCAGATTTGTAAGAAGTATTATTCCTACCACAAGACCAATAGCAAGTAAAATTCCAATCCACTTCCAAGAGATTCCTACTATAAATATCATTGCAGCTATAAAAAACAAATATACCATGGATGTTCCAAAATCTGGCTGCAAAAGTATAAGGAATATTGGAAAGCCGGCAAATAAGATAGTCAAAACTAGAGTCTTTATAGAGTTTATCGAATATTTATATTTATCTAGAAAGGCTGCTAGGCAAAATATCAGAATAACTTTAGCTATTTCAGCTGGCTGGAAGGAAAAAGATCCAATATATATCCAGCTTCTAGCTCCCCATTCATCAAGACCTCTACCTAAAAATAGCGTTGATATTAGCATTATAATCATTCCAGCATACATAATCATATAGGGCTTCTTAATAACATCTAAATCAATTGTACAAAGTGCACCTATAATCAAAAATCCCAATATTGTAGCAAAAATCTGAGTTTTTATTGCGCTCAGATTGCCGCCATAAGCTGAGTACAAAACTACTAATCCGTAGACAGAAAGACAAATCGTTACCAATAGTAAAATTATATCAAAGTCTTTAAAATTTTTCTTTTTTAAATTAAACATATTATCACTCCAATTCTTATTTATTATATAGCAGATGATGAACAAAAACAATTCTTAGCAGGCAAAAATAAGTAAAGTATAATAATTGGGAAAGTTGGTGATATTATTTTATCTAAAAATAACATAAAAAAAGTATTAGATCTTCTAGATATAATGTATCCAGATGTGGATCATTCGATGCTTGACTTTACAACACCCTTTGAGCTTTTGGTGGCAACGATACTTTCTGCCCAAGCAACAGACGTTAGTGTAAATAAAGTGACAAAGGAAATGTTTATAGAGGCAAATACACCAGAAGATTTTGCAAACATGGATATAAAGAAACTAGAAAATTATATTAGATCTATTGGTATATACAGAAATAAAGCGAAAAATATACAAGCTGCAAGCAAAATTCTTATTAATGATTATAATTCAATAGTACCAAAAGATAAAAAAGAATTACAAAAACTACCTGGAGTAGGTAGAAAGACAGCTAATGTTGTTGTATCAAATGCTTATGGGATTCCAGCTATTGCAGTAGATACACATGTATTTAGGGTTTCTAATAGGATTGGTCTTGCTAATGCTAATAATGTTGATAAGACAGAAGACCAATTAGAAAAAAATATAGAGCAGTCAAGGTGGACAAAAACTCACCATCAAATAATTACTCATGGTAGGGCCTTATGCAAGGCTAGAAATCCACTATGTGAAGAATGCCAATTAAATAAATTATGCGAATATTACAGGAGGCAAAATGATTAAATTATTTGCTTTCGATATTGATGGAACCTTGCTAGATTCCTCTATTAAAATGCCAGATAATAATATAAAAGCCCTTAGAAAATTAAATGATTCAGGTATCAAGACAATTTTCGCTAGTGGAAGAGTCTTATCATCTATAAAATATTATCAAAAAATAATAGGTTATGATAATCCAATAGTAGCTACAAACGGCTCTATGATTGCTCTTGCATCTAACAATATTTATAAAACATATTATATTGATGACGATATTTTAAAAGAATTATTCGAATTTTGTAAAGAACTAAAACTTGAATTTCATTTTTATGATGAAGAAAATTATTATACAAATAGGGTAAATTTGGATAGAATCAAACATCTTAAAATTGATAATAATTATGGAATGAATTACCAAGTGGATTTGATAATAAAAGAAGACCCAGTTTCTTATCTATTATCTCAAGGTAAGTCTGCTAATAAATTTCAAATTTCAGGTATAGATAAAAATAAACTTAGTAAAGAAGAAATCGTTTCAAAGGTGAATGAGAAGTTTGCTGATAAACTTTATATAACATCTTCCGGTTCAAACCTTATTGAACTATCAAATAAAAATTCTAGCAAATGGAATTCAATAAGTGAGATTTGTGAGATTTTGGGTATAAGTATAGAAGAGGTAGCTGCTATAGGTGATTCATACAACGATATTCCTATGGTGAAAAATGCTAAGCTTGGTTTTGCTATGGGCAATGCCAATGAAACTCTAAAAAAATATGCTGATATAATTGTAGGAGATAATGACTCCTCAGGAATTGTAGAGGCTTGTGATTATGTTCTGAGGTTAAATAAAAATGTATAATGTCGTTTTATTAATGCCAGAGCATCCTGGTAATGTTGGTAACATAGCAAGAACTTGTGTCTTAACAGAGTCACGATTGCATTTAGTAAGGCCATTCAAATTCAACTTATCAGATAAATACCTTAAAAAGGCTGGTATAGATTATTGGGATAAGGTAGATTTAGTTATTCATGACAGTTTGGAAGAATTTTTATCCTATCTTGATGGAAAAAACTTTTATTTAGTTGAAACACCAAGTAAGCAAAAATATACCGATATAAATTTTAAGGATGGTGATTTTTTGATATTTGGAAGGGAAAAGGAAGGGATTGATTCTAACTTACTTGAGAGATATCAGGACAAAATCATAACTATACCGATGACAAAAAAGCTTAATAGATCGCTTAATCTTGCTAATTCAGTTTCAATAGTGGTCTATGAAGCCTTAAGACAAGTAGATTTTAATTTTTAAAGGAGATATATGTACGATTTAATAATAATAGGTGGAGGTCCAGCTGGACTTACTGCTGGTCTTTATGCAGGTAGAAGTATTCTAAAGACACTAATAATTGAAAAAGATATAGCTGGCGGCCAAATTTCTGGAACAGCTTTTGTAGAAAATTATCCAGGATCAATTGAAGATCCAACAGGAATGGCTCTATCAGAAAGAATGGAAGAACAAGCAAAGGAATATGCTGAGATTGTCTTTGAAAATGTTAAAGAAGTTGAGCTTGAAGGTAAAATAAAAAAAGTAACAACTGATTCTAACACCTATGAGGCAAAGACTATTATAATTTCAACTGGTGCAAGACATAGACACCTTGGTGTGCCTGGTGAAGAAGAGTTTGCAAATAGGGGAGTGTCATATTGCGCTACTTGTGATGGACCATTTTACCAAGGTCTTGATATATACGTTATAGGCGGGGGAGATAGTGCCCTAGAAGAGGCAAATTTCCTAACAAAATATGGTAAATCTGTAACAATTGTGCATAGAAGAGATGAATTTAGAGCTAGCGGTGTAGTAATAGAAAATGTTAAGAAAAATCCTAAAATTAAATTTGAATTAAATTCTGTACTAAAGGAAATCCGTGGTTCTAAGGAAGTCGAAGAATTAGTTTTAGAAAATGTTAAAACAAATGAAGAAAAAATCATAAAAGGTGATAATAATTCACCAATTGGGGTATTTATATTTGTAGGTAATGTAGCTTCAACAGAAATATTTGAAGGTAAACTTGATATGGAAAAGGGCTATATTATAACAGATGAAGACATGAAAACCAATATAGAAGGTGTCTTTGCAGTAGGCGATACAAGAAAGAAATCAGTTAGACAGGCAGTGACTGCTGCAAGCGACGGATGTATAGCTGCTGTAATGGCAAATAGGTATATTGAAAGCAAAAGCTGGTAAATAATATTGACAAGCAAATAACAAGTCAGTATATTTAATATGTAGAAAGAATTTAGGAGGAAATAATGACAACAAGAGTAGCAATTAACGGATTTGGTAGAATAGGACGTCTTACCTTAAGAAGAATCGCAGAAGTAGAAGACAACATCGAAGTTGTAGCAATCAATGACCTTATTGATAAAGCAGGTCTACTATATGCTTTCAAATATGATACTGCACAAGGCAGATTCAATGGAGAAGCTGAATTAACAGACGAAGGCTTCAAAATCAATGGTAAAGACATCAAAGTTTTTGCAGAAAGAAATCCTGAAGATCTTCCTTGGGGAGAATTAAACGTAGATATCGTACTTGAATGTACAGGATTCTTTACAGAAAAAGAAAAAGCAGAAGCTCACCTTAAAGCCGGAGCTAAGAAAGTTCTTATTTCAGCACCTGGTAAAGGTGATATGAAAACTATCGTTTTTGGTGTAAACCACGACATACTTGATGGATCAGAAACAGTAGTTTCAGGCGCAAGCTGTACAACAAACTGCCTTGCACCAATGGTAAATGTATTAGCTAAAGAATTTGGCTTTGTTTCTGGACAAATGTCAACAATCCACGCATATACAGCAACTCAAGCTATCCAAGATACACCAGCTTCTAAAAAAGACCTTAGAGGCGGAAGAGCAGCAGCTCAAAACACAATTCCAGCTTCAACAGGTGCAGCAAAAGCTGTAGGTAAAGTACTTCCTGAAGTAGAAGGTAAAATCGATGGTTCAGCTCTAAGAGTTCCAACAATAACAGGATCTATAACAGAACTTTATTCTGTACTTGAAAAGAAAGTAACAGTTGAAGAAGTAAATGCAGCAATGAAAAAATACGAATCTGATGCATTTGCATATACAGAAGATGATATAGTATCAAGTGATATAGTTGGATACCCAGCAGGATCTGTATTTGACTCACAACTTACAAAAATAGTTGAAGGTGCAAATGGCACACAAGTAGTTAAAACAGTTGCTTGGTATGATAACGAAATGGGATACGTATCTAACCTAGTTAGAACACTTGATTATCTAGCAAATCTTTAAGATTATTAAATAGGCGGGATACAATCTCGCCTTTTTTTCGAGGTGAATAATGAATAAAAAAACAGTAAAAGACTTAGATGTAAAGGGAAAAAAAGTTTTAGTAAGAGTAGACTTCAACGTACCTTTATCAAAAGAAGAAAAAGGTAAAATAGCAGATGATGCAAGAATAAAAGCAGCTATGCCTACTATAGATTACCTCTCAGAAAATGGTGCAAAAGTTATACTTATGAGCCACTTAGGTAGGCCAAAGGGAGAGGCAAATCCTGAATTCGCATTAAAACCAGTAGCAGATTACTTAGAAAATGTCTATGGCGATAAATTTAAATTTTTACCATCACCAGTAGTAGTTGATGAAAAAGTAAAAGAAGAAGTTAATAAACTCGAAGATGGACAAATTGCCTTACTAGAAAACACTAGATATAGAAAAGAAGAAACAAAAAATGGTGAAGATTTTGCAAAAGAATTAGCTTCACTTGCAGATTTATATGTAAATGACGCCTTTGGTACAAGCCACAGAGCACACGCTTCAAATGTTGGAGTTGCAAACATCCTACCATCAGCTGTAGGTCTTCTAATAGAAAAAGAAATTGACATAATGGGCAAGGCTCTAGAAGCACCAGAACATCCATTTGTATCAATCCTTGGTGGAGCTAAAGTATCAGATAAGATTGGTGTTATAGAAAATCTTATAACAAAAGTTGATACAATCCTAATCGGTGGTGGTATGGCTTACACCTTCCTTAAAGCTCAAGGTAAAGAAATAGGAAAATCACTTCTTGAAGAAGATAAGATGGATCTATCTCTAGAATTAATCAAAAAAGCTGAAGCAAATGGCGTAGAAATCCTACTACCAGTTGATGTTGTAATAGCAGATAAGATAGAAGCAGGCGTAGATACAGAAGTTGTTGATATAGATAATATTCCAGCAGATAAAGAAGCCCTAGATATAGGGCCAAAGACAGCTGAACTATTTGCATCAAAAATTAAAGAAGCAAAGACAGTAGTATGGAACGGACCAATGGGAGTATTTGAAATAAAAGAATTCGCAGATGGTACAAACAAAGTTGCCCAAGCTCTAGCTGAATCAGATGCAATAACAATTGTAGGTGGTGGAGACAGTGCTCTAGCTATAGAGATGGCTGGCCTAAAAGATAAGATTACACACGTATCTACTGGTGGTGGAGCAAGCTTAGAATTCCTAGAAGGTAAAGACCTACCAGGTATAACAGCAATAGAAAACAAATAAGGAGTCTTAAATGCGCAAACCAGTTATAGTAGGAAACTGGAAAATGAATATGACAGTTTCTGAAGCAGAAAAGCTACTTGAAGAAATCAAAAATTTAGACCTAGATGAAAATGTAGAAGCTGGAGTTTGTACACCTGCTATAGACTTAGTAATTGCAAAAGAAAAACTTGCAGGTACTAATGTTGCTTTCGGTGCACAAAATATGTACTACGAAGAAAGTGGTGCATATACTGGAGAAATTTCTCCACTAATGCTTACAGATATCGGAGCAAGATATGTAATCTTAGGTCACTCAGAAAGACGTGAATATTTTAAAGAATGTGATTGCCTAATTAACAAAAAGGTTAAATCTGCTCTCGCTCATGACCTAGTACCAATTCTTTGTTGTGGTGAAACTTTAGAAGAAAGAGAAGCAAATGAACACGAAGTAAAAGTTAAATCTCAAATAGAAAAAGATTTAAAAGATGTTTCAGCTGAAGATATAGAAAAAGTAATCATAGCATATGAACCAATCTGGGCAATAGGAACAGGCAAAACTGCATCTAGTGATGATGCTGATGCAATGTGCGGCTATATTAGAAGCCTAATAGCTGATATGTTTGGAAAAGAAGCTTCTGAAAAAGTAAGAATCCAATATGGTGGATCAGTAAAACCAAATAATGTTGTTGAGCTTATGGCTAAAGAAAATATAGACGGAGCCCTAGTAGGCGGAGCGAGCCTAAAAGCAAGCGACTTTGCTGCTTTAGTAAACTTCGCAAAATAGTTTAAATTATTTAAAAATATTATAAATAAAAAGGAGATATTTATGAGTTTAATTACAAGTGTATATGCAAGACAAATCCTTGACTCAAGAGGAAACCCAACTGTAGAAGTTGAAGTAGAAACAGAACTAGGCGGCTTCGGTCGTGCAGCAGTACCATCAGGTGCATCTACAGGTGAATGGGAAGCAGTAGAACTTAGAGATGGAGATAAAGATTATTATCTTGGAAAATCAGTTCTTAAAGCTGTTGAAAATGTAAATGATAAAATAGCTGATGAACTTGTAGGCATCTATGATGTAACAGATCAAATCGGTATTGATAACAGAATGATCGAACTTGATGGAACAGAAAACAAAGGAAACTTCGGAGCTAACGCAATCCTAGGTGTATCACTAGCAGCAGCAAAAGCAGCAGCAGATGAACTAGGTATGCCACCATATAACTACATCGGTGGAACAAACGCTAAACTTCTTCCAACACCAATGATGAACATCCTTAATGGTGGAGAACACGCTGATAACTCAGTAGATATCCAAGAATTCATGATTTTCCCATTAGGAGCTGAAAGCTTTGCACACGCTCTACAAATGGGTACAGAAGTATTCCACAGCCTTAAATCAGTACTTTCAAGCAAAGGCTACAACACAGCTGTAGGTGATGAAGGTGGATTTGCGCCAAACCTAAAATCAAACGAAGAAGCTCTTGAAATCATCTGTGAAGCAATCAAAAAAGCTGGATATGAACCAGGAAAAGACGTTTATATAGCAATGGACTGTGCTTCATCTGAATTCTACAACAAGGAAGATGGTAAATACCACCTTGACGGAGAAGGAACAGTTAAAACAGAAGATGAAATGATCGACTGGTTAGAAGAACTAGTTAACAAATATCCAATTATCTCAATTGAAGATGGTCTAGATGAAAATGACTGGGAAGGTTGGGCAAAACTTACAGAAAGACTTGGCAAGAAAGTACAACTTGTAGGTGATGACCTATTTGTAACAAATACAAGCAAACTTGAAAAAGGTATAGCTGAAGGCGTTGCAAACTCAATCCTAATCAAAGTTAACCAAATCGGTACCCTAACAGAAACACTAAATGCTATAGAAATGGCAAAAGAAGCTGGTTACACAGCAATAGTTTCTCACAGATCTGGTGAAACAGAAGATGTTACAATAGCTGACCTTGTAGTAGCTGTAAATGCAGGACAAATCAAAACAGGTGCACCTTCAAGAACAGATAGAGTTGCTAAATATAACCAACTTCTAAGAATAGAAGATGAGCTTTGGGAAGATGCAAGATTTAAAGGTCTTGACGCACTATACAACTTAAAATAATATCTTTAAAAGACTTGCTTATATAATGAGCAAGTCTTTTTATAATAAATATTGAAAAAATAGCCCATTTGCGGTATTATAAAAAAGTATGAACGGAGGTGTCTATATGTCTAATTTTCTTGCAGTAATAATGATGATTGCATCTGCAATTGTAATAGTTGCAGTAACACTACAAGATCCTAAAACTGACGGACTAGGAGCATTATCTGGTACACAGACTAATGTTTTTGGTAAAAGTGCACATAAATCAAAAAATGAAATGCTTGACAAAGTTGTAATTTTTGGAGGAGTACTTTTATTTTTAGGAAGTATAGTATTTATAGCATTAAACTAAGAGGGGTCAAAGAAATTTGACTCTTTTTTTATTAAATCCTAAGGAGATTTTATGAATATAAAAGAATTAATCCTAAATTTAGTATATGATGAAGACTATATACCAATGACCTTAAAAGAACTTGAAACCTATCTTAAAGCAGATAAGTATACTAAAAAGGGAATAAAGGACATAGTAGACGAGCTAGAAAAAAATGACAAGATTCGTATATCAAATAAAAAAAGGATAATGCCTTTAACTGAAGAAGAAATAAATCTTAAAGGTACAATCTCACTAGCCTCTGGTGGATATGGATTTTTTATATCCGACAATAAAGACTTTGATGATGTATATATTGCAAAAGATAAACTAAGTGGTGCTCATAATAATGATAAGGTAAAAATCAAAATCCTAAGAGATAAGGAAGATGACAAGAATGCTGAAGGCCAGGTTATAGAAATCTTAGAAAGAGCCAATGAGGAAATCATAGGGACCTATCAGGCCAACAAAGGCTTTGGTTTTGTTGTTGCAGATAAGGGATTTTCTGATGATATATATGTAGATCAAAAATATTCCAAGGGTGCAAAAGATAAGGATAAGGTAGTTGTTGAAATTATTTCCTATCCTAAAAATAACAACCCTGAGGGAAGAATTACAGAAATAATCGGCAGCAAAAATGATAAAAATATTGATGTCTTATCAATAATCAGGCAAAATAAAATTCCTACAGAATTTTCAAAGCAAACAAAAAAAGAAATCTTATATATAGCTGATCAAGTTAGTGAAAATGAACTTAAGGATAGAAAAGATTTGTCTGAGCTTTACACAGTCACAATTGACGGTAGGGATTCTAAAGATTTTGACGATGCTATCTCAATAGAAAAATCTGACGATAATTATGACCTATATGTGCATATAGCAGATGTAAGTCATTATGTAAAAGAAGGTACAGCCCTTGATAAAGATGCCTACGATAGAGGAAATTCTACCTACCTTTATAATATTGTAATTCCAATGCTCCCAGAGAAATTATCAAATGGAATTTGCTCACTCAATCCAGGAGAAGTTAGACTAACACTAACAGCAAGGATGACCATAGATCCTAAAGGCAAGGTTTTAGATTACGAATTTTATAAATCATATATTAAGTCTGATAAGAGGCTAGTTTATGATGATGTAAATAACTTCTTAGAAGGTGATGATGGAGTATATGATGATGATCTATTAAAAGAAAAACTAAAGGACTTTAATAAGCTTCACAAAATCTTAAAAAAATCTAGAGATAAAAGAGGTTCCATAGATTTTAATTTTGAAGAAAGTCAAATAGATGTGTCAGATACAGGCAAGGTTTTAAATATAGAAGCCCTAGATAGGGGTCCAGGCAATAAGATGATAGAAGAGTTCATGCTTATAGCAAATGAAACTGTCGCCACACTTTTTGCCTACATGGATTTTCCATTTATATACAGAATTCACGAAAAGCCTGCTGATGAAAAAATAGAAGCTTTTAAAAAAGCATTAAATGCTATGGGCTATAATATCAGAGGCTCAGAACTTCACCCAAAAGACTTTCAAAATATCTTAAAAGAAGTAGAAGGTAAAAAAGAAGAGCAAATTGTCAATATTTTGATGCTAAGGACCATGAAAAAAGCTAAGTATGCAAACTATAGCGACATACACTTTGGACTATCTACGAGCTTTTACACCCACTTTACAGCCCCTATTAGGAGATACCCTGACCTAATAGTCCACAGACTATTAAAGGCTTATATAGAAAACAAACTTATGGGTAAAAATCAAATATCATTAACAAATAGGTTAGAAGATGCTGCAGACCACCTTTCCATAACAGAAAGAAGAAGTGAGCAAACTGAAAGAGAAGTAGAAGATTTCTATAAATGTAAATACATGAAAAAATATATTGGAGAAATATTTACAGGTAGAATATCTTCAATTACAGAATTCGGTATGTTCATAGAGCTTGAAAATACAGTTGAAGGTCTATTTATGTACAAGTTTTCTGATGATAGATACGAATATATAGAAGATAGCCTACAAACTTTTAATGTCGATACTAAAAAATATTACCAAATAGGTCAAGAAGTAAGGGTAATGGTGACTAATGTAGACCTATACAAGAAAGATATAGATTTTTATTTGGAGGAAAGAGATGAAACTTTTAGCCAATAATAAGAAGGCTTACCATGATTATTTTATAGAAGAAAAATACGAAGCAGGACTGGCCCTAATAGGTAGCGAAGTAAAATCCATAAAGGCTGGTAATGTATCAATTAAAGAATCATTTATTTCCGACAAGAAAGGGGAAATGTTCGTATATGGCATGCACGTTACCCCTTATAGCCAAGCAACAGATCAAAATATAGATCCAACACGAACTAGGAAACTACTCCTTCATAAAAAGGAAATAAATAAGCTCATAGGCAAGAAAACCATGACAGGCTATACAATAGTACCCCTTAGAGTTTATGAGCGTGACGGGCTAATTAAGCTTGAAATAGGCCTTGCTAAAGGTAAGAAATTATATGATAAAAGAGATAGCTTGAAGAAGAAAGAAGATAAGAGAAAAATCGAAAGAGCTCTTAAAAATTATTAGTAAGCTTATGAATTATATAAGTATGACTGAAAAAGATTTGGATATAATTACAAGTCTTTATGTTAAATATTATAACGAAAATGAAGATGGATCTTGGACTTATGAAAAAGCCTATAAGAGGATTAGGCAAGTTTTCATAACCCCCGATTCTCTTTGCCTTATACAAAATAATGGAAATGAGTATACAGGTTTTTTAATGGGATATATAAAAGAATATGACGACTTAAAATCATATATGCTAGAAGAAATAGTTATCTTTAAAGAATTTCAAAATAATGGGCTTGGAAAATTGTTTATAAAAAAATTAGAAGAACAATTATTATATAAAAATGTTAGCCTTATAGAATTACTCTCTATAAATGATAAAAAACACGATAAGTTTTATGGCGACCTAGAATTTAAAAATTCTTCTAATTTAAGAATTATGAGTAAGTTTATATAAATAATTCCTCTTCTTAGTTAATCTAAAAAGAGGAATTTTCTTATATAAACAAATCATTAAAATACAACATTTTAATATTATCATATGAACTAATCTTTATTTCTTAAGGTAGACTTGTATAGTAAAATTGAGGGTGGATATGATTGATAAATTACTAAATATTAAAAAAAACAATATTGATTCTTTGATAATATATTCAATGGAAAGGGGGATTTTATATAAAGATGCTAGTGATGATATTATAAATATAAGATCTATTGCAAAATTTGTAACAAGCCTTTCTTGTGGGATACTGATTGATAAATCGAATGGGAATTTTAATGAAGATACTTTAATATATGATATTTTAAAAGATAAGATAAGAATTTTTAATACAAAAAATATAGAAAAACTTAAGAAAATTAGGGTAAGAGATTGTTTAACCCACACCATGGGCTATAGGGATATAATTTTAATGAGTAAAGATATAGCTGAACTTAATAAGGATAATCTCCTTGATTATGCCTTATCATATCCCATATATTTTAATCCTGGTCAAAAATTTTTGTATTCCAATGCTGGTTATTATGTCCTAGCTGCTGCTATGCAAGAATACCTAGGCTATGACTTATACACTTTTATCGATGAAAATATCTTTAACAAAATTGATATAAAAATTCCAAGATGGGACTATTATGGAAAGTACTTGGCAGGAGCTACTAAGCTATATCTATCTGCTGATGATATGCTTAAATTAGGGAAAATAATAATTAATGATGGATATTACAGGAACCAAAAAATAGTATCAAATTCTTGGATAGAAAAGATGCAGGCAAATTTATATAAATCAAACAAAGATTATGAAAGTACAAATTTATTATCAGATGACTATTATGGCTATAGCCTTTGGACTGGAAAGGATAATATAAAATATGCCAGCGGAACTGGTGGACAATACATTATTTTTCTAAAAGATTTGGGTATAATAATAATAAGTACAAATAAAAGCAATGTAAACAAGGCATATCTAATTAAGAATGAATTAGATGAAATAATTAAAAATTTGAAAGAGGAAGAAAATGGACTATAAACACATTGAAAAATACACTCAAACTTATGAAAACTATAAAGAGCTCTTAGGAAAGATTAACGAAATCCTAGATCAGCTTGATAAGGATAGGGAAGATTTTGATAAACTGGTAGAATATTATTATAGCGAGCAGTTTAAAAAAGATTTTGATGACTCAAATGAAGGCAAGATTGACCCATCAATAAATCAAGGAATATTGACAGAAGATGCTATATATGACCTTATGGGGGATGATTATTATCTTGCCTTAAGATTTTTAGACTTAGCTAACAGGATGATCCAACAAAAATAACTTATTATTATAATATTTTCCAAATTAAAAATGCACACTCCCAAATCTTGGGAGTGTGCATTTTTAATTTTCTTACTTTCTTCTCTTTGATAAAGATGTTACAACAGCACTTGCTATTAAGATTGCAACTATAGCTTCTGGAATAGCATTGGTTATGAAGGCTGAGAATATAGCATTCATAGCTAAATCTGGGCTGATTCCAATAGCTTCTGCATATGATTTAGCATAGATGAGATATATCAAACCCAAAACAAGTCCAGAATTTGTCAAAGTTCCCATAAAAGATGATACAGCAATAGCAAAATTAGCTTTTTTATTCTTCACAGATAAATAAAGCATAACTATTGCAAGAATTAAAAATACTAATGAGAATATCTTATTTACAAGCTTAACATCTCCAACAAAAGATTTAAGAGTCACTACCGCTAAAACTATGGCAACAACTGACCAAAAAACATTCATAAAGAGTCTTAATTTTGAGTTATCCTTATTTTTTAAAGCCCTATAAACAAGTCCTGTAACTACACCAATTAAAATCCTTGGTATGATAGATATTAGTGGATTGTAAAATACAAATGATATAGGACCTGGTCTTGTAATAGCATTAAAAATACTAAATAAACCAAAAATTAATCCAACCAGGCCTCCAACCAAAGGACCCTCCAAAATACCAGCTATTATTACAGGTATATGTAAGGTTGTAACGGTAAGGACTCCTAGGGGTAGAAATCCTAGCGGTGTAAGACCGAGCATTATTACAATAGCTCCTAAAATTCCAACACTAGTTAGGTTTCTTGTATCAAATTTCATATATTCCTCCTGGAAATAAATATTTTATGATATTATACGTCTTTTTGAAAATTGTAAAGGAGAAATTTAAAATTTTATTGATTTGATAAAGGTAATAAAAAAAGAGGAGTAAATACTCCTCAAAATTTGGTGCACCATCAGAGACTCGAACTCTGGACACCCTGATTAAGAGTCAGGTGCTCTACCAACTGAGCTAATGGTGCTCGCTAACTACCTTTATAGTATAACACCATTTATAGCTTTTGTCAAATTTTATTTTGAAATTTCCCAAATTTTTGCAATTTGATTAGAAATCTGGTCGAAATCCCACTCTATAACTGAGTTTTTGACACTATTTGGATCATTTATTATAAATTTATCACCCTTTACAGAATCTATAACCAAAATATGACCATAGAGCGTAAAATATCCTTTTTTAACTGATACAATAAGAGGACCATTTTTTAAGGCCTCAATCATTTTTTTCTTATCTAGAGCAATATCTTTTACATTCAAATTATATTTTTTCGCCTCATGCTCTATAAAAGCCCAATCCATTCCTCCATCATTCATAAATTTAGCGGCATCTTTGGCTACTTCTTTTGGATATATTAGTTTATTTTCAAATCTAGATAAGACCATAGCAACAGAAGTAGGTCCACAACCAGAAATTCCAATATTAGTAGGGTAGAGGGTATCATATGCCCATCTATTATCCCATTGCAAGAAATATGGTGTCTCTCTTTTAAGATTAACAGATTCTCCTTCATAAAATTCAAAATCTTTTATATCGTGGTTCATATTATAAATAAATTCTATGGTGTCTGGATCATTTCCGGTAAGATAGGCATCAACATTATTTAGATTGTAAAAATTATTATATATCCATTCTGCTTTTTTATCTTTTTTAGCTTCGGCTTCTACGTTTTTAATGATATCTTCTTTTACATCAGATTTTAATTTTGGTTTTATTTCATATTTAAAATCTAGTAAACTTTTAGTATTAAAGGTATTACTTGCCAAAGATTTTAAATCTTCAATTATTTTTACACTTTCTTCATCAATAAATCCTTTTAAGTCACTATCTGATTCTTTATGACATGCACTTAAAACAATTGCTGATAGAAGTATTATACATAGCTTTTTCATACCTCTATTTTACTAGATTTTGATTAAGTCTTCAATATGATAAAATATAAAACTAAATGTAAAAGGGTAGATTTATTTTTATAACATTTTAAATATTGTCATATCTATTATTTATTTCTATATAATGGATTTTTATATAAAAATATCGACTGATTAATTATAATGTGAATATCTCTTTTTATATTTCTTGAAAAAACCTTATTTTATGTTATAATAAACAAGTAATGTTTCTTGGCACCCATTATAAAAAAATCAAGGAGATGAAAAAATGAATGAGAAATATTTTAGTTTTACTGACACTAACTTTTTAGTGAAATCAGCAGTAGTAGCGGCCCTTTATGCAGTGCTTACAATCTTTATGCCTGTGGCATCTTATGGACCTATCCAATTTAGATTTAGTGAAATTTTGGTTTTATTAGTATTTTATAACAAGAGATTTATCCCAGGTCTACTTTTAGGATGTGCCCTTGCTAACTTTATGAGCCCAATGGCTGCATTTGATGTAATATTTGGTACTCTTGCATCTTTTGTAGCATTTAAACTAATGGAGAAAGCTAATAATTTATTTATAGCTTCCTTATTCCCAGTGCTTTTAATGATCGTTCCTGCACTTGGTACCTGGTTTATTCTTGCTAATAACGAAGCCCTACTTGTAATGATTTTCCAATTTATGCTTAGTGAATTTGTCATGGTATCAATCATTGGTGTAGGAATATTTAAAATTCTTGAAAAAAACCAAGGATTCATGTCATATATAAATAATTTTTAATTTTAAAAGGGACTGCTGGGCAGTCCCTTTTTAGTTCAATATTTATCTTTCTTCTTTTTTATCTTGATTTTTTTTAGCAAATTCTTCTTTAGTTAAAACATCAACTATATCAACTTTTACAGCTGCGACTTTTATACCTGTAAGTTCATATATTTCTTGCTTGATTAAAGAGTCTATTTCTTTAAAAACTAGCGCTGCTTTTTTTCCGTACTCTAATATTAATGAAGCTTCAACAATGCATTGTCTTTCTTCTTGATTAATAGAGATTCCAGATGTAGATTCTTCTTCCTTGTTAGTAAAACTTGATGTAATTGAGTTTAATAGTCCACCTTGAAGGTCTAATACACCATCTACCTTGTCTACAACTTTCTTTGTGATTTTTGCAAGAACCTTATCTGATACTGTATATTCACTAATTTCATCTTGAAATGGTTGATTCATGTTATTTTCTGTCATATATATCTCCTTTATCTTTATACTATAAAGATACCCAGCTAGTAAATATTGAAACTATAACTTGTTAAGTTTATCAATAATTTTCTCTATTTCATCAATTTTTTCTTTTATTGATTCTTCATTATTTTGCTTGAGACTATCATAAACACAATGTTCTAGATGGCCTCTTAAGACATCCTTATTGATATTTTTAAGAATAGAAATTGAAGCCATTAGTTGGGTGGATATATCTACACAGTACCTATCATCTTCAACCATTTTTATTAGACCGTCAATTTGTCCACCAACTGTTTTAAGCTTCCTTATAGTTTTGCTTTTATCAGCATGCATTTACTTATATTCGATTCCTTTGTATTCATATCCTGCTTCATCGATTGCAGACTTTAAAGTTTCCTCTTCAATATTTCCTTCGTAAGATACTTCTGCTTGTTTACCTTCAAGGTTTACATCAACTTCTTTTACACCTTCAATTTCACTTAGGGCTTTATTAACGTGTTTTGCACAATTATTGCAGCTCATTCCATCAACATTTACGATTACTTTTTTAAGTTCACTCATTTTATCCTCCAAAATATTTTCTTCGATAGTGACATTCTTACTTTCTTCATATCCAGATGCACTTGACTTAAATCCTCTAAGCCTTAAAGAGTTTAGACAAACAAATACTGATGATAAACTCATAGCAACTGATGCGAACATCGGATTAAGCCTTATATTTAAGCCTGGATAGAGTAGACCTGCTGCGACAGGTATTAATAATATATTATAAAAGAAAGCCCAAAAAAGATTTTCTTTTATAGTTTTTATTGTTGCCTTAGATAATTCTATGGCCTTGACTATGTCTAGTAGTGAATTTTTAACTAGGATGACATCTGCAGAATCTATAGCAACATCAGCGCCGCTTCCTATTGCTATCCCTATATCAGCTCTAGCTAGGGCAGGGGCATCATTTATTCCATCTCCAACCATAGCTACTTTTTTGCCATCAGCTTGTAGTCTTTTAACTACTTTATCCTTATCTTGAGGCAAAACTTCTGCAAATTTCTCATCTATATTTAGCTTTGCCCTTATAGCTTCAGCCGTATTTTCATTATCACCTGTTAGCATAGTTATCTTATAAGAATCTTTTTTTAGCAGGTCAATTGCTATTTTAGATGATTCCTTTGCCTGATCTTGGACAGCTATCAATCCTAGGACCTTATCAGAATCAGAAAAATACATAGAAGTCTTACCTTCTTTTGATAGATCTTTATGAATTGTTTCATATTTTCCAGTAGAAATATTATTTTCATCCATCAACCTAAAATTACCAGCAAAATAAGTTTGACCATCAATTTTTGCTGCAATACCTTTACCTGGAAAAGATGTAAAGTCATCAATAGGGATATTATATATATTTCTTTCTTTTGCTTTATTGATTATAGCTTCTGATAAAGGATGTTCAGATAGGTGCTCGATTGAAGAAGCTATCTTTAAAAATTCATTTTGGTCCATATCTGTCATTATATCTGTTACTACAGGCTTTCCTTCTGTGATTGTTCCAGTCTTATCAAGGAGTATAGTATCAACCTTATGCAAGTTTTCAAGACTTTCTGCATTTTTAAATAATAAGCCTATTTGAGCACTCTTACCTGTTGCAACCATTATTGCCATTGGAGTGGCAAGCCCTAGTGCGCAAGGGCAAGAAATAACAAGTACAGATATCATCAGATTTAAAGCAAATTCAAAGTCTTTGCTATAAAAATACCAACCAATAAATGTAAGGATTGAAATTATAATTACTGCTGGCACAAATATTGCTGATATCTTATCTGCTAATTGTGCGATTGGAGCCTTAGTTTCATTGGCTTCATTTACAAGATTTATGATTTGGGATAGGGTAGTATCTTCACCGACCCTAGTAGCTTCAAACTTAAAAGAACCTTGTTTGTTAATAGTAGCAGAAATAACTTCATCACCAACCTCTTTAGTTATTGGTATTGACTCGCCAGTAATAGCTGCCTCATCAACAAGAGAGCTTCCTTCAATAATTACACCATCTACCGGAATCCTGTTACCAGGCCTAATAACTACCACATCACCTTTTTTTATATCAGCAGTATCTATAGTTATTTCCTCACCATCCCTTATGATATTTGCCTTATCTGGTGATAAGTCCATAAGAGACTTAAGAGATGCTTTTGTCTCGCCCTTACTTCTTGCTTCAAAAAATTTACCAAGAGTAATTAGGGTAAGAATCATTGCTGATGATTCAAAATACAGGTTATGTCTATAATGATCAATCACATCAAATTCTGATAGACCTGCTGCATGGGCCATTCTCATTATCACGAAGATACCATACATAAGAGCTGACGAAGAACCTAAAGCAACTAGGGTATCCATGTTCGGGCTTCCATTTTTTAGTGATTTAAAACCTGAAATAAAAAACTTTCTATTAACAAATATAACTGGAATTGTTAATAAAAATTGAACAAAAGCGTTATTTATCGCTCCACTAGTTCCTTCTAAAAACCTCGGTAGGGGAAGATTTACCATAGGACCCATTGCTACATACATGAGTATTATCATAAAGAAAAAGGATACCTTAAGCCTAAACTTAGTATTATCTTCTTCTGATTCTTTAAGCAAATCCTTTGATACTGACTCATTTTTCCCCTTAACCCTAGCATTATAACCAGCATCTACAACAGCCTTTATAATTTTTTCATCATTTAATTTGCTAGGATTATAATCAACGGTCATCGATTCATTTATTAGATTGACGTTTACTTCTGTAACACCAAGCTTGCTTACAGCCTTGCTGACAGCTGCTTGGCATGAAGAACAAGTCATACCTTCTATATCAAATCTTTGTTTCATTAAACCTCCTTTACCACCCCTAGGGGGTATATAATTATTATATTTTTACATGAGTCATTGTCAAGTATAATAAGGCATAAGGAGTATATATGAAAAGATATCACATTATTTTTAAAGGTAGGGTTCAGGGAGTAGGCTTTAGATTTCAGGTAAAGATGCTTGCAGACTCACTAAATATTACTGGTACAGTTAAAAATTTATACGATGGGAGTGTTGAAGTCTTTATCCAAGCAGATAAAATAACTTTATATAAGTTTTTTGAGGGATTAGAAAATATTAATTTTGCAAGAATTGAGAATAAATTTGTAGAAGTAGTTGATATTAAGCCCAATGAAAGTGAATTT
Organism: Anaerococcus sp. Marseille-P3915; assembly: GCF_900258475.1. Lineage (GTDB taxonomy): Bacteria > Bacillota > Clostridia > Tissierellales > Peptoniphilaceae > Anaerococcus > Anaerococcus kampingae. The sequence continues at coordinate 514,857 of NZ_LT984887.1, read as the reverse complement.
GAAATAATTTATTAACTTTGAAAAATTAGCATAATAAGGTTTAATAATATTATGAGTTTAAAAAGCAAACTAGTTAAAGTATTAGCAAAATCGATAAGGTCTTCATTAAGATTACTAAATAGAAATGCAACGAGCCTACCAGGCTATATTGCTTATAAATTAGATAAAGATATTCTTAAAGAATTATCAAAAAATACTAAATTCATATTTGTAACCGGAACAAATGGCAAAACAATGACTACTCACTTTCTTGTAAGTATCCTAAAAGAGGAGTACCCTATTGTTCTTACAAATGAATCTGGTTCAAATATGGTTCAGGGCATAATAACATCCCTACTTGATAATCCTAGTGATAAAGAAAGTATTGCTGTCCTAGAGGTGGATGAGGCTAACTTAGTAAGAATAGGTAATTATCTAAAAGCTGATTATATAGCTCTTACAAATATCTTTAGAGATCAAATGGATAGGTTTGGTGAGATTTATAATATCCTAGATAAGATAATAGAAGGAATTGACCTGATGCCTGATTCAAAAATTATAGCAAATGGTGATCTCCCCTTATTTTCCTATGATTCTTTAAGTAGATTTTATCCAGTATATTATGCTATTAGAGAAAATGAAGAAGGTGCTTATGTTTTAGATGCAGAATTTAACTCTGATGGAATTTTGTGTCCTCATTGTCATTCAGTATTAAAGTACAAAAGTGTAAATTATTCATCTTTAGGAGACTTTTCGTGTCCTAATTGTGACTTTAAGTCACCAAAGATAAAGTATCGCATAGATAAAATAACAGAGGAAAATCCGGACCATTCTGAATTTGTTATTGATGGCTACAATTATGAAGTAAATGTCGGTGGTAAATATAATATTTATAACGCACTTACTGCTATATCTGTAGCCAGAGAATTAGGTGTATCTCAAGAAAAGATAAAAGAAGGCCTAAAAAAACAAAAGAATGTATTTGGTAGACAAGAAAATATTAAAATCAAAGATAAGAATCTTATAATAAACCTTGTCAAAAATCCAACAGGGCTCAATCAAGTTATTGATCTTATGCTATTGGAAGATAAAGATATTAGTTTAATTTGTCTACTCAATGATAATTATGCTGATGGACTCGATGTGTCATGGATATATGATGCTAATTATGAGAAATTAAAAAAACTTAATATCAAAAAAATATATGTATCTGGTATGAGGTCAAAGGATATGAAAAGAAGGCTTGAAATAGCAGAGCTTATTGATCAACCAATAGTCGAATTTGATTATGAAAATGAGATTTATGATGTAATCGATAAGATTAATACTAGTGATATATATGTTTTATCCACATATACAGCAATGCTAAGACTAAGGGAGGTGCTTGATTTATAGAAAAATTTAGAATATGCCACCTTTATGGAAATCTATTGAATACTTATGGCGATGTAGGAAATTTAATGGCTTTTGAGTATGAACTTAAAAAGTTGGGTATACAAACAGAAAGGAAGATAGTTTCTATAGGTGATGATTTTAAAGAATCTGATTATGATTTTGTTTTCTTTGGTGGTGGCCAGGACTATGAACAGTCCATAGTCAAAAATGATTTAATAAAGAAAAAAGATGAGATTGTTAAATATATCGAAAATAACGGCTTATTTTTAGCAATTTGCGGTGGTTATCAACTGCTAGGCAAGTACTATTATGACGCTTATGGAAACAAAATAGATGGTCTGTCTATCTTCGATCACTATACAGTCAATCAGGATTCTAAAAATAGGTTTACCGGCCAAATAAAAATACAAGTGGAAAGCTTTGATGAAATATGCCTAGGTTTTGAAAATCACGGCGGTAGAACATTTTTGTCAGACAAGCAAAACGCTTTTGGAAAAGTTTTGGAAGGTAACGGTAATAACGGTGAAGATAATAGCGAAGGCTTTATTTATAAAAATACCATAGGGACTTATTTGCATGGTCCAATTCTTGCTAGGAACGAGAACCTGTGCAAAAAAATTATAGAAAAAATATTTAAGGAGAATAATTATGATGTCAGAATCAAAACTAAGAACTAAAGAAGCAGATGAACTTTTCGAAGCGATTTTAATGCTAAAAGATGTTGAGGAATGCTATCAATTTTTTACAGACATCTGTACAGCAAGGGAAATTCAATCAATTTCACAAAGATTACATGTAGCTAAATTATTAAAGATTAGAAAAACCTATTCAGTTATTGAAGAAGAAACAGGCGCTTCTACAGCCACAATTTCAAGAGTTAATAGATCACTTAACTATGGAGAAGGTGGTTACGATTTAGTTCTTGAAAAACTAATTGAAAAAGACCTTAAAGAATCAAAAGAGTAAGTTACTTACTCTTTTTTTGTGGTATAATATATAGGTCGAGAAAGTGAGGTCTTATGAACTTAGATAGGTTAAATGATAGGCAAAAAGAAGCGGTTTTACATAGGGATGGCCCTTTATTAGTCTTAGCAGGAGCTGGAAGTGGAAAAACCTCCGTTTTAACCACAAGTATAGCCTATAAAATCAAGGAGCAATCTATAAATCCTAGCCATATTTTAGCTATAACCTTTACCAACAAGGCAGCTGGAGAAATGAAAGAAAGAATAGCTGATTTGCTAGATATGGATGTTTCTTATTTATGGATAGGAACCTTTCACTCAATCTGTGCTAGAATATTAAGGATGAACATAGAAAAAATTGGATATTCCAGTAATTTTACAATATATGATACTACAGATCAGAGAACCCTAATCAAAGAAATAATAAATGACCTTGGCCTCAAAGATGAAATAAATTACAGGCTTGCTCAAAATGTAATATCAAATGCAAAAAATAAATCCATAGGACCCGATGAGTTCTTAAAGCTAAATTTCTATATGCAAGATGCGGATGCCATTGCTGAGATTTATAAAGAATACGAGAAAAAGAAATTTGATTACAATGCGCTAGATTTTGATGATTTGATAGAAAAAGTCTTGGACTTATTTTCAAAAGATAAGGAAACTCTTGCCTATTACCAAAATAAATTTGATTATATATTTGTAGATGAATTTCAAGATACAAACAACTCTCAATATGAACTAATAAAATTCATAGCAGGGGCAAATCAAAACGTTGTTGCAGTAGGGGATGCAGACCAATCTATCTATTCATTTAGGGGAGCAGATATTAGAAATATCTTAAATTTCGAAAAAGACTTCCCAGCAACAAAAACTATAAAACTTGAGCAAAATTATAGGTCGACTTCAAAAATTTTAAATACTGCAAATAAATTAATCACTAATAACCTCGAGAGAAAAGAAAAGAATCTTTGGACTGATCAAAATGAGGGAGCAGATGTAATTTATAAAGAAACCTCTGTAGAAAGTGAAGAAAGCCAATTTGTAATTGAAACAATTAAAGACCTCATATCCGAAGGATATAAGGAAAATGATATAGTGATTCTCTATAGGACAAATGCTCAATCAAGACCTTTTGAGGAAATTCTTTTGAAAAATTTAATGGCTTACAAAGTTATAGGTGGTTTAAAATTCTATGATAGAAAAGAAATTAAAGACTTAATATCCTATTTAAATATATTAGTCAACCACCAGGATGATATAAGTCTAAAGAGAATTATAAATGAACCAAAAAGAGGAATCGGTGCTAAATCAGTAGAAAATATTGAAAATATAGCCAGAAGTCATGGGGTTTCAATGCTTGATTTGATAATAGATCCTAATTTTTCACTTCTTCTAACTGATAGGTATAGAAAATTAGCTGATAAGTTCTACCTGCCACTTAAAGATATTTTTGAAAATGTAGATAAATATAAGATTGTCGATTTAATCAATGAAGTCCTTGAAAAATCCAACTATCTTAAAAATCTCGAAAAATCCCTAGCAGTAGAAGATAGGGCAAGAATCGATAATATAAATGAATTTATATCATCTGCTGCTGAATACCAAGAAAATAATCCAGATGATAATTTAAGAGATTACTTAGAAAATCTTTCTCTCTTATCTGATATAGATAAGACCGAAGATTCGGAAAATTCTATATCTCTTATGACAATGCACCAGGCTAAGGGTCTTGAATATCCAGTAGTATTTATAGTTGGCCTGGATGAAGGACTGTTTCCTAGCAAAAGAAGTTTAGATGAGGGTAATCTAGAAGAAGAAAGAAGGCTCTTTTATGTAGGAATTACCCGTGCAAAGGAAAAACTTTACCTAACCAGCTCTCAAGTAAGAAGAAATTATGGTAAAGTAACATATTATAAGCCATCAAGATTTATAGAAGAAATAGATGATCAAATAAAAATGCAAACAAATAAGGAATTTATAGACTTTAACTCTAAGACTTACGAAAAATCTTTAAATGAAGATTATATGCGAGAAAAGGCTAGACAATCTGTCCTAAACCTAAAGGCTAAGGCCTACAAAAAGGATGATTCAACCTATCAAGTAGGAGATACAGTTATGCATAGCAAATGGGGAAAGGGAATGGTCGTTCAAATCAAAGAGAGTGAAGATGGCAATGAATTAGTAATAGCTTTTGATAAAAAAGGCCTTAAGAAATTAAACCAAGATTATGCACCAATAACAAAGGTATAAATATGGATAAAAGACAAGAACTTGAAAATTTAATAGAGCAAATAAATACACTAGACTATAGGTATTATACATTAGATAAGCCTTCAGTATCTGATGGAGAATATGATAAGCTATATGATAGGCTTGTAAGACTTCAAGAAGAACTGGATTATATACCAGATGATTCACCAACAAATAGGGTCGGAGGAGCAGTTCTTGATAAGTTCGAAAAGCACTACCACCTTACAAGACTATTAAGTCAAGATAAAGCTCAATCATATGACCAACTTAGGGACTGGATAGATAGGTGTAAACGCCTTAAAGAAAATTACGAAAGAGAAAACTCAGTTAAATTAGCTGAACTAGAATTCATCATGGAATATAAATTTGATGGACTAACGATAAATTTAACCTATGAAAATGGCCTACTACAGACTGCAGCAACAAGGGGAAACGGCTCTGTAGGTGAAGAAGTTAAGGCCCAGGTAGAGACGATAAGATCAATTCCACTAAGAATTAATGAAGAGTCTCTACTAGAAATACAGGGAGAAGCTCTGATGCCTTTATCAGAACTAGAGAGATATAATAAAGAAAACTCCCTGCAACTTAAAAATGCAAGAAATGCTGCTGCTGGTGCAATCAGAAACCTAGATACTAGCGAAACTGCTAAAAGAAGATTGACTGCATTTTTCTATGCAGTACCTACAAATTCTTTAGATTTTAAAACCGAAGAAGATATGCTAGATTTCTTAAGGGAAATGAAACTAAATGTACACCCTTATCATAAAAAAGTCAAAAATATTGATCAGATTATAGAAGAACTTGAAAGAATAGAAAAGGAAAGAAAAACATTAGATATCCTAACTGATGGGGTTGTAATAAAAATTAATGACAAAAAAACTCAAGAAGCCCTTGGATACACAAATAAATTCCCAAGATGGTCGATAGCTTATAAATTTGAAGCAGAAGAGTTTACAACAAAACTATTAGATGTAGTTTGGAATGTAGGAAGGACAGGTAAGGTCACACCATCTGCCATACTTGAGCCTGTAGATTTTTCTGGAGTAACAGTTGCTAGAGCAACTTTAAATAACTATGATGATATCCTAAGAAAAAAGGTAAAAATTGGTTCTGAAGTATTCATTAGAAGGTCAAATGACGTTATCCCTGAAATACTTGGCGTGGTAGATGAAAACCAAGAAGGAACTACAGAAATAGAAAAACCTACTAAGTGCCCTTATTGTCACAGCGAACTGATACAAGGAAATGTCCACATAATTTGTCCTAATTCCATTTCCTGCAAACCACAACTACTTGCTAGAATGGAGCATTTTGCATCAAGAAATGCAATGGATATAGAAGGTCTTTCAGAAAAAACAATTGGCCAGCTAATAGAAGAATTAGGCATTAATGAAATAGATGATATATATGATTTAAAGTATGATGATTTAATAAACCTAGATAGATTTGGGCCAAAGAAAACTAACAACTTGTTAACAGCAATAGAAGCTAGTAAAAATTGTGATCTTAATAGCTTCATCTATGCAATTGGTATACCCAATGTTGGTGAGAGAACAGCACGAGATTTAGCTAATAAGTTTAGAAGTTTTGAGAAACTAAGATTGGCCAAAGCTAGTGAACTTATAGAAGTTGAAGATATAGGTGAAATAACCGCAGAAAACATCGTAGAGTTTTTCTCAGATGAAAATATAACTTCATCAATTGATAGGTTGCTGGCAAAAGGAATTAGCATCAATAATCCACAAACAAACGATAAATCTGATAAGCTTAAAGATTTAAGCTTTGTAATCACAGGAAGTATTGACGGCTTTAATAGAGAAGATATTAAGGAACTTTTAGAAAAAAATGGAGCTAGTGTAAAAGGTTCTGTTTCAAAAAATACTGATGTTGTTCTTGCTGGTGACAAAGCTGGTTCAAAAAAGAAAAAAGCCCTAGAGCTTGAAATCGAGATATATGAAGGTGAGAAGCTAAACAAATTCTTATCTGAATTAAAAGGAGAATAAAATGAATATAAAAGAAGTAGAAAGGATATATAACCTCAGTAATCTAAGCCTAGAAAATTCTGATAAAGAGCTTATAGCTCAAAAATTCAATAAAGTCTTAGATTTTATTGAGGTGATCTTTGATGAAGATACTACAAATGTAGATATGTGTGAATATATCAGTAGACACAAGGCGGTTTTTAGGAAAGATGAGCCAAGAAAATCGCTTGATAGGGAAAAGGCACTTGAAAATGCTAAAGATACTGAATATGGCTACTTTAGATTAGACTGGAAATTATAGGAGCAATAATGGATATACAAAAATCAATAGAAGCTTATAAAGAGGGTAAGATTAGCGTTGTTGAAAACACTAAAAAAGTCCTAGAAAAGATAAAAAATGATACAACAAATGCATATATAACTTTTGATGAAGAAGACTCTATCAAAAGAGCGGAATACCTAGATAAAAAATTAGCAAACAATGAAAAACTTGGCAAGCTTTTTGGTATAGCTGTAGCAGTTAAAGATAATATATCATATAAAAATATGGATATGACCTGCGCTTCCAATATGCTAAAAGGATTTAGACCAATGTTTGATGCAAAAGTTATAGAAAATCTTCTCAAAGAAGATGCGATCATCATCGCTAAAACAAACATGGATGAATTTGCTATGGGAGCTAGAGGTAAAACCTCAGTTTTTGGTCCAGTAAAAAATCCAATTGATCCAGAAAGAGTAACCGGTGGATCATCATCAGGATCAGCGGCTGCAGTAAGCAAGGGCGATGTCTTAGTTTCACTTGGAACAGATACTGGTGGTTCTGTAAGAGGACCTGCTAGCTATTGTAATATTCTTGGTTATAAACCAAGCTATGGTATGGTAAGCAGAAATGGTGTAGTATCGATGGCAAATACCCTAGACCAAGTATCTGTTTTTGCAGAAAACATCGAAGACCTTAGAAATATAGCAAGTATAATCGCTGGACCTGATGAAAATGATATGACAGTTAGGTTAGATGCTTATGACTACAGTAGAGAAGATTATGATTTCGAGGGAAAGAAGATTGCCTATATCAGTACCAGTGATTTCTTAAATAAAGGAATAGAAGAAGAAGTTAAAAATGACTACAAGATTGGTCTAGATATGCTTAAAAATATGGGTGCTGAGCTTACAGAAATAAGTTTAAAATATTCTAAATATGCAAACCAAGTATACAATGTCGTAATGAGTTCAGAAGTTTCTTCAAACATGTCAAGATTTGATGGAATAAGATTTGGCCACCAAAGTGAAACTTATACATCAGTTGATGAATTATTTATAAATTCAAGGTCAGAAGGCTTAGGAGAAGAGGTTCAAAGAAGGATTGCACTAGGTACCATGTATCTCTCAGCTGATGATGATCAAAGAGTTTATAGACAAGGTCTAAAATTAAGAAACTTAATTAAAAAAGAGCTAGAGAGTGTATTTGAAGACTTTGATCTAATAATTACACCAACAACAATAAATCTACCACCATTTTTAGATGATGATTATAGTGATCCACTTTCTGATTTTAAGTCAGATGGATTTAACGTATTAGTTAATCTAGCAGGCATGTGTGGTATATCCCTTCCAGTAAGGAAAGGTATCTCTGGTGCTTGTCAATTCATTGCTAATAGTTATGAAGATAAAAAATTACTAAATGCTAGCGAAGAATTTTTAAGGAGAATCAATGAAAACTAAAACAATAATAGGACTTGAGATTCACGTTGAATTATCAACTGAAACAAAGATGTTTTGCTCCTGTAAAAATGAATTCGGAGCAATTCCAAATACAAATGTATGCCCAATATGTCTTGGCCATCCAGGCACCCTACCAGCAATGAATGAAAGAGCTGTAGAATTAGCTGTAATGGCAGGCCTTGCTTTTAATTGTAAGATTAGAAACAATCAAAAAGTAGATAGAAAGAAATATTTCTACCCAGACCTTGTAAAGGGCTACCAACTAACACAATTTGATAAGCCATACGCTTATGAAGGCTATCTTGAACTAACTAGCGGTAAGCATATAAATATTAGGGAAATCCACATGGAGGAAGATACTGGAAAATCTAACCACAATGATGATGACACAGTACTAATGGACTACAACAGAGCTGGAGTTCCACTAATAGAAATAGTAACAGATCCTGATATTTCTTCACCAGAAGAAGCAAGAGAGTTTGTAGAAACATTAGCTTCAACTCTAAAATTCCTAAAGGTAAGTGACTGTATTATGGCTGAAGGTTCAATGCGAGTCGATGTAAATGTCAACTTAAAAGACGAAGATACAGGCCTTAGAACAGAAATTGCAGAAATTAAAAATATCAACTCAATTAAAGCTATAGAAAACGCCCTAGAATTTGAAGTAAAAAGACAAAGAGACCTTCTTGAAAATAATCAAACTGGTGATAAAGAAACAAGAAGATGGGATGATATAAAGCTTGAAACAATTCATATGAGAAATAAAGAAGTAGGAAATGATTATAGATTTTCTGCTGATGGCGATATACCTGACATCTATTTATCAGACGAATATATAAACGATGTAGCAAAAAAGCTTCCTGAACTTCCAAAAGATAAAGAAAAAAGATATATAGCTGAGTATGGTCTATCAGCTTATGATGCAAACCTTCTAAGCCATGATAGAAACTTAGCTAAATTATTTGAAGAAACTAACATACTAGTAAAAGATGCAAATACCAGTGCAAATTGGATATTAACAGAACTTTCAAGAAGACTTAATGAGGCAGAAGAAACTGCTGATCAAATGAAATTGTCTGTAGAAAACTTTGCAAAATTAATAAATCTTGCTAAAGACAATAAGATAAATAACAACGTAGCAAAAAAATTGTTGCGTGAAATCTACCTTTCTAATGAAGATCCTGAAGTTCTTGCCCAAGAAAGAAATCTATTACAGATATCTGATTCTTCATACCTAGAAGAAATAGTAGATGAGGTTCTTAGTGAAAACCCAGAATCTATCGAAGATATCAAAAATGGTAAAGATAGAGCCTTTGGATTTTTAGTAGGTCAAGCTATGAAAAAAACCAAGGGTAAGGGTAATCCTCAAGAAATCAACAAATTACTAAAAGAAAAGATAGGAGAATAGAAAGTGTTAAAGCACTTTCTTTTTTTCAAATGACTATATTAATTAAAAATGCGAAAATACTTCCAATGGATGGGGCTGATATATTTACATCAGACTTATTCATTGAAGGTAAATACATAAAAAAAATAGAAAAAAATATAAGCGATGAAGCCGACCAAACAATAGATGCAAGTAACATGGTTCTTATGCCTGCCTTTATCAACAGCCATAGTCATGTTGGAATGAGTCTATTTAGAAATTATGGAGAAGAGGTAGACCTTTATACCTGGTTAAATGATTATATATGGCCACTAGAAGAAAGGCTTGATAATAGACAAACCTATCTTGCATCAATGCTTTCTCTAATTGAAATGGCTAATAATGGCATAGGAACCTTTGCTGACATGTACTTTTTCTCTGAAGCAACTATCAAAGCTTGCAAGGAAATTGGACTTAGGGCCCAGATCTCAAGAGGCTTATCTGTACCAGATGATGATGATTATAGGTTAAAAGAAAATATATACCTATATAAGAAATATAAAGATTATGATCTAATAGATATTGGACTTGGGCCACACGCCATCTACACATCAAATCTTGACTACCTTAAAAAGATATCTGATCTAGCCTATAAGTATAAGATGCCTATCCACATCCACCTATCAGAAACTAAAAAAGAAAATGAGGATTGTATAGAGCGCTTTGGTATGACACCAACTGAAGTCTTTGAAAAAGCTGGGATATTTAAGCATAAAACCATTGCAGCCCATGGCATTTACCTAACAGATAATGACCTAGATATAATAAAAGAAAACAAGGTATCAGTAGTTCACAACCCTTCTTCCAATCTAAAATTAAAATCAGGATTCATGAACTTATCTAGATTACTTGATAAGGGGATAAATGTATGTCTAGGTACTGATTCATCCGCTAGTAACAACAAACTTTCTATCCTTAGAGAGATGGAGCTTGCGGCACTAGTATCAAAGCTATATTCATCTAGGATAGTTACAGCAAGAGAAATACTGGAGATGGCAACTATAAATGGTGCAAAGGCCCTAGGCTTAGATGATAAAATTGGAAGTATAAAAGTGGGTAAAGAAGCTGATCTAATACTAATAGATTTATCTAATGTAAATCACACACCTACAAACAATATTTTGTCATCTCTAATATATTCAACCTATGAAAAAGACATTAAATGTACTATTGTAAATGGAAACATAGTAGCAAGAGATGGAAAGATATTAAATATTGATCAAGCTACAATATCAAATGATATATTAAAAACTTCCCAAAGGATTATGGACTAATGATTGGGATAGATATTCTTTCAATAAAAAAAATAAAAAATAAAAGTAGAAGTAATTTCCTAAGGAAAGTTTTTACAGAAAATGAAATTACCTATGCTTATAGTAAGGAAAATCCCTACCAAACCCTTGCAGGTATTTTTGCTCTGAAAGAAGCAATTATCAAGGCTTACGACCTAAAATTGTCCTATATTATTAAAAAAAGAATAGAAATTGTAAGCAATAATAATCCAATTGCATACCTTGATGGAAATAAACTTAATTCAGGTTTATCGATATCACACGACGGTGAATATGCAATTGGAGTCTGCTATAAAAAAGAAAATATGATATCTATAGATAATAAAATGAAGAACTTATTACCAAATAGACCCCACCAAAGTCATAAGGGAGACTATGGAAAAATAGCAATTTTAGGAGGATCTCCCGGCATGGCTGGCTCTTGCTATCTTACATCCCTTGCATGTTTAAGAGCAGGAGCAGGACTTGTTTATCTTTTAGTCCCACAATCTATTTCTAATATCTTAGAGATAAAATCGGTTGAGCAAATAATAAAAACTATTGATTCTAATATATTAAAGTATAATAAAAACATAATTAAGCAAATCTTATCTTCACTTGAAGATAAGGATGTACTTGCTATTGGCCCAGGTATGGGAAGAGATGAGTCTCTTAATAAATTAATTTCAGAAGTGATAGATAATTTCAATGGGAAAATAATAATCGATGCAGATGGTTTAAATGCCTTAAGCAAGGATTTGAGTATTTTGAAGAATAAGAAAAATATTATACTAACTCCTCATTTAAAGGAATTTTCTAGACTTACTGGGCTAACAATAAATAAAATAAATGAAGACAGAGTCAATATTGCAAAAAACTTTGCCAAAGAACATAAAGTTATATTGGTTCTTAAGTCTGAAAATACCCTTGTAACTGATGGTAATAAACTATATATAAACGAAATAGGAAACCCAGGCATGGCTACAGCCGGAAGCGGAGATGTCCTAACTGGTGTCATTAGCGGCATTTTACATAAATTAGAACCATTTGATGCCGCAAAACTTGGTGTTTATATTCATTCCCTAGCAGGAGATTTGGCAGTAGCAGATTTATGTGAAGATTCTCTTATTGCTAGCGATATAATAGCTTATTTAGCCAGAGCTATAAGGCTTATGAGGTAGTTATGCTAGAAAATTATTTAGTTGTTAACATAGATAAAATAAGAGAAAATATAATTAACATAAAAAATGAGTCTGGTTCTTTGTTTTGCGCAGTTGTAAAGGCTAATGCTTATGGATTAGGTTCTGTTGAAATTAGCCAAAATATCGAAGATATTGTTGATTATTTTGCTGTCGCAAGATTACAAGAAGCTTTAAAATTAAGAAAAAACAATATTACTAAACCAATACTAGTTCTAGGCTATGTAGGAATTGATGATATTAAACTTTGCCATGACTATAATATTGATATAACGATATATGACTTAGATTTTGCTAAGGAAATTAACAACTTAGATTATAAAGTCAATTGCCATCTAGCTCTAGATACAGGTCATAGTAGGCTTGGATTTAGAGAGTTTGAAATCGATAAAATTAATAAGCTAAAATACTTAAAAAATCTTAATATAATAGCTGCCTTCAGTCATTTCTCCACAGCAGATGAAGAAGACACCAACTATACAGATGAACAATATAAGGTATTTAATCAAATGCTGGATGCTATTGATTTAAATTTCGATTTTGTACATATTTCAAATTCTGCAGGAGCTATTAAACATCATATCTATAAGAATATGATAAGGGTAGGTCTTGCCATGTATGGCTTATATCCATCGGATGTTGTGAAAAAAGATACTACTATAAAATTATCTAGATCATTTAATCTTTATTCAACTGTATCCTTTGTCAAAAAGATAAAAAAAGGGACTGGTGTAAGCTATGGTAGAACCTTCATAGCAGATAAGGATATGGAAATTGCTACTGTCACTATTGGTTATGCAGATGGATATTTAAGATCATTTTCCAATGTAGGAGAAGTTTATATTAATGGTAAGCCATGTAGGGTTCTTGGTAGAGTTTGTATGGACCAAATTATGGTTGATGTAAGTGGTTTGGATGTTAAGATTGGTGATAGGGTAGAAATATACAAAGATATAGACCTTGAAGCAAGTAAGGCATCTACAATTTCTTATGAGCTTATGACTAATATCTCTCTAAGAGTTAATAGAATCTATATTAGGAATGGTAAAGAGTTAAATACGCACATTGATTTAGGAGAAATTTATGAAAGTTAGAAGAGGTGATCTATATTACGCTGACTTATCTCCTGTCGTAGGAAGTGAGCAGGGTGGCGTTAGACCTGTTATTGTAGTGCAAAATGATGTTGGTAATAAGTATTCTCCGACAATTATTGTTGCACCAGTTACAAGTCAAATGAATAAGGCTAAACTTCCAACCCATGTTAAAATTAAGGGAAATAAATATGGGCTTCCTAAAAATTCTGTAGCCCTTATGGAACAATTAAGGACCATAGATAAGAAAAGACTAAGGGAAAAAATTGGAAGCTTCTCAAATGACATAATGAATAAAATAAATGAAGCGATATCTATTTCTTTAGCTTTAGAAAATGATTAATACATAAAAAGGACTTTTGTAAATGACGCTATAAAGAATTTATAGCTATATAAACATAAGTCCTTTTTTTATCTCTTATTTATTTTTAAAGTCATTCACTATCATCTTAGCAAGTTCGTCTGGATTACCGCATCCTGTTGTTATAACTAGATCATCATCTCTTATAATCTCATAAATATAATCTCTTGCTTCTTCAAATGTAGATAGATATTTAGCATTTAAGCCTTTTTTTACCATGGCATCTACGACATCCTTTGAATGTATACTAGGATCAAATTTTTCCCTTGCAGCGTAAATATCTGTGACAATAACTTCATCTGCTGCATCAAAACTATTTAAAAAATCATTAAATAAAGTTTTTGTTCTTGAATAAGTGTGAGGCTGCCACACACAAATCAACCTTCCTTTTGTATGCTCTGCTATAGCATTTAGGGTTACTAGAATTTCAGAAGGGTGGTGACCGTAATCAGTCATGATGGTAACATTATTTACATGTCCAATTATCTGCATCCTTCTATCGAGGCCCTTGTATTTTTTAATATTTTCTTTAATAGTCTCTATATCAATTCCATTTTCATATGTTGAAATTATAGCTGCCATTGCATTGTTTATGTTATGTCTACCTATTACACCTAAGGAGAAATGTTCAAAAGAACCATTTCTTAGCTTAAGATCAAAGCTTGGTCTTCCTATATCATCAAATACTATATTTGTTGCATTATAATCTGCGTTTGGATTTTCTTGACCATAAGTTATAAGCTGACCTTGAACAGCATCTAGGATAAGCTTATTATTCTCTTCATTTAAGTTGAGTATTGTTTTAGAGTTTTTGTCTTGATTTCTAAGATATTCCTTAAATGTATTTACTATATCATCCAAATCTTTATAATAATCTAAATGATCTTCATCTATATTTAAAATTATAACAGTTTGAGGAAAGTAGTATCTAATATTACCCTTATATTCACAAGCTTCTGTTACTAGATAATCTTCACTACCAACTTTAACATTACCCTTCATTTCATCCAAATTTCCACCTAATAAAATTGTGGCATCTTCATCAGAATGAAGCAAGATCTTAGATATCATAGAAGTTGTTGTTGACTTGCCATGCGAACCAGATACAGCTATAGAGTTTTTGTAATTTCTCATAAGAGCTCCAAGGAAAACTCCTCTAGTAACTACCGGAACATCAAGCATTTTTGCTGCTATTAATTCCTCGTTATCATCTGCGATAGCATCAGTGTATACAACTAAATCAGGGTTTTGGATATTTTCTTTTCTTTGCCCTATATAAACCTCTATTCCAAGTTTAATGAGACCCTTTACAGAATCAGAAAGGCTTCTATCAGAACCAGTGACTTCATATCCTTTTTCAAGTAGTAAGTGAGCTAGTCCACTCATTGATATTCCACCTATACCGATAAAATGAACACGATTATAATCATGTTCATTTAAATTAAATTCAAACATATATTCTCCTTATAGTAGTCTAATCATAAGTAATTTTATTATATTATACCATATTTAATCTTGATATCTTGTCAAGTAATACTTTGAATATATCAAAGGATGACGTATATTTATTATAGAATATAAAGTAAAAAAGGAGGGTTCATGAAATTTGTTTTAGCCAATGACCATGGGGGAATTGATTTAGAGCCAGTGGTTAAAGAAAAGCTTGAAGATCTAGGCCATGAAGTCATTCATGTTGGAACTTTCGATAAAAATTCTTGTGATTACAGTGACTTTGCTGTAAAAGCTTGCGAAAAAATCAAAGCCGGCGAGGCTGATTTTGGCGTACTTATATGTGGAACAGGTCTAGGAATGAGTATTTCTGCCAATAAAATCAAAGGAATAAGAGCTGCATGTGTTTCTGAACCATTTTCAGCTAAAATGTCTAGAGCACACAATAATGCAAACGTATTATGCTTAGGTGCTAGAGTAATAGGTTCTGAATTATGTAAGATGATAGTAGAAGAATTTGCTACTACAGATTTTGAAGGCGATCGCCACCAAAGACGTATAGATAAAATAAGTAAAATAGAAGAGAATAACTGAGACTTTTGAAGTCTCTATTTTTATTAATAAAGGAGAGATTAATGACAATACCAACACCTCATATTTCAGCAACAAGCAAAGACCAAATTGCAAAAACTGTACTTATGCCTGGAGATCCTCTAAGAGCCAAGTTTATAGCTGATAACTTCTTAGAAAATGTTGAACAATTTAATGAAACTCGTGGAATGCTTGGATATACTGGCTATTATAAGGGAAAAAGAGTTTCTGTGATGGGCTCAGGTATGGGTATACCATCATCAATGATTTATTACAACGAATTATTCAAATTCTATGATGTAGATTGCATCATTAGGGTAGGAACTGCTGGTTCTATGCAAGAAGATGTAAAACTACATGACATTGTAATTGCTACCTCTGCTTGTTCAGAATCATCCATAAATGATAACTTATTTGGCAACATACATTTTTCATCAACCCCTGATTTTGAGCTTCTAATGAAAGCTTATAATAAATCAATCGATCTTGGATACACAACCCATTGTGGTCAAGTACATTCTTCAGACCAATTCTATTCTGAAATGGAACCAAAAGTTTTTGAAAACCTTAGAAAATACGGTATTCTTTGTGTAGAAATGGAATCATATGGTTTGTTTATGGCCGCTAGAAAACATGGCAAAAAAGGTCTTGGAATATTTACAATATCTGACTCCTTAATAGAAAATGTAGCAGACAGTGCAGAAAATAGACAAAAATCTTATACAAATATGATGGAACTAGCCCTAGAAGTAGCAGAAGATTAATAATGATTAAAACAATAATAATGGCAGCAGGAGAAGGTACCAGGATGAAGTCAAATACTTCTAAGGTACTTCACAAACTGCTCAATAAAGAAATAATAAAATATGTAACAGATGCTAGTAATTTTGAAGACTCAGAAACAATATTGATAGCAGGTAAAAATAAGCCCAAACTAGAAAGTCTCTTTCCAGATTTTAAAATTGTTGAACAAAAAATCGGTCCTGGTATACCTTATGGCACAGGCTATGCTGTAAGCCTAGCTATGAACCTAATAGAGGATAATGACCAAGTATTAATACTTAATGGTGATATCCCTTTAATCAAAAAAGATTCTTTAGAAGAATTTGTTTCATATCACAAGCAAAATAAAAGTGCTTGTACTATCCTATCTACAACCATAGATAATCCAAAAGGTTATGGTCGTATAATCAGAAATGATAATAATGAGTTTACTGCAATTATAGAAGATAGGGACCTTGA
Organism: Anaerococcus sp. Marseille-P3915; assembly: GCF_900258475.1. GTDB lineage: Bacteria > Bacillota > Clostridia > Tissierellales > Peptoniphilaceae > Anaerococcus > Anaerococcus kampingae. The sequence goes on along the minus strand of NZ_LT984887.1, from coordinate 497,934 downwards.
AGATAAGCAAAGAGATATCAAAGAAATAAATGTTGGTATATACATCTTTAAAGCAAAAGATTTAAAAGAATCTCTTGCAAAAATAGATTCAAACAACGATCAAAACGAGCTATACTTAACAGATTGTATAGGGATTTTAAAATCAGCTGGTAAAAAAGTAAGTGCATATGTAAATTCTGATACCGATCAATTTTATGGCATAAATAACAAATTTGAACTAAATCAGGCAAACAAAATCCTTCAAATAAGAATTAACAAGGCCTACATGCTTGATGGAGTAATAATTGAATCTCCAGAAACAACTTTTATTGAGCCAGGAGTTGAAATTGGTAAGGACACTATAATATCTGGTTTTGTAAAAATATATGGCAAAAGTAAAATCGGTGAAAATTGCTATATAGACGGAACTTCAAGAATTACTAATTCTATCATTGAAGACAATGTTAGAATTGATAATGCCATATTAGATAATGCTTATATGGAAAAAGATAGCAACATCGGACCATTTGCAAGATTAAGACCAAATGCTCATATAGGGGAAGCTGTACACATTGGTAATTTCGTAGAAGTTAAAAATTCAAGCCTTGGTAATGGCACAAAAGCTGGACACTTAGCTTACATAGGTGATAGTGATTTAGGATCAAATATAAATATTGGCTGCGGGGTTGTATTTGTTAATTATGACGGTAAATATAAACATAGGTCAATAATAGAAGATGATGCTTTTATAGGATCTAATGCAAACATTGTAGCACCTGTTCATGTCAAAAAAGAAGGTTTTGTAGCGGCTGGTTCTACAATAACTGAAGATGTTGATTCTGGGGAATTAATAATTGAAAGAGCTGAACAAAAGCATGTAAAAGGCTACGTCGAAAAAAAGAAACAAAGGGATAAAAATCATAAGGAGTAGAAATGACACTAACAAGAAACACCTACGTTCAAAGGGGAGAACTAAAACTATTATCTGGTAATTCTAATATTAAACTTGCACAAAGTGTTGCAAAAAATCTTGGAATAAATTTAACTGAAGCAGATATTAACAAATTCAAAGATGGAGAAATAAGCATCAAAATCAACGAATCTATAAGGGGAAAAGATGTATTTATAATGCAACCAACCTCAGCACCAACTAACGATAATATCATGGAATTGTTAATAATGATTGATGCTTGTAGGAGGGCCTCAGCCGGTTATATAAACGCTGTAATACCATACTATGGATATGCAAGACAAGATAGAAAAACCAGAGGAAGAGAGCCGATAACAGCTAAACTAGTAGCAAATTTATTAACAGTAGCAGGTGCTAACAGGGTAATAACAATGGATCTTCACGCTGGACAAATCCAAGGATACTTTGATATACCAGTGGACCATTTTTCAGCAATCAGGCTGCTATCTACTCACTTTAAATCATTTGCCTATGATAAACCAGAAGAATTTGTTGTAGTAAGTCCTGACTTAGGTGGAGTAAGACGTGCAAGAGAATTTGCTGATTATCTAAAACTTCCTATAGCAATTATAGAAAAAAGAAGACCAATGCCAAATGTTTCTGAAGTAATGTCAGTAATCGGTGACTTTGAAGGAAAGCATGCTATAATTGTTGACGATATGATTGATACAGCAGGAACAATTACAAACGCTGCAGACTTCTTAGTTGAGCATGGTGCAAAAGATGTATACTTAGTTGCAACTCACGGAGTATTTTCAGGAGATGCAATCAAGAAACTTCAAAAACCATCAGTCAAAGAGGTAATAATAACAGATACAATAGAATTACCTGAAGAAAAGAAAATAGATAAAATAGTTCAATTATCAATAGCGCCTTTACTTGCAGAAGCCATTCATAGGATAAACACCTACGAATCTATAAGCGGACTATTTTCGGTTCTTGAATAATGTATTTTATAGTAGGACTAGGCAATCCAGGTTTACAATATGAAAATACCAGGCATAATGCAGGATTTTTAACAATAGATTATATTGCATCTAAATACAATATAGACGTAAGAAGGTCTAAATTTAAATCTTTATATGGTCAGGGAGAAATCTCTGGCCAAAAAGTTATGCTCATTAAGCCCCAAACTTTTATGAACAACTCTGGGGAAGCCGTAAGAGAAATTAAAAACTTTTATAAATTTGATAGTGACAAGCTAATTGTAATATATGATGATATTGATATAGAGTTTGGCACGATTAGAATTAGAAAAAAAGGTTCTGCAGGTACCCATAATGGAATGAAATCTATAATTTACCAAATTCAAGATGATAATTTTCCAAGAATTAAGATAGCAGTTGGTAAAAAACCTGAGTATATGAATCTGGCTAATTTTGTCCTATCAGGATTTAGCCAAAAAGAAGTAAGTGTAATAGAAGATGAGATAAGACTTGCATCTGATGCAATCGAAACTATCTTAGCTGACAGCATTGACAAGTCCATGAATAAATTCAATTCTATTAAACTATTGGAAGAAGATAATGAATAAATTAATTGAAAAATTAATTAATCTCGATCAAGTAAAAAACATAAAAGACAATATAGGATTTAATAGTCCAATATATATTCAGGGCCTAAGTGAAGGTATAAAAACTCACCTGGCTCTAGCTTTGTTTGAATTATTAGATAAAAATATAGTAATCATATGCGAAAATAACAAAACAAGCGAAAAATTTGTCTCAAGTATCAATGAAATAAAAGATATAGCTAAAAACTACCCAGGACTTGAGACTAACTTTTATAATATAAAAAGTATTGATGATTCAAAGCTAGACAAAAGACTTGATGTCTTAATTAGCTTAGCTAATAAAGAAAAGTTTATCACTGCAACAACAATTGAAGCTTTAAAAAATAAACTAACACCTTTAGAGAAATTTAATGAGTCATTTGTTATAATTAACGAGGAATCTATAATTGGTGTAAATGATTTAATAAATAAACTTATAAAGCTCAACTATAATCCTAGTGATTTTGTTGAGGATAAGGGAGATTTTGCAAAAAGGGGCTCGATTATAGATTTATGGCCAATAAATTATGAAAAACCAGTTAGAATTGAGCTATTCGACGATGAGATTGATTCTATAAGAGTTTTTGATAATGACAGCCAAAGGACAATAAATAAGCTAGAATCAGTAAAAATTTATCCAGCTAGTGAGCTTCTTTATGATAAAGACGACTATAAATCAGTAATAAATCTTATCAATTCCGATATCAAAAAGAAAAAAATAAAAGATAGTAGAGATCAAAAGCTTGTAGATAAATATAAACAAATTATCTCATATCTAGATCAAAGCATGTATATCGCAAATAAAGATTTAATCACTGCCTATAGAGATAATAGTTATTCTTCTATGCTTGATTATTTAGATAAGGACACAGTTTTTATCTTTGATGATGTATCAAGAGTATATGAATCTACATTAAAGTTAGATGAAAAATTTGATTACGATCTTGCCTATCAAATGGAAAATGGTGAAGTTTTTAGAACTTTTGAAAAGTATTCAATTAGCACAAATGACATTTACAAGCAAATTGAAGATTTTGAAATAGTTAACTTCACATCAATTTTAAAAAGATCAAAACTTTTTTCACCACGAAAAATTATAGAATTGAAGTCAATCGAAGCAGAAAGTTTCAATAAAAATATTAAATCTTTTATAGATACTTGTATTGAGCTCGTCAATATGGATAGCAAAGTCTTCATATTTTCTGGATCTGAAACTAAAAAAGATAATATTTTAAAAGCATTTATTGAAAACTCATTCGCTCTAGTTGGTGATGAAAATAACGACCCTAACTTTGATACTATTCCGATTATAGTATCAGAAAAAAAGGCTAGTGAAGGATATTACGTTAAAGATATAAATCTAAACGTATTTACTAGCAAGGAAATATTCGGCAAATCAAACCTATCTAAGAAGAAAGCAAATAAAAAGACCACTTCTAAAAGTATTATAAATTACTCAGATCTTGAAATAGGGGATTATGTTGTCCATGAAAATAACGGTATAGGGATTTATAAGGGTCTTACAAAAATCGAAAGAAATGATGTTGAAAAAGACTTCATTCTAATAGAGTATAGGGGTAATGATAAGCTATATATCCCAGTCGATCAGATGAACCTTGTTAGCAAATATATAGGAAATAGGGGAGAAAAACCTAAATTATCCGCTCTTGGATCTACCCAGTGGCAGAAGTCAAAGCTAAAAGCCAAGAAAGCTGTTGACGAGATAGCTGATGACTTAGTTAAATTATACGCTGAAAGAGCTAAGCAAAAAGGACATGCTTTTTCTAAGGATACAACCTGGCAAGAGGAATTTGAAAATTCATTTGCCTATGATGAAACCTATTCTCAATTAAGAAGTATAGATGAAATAAAGGCCGATATGGAAAGCGACTTACCGATGGATAGACTATTATGCGGTGATGTAGGCTATGGAAAAACTGAAGTTGCTTTAAGAGCTGCATTTAAGGCTATTATGGATGGCTATCAAGTAGCATTCTTAGTCCCAACTACAATACTTGCCAACCAACACTACCATACAATGATCGAGAGGTTTAAAGACTTTCCAGTCACATCTGCAGTCCTATCAAGATTTAATACAAAAACGAAAGATGAGGAAATATTAAAGGGTATAAAAACTGGAAAAATTGATATAGTTGTCGGTACCCATAGGCTTTTGTCAAAAGACATTAAATTTAAAAAATTAGGTCTTTTGATAATAGATGAGGAGCAGAGGTTTGGTGTCAAACACAAGGAACAATTTAAGAAGTTTAAATCATCTATAGATGTCTTAACCTTATCAGCAACCCCAATCCCAAGAACCCTACAAATGTCTTTATCTGGAATTAGAGATTTATCGACCCTTGATGAACCTCCAGAGGAAAGACTACCAGTCAATACCTATGTTTTAGAATTTGACCATAGTATCATAAGAGACTCAATTTTGAGAGAAATCAATAGAGATGGCCAAGTATTTTTCGTATACAATAGAGTAAATGATATAGAAAAAATTTACTTAATGCTCAAGGACTTAGTTCCTGAAGCAAGTATTGACATCATCCATGGACAAATGAGTCCAAGACAAATTGAAAATATTATGCTTGATTTCTTAGAGGGTAAAACTGATATATTGCTCTCAACTACAATAATTGAGACTGGTATGGATATAAAAAATGTAAATACCATAATAATATATGATTCTGACCTAATGGGTCTATCTCAGCTTTATCAGCTAAAGGGGAGAATAGGTAGGGGATATAGGTCATCCTACGCTTATTTTACTTATAGGCAGGGGAAAGTCTTAACAGAAATTGGTGAAAAGCGTCTCAAATCAATTAAAGACTTTTCTGATTTTGGCTCAGGTTATAAGATTGCAATGAAAGATCTAGAACTAAGAGGCGCTGGAAACCTACTAGGAGAAAGCCAATCAGGTCATGTTGAAGCGGTTGGTTATGACCTATATGTTAAATTTTTACAAGAAGCTGTAGAAAAAGCAAGTGGTAAAGAAGTAAAAATCAAAGAAATAAACCAAACTTATATAGACATAAAAATCGACGCTTACCTACCTAATTCCTATATAAGCGATCCCAGCCAAAAAATTGAAATTTATAACAGAATAGCAAATATTTCTGATAAGGAAGATTATGAACTTTTAGTTGAAGAATTAATAGATGTATATGGAGATATTCCATTAATAGTGGATAATATAATGTATGTATCTTTGATTAAATCTTTAGCATCATACAATGGTATAACAGAGATTAGGGAAGTTAATAACGAAATCAATTTGTATTTCCAATCAAGAGATTACTATAGTTTTGATGAATTGAAGTTAATTAACGAAGGATATAAGGGTAAAATGAGTCTTGATTTATCAAATAAGCCAGCCTTCAAAATTCCATCAAGCAGAAGTAAATTACTTGACACATATGAACTTTTAGATACAATTAACAAAATAAGGAGAAATTAAATGAAAAAGAAATTATTAACAATTATGTTAGCATCAACAATGGTGCTAGGAGCTTGCGGAAATCAAGCAAGTAATGAAAAGAATGCAGATCAAAAAGTAAGTAGCCAAGAAGCAGCTAAAGAATTAGGTAAAGATAACATAGCTATCGTAAATGGCGAAAAAATTAGCAAAGACGACTATAAAAAAGAAATGCAATTTTATGGAGCAATGCTAGCAAGCAGACAAAACCTTAAAAATTCAATAGTTCAGATGATGGTTCAAGATAAACTTATAGCGGACGATATGAAGAAAAATAAAATTGAAGTTGCTGATAAAGATGTAAATGACTCATTTATGAACTCTGTAAAACAATTTGGTGGTCAAGAACAATTTGATAAAATGCTCGATGACTATAATATGGACGTTGAAAAATTCAAAGAAACTGTAAAAAAAGATTTAATGTACCAAAAACATAGAGAATGGTTTAATAAAGAACACCCTGTTACAGATGATGAAATTAAGAAATATTATGAAGATAATAAGGATCAATTTGCAAAAAGAGATGCCGCTCATATCCTAGTAGCAGATGAAAACACAGCCAAAGAAATCAAAGAAAAACTAAACAATGGTGAAGATTTCGCAGCTCTTGCTAAAGAATACTCAACAGATACTGCTAATGCAGCAAATGGCGGAGAACTTGGAACTTTTTCTAAAGGTCAAATGGTAAAAGAATTTGAAGACGCTGTTTTTGCACTAAAAGAAGGTGAGATTTCTGATCCAGTAAAGACTCAATTTGGATATCACATAATAAAACTAAACAAAATTGCAGATTCTCTAGAAGATAATAAAGAAGCTATTAAGAAAACCCTTGAAGATAAAAAGTATTCCGATTACATCAAAGAGTTAAATGAAAAGGCAAATGTTGTAACAGAGACAAGCCTAGCTAAAGATAAATCTACAGAAGAAAAGCTAAATGAGGCCAACAAAGAAGATAAGAAAGATACTGAAGAAGCTACAGAAAAAGGTAATAAAGAAGATTCAAAATCAGACGAAAAAGAAGCTGAAACAAAAGAAGATGAAGCCGATAAGAAAGATAATAACTAGTTTTTTATACCTAACTTGTATATCATTTTTATTAGCTTCTTGCAACAAGGGCCCTGATACTTCAAGTGCAGTTGCCCTTGTTGATAATAAGGCTATTGATAAAGATACTTATAATAGTGAACTTGAGTTTTATTTAAATTACTATAGCAACAAATACGGTCCAAATTATCTTGAAAGTAAAGATAAAGCTGGTAAAACAAAAAAGGAATCACTTCAAGAAAAGCTTCTGGAATCAATGATTAAAGATCAGGTAATGCTAAATGATCTTGAAAAACATAAAATTGAAATAGATGATAATACCGCAAATAAAATAAGAAGTGAAATGGAGAAAAAACTTGGAGATAAGGATTCACTAAAAGCTAATATTAAAGCTTTAAATGTGAGTGATAGTGAGTTTTCTGACATTATCTTTAATGATTCAATTAGAAGGATGCATTATGATTTCTTTCTTTCAAATAGCGGTATTAAAGATTCTGAGATTCTTAAACATTACAAAGAGAATGAACAACTTCACAAAATGTATAAGTATAATATGCTTAAATTTGATGATAAAATCGAAGCTGAAAGGATAAAATCTATAATAAAATCACAGTTAGATTTTAGAAAGCTTCTTACAAACTCTATAAAATCCTACGATGTTTTTAACTCAGATTTTGTATATGAAGATGATCCCATTCTTTTAGCATCCAAAGTAAAAGAAAAAGATAAAGTAAGTGAAATATTTGAATATGACGGAAAATACAATATTTTAATGGTTAACTCATATAATGAGAACGAAAATGAACTCTTGATGCAAGCAAAAGAAATTTATTTAAAAGATGCATACAGAAAATATCTAAACAAATTAATTAAATCTAGTAAAATAAAGCTTTTTATTTGATGAATGCTTGAAATTATTTAATTTGTTATGTATAATCATTCTTAGAGTTAAACAGATATCATGTTGATTTATAGGAGGAAATATGAATAAATCAGAATTATTAAATAGTATATCAGAAAAAAGTGGGCTTAAAAAAGTCGAAGCTGAAAAAGCACTTAACGCATTCTTAGAATCAGTTCAAGAAGCTTTAGTAGCAGGAGACAAAGTTCAATTAGTTGGTTTTGGTACATTCGAAGTAAGAGACAGAAAAGCTAGAGAAGGTAGAAACCCAAGAAAACCTGATGAAGTAATTCAAATCCCAGCTTCAAAAGCTCCAGTTTTCAAAGCTGGTAAAACTCTTAAAGAAGCAGTTAATTAATTAAATCTAATATTAAAAAAGCGGTCCTTGAAATAAAGAACCGCTTTTTTTTATGCCAATTTTTCAACTTTTTGACTTATGTCAAAACTCATGTCTACTGTTATAGTTTTAAAGTTTTCATAATAAACCATTCCTTCTTTAGCACCTTTAGCTTTATTAACATTTTTCTTCTCAGTATAGTCTACATCCACCTTATTTTCACTAGCAACCGAGGAGTTTAGTGCAGCTAGGTAGGAAGCAACTATTATATCCTCTTGATTGATCTTATCAGCTTTTAAAATTACATGAGAACCTGGAAGGTCTTTTACGTGGAACCATAAGTCATCTTTTCTAGCAAGTTTAAGAGTTATATAATCATTTTGTTTAGAGTTTTTACCAACATATATATCAGATCCATTTATAGTCTTAAAATGCATAGGTTTTGACAACTTAACTTTGTTCTTCTTTTTAGTCTTTCTTTTAATAAGTTTATTATCAATCATTTCTTCTCTGATTTCATTTAAGTCAGATATTGAGCTAGTTCTATTAATGAAATCATAAAGTTGTTCTAGATAATTTAATAATTCTTCTTGTTTTGGTAAATCTTTTTTTGCATAGCTTACAGACGATTTTATTTTCTTAGCTCTATTATAATAATCATTAATATTATCCCATGGAGATCTCATAGGATCTAAACTAATTTTAATAGCTTTATTATCGTTATAAAAATCCTCCAAGACTACTTCTCTAGATTTTTCTTCAATCCTATATTGGTTAGCTGCTAGTAAGTCAGCTTTTTTCCTAGCTTCATCAGCACTTTGTAACTTTGAGATATTATTATTCAGAATATTAATTTTTTTATTGACTGATTTTTTATGACTAGAAACTTTCTTTAACAATTCAGACTTCATCTGATCTAACCTATCATTCGCTTTATTTAAAGAATAAAAATCATCTATAGCTTGGCTCATAAATTCATATTCATTTTCTTTAAAATTTAATTGTGTTAATTTCAGACAATGAAATTCTTTAATTTTTTTATCATCCCTATAATCAAAAGCTAACAAATTTCCCTTAATAATATTATCTCTAAGCTCTAAAAACAATGTGTTTAGCCTAGTTTTCTCATCTTCACTTACAAGACCCCAATTTATTCTAGGGTCAATACTAGCCCTATAAATTAATTCTTTTCCAACTATAGGAGAAAAACCCTCGTAGTTTTGATAAAATAATTTAAAAGGCACCTGGCTATCAGGAATATTTTTATCTAGGCTAAGGATATCTAGATTAAAGTTATCATCGGTTATATCAATCTTATCACTAGGTATTCTTTGATATTCTAAAGACGGGAATATCTCTCTAATAGAAGACATTTCCTGGTTTACTCTTTTTATTGCATCAATTATCTTATAGGATTCGTTGGTCAAAATAATATTTGAGTGTCTACCCATAATTTCAACAATAATCTTCTTGCTAGTGTCAAATCCCATTTCATCTATAGATCCTACAGATATTTCCACAATTCTATCCAGACCTATTTGTTTAACATCTAGTATCTTGCCTTGTTTTAGGTGTTTCCTTAAAACCATGCAAAAATTATCAGGAACTTCGGGATTCTCATATTTTTTATTTGTAAAATTAATTCTTGCCTCATTATTATTAGCGCTTATCAATAATTTATAAGATTTACCCATAGAATATATATCTAAGACTAAATCATATCTAGAAGGCTGAGAAATTTTTTGAATTTTTCCTCCAAGAATCTCTTTTTTTAATTCGTTTACAATTTTTCTAGTAACTATTCCATCAAAACTCATATTTTCACCTCATTTATATTATACACTAAGATAACATCATACTTGAAGTAAATCCATATAAAAGTAAAATAATTTAAACAAGGGGGAGCGATGAAAAAGGGATTTTTATTGGTAATATCAGGTCCGTCAGGAGTAGGAAAGGGAACCGTCCTTCATGACTTGATGAATACACAAAGTAATTTAGTTTATTCAGTATCAGCAACCACAAGAAAAAAAAGAGATGGTGAAATTGAAGGAGTCAGCTACTTTTACAAGACGCATGAAGAATTCGAAGATATGATTTCAAAAGGTGCTTTCCTTGAATACGCTCATGTCCATAACAATTACTATGGTACTCCCAGAGAATTTGTGGAAAATAAAATTAACGAAGGAAAAATAGTAATATTAGAAATAGATGTCCAGGGAGCTCTTAATGTCAAGAAGAATACTGATAATGGAGTCTTTATTTTTTTGGCACCGCCTAGCTTGCAAGAACTTAAAAGAAGAATTGTAGGTAGAGGTACAGAGACAGACGAAGATATAAATATCAGAATGACTAATGCAAGAAAAGAACTTGAACATATCAAAGATTACGACTACTTAGTAGTAAACGATCACTTAAACTCAGCAATTACTTCAGTAAATGAAATAATCAATGCTGAAAAACACAAAGTTTTTAGAGAAGAAAATATTGAATTTGAGGAGAATTAATGAAAAACCCATCATTTAAAACATTATCAGAAGTAAGCCCAAGTAGATATGAAATTTGTATGATGTGCGCAAAAAGAGCAAGAAGAATAGTAAACGGTTCTGCTCCACTTACAAAAGAAGTCGAAGCAAAACCAGTTACCCAAGCACTTCATGAAATAATTGAAGGCAAAGTTACTAAGAAAAATAGATAAGATGCTTAAGGGCAAAAATATACTTTTAGGAGTAAGCGGAGGAATAGCAGCGTATAAAGTTTTAGACCTCTGCTCAAAGCTAAAAAAAAGAGATGTAAATCTTAAAATAATAATGACAAAATCTGCTACTGAGTTTATAAGTCCCTTGTCTTTCGAAACAATGGGAAGATGCTTGGTATATACCGATTTATTTGAAGGCCACCACGAAATTGTCCACCACATCGAATTAGTAAAATGGGCTGATTTAATGCTCATAGCTCCTGCAAGTGCAAATACTATAGCAAAAATGGTAAATGGTGTTGCTGATAATTTTCTCACCTCATCTTATTTAGCTTGTGATAAGGATGTAATTATTGCACCAGCAATGAACACCAATATGCTTAAGGCAAAGGCTACACAGCGAAATCTAAAGACCTTAGAAGATGATGGAGTAAAGATAATTAAACCTGAACCAGGTCTACTAGCCTGTAATACTGTAGGAGATGGTAGAATGGAAGAGCCATCCGAAATCGTTGACTACTTAGATTCCTATTTTACAAACAAGGATCTAGCAGGTAAAAAAATAATAGTTACGGCAGGACCTACCATCGAACCAATAGATTTTGTAAGGTACATATCGAATAATTCTAGTGGTAAAATGGGCTATAATATAGCAAATGAAGCTAGAAAACGTGGAGCCTATGTAGTACTTATATCAGGACCCGTAAATCCATTTAAAGTTAATGACATAAAGAGAATAGAAGTAAAAACAAATTTAGAAATGAAGAAGGCTATCGAAAGAGAATTTAAAGATTCTGATGCTTTAATAATGTCAGCTGCTCCAGTAGATTATAGGTCTAAGTATGTAAGCAATAAAAAATTAAAGAAAACTGGTAATAGCCTCAATCTTGAATTGGTTGAAAATCAAGACATCATAAAATATTTTGGGTCAATTAAGAATAAACAAGCAATTATAGGTTTTGCAGCAGAAACAGATAATTTAATTGAAAATGCTAATAAAAAATTAAATGAGAAAAATCTTGATTATATAATAGCTAATGACTTAACAAAATGGGGGGCAGGATTTGATGTAGATACTAATGTTGCATCTATTATATCTAAGGATGAAGTCAAAAATTTAGATATAATGCCAAAAAGTGAGCTAGCAAATAAAATATTGGATTTGTTAAGGTGATATATTGTACGCAAAAGTAATTATTGATAGTAAGAGCCGATTTTTAAATAGGTCTTTTACCTATCATATACCAGAAAAATTAAATAATAAATTAAAAAGAGCAATGAGAGTTTTAGTGCCATTCGGTAAGGGCAATAAGACTAGCGTTGCTTTTGTTTATGAAATAATTGATGAACTTGATGAAGATTTTAAAACAAAAGATATTATATCTATAATTGATGAAAATAAGCTAATTGATAATGAATTAATCGACCTAGCTTTCTATATGTCAAAGACATATCTTTCTCCAATTCAGCTATCTTTAAAGCAAGTTTTGCCAACAACTAGCATTGATAAAATCAATACTTATTATCAGAGTAAAATAAAAAGCGATGACGAAATACTACAATTCTTATCCCGTAAAAAATCTAAAGAAGAATTTGTAGAAAAATTTCCAGATAAATTAGATAAACTTTACTCCTATTTAGAAAAAGATATGGTAAAGCTTATATATGATGCTAAAGATAAACATAAAGTATCCTACGATACCTTTATTAAGCTTATAGATAATAAAGCTTCACTGCCTAAAAATGCTAAAAAACAAATAGAAATTGTATCATATCTTAAGGAAAATGGTACTAGTGAACAAAAAATTCTTTTACAGGCCACCTCTGCAAGTACTTCATCAATAAAATCTCTAGAAGATAAAAATATTATTGAAAAATTTGAAAAAGAAAGTGAAAAATCCCTAATAGTCGACCACAAAGACTACAAAAGCCATGTTTTAAATGAAGAGCAAGCAAAGGCTTTTAACAAAATAGAGTCAAAAGATAGTGGTAAATATTTGTTATTCGGTGTAACAGGATCTGGTAAAACAGAAATATTTTTACAAGTTGTAGAAGAAACTATTAAAGAAGGTAAAGAAGCCATCATTTTGGTCCCGGAAATTTCCCTAACACCTCAAACCATAGAGAGATTTGTGGGTAGATTTAAACAAAAAATAGCAATTATGCACTCAAGGCTAACTCCAAAAGAAAGATTTAACCAATGGCGAATGATAAAAAATGGTGAAGTAAAAATAGCCATAGGGGCCAGATCAGCAATCTTTGCTCCATTTAAAAATTTGGGCGCCATAATAATAGATGAAGAACATGACAAATCATATATATCAGCCCAAGATCCAAAGTATCATACAAGTGATATAGCAAACTTTAGAGCAAACTACCAAAAAGCCAAACTAATACTAGCATCAGCTACACCATCGATAAATACGATGAAAGATGCTATGGATGGAAAATATGAAATCTTAACTCTCAAACAAAGGGTAAATAAAGTCATGCCTGATTTATCAATTATCGATATGAGGGAAGAGCTTAAAAATTCTAATTATTCTATGCTTTCATTGAGATTACAAGAAGAAATAAGGAAAAATCTTAAAAACCACGAACAAACCATCTTATTTCTAAATAAAATAGGACATGATTCCTTTACTTTTTGTAGATCTTGCGGCTATGTCGTAAAGTGTGAAGCCTGCGATGTCGCAATGACATATCATAAAAATGTTAATAAGCTTGTTTGCCATTATTGTGGTAGAACTAAAAACCAAGTTACAATTTGTCCAAACTGCCATTCAAAAAAAATAAAGGAATTTGGAGCTGGTACTGAAAAACTAGAAGAGGAAGTAAGGTCCTTATTTAAAGGTGCAAATATTCTTAGAATGGACTCTATGGTCGCAACTAGTAGAGCCAAATACGATAATATGTATAAAAATATGAAAAATGGAAATATTGATATACTTATTGGCACGCAAATGATAGCAAAGGGTCTTGACTTTGAAAATGTAACTCTAGTTGGTATTATCGCAGCCGACCTTTCCTTGAATGTTGGCGATTTTTCAGCACAAGAAACAGCCTTCCAGCTCCTAACCCAGGTTTCTGGCAGGGCAGGAAGGTCAGCTAAATTAGGAAGAGCGATAATTCAAACTTATAAACCTGATAATTTTGTTATTCAAGCAGTTAAAAATAATGATTATTCTAGCTTTTTAAAGAGTGAACTAAATATTAGAAGCGCATTTGCCTATCCACCATATAAAAATTTAATATCTATAAGAGTAGTAAATACAGATAGAGTAAAAACTATAGAAATATCAAAAAGAATGACAGATGAATTAAGAAAAATAACTTCAAAACTACTAGATGTTGAAATTATAGGACCTAATCCATGTAAGATATCCAGAATAAATAATAAATTCAGGTATAATATTCTTATGAAGGTCTTTGATAAGGATATAGAAGAAGTTAGAGAGTGTATAAAATTGGTAAGAAATGATTTCATTAATGAAAATAAAGATACTTCTTTTATAGTTTCTATCAATCCAGCTAATATGAATTAAGGAGTATAAATGTTTGATTTTTTAAGAAGAAAAAAGAAAAAAGATGAAATTGAAAAAAAGGAAGAAATAATAGATAAAAAATCAGAGTTAGATTCTAATGAAGAAAATTCTGAAAAAGAAGAAGCTGAAATTATTGATAATAATATAGATAATGATGATTACAATGCCTATAATTCCTATAATGACTACAATAAATTCAATGACCAAAAAGAAGAAGAAAATCAAAACTTAGAAAAAGATAATGATAATAAAGAAAAGTCAGGAAGGTTCATCGACCTAACAAAGGATGAGGGTGTTTCTAATTCAAGCTCAGAATACCAAGAAGATGAACCTATAGAAAAGAGCGAATCAATCTTTGATAGGCTAAAAAAAGGACTTACAAAAACTAGAGATAGTTTTACATCAAATCTTAAAAATTTATTTACAAGAAATGTTAAAATCGACGATGATTTATATGATGACTTAGAGGAAATCTTAATATCAGCTGATATTGGTATGACATCTACCGTTGAAATTGTAGATACACTTAGAGATGAAATAAAGAAAAGATCAATAAAAGAAAGTGATCAAATCTATCCTCTTCTTAAAGAAATAATGATTAGCAAGCTAGATGAAAACAACCTTGATAATTCAATCACCTATAAGGATGGAGATTTAACTGTTATACTTGTAATAGGAGTAAATGGAGTAGGAAAGACAACAACTATAGGTAAGCTTGCGAATAATTTCAAAAAAGAAGGCAAAAAAGTTATGCTTGCAGCAGCTGATACATTTAGGGCAGCAGCTATAGAGCAACTAGGTGAATGGGCTGATAGAGCAAATGTAGAGATGATTGCTGATAAAGAAGGAGCTGATCCTTCGGCAGTAATATTTGATGCTATTAAATCTGCTAGAAGTAATGATGTTGATGTCCTAATATGCGATACAGCTGGTAGACTTCATAATAAGAAAAATCTTATGCAGGAGCTTGATAAAATTAATAGAACTATAGACACCCACGCTGTGAATGCACATAGAGAGAATCTTTTAGTTCTTGATGCAGCTACTGGACAAAACGCAGTAAGTCAGCTGCGCGAATTTAAAAATGTTACTGATATAACAGGACTCATCCTTACAAAACTTGATGGTACAGCCAAAGGAGGGGTAATATTCCCACTTCAAGTAGAGGTAAAAGTACCTGTAAAATATATAGGAGTAGGTGAAGGAATAGATCACTTACAAAAATTTGATTCAAAATCTTTTGTAGAAGCTATGTTTTAGTGTTGAAATATAGGTTTTTAAGGGTATACTATATCAGTACTACAACAATCACACTTAGGGATGGTTATATCGTTGCCTAAAAGGTTATATAACCAGTTGAAATAAGTGGAAGAACAAACGGAGGTAAATATGGCAGTAGTTTCAATGAAAAAATTATTAGAAGCCGGTGTACACTTTGGACACCAAACTAGAAGATGGAACCCTAAAATGGCAAAATACATCTTCACAGAAAGAAATGGTATCTATATAGTTGATCTTCAAAAGACAGCTAACCAAATAGAAGATGCTTACAAAGCTATTAGAGATATAGTAGCTGACGGAGGTAAGGTTCTATTCGTAGGTACAAAAAAACAAGCACAAGACTCTATCCAAACTGAAGCAAAGAGATCTGGTCAATACTATGTATCTCACAGATGGTTAGGCGGAATGCTCACAAACTTTAAAACAATCAGAAAAAGCGTAGAAAAACTTCAAAGATATGAAAAAATGGAAGAAGATGGCACATTTGATCTTCTACCAAAAAAAGAAGTTCTACAATACCAAAAAGAAATGGATAAACTAGAAAGAAACCTTGGTGGTATCAAAGATATGGTTGAACTACCAGATGTGTTATTCGTAGTAGATCCAGGTGAAGAATCAATAGCAGTACACGAAGCTAAGATTCTTGGAATCCCTGTAGTTGCAATTGTTGATACAAACTGTGACCCAGATTTAGTTGATATTGCAATACCAGGAAACGACGATGCAATAAGAGCAGTTAAACTAATAACATCAGTAATGGCAGATGCTGTAATAGAAGCTAATCAAGGTAACGAATTTGATCCATCAGCAGATGAAGATGCATATGAAGAAGAATTAGAAGAAGCTGATGAAGCTGTAGAAACAGAAGATGAAGTTTCTGATGAAGATCTAAAAGAAGCAGCTGAAGAAATCGAAACACAAGCTTTCGAAGAAAACGAAGCAGAATAATAAAGGGGTAAAAGATGGCAATTAGTGCAAAATTAGTTAAAGAATTAAGAGAAAGATCTGGCGCTGGAATGATGGACTGTAAAAAGGCCCTTGAAGAAGCTGGCGGCGATATAGATAAGGCTCAAAAAATCCTTAGAGAAAAAGGTCAAGCTACACTTGATAAAAAAGCAGGTAGAATTGCTGCAGAAGGTGTAATTGGTTCTTACATCCACAATGATAAAATTGGTGTAATTGTAGAAATCAATACTGAAACAGATTTCTCAGCTAACACAGATTCTGTTAAACAATTTGCTAAAGACCTTGCTATGCACATTGCTGCAAGCAATCCTAAATATATATCAGAAGCAGATGCTGATGAAGCAGATGTAGCTGAACAAAAAGAAATCCTAATCAAACAAGCTATGAATGAGGCAAATGATAATATGCCAGAAGATAAAAAACAAATGATAGCTGAGAAAAAGGTTGAAGGAAGACTTAAAAAATGGTTCTCTGAAGTATGCCTATTAGATCAAGCATTCATTAAAAATCCTGATCAAACAATAGAACAATTACTAAGAGATACAGCTAATGGTGTTGGAGAAAACATCAAAATTAGAAGATTTGCTAGATTTGAAGTAGGCGAAGGTCTTGAAAAGAAAGAAGAAGACTTCGCAGCAGAAGTAGCAGGTCAAATGAACCTATAATTTAATATTAGGAGATTATATCTCTAATAAATCTCTCATAAGGTGTAGAATAATGCCTTGTGAGAGATTTTTTTATTAAAAAATATAAGCTTAGGCCTCTAAATTCAGCCTATATAGTAGGAGAAGCTAATGACTATTGATGTTCACTAATCT
Organism: Anaerococcus sp. Marseille-P3915; assembly: GCF_900258475.1. Lineage (GTDB taxonomy): Bacteria > Bacillota > Clostridia > Tissierellales > Peptoniphilaceae > Anaerococcus > Anaerococcus kampingae. Next base: position 480,359 of record NZ_LT984887.1, on the reverse strand, counting down.
AAGTAATGAGTTATTTAAATAATAAATTAAATTAATAGTTGATTTTTTTATCAATAAAGTGTAGTATATATAGAGATAATTTATTACAATAATGTATTTAAGGAGTTATTATGAAAAATGAAACTAAAATTAGACTACCAAATTTATTTGAAGCAGTTCTTCCAATATTTACCATCGTAAGTCTAATGATTTATGTCTTTATAATCGCCAAAAATGGTGAGGAAAATATTTATGATGCAGCTCACCTTCCACTTATTTGCGGAATTATGGTAGCTTCTCTTGTAGGGCTTATGTGTGGAAGAAGCTTTAGAGAAATGCTTGATGGAATGATAGATAGAATTAAAACAACTCTCGATGCCATTTTAATATTATTAACTGTTGGTTTATTAATATCATCATTTATGATTTCTGGAACAATACCTGCCCTAATCTACTACGGTTTAGAGTTATTAAATCCAAAACTTTTTCTACCAATTGGGTGTATAATAACAGCTCTTGTCAGTCTGTCATGTGGATCATCTTGGACTGCAACAGCTACAATAGGTATAGCCTTTATGACTATAGGCCAAGGCCTTGGAATAAATCCTGCAATAACTGCTGGCATGGTAATATCAGGAGCTTACATTGGAGATAAATTTTCTCCATTATCAGATACAACGAACCTTGCAGCTGGTGTTGCTAAGACAGGATTATTTGATCACGTAACAGCAATGGTTTCTACAACAGGCCCTGTATTTATAATCTCCCTTATCCTTTATAGCCTAATAGGACTTAGGGCTAATGTTGTAAACTATGATCCAAATATAGCTGAAGGAATAAAAAGTGCACTCGTAAGCAATTTTAATTTAAATCCACTAGTTCTTTTGCCAATATTATTAATTATTTTACTTTGTGTTTTAAGAATTGAAGGTCTTGCTGGAGTAATTATTTCTGTATGCGTTGGCTTAGTATTTTCAATGATTTTTCAAAAGCAAAGATCACTTGCTGAAATATTTACTATCCTTCACTACGGACCAAGTATAGAAACGGGAAACGACTTTGTAGACAAGGCACTTGCAAAAGGAGGAATGGATAATCAAATGTGGACAGTTAATCTCATACTCCTGGCAGTTTCATTTGGAGGAGCATTAGAAAAAGCTGGTATAATTGAGAAACTTTTCTCTCACTTAAAAGAAAAAATTGATACAGTTGGTGGTCTAGTAGGTTTAACCATGCTTACATCAATTTTCTGTGATGCTACCATGTGTGACCAATTTTTAGGAATTGGAGTACCAGCTCCTTTATACGAAGATAAGTACGATGAACTTGGACTTTCTCGTAATATGTTATCAAGAACTCTAGAAGATGCAGGCACCCTATGGGCTGTAATGTTTCCTTGGACTGCTTGCGGTGCATACCAAATGAAAACTCTAGGTGTAAGCCCTATAAACTTCTTCCCTTTTGCATTTGTAAATCTTCTAAATCCAATTTATGCTCTAATTACAGCAATGTTTAAAAGAAATATCTTTTGGGCAGATGGTTCTTATACAAACCTATTTGGTAAAACAAAAATGAAAAAAATAGCAAAAGCACCTGAAGACTCATTAAAATTCGCCTTGGAACAGTTAGATAAATTAAGAAAAGCTGGGAAAGCACCTCAATTAAATTAAAATACTTAATATAGAGAGCCTTGTGCTCTTTTTTTATAAAAATTTTAAAAGATTGCTTTTTAAAGTATAGTAAAAATGTAAGAAATAACACTTTAAATCATTTGTTAATGATTATATATAAAAAGAAAGGATATTTATGACTATTAAAAATCATCCAACAGAACTAATAGGAAACACACCTTTACTAAAGCTTAATTCTCTTAAAAAAGAGGGAAGAGCTGATATTTATGTAAAGGTAGAAAAAAACAATATAGCTGGTTCAATCAAGGATAGGATTGCTCTTTACATGATAGAAGAAGCAGAAAAAAGTGGAGAATTAAAAAAAGGCGGAACAATTGTAGAACCTACTAGCGGTAACACTGGTGTAGCCCTTGCTGCTCTAGCAGCTGCAAAAGGTTACAACTTAATCCTAACTATGCCTGCATCTATGAGTATAGAAAGAGCAAAACTTGCTATGGCATATGGCGCTAAAGTCATAAGAACTACAGAAGGCGCATTACAAGGATCCGTTGATAAAGCTAAAGAATTAGCTGAAGAAAACGGCTATTTCATGCCGGACCAATTTTCAAATCCTGCTAATATCAAAGCACACTATGAAACAACTGGGCCTGAAATTCTAGCTGAAATTAGTCCAGATGCCTTTATAGCAGGAGTAGGTACAGGAGGAACTGTAACAGGAGTTGGTAGAAAATTAAAAGAAGTAAATCCAAGCACTAAAATATACGCTATAGAACCTGCTGAAAGTCCACTTTTATCAGGAGGCAAGGCCAGCGGCCATAAGATCCAAGGTATAGGTGGTAACTTCATACCAAAGAACCTTGATTTTGATATAGTCGATGGAATAGTAGATGTAAAAGGTGATGATGCAATAGAAATGTCTAGATTTTTAGCAAATAATGAAGGATTAGCTGTTGGTATATCATCGGGTGCCAATGTTAAAGGCGCTATAGAGATAGCAGATAAATTAGGAGAGGGGAAAGTTGTGGTAACTGTTCTACCTGATACGGGTGAGAGATATCTATCAACTGAGTTATACGGAAATGTTAAATTATAACCAATATAAAGAAGAATTAATAGAAAACGCCCTAAAAAAAGATCCAGCATTAAAGAGTAAAGAGGAGGCAGTCCTCTTCTCTGCTGGAATTAAGGCTCTACTAGCCCATTATATTGCTCATAATTTATATCTAGAGGGTAAATTGTATGAGGCAGAGGAAACCGCCTATAAAGCTAGAATGGAAACTGGTATTGAAATCCATCCAGGAGCTAAAATAGGACGCAGATGTTACATAGACCATGGAATGGCAACAGTTATTGGAGAAACAGCTGAAATTGGTGATGATGTCTTAATATATCATTCAGTAACTCTAGGCGCAATTACAAATAAAAAAGTTAAAAGGCATCCAACTATCGGTAACAATGTAATGATAGGAGCTGGTGCTGTATTGCTAGGCAATATTCACATAGGAGATAACAGCATGATTGGGGCAAACTCTGTTGTTCTTACTGATGTTCCAAATGATTCAACTGCAGTTGGCTCTCCTGCAAGGATAATACCTCACAAAAAGTAGCTTAGGCTGCTTTTTTTATTTCAAATGAAAACTATTTCGTATAATTATAAAAATCGGGTATAATAATTATTGGAATGAATTTTCCATATTATTGGAGGTGATATGATGTTTGATAATTTAAATCCAATAGTTGTTCTCATCATAGTTGTCGCCTTCGTATTGTTAGCTTTTTATTTTGGCTATCTTTATCGTAAGAAAATTGGTGAATCTAAGATTGGTAGTGCCGAAAATTTAAGTAGGCAAATCATAGATGACGCTAATAAACAAGCAGAAGCATTAAGAAGAGAAACTCTAATCGATGCTAAAGATGAAATATCAAAGTTGAAATCTGAAAATGAAGAAATGCTAAATCAAACAAGAGCCGAACTTAACAAAAGAGAAGCACGTTTGATAAAGAAAGAAGAAAGTTTAGACAATCGATCTTTATTGATTGACAAGAAGTCTGATCAAATCTCTAGTGATCAGAAAAAATTGAAACAAAAAGAAGAAAGAATTGACAAGTTAATAGAACAACAAGAGTTGGAGCTACAAAATATCGCTGGACTAACCAACAATGAAGCTAAAGAAATTATATTAGCTAGAGTAAAATCAGAGACAATTCACGAATCAGCTAGAATGATAAAGGAAGCTGAAGAAAGAATTAAATCTGAAAGTAAGAAGATTGCAACAGAAATATTAGCTACCACTATCCAAAGATTTGCCCCAGAGCAAGTTTCAGAGAATACAGTATCTGTAATCTCCCTTCCAAAAGATGAAATGAAAGGTAGAATTATAGGTCGTGAAGGTAGAAATATAAGAGCTTTCGAACAAGCATCAGGAGTAGACCTTATAATAGATGATACTCCAGAAGCAGTAGTGATATCATGTTTTGAACCTGTAAGACGCGAAATAGCCAAAGTTGCACTAGAGAAGTTAATTCAAGATGGAAGAATAAATCCATCTAGAATTGAAGAAATGCTTCAAAAGGCTACAGACGAAGTAGAAGCTAGAATCATAGAAGATGGTGAGGCAGCTGCAGAAAAAGTAGGAATAATGAATCTTCATCCACAGTTAATAAGGCTGGTGGGCAAGATGAAATTTAGAACATCCTACGGTCAAAATATCTTGAATCACTCTGTAGAAGTAGCGCTCTTAGCTGGAATGCTAGCTGAAGAAATAGGTGCCGATGCTCAATTAGCTAGACGTGGTGGGTTGCTACACGATCTTGGAAAAGCTATAGACCAAGAACAAGAAGGTACACACATCACACTGGGTGTGGAAGCAGCTATTAAATACGGCGAAAACAAATACGTAGTTAACGCTATAGAATCACATCATGGAGATGTTGAACCAAATTGCGTTGAATCAATCCTAGTTCAAACAGCAGATGCAATAAGCGCTGCTAGACCAGGTGCTAGACGTGAAAGTCTTGAAAATTATATCAAGAGACTTGAGAATCTAGAAAAAATTGCAAATTCATTCGATGGTGTTGAAAAATCATTTGCTCTACAAGCTGGTAGAGAGCTAAGAATATTAGTCAAACCAGACAAGGTATCAGATGACGAAATGGTTGTAATAGCTAGAGATATTGCAAAGAAAATCGAAAATGAATTAGAGTATCCAGGTGAAATCAAAGTGAACTTATTAAGAGAGTCCAAAGCGATAGATTTTGCAAAATAATGTTTAATTAATTATTTAAACAAACTGCCAAGTGATTTGGCAGTTTTTTAGTGGAATTTTAAAGGTATAAATACACCATTAAAAATTTAAAATCGCTTAGAAGTCAAAATAGAGCGTGTATATTTTCAATCTCTAATGAAAATTAGTTTTAAGGATTTTAACTTGAAAAAATAAAAAAATTCAAATCTAAGTTCCAACTTGATCAAAGTTTAAATTACAAATGATACAATCATACTAAAAAATCCGTAGAAGTGCATCATGAAAATCACCTTATCCAATGAAACATTTCTTCAAAAAAGTCTGAGAATAGGATGTACTTAAGCCGAATAATTATTGCACAAAATAACAATTTTGTGCAATAATTTGTTTTTGATTAAACTTTGAGTATAATACCTATATAAATATTAATGTGAAGTCATTTTTAAGATTTTTATAAATATTATCAGGAGTAATTATGGAAAAATTTGTTAAACCCCTTATACTTATAGATTACCTAAACTATTTAAAATCCATTAAAGGTCTTTCTGTATCTACCATTAAGGAATATGAATATGATCTTATGATGTTTATCGAATTTGAAATTATAAGAAAAATATATTCTGGAGACAAAGACTCTTACATTAAAAATTTTAATTTTACCAAAATAAATTCCTATATAGATAGTAAGTTTTTCGAACAGATGTCCATGCAAGATTTCTATGCATTCCTCTCTTATCTAGACAATGATAAAAATGATTCAGCTACCACTAGGTCAAGAAAAATTTCAGCTATCAAATCTTTCTATAAATATATGTACAATGAAATTGAAATCATAGATACTAACAACGCCATCAAACTCACAAACCCTAAAATCAGCCAAAGACAACCTGTTTATTTAACTCTTGCAGAGACTGAGGTCTTACTTAACGAAATAAATAAAGAAAAGAATGAATTTTTAAGATCTAGAGATCTTGCTATGGTTTTTACCTTCTTAACCACCGGCATGCGTCTATCAGAGTTAGTAAGTATAGACTTATCTGATGTTAATAAAGATAGTTTCAATATTATAGGAAAAGGGAATAAAGAGCGCACGGTTTATTTAACCAAAAATTGCTTAGACCTCATCAATTCCTATATTATAATTAGGTCTGATTATCTTAAAGACGATAATATAAATGCACTATTTATATCTACTAGGAAAAAGAGAATTTCAAATAGAGCTGTCCAGGCTACAATAGACAAATACCTCAAGAAATCCGGCTTTGACACAAGTATATACTCAACCCATAAGTTAAGACACACCGCTGCAACTCTAATGTATAAGTATGGAGATGTTGACATAAGAGCCCTAAAAGATATTTTAGGACATGTCTCAGTATCTACCACACAAATTTACACCCACCTAGATGATGAAGATCTTAAGAATGCAATTAATAAGAACCCTTTATCTAAACTGAACTTATAATAAAAATCGCCCTTATAAGCAAGAAGCTCTTTGGGCGATAAAATTTATATTAAATTATTATTTTTTAATCTGTTTAAGACTATCTTTAGAGCTAATTTCCCATGATAGTAATTAAGTCCACCTTGCAAATAAGCCATATATGGCTCTCTTAATGGTCCATCTGCTGACAATTCAGATGTGGCACCTTCGACAAAGCCACCTGCTGCCATTATAACCGGATCTTCATATCCAGGCATTGGATAGGCTTCAGGTACAAAGGTTGAATCAACAGTGCAAGCTTCTTGGATTGCCTTGCAGAAAGTTTTAAGTTTGTCTGGGTCTTCTAGCCTTATAGCCAATATTATATCAGACCTTGGATCCTCTAATCTAGGAGTTACATTATAGCCTAATTTAGTAAATACAGATGCAAATAATAATGCTACCTTTATTGATTCTTTCACCACATGAGGGGCAAAATATAAACCTTCTGCAACCAATCTATTTGTTCCAAAACTTAACCCTTCATCCTTACCAATGCCTGGGGCTGTAAGGGTGTTTGAACAATATTCTATGAGATCACTTTTCCCAGTTATATAACCTCCTGTCACCGCTATTCCCCCACCAAGATTTTTAATTAATGATCCTGCTATTATATCAGCGCCAACTTCTATAGGTTCCTTATCTTCAGTAAATTCTCCATAACAATTATCAATAAAAATAATAGCATCTTTGTTGGATATTCTAATCTCATCTATAGCCTTTTTTATCTCTTCTATTGTAAAGGCTCTTCTTTGGCTGTAACCAGTCGATCTTTGAATTAGAATGACCTTAGTCTTATCATCTATTTTATCTTTAATCTCTTCATATTTGATTGATCCATCATCATTTAAGTCAAGTTTATCATACAAGATTCCCTTTTCAAGCAAGGTTCCTTTTTTATTTCCAGCTATACCTATTACTTGCTGCATTGTATCATATGGATCATCAGTTATAGATAAAAGTTTATCACCATAGTTTAATAGTGAAAATAAAACAATAGATAGAGCATGAGTACCTGATACAATAGAGGGTCTTACCAAACTATCCTCAGCCTTAAAGATACTTGAAAAGATATTTTCTATAGTATCCCTACCAGTATCTGCATATCCATAACCTGTGGAAGAGTTAAAATCACTTGTTTGTAAAGCATTCTTATTAAAAGCACTCAGAACCTTAGCTTGGTTAAATTCACTAATAGCCTCGTGCTTTTCAAATATTTCTCTTAATTCTTTCTCTGAGTCTTCTATAATTTTATCAAAAGAATCATCTAAATTATAATTATTGTAAATATCATTATAGTCCATAAACATCCTTTATTATGCTTTCTATTATCATTTCTGCGTCTTCTTTACTAAGTTTGTCCATTAGTATCTCGTGGCAAAATGGATAATTCTTATATCTTTTCATCCATGTTATTTGTCTTTTGGCGTATCGTCTTGTATTTTGAGCGATAGTTTCTATTAACTCATCCTTATTTATTTCTCCATTTATATATGGAAATATTTCCTTGTATCCTATTGCAGACATAGACTGGTTATCAGGTGTAAGATTAAACCTTTCAATCAAATATTTAAATTCTTCAATAAGGCCTTGGTCAATCATTTGCTCAACTCTAATGTTGATTTTTTTATACAATATATCTCTACTCTCGTAATTTAAGAAAAACAAAATAGGGTCTATATCATTATTTAGGACTCTTTCTCCAGTCCTTTGAACTGAAGCCTTTACACCTGTTTCCTTATAAATTTCAAGAGCTCTTATTATTCTATTCCTCTCATTCGGATGATATTTACTTGCACTTTCTGGATCAACCTCCTTTAGTTTCTCAAATAAATAATCATTTCCAAATTCATCTGCTTCAGAATCTAACTTATCTCTTAATTCTTGATTTTTACTAACATTCCCATAATTCATATCAAATAAAATAGAATCTATATAAAATCCAGTTCCACCTGTCATAATCGGGGTAAGACCATTATCATTTAATTTTCTAATAATGTTAAGGGCCTCATTTCTAAAATCTTCAACTGTAAAATTCTCATCTGGATTAACAAGATTTATTAGATGATGATCCACCGTGAAATCATCAACCTTGTTTGTTCCTATATCCATATATCTGTAGACTTGTTGACTATCAGAAGAAATTATTTGGCTGTTTATTTTTCTAGCTAAATTTATAGCTATATCACTCTTTCCACTTGCAGTAGGACCTGTTATTATTATAAGTTTATCTTTCAAAATATTTCTCCAAATCTTTACTTTCTATCATAATTAAAGTAGCTTGTCCATCGTAATTTTTATATGGATTTTCCTCGTCCATAAGCTTTTTATAAAGTGATAAAGCCTCTTCTTCGTTTATTGTGTGGCCTTTTCTAAATGATAAAGCCTTTGCTAATTTTCTAAATTTTTTATATAAAAATTTATTTGAGTCATCATAATCTAGATCTAGCAAATCATAAAAGAAATCTCCATTTTCTGGTAAATCAAATATCAAAGGCATTTCTCTTATTATTAATTTACTATTCGTAATAAAATCTAAATCAAAACCCATATTCTCAAAAAGTTGGACCTTATCTTTAACTCTTTTTACATCATCGACTTTAAGTTCTATGACTATTGGATCTGTGAGAACCTGTTTTGCTATATTCCCTTCTTTAAATTCCCTAATATATTTAGACATCCTAACTTTCTCATCCGCTCTTCTATGATCGAGTATATAGGCTTTACCTTTTTCTTCAAAGATTGAATACCTTGAAAATAAACTTGTCTTATAAGTTGGTATATCGTCTATAAATTTCTCTTCGATAACTTCTTCATGAAAATCATTATTATCTTCTAAATCCCCTAAATCCAATGGTAAAGATTCATCAAAAAAGTTATCAGAATATTCAGTCGAATAATCCCTCGGACTTTCTCTAATTAAATTTTCAACTGGAGAGTATTTGTCAAGTATAGCCTTATAATCACTAAAATCAAGACTTTTATTTTCCTTGGGACTTTCCTGTCTAATGGTTTTTATATCTTTATTTTTTTGAAAAGTCTTATTAATTGAATTAGTTATGAGATCAATAAGTTCTGCCTCGTAGGAGAATTTAACTATTTTTTTATTAGGATGAATATTTACATCTATATTTTTGGGATTGGTATCTATAAATAAGAAGAAGGCTGGGTACCTTCCACTTGGAATCAAGCCTTGATATTGATATTCTATTGCCCAATTTATTTCATCATTTTCAATCAACCTTTTATTTGCAAATATATATTGCATCGATCTGTTTCCACGATAATAGTTTGAGTTTGATATATATGCTTTTATCTTAAAAATATCATTATTATCACTTAATTCTATCAAATTTTCTTCAAGTAAACTATCTAAAAGGTCTGCAATACTTAACTTGAATGATGTATTTGAACTTGATCTAAATTGTAATCTATCATCTTTTATATATTTAAATGATATATCTTGATAACCTATAGCAAAAGCATATAGAAGCTTTGTAATTTTATTTGACTCTGCTAGGTCAGATTTTAAGAATTTTCTCCTAGCAGGTATATTATAAAATAAGTCTTCTACTATAATACTTGTACCTTTATTTGTAGCAATCGAGCTCTTGCTGGCATCTTTTGAGTTTATCACAAGCTTACTACCTATAGGTGAATCTTCAGTCTTAGAAATAGCGGTAAGCTTACTCACGGCTGCTATGCTTGGAAGTGCTTCACCTCTAAAACCCAATGAGGAAATCTTATACAAATCGTCAAAAGCAGTAATTTTACTTGTAGCATGTTTTTTAAAGGCAAGTTCCAGCTGATCACTTTCGATGCCAGAACCATCATCAGTAACCCTTATATATGACTTGCCACCATTTCTTATTTCAATGGTTATATTTTTACTATTTGCATCAATCGAATTTTCAACTAGTTCTTTGACAACAGAAAGTGGAGATTCTATTACCTCTCCTGCTGCGATCTTTTCTATTGTATCCTTGTCGAGTCTAATTATGGGCACTATAATTCACCTATTCTTTCTATTAATATGTTAAGTTTATTTAGTGCTTCTAGAGGAGTAAGTTCATTAATATTTATCTCCTCTGATAGATTTCTTAAATCTTCTAATTTTTTATCCTTTATTTCATCAATTGAATTTTTAAGCTCTTTTTGCTTGTCTACCTCGTAGAAATCCTCATTTGATAACCTATTCATTATATTATTTGCATTATTTATTATCTCATCAGGTAACCCGCTTAGTTTAGCGACTTCTATACCATAGGACCTGTCAGATTTTCCCTTACTTATCTTTCTTAAAAACACTAAGTTATTATTTTCTTCAAGTATTTCTATTTTAAGATTTGTTACATTATCAAGTTCATTTTCTAGAATAGTTAATTCATGAAAATGAGTAGCAAAAACAGTTTTAACCTTTTTATGCTTTGACAAGTATTCAACCAAGGCCATAGCAATGCTTAGGCCATCATCAGAGCTTGTTCCCCTTCCAACTTCATCTAATATCACAAATGATCTATCTGTTGAATTTTCTAAAATATTGGAAACTTCATTCATCTCAAGCATAAAAGTAGACTGACCTTTTGATATATTATCGCTTGCTCCAATCCTTGTAAATACCTTATCGCAAATGCCTATTTGGGCCTTACTCGCAGGTACAAACGAACCGATTTGTGCCATTATTATTATAAGGGCTGTTTGTCTCATATATGTCGATTTACCCGCCATATTTGGACCAGTTATTATCTGAATTAAATTATCATCTTGACCTATATCTGTATCATTTGCTATAAATTCATTTTCTTTAAGATTTCGCTCTATTACTGGATGCCTTCCAGATTTTATATTTATTACTGGTTCATCATTTATTATCGGTTTTACATAATTGTATTTTAAAGCAATTTTTGCAAATGAATTTAGAGAGTCAACATTTGCTATAAGTTTTGATAAAGCTTGAAGTCTTGAAGTCGATTCTAATATTTTATCTATAATTTCATTAAACAAGTGGTATTCAAGGGTATTTATCTTATCTTTTCCATTAAGAATTATAGAGCTAATATTTTCCAACTCCTCTGTAGTGTATCTTTCTTGATTTTTTAATGTTTGCTTTCTAATATACGACTTATCAACTTTGTCTGTATTTGCTTTGGTAACCTCAATAGAATAACCATTATTTTTGTTGTAAATAACTTTTAAATTCTTAATTCCAGTTAATTCTCTTTGTTCCTTCTCGTAAGTTAAAAGTCTTTCTTCTGCGCTATTTGATAAATTTTTAAGATCATCTAGGTCTTGGCTATATTTTTCTTTTATAAGATTGCCCTCAGTTATTGTTATAGGCGGCTCAATTACTATTGACTTATCTATTAAATTATAAATATCATCTATATCCGGTAAATTTATACCTAGGGCTGATATTAGCTTATTATTTGAATTTATTAGTATATCTTTTAATTTAGGTATATCCTTCAATGAATTTTTTAAGGAAATTAAATCTCTTGCATTTGCTCTTTTATAAGAGATTTTAGCAAGTATTCTTTCTAAATCATATATGCTATCCAAAATATTAGACACATTCCTAGATAAAATATTATCCTTATAAAATCCATCCACTAAGTCAAGCCTTCGTTGTATCTTTTCTCTATCTATTAAGGGTCTTTCGAGCCAATCGTGAATTAGCCTAGATCCCATTACTGTATCTGCCTCATCTAACAGGGAGATTAATGTATTTTCCTTGCTGTTGTTATTTAGGTTTCTAGTAAGCTCTAGATTTTTTCTCGTATTAGCTTCTATTTCCATATATTCATTGATCTTTAAAAGTTCAATATTATTAATATGTTCTAATTTTTCATTGTAGTACTTATATATATAGTCAAGTAGATTTGCTAAAGAAATTATTGCAAGTCTCTTATCTGATATCTTTTCTAAATTTTCCTTACCCAAATATTTGACTATGGTTTTTATCCTATTTTCAAAATCACTAGTAAAATTAATGTAATTAAGAAAAATATTGTTATTTAAATTAAAGTATTGTTTTAAATCTTGATTGGAATAATTTGAATTTATAACTAATTCAGCTGGATTTATCTTTTCAATTTGATCAATCGCTTTTTTACCTAAGCCCTTGCTTAAGGCTTTTATTTCAAGACATACAAGCTTTCCTGTAGATATATCGCAATAAGACATAGCTATACCATATTCATTTTCGAAAATTGATAAAAGATAGTTGTTTTCTTTTCTATCAAGAGACTCTATATCGGTTAAAGTTCCTGGAGTTATTACCTTAGTTATAGCTCTCTTTACAAGGCCCTTAGCCTCTTTTGGATCTTCTACCTGATCACATAAGGCTACCTTATATCCTTTTTTCACAAGTTTATTTACATAAGAATCAACTACATGATGAGGTACACCACACATAGGCGCCCTATCCTCGTGACCACATTCTTTTCCTGTCAAGGTCAAAGACAATACTTTAGCAGTTATTATAGCATCATCAAAAAAAGTTTCATAAAAATCACCTACTCTATAAAGGAGTAAGGCATCTTTAAAATCTTTTTTCATATCTACATAGTGCTTTAACATTGGAGTTAACTTTTCATATTTAAACTTGCTTTTCATCTTATACCTCTCTATTCTACTATACCTCTTAAGAAAAAAGACTCATGAATTATCATGAGCTTAGTTATTGTAAGTTTAAGGTTTTAACATTTGTTATCCAGCTACTTGCACTCTTAGAGTTTGTATCGATTATTGCTAAAGTGCCATATGAAGGATTAAATTCAAGCAGAGGTTGTCCCTCTATTTTATAAACTAAATATATTCTATCTACTTCAAGCGCTACTGACATAGGATATCTTGTTGCACTTCCATTAGTATCTTCTATTTCTATAGTTGGTCTATCCCTAAAGTTATAATCTAAGTTTCCTATTAGCTTTTCTAATGATATTCCTTCAATTTCGACTTTCTCTAAGCCGTTATTAATGTATACTTCTGTCTTATTTGAGCCTAAAGATTTCAATTCTTTGATCGAAAAAGACTTTAGTTCATCGCCATTTCCCTTTATTATTACAATATTATTATTATATTTTGACATTGTCATATCTTCATACTTTTTCTTAATAAATATGGCAACAAAGACTAGTACTATAGCAAATAATCCCAATAGAAAGAGTTTGTATTTATTCTTTTTAAATAATTTATAATACTTATTCATCATCTTCCTGTAGAACCAAATCCGCCTTCATTTCTTTGGCTTGCTGATAGATTTTCTACTTCTTCAATTTCACATCTTAAATAAGGCTGAATTACTAACTGAGCAAGTCTTTCTCCGTTTTTAATAATTTGTTCTTCCTTACCATAATTATAAAAAAACATCATTAATTCTCCCCTATAGTCAGAGTCAATTACACCCAATGTATTGGCGAGCATAAGCTGTCTTCTTACTCCTGTAGATGATCTTGGATAAACTGCACCAAAAAATCCTTCAGGTATCTCTACTTTTAACCCCGTATGTACCTTAACAGTTTCATTAGGTTTAATGGTAATGTCATCCTTAGTCTTACAATATAAGTCAATACCAGCTGCATGTTCTGTAGCATAAGCTGGTACTTGATTGTCTGTTATAATCTTTAATTTCATCCTATCACCTTCCTTATTTAGTATACCAATTTTAGCTCATTTTACAATTACAAGTATAATTATAACAAAGGAGATGCTATGAAAAAAATAGAAGAAAGATTTTTAAATTATATAAGTTTTGATACCAAAAGCGACCCAGAAAAAGGTGAATTTCAAAAACCATCCACAGAAGGCCAATTAGTTTTAGCAAGACAATTAAAAAAAGAACTTGAGGACTTAGGTCTTATAGCAGAAATAAATGATGAGGGATTTGTATTCTCTGAGATAAAATCAAACTCAAAGAAAAATTTACCAAAGGTTGGTTTTATATCTCACATTGATACTTCGCCAGAAATGTATGGAAAGATTGATAATCCACAAATTATCAATTACCAAGGTGGAGATATAAAACTAAATGAAGAAAAATCTATTAAGATTGAAGATTTTCCTTACTTAAATAAGCTAATAGGTACTACTATAATTACAACAAGAGGTGAATCTCTATTGGGTGCTGATGATAAAGCTGGAATTTCTGCTATCATGCATGCGATAGATTTTATTGTAAACAATCCTGATATTAAACACGGAGATATAAAAATTGCCTTTACCCCTGATGAAGAAATAGGTACCGGTTGTGACTCTTTTGATGTAGAAAAGTTTGGAGCTGATTTTGCCTATACTATTGATGGTGGAATTTTAGGTGAATTAGAATACGAATCATTTAATGCTGCAGACGCAAAAATTACTATAAGAGGTAAATCTATACATCCTGGTTCTGCTAAAAACACTATGATTAACTCTATAAGCGTTGCAAATGAATTTGATAGGCTATTAGGTGATGTTAGACGTCCTGAGCATACAGAAGGATATGAGGGCTTCTTCCATTTATTAGATATAAAGGGTGAAACAGAAATTACTAAACTGCACTATATTATTCGTGATCACGATAGAGATACTTTTGAAAAAATGAAGGAAGAAATTAAAGATAATGCTTCTTACCTAAACAAAAAATATGGTAATATTATCGATGTAAATCTATCAGACTCTTATTATAATATGGGTGATGTTATAAAAAATCATATGGATATAGTGGATATTGCTAAAAATGCCATGGAAAACCTAGATATCATTCCACTTGTTAGTCCAATAAGAGGCGGTACGGATGGATCTAAACTTTCTTTTATGGGCCTACCAACACCTAATATATTCACTGGTGGTATGAATTTCCACGGTATATACGAACTTATTCCAATTGAACATATGCAAAAAGCAAGTGATGTTATAGTCGAAATTATTAAATTAATAGAGAAGTCATATTAGGAAAATGATTGTAAATTTTTCTTAAATGTGTTATCATATTAATATAAGAATGCTTAATGTAGATAAAAAAAGGAGATATTATGGCAGATAACAAAGTTACAAATGACAACCAATACAGAGGAAACAAAGAACTAGATAAAAAAATTAGAGAAGAAAACAAAGAAACCGGTGGTGAATCTTTAGATAAAAAACTAAGTCCTGACCAAGAAAATCTTAGATCAATTTCTGATGAAGCTGATGAAAATTCAAACGTTGGTGCTGAAGCAAGAAGAACAAGATCAGATTTTTCAGAAAATCCTTCTGAAGATTAATAGCGGATACTTATTATTAAAAAAAGACGAGAAAACAAAATCTCGTCTTTTTTAATGTTTATATGAAAATCATCTTATTTTTCTATCTCTTTTCTTAAAATATCTCCTACTTCTAAAGGCAAGTCGATTTTAATTCTAATTAGCTGTTTTGGCTTGTTTGCAACTTCAATTTCTTCGCCATTTTCATCTTCCATATAGTCGATTTTAAAATCATAGAAATCCTTACTATTACCAAATATTTCTATATTATCACCTTTGAAAAACCTATTTCTTTGTTCAATTGTTGCAATTTTAGTATCCTTATCATAAGCTTTGACAAGACCTATAAAATCATAATTTCTTATATAAGAAGATGTACCATAAATTTGATCATTTTCATCTGGTTTATTATAGAAAAATCCTTTAGTGAAGTGCCTATGGCTTGCTTTGTTTATTTCTTCAAAATATTTTTCTGCTAATTCTTTTGAAAAATTGCCATCATAATATGCATCAATTACCTGTCTATATGACCTAATTACGGTTGCAACATAAAAAGGAGTCTTCATTCTTCCTTCGATTTTAAAGCTATCTATACCAGCTTCTATTAATTTATCTACTTCCTCAATTAGGCATAGGTCTTTAGAATTCATGATAAAAGTTCCACCATTACCATCTTCTTCTATTGGATAATATTCGCCAGGTCTGGTTTCTTCCTGAAGAGAGTATTTCCACCTACAAGGTTGTGCGCAATCTCCCCTATTAGCATCTCTTCCAGTCATATATGATGATAATAAGCATCTTCCCGAATAAGATATACACATTGCCCCATGTATGAAACATTCAATTTCCATATCTTTTGGAGTATTCGCTCTAATCTCAGTTATTTCCTTTAAAGATAGCTCTCTAGCTAATATTACTCTTTTAGCACCCATTTCGTACCAAAAATTAACAGTAGCTGAGTTTGTTACAGAAGCCTGGGTTGAAATGTGTAAATCAATATCTGTATGTTTTTTAGCTAAATTAAATATACCTGGATCAGATATTATTAAGGCATCTATACCTATTGTATTTAAGTGTTCAAGGTATTGGACAATACCAGTCATATCACCATCATGGGGCATAATATTCATAGTAACATGCACTCTGACATTCTTAGAATGAGCATATTCTACAGCTTTTTTTAATTCTTCATCATTAAAGTTTTTCGCATTTGCCCTTAAACCAAAATTATCTCCGGCAAGATAAACTGCATCCGCCCCAAATTTTATAGCAGTCTGTAGTTTTTCAAAATCTCCCGCGGGGGCAAGTAGTTCTACTTTTTTATTTTCCATTTTATCTCCTTACGCTGATTGTAAGTCCATCACCTATGGGGATAATTGAACTTATGAAATCTTCGTTGTTTGTTATATAGGCTAAAAATTTTCTTAAATTTTTAACTAAAGTTATCTTTCGTTTTTCTATCAGATCATCGTTACAAACTTCACCTCTAAAAAGTACATTATCTGCTACAATGATCCCTCCCTCATTAAGTAATTTGCTTGTAATTTTAAAATAGTCTAGGTATCTAGACTTATTAGCATCAATGAAAACAAAATCAAAGCCTTGATCAATATTTCTCAAGGCTTTCATAGCATCATCATTTATTAATTTGATGTTTGTTTTATATTTTTTAAAGTTATTATTTGCTATTTTTGCTGTGTTTTCATCTAATTCTATAGTTGTAATCTGCGCATCAGAATACTTAGAAAAAATTAAGGAAGAATAACCAATAGCTGTGCCTATTTCAAGTATTTTTTTAGGCTTAGCAATTTTTACTAGACTTACCAGTAATTCTTTTGTCTGGCTATTCATAATAGGAACTCTATTTTCCTTGGCATATTTTCTTAATTCAATAAAATCTACATCTTCAAGCAAATCTTCTATAAATTGGGAGCTGTATTTATAATTAATATTTCCCATTTTCTATTCCAGATATTACAGGTAATATCATTGGATCCCTACCTAGTTCATTATAAATATATGATTTTAGGTCTTCTCTAATCTGATATTTTATTTGACTTAAGGCCTTAATATCGTCTTTTTTACATTTGTCTATAGATCTTAACACGATATCTCTTGCATTTTCGATTATATCTTGGTTTTCTTTTACATAAACAAAACCACGTGATACTATCTCAGGTCCTGCCAGTAATTCTTGTGTATGTTTATCAAAGGTTATGGATACAACCATTAGCCCATCTTCAGATAGATGTTTTCTATCTTTCAATACAATATTTCCAACATCACCTATACCTGATCCGTCAACAAGTACATTTCCTGCTTGAACCTTACCTTTAATTTGGGCAGATTTTTTACTAAATTCGATTACATCCCCATTTTCAACTATAAAGATGTTCTCCCTTAGTTGGCCCATATCTACTGCGATATCAGCATGTTTTTTAAGCATTCTTATCTCACCGTGAGCAGGGATTAAATACTTTGGTGTAACTAACTGGTACATAAGTTTAATTTCTTCTTGGCAAGCGTGCCCAGATGCATGGACTTGAGCTAGAGAAGAATATATTATCTTACACCCAATTTTTGTAAGGTTGTTAATTGTTGTATTAATTGCCATCTCATTGCCTGGAATTGGTGATGAAGATAGGATAACTGTGTCAGTTTCGTTTAAACTAATCTGTCTGTGTTCTTTATTTGCCATTCTTGTTAGGGCACTGAGAGGTTCACCTTGGGTTCCTGTAGATAGAATTACAAGCTCATCGTCAGCATATTTTTTAATTGCTTTCATATCTATTAAGGTGTTCTTTTTAATCTTAAGGAAACCTAACTCAGTTGCAATCTTGACATTATTTAACATTGACCTACCTGATAGGGCAACTTTTCTATTGTATTTTTCTGCTGCTGTAATGATTTGTTGGACTCTGTGAAGATTTGATGCAAAGGTAGCCACTATAATTCTTGACTTAGCTTGGCCAAATATTTTTATAAAGGTTTCGCCTACTGTCTTTTCACTTACAGAAAATCCTTCTCTTTCAACATTTGTTGAGTCAGCAAATAGGGCTAATACACCTTTTCTTCCAAGTTCAGCAAGTCTTTGTATATCTGTTGGATCGTTATCAATTGGAGTGAAATCCATCTTGAAGTCACCTGTAAAGATTACTGTTCCTACTGGTGACTTAACAGCTATAGCGCAAGCATCTGGTATAGAGTGACTTACTCTTATAAATTCTACACTTAGGCTTCCTGCCTTAACTGTATTATTTACATTTACCATTTTAATCTTGTTAGTATTTAATCCGTGCTCTTTAAATTTGTTTCCTAAAAGTCCTTTAGTCAACTTAGAACAATAGACATTTGTATCAACATTTTTTAAAAAGTATGGGATTGCACCTATATGGTCTTCGTGACCATGGGTTACAAATATACCTCGTAATTTATTTTTATTTTCTTCTACATAGGTAAAGTCTGGAATAACTATGTCAACACCTAACATTTCGCTATCTGGGAATGTTAGACCGCAGTCAATCATGATCATGTCATTTCCATATTCTACTACTGTGCAGTTTTTTCCTATTTCATGTAATCCCCCCATTGGGATTATTCTTAATTTCTTTTCATTTGTCATTATTTCTCCTCATTTTTCTGACAATCGGAACATACTCCATAAATCCTCAAAGAATAATAAGACAAATCAAAGTCATAATTTTCTTTCAATGAGTTTTTTACTTCATCCACGGATAAAAACTCATCTTCTAATATTTTCCCACATTTTGTACAAATGATATGATCATGGTGATCACTTTCTGGGTCTATTAATTCATAAGTATAAGCTTGGTCGGTAAATTCTTGCTTATTAACTATACCTAACTCTTCAAATATATTTAAAGTTCTATAAATAGTTGCAATTCCAACCTGCTTATGGTCTTGATGAACAATAGAGAAAAGTTCTTCGGGTGTTAAATGCTTTTGTGAAGAATTTTTCAAAACAGTAAATATCAGCTGTCTTTGTTTAGTAAATTTTTGGTTGTTATTCTCAAAAATCTTCTTTACTTGTTCAATGTTCATTAATTTCTCTTTTCATCTCTTCATAAAATTCAATTATTTCATTTAATTGATTCTGATCTTCTATGGATTTAAATATAACTTCATCAGCTTCATTTATTACTTCTACAATTAATATCATATCGTCTATTGGATTTCTTAAAGCTGCATAATTATTATCATCAATTCCGAAAGTGTCTTCTATATTAAATTCAACTTCATTATTATTTTCATCCAGTAAAAAGATGCTATCCATTATTTCTCCTATCCAAATAGCTTTGTAAGATAAAGCTAGCAGCGATTTTATCAATATGTTTCTTTCTATTCTCACGTCTTACAGACATATCAATAAGAACTGCCTCAGATTCTAACGTTGTCATTCTTTCATCTTGATATATTATCTCTATATCTAATCTTTTCTTGATAAGATCAACAAAGCTTATAACTCGCATAGCCTGAGGGCCAATAGTATTGTTCATATTTTTAGGAAGTCCTACTATTAACGTAGAAACTTCATTTTCGTTAACAAGCTCTCCTATCCTATCGATATCGAATTTTACTTTTGTTCTTTTTATTGTTTCTAATGGTTGGCTAGTAATAAGCATTGGGTCACTTAGAGCAATCCCAATGGTCTTATCTCCAACATCTAAAGCCATTATTCTAGTCATTGATGTAATTATTCAATAATTCTTCTAATATCTTATCTCTATCAACTGCTCTAATAAGCTTTCTAGCGCCGTTGTGTGCTGTTATATAAGTAGGATCACCAGATAATAGGTATCCAACTATTTGAGAATTTGGCTTATAACCCTTTTCTTCAAGAGCTTTATATACTGTAGTTAATATTTCTCTAATATCATTTTTCTCTACATCTTCTCTCTTAAAGAGCATAGTTTCATTAAACTTATTATTATCAGTCATAAAATTACTCCTTGATTAATTCACAAGCCTTGTCTAAGGCTTTATCTAATGCAGATATGTCATTTCCACCAGCTTGTGCGAAGTTTTTCCTTCCTCCACCATTACCTCCGGCAACTTTTGCCATTTCTTTTACAATTTGACCTGCATTATATTTGTCTGTTAAATTATCATCTACTGATACAGTGAATATGATCTTATCTGTAACAGTTGCAAATACAATGACTAAATTAGAATATTGGTTTTTAATCCTATTTTCCAAATCTCTTAATTCATCTACGCTTACATTATCAAATTTAGCTACTAATAGGTTAATGCCATTTACTTCTTCGATTTTTTCTTTTAACTCTCCAAATAAATCTTTATTTGATTGAGATTTTAATCTCTTAATCTCATCATCTTTGTTATCCAAAGCATTTTTAATAGATTTTATTTTAGATTCAATATTATTAACCTTAGTATCTAAGCTATCAGCAATACTCTTTAATTTATTTTCTTGAGCTAATATTAAATCATAAACAGCTCTTCCTGTGATAGCTTCGATTCTTCTAACACCAGCTGCTGCAGATGATTCAGATTCTATCTTAAAGATTAAGACTTCAGATGTGTTATTAACATGACAACCACCACATAGCTCTTTAGAATAATCACCCATAGATACAACTCTTACGGTTTCTTTATACTTATCTTCAAATAGTCCAATAGCACCGATTTCTTCTGATTTTTTATAATCCATGTATTCCTTCTTAACAGGAAGTTCAGCTCTAATTTTTTCGTTAACTATTTTTTCTATTTGTAAAATTTCCTCATTGCTTAATGCTTTATTATGTGAAAAATCAAATCTAAGTTTATTTTGATCAACTAAAGAGCCCGCTTGTTTTATATCCTTTCCTAAAACATCGATTAGTGCCTGATCAAGTAAGTGTGTTGCAGAGTGATTTCTTTGAATATCATATCTTCTTTCCAAATTAATTTTGAATTCTGCATCGTCATTAACAACAAGCTCACCCTCTACTATTTCAACATAGTGGAAAATTATATCATTTTTCTTTTGTACATCTATGACTTTTGCCTTACCATTATCTGTTAATATATATCCGGTATCAGCTACTTGTCCGCCACCTTCTGGATAAAACGAAGTTTTATTACTTATTACTATACCTTTGTTAGAATTTTTTATCGATTCTTTTTCTTCATTATCTACAAATATTGCTATTATTTTAGCATTGACGTCAAATTCATCATAACCAACAAATTCTGTCTTTTCAATATGATCTGTAATTAGATTATCATGGTTTGAACCCTTGTCAACCTTACGAGCATTTCTTGCAAGATTTCTTTGCTTTTCCATCTCTTCTTCAAATTTCTTTTCATCTACTTCAAGATTTTCTTCCTCAAGTATTTCCTTTGTAAGATCAAGTGGGAATCCATAAGTATCATATAATTTGAAAGCATCTGACCCATCTAATACCTTTTGTCCGTTTGCTTTTGTTGTAGCTATAAGATCATTAAGTATATCCAATCCTTGGTTTATTGTTTTTTGGAATCTATTTTCTTCATCACTTATAACTTTATGAATATTATCTTGATTATCTACTAATTCATCATATTCAGCCTTATATGTTTCTACTACCTTGTCAACAATTTTATTTAAGAATGAGCCTTCAATACCTAATAATTTACCATGTCTGTATGCTCTTCTTATAAGTCTTCTTAGAACATATCCACGCTTTTCATTTGATGGAATAACCCCATCTGAAACTAAAAATGTCATTGCCTTAGCATGATCTGCTATAACTCTGATTGATACATCGTCTTTTTTATTTTCTTTATATTTTTTGTTAGATAATTTCTCAATTTCAGATATTATCTCTGTCATTACATCAATTTCAAAAATATTATCTTTTCCTTGAAGAACCATTGCAATTCTTTCTAGACCCATGCCTGTATCAATATTTGGATGGGCTAGATTTGTATAATTGCCTTGGTTATCTTTATTAAATTGAGTAAATACAAGATTCCATACTTCCATAAATCTGTCTGAATCATCGTTGCCAGGCATATTGTCATTTTCGTCAATAGCTCTTTCAACTCCCCTATCAACAAAGATTTCAGAGCATGGTCCACAAGGTCCTACTTCTAATTCCCAGAAGTTATCATCTTTTCCTTGTCTAAGAATTCTTTCAGCTGGCATTTTTATTTCGTCATGCCAAATATTATAGGCTTCATCATCGTCTTTATATACAGTTACCCATAAATCATTTTTGTCTATACCTAATCTATCAGTTAGAAATTCATAAGCCCAGCTAATTGCTTCTCTCTTAAAATAATCACCAAAAGAGAAGTTACCTAGCATCTCAAAAAATGTACCGTGACGCTCAGTTTTTCCTACTCTCTCTATGTCACCAGTACGAACACATCTTTGAGATGAAGTGGCTCTGTTATTCTTCATCTTTTTTTCACCTGTAAAGTATTTCTTTAGAGGTGCCATACCAGCATTTATTAATAAAAGAGTATCATCATCAATTGGTGTTAATGGAAATGATTTTAAAAGTGTATGTTTTTTTTCATTTGCAAAAAATTCTAAGTAGCTTTTTCTAAGCTCATTCATTCCTAAGTTTTTCATCTGTTCTCCTTAAATTTCATGTTTGACAATATTATCCAAAGTTATGGAATCTACAGCCTCATTTATTAGACTGTCTAATTTTGTAAATACATCATATGCATCACATTTTTCAGCGCACTCAACTTTTCCACTTACGCATTCACTCATTGTTAAGTCACCCTCTAAGCTCCTTAGAATTTGACCAATGGAAATTTCTTTAAGTGGCTTACTTATCTTGTATCCGCCCTTTGGACCACGGCTTGATTTTATCAAGTCATCTTTTCTTAGCATTCTTACTAATTGTTCTAAATAATTTTCTGATAAGTTTAAATTCTCACTAATTTCAGAAACAGGTATATAGCCCTTATTTTCATTTTCTGCTATATAGCATATTGCTCTAAGCCCATACCTGCCTCTTGTTGATAATTTCATATATACCCCTATACTGTTATCAAATCTTTCATTGCCTCAAAATATTTATCACCTATGCCACTAACATTTTTTATCTCTTCAATCTTCTCAAATCGCTTCTGCTTCCTATATTCTATAATAGCATCCGCCCTTTTTTCACCTATGTTAGGTAGGGTCATAAGTTCTTCTTTACTAGCTATATTTATATTAATTTTAGCCTGTAAGCTTTGATTGGAAATAGATTGACTTTGCCCTAATGTTTGTGGGTTATCAGCATTTATGTTTTGATTCTCATCAATATTAGGTATGTATATTTTCATCTGATCTTCTAACCTTAAGGCTAGATTTATCGCATTTATATCTGCCCTTTCTGTTAGCCCACCTGCCTTTTTTACTAAATCATCTAATCTATCACCATCTTCTATAGCATAAACACCAGAATGTAATACTTCTCCAGATATGTATACTTTTTTATCAAGATTTTCTAAATCTGAGTCTACATCTTTTTCATTTTCTTTTTGATTTTTATTTTTCTGGTCAGGTTCTTTTACAATTATGCTTTCTTCCTTTTTAGTAAATTTATCAATTATACTATTATCTGAAAAAACATTGGCTACTAAAAAGGCTAAAGCTATGATAGCTGCAAATATAAATTTGTCTTTTCTATCTTTAGGCATACTTACTCCTAATAATCTATGGGGTTAATTCTCCCATAGATTATCTATATCATAGAACTCTCTTTGTTTATGAGTGAATATATGGACAATAACATCACTTACATCTATTAAAATCCATTCACCTTCTCTTAATCCTTCGTTCGATAAGACATCATAGCCTTCTTTTGCCAAAGATTCTTCTATATAATCAGCTAAGGCTCTAGTTTGATTTACAGAGTTACCTGTGGCTACAACAAAATAATCAGCTACAGAAGAGTCCTCTAATTTTATTACATTTATATCATCGGCTAATTTGTCTTCAAGTGTTTTAACTATTATGTCTAGTTTTTGCATTTTTCTCCTCTATTAAGTAATTTCTTGCTTCAATACTTAGTGGATTTATAATTGATTTTTTTGATATTAAAAACTTTATACTGCTGTCAAGCAGCATAAGCATAGTGTCGTTTAAATCAACAACCGATTTTCTTCTAATATCTTCAATTCCTTTAAAATCCCTATTAGGTTCTATAGCATCAGCAATAAATACTATTTTCTCTAATTTGGTCATATTTTTTTTGCCAGTAGTATGAAAACTTATTGCTGATAATATATCCTCATCGTTAATATTATACACTTTTTTTGCTAATTCTGCTCCTAAAAACGAATGAAGAACTGGGTCATTTTCTGAACTAACTGGATACTTTTTAATATCAATTCCTAGCTTATTTATAATTCTCTTTTCATTGTATTTTGCACAATCATGTAGGATTCCTGCAAGATAAGCTTTGTTTTCATCTACTCCAAAGACCCTTGCTAAATCACTCGCTGTTTTGGCTACTCTTAGACTGTGGTTGTATCTTTTTTCGCCTATATCTTCTAATATTTTTTCTTTAATATGATCAAGATTATGCATACAAATTCCTCTGTTTTATAATGTAGTCAACTTCATCTTTTACAAGATATTTAATACTTTTCTCATCCTTTACTAAAGACCTTATTAGAGTTGAGGATATATTAATACTTAAACTATTTACTAGGAATATATTCGGATTATCTTTCCTGATTTTTTTTACTTTGTCAACAAGTTTGCTATGTGGATCTATACCCTCCCTGGAAAAAACAATTATATTTGAGTCTAATATATATTTATAATTCTTCCAAGTATCTATAGTCATAAATGAGTCCTCGCCCATTATATAAAATATTTCATGTTCCTTTAGAGAATCTGTAAAATATTTTATTGTATCGTGGGTGTACCTGATTACCTGATCAGTAGATTCAAAGGTAGATAAGATTATCTTATCATTGTCTTTAATAGCCTCGCTTACCATTTCAACTCTAGTATTGACTTCTGTAATCTTCTTATCTTTTTTATGAGGAGGATTAGATGAAGGTAATATGATAATTCTATCAAGATTCATATAATTAATCACATTTTCCATCACTATTAGATGACCTAAATGTATTGGGTCAAATGTTCCTCCATAAAGTCCTATCCTCATTATAAGTTATAAGAATTTGATTCGTTTTTTCTGTAAATTGTAATTATTGATCCTATATGTGAAATAAACTCACAATTTAATTTGTTAATTATAGTATCAATAATTTCATCAGCATCATCTAGATTATTATTTAATATTTTAATTTTTATTAATTCTCTAGCTTCTAAAGCTTCATCAATTGCTTCTAGTAATTGATCTGTCACTGAAAATTTACCTATATTTATCACTGGTTTAAAATCATGAGCTTCTTGCTTAAGCATAGCTCTTTGCTTTCCTGTTAACATTTTTCCTCCTATTCATAGTACTCAAAAACAATATCGCCTACTGCAACACTGTCTCCATCTTTTATTCCCATTTCTTTTAGTTTATCAAATACTTCCATCTCTCTTAAAGTTGACTCAAAGTACATTCTAGAATCATAATCATCTATATCTATTTTTTTTATTAGATTATCAATTCTTTTTCCATAAACTATATAAATATCATCTTCTTTTGTAAAGTTTAGATCATAATCAATTTCTTTATTATAAAATTCATCTAAAAAGCTCTCGTCAATATCTTCAATTAGAGCAAACTCTTCATCTTTTCTCTTGTCTAGCTCTAATGTTACATAATCTATCATATCTTTAATACCCTGAGTGGTAGCAGCAGAAATCTTGAATATTTTATAAGTTTTTCCAAATTCTTTTATAAATTCTTCAGTATTATTTTTAAAATCCAACTCTGACTTATTAAGAGCGACTATCATAGGTTTTTTACCCAAATCCTCATTATAAAGTTCCAATTCTTTATTAATGAGTTTAAAATCGTCAATTGGATTTCTTCCTTCCAGACCAGCAATATCTAGTACATGAATTAATATTCTGCATCTTTCTACATGTTTTAAAAAATCATGACCAAGACCTTGTCCTTCATTTGCGCCTTCAATAAGACCAGCAATATCAGCAACTATAAAGCTTCTTTCATTATCTACTTGTACTACACCAAGATTTGGATCGATAGTTGTAAAATGATAATTAGCAATCTTTGGCTTTGCCTTACTTATTACGGATAAAAGAGTTGATTTGCCTACGTTTGGCAAACCGACAAGGCCAACATCAGCAAGTACTTTAAGCTCAAAAATAACATTAATTTCTTGACCTTTTCTACCTGACTCAGCAAACCTTGGAGCTTGTCTAATTGAGTTTTTAAAGTGAACATTTCCTCTACCGCCTCTACCACCTTTGGCAATTAAAAATTCTTCACCATCTTTGTTTAAATCTTTTATTATAATATTTGATTCTTCTTCTCTTATAATGGTTCCTACTGGAACTGGGATTATTAAATTTTCACCCTTTTTCCCAAATTTCTTATTTTTTCCGCCTTGTTCACCATTTTCTGCATGAAATTTTTTCTTATATCGAAATTCATCAAGGGTTGAGAGGTTCCTTGTGGCTTTTATAATTATTGATCCACCATTTCCTCCATCACCACCAGCAGGTCCGCCAGTTGGTTCATATTTTTCCCTTCTCCAGGCTACTGCACCATTACCACCATCGCCTGCCTTTAAGCTTACTTTTGCTAAATCTATCATATTTATCCTTTCATAAAAAAAGGCTTGCCAAAGGCAAGCTTAATTTTTCTTAATTATTGTGCATAAACAGATACTTGTTTTCTGCTTTTGCCTTTTCTTTCGAATTTTACAACACCTTCACATGATGCATAAAGAGTATCATCAGCACCTCTTTTAACGTTGTTACCTGGGTGGATTTTTGTTCCTCTTTGTCTAACAATGATTGTTCCAGCGTTTACAAATTGACCATCTGCTCTTTTAACGCCAAGTCTTTTAGCTCTTGAGTCTCTACCGTTCTTTGAAGATGAAACTCCCTTTTTACTTGAAAATCTTTGTAAATTAATATTTAATATCATGATTTCTCCTTATATTTTAATTTTACATAGCTGCTATAATTACCTAAAAGTGTTTCTATACCAGTCTTAAAGTAATCAAATATAACATCTGTATCCCTATTTGGACTAGTAATATTTACAGACATCATAACTTCATCATCTGTAAAAATCACATCATCAGCATATTTATCAAGACTATTTACACAAGTATAGGCAAGTATGGTTACAGCTGAACATACAAGGTCTTTGCCATATTCATCATATTCAGCATGACCTTTGATTTCAAATCCTACTATTTCGTCCTTATTATCGATTAATAAATCAACATTAATCATTAAAGACTTATGCTATTAATTTTTACTAAAGTATAAGGTTGTCTGTGACCGTGTTTTTTTCTATATTGTTTTTTAGGTTTATATTTAAACACTACGATTTTTTTAGCTTTATTTTGATCTTCAACAGTTGCAGTTACTTTTGCACCTTCAACAACTGGGCTACCAACTTTGATATCTCCATCGTTAGATACTAATAAAACTTCTTCAAAATCAACAGTTTCACCAACTTCGTAATTAAGTTTTTCAACTCTTACCAAGTCACCTTCTGATACTTTATATTGTTTTCCACCTGTTTTGATTATTGCGTACATGGAAATCCTCCTATTTCTTAAATTCTCGCCAGCATTCGGGGATCAGAGCCCTAGCTGAGCGGTCTACTTATATATACTACTTCTGTTTAATAGTTTTGTCAAGATATTTCTATTATTTCCATCTTCTCAATAGCTTCATTCTCTAACTTTTCTATATCTAGATTTTCTTCAGACATCTTTATATATTTTAACTTAGGTTTTGTGAGTGGAGAATCAGGAGCAAATATTGAACAACAATCATCATATGGTTCTATAGACTTTTCATAGGAGCCTATCTTATATGATATATCAATAATATCCTTCTTATCCATAGCAACTAGTGGTCTTAAAATCGGCCTTTCTGATGAATCATTTATTACAGAAATAGATTCTATAGTCTGACTTGCTACTTGGCCTAAGCTTTCACCTGTAATTAAAGCTTGATACTCCTTATTTTCAGCAATTTTATTGGCAATCCTCATCATAAACCTCCTGGATAAGATGGTCGTTTCCCTCCTATCACAGTTTTGATTTATTGCCTTATAAATATCAGCTAAATTTATCGAATATATTGTCATTTTGCCTGTATATGCAGATAAAATTTCTCCTAGGTCAATCGCTTTTTGCAAGGCTCTTTTTGAAGTAAAAGGATATGAATGAAAATGTAAGCAGTCAATCTTCATTCCTCTTTTAGCCACCATAAACCCAGCCACTGGTGAATCAATTCCTCCAGATAAGAGCAATAGACCCTTTCCTGAAGAACCAATTGGAAGGCCTCCTAAGCCCTCAAACCTATCGGCATATACATAAACATTTTCTTTTACATCTATATAAAGCTTAAAATCAGGATTATGAACATCCACCCTTAGGTTCGGGAAATCCCTTAGCATAAATCCACCTATTTTTGCACTTAATTCAGGACTTTTTAGCTTGAAAGTTTTATCAGTTCTTCTACTTTCTACCTTAAAAGTGTATTTATTGTCAGCATATGAGTTTTCAACAACCTCTTTTGTTGCTTCATATATAGAATCAAGATCTTTATTTGTTTTTAAAACATAAGCAAGATAAGAAATCCCAAATACCTTTAAGATATTTTCCTTTAATTTGTCGAAATCTTGCCTATCAGCTTCAATATAGAGTTTTGAGGATTCTGTATACATCTTGCCGTGTTTGATTTCTCTTATATTTCTTTTTATATTATTAATTGCTTGTTTGTAGAAAATATTTCTATTCTTACCCTTTAAAAATATTTCGCCAAAGCTAACCGCAATCATCCATTCCATTATATTACCATCCTTATTAGTTCAATACTTCTTTTTAGAATATCTATTGTAAAATCAAGGTCTTCTTTGCTTATTTCTCCACTGAAAGAAAATCTAATTGCCCCATCCATATATTTTTCATCTAAATCTATAGCAGATAAAATCCTGCTATCATCACCCTTTGAGCAGGCAGAGCCGCTTGATACATAAATTTCCTCTTCTTCCAGCATATGGAGTAAAACCTCAGCCTTAATATTTGCAAAAGCAACATCTAGAATATATGCAGAACAATTTTCTTCTGGAGAAATTATATAGTAATCATCAATACTATCTTTTATTAAAGATCTAAAATATAAGTTAATTTCTTTAATATATTCATACTCATTAGCTTCAATTTGTTTTCTTAGGGCAATCGCCATAGCATATATTGATGGGGCATCGCTTGTTCCAGATGATATTATTTCTTGATAGCCTCCATCCAAAATAGGTTTAACCTTTGCGGTTATATCCTTCTTTATATAAAGTCCACCCATTTGTTTCGGACCGTGAAATTTATGGGCGGAGAAACTCATCATATCAACACCTAGTGACTTAACATCACAGTTTATCTTTCCTAAAGCTTGCGTTGCATCAATATGTAAAATTATATTTTTGTTATAAGATTTTATAATTTCAGAAATTTTTCTAATATCTTGAATACAACCTATTTCATTATTTACATATATTATTGATACAAAACTGATATCATTATTTAATTGTTTTTTTAAATCATTAAGGTCAATAAAACCATATTTATCGTTATCTAGGTAAATGACTTTATCAAAATCAGATTTTTTAAAAGCTTCGTACACTGAAGAATGCTCTATTTTACTTGTTAACGCCACCCCATCAAAAGATTTGATGGCTATATTATTTGATTCACTAGCTGATTTTGTAAAAAATACTTCACTCTCGGCAGACGAGATAACACTAGCTATATATTTCCTACTTTTTTTTATTAAATTTTCTGCTTCCATACCAAATGAATGGAGGGCACTTGGATTTGCAAAGGTCTCTTCTTGAGCTTTTACATACGCTTTTATTGCCTCATCATACATCTTTGTAGTCGCAGCATTATCTAAATAGATCATACATACTCCTTAATATTTCTATTATATTAGAAGTAAGTTAGATTACAAATCTATAGTATAATAATGTTATGATTACAATTAAAAAATATTTAAAATCAAATAAAATAACAAGTCACGACCTTGTTTTGGATATTGAAACTACTGGCTTAGATTTTAAAAGGGATAAGCTTGTTTTGCTTGGTCTTGTGAAACTTATAAATAATAAAACATATATCTTTCAATATTTTGCAGAAGATGATAGTGAGGAAGAAAGATTACTTAACATATATTTACGAGAAATTAAAGATAAAAGAGTTATTAGCTTTAATGGGGAAATATTTGACTTCGAATTTTTAAATTCACGTTTATTAGCTCATGAGAAATTTCCAATAATAGTAGATGATAGTTTCGACATTTATAGGATAATTAAAAGAAGTTCAAAATTTATCTATTTTGATTCTATGAAGCTTATCGATATAGAAAAACTAATCGGTATTAATAGAAATGATCCAAGTAGATACAAGGTAATTTCTAAACTAAAAGATGACCTTAAAAAAAGAGATAAGCCTTATCCTATATTAAAGCACAATGAGAATGATTTAATAGCTACGGCAGAGCTTGCCGATATAAAAGAAATACTTAAAGAAAAATTAGGAATTGCTACAAAGTTTGGTAATATTTACATCTCTAATGCTAATATTAATAAAGACATAGCAAATATAGAATTTATATCAGATAATAATCTGAATGAAACATATTTGGTTAAAGACAACTATCAAATAGTAATAAAAGATAATTTGATCAGACTCAACCTATTCGTCCTATACGGAAATTTCCCAGATGGGTCAAATGGTCATGTTGCAATTAATACTTTAAATATTACAAATAATTCAAATACTGAAATTAACGAAAATCTCTTAATTATCAGACAAGATTTTTTATATAATTATAAAAATCTCTTAGCATTAGCAAAAAAAATAATAGAGACTCTCGATAGCCTATAAACTATCTAGAGTCTCTATTTTCCAATCAATCTCTTTTTCATTATTCTTTTTTAGAAATTGATTTGTTCTTGAAAAAACTTTTGATCCAAAAAATCCTCTCCTTGCTGATAAAGGCGAAGGATGTGATGATTTTATAATTAAGTGTTTAGGATTCGTTATGAATTTTTCTTTAGCTATGGCGTTATTTCCCCAGAGAATGAAGACACATGGACTTTCTTTCTTATTTAGTATCTTAATAATTTCATCTGTAAAAATTTGCCAACCAATATTTTTATGAGAATTAGGTTTCTTTTCCACAACTGTTAGACTTGTATTAAGTAAAAGCACTCCTTGTTTAGCCCAAGAAACTAGTGAACCAGTATCAGCGATTGGAATGCCTAAATCTGATTTTAATTCCTTATAAATATTTTTAAGTGAAGGCGGTATCTTTACACCTTCATTAACTGAAAAAGCTAATCCATTTGCCTGGCCAAAATTATAGTAAGGATCTTGGCCCAAAATAAGAACCTTAGTATCTTCATAAGAGGATAGTCTAAGAGCATTAAAGATTTCATCTTTTGGAGGAAATATAGTGTTTTCTTTATAAGACTCTTCTAAAAAATCAGTTATTTCTTTAAAATAGGACTTAGCAAATTCAGCTTCTAATATTTCATCCCAATCATTTCCTATAATGTTTTTAATTCTCTTCATGAATAAAAAGTATATATATTATTGATAAGCCACAACCTATTGTGACAAAGATATCTGCAATATTAAATATTGGGAAATTTACAAAAGAGATCTCTATAAAATCTACAACATAACCATTAAAGGCTCTATCATAAAAATTACCCAAAGCTCCTGATATAATAAATGATAGGGCTACATTTAATATGAGAGGATTATTTTTATAATTTTTAATAAAATAATATATTAAATAACAAACTATTCCTACCGTAATAAGCAGGAAAAATATCCTCCTATCTTGTAAAATCCCAAAAGCTGCTCCCCTATTTTCTAAATAAGTGAGATTTATTATTGGACCTTCGATTGGGTTACCTATAAAATTATTAATTGCGTAAATTTTGCTAAGTCTATCTAAAATTAGACCGGCTATAATTATAAATATATATATCATTTAATTTTCCTATATTCTATGTGGTAGTTTCCTTTTTTACTTAAACCGCTTATGGAATCATATATAAATCTTCCATTTTTTCTAATAGAAATCAGGGAAGATTCATTTACTCTATATGATGGATTATCTATAGTCTGAAAATCAACCTTAACCATTCTGGCGGCAACTAGTTCTTTGGCCTTGCCTCTTGATGTAGATATAAATTCTGCTACAAGATTATCAAGTCTTCGGCTTGAAACGAATCCTTTATGATATTCATATTCTAAAGGAATTAAAGAAATTTGTCCAGCTTCTTTTTCTTTTAATTGTATCTTTTCATTTTTAATTTTTGTTAAATTGAATTCTACAAAAGAAGCTATCCCCTTATCGATAACAAATTCTACCCTGGAATCTAGTATAGAAATATCACCTATCTGATTTCTATCTACACCTAAACTTAATAAAGCTCCAAGTACATCAGGATGGCTTATTTCGCATGAGTCAAATTCTAATACACTTAGATAATTAGGCTCATATAGAGGTAGATAGTAGTAGTTTGCAACAAACATCTTTCTTTCAGCATCAGGGTTACCACCAATAAAGGCAATATCGATATTATTTTTAGTAGCAATATCACTTATCACTTTTTGTTCATAGGGATCTAAGAAAAAGCTTGTTGTTTCGACTTTTCTATAATAAGCTTTTTCTAAAAAAGCCAAGGCTTTCCTTATATTTGTTTTTGTCTGTTTATCTAAAATATGGTCGAGATTATATATTAAAGCCATAAAAATAAAAGATCGAAATTAATCGATCTATAATTGGTTATAATTACCTTCTGATATTTGATCAGCTACAAAAGAATCTATCTCAACACCATTAGGTGTGATTACAAATATACCTTTAGTAACCTTCTTCATATTACCTTTGAGAGCGTATACTGCTCCACTAACAAAGTCAAATATCCTCATTCTAAGGTCATTATCAACCATCTCTAAATTAAGAACCACTACTCTATTTTTTAGGATTTCTTCTATTACTACTGGACCATCATTATCATAATCTAATGGTTCTTGAATTGAAATTCTCATATTATTACTCCTAGAAAAATTATTACTGTTCATGCTAACTACATTATCATCCACACTGCTTGTATATGAGCTTTTATAAGTATTAGTATTATTTTTACCATAAGAGCTTGATGAAAAAGTGTTTGATGAATATGATGGTGTCTTGTCATCATCTAATAGATTGCTATAAGTTTTACTTTCTTTTTTTTCTTCTTTGGCATCTTCATCATCATAATACATTTGCTCATCATCATAATCGTCATAATTATCATCAATTCCAATGAATTCTTTAAACCTATCTAACATTTAAACCACCCTTTTTCTTTTTAAATTCTTACACTTATTATATCCTAATTTTAATATATGTAAAAATTAATATTCGCTCTTAATTTCTCTATTCATTAAATCTTTTACCGATTGGTCACAATCTTTACCTTCAAAAAGAACTTCATATATCTCATTTGTTATTGGAAGCTCAACATTTTTTTCCTTAGCTAATTCATAAACTGCCTTTGTTGTAGGTATACCTTCAACAACCATATGGATTTCTTTTTCAAGTTCTTCTATGCTTAAACCTTGACCTACTAAAATCCCTGCTCTGTTATTTCTAGAATGTTTACTAGTAGCTGTCACTATCAAATCGCCAACCCCTGCCAAACCATTTATAGTTTTAGGGTTTGCACCAAATGCTTTCGCAAACCTATTCATTTCATGAATCCCCCTTGTGATGAGGGCTGCCTTCGCATTATCACCATATCCTAGTCCACTTGACATACCTATTCCAAAAGCAAGTATATTTTTAATAGCTCCACCTAATTCAACACCTACTACATCTTGTGATGAGTAGACTCTAAAATAGTCTCTAACAAATAGCTGTTGTAATTCTTTTGCTAAACTTTCATCTTCACAAGCGCAAACTATTGTTGTTGGCATCTTAAAAATAACTTCTTCAGCATGTGATGGGCCACTTAATACTGCAAATTTAATATCCTTATTAAAATCATTAAAAATTTCTGATATTCTCTTATGAGTGTTTAGCTCCAGACCTTTTGATAAGTTGATAATAACATGATTGCTGCATAGATAATCTCTAGATTTTTCCAAGACTGACCTTATATTTTGGGTTGGTATACCATTGATTATATATTTATTTTCATAAATCTCTTTTAAATCAGAAGTAGCTCTTATCTTTTCATTAAGTTTTATATCTGGAAAATATTTACAGTTTATATGGTTTGAATTTATGGAATCTGCCAATCTTTGATCTCTAGCATATATCAAAACATCATCTTTTTCTGCTAGAATATTTGCTATAGCTGTCGACCAAGAACCAGCTCCTAAAATTGATATTGTCATTTAATCACCTAAAATATTTTTTTCTCTTCACCCTTGATAAGTCTTTTAAAATTATCCTTATGTTTATAAATTATCATCAATGCCAAAATAGATAAACATATAGTAAAGCTATTAATTCCAAACTTATATATACCGTATACAATAGCTACAAGAGCAGCACTCATAGAAGCAAGAGATACTATTCTACTTGCAATCATAACTACTAAAAATACAGCAAATAGGGTTAGGGCAAATACAGGATTGATATATACCAAAGCTCCAAAAATTGTTGCTATTCCCTTTCCTGCCTTAAAATTAAGGACGAAGCTATACATATGCCCAATGACGACAAAAAACATCGCTAGATAAATTCCTTCTTCCCCAGCAAGTTTTTTACCAATTATGCAAGCAACAATAGCCTTTGAAAAATCAAATAGAAATGTTCCTAAACCTGCTAATTTCCCGAAATTTCTCAAGGCATTTGTACTTCCTACATTGCCAGAACCCATTTTCCTTATATCTTGTTTAAAAAATATTTTTCCAATCACATAACCAGCTGGTATTGATCCTATTAGGTAGGATAGCAGAATTACTAATATATATTTCATGATTTTGCCTTATGTTCTTTGAATACAAAACTAAAAGGTACACCAGTCAATGCATAATTTTGTCTGATTTGATTTTCTAGATATCTAGTATAGGAGAAGTGAATTAAATCTCTATCATTTATTGACAACAAGAATTTTGGTGGCATAGTTCCTACCTGGCTCATGTAGTAAATCTTAAGTCTCTTACCCTTATCTTGTGGAGGTGGATTTAATAGCATTGCATCTTGTAAAATTGTATTTAAAACACCAGTCTTAATTCTCATTCTATAGTTATTATCTACAGCTTCTATCATATCTAATAGGGTATCTATTCTTTTATTATCCTTAACTGACATAAAGACAATTGGTGCATACATTGCAAAAGATAGAGTCTCACGGATTTTTTTTTCCATATCAGCCATTGTATTAGTCTCTTTTTCAACCAAATCCCACTTATTTACTGCAATTATTATTGCTTTTTTATTGTTGTGGGCATAACCGGCTATCTTTGCATCCTGCTCTGTAACTCCTACTGTAGCATCTATCAAAAACAAGCAAATTTCTGCACTATCTACAGCATCAAAAGTCCTTTGATTGGCATAATATTCTATGTTTTCTTTAACTTTTGCCTTTCTCCTTAGGCCAGCAGTATCAATTAAGACATAGTTTTTGTCATTGTATTGCCAATAAGAATCTACAGCATCTCTAGTTGTACCAGCGATGTTTGTTACTATCATCCTATCTTCATTCAAAAGCAGATTGACAAGAGAACTTTTACCAGCATTTGGTTTACCTATTATGGCAATTCTTGTCTCGTCTTCTGGTGAATCAAACTGAGAAAAGTCAATATAAGATGTAACTGCATCTAATAGGTCTCCTAGTCCCTTTGCTTGTTCTGCTGATATAATTTTCAAATCATCAAATCCAAATTGATAAAAATCATAAATGTCATCTGGCATTATCATATTATCGACTTTATTTGCTACGATTATAACTGGCTTATTATATTTTCTTATTTCATTTGCAATATCGACGTCATGAGGGTTGACTCCTTCTTTACCATCGACTACAAATAGTATTAAATTTGTCTCAAGAAGAGCTTTTTCTACTTGCCCTCTGATTTCGACATTCATCATCTCTTTACTTGATATATCTATACCGCCAGTATCAACAAGCTGAAATTCATTATTTTGCCATTCTACTTTATCGACAATCCTATCTCTTGTAACTCCTGATATATCTTCAGTAATTGATTTTCTTTTGCCAACTAGTCTATTAAAAAGCGTAGATTTACCTACATTTGTTCTACCTACTAGGGTTACTATTGGTAAGGCCATTTTATCACTCCATTGTTCGATATTGAATATTCAATATCGCTTATCATAATTTTCTTATCTTCATTAATTGTTCTTTTTTAAAATTCTTATCTATCCCTCTTATTATTAAGATTGAAATAGCTAAAAATACTAATACGCTTAATAAAGAAATAAGATTTAAATCCAAGTTAGAATTTTTAAATAGTAATGATGGGCCTATAGCTCCAATCATCACCATTATTACTGGAAATATATATACAATAGCAGAAAGTTTATTGATTTCATTCGCATCACTTTCTAATAGTACTGTATCTCCTTTTTTTATATCATCCGCTGAAAACATTTCAATTATAGTTGATTTTCTTTCTGCACAAGAGCCATTTGCTGCACATGAGCCGCACGCGCTATTCCTATCAACTTGAATTTTAAGATTTCCATTATTATTTTCAAGGACTAAACCTTCTTTAGTCATTGACATTATTTATCACCTCAATTTAATATTTAACTCATTTAAAGCCTTATCATCAACGATTGATGGTGCTTCTGTTAAAGGACAAGTTGCTGATTGTGTCTTAGGGAATGCAATTATGTCTTTGATATTATCAGTTTTTGCAAATAGCATTAATAACCTATCAAGACCATAAGCTAGTCCTGCATGTGGTGGTGTACCATATTGTAGGGCTTCAATAAAGAAACCAAATTTATTTTCAATATCTTCCTTACTTAGTTTTAAAGCTTTAAAGACTCTTTCTTGTAGGTCTGAATTATTAATCCTTACTGAGCCTCCACCCATCTCGTCACCATTTATAACTATGTCGTACGCTTGGGTTCTTACCTTTTCTGGTTGAGTTTCAAGTAGGTCTATGTCCTCTTCGTTCATCATAGTGAAAGGATGGTGCTGTGCAACATACCTATCTTCTTCTTCACTATATTCAAACATTGGGAAGTTTACTACCCATGTTAAGGCATATTCTTTTTCATAAAGGTTATTATCTTTTGCAATCTTTACTCTTAGGGCTCCCAAGGCTTCTAGAACTGTTTTATCCTTATCGGCTGCTAGGAATATTAAATCGCCTTCTTTTGCTCCTAGATTATTTTTCAATCCTTCTATAATATCATCAGTTAAGAATTTTTTGATTGATGATTGCATATCGGAGTTAAATTTAATATAAGAAAGTCCTTTGAGTCCATAATCTTTTACAAAATCTGTTAATTTATCAAGTTGTTTTCTTGAATATTTATCTTCTAAGCCTGTAAAGTTAATGGCCCTTACAGATCTACCGTCTGATGTATTGTCTGAAAATACTTTAAAGTCACTATCTACAAATATATCAGATACATTTTGAATTTTATAACCATACCTTAAATCTGGCTTGTCTGAACCGTATGACTCAATTGCTTCACTATAATCCATCCTTGCTATTGGTAGTTTTAAGTCATAGTCTGTGTACTTATCGAATAAAGTCTTTAGTAAACCCTCATTCATTGCTATTACATCATCTTGGTTTGAAAAACTCATTTCAAGGTCAAGCTGAGTAAATTCTGGTTGCCTATTCGCCCTTAAGTCCTCGTCCCTAAAACATTTTACAACTTGGAAATACCTATCTAGAGATCCAATCATCAAAATTTGTTTTAGTAACTGTGGTGATTGTGGAAGAGCATAAAATTTACCTGAGTTTATTCTTGATGGTACAAGATAGTCCCTAGCGCCTTCTGGGGTTGGTTTTGTTAGAAAAGGAGTTTCAACTTCTGTAAAATCATTGTCATACATATATTCTCTCATTGTCCTAACAATATCAGATCTAAGCTTTAGATTTCTTTGAACAGATTGTTTTCTCATATCAAGATATCTATATTTTAGCCTTAAATTTTCGCTAACATCATCATCATCCTTGATATAAATTGGTGGTGTCTTTGCCTTATCAAGGATGTTGATCTTATCAGCGATTATTTCAATATCACCTGTAGGAATCTCAGAGTTTTTGCTTTCTCTTTCAAAAACTTTTCCCTTAACTTCTATTACATATTCTTGAGCTAAGCTTTTTGCTACCTGATAGTTATCAGCATCTTCTTCTCTGACCACAATTTGGCTAATACCAGTCTTATCTCTTAAATCTATAAATACAAGAGATCCAAGGTTACGTTTTTTGCCAACCCAGCCCATCAAAACTACTTCTTTACCTAAGTCTTCAATTCTTAGGCTTCCACACATATTTGTTCTTTTAAATTCCATATTTCCTCCCATTAATTTAAAAATGGATTGTTATCTAGTTCAAAGCCCAAAAGGCTTTCTTCATTATGTCCAGGATAAATTATATAATCCCTATCAAAGCTTGCAAGTTTATTTTTGATAGAATCTATTATTTCTACCATTGACCCGCCTGGAAAATCTGTCCTTCCTATTGATAACCTAAAAAGTGTATCGCCTGTAAATATTGCCTTATCTATTACAAAACACATTGAGTCAATCGTATGGCCCGGAGTTTTAACT
The DNA here is from genome assembly GCF_900258475.1 of Anaerococcus sp. Marseille-P3915. GTDB lineage: Bacteria > Bacillota > Clostridia > Tissierellales > Peptoniphilaceae > Anaerococcus > Anaerococcus kampingae. The sequence goes on along the minus strand of NZ_LT984887.1, from coordinate 440,888 downwards.
GCTCTAATATTATATTTACTAAATACATCATTATCTTTTAGATAAATATCAATTGGAACTTCTAGATTCCCTAAATGATGTCCTAGGTTATAATTTTTATCTTCAGCTATATCTTTTGCATCTTCGCTAGAATACACTGGAACAACATACTTATCTTTATAATACTTAAGTCCTGTTACGTGGTCAAAGTGAGTATGGGTTTGAAGGATAAATTCAATCTTAATATTATTATCCTCGATATACTTATCTACGGCAGGAGATGGATAAGCACAATCTACTAAAAAGCCCTTCCCATCTACTGAAACCACATACATATTTGTCATAACTGGTCCTAGGGTAAATCTTTTAACTTTCATCAAAAAATCCTCTCACTATCTAATATTATGGTTACTGGACCATCATTTGTAAGAGATACTTGCATATGGGCTTGAAATTTACCAGTTTCTACCTTAAATCCCTCTCCAATTAAATTATCCCTTAATTTTAAATAATAATCATTTGCTTTTTCTAAATTTGCTGATTGGGTAAAGGATGGCCTATTGCCTTTTCTTACATCTCCATATAAAGTAAATTGGCTAACTAATAAAATTTCTCCTCCCTTATCCTTGAGACTTAGGTTAAGCTTACCTTCTTCATCTTCAAATATTCTTAAATTGCTTATTTTTCTTTGTATATAGGCAAGGTCTTCATCTGTATCTGTTTCTTTAACAGCTAATAAAATTAAGTAACCATCGTTTATCTCAGATATCTTTTCCTCATCCACTACAACACTAGCTTTTGTAACTTTTTGTATAATTGCTCTCATTAATTTTTCACCCTAAATACATCCGATACTGTTTTTATCGTCTTTAATTTTTTTATTACATCTTCTAATTCTTGTGTGCTTTTAACCTCAATTATAAGATCCATTATTCCTTCATCAGAATCTGTTCTCGCATTTATGCTTAGAATATTTACATCAAATGTCGAAATTATCTTTGATACCTCAAATAAAGTTGATGGACTATTTAGAGAAATTATTTGAATCTTAACAGGGAATTTGTCAGTGGTTAGATTTTGCCAATAAACATCTATGAGTCTTTCTGGTGACTTAGAATTTATTATATTTGGGCAAGTCTTTACGTGGACTGATATACCATTACCCTTAGTTATAAAGCCGACTATTGGGTCCCCTGGAACTGGTGTACAACATTTTGCAAATTTAACCTCAACATCTTCCGTTAAATCAGAAACTCTAATCTCGTTTGTAACCTGAGTTTTAATCTCCCTATTGTTAATTTCAAAAGACTTATCTATTTTTTCTTGGTTTTCAAGCTCTTTTTCCCTTCTAATAAGCTTTTGGCTTATTTGCTCTGGCGTAGTCCTTCCATAGCCTACAGATGCATACATTTCATCCTCTGATGGGAACCCTAAATCTGTAGATATCTCGTCTAGCCATTCTGGCTTTAAGAGGCTTTTGTAATGTTGCTTATATTTTTTAAGCTCCTTTATTACAGAACTTTTTCCTATTTCAATATTTTCTTCTTTATCATACCTTTTAAAGTATTGTTTTATTTTTGATTTGGCTTGGTTTGATTGTACAATATTAAGCCAATCCCTACTTGGCCCTTGAGAATTTTTGCTTGTGATTATTTCAACAAGGTCTCCTGTTTTTAGCTTATGGGTTAGGGGCACCATCCTGCCATTGACTTTGGCCCCTACGCAAGAATTACCAACTTCGGTATGGATTTTATAGGCAAAATCTATTGTACAAGACTCTATTGGCAATGAATAAACTTCACCTGCAGGAGAATAAACATAAATTTCTCTTGAGAAGAAGTCGTTTTTCAAAGTTTCCATAAATTCTTGGTTATTTTGCTCTCTGCCACCTTCTTTTTGCCATTCTACAATTTGCCTTAAAAAGCTCATTGCATCATCAAAGTCTGATTTGGTATTTTTATTTTCCTTATATCTCCAATGAGCAGCTACACCGAATTCGCATTCTCTATGCATCTGCCTTGTTCTGATTTGTACCTCAAAAGGTCTTGAATCATCGCCAAATACAGTTGTGTGTAAGGACCTATATCCATTTGGTTTCGGTTGACCTATATAATCCTTAATCCTATTAGGTATAGGTCTCCAGATTGAGTGAACCTTTCCCAAAACAGCGTAACATTCAGCAATTGTATCCACTAGTACCCTAATAGCTGTCAAATCGTAAATTTCCTCAAAGGCAATTTTATTTCTTTCCATCTTCTTGTTGATAGAATATAGAGACTTTGGTCTTCCTGAAATTTCAAAGTTTATTTTTGTATTAGCAAGTGATTTTGTCAAAGTATCAATTATTTCATTGATATATGCTTCTCTTTCTCGTCTTTTTACACTTACCATCTCAGCAAGTTCATAATACTTATCAGGCTCTTGGTATCTAAAACACAAATCTTCTAATTCCCATTTTAATGAATAAATTCCAAGTCTGTGGGCTAGAGGTACGTAAATTTCGATAGTTTCATTAGCTATTTGGATCTGTTTTTCTCTTGTCATATACTCAAGAGTTCTCATATTATGAAGCCTATCTGCTAGCTTTATTAGAACAACCCTAACATCGCTAGCCATAGCCATTACCATTTTTCTAATATTTTCAGCTTGTTTTTCCTCACGAGAGTTGTAATTTAAGTTTTTTAGCTTAGTTACACCATCAACTAAGAAGGTTATTTCCTCGCCAAAGATATCTTTCATTTCATCTCTTGTTACAGGAGTGTCTTCTAAAACATCATGCATCAAACCTGCACATATAGTTTGATCATCTAATTTCATATTAGATAAATTCTCGGCAACAGCTATTGGGTGGATAAAATAATCTTCTCCAGAATTTCTCTTCTGTCCATCATGATTTTTCACACCAAAATCATAGGCTTTTTTAATAAGATCAATGTCAGCCTTTGGATTATTATTTAGTATAATTTCTTTAAATTTTATAAATTCTTTGTTAAAATCTGTTGCCATAAAATCACCTGATATCTATTAATTTAAGTTGTAGGGATCTTTGACCCCTAAATTCGTTTATATCTGGATAATAAACTATATCTATTTTTTGTCCAACTATTTGGCCATTAAACTTATCTTTTAAATACTGAAATTCTTTCTCAGCTCCAAATTTTATAGCATTATAGTAGGAGCCATTTTGAAACAGTGATAGCCTCATAGTATTTTTATCCTTGCCTATCATTGAAAGGCTTGCAATCGAAACATCCTTATTTGCAAATAAAGGCTTATCATTTTCTTTACCAAAAGGCTTTAATTTTAAAAGGCTTTCGGCAAATTCTAATGATAGGTTAGAGATATTTATTTGACTATCTACATTGATTGATTTTTCTTTTTCCTTAGCGGTAAGCTTTGAATTTTTGTTTAAAAATTTTCTAAATTCATCAATATTAGTAATTTCTATTGAAAGTCCACAGGCCATAGGGTGACCTCCAAATGAAGCTAATTGGTCTTTAAAGGGTAAAATTTCTTCATAAATATTATAAGCTTCTATTGATCTACCCGAACCTTTTGCTATATTTTCATCTTTAGATTTGGTTAAAACTATTGTAGGTCTGTAGTATTTTTCCTTTATCCTACCAGCTACTATCCCACAGATTGATTCATTGAAATTTTCATCATAGACTACTATTACATCATCCTTGTCATAGGAATTTTCTTCTATTATTTCACACGCTCTCTTATAAGCAGATTCAGTCAGCGACTTTCTTTCGTTGTTAAGCTTGACTAATTCACGAGCTTTATCATAAATATCATCTATATCCTCTTCTATCAAAAGGTCGATGGCCATTTTGGCTGATTTAAGCCTGCCTGTAGTATTCATTAGAGGACCTAAAATAAAGCCTAGAGTGTATTCATCTACTTCTTTTTCCCAACCTGCTTCATCTAAGAGGGCTTTGATACCAATTTTTTCTGTTTGATTTAGCCTTTTGAGTCCTTCGATTACAAATATCCTATTTTCATCAGTTAGGGAGACGACATCACAAACTGTTCCCATGGCTACATATTCAAGTAAAGAATACAAATAGTACATATCTCCATCTAGCTTTTGGTAAAGACCTTGCATCAGCTTAAAGCTAACTCCTGCCCCACATAAATCATCAAAAGGATAATTAGAATCTAATCTTTTAGGATTTATGACTGCATTGGCCTTTGGAAGAACTTGTTCTACCCATTCATCATTTTCTTTTTTTTCAATTTGATGGTGGTCTGTCACTATGACATTTATATTATTAGCCCTTAAATTATCTATTTGTTCAAAACCTGTTATACCATTATCACAAGTTATTACCAAAGATACCCCATCATCTATAGCCTTATCACTCATCTTTGAAGATATGCCGTAGCCTTCATCTACCCTGTGAGGAATATCATAAGATATATTATCGTAATAAAACAACATTCCATCCATCAAGGTCATAACAGATGCTATACCATCTTGGTCATAATCTCCAAAAATTCTTATTTCTCCACCTTCTTGCATTGTCTTTATAATCAAATCGACTGCCTTGTCCATATCATTTAGTAGAAAAGGGTCGTGTAATTTGTCAAGACTTGGCCTTATAAACATATCTACTATTTTAGGGTCGATTATATCCCTATTTCCTAATATTAATGCCTGTAATTTTGTAATATCTTCTATTTTTAAATTATTAATGTAATTTTGTTTTTTATTGTATATAAACCAGTTTGCCATAAAATCCTTTCATAGAAATTATACTCTTTAATTGCTTTATATAAAGAAAAGGGCCCCTGGCCCTTAATCTAAAATGTCTTCGATATATGATTTTTCTATGGTGATATAGGATGTTTTTGCTCCTTCACCAGTAATTATTGTAATAACATTTTTATCAATATTTGTAACGTAACCTATTATTCCAGATTTAGTGATAATTTTATTAGATTCTTTCAAATTATTTTCTATATACCTATTTTTTTCTCTTTCTTTCCTGTATTCTTTTATATTTGTATAATAAAATCCTGAAGCTAAGAGAATTAAGATTATATATTCTAATTTCATTAGTAACCATATTTACTATAAAATTCTTTTTTATAGTCTAAGAAAGAATCATTCATTATAGCTTCCCTTATATTTTCGCACATTTTTAGTAAAAAATATAGGTTATGGTAGGATAGAAGTCTTGCCCCTAAGATTTCATTGGCATTTATAAGGTGTCTTATATAAGCCCTTGAATGATTTGAGCAAGTGTAACAATCACAATCAGGATCTAATTTTGAAAAATCTTCCTTATAGGTTGCATTTTTCACAACTAGTCTGCCTCTAGATGTGATTGCTGTACCATTTCTTGCTATTCTTGTTGGAAGAACACAGTCTGCCATATCAATACCAGCTTGGAATGATTCAAATAAATAATCAGGTGTACCTACTCCCATATTATATCTTGGTTTGTCTTCTGGTAATAAAGGAGTTGTAAAATTTAAGATATCAATCATTTCTTCTTTTGTTTCACCAACAGATAGGCCACCTATAGAATATCCGTCAAAATCCATTGCTGTTGTTTCTCTTGCAGATATTTCTCTTAAGTCCTTAAACATTCCACCTTGTACTATACCAAATAGTGATTGGTCAGGATGAGAATGTTCTTTATGATAATCAAGCCCTCGTTTTGCCCATCTTAGAGTTCTCTCCATTGAATTTTTCACATAATCGTAATCAGCCCTCGCATCTACACATTCATCAAAGCTCATCATAATATCAGAATGTATAGTATTTTGAATTTCTATTGCTTTTTCAGGTGTAAAGAAGTGTTTTGATCCATCTATATGAGACCTAAACATAACTCCTTCTTCACTTATTTTTCTATTATCAGCTAGAGAAAAAACTTGAAATCCACCAGAATCAGTAAGAATTGGCCTATCCCAATTCATAAATTTATGAAGGCCACCTGCTTTTTCCATTATATCCATACCTGGCTTTAAGTATAAATGATAGGTATTACCTAAGATAATCCTTGCTTTCATTTCTTTTAAGTCATCTACAGTCATTGTTTTTACGGTACCTAGAGTTCCTACTGGCATAAAGATAGGAGTAGGAATATCTCCATGGGCTGTATGAATCACACCAACCCTTGCATTTGTGTATTTATCTTTTTTAATTAATTCGTATTTTAAAGGCATCTTTCCCCCTATTTTATGAACATACAATCGCCGAATGAGAAGAATCTATATTCTTTTTTAACTGCTTCATTGTAGGCGTTTAGTATAATTTCTCTGCTTGTGAAGGCTGCTATTAACATAATGAGAGTTGATTTAGGTAGGTGAAAATTTGTTATAATCGCATCTACTACCTTAAATTCAAAACCTGGATATATAAAGATATCTGTCCAACCAGAGTCCTCACAAACTTTATTATTCTTCTGATAAACTGATTCTAGAGTCCTAATAGATGTTGTTCCTACCGCTATAACTCTGTTTCCTTTATCCTTTGCATCATTTATGATATCCGCAGTATCTTGTGAGATTGTGTAAAATTCTGAGTGCATCTTATGATTTGTTGGGTCATCTTCACTTACAGGTCTAAAAGTTCCTAGACCTACATTTAGAGTAAGATAGGCTAACTTTATGCCCTTTTCTTCTATCCTTTTAAGAAGATCTTTAGTAAAGTGAAGTCCAGCTGTCGGTGCTGCTACAGAACCAGGGTTTTTAGCGTAAACTGTCTGATAATCTTCATTATCTTTTAGTTTTTCCTTTATATAAGGAGGAAGTGGCATATTGCCAAGTCTATCTAGGATTTCATTAAATATTCCTTCGAAATAAAATTCTACAATCCTATTTCCATCGTCCTTTATATCTATCACCTTGCATGATAATTCGTCGGAAAATACTACCTCTGTTCCTATTTTCATCTTCTTGCCTGGTCTAACCAAGACTTCCCACTTAGCACCTTCTGTGTTGTTTAGTAAAAATACCTCAATTTTCTCAGACTTTCCTGGTCTTGCTCCAAATAATCTAGCTGGTATTACCCTTGTATCATTCATTACAAGGACATCACCTTCTTTGAGATAATCGATGATGTCATAAAAATATTTATCGCAAGTTTTTCCGCTTTTTCTATCTAAAACCATCATCCTAGCTTCATCTCTTTTAGTTGAAGGATGTTGGGCTATTAATTCTTCTGGTAAGTAATAATCAAATTCGCTTGTTTTCATTTAATCCTCATATTTTAAGCCATAGTGCTCGTAGGCTTTTCTTGTTAAAACTCTTCCTCTAGGTGTTCGTGATATAAAACCTATTTGTAGTAAATAAGGCTCATAAACATCTTCTATCGTTACATTTTCTATACCAGTTGATGCTGCTATTGTATCAACGCCAACTGGTCCACCTCCAAAATTATCATACATGGTGTAGATAATTTTCTTGTCCATATTATCAAGGCCCATCGGATCTATTTCAAGTAACTCAAGACCCTTTTTACTTGTTTCGTAGTCAATCTTTTCATCTGCCTTTACTATCGCATAATCTCTTACTCTTTTTAAGAGCCTATTTGCAATCCTAGGAGTTCCTCTAGATCTTTTAGCTATCTCTACTGCCCCATCATCATCTATTGGTATATCGAGTATATTTGCTGATCTTTTTACAATAGTTGTTAAATCTTTACTATCGTATAAGTTTAAAGCAAGTAAAACACCAAACCTATCACGAAGAGGGGCTGATAACATACCTGCTCTGGTTGTTGCTCCAATTAGGGTGAATTTCTCTAAATCTATCCTTATAGATTGAGCGTTAGGACCCTTACCTACTATTATATCTAAAACAAAATCTTCCATAGCAGAATAAAGTATCTCTTCAACAGAGCGATTAATCCTGTGAATCTCATCTATAAATAGTACATCACCTTGTTGGAGATTTGTAAGTATACTTGCTAGATCTGATGGCCTTTCTATAGCCGGACCACTTGTCACTCTAAGATTTACACCAAGTTCATTGGCAATAATTGTCGATAGAGTAGTTTTACCAAGTCCTGGAGGTCCTTGTAAAAGTACGTGGTCAAGAGGCTCTTTTCTTGATAAAGAAGATTTTATAAAAATATCTAACTTTTCTTTTACCTTATCTTGCCCGATATAATCACTTAGCCATTTAGGCCTTATAGAATTTTCAAGGCCTATATCTTCAATCTGCTCGTTACTTCCTACAATCCTTTGATTTTCATCATACATACAAAATCACCTATATTAGCCTTTTTAAACTCTCTTTTATCAATGCTTCAAGACTTAAGTTCTCATCTTTTAATTCTCTTAAAACTCTTGCAATTTCATTATCGAGATAGCCTAAGTTCTTAAGAGCTTGTCTTGCTACTTCATAATCATTAGTAAAATTATCTTCAGTTTTGCTATCAGGTATTTCTGGAATTGCCATTTTCTTAACCTTATCAACTAACTCTAAGATAATTCTTGATGCAGTCTTTTTGCCAATTCCCTTAGCCTTTGTTAACTTGTCAATGTCATTATTTACTATCGCAAGTTTTATTTCATCTGAAGATATCGATGAAAGCATTCCAATAGCAATCTTTGGCCCAATACTTGATACAGATATCAAGAGTAAGAACATCTCTAATTCTTCCTCAGATTCAAAGCCAAAAAGAGATATATCATCTTCTCTTACTTGCATTGAAGTATATATTTTATACTCATTATTTATTTTAATATTAGCAAGAGTTGTAAGTGATGAATTTATAAAATAACCTATGTTATTTGCTTCTAAAATAAAGCCTTCTTCACTAATCGCTCTTACATCACCTTTTATATAAGAAATCATTATTTCATCCTAAACTGTTCTTTAAATCTTTGACTAAGTACATGACAGAGAGCTACTGATAAAGCATCAGCAGCATCATCTGGTTTGGGTATAGACCTTAGATTTAGTAAGCTTGTTATGGTCATTTGCATCTGTTTTTTGCTTGCCCTACCATAACCAGTAATCGCCTGCTTTATTTGGAGAGGAGTATATTCGTAGATATCAATATTGTTTTGCTGAGCGCAGAGTACTTGAATTCCCCTTGCATGTCCTACTGTTATAGCAGTCTTAACATTTTGATTAAAAAACAATTCCTCAATTGCAAACTCATCAGGTTTATATTCTTTTATAATATTATCTAAATTATCATAGAGAATCTCTAATCTTTTTGGAGTCTCTGTCTTTGACGAAGTAGTAATTACTCCGTTTTCTAATACTTTAACTTTATTTCCATTAAATTCAATCACACCATAGCCCATAATGGCTATACCCGGATCTATTCCTAAAACTATCATAAACAAAATAAAAAGGGCTAATTAAGCCCTATTGATACCTTTCAAATACTTCTCTTATCAAACCCCTATAATAATACTCGGCATAAATATCAACTATGGACCTAGAAAGGTAGTTGATAGTTTTTTCATATATCTTTTGGGTTTGTTTTATTGTAATGTCTTCTGTAAAAATACTTTCTCTATTAAAAGTGAGCTGTTTATTTGTAGATAAATCGATGCCATATATCTTATTCTTTAAAACTATATCAGAAAAATTATAAACATCTTCTTTTAGTTTAGCTAGCAATAATTTATCATCCAATATAGAAGATTTCAAATTATCTCCTATTTCAAGCATTCTTTTATCTTCTCTATTATAAAAATAATTCCTGCCTTCTACCAGATATTCAACCCCTAGTGTTTCTATCATTAGTAGCTCTAATTTATCTACATCTTTTTTGGAATTAAACGCCCTATATTGAGCCTTAATTGATATTAAATATTCATACCTATCTATATCCTTACCAATATTTCTACTTAAGCTGTTGATTATCTCATCAATATCTACTAAATTCCAAAAATATTTCTTAAGATTCTTAAAGCAATAATCTTTTGCATAATAAGAATGCTTAGAAAAACTAGCTAGACATCTGTCATACAATAAAGACATAAGTGTATTAAGTGAGTATACATCTTTATCAACAAGATAATTATATTCAAGTTTTTCAATTATTGGAAAAGATTTACTTAATTCTGCCTTCATTGTCTTACCTCAGTTACTATTTTACCACAAATTAAAAGTCTTTTATTTAGATATATTTTTCTCGAAAATAAAAAAAGCTAAAAATATAGTAAAAATATACATAACTAACTAATTATTGTATATATGTCTTGTTGTTTTAGCTTTTTAAAAATATCATATTAAAAAAAATTCAAAGGATTTTTTTTAAAATTTTGTAAAGTCAACTTTTAAATCATTTAATTTAAAAGAATAATTTACATCTTTTCTTTCGATATTAATAACTGACTTTTTTCTTAAATCTTCATCTTCATATAATTTTTCTATCAATTCATATGATGGATTTATAGCATGTGGATTTCCTACCATTTGGAACATGGTGATATCTCCATTTGTATCACCATAGGCATAGGAATTATTAAGATCTATGTCATATTTATCCTTAAGAATTGTTACCGCTGATAACTTACTCTTGCCATCCCACATAGGTAATACTTTACCAGTAAATTTATTATTTTCATCAAATTCATAAATAGTAGAAATAGACTCGGTGGCACTGTAAAGCTTAGAAAAATCACCTACTAAAAAGTCTGGTGACCCTGATATAAAGAAAATTAAAAATCCATCTTCTAAATGCTTATTTACAGCATTTTTTGTAATATTATAAACCTTATTTTTATTTTCCTCTATTACTATCTGAGAATATTTATCTATAATTTTTTTATCAAGACCTCGCATGGATTTTTGGTAGGCTAAAGCAGATTTGTCTAAATAATCTTCATAAGCACCCTGTCTGTTTTCATATTTACTGTAAAGAGGTCCAATCTCATCTGTCCAAATTTTTTTATCTAAAATTCCATCTTCAACTAACTTTAAAAAATGCTCTATTAGAAGTGAATTTCTAAAAAGTGTTCCATCTATATCAAAAAAGGCTGCTTTATTCTTAGTCATTTAAGTTTTCCTTTTCTCTTCGTCTCTTAGCTTTGAATGTTTTATTTTTTCTTGTGTTTATTTTAACATTGCCCTTATTAATACCCAAATCCCTTCTTAAGGATACAAATAAATCTATTATAAATCCGGTCACTATACCAACAATTGCCGTTGTCAATAAAAATATAGCAATCCACGATGTATTCAATCCTCTAGGTGTTGTAAAGATAATTATTGAATATATCCCTATCAAAATCGATATAACACCTATTATAATTGAAGGCAAATATTTTAAAACCTTCTTATCATTTATAAAGTAAATAATTATAGTTATAATAACATTCATCAATACCAAAATGGGTAGGATAAATAGGCTTGAAGAAAATTCGCTTATTAAATTAATTAAACCAGACATTGTTTCTCCTTATTGTACATATATCTTTTCGATATTAATATTTTTATTATCAAGGGTCATTAGCATCATGCTTGCTTTTCCATCTCTAGGTAGGCTTACAGAACCCGGGTTTAAAAATAATATACCCGATTTATTTGCTTGTGTGTATGTGTGAGTATGACCAAAAATAACTACATCACAAGAATTATCAACAGCTTTTCTCATAAGTCCATCGAGAGAGAAATCTACTCCATACTTATGCCCATGTGTTAAAAGAATTTTAACACCATCTAAATCTAGAATTTTTGTATAAGCTTCATTTGCAAAAAAATCATTATTCCCTTTAACTACATAGTATTTTATACCAGTTTCATAAGAAATATATTTGCAATCTTCTACACCATCTCCTGCATGTAGCATAAGATCAATATCTCCACTTTCTAGTATAAAATCTGAAATTTTATTATAATTTCCATGACTATCACTAGTAATTAATATTTTCATAATTATCAACCAAGAACTTCTTAAATGCTAGCACTGCCTTTGCCCTATGACTTATTGTATTTTTAAATTCTATATCCATTTGTCCAAGAGTTTTTGAATATTCATCGACATAAAATATTTTATCATATCCAAAACCACCTGTCCCATATTCTTTATCGGCAATTCTTCCATCAAGCCTACCTTCAAAATAATAGTCTCTGCCATTTTCATCTATGAAACAAACGACTGTTAAAAAGTAAGCTTGTCTATCGGCGTTATTTTCTAGCTCGGATAAAAGCTTATCTCTATTATCCTTATCACTAGCATCATTTCCAGCATATCTATGAGAGTAAAGACCTGGCCTTCCATCTAAGCTTTTTACAAAAAGACCCGTATCATCAGAAAAAACTTTCTTTCCGGATAGCTTAAAAAGAGCGTATGCTTTTTTATAAGCATTTTCTCTAAGAGTGTTTCCATCTTCTACTACATTAAAGTCCAAGATTCCTATATCTTTTGGTAGAAGGACATTTTCATGATCTAGCAATAATTTAACTTGCTCTAATTTATTAGCATTATTGCTTGCAAATAATAGTTCCATATAATCTCCTATTAACATGATAACAAATATCATTAGTTTAAGTCAAAATTTATTTTTCTATAATTAAGTTATATTTAGTAAAAGCTTCTTCCAAATCTAGAGCATTTGAACCTAAGTATTGGTCAATGCTAATGATTGTGGCTGGCATCCTTGTTGCAATTGCATATACTGGTGATTTTTCTATTAATCCATCTTTAATCCTGTGAATTAAAATTTCATCTGGTGTTTGAATAGCAATATACCTTTGATTAGCTAATACCACATAGTCCTTAAATTGTGTATTTATATTATACACTTGATCTCTTGTAATAATAGCATTTGTAGGATTAAGTAGTGAGTCTCCAATTGCAATATCCACATTGAAAAAGTTTTGAATAAAGCTATCGCCTTTGCCTGCAAATATTGATGATTGGAAAGCCCAGTATCCCTGATTTCTGATTATACCAAAGTTTGTATTATCAAATGCAAATTTTTCTGGATTAGCATTAGGGATTGCCTTTTTAAGCTCTTCTTTTACTTTCTCCCTAAATATCTGATCACTTTGTTCCTCTCCAGTAAATTCTTCAAGAGATATAAACTGCTTCGTCGATATGTTATCAGTTTCCATTAGTGCGTATTTTCTGATTGGGTTTTCGTTATTTTTATCAGTATAATCAATTGATATGAAATCTTTAGATACAAAATTTAATCGTGTATTAAAGTTTATATCTTTAAAAGTATATTTCTTTAAAACATCATCAACATTTTCGTTTTTTTCTAACTTAATAGGATAAGATTTTATCTCATCGTATAAATCAGTAAAATTATTTATATCAGAGCTTACTGTCCAATATTCATCTTGGTTTTTGATAAAAATATCCTCACACTTCATGTATTTTATTGTTTCATCTGGTTCTACTCTTATTAAATAAGTGTAATACTTATATAATGGTTTATCACTTTCTGGATCTATCCTTTCTCTTACTCCTAGAAGCAAGGATAAATCTTCAGCTATATCTTCCCCTGTCTCAGTTGTGGTTCGTTCTTTAGAAGCCAATTTAGCGTAAGAATCGACTACTTTAGAGTCTACTTTATCTGATATTTTCTTTAATGAGATTAGATTTTCATCTTTTATCATAAATAAATTATTTTTATCAGTAATTATTAAATCTCTTGAGAATAATTGACCCTGGGATGCATTTATAACTATTACATTCCTATCTTTAAATTCTGGCCTAGTTTGTATCCCCCTATTTTTAAAATAATCTGATAATTTTACGAATTTAGAACTAAAACTAGGTGGAAAAGCATAAGAACCATTTATAGCAACTAAGTTTTTGTTGATATATAAATTATCACCCAAATTGATTTTTCCCGAACTATCATCAGATATTTCACCAGCAATTTCCACTACCTGCCAAGTTCCTTCAATAATTGGTGAATCCTGTTTTGGAGTTTGAATCAAATCTGAAAGGTCATTTTTATTGGAATTTATACATGAACTTAGCAAAATCATACTTAGACTTAATAATAAAAATTTAAATATTCTTTTCATCTTCTGCCCTCGGTAGTACAACAGTTACAACAGTACCCACTCCATATTTAGACTTAATAATTAATCTACCATCATGCGCCTTAACAATTTCTTCACAAATTGAAAGTCCTAAACCTGTTTGGGACTTTGATGAGGATCCCTTAAAGAACTTACTAGCTACAAAGGCTATTTCATCTTCCTTGATTCCTTCACCATCATCTTTTATGCTAATTTCAATTTCATCACCATTAAGGTCGATAACTATATCAATATTTCCTGCTAAATCTGTAAATTTAATAGCATTATCAATTATATTTATAAAAACTTCTTTCATTCTATTCTTATCAGCGTATACAAATAAGACCTTGTATATACTGGTAAACGTAAATTTAATGCCTTCAGATTGTGTCCTTGGGTATAGTTGAGTGTGGACTTGTTTTACTAATTCTACTATGTCTATCTTCTCTTTGTCATACTTAAAATTACTTGAAGATAATCTTGAAAAATCTAATAAATCTTCAACCATCATTGAAAGCCTATCTCCCTCTGATTCGATAATTTTAAGTCCTTGACTTACCATGTCTGCATCTTTCTGAATAGTTTCAGATTGTAAGGTAACTGCCCAACCCTTGATAGAAGTTAAAGGTGTTCTAAGTTCGTGAGAGACTGAGGATATAAATTCATTTTTCATATCCTCTCTTTTTACTATATTTTCACTTAATAGATTTAGGGTTTGGGCTAATTCACCAATTTCATCTTTACTAGAATCATCAGCCTTTATAGAGTAATCACCCTGAGCCAAAACTTCTGAGACACCTATTAATTTCTTTAAAGGCTTAACAAAGCTATTAGCAGCTAAAAATGACAATAATAAAGCTGCTGCACTGATGAATACTCCGAATAAGAAATAAAACAATATATCCTGATTTATTTGCCTATTTACTTTATTCATGGTACTTGTTAGTCTTAGGATGCCTACTTGCTGATCTGATGCCTTTAGCGGATAAGAAACAGATAAAACTTGCTCTTTTGAGTCTACATTTACCCCTTTAAAAGTACCAGTTGACCCTTCCTTAGCCTCGATTACGTCTTCATTTTCAATAACTTTGCCAATCATTGACGATGCTATAGAATCAAATAGTACTACTCCTGAATTATCTAGTATTTGTACTTGGCAGTCATTTTGTCTATAAAATAGATTTTTATCACCTATGATTACTTCCTCAAGATCGTATCTTGACATATAAGATGAATACTGCAATTGACTTATCCTAGCTTGATTTTTCATAGATGAAATCAATGAAGACTCGTAAAAATTCTTTACCGAATTATAGGCAAATATTTCAAATCCTATTACAGTTGTTAAGACAAAAAGCATGATTATCTTTATGAAAGTATATTTAATACTTTTTGATTCAATTAGATCTTTGGTTGTATCTTTAGTTGATTTTAATTTTCTTCCTATTTCCATCTATATCCAGTGCCCCAAACAGTCTCAATATATTCTGGCTTAGCAGGGTTTTCTTCTATTTTTGCTCTTATTCTTCTAATATTAACATCTACAATTTTAGTGTCATTGCTGTAATTATCCCCCCAGGTTTCTTTCATTATTTCATCCCTGGTCATTGCTTTTCCTTTATTTTTAATAAAATATTCTAAAATAGTAAATTCTGTCGGAGTAACATCTATTTCAATGTCATCTTTGTAAAATGTTTTAGAATATATATCAAGAGTAAATGGACCATCCTTTAAACTTTTGACATCTTCGTTTCCAGTTGAAACTGGATTTAAATTTACCCTTCTCATTAAGGATTTCACTCTAAGGATTAGCTCTTGAGGATTAAAAGGTTTTATAATATAATCATCTGCTCCCTTTTCTAAGCCAAGTATTTTATCTATATCTTGACTTTTAGCTGATACCATTATTATTCCAGTCATTGGATATTTATCTCTGATTTTTTCACATACTTCAAGACCACTTATACCAGGTAACATTATATCTAGTATAGCTACAGCTGGTTGTTCTTCGTCCACTAACCTTAAGGCTTCTTCACCGCTTGAAGCTTCGATAGTTTGATAACCTTGGTAATCAAGGTTTATTTTCATAAATTGTCTAATAGGATCTTCATCATCTAGAATTAGTATCTTATTATTCATTTGTCATCCTTTCAAAGGCAATTTTTGCTGCACCAATTACACCAGCATCATTTAAAAACTTAGCTGGGAGTATTTCAATGTTGTAAGGCTTATTGCAGTAATTTTTGAAATTCTCTATCATACCATCCCACCAAATATCTTTGGAGTGGATGATTCCTCCACCAATTACTATTGCATCAGGGTCAAAAATATTTCTTAAGGAGGTTAACAGATATGCGAGATTTGATTGATAGTTTTTAAGAACTTCCATAGCTTTATCATCCGTCTCAATTCTTGAAAAAATCTCTTTACCATCTAATCTTTTTCCTGTAAGTCTGAAATAATCCTCACTTATAGCAGGTCCTGCACAATAACTTTCTGCACATCCATATTGTCCGCATGTACAGTAATTTCCACCTGGATGAAGCATAATATGGCCTAGTTCTGCCCCTTGGAAATGAGCTCCTGAGAGTAGTCCACCTTCTTTTGTATAAATAGCTCCTCCTAAACCAGTACCTAAGGTAATCATTACGACATTATCATAGGATTGACACGAACCAATCCATTTTTCTGCAATCAAGGCAATATTTGCATCGTTTTCTACAAATACCGGTATATCTACAAATTCTTCTATAGCTGATTTTAGATTAAGACCTGTCCAACCAGTTATATTTCCAGCAAATGTTACGATACCATTTTCAGAATCAATAAATCCTGGCGTGCCAATTCCTATTGCACTAGCTTGCTTATAGTCTATAGCAAAAATTGATTTTTTTATATTATTTAGAACAACTTCTCTGCCTTCAGATGCTTGGGTATCTGTAGTATACATGTCTAAAATAATCCCTTCTTCGTTAACAAGGCATGTATTTATCTTTGTTCCACCGATATCTATTCCTATTACTTTTGTCATAATTCTCCTCACATTGTCATAATTTTTTCTGATAATTTTTTTATATCTTGATATTTTTTTGAAACAACTTCTAAACCTTCTAAATATTCTAAACCTTTTATCTTAGGAAATACTATTTTATAAGCTAATAAAATTTGATTATTTATATTTAACCTCTCTTTTAAAATCTTATTTACAGATGGATTTCCATATTTACGATCTCCAATTATAGGTGTATTATTTTCTTTAAGTGAAAACCTAATTTGATGAGTTCTTCCTGTAATTAATTTACATTCAAGAAGAGAGTAAGTACCATTAGACTTTATCGGCTTAAAATATGTAAGTATTTCCTTTCCTTCTGAAGACTTTTTAACCTTATTTTTATCTTCATTTTTAGAAATTTTTGTATCAATTTTAAAATCTTTATTAACTTCACCAGCCACTATTGTTAGATAGTATTTATCTAATTTATTTTCTTTAATAGCTTTGTTTAATAATCTCAAAGCATTTGAATTCTTCGCTCCAATTACTAGACCAGCAGTATTTCTATCAAGTCTATTAACAACCGCTGGTTTAAATGTTTTATCGGACATATCAAATGATTTTGTCTTGTAAAGATATGATAGCATATTATCAACAAGATTATTTCCATAATCTTTCTTAGAAGCAGAGTGAGTCAATTGTCCTGCTTCTTTATCCATAACCACTATATTATCATCCTCATAAATTATATCTAAATTAAAATCTTGAGGTATAAAATCGGTTTTACTTAGCCATTTTTTATAATTTTCATCGCTAATGTACATTAAAACCTTATCGCCTTCATATACAAAATCATTATTCTTCGCTCTTTTGCCATTTATTTTGAAATTTCTCTTTCTAATATTTTTAGATATAACCGATAAAGGAGCATTTTCAAAATATTTTCTTAAAAACCTGTCAAACCTTTGATTGCCTTGATTTTTACTAATAATAATTTCTATCATACTAATAACTCTTATTTACATAGGAATCTATTAAAGATTCCCTAATTTCTTCATCAAAGGCATTATTACGCCTAAGTTCTTCTAGTATTTTTTTACTTTTTGAATGGAGGATTAAATTCTTACAGCACTTAACTGAAATCTCAAAAATTTGACCTGTTAGTCTCTTGGATTTTAAATTAATAAAATAAGAATCTATATTTTCATAACCTACTATTTCTAGTAGAGCACATGTAGCCAGATCTTTGAGATAATAATAATTTTCTCTATCATTAATTAACTTTGAATATACTTTTTTCTTTTTAGTTGAATTTTGACATTTAAAAGCCTTGGAGTTGGCTATTTTAGCCATTATATTATAGTACTGATAATTATATACGGCTTCTTCTAGTGATACTATATTAGAAAAAGGCTTTAAACCTAATTTTACTATAAATTCATAATTCCTATCTAAAAACTCGTCTTTATCAATTTTTTCTTCTGTCAATAAACCTATTGAGTCTAATCTCCAATTTTCAAATAAATCTAATTTGTTTTTTTCTAATAACATAATAAAAAACCGTCTCAAAGAGACGGTCTAAATTAATCCTCTAATTTCAATTCAATGATTTCTGATTGGCCTGCTTGAGGAACGTCTTCTTTTTTCCAATCTAGTCCTAGATAAATATCTGATTTAGAATATTCTGAAAGACTACTTAATCTTTCAATTAGATCGTTAATGTTATCATTATTAATATCAACTATATCATATATACCATCGATATAAATTTTTCCAATATCATAGTCTCTTGCTAAAATACCTGATATAAATCCAACTAAAGAATCAACTGATCTAATCTTGTAAGATTTAGCATTAATTAGTCTTATTTTATGATCAAGTATTCTAACTTGGTTGTCTTCAGTATCAACAAATACTATATTTGAATTACCTTTTTCTTTTTCTAAGTTTGCTTCTTCAACTAGATATTTTGTCTTACCTATTCCTTGTTGTCCTACTACTAAATAAATCATAATTTTCCTCCTTGATTTTTCTATAAATTTCTTTTTGGCTTTTATCGCCCTGATTAATATTGTTATCTTGCATGTAAGTAACGATCTCATCTCTTATTAACCACCGAGACCTATCCCAGTTACAAAATATAGAGTCTTCTTTAGGTGCTCTACCAACAAGCCTTGCTATAGCACAATCAGGGCTAATATATCTTAAAAACTCAACTACGTTTTTTTGATATTCTTCTTTTGTTTTCAAATTTATTTCATTATTTTCATACATCTTAGCCAATTTCGTATTCTTGATAATAAAAAGTGAATGAATTTTTACTTCTTTAACATTTAAAGCATTTAAAATTCTGGCAGTTTCTATAGTATCATCTATATCATCCCAAGGCATTGCCAAAATCACATGAGTTGATATCCTAAATTTGTACTTATCTATCAGTTTACAGGCACTTATGAAATCTGCCAGGGACTCACCCCTATTTAATATTTTTAAAGTTCTATAATTTGCTGTTTGTAAGCCTAACTCAAATGTTATATCAATGCCTGTTTCATCGTGAAAACTTTTCAAAAATTTTAGCTTATCTTCACTTATACAATCACTTCTAGTAGCTATCGATATTCCTACGATATAATCTTTTTTGCAAGCCTTAATCATATCTTTAAACACTAAAATACTCATATAAGTATTTGAAAAGTTTTGAAAATAAGCAATAAATTTGTTTGCTTTGTACTTATTTTTTATATACTTGTAGTTTTTTTCAAGTTGCTCATCTACAGTCATGGATGAGGGTAAATTTTCAAAAGAACCTCCACTTTCGGAGCAATAGATACAACCACCAAAACCACATGCACCATCTCTATTTGGACAAGTTAAGGATAACTTAATTGGAAGCTTATATACTTTTTGTCCATAGGTATCCTTATAATAAGTACTAACTGAATAATAAGGAATGTTCGCCATTAGTTTTCTTCGTCTTCTTGGTTAATTTCCTCATTATATTCATCAATCAAATCATCAATCATTTCATCTGTCCAATAATGTGAGAATAAATGATAAACCTCATCCATTTCATCATCATCTTCAATCATTGATAAATCAATATCCTCGCTATCATATATATCAGTATAATTAAATATATAGATATCTGAAGATTCTCCTGACAATAAAGCTATATATTCTTTTTGATCTACGCTAAAAATATCTATTAAAAGACACTCATCAGTAGAATCGCCTAAATCGATTTCAATTACTGCTTTACCCTTGTTCTTATTAAAGATTACTTCATGACCATGAAGATTCAATACCTCAGTCATACATTCTCCTTACTTTTTCTCATATTAGATAACACTTTTCCAATTAAGTCTATGATTTTTTCTATATCATTAATACGACTATGAAAACATTCATCATCTTGTTTATATTTTACCCCTAATGAGACAATGTTCACATTCACTTTGTCAAATATCATGCTTGAATCTAACGAATACTGAGTCTTAACAACTTCTAATGATTGATCAAAAAGCTCATTGTAAGACTCTTTAAAACAATCTCTAAGTTCGTGATTAGAGTTTTTCCATCTTGGTATTAACAATTTTTCATTAAACTTCGATCCTGATATCTTAGTGGCTAAAATTGTTTTTTCAAGCATCTGATTCATACTTTCTTCTGTAAGTGATCTCAATACCAAAATAATATTTATTGAATGCCTCAAAGATTTAGTTGTAGCTAAGTTTGATGATGATATAGTTTGATTATCTATACTATTTACAGCAAAAGTTCCTGATGGTAATAGTTCAATTAATGAAGCTAAATGATTAAAAGATTCTGTTGTAATAGGATCGATATTTTTATCATCAATTTTTTGACACTCTATATGCATATCTGGTTCATATCTTAAATTTTTTTCTATAACTTCATTTTTTATTATATCAAAGATATTTTCCAGCTCATTTTCATAGTCAGAATTTATAATAAAATCTATATCTGCATATGATGGGATATTATCATACCTATCTCCCGCCGATATAGAGACCATCTCAAGATCAACTTTCGCCTTCATCTTCCTAAGAATACTCATAATGAGCTTTATAGAATTAAGTCTAAGCTTATTAATGTTTTCTCCCGATCTACCGCCAATGAGCTTACTTATAGATAATCTATAACTTATAAATCCATAGCTTGGTCTAAATCTTTTTATAGGAACCTTAATTACCGATAAAATTAAAGATGAAAATTCATCTGCTAAGCAATCATCCTGTCTCAAATTAAGGTTTATAATATTATCACACCTTAAGTACCTCCTAATCAAAGAATAATCTGACGTCTTATCTTGAATATTATTCTTTGTAATTAAGACATCAAAAGATTCATCTGAATACATTAGCAAATAATTAATTAATATAGCGGAGGTAATTATATTGATATTAGACTTGCTAACTATTGATTCCTCATCATCGACATCAAAAATATCAAAATATACCTTTGATAAACTATCTATATTTAGATGCAATAATACGAGAGGATTATTCCCTTTTTTTATATAATAAGAATCCTCAATTTTTTCAATAGAGCAAAATTTTTCAGTAGCCGTTTTTATTATTGCATCTACGACGTTTGGAAGTTCTTCTTTGTTTTTAATCTCAACCTTTAATTGATCTATATAATTTTTTAAATTAGAATTTCCACTTTCGTTTCCCATAAGAACTTCCTAGTAATATTTTTTTACCTCAACTTTTTTCGCAAGGTCTGCTATTTTCTCGAGGTATTTTTCTTGTCTTTTCATCATAGTATATGTTTGATAAACTTGGTCTTTTAATTCATCAAAAGATTTTTCTTTTTCATTTTCTAAATCTTCAAGTTTTATAATATGATATCCAAATTGAGATTTAACTGGCTTAGAAATCTCACCTACTTCTAATGAATCAAGACCATCTTGAAATTCCTTAACCATAACTCCCTCAGGAAATTTTCCTAATGAGCCACCACTAGCTGCTGAAGGATCTTTTGAATACTTTTTAGCAGCTTCTTTAAAATCAAGACCTTCTACGATTTCACTATAGATGTCGTTGGCCTTATCCTCAGAATCAATCAAAATATGACTTGCTTGGTATAGCTTTTTGGGAGAAAATAATTTTTTATTATCTTCATAGTATTTTTTGACTTCTTCTTCATCTACACTAATATCACTAAAAATTTTGTGCATAGCATAGTTTTTTAACATATTATCTTTTACTAAGTTCAATTCTTTTTTAAATTCTTCATCTTCTTCAAATTTGTTTTCATAAGCATCGACTAATAGTATTTCCTGATTAACCATTTCGTCAGTTAAAATTTTGATGCCTTCTTCATTTTGAAATCTTTGATTTTGTTCGATATTAGCCATGAAGTTATAAACGTCTTGCTCATATATCTTTTTGCCATTAACTTCAGCTAACAATTTGTTATTATTATCCATATTTACCTTTCGTTTAGTTCAATCCTATCCTTGTATATTATTATATCTTTGTTTTTATAAAGCCTACCTATAGCTCTTTTAAATGAAGACTTGCTCATAGCAAAATATGAGTAAATCTTTTCGGGTGATGACTTATCTGAAAGTGAGACATATTTATTTTCATACAGATAGTCTAATATCTTATCGCTATCATTGTCAATTTCTAGATAGGCGCGTTTTCTTAAGGATAATTCAATTTTGCCATCACTTTTTACTTCTTTTACCCTAGCTTTAACAAGCTCACCTTCTATATAGACCCCTGATAATTCTTTAATCCTTATGAGACTATCATATTTTTCATCTATAGCTACAAAAGCACCTATTGATTTATTTATTGAGTAAATTCTTCCTGTCACTGTGTCATTTTCTTTAAAATTGTGGTCGGTTGATAATAAGTCTCTTATTTTGCTTGTCAGAAAAACATAGCCATCTTTTTCCTTAAAAGCTACTGGATAAGTCATATCCTTAATTATTTTATATGTTCTTTCCTCAAATGGTAAGAATATGTGGCCTCCTTTTATTTCGAAGTAGACCCCTTTTTTATCAATTTCTACTGCTTTTAAAGAATATATATGATCAATTTTGTAGGCTAAACCTCTTGTTGCTCTGAGTACATTATTTAAATCGTAATAAAGAAAAGCTTCTACTGAATCGTTTTGTTTTAACCCCTTCACTTGTTCTTTATCAATAACGGCATCTCCCTTTCTGGTCTGAAGATATGCTTTATTTTTTGTAAATCTTTTTATTTTAAATTGTTTTATATTATTCTCCTATGTTAGTGAATCAAATGTAAAGCCCTCACCTAGTACTTCAGAAACTGAATAAGTAAATATAAAGGCCCTATCATCAATAGTTAATATATCGTCTTTAATTGAAGGGAATCGTCTGACATTAGTAACAGTCATTATAACTTCCTGATTTCTATGAGAAAATCCACCTTCTCCCTTTAATATGGTTACTCCTCTTTCATGTTTGTTAATTAAACAATTATTAATTTCATCATATTTTTCAGAAATTACGACAATTGCAATTTTTCTTCCGAATCCTTGTATAAAATAATCAAGGCCAACAGATTGAATCATTATTGCCAAAGTTGCATATAGTGCCCTCTCTGTGCCAAATATCACTGCTGAAAGTGACACAACTACAAAATCCGACATAAATAAACATGCATGTAAGGCCAACCCGAATTTTCTATTTAGGATTGCTGCTATTAAATCTGTTCCACCAGAAGATGCTTCGTGATGAAAAACTATACCCAATCCTAAAGATACTATTATTGATCCAAATATGATATTAATAATTATGTCATCACTCAAAGAAATATCCGGCATAAACATTTCAAAAATTATTATGAATCCTGAAACAGATAGCGATGAAATCAGTGATCTTTTAGCAAAGTCAAAACTAATAAATATTACTCCTGCTATCAAAACTATGACATTCAAAATTAAGTTGACTAGACCAAGGTTAAGAACTGGAAAAGCAGTTGATATGACAAGAGCAAACCCAGATAAACCACCTGCAGCTATATCATTACTTAATAAAAAGAAATAAAGACCACTAGCAATCAAAAATGATCCCAATAAAATTAATAAGTATTTTTTCATTTCTAACTCCATTTATTATACTAAAATCGTATCACAAATTGAAGAATTATTCAATTAATAATAAGAAAAAGCGCTACTGCAAGATAAATAAATAGACTAAAAGCATTTTTCATTTTACTTTGCTAAACTTTAATCGTTTATAGCAAGCTTTTTTAGAAATTTCTGCTATAGATATTATTTATTTCTTTTTTGCAATAGCACCTATCTTATACAGCCCAATTTGGGACTATATTATTAAAATTATCATACATAGCGAATATTGCTTCTATCTCTTTATCTTTTAATTTTGATTCTTTATTATTTCTAATGTTTATTAAATCTTCTAAAAGAGCAGTCGCTTGATATAGACTTAGTAGCCTAAAAAATTTTCTTGGTGGTTTATTAGAATCGTGATATGAATATAAGGTAGCTTTTGCAAATTCAGGATGACTAATTGCAATTTTATTTATTTCAATAAAATCTACTATTCCATCCCCGTATTCTAGAGATTTGATTGCTCTTAAATCTAAATTATCTTTATTGTATACTCTAATATTTTTATCACTAATATCTTTGTAAAGCAAATTAACGGCTGTATTTTCAGTAAGATGCCTATTCGCACTTATAAAATCTGTTAGAATATAATCATCATCTTTTATCTCTCCAAGACCATGCTTATAAAATATTTGGTTAGATTTTATTAGAAACTTCTTCTTCCAATCTATCTTTTGATCAGGTTTTAAAGAGTGTAGCCTTTTTAAGGCCTTTCCAAATTTTTCTCCAAGTTCTTCTTTAAACTCTTTATTTGCATTCTGAAGAACATCCCTAAGGGCTACCTCATCCCTAAATTCATATATTTTATACGATCTTTCAATATCAGGCATAATCCCTTTTTCATAGATATCAAGAGGATTTAAACCAGCACTTTCTAAAATTTCATTGACAAAGGTTTCGTTATTTATATCGTCATACTCAGCTAAATCATATAGAGAAAATACATATGCTTTTTCATCTATAATAATTTTATATTTACTAGATCCTATTTGTTCTATATAATCAACTTTGTTTATATCTTTAAAAATATTAGTGTGCCCTAATATCTTTTTTATATCATTAGGCATGAGAAATCACCTTCATTTAATTCAATTTATTTATTATGTTCAATAACCATCTTTTCTACATCGCTTGTTAGTTCTTGATCAATTGCTTTCTTAGCAAATTCTTCTTCTTCAGATAAACTTGATTTTAATATAGTATCTTTAATTTCTGCAATCTTTGCAGAAGATCCAGAAAACTCATCTAGACCTAGACCTAGTAGTAATTTTGTTGCTTCTGTATCACCAGCAAAGGCTCCACACATACCTGTCCATTTTCCTGCTTCATGCGATACATCTATAACATGTTTTATAGCTCTTAAAACTGCAGGATTATAGTTTGAGTACATATGAGCAATATTTTCATTTCCTCTATCTACTGCTAGGGTATATTGGGTTAAGTCATTAGTACCAATTGAGAAGAAATCAGCATATTTTATAAATTTATCTGCCATGATTATAGATGCAGATGTTTCTACCATTATTCCGACATCTAGGTCTTTATTATAAGAAGTACCTTCTTTATCTAGGTCTTTTTTAATTTCTTCAATTAATTCAATTGATGACTTAAGTTCATCTATATTGACTACAAATGGAATCATTATCTTTAGATTTCCATATGCAGAAGCTCTAACTAGAGCCCTTAGTTGGGTTTTAAAAATATCTTCTTTATCTAAGCAAAGTCTAATAGCTCTATAACCCAAGAACGGATTTTCTTCAACAGGGAATTTAAAATAGTCAAGTCCCTTATCGCCACCTATGTCTAGAGTCCTAATTATAAGCGGTTTTTCTCCAAGCATTTCAGTAGCTTCTTTATAGACTTCAAACTGTTCTTCTTCAGTTGGGAAATTAGTATTTTCCATATATAAGAATTCAGTTCTAAATAATCCAACACCATCACAACCATTTTCTATAGCAAGTTTCAAATCTTCTATATTTCCGATATTAGCAGAAACCTCTATATGCTTTCCATCTTTTGTGATAGCTTTCTTATCTTTTATAGTTTTTAGTCTTTCTTTCTTTTCAACTTGTTCTTTAATTAGACTTTCATATTTTTCCAACTCTTCATCACTTGGATCAACTATAAGAATTCCCTTATTACCATCTAATATAGCTTTTTCTCCACCTGCAACTTTTGTAGAAACATCTCCCATACCTACTAAGGCTGGCATGTCTAAAGTTTGGGCGATTATTGAAGTATGACTTGTTTTACCACCTAAATCTGTTGCAAAACCTACCACTGCTTCTTTATCCATATTAGCTGTATCACTTGGAGTTAGTTCTTTAGAAATAATTATTGATTGTTTTTCAAGCTTAGATAAATCTTTAGGTTTTATACCTTTTAATTTATACATAACTTGGTATCCAATATCTTGGTAATCGCTTGCTCTTTCCTTTAGATATTCATCATCTAAGGCGCTCATTATTTCAACCATTTCTCTAATGGTTTCATCAAGAGCTTGTTCTTTATTTTTTAATTCATTTTTTATCTTGGATTCTATTGTATCTGAAAAATATGGATCTTGAAGTAATTCTTTGTGGGCATTTGCTATATTTATTTGTGCTTCTGTCGGGTTTTCTAAATTGCTTAGCTCTTCCACATATGAATTAATAGCATCCTTAACCTTTTCAAATTCAGAGGCTTTTAATTCTTCACTAATAGTACTTTTGTCAATTTCAATTTCTTCTCTGGTAAATAAATATATATTACCAATTGCATAGCCTGTACTGGCTTTTAGACCTTCATATGTCTTAGTCATATGCTATTTCTCCTTTATCGTATTCTAAAAAAAGGATACTACGAAAGTATCCTTTTATAGATTTTATATTATTCAGCTAAGTTTTCTACAAATTCAACAAGTTCATCAGCGAATTTTTCATCATCATCGCCATCAACTACAAGTTTAATTTCTGTACCTTTAGCAATGCCTAAGCTCATAACGTTGAAGATACTCTTTGCGTTTGCTTCTTTATCTTCTTTTATAATTGTTACTTCACCTGGATAGTTTTTTACGAATTGTACTAATGAAGCTGCTGGTCTTGCGTGTAAACCTGTTTCATTTGTAACTACTACTATTCTTTCTGCCATTAAAATCCTCCTAAAATGTTTTTCATATTCATATTGTACTTTATTTTATGACTTTAACAATTAATTAATTTATAACTTTAGATGATTCTCTTTGATGTATTTGAGCATCTATTACCCAATCATCAACAAGAATCTCACCTTCTTGCTTTATCCTTTTTATAAGAGCTCTGATAGATATAGCCCCAATATCGTAATAAGGAATTGAAACTGTAGTAAGCTTTGGTCTATAGACGCTTGCTATTTTACTGTCTCCAAATCCAACTACTGATAGGTCATCTGGAACTTTTATTCCATTATCAACACAGTAGTTCATAAATCCAATAGCTATTTCATCATTTACGCATGCAACAGCAGTTATAGATTCCTTTTTAATTAATTCTATAGCCTGATCAGCCATTCTATAACCATCATCGCTTGTTATACCATCAATCCTTAAAATATAAGAATTATCAGCTCCTACTGCACTTTCGTAACCTTTTACCATTGAATCGTTTATTACATTTTGTTCCTTATCTGCAACAAATAATATTTTTTTATGACCTTGTTGAGTCAATGACTGTACTAGTCTATTTTCTTCAGATTCAAAATCAATTTTTACTGTTTTTATGTTTTTATAAGAATGATACTTATCTAGAAGTACAAAAGGAATTTTTGTTTCCCTAAGTTTGACTAAGACTTCTGTAGATATATCTTCTGTTATAATAACTAAACCTTCAACTTGTTTAGTAGCTAAAAAATCTATAGAGTTTTCAAGCTGTTTATCCTCTCCATATGAAGATGATAAGATAATATCATACTTATATACTCTACCTATTTCTTCAATACCTCTAATAAGTTGGGCCATATACTCGATACCGATGTCTTTTACAATCACGCCTATTAGATTAGATTTTCTCATTACTAAAGATCTGGCTAACTCATTAGGTTTAAAGTCTAATTTGTTAATAGCGTCAACAACTTTTCTTCTAGCCTCAGGACTTACTGGTTTTGAATTGTTCATTACTCTTGAGACTGTCGAAATTGACACTCCCGCAAGCTTAGCAACGTCTTTAATTGTTGGTTGTCCCATAACTCCTCCATTCAGCACAAAAGCCATCAATTTTGATGGCTTAAATCTTAACCTGCAATTACGTTTCTTACGATATCGATAACATCCATTATCAATGATGAATAATCAGTAATTGATGCGACACCTGCTCCAAAAGTATCGACACTATCAACAGCAGTTATTCCAACATAATTGACGGTATCTTTTATATCATCTGTTATGCTATTTACACTTGTCATAGTTTCATTTACTTTTGCTATTGCCATTTTTAGATTAGGATCTGTAACAATGCCATTTACATTATTTACTAAATCGTGTGCTTGGTTAGTTAAATCAGGTAATTTTTCAATTACTTGATCTATGTTATTTGAGTTTTTATCTAAAACTTTTTGAGCGCTTCCTAACAATTTATTCACTTTAACTAGTACTAATACTAAGAAAACTAGAGCTAGTATAGCTAAGATTGTTATGATAATATTGCCGAGAAGATTAAAATCTATCGTTACTTGCATTTATGATCTCCTTGACTTTTTACTTGTTTTGGCTTGCTTTTTTATCGTTTTCTTTTACCTTTTGTGCTGTTTCTTTAGCTTCATCTTTTACTTCTTTAGCGTCTTCTTTAACTACTTCTTTTGTTTCTGATGCTTCTTTAGAGATTTCATCTTTCTTTTCATCAGCAACTTTTGATATTTCTCCGGCGCTTTCTTTTACTATTTCTTTAACATCTTTTGCGCCTTCTGCAAGTGAATTTTTCACATTCTTAGAAGCATCTTTAATTTGTCTACCAGTATCTTTAGCTACTTCTGCGCTATATTCTATACCATCTTTGATTGGTTGAAGATCAGTATATGCTCTATATTTTAAATCTTCATATCCATCTTTTGCTTGATCTATAACATCACTGGTAGTTTCTTTTACAGTATCTACTGTATCATTAAAAGCTTCCTTGATATCCTCTCTAGTTTCTTTACCAGATTTTGGAGCGAGTAATAAACCAGCTGCAGCACCTACCAATAATCCCGCTAAGGCTCCTTGGCCTCTCATTCTGCTATCACGGTTTTTTGCTTTCCAAATTTCATATTTTATTTCTCTTTGTTTAGCTTTCGCTCTGCTTTCAATATAATCTGCTATTGACATATAATTCTCCTTTGTATTTTAGTCTTATTACTTATTACCCAAATATAAGTTTTTTAAAACAAAAAATTATCCTAAGGTGGCCCTTACTTTAAGACCTTCCCGTATGTGAAGGTGGGCAAGCTGTCTAAAATCATCTGACTTCCACTCTAAGGAGGCTTGTCATAGAAGTTAGAACTCCGCAATCCCTTATAAAAGCTGTAGGTTTAAATTGGACCTTGTCCTTAGGATAACCCTATTATAATATATTTTTAATTTTTTTGCAAGAAAAATATTTTCACATTTTATTAACAAATCCCTCAAAATCAGGATAATCTTTTATGGTAATACTTTCCTTTTTTAAAAAAACATTAAATTTTAAATAATAAGAATGTAATAAAAATCTTTCATAATCAAAATTTGAACCATATAATTTATCACCTATTATTGGGTGACCTAAGTATCTAAGAGATGACCTAATTTGATGTGTCTTACCTGTCATTATATCGCATTCTATAATTGAATATTTTTCATTTGTTTCTAAAGTTTTAAAATGAGTAATAGCAAGTTTCCCATCTTTGGCTTTGTCATGTCTTTTTGATCTCTCATCATAAGCTAGCTTTATTTTATAGAGTTTATTAATATTAAGTTCTCCTTCAACATAAGCAATATATTTTTTTATAAGATTGTTATCTTCAATTTCTTTTTGGTAAAAGGATTGGGCATAAGAATTTTTTGCTATCATTATTAGACCCGATGTATTCATATCAAGTCTATTTATAAATCTTACTTTTGATTTTATATTATTTTCCTTAAAATAATAAGCAATATAATTTGCAAGACTTACTTGTCCATTTGAGTTTACCGTTATGTTAGAGTCTTTTGAAATTATTATTAGATTGTCATCTTCATATTTTATATTCAGTTTTCCTGTCACTGCCTTATAGTCGAGTTCTTCATTATCAACCGGTACTTTTATAAGGTCATTCTTTTTTATTTTAACATTTGATTTTATCTCTTGATTATTAAGTAATAATCCGTTTTTTAGCAGCTTATCAATAGCCCTTTTTGAAAAATGATTATTTTTTAATAAGGTTTTTATTGTTTTTTCGTTAATATTCTTAATTTCTATATATATCATGGCTACTCCTATGTTATAATGATATATGAGAGGACATCATATGACAAATATTATAAACATTTTTAAAAACAAATCAAAATATAGTAATGCAATTTTCCACAAAACTAAAAAGATTTTTCAAAAATATGGCTATAGTGTAAGCACTTCATACGATGATAGGGCTGTTCTAAATTTGGTTATCGGTGGAGACGGAACATTTTTAAGTGCTGTACATCAATCAGAATTTTCTGAAATACCTTTTATTGGTATTAATACTGGTCATTTAGGTTTCTATCAAGAAATTGAAGTAGACATGATTGAAGATTTTGTTAAGAGATATACCAAAAATGACTTTTTAATCGAAGAGCTTACTGTTCTAGAATCTAAGGTAAACAATAGATCATTTAAAGCAATTAATGAAGTAGTTGTCAAATCAAATAAAAATCAGATTGTAAGACTTAAGGTCTTTATAGATGGTAATTTTATAGAATCTTATGCAGGGGATGGTCTAATAATTTCTACTCCTCATGGGTCTACAGCCTATAACCTATCTAGTAACGGTGCTATATTACACCAATCCTTAAATGGTTTTCAGCTAACACCTGTAGCGCCTGTATATTCTAATCTTAACAATTCCCTAAAATGTCCAGTAGTCTTACCTAATGATGCGAGCATTGATATTGTGGTTTCTAAAAGAGACAACTACCATACAATATTTATCTTTGATGGTAGGGAATTAAATACCAAAGACTACAAAATTAGGATAAAAGTTTCTTCAAAAAAAATAAACAAGCTTATTCTTAATAAAAACCACTATTGGACTAATATTAAAAATAAGCTTATGTGATCAATCAAATGATATTGTATTTATAATATCTCTTATGATATTTCTAGCTATGGGTGCTGCAGTCTCCCCACCAGTGCCCTTGCTATCTTCTATTAAGAGAGCTATAGCAAGCTTTGGGTCATATGCTGGAGCGAAACCTACAAACCAAGCATCTACATTGCCATCGCTCTTATCTGCAGTTCCTGTCTTGCCAGCGATTTGAATTGAATCTAAATAGGCTGACGTTCCTGTTCCTTCGTTTACTACTCCTACCATCATATCTCTAATTTTTTCGGCTGTATCTTTGCTAGTTACCTTAGATAAAACTTCGTTTTCCGCTTGAAATATTATTTTTTTATCTTTATTTGTTATTTGGTTCACAAGTCTTGGCTTTTGCATTATCCCATTGTTTGCAATAGCAGATGTAATCATAGCCATATGAAGTGGTGTCATCTGCGTTTTTCCATATCCAAAGCCAGTCATAGCTAGGTCAGCTTGATTAAGTTCATCAAATGGTATAATAGATTTGCTTACGTCTATATCAAAGTCATACTGTTTATTAAACATAAATTTTTCACTCGTCTTTGCAAGTTTATCTTTACCTAAATCATGTGCTTTAGCAGCAAAATATGTATTTGCAGAGTTTATAAAAGCACTTCTTAGATTAAGATTGCCAAATATTTGATCACCATAGTTTTTAATTTCGTAGCCTTGAATCTCTTGGCTACCAGTGTCTTTATATTCTTGATTTATATTATTATCTACAATAGAGGTTGCGGTTATAATTTTATAAGCAGAACCTGGCCTATATAAGCCCTGTGTTGTCCTATTTATAAGTCTACCATCGTCTGTTTGTATCAAATTATTCCAATCAGTATCAACAGAATTAGGATTAAAAGTAGGCGTTGAAACCATTGCTAATACTTCTCCAGTATTAGGTTTCATTATTACACATGCAGCCTTATAATTTGAAAGATAGGCATAAACTATATTTTGAATATGTTGATCTAAACTTAAATGAAGGTCGTTTCCCGTGTCATTTTTTACAACCATTTTTCTAAATTGGCTGAAGTTTTCATCAGATAAGGCAAGTAACTGTCTATTATATGATTTTTCTATACCAGTCTTTCCATAGGTTTTAGAGGAATAGCCGGTGACACTTGCGCTTGCTAAAGGATAGTTATAAATTCTTACTTGCTTTCCTTGCCCATCATCCTGGCTATAAACCATAAGATTTTCATTTCTATCAAATATACTTCCCCTATGAATCAAATCTTCATTTAGCCATAACCTTCTATTATTAGAATTATCCGCGATTTTTTTCGCCTTAAACAGCTGAAAATAAACCAAATATAAGGCCAGTAGCATAAACAATAGGACAAATACGACCATTATAAAAATAAGTCTCTTATTTAAGGTTGATTTTGACAAAACTTTTAACCTTGAGTTATCCTTTATCCTTTGATCTTGCTCTATTTTTTTGATTTTATCAATGAATGATATATTAGAAGATCTTTTTTTCCTATTATTTTTATTATTTGACATTCTTAGACCCTCCAATGTTTACTTCTTCCCCACAATACTGCAAACATCCTAAAAGAATAAAACCTGCAAGCATTGAAGATCCACCTTGACTAATAAACGGTAGGGTTACGCCTGTAAGTGGAATTATCTTAAGTACTCCGCCTAGGATTATTAGGGTTTGCAAGGCAAATAAAACCCCTATGCAAAAAGCTAAGACCGAGTAGAACTTTACCTGTTGGGTTAAGGATATTTTTAAGGCCCTATATACTAGGATCATAAATAATAAGACAACACCAATCCCCATGAAAATACCCATCTCTTCACAAATCGCAGAGAAAATGAAATCAGACTCAGCAACTGGAACATAGTCAGGATGACCTAGGCCTATACCTGTGCCAAATAAGCCACCACTTGCTGTTGCAAAGAGGGCCTGAGTAATCTGATAGCCTGTAACATTTATATCTGACCAAGGATCAAGCCAAGTGCTTACTCTTATCCTAACATGGCCAAATAGAAAATAAGCCACTATTGAACCTATTATCATAAAGAACATATTGATAAATATTAATCTTCTATCTTTTTCATATACAAACTGACTTACTATAAGTGTACCAAAAAATATAAGCGCAGTTCCCAAGTCTTTTTGAAGAAATAAAAATCCTATAAAAACATAAATTATAAAATTCATAAAGTATCTTCCAAATGGTTTTAAGCTAATTTTATTGAAATTTGCATAAAAACTAGCTATGAAAAAGGCCAAAGGTACTTTTATAAACTCTGATGGTTGTATTGTAATTATATTTTTAATAACAATCCAGTTCTTTGCCCCACCTAAATAAGTACCAAATACAAGAGTTAGAATAAACAAGACTATTGACACGCCAGCATAAAACAAAATCAATTTATCCCAAAACTTAAATGATTTTAAGATAAAGTAGGTGAGGAAAAATAAAACTACTCCAGCTAAATAAAATTGTAACTGCCTTCTTCCAAGCTTTGGATCAAGCCTATAAATTATAGCAACACCTATAGAAAATAACATATTTACTATCAATAGTAAAATATTATCAGACTTGGTGAACTTATCTACTAAAAATGATACCAGCAAGGTAACTATCAATATGGCTATATAGGTATAAAAATCAATATTTGTCAAGTTTTCTATATTAAAAATCATAGCCAAGGATAAACTCAAAAACTCAAATATAAATAATAAGATGTTTGCCTTAGCTCTGGAGTGTACCATTGATTTTTCTGGATTATCTAATTTCTTAAACATCTTTTTCATCCTGTTCAAATAAGAATTTTAAGGAGCCAAGTCTGATTACATCTCCCGATTTTAGTTCTATGGCATCTTCAATTCTCTCATCATTTAAATATGTTCCATTAGCAGATTTTAAATCTTCTAAAAAATACATATCCTCATCTTGCAAGATTCTAGCGTGAAACTTAGAAAGATATTTATCATTTATTTCTATTGTATTTTTCTTATCACGCCCTATTGTGTTATTTTCTCCCAAAAAATAATATTCTTGAACTTCAAAATTAAAGCCATCATATTTATTTATTAGGTTTAAATAGGCATCATGTTCCTGTTCTTTCTTAAGTGTTGTTCTTACATCGTAATATATAATTCTGATAATAGAATATATGAAATAAAAAACAACAAAAACAAAGAGATACTTTAATATTGTTGATAATAATTGATATAAAGTTAAATTTCCAAATACATTTATTGAAAATATTTTATCAATAAGATTAAAAAAGTTTTCCATATATTTAATACTCCTTGGCTATATATTATGATATTTTAATCTTAATTTCAAGTATAAAATAAAAAAACCTCAGGATAAACCTGAGGCCTTATATTTAATGGATAGAATCTATTATATCTTCCATGAATTTAATAATAGTATCTTTTTTAGCTTTTGCCTTATCCATACTTGAAGCTATAGAGTTAACATAGATTTTGATTTTTGGTTCTGTACCTGATGGTCTAAGTGTTACCCAAGATCCATCTTCGAAGAAGTATTTTAATACGTTAGATTTTGGTAGTCCAGTATCATCGTTTTGATAATCAATTAGGCTATCAATCTTATCTCCACCAATTTCTTTGATAGGATTTTCTCTAACTTCAGACATTATTCTAGCTATTCTTTCTTGACCATCTACACCTTCAAGTGTGATTGATACAACTTCATTTGAATAATATCCATGTTCTTCGTAAATTTCATTAATTACGTCAATTAAAGATTTACCTTGGCTCTTGTAGTAAGCTGCCATTTCTGTTATCAACATAGCAGAGTTAACAGCATCTTTATCTCTTACAAAATCTTTGTAGTTATATCCAATTGATTCTTCAAAACCAAATACAAATTTACCTGTATTTTCTCTTTCTAGTTCGTTAGCCTTATCATAAATGTTTTTAAAGCCTGTTAGAACATCATATTTAGCAACTCCATATTTATTAGCAATCGGTGCTACTAAATCCGTGGTAACTATTGATTTTACAACTGCAGGATTTTCTGGAAGTTCGCCTTTTTCAGATAGGCCTGATAAGACATAATTTGTAAGTAGTGAGCCTATAAGGTTACCAGTTAGGAACTTATAGCTTCCATCTTTATCTAATACTTCTACAGCACACCTATCTGCATCCGGGTCTGTGGCAAGTAATAATTCTGCCTTAGTTTCTACTCCTAATTTTTCTGAATATTTGAAAGCTTTTGGATCTTCAGGGTTTGGATAACCAACTGTAGTAAAGTCAGGGTCAGGATTTTCTTGTTCTTTTACTACGTGAATATTTGTAAATCCTCTTTCCTTAAGTATTCTTCTAACTAGCTTATTTCCAGTTCCATTTAATGGAGAATAAACAACACTGATATTTTTATCTATGCCTTCATCATGGATTGTACAATCTTTGATTAGTGATACGTATTTTTCTAGTAATTCATCACTTACATACTCAATTATTCCATCTTCAAGACCCTTTTCAAAGTCTAGTCTTTTTATTTCAAAAAAGTCTTGGTGATCTGCGATATAGCCTAAAATCTTGTTAGCAGTCTCATCCATTATTTGGCTGCCTTCTTCATTATAAGCCTTATAACCGTTGTATTCTCTAGGGTTATGTGAAGCTGTTACCATTACACCTGCAACGCAATTAAGCTCTCTTATAGTAAATGAGCATACTGGTGTTGGTTGAATTTCTTTGTGGATATAAACTTTTATTCCATTAGCAGCAAATACTTCAGCAGTAATCTTCGCAAATTCTTTTGACATATGTCTAACGTCATAAGCAATTGCTACACCACGTTTTTTGGCTTCTTCCCCACCTTCTGAGATTGTATCTGCAAAAGCTTGGGTTGCTTGAGCTACCATATAATTATTCATCCTGTTAGTGCCAGCACCTAGTTTTCCCCTAAGACCTGCTGTACCAAATTTTAAAGATTGATAAAACCTATCTTTGATTTCTTCATCATTATCTTTGATTGATTCTAGCTCTTTTCTAGTTTCTTCATCAAACCTATCATCCTTGTACCAAGTTTCAAAATTTTTCTTATAGTCCATCTGCTTCTCCTATTTTATATACATTTACTGATAGTGAATCTAAAATTAGTCCACTTTCTATATCAATACCTATATTATTCTTACCCTCTTTATCAAAAACTTTTTCAATTTTTTTAGAATTTATATCTTCTATAGATGACTTTAAAGTTTCTGCACTTATATACATGTCATTACAATTGGCATTAATGAAAATTAAATACTCACTATCTAGTAGGTAGCCAACAATTGAGTCGTCTAAATCATCAATGAACTTTAATTTCTTCCTTATGAATTCCTCACTTGTATGAGAGAATACATCTATTGACTTCCTTAAGTTTATTAGTTCTTTTGTGTAATTAAATATGTCGTAATTGGCTTCCTTCTCTTGCCAGTTGATAGCATTTATAGATAGAGGTGAATTATATGAGTTTGAATCATTTTTCTTGCTGTGATTAAACTCATTACCTTCGTATAAAAATGGTTTGCCAAAAGATAGCATGACAATAGCCATTGCTAATTTGACATAAGAATCAATATTTTCTGTGCTATCTAGCGATATCGATAATTTATCAAATAGGATTAAATTATCATGACAGTTAAAGTAGTTAATTGTCTCACTAGCGTCGTCTGCAAAGCCTATCCTATCTTCTGAATAGTTTATTGATCCTGCTATTCCTAATTCAATTTCCTTTTTTAGTGAATAGATACCTTGAATATAGCCTCTACCGTATGAGTTTGCATCTCCCTTTATAGCATCCCTAAAAGTGTCGTTAAAAACACCAAATTTATTTGACCTTTGTGCCCCCTTCCAGATTTGTAAATCAGGGCTTAAAGTAGTTCCTAAAGCCATCCAAGGCTCACCATATATTAGTATATTTGGATTAATCTTCCTAAGTTCTTTAATGGCAAGTTTAATTGTATCTAAATCAATTAAGGCCATCAAATCAAATCTAAAGCCATCAATCTTATATTCCTTGGCCCAATAAACTAAAGAATCTATTATTAGCTTTCTTACAAATGGTTTCTCACTTGCAACTTCATTACCACATCCTGATCCATTTGAAAAGGATCCATCGGGATTTGTCCTATGATAGTAGCTAGGAGCAAGGGTATTTAAGTTTGAGTCTACGGTTTTGTAGGTGTGGTTAAAAACTACATCCATGATTACTCCTATTCCATTTTCATGGAAAGATTTAACCATATTTTTTGCTTCCCTTATTCTTGATTTGGGATCATATGGGTCAGATGCAAAAGACCCTTCTGGCGCGAAATACAATTCTGGATCATATCCCCAATTGTAATTACCGTCATCAAAAAATGCATCGCTTCTCTCATCAACTGTTATGAAGTCATAAAAAGGTAAAATCTGAACGTGACTTATACCAAGTTCAAGAATATTATCAAGACCTGTTTTAATATTTTTATAGCTAGTGCTTCTCTCAGTAAGTCCTAAATATTTACCCCTATTAAAAACTCCACTTGACTTATCTGCTGTATAGTTTTTTATGCTCATCTCATAAATGATAGCATCATTTTCTTCAATATTTGGTATATCAAGATTTCTAAATCCTTCGGGATCTGTTTCTTTTAAATCAACCACAGCTGAATAAAGTGAATTTATTGATGCCGAATATGAATATGGATCTGTTACTTCAAATTCATCTTCTATTATATAATTATAGAAATATCCATTAAAATCACCTTCAAGCCTTAGAGAAAATACACCCATATCATCTTTTTTTAAGGGGTAAATGTCTCTTCTAACTTTTTTATAATCATCAGTTAATACCAGATCGATTTTGTTTCTATCTGGAGCAAAGACCCTAAACTCTGTGTATGATTTATTATAATTTGCTCCTAATTTTATATCTTTTATATCTTCATAAGTTAAATTTATTTTTTCTTGTGTTAAAGTCATAGGCTTTATTAATTACATCATCCAATCTAAAATTATTCGCCCATAATATGTTTTCCAGCTCATTATTAACCCACTTATTTACATTCAAATAATCTTTTTCTATGATTTTTCTTGTATTTATTAACTCTTCCAAATCATAAAATATTTTAAAAGAATCATTATACATAAGAAGTTGATCATAGATCAATTTGAAGTTATAAGGGAAATTAGAATAGTCCTCATTTAGAAGATTATCTATTGTAAATTTAACAACTTCACTATTATAATAAAATTCATTTGCATTGTAAGAATTTTCTTTATTCATTTTTTCCAAATCTTTAAATTCTGGTCCAAACTGATAAAATGAATTCTTCTGTTTAAGATTATCTACTATGCCTCCCTTTGAAGTTAAGATATTTGACATATTAAATATAGCATTTAATATATGAAAATTCTGATTGTCTAGATTTGCTAATGTTAGATTAGTATAAATATCTGCGCTTGCTAGCAGAAATTTAACTTTCTCAACGTCCAAATCTTCAAAAAATACAATCTTTATCTTTTCCCTAATGAATTTATCTTTATCAATCATCTTCTTAAGGGCTAGGATGAATTTTATAGTTTCTTTTGCCATGAAATAACCTTCATTGGCCTTACCTGAAAACACATAGGTCGTAGGTGTAAGTCTTAAATTGCTATTATATTTTAGCATGTAATACTTGTAGGCTATTGCTAAACAATTTAGTATTTGTCTTTTACTTTCATGCATTAGAGATATCTGAACATCTACCATAGAGTATGGATTAATTAGATCAGAAGTTGATTCTTTTGCAATTTTCGCAAGCTTACCTTTATTACTATACTTTACTTTATCCAAAGACCTAATGAAGTCCTCATTGTTTTTAAGTTTATTTATTTTCTTGATTTCTTCATAAGAAAGCGAGTTAATACCGTACTCTTTCAATGTATATAAAAGGTCTGTATTGCCGGACTCACTATATAATATCCTATCCGTCCCATAATTTAGGTAAGAATGATTTATATCATTTTTCCTACTATCAGATATTATTTTTGAAAGGTAATTGTATTTATTTGATAGATATTTATTAATATTTCTAAAACTAACACTGCCATTCTTTATGATGCTAGCCTCATTATCTTTTATTTGAAGGTATTTTTGTATCTCAAAAATCATATCCATTATTTCAGGATTTACCCTTCTAAGCATTTCTACATCATAATTTTCAACCCCATCATCTGTAATTGAGAAAGCAACATGATCAAAAACTATTCTAGAAATATTTATAGCTTTATCCAAAGAATAGTCATATTCTTTTACAAGTAGCCTTATAAATTCTACCAAAGCAAGAGTTGGGTGTATATCATGCGAAAATATCTTTATATTCTTTTCGATATTTTCAATAGAACCGTGTTTTTTAATTTGCCTTCTAAATATATCTCTAATCGCACTTACAGAGTAAAAATATTCTTGCTTCAATCTAAGAAGTTTTCCTTCATAAGTGGAATCATCTATATATAGAAATTTATTTATAGAGTTAATATTTACGTAATCATCATAGGCTTTTAAAAAATCACCTCTAGAAAAATCTTCGATGTTAATTGCCTCTAGAGCCTCTGACTTAAAAAGTCTAAGAGTGTTTACAAAACTTGCATCGTCACTTAAGATTGGCATATCATAAGCAATAGTTTTGTTCTTTCTACCATCTATATCTAGTATGTAGGAGAAAGATTTCTTATGTTCCCAGTTTGACCCTTGTTCAAGCCAAAAATCAGAATACTCAACCTGTCTTCCATCTACAATTTTTTGCTTCAAATTGCCATTTTCATATCTTAGTGCATAGGCCACAGCTCTTTTATTGTGGTTGGCTAATTCATTTATCAAGGCAGAGGATCCTATTCCTATATCACCTATACCTAAATCCGCTTCCTTTTCACACGCAAGAACCTCATCAAAATCAAATCCCATTTCATCAAGGGCTTTAACAATTTCATCTTTAATTTTTAATCTATGAATGTTTCTATCGATTAATTTGCCAGGTAGGTATTCAAAACTTAGGATATAATAATCTAAATCCTTTTGGATTTTTTTAGATTTAACCCAAGTTTTTCCGATTACTTCCATCATATACCTACATAAGCAATCATAGACCTCATTAACTCTTGCATTTTCAATGTTTTTCGCATAAAGAGAATACAAAAAACTTTGTATCCTCTTTATAATTAATTCCTTATTCGTTTTCATCTTTTCTCTTAAGCTTTTATCTCTTCGTATAGTTTTAAGTATTTTTCTGAGGACATCTCCCAATCATTTCTCTGATTCATAGCATTTGTTATTAATTTTCTATGTGCATCTTTATTTGTATTATAAACATTTATAGCATTTTTAATAGAAAATAATAGTTCATGAGCATTTATATTTTCAAAGGAGTATCCTGTTCCTTCACCAGTATATTCATTATAAGGTATAACTGTATCTTTTAATCCACCTGCTTCTCTAACAATTGGTAAAGTACCGTATCTCATAGCTATGAGCTGGCTAATACCGCATGGTTCAGATACTGATGGCATCAAGTAGAAGTCACAACCTGCATAAATATCATGTGATTCCTTATCAGAATAATATATTCTTGCTGCTACCTTGTCAGGATATTTCCATTCAAAGTATT
Organism: Anaerococcus sp. Marseille-P3915; assembly: GCF_900258475.1. GTDB lineage: Bacteria > Bacillota > Clostridia > Tissierellales > Peptoniphilaceae > Anaerococcus > Anaerococcus kampingae. Next base: position 399,925 of record NZ_LT984887.1, on the reverse strand, counting down.
TAAACATCTCTTCATAAGTATAATCACCTGTACCTAATACTACTAGTTGAATATCTTCTTGCAATAACTCATCTAATATATACCTTACTAAGTCTAGACCCTTCATTTCGTTAAGTCTTGATACAATCCCTAAAACTGGAACGTCTTCTCTTACTGGAAGGCCATAGAGCTCTTGTAGATAGGCTTTATTAGCGTATTTATCATCAATTGAATCTACATCATAATTTTTAGCAAGATTTTGGTCAGTTTTTGGATTCCAAACATCAAAGTCTATTCCATTTACGATACCATCTAGTTTGTAATTATATTGTCTTATGACCCCGTCTAGGCCCTCACCATAGAATGGATATTGGATTTCTCTTGCATAATTTTCAGATACTGTATTTACATGAGTGGCATGGATTATACCTCCCTTAATAAAGTTTATTGCATCATAAAATTTAAGGTCATTTTCATTGAAGTATCTACCATCAAGACCTGCTAATCTTAGGTTTTCAGAATCAAATACACCTTGGTATTTAAGGTTGTGGATTGTAAATAGGGTTCTTATATCATCGTAATAAGGATCACCAATTCTATAATCGTTTACAAATACATTCACCATGGCTGTGTGCCAATCATTTGAATGAATAATATCTGGTTTGAAGTTTATTTCTTTAGGCAATAGGGTACATGCTTTTGAGAAGAATATAAATCTTTCAGCATCATCTCCAAAACCATAGAGACCATCCCTATCAAAATATTCAAGATTATCTATAAAGTAGTATGTTACACCATCCCATTCAAGTTGATAAACACCTGCATACTGGTGTTTCCAATCTAGATCCACATAAAATTCAGTTATTTTTTCCATCTTTTCTCTGTAGCTTTCAGAGATTTTCTTATAGAGAGGTAAAACCACTCTAATATCTACGCCTTTTTTCTTAAGTTCTTTAGGAAGGGCACCAGCAACATCTGCTAGGCCCCCTGTTTTTATGAATGGTACTGATTCACTAGTAAGAAAAAGTATATTCATTTTTAGCTCCTTAGTTCAAGTGATTCGTTTTTATTTGTTAGGTAAGGATTTGATCTATTACCAAATAACCTTACATCGTGTCCAATTTCTGTTCCCTTATCAGTTATTACAAAGTTTAGGATAGCACCATCTTCTATAGTTGTATCTTGGAAAATAATAGAATTTCTAATTATCGCTCCTTTACCAACCTTGGCCCCTCTAAAGATGATGGAGTTTTCAACTTCACCTTCAATTATAGCTCCATTTGCTACTAACGAATTTTTAACTTCGCAATTTTTAGTGTAAGATGTTGATGGCTCATCCTTAGACTTGGTGTATACTAGACCGTCTTCATAGAATAGTTTATCAAAAATTTCTTTATTTAGCAATTTCATATTCGCTTCGTAGAATGAATTTATATCTTTTATTATTTCAAATTCTTTTTCTTGTCTATAGAAATCAATATTTAATTTTCCTGGATAATCAAAGATAGCTGCAAGCATTGAATTTGTACTGTTATTTTGCATAGAATGTCTTAATACTCTTAAGAAGCTATCTTTTTTCATCATTATAGAGCCTAAAAATAAATCTATTTCGTCGGTTATTCCTAAATTCACACCCACATTTTCAGGTTTTCCTTCGGTGTCAGAATTTATAATAGCTTGATTTAAATACTCACCATTTTTATCTATTGTCTTGTTTGAAAAGATTAAACAATCCAAATTCTCTTCTTCCATCTTTTCCTTTGCATCATTTATATCTGGTTTTGATATATACATAGGATTTTTAATGTATACATAATCAAACTCATGGTCTTGGAAATATTTAATAGTGTCATAATATGTCTCAACTTCACTGCAAGGATGTTTAGCATCAGGATTTACTGGATTTAGCATCAAACCGCCATTTCTCCTATTTAATTCCCAGCTTTTACCATTGCCTATATGGTCTAGAGGACTTCTTATTTTACTTCCAGCATAAAGAACAACCCTATTTATATCATAGTTTGCTAAGTTTGATAAAGCAAAGTCAATTATTCTATATCTACCACCAAATGGTAGCATATAATCAGGTCTATATTTACACAACTGTCCATAATTTTGTTCATTAAAATCTGAACTATATACTAATGCTACAACGCTTTCCATATTATTCCTCCTCTATGCCTTCGCTGCTGACTAGGTAAACTTTATCATCATTTTCTTTACCTATATCTTCAGAGATTTCCATATCTTCTGCTACTACAGAATTATATATTTTAACTCCAGATTTTACCTTTACACCGTTAAGTAAAACTGAATTATAAACTTCTGCACCTTCTTCTATCACAACATCTGAGAATAATACAGAGTGATTAACCTTTCCATCTATAATACATGCTTCATTTACTAGTGTATCCTTAAGATCTGCCTTTAACCCAACTCTATGTGGTGGTAGGTTTTGTGATTTTGTATAAATTCTCCAATTATCATCATATATATCTAGCTCATTGTTTGGGTCAATAAGATCTAGGTTTGCTTGCCAGTAACTTCTTACAGTACCAACATCTTTCCAGTATCCGTCAAATTTATAAACATATAGAGGAGATCCTTGGTTTAACATTTTAGGTATAATATCATGGCCGAAGTCATTTGTAGATTCTTTATTTTCATAATCTTCAATTAATTCTTTTCTTAACACTTTCCAATTGAAAATATAAATACCCATTGAAGCCAAGTTAGATTTTGGATTTTCTGGTTTTTCTTCAAATTCAACAATTTTATCATTTTCATCGGTATTCATAATACCAAATCTACTAGCCTCATCCCAATCAACTTCCATTACAGCTATAGTTGCATCTGCACCCTTCTTTTTGTGAACATCAAGAAGTTTTCTATAGTCCATCTTATAAATATGGTCACCTGATAAAATAAGTACATATTCCGGATTTACTTGATCAAGATAATTTATATTTTCATAAATAGCTGAAGCAGTTCCTTCAAACCATCTACCGCCTTCTTCTGTATAGTACGGTGTTAAGATTCTTAAACCACCGAAATTTCTATCATAATCCCAGGCTGTACCGATTCCTAGGTGCTCGTTAAGTAGTTGAGGTTTATATTGGGTTAAAACACCGATATCCTTAATCTCACTATTGGTTGAATTACTAAGTGCAAAGTCAATAATTCTGTATTTACCACCAAAAGGTACAACAGGTTTTGCCATTTCCCTTGTCAAAGCTTTAAGCCTTGAACCTTGACCACCAGCTAAAAGCATTGCTGCGGTATTATTTGCGTTTCTCATAAGACCTCCTAGATTTATGATTTAAGTTCTTTTTCTATTTATACCCAATTTTTAAGATTATAACTAGAAAACCTTTTCTCTACTTATATTTTACATAAAATCCCTGTTTTTGACAAGACTTATATTATTAGTATAATTGTATTACATGGGGATGCCTTGGTTTCGACGTGATTGAAGAGCTTTTGATTGCAAGTCGTAAATCAAAACGTAAATTGATAATTAAATATAAACGCAAATAACAATAGCGAAGCAAACTTCGCACTAGCTGCCTAGTCAATAGGATAGCAATGAATATTAGGCTTGTCGTTGGTTTAATATTCGTTTCATAATTAAACGACAACTGATATAACAAAGCTTTGAGTTATATTTAGTACTATGAAGCTAGCATAAAAGCTTTTTGTAAGTTTTTTATTTTTTATGCGAAATCTTAAAACTTAATAAGCTTGTAGATGTCTTAAGTGAGGCTATCACGGACACGAGTTCGATTCTCGTCATCTCCACCATACAAATCAAGAGACATCAGGAGGCGTAAAATTAACCGTTTCTTGGTAGCTCTAAAATCAAAAGACGTCACAAAACATCAAACTAGCGTAACAATTAGACGTAACAAAACAGGAGGTTGGAGCCTCCTGTTTTTATTTTTCAATTCACATCTTACTTTTTTTATTATCTGTTTTAAAAATTGTGACTAACTCTTCTATAAAAATATGTCTGTAAACAGCTATTTTTAGAGGATGCTCAATATTTTGAGCTATGAGCGGTTTTATTTTTTTAGACATATGTTTACCCATCTAAAATCAAATATTAATTCCCAGAATTTATATATTAATACTGAAATTAAAAAAGACCCGCCCCAGTGCAGGCGGGTTTTGCTGTATAATTTCGGAGATTCCTCCTTTTAATTTTTTTGCACTGTATTAAGGTTAAACTTAAATCAAACTTTTTTATTTTTTGGTTTTTTGTTTTCGTAAACCTTAGAATGAATAATCTCATCTAAGTCCTCATCAAGTTGATCCTCGTCTAAGTTATAGTTTGAGTTTAGGTAATCACCTAATAGCTCTTTGCTTTTATCATCTAAATTTTTTTTGATTTTAGCTTTTGCTTTCTCCAATACCTCTTTTTGCTGCTCTGTATCAAAGGTAAGAGTTTCGCTTTCTTTCAAAGGTGTAACGACCGTTTGATTAAGGCTTTTCACTATTTTATCCGCTAGGTCTAAAACTTTGTTATATACATATCTCTTTTTTTCGTCTTGTTCTTTTTCAGCCGCCGCCTTACCTTGTTTTATTGCTTCAGTTACATAAGTAAGTAAAGCAAGCATTATTGCCACACTAACTAAAACCATTATTCCATCTTTCATTTTTATTTCCTTTCTTAAAACTCTGATCAAACACAAATATTTATATTTGATTTTAGACACTAAAAAAGCGACTACATAAGTAATCGCTTAAATAAGTTATTCTATTTCAAACTCTCTTTCCAAAGCTTCTGTTAATAGTTTGGAAAAATTAATTTTACTACTTTTACCCATCTCATTAAGATACGACGGTATAGTTACATTTTTCTTAACTGTTCTGTTTTCATGTTTTTTTACATAATCTGTTATATCAAGACCAACATAAGATTTAAAACTTCCCTCTAAACAAAAGTATTCTACTTCGTCCTCGTCTATACTATCCTTTATATCAATTTCTTCTAATGTGGAAGATTTAGGAAAATCTTCTAATCTAGAATAATCATCAAATAAATAAGTTCCCAAGGCATCATTAGCCATATATAAGGCTTCTTTAATGTCATCTCCGCAGGATATACAACCTGGTAAATCTGGGAATAAGATTGTGTAGCTATTGCTTTCTGAGTCTTTTAAAAATACTGCTGGATAAGATACAAACATAAAAACACTCCTTTTATTTTAGTAAGGGGGGGCTATTTTAGCCCCGCTTGTTTTAGGATTTTCTGTTCCGTACCTTTTGGCAAATCTTTGTTACCGTGGTACGGAACGGTTGTTACCCTACCGTTCTTGAAATTTTTGTACTTCCTATGAGAACCATCACCCGATGGTATATAGGTAAAGCCATTTTTTTCAAGGAACTTAATCATCTGCTTAGACGTCATTGGCATAATGATTACCTCCTTACATTATTACTATACGCACTAATGCGTATCAATTCAAGGATTTTAAAATTAAAATTTAATCCAAGCCTTGGTATTGCCACTAGTACGCCTATAAGCAACCCATCTTCTTTGATTTGAACCGCCGATATAAGATAACCACCTATAGCCGTTACCTTCCCAGACCTCATCATAGTAGATGACTTGACCAGGTCTGTATTGTGCAACTACAGGGCTTGCAGTAGATGGGCCACTCCTTACATTGCAGTAAGCAGTAGTTAATCCATGCCATTTTTCATTTTTCACCTTCCTAGCCCCAGCAATCACACTTGGACTTGGAGTAGTTTTCTTAGGTTCTGCCTTTTTCTTAGGTGTTTCTTTTTCATCATCACTACCTATCCACCTAAAAAAGCGTACAGGATAATACCTATCATCTAAGTAGTACCAGTAACCCTCATTTTCGTTGTTAGTGGTTACAGTCCAGTTAGAGCCAGCGTTACAGTGGATAATCTCGCCCTTACGGGTAAAAATACCTGTATGGCCATAAGCCCCTCCTGAAGCTCCCTCCTTGCCTTTTACAAAGATATCGCCACGCCTTACATCCTTATAAGATATCTCTTTAAGATACTTGCCTTGGCGGGCTAGTCTAAAGAGGTCCTCAGTGCTTCCGTTCCACATACTTTCTGGTATAAATCCACCGACCTTAGCACACTTATAAACAAAGCCAGAGCAATCTTCATAAGGCGACCTATAAGAGGCCTCCGCTCCAATCCTGCCTCCACCTAACTTATACTTAGGCTCGTGCCATCTAGACTTTGCATAATTCATCATTTTATCAATACTTGCCATAATTTACCTCCATTACAAAAGGACTAGCCTAGGCCAGTCCCCTTAATCTTTTTTTACTTCCTTATATAAGTCATCAATTTTCTTTTCTAAGTCTTTCAGCATTTCTTTTTTGACCAGGTCATCCTGGGTATTTAAGGCCATCTCCATCATGGATTTTAGTTCATGTATGGAAGAGTTTAAAGCTTCTAGGCTTACATGTGAGTCTTCGCTGTGTTCTTTTAGCTGATCCTCAAATTTTTCTGTGTATATCCTGCTACTTTCGACTGCCGATATCACCTCCCTTAGTAGCTGCTGTAGGACTTCATTACTCTTTTCCTGACTAGCTAAAAACTTATCATCTTTCTCTTGACTCAGTCTTCTATCTTCTTCCTTTTGCTTTCTATCAAAGGCCCTGTCTTCGTCGGTGCGTCTTTGAGTAGCTTCTTCCTGCTTTTTAATTGACCAAATTTTTAGACCAAAGTATATGACTAGTAAAAATACTAGAAATACCAGTATAGCTACTGCTGTTCCTTGGTCTATAAATACTTGGTTCACTTCTTTTATGGTTGGTTCATGCATATGGCCCCCCTTACTTGCCTAGGGCTAGTTTCATCTTAATCTTTTCTATTTCATATTTATTGTCTTCTAGGTATACTTCTAAACTCTCTCTTAATTGTTCCTTCACCTCCTTATCTAGTTTGGATAGCTTTTTAAAAAGTGAGTCCATGGTTTCACCTTGATAGATAATTTTTCTTGCTAGGCTTCTTGTTAATACTTCTAGTGCATATTTTGGTAGCATTATATCTCTCCTCCTATCTCTTCTAGCCCCATGTCTTTAAGCATAAGCATGGAGATAGAATCCTCTACTGACTTAAGCCTTGTATCCATCGCCTCAAATTTTCCCATGAGGTCTTTAAAAGCTAAACTTGGGTCAAATTCTACTGCAAGCTTGGCCAAGGATCTCTGGGTGATTTCTTCATCTGATAGGTCTTTGATTTTACCTTCAAAGCTAACGACAAAGTCCCTATATGGTTCATCTTGGGTTAATCTTACATCTGTTACATTCTTTCCCTCAAAATATTGTTTTTGTATTTTGTACATATTTTCTTCCTTTCTTGTACTAAAAAAAGAGTCAGGGCTCTCTATAGTGGTGTTATTTCTTTGTATTGTCCCTCTGGTGGTAGGAGGGGTTGTTTTTCTTTTGATAGGGTGTTTATGTTTGGTAGGTATATCTCTGCAAAACCACCCTCTGTAACTATGAAGTTAATCATTTTTATTTCGTACGATTTATTATAATCATCAATATTTGGTATCTTAATCCACGTACAGTACCCATCAGCTAAGTTTTTTCTAGATATTTCAGTATATTCACCAGGTTCTAAAGTTATATCACTTTGTTTAACATTGTTTTTATAAGATTCTTCGATTATAATTGTACTTTCACCGGTGTTCTTTATTATCAACTTAGAATATTTATCTTTATAATGTTGGTAATAATATCCGAATATATATTGTGATTTTGGCCTTTTTACTCCTTTAAACGATATACTATCACGTTTACGATATACATTATAACATTCAGCTTGTGATGTACTAGATAAAACATCTGTTGCGTTTATAGCTAGTAAATTATGCTTAACTAACATAACCCACCCCCAAATATAACTGGTCGATTTCGACTAGTTTTAAGCTTAGAGTGGATACAGTTCCTTGAATACCCCCCCCCGCCACGAAAATGGCTTGTTTGCTAGGTTCTAGATTGTTAATATTAGGATTATATATAGTTTCTTCTTTCCCCTTTTCGAGCTTAAAATTAAACACCTTAAGTCCTATATTATTGGTTTGTCCCATAATGTCCGAATATATATTCACTCTATCCACGCTATTTAATCCATATATAAAAGTTATTGATTGTCTTTTTCCAATATTATAAGAATACTGTCTTATATCATCGTTATTTTTATCAAGAGATAAAATTGTTATTTTGCCACTACCATTAGATGTTTGCTCACAATCAAAACTTAATGTATATTCTTGGCCAAGCTCGCAACCAATATCTTTACAAAATATTTTATAAAAATTATATTTATTTGCTTTTTGAGGATATATCTGTTTTCTATTTATACCTATATATAAATTAGGATTAATTTTCACGCTGCAACCTCCTTCCTAAAAGAAGATTGCCTTGGGTAGATACTAAATTGGATAAACCTCTTTGAACGTACCCCCCCGATAAAATACGGACGTTTAGCCGTTTCTATGGTGTTTATGTTTGGGATATATGGTGTTACTTCGTCTTTCTCTAGTTTAATTTCTGTAAACCTAAAAATAACTTCATAGTTATGATATACTCTTAACTGCACTTGATTATAAGATGAATCTTTTTGTCCTATAGCTTCTATTTTATAGATACCGTTATTAGAAATATGCAATGTCCCCCCACTAAATCCATTAAAGTAAATTTCAATTTCTCTACCATTTATTAAATTTAATTTTCCAGAAAAAGCTATTATTTTATCATTTTCAATGTTATCAAACAACGGCATATATATAAGTCCTAGTTCAGCTTCTTTTTTCTTTTTTATTTTTAAAACATTATCATCTAAATAAGCTACATCTAGGCTGTCTTGGTATATATTAAGGACACCTCTTTTAAACTCTGAACTGGTTGACAAATTAGGGTTAATTAACATAAACTAACCCCCTTATATCCTCTATAGAGGGTAGACTTCGTGATACCCCCCCGATAGGGAAAATGGCTTGATTTTCAGGTTTTACGTCTTCTTTATTTGGAATATATTCATCTGCTATTTTTCCTTTTGCTAATTTAGCTTTTAAAAAGGTAGCTTCACATCGTGCTGCATCACCAACAGGACCAGGAGAAAGCCCTATTTTATCTGAAATATCTTTATCATAGGTGAAAGTTGCACTAATACGTCCATTTACAAGTAATGAAGTTGAGAATGTATCCTTTTTACCGTCGAGACTTGTAACAAAAACACCTACTAATCCATTAGATTGTTTGCTTAGATTCTTAACTTCAAACGATATAGTGTATTCTTTTCCATGCTCTAATCCTAAATTATTTATATAAAAAATAATTGCCCCCCAAGCGCTACCAGCTTCATTACTTTTGTGACGCTCTCTAGCTGAATCTTTCAATAAATTTTCCTTTATTATCATAACCCCTCCTCTCTAATAACACTTAATTTATCCTCTGGCATAGTAACATTAGTTATCACCAACTGCCCTGTAAACTTTTTACCTGGCAAGCCATCTTCTTTTCCTCTAAAATCTATGGTATAAGAATTTAAGTTCTTATCGACTTTTACCACACACCTTGTGGCCTTTTCTGTCTCGTTGGCTACATACTTAAGCTCTGGGTGGGCCGGGTCGTCATAGTCTGGTTTGCCATATAAAAGTATATGGCCGTCGGCTTCTGATTTAAATTTAATTTTTAAGGTTTCACCTGTGAATGGGAATTCGTAAAAGTCATTTGTTAGGATTTTTCCTATTTCTACATATCCTATTTTTACTTCATCACCTGTGATACTTGGTTTTAGTTTTATTAGTTTATCTCCAACCTCGTATGCTCCTAGACTTGCTAGGTCGCTTAGGTGGTTGTCTTGCTTAGATTTCACCTTATCTATGGAATCATTAACTTCTTTAAAGGATTGGTCTAGGTTATCTAATTTTTTCTTGTATAAATTAGAAAAGTTATTGTCAGATAAGCCCTTTCCTACTTCTTTTAGGACTACTTCATCTTTGCTTGGTGATCCTAATTGGTCTCTGATTCCCTTTTTTTCTTCAGTATTTAACTTTGTGATACTAGCTAGGTTTATTTCTCCATCCTTACCTGGTGGACCTTGGGGACCTGTGTTTCCATCTTTGCCAGGCAGACCCTGTGGACCTGTTTTGCCTGGTGTTCCTTGGTCTCCTTTTTGGCCGTCTTTACCTGGTGGGCCTTGGATTCCTTGAGGGCCTCTGTCTCCCTTGTTTCCTTTTAGTTCGGTTTTCCCAAGCTCTTTTACTGCTTTTTCGGCTTCTTCTCTTACAAATTCTTCCGTGGATTTCTTAATATTTTCCGCGGTCTCTTTGTTTGGTAGTTCTTTAAAACCTTGGACTACCTTAATAATAAAATCTTCTTTACTTGGAAAGACATAACCCGCAACAGATATTTCAAGCTTATAATTATCTACTGATAAATTACCTGGCATTTGGAAATTAACTATGCCGTCAGTTACTTCGGAGATGGTTTCCCAGTATTTGCCTTTAGAAGTATATAAGACTATTTCCGCCGATTCTCCAGTTAAAGGAACTTTCCTTTTCTGACTATCTAAAAGCAGGAAAGAAAAAGGGCTTGATTTATCAGTTTGCTTGACAATCTTGCCCCCTAATAGTTGTTTTACATCTGTTGTTTGTAGCATTTTACTTTCCTTCTAGTGCTTCTTGTTTTAGTGTTGCGTTCCTTAAGAAATATTCTCTTAATTTATAAGAAATTTGATCAATGTCCGCCATAGTTAATTCGTGTTTAACTGCTAAATCTAAAAATTCATCTATGATTTCTTGGCTAATTTCTTTCTTCTTCACTTCCATCTTCTTCCTCCTTTGCTTTTAAGCTTGCTAATTCTTCTTCTAATAATTCAATCTTTGTAAGAAGTGTTTGAACATTGTGTGTTTGCTGAGTTAGCAAATTCATATACCTTACTATTATCCTGTCTTTAAAATCTAAGTTTTTTTCTTCCATTAATCCTCCTAGGCCCAGAAAGTCTTTTTTTCATTGAAATCTATAACAAAATCATAGCTATCATAAGTTCTTCCTATCCACAACTGCGTTCCCGCAGGGTTTAACTTTATATAAGCGCTATAACCAAGGTTAATTTTTTTTCTTACTGTTAAATCACCACCCACTTCTTGGTCGTTATAAACTGTTAAGTCTCTATCTACAAATATATATCTAGTCGATAAAGAAAAAGAGTAAAAGTTAGTTGCTCCCCAATCACCATATAAGTATGACTTAACGGTTTGATTACTAAAATTAGTATAATCTATCGTCCAAGGTGAATTTATACTTATGGAACCTTCTTGATCATATGCTCCGTTTAGATTTAAAGCTCCATCTCTGTCAATTCCCATTTTGCCTATAAAACTACTGTAATCATCATAAAACTTAATTTCCGAACCTTCTATATGAACTCGTTTCCCATAAGATGATGTTTTAAAATCACCAACCACACTTACATTACCAGTAAGGTCTATTTGGTCGGCTGATATCTTGATATTTTTAACCTCTTGCCTTATCAAAGAGTAGGCCTCACCTGCACTTACTTTGCTTTCTATCATTTCAGCTGTTTGTTTTTTGTATGAGTTAAAGTCAGTATAGGTAACCTTCCCAGCAACCTCTCCTTGAGCTACGGCAGCAGCCCTTATAGCACGGTCTGCCTTATCTTCTACTCCGCTTATATCAGGAATCTGCTTGCTGACTTCTGTTTTTATCATGTCGTTTGTTTGGGCAATTGTAGAATTTGTCTGACTGATTAGACCTCTAACTTCTTTAAATTCAGAGTCTACCTCTGCCTTAACCTTGCCTACCGAACTAACTATGCTATCATTAGTTTGACTTATAGTTGCATAGTTTTTTTCTATAAACTGCTTCGTTCCTAGAGGCACGCCAGAATTTAAGTCATCTTGAAGACTTTTTATTTTATTATTTGTACTAGTACTTATGCTTGTAATAGTGCTTGAAATTTCATCATTTTTAATTTTGAAATCACTTTCTACTGATAAAATTTTCTTATTGATATCATCTGAAACCTGGTGCAAATCAGCAATGCTAGGGTATTTCTCATCTAGCTTACCAATAATGCCTTCCACGTCTTCGATTTGATTTTTAACCGATATATTTATTCCATCAATAGTTTTGTCTATCTCTAGTTGCTTATCAATTATAGGCTTAGTCTGCCCAGTTACTGGATCTACATAGGTGGTCGCTTCTGTTATAGACTCATATATTTGACTATCAGTTTGTTTTCTTTCAGTTTTATAAGTCTTGAAACTATCATCTGTGTATCTCCTACTTGTGGCTACACTCGCTTCAATAGAATCCTCAGTAGTTTCAAACCTTACCCTTGTTTCCTCCCACATTTGATTAGTGAGGTCTATTGCTTCATCTAAATCATCAATAATGGTTTGAGGCTTATTCGACAAGGTGATTTCATTATCCATAGTCTTAAAAGGATAATTTAATAATTTTAAAATTCTGAACTTCTCTTTGGTTTTCCTATCTTTATCTATCAAATATACATAGTCACCAATACCAAATCTTAAATCATTTGTTTTAAAGTCTTGGTCGTATTGATCAATAGATTCTTTTAAGTCCTTCGCTTTTAATTCTATAACCGTCTTAGGTTTTGATAAAATTTTAAGCTTCCTTGCTGCCTCATCTTTTAAGTTTTTTATATTGGTGTATCTTTCATCTTTCCAATAGTAAGTTATTGTTTTATCAGAAAAACTCTTATCCTCCAAATAGTCTAGGCCGTTATTAATTTGATTGATTTTAAGGCCGTTCATTCCCTCTGGAATAATCCTAGTGGCAAATTCGAAGTTTTCTACACTAATATCTTGTTTTTCTAGGTTAAGGGAAGCGGTTAAGTATATGTCTTTATTTTGAGATAATTCTTTCCCTATAACTACTGTTTTTAAATGGGCATCTAATTTGTATTCGACTTCATACTTCTTAATAAGTTCTTCAAATATTTCCCAGCTAGTTTTATGGTCTCCGGTTATGGTTCTTTTTGTCTTAATATCATCTAGGACAACATATTTCCAGCCTGCGGGTGTTATTACATCAAGCACATCTTTAATCCCTTTATAAGAGAAATTAAGGCTTTTATTAAATTTTTCCTGCCAGTCAGAATTATTGGCAAAACCTTCTATTTTGTAGCCGTCGTAAAAAGGCTCGATATTTTTAACTATAAATTCTTGGCAAGTATTGTCTTTCTTAAACTCGACAAGGTGTTCTACATCAAAGACATTTCTATATTGCTTTGGTATCTCAAATATTAGCCTATCAAGCACATTTATTTCATACTCTATGCAAGTGTTTCTAAAGGCAGCATAGGGAAATCTTTCTTTGGTTTTTCCATTGACTACTAACATATAACCCTGCCTTCAAATTCTAACTTGCAAGTGAAATTTCCTTGACCAGTAAGCTTAATATTTAGTTCTTCTTTTATATAAGGGAACTCTAGCATATCAATGCTTGTTTCTGCTCCTAACTTATAGAATCCCATTTCAGAGTCTATAACAAGTGTATCAGTAAATTTATTTATTTTAATATCACTTTCAAAACCTGTAATTTTAATATTTTCTCCCTTACCCTCTAGTATAATCCTACAAGGTGTTAAAAGATTACCTCTGTTATATATGGTTACAGTTTCATTAATAGGTATCAGGGTGCTTTGGGTATCAAGGCTAGCTATAGCTTGGCCAGAAAACTCTACTACTTCAAAAAAGTGCTTAGTGTCGATTTTTTCTCCTAAGAACCTTCCCTTGTAGAATATTTCATCATCAAAAGTTATTTTCACCTTTTCTAATATCCTAGATAATTTGTTCCTATTTTCTCTTATGGTTTCCTTCTCGCCTTTAAATTCAATAGAGAAACTAAGAGGTGTAAAGGACGGCCTCTCATTTCCATAAAAGGTTATGCCAGTATCTGAAACAAAGGTGTCTCTTTCTATTTTGGTATTTCCTATGTCCGGATAGGCTAAAAGGTGTGCACCATAATAGCCTATATCCTTAACTAAATTTATAGTCTTAATCATCCTCTACGCCTCCTTTCCTTGCTTATTTCTTGGCTTACTATAGGAGTTACAGCCTTGCCAATCTCTCTTGAATCAAGGTTTATTACGCTTGTGACAGCTCCGTTTGTAACTTGTACATCGACTTGTTGTTTATTTTGTATAGATCCTCCAGCTAAATTATAGGCCAGATCTGCACCCATTCTTTTATTATCAAATAGAACTGCATTCTTAGCCTTATTTCTTATAGCCTCCATAGTGGCTTTTACCTTGTCTACTACAAAGCCTTTTTCATCCTCGATACCTATTCCCATACCACGGGTAAGCATCTTACCGACTTCATCTCTAAATACTCTTGAAGGGGAGTGAATTCCTGCGGCTCTTTTTGCAGCATTAACAGCGGACCTCATAACATTTATTGAGGCGTTGATTACTCCTGACCTGCCGTTATATATACCATTAGCAAGACCCGCCATAAGGTTATATCCAGCATTAGCAAAGGACCCCTTGTAGCCGTTAACCGTACTTACCATTTGAGAACACGTTGATTTCACAGTAGATTTAGCCTTATTGCTTCCGTTTGTAACCTTAGCTACAAATCCATTCATCATGGAGTCCGCAGCATTTTTCACTTGGTTAGAAGTATTATTGATGGTTGTATTAATCTTGCTACCCATCTGGGTAAATTGTGTATTAATCTTATTTGTGCCGGTAGTAATAGTATTAGTGACGTTATCCATCATCGATTTAGTTTGACTAATAGTTTTAGAACTCATACTTGTAATAGTAGAGTTGATTTTATTCTGCATGTTTGTAAAAGATGTTTGAACTTTACTTGATCCACTAGTTACGTTACTAGCTAAAGTGTTCATCATCTTTGTTGCATTTTGTGCTACGACATTAGAGGTATTTGTAAGGCTTGTTTGTATAGATGAACCCATCTTATCAATGCTTGCTACAACCTTACTTGATTCGCTACTTATCGCTGAACTATAACCTTCCATTGCAGTTTTACCCGCCTGGTTAAAGTCGCTGGCTTGATTACTTAGTGATTGGGCTACGTCTTTACCTATGTTTGTTGCACTAGCGTCTACAACGGACTTTGAAGCGTCTATACCGCTTGCATATTGCTCCCCTAATTCTTGGCCTTTTTGAGTAGCTTCACCTTCGCCACCTTGAAGTTTCTCTATGGCGCTTTGACCTAAAGCTTGTGACTTAGAAGTAACTTCCATTGTTGAAGATTCAATACCACCTGCGAATTTTGAACCAGTATCATGGCCTTGTTGATTAGCAGTGTCAAAAATTAAAGAAGAACGTGCCTCTAATGGATTAGCAAAAGTATTATTGTAAGCCTCCGCTACACTTCCTTGGCCAGAACTTACACCCTCACCAAATGCACCGACATTTTCAGCTCCTATTCGTTTTAATATTTCAGCAATATTAGCTTCGCTTAGACCTAGTGCCTTTAAGGCTTGGTAAGCGGCTTCTACATTGATTTTGCCAGCGTTAGCTCCGTCAGCAAAGCCATTCACATTTAAAAGCCCCATTTCATGCATGGCTTGAACAGCCTCTACAGATGATAATCCAGAATCTCTTAATTGCCTATAAATTGCTAAAGCCGCTTCTTTTCCTGCAGCCGAACCTTGGCCAAAGGCGTCAACATTTATCTGACCCTTTGCATACATTTCATCAAAGGCTTCAACTTCATCAAGGCCCATTTTCATCATAGTAGTAAATTCTTCTATGATTCCTTCAGCCCCTTCGCTTGTACCATCTTTGAAGCCCTGCATATTTCTAAGAGCTATTTCTGTCAATTTCTCTACCGCTTCGATTTCACTCATTCCTGAGTCCATCATCTCTTTTAGTTTTTCACGGTAGGTCTGACCGCCTTCTTCAACTCCATTCACAAAACCGTTTAAGTTAAGGCCTGCTATCTCGAAGAATTGTTCGGCCGCCTCCATAGTTTCTAGCCCGGATGTCCTAAGGGCAGTGTAAGCACTCCTTACATTTCCTGAGCCTTCATATACTGCTTGGGCATATTCCTCAACGCTTGCCTTTCCTTCTTGCCTTATAATTGCCCTGGCGTCTGAGTCTGAAACTCCACCTTGAATTAGGTCTTTGTAGGCTGTGGCTATGTCTGTACTTCCGCTTTTTAGACCCTCAACCACGCCCATAACCATATTTTCGCCAGTTGGTTCCGTATCAGAACTATTTACAGATTTATTCACTTGGTCGGGAAGCTTTTTAGCTTTATCAGCTACTTTCTTCTCGTTTGAGTCCCAGCCTTCTTTAATTCCATCTATAAAGCCTTTGCCGATGTCTTTTAGCTTGTTAACTCCAGCTTTTAGCTTACTTTGAAGCACAGATATAAGTCCTTTGGATTGGACTTCAGCAAAGAATTTCTTAGTTGCATTGATACCCTCGCCGATTTTATTAACCATCGACTTACCAGCGTCGATTAACTTCGAAGCTCCTTGCTTTATTTTGTTTGCAATTGAGCCGACAATTTTTCCGGCAGAGTTTGCTATCTTTGGTAAATCAAGATTAAAACCTTTGATTATAAAGCCTATAAGGGCAGCTCCAGCTACTGCAAGACCAACAGGATTTGACAATACAGTACCAAGAACCGTTATTATTTTAGCCCCTATACCGCCTATCAATGTTAGGCCCTTCATAAGGCCTCCGCCTATAGCCTTTATTAAGCCACCACCAACTGTTAAAAGCTTGCTTCCGCCAACTTTACTTATTCCGCTGGATAAGACGCCAACAATGTTGCTTCCAATTCCAGCAAGCTTGCTAGACCCTGTTTTTATTCCAGTCATCAGCGGTCCTATAGTTTTAGATCCAGCTGATTTTAAAATACTGGCCTTGCTTGATACTCCTTTTGCTAAGAGGTCTACAAGTTTTCCGCCTGTATCATTAAGTTTTAAGCCTTTACTGTTAAAAGCTTGTATTAGTGAATTTATAACCCCATTTGCCGACTCGCTGACCAAAGTTTTTTCGCCCATGATTCCCTTAGCTAGAGAACCCATCATGCTTTTAGCTATGCTTGCTCCCTTGAAGGCTGCAAAGGCTATTGCTAAAGCCTTTAGTATCTGAGGAACCGCTTTAGCTACCACATCAGGATTTTCAGCAATCCCTTTTGCTATTGCTTTTATAAGGTCTATACCAACCTTTATAAGTTTAGGTGCATTTTTATTAAAGCTTTCAGCAAGTTTGCCTATAATTTCAATGGCCTTTGGTACTAAAATAGGCGCTTTGGCGGTTAGCCCTTCGGCTAGTTTTATTAATATCTCTCCGCCGACTTCAAATAACCTTGCTCCAACCTCCATAAAGGCGGTAACTAAGCTTGTTATTATCTCTGTCGCACTCGAAGCTAAGCTATCAGAATTATTTTGTAAGCCATCTAAGAGACTTAAAATAATGGTTTTACCAGCCTCAATAAATTTTGGAGCTTTTTCAGCAATAGCAACTGCCCCTTCGGCTATCATATCACCTATAGCCTGAGGAAGGTAACTTATATCTCTAGTAACTACAGCGTTAAGTCTATCAACTTGTTTAGTGACCGATTGAACAACATCTCTAAAGGGAGTGTCGACATTCTCAAAAAGTGATATTCCTAAACCTTCTAAAGCTGATTGAAGGATGGTTATATCACCCTTTAGGTTATCATTCATAACCCTTGCCATCTCTTTGGCCGCTCCAGTGGAATTGTTAATACTGTTAGTTAGCTTTTCAAAATCCGCGTCGCTAGAATTTATTATGGCCAACATTCCAGCCATAGCCTCTTTGCCAAACAAAGTTGTTGCCGCTTGAACCTTTTGGTCTTCGCTTAAACCCTTAAAGGACTGCCTCATTTCACCCATAAGTTTATTAAAAGGCTTAATTTGTCCGTTAGAGTCAGTTATTGAGATACCAAGGTTTTCCATTTCAGCCGCTACTTGCTTGGTTGGTGCTGATAATCTAGATAAAGCAGTCTTTAAGGAAGTTCCTGCTTGACTGCTTTTAATTCCAGCATTGGCCATCAATCCCAAGGCGACCGATACATCTTCCACCTTATATCCTAATGCCCCTGCAACAGGTGCAACATACTTAAAGGATTCGCCAAGCATTGATACATTAGTATTTGAAGCGGTTGAGGTTGCCGCCAAAACATCGACAAATCTTCCTGTGTCTTTTGCTTGTAGACCAAAGGCGGTTAATGAGTCGGTGACAATATCTGAGACTAGACCTAAGTCCTCACCACTTGCAGCGGCCAAATTGATAATCCCAGGAAGACCGTCAAGCATTTCTTGACTCTTCCAGCCTGCCATACCCATGTATTTTAAGGCTTCGGCTGATTGAGTCGCAGAAAACTTGGTTGTTGCACCCATTTCCTTAGCTTTGTTTCTTAAAGCGTCAAGCTCATTGCCAGAGGCTCCGGATATTGCCTCGACTTCGCTCATAGCTGCGTCAAATTCAGCACCAGCCTTTACTGAGTAGGCTCCGAATCCTGCGGCAGCTAACCCCGCCGCCTTAAAACTAGTTTTTATACCATCTACAGCCTTATTTGTTATACTTTTAAAACCCTTACCAGCTGCGGTGGCCATAGAAGATAGGGAAGCAAGGCCGCTTTTAAATCCTGAGGTGTCTAACTTGGTATCAAATAGCAGTTTACCATCACTTGCCATATGTCACCTCACTTTCTTTAAATTTGCATGCTTGCCATCATTGACCTAGCAAAAGAATTTTCTTTTTCTTCTACTGTCCTTTCATCTGGCAAAGCATAAATCTTTTTCATCGTCCTATAATATTTCTTTTCATCCTTACTCATCTTCGAAGTGATGTTCATGGATCTAAAAGACATAATTCTTGAAAATAGACATTTTTGGTTTAGTCCCTCAAAAAGGGCTTTAAATTCCCACCAATGAAGATTGGCAGTAAGAAGATTAATATTGTAACACTCCATAAAGGCAGAATATATATAGGCCCAGTCATGCTCGAAAGAGTAAACAAGGCTAGAGTTAGTAAATTCTGACTCCTTTTCATCTTCTTCCTTTATTTTGTTGATACCGTCTGTCTTTTTACCTAGGCTATAAAACCATAAGAACCCGTCAAATAAGCTTTCTAATTCATCAAGGCTTGAAATCTTAAACCCCTCCGCCAAACAAGTATTAATAACTTCTAATACCTGGCTTTGGGCTTTTTCATCTTCCTTTAGCATTACTTCTTCATATTTAATCCAAGCCCTAAAATCTGTATTTATAGCTACCTTTCTGCCGCTTACGTCTATTGTATTTGGTAGGCCTTTAGTTAGAATGCTCACTTTTCATCAACTATAATTCCATCGATTACATTTTCTTTTTTGCCAATGCTAAAAGTATTTGTAAGCTTTTCTAATTCCTTATTTGCCTTGTCAACTTCTTCTACAAGATAATTTCCTATTCCTAAATAGTCAGTAAGGAGTAATTCATCTCCGTCGAATACTTTTTCTTGGATATCATCCATTGCCCCAAGGCCAAGAATTGTATCAAAGGCTTTTCTTAGGGCTTCTTTAGATTCGTTTGAAGACATCTTTTCAAAGTCTAATTCACCTATAGCTGTCAGCTTTTTAGCTAGATCTGTGTCATGCTCAATTTCATATTTTAGTAATTGAGTATCTCCGTTAATATCTTGATATTCAAATTCAAATTTAATTACTTGTCTTTTTTGTCTTTTAAATGCCATAATTTACTCCTTTATTTTTAATTTTTTGAAAAGAAAAAGGGGCATCTAGCCCCTAAATAATTAACTTAAGCTGTCCTTGAAGATGTAGACGCAGTAGGCTCACCCTCAGTGAATTTGATTGTTAGCCAGTCTGAATCCTTATCTCCTAGTTCCGCATAACCCTCAATAGATGGACCATTAGCCTTAAAGCTGCCTGAATATTGGTAAGCGTCAGTACCATCACCTGCAGAGTCTGGAACTATAGTGTGGTTTCTCTTAATTGCATAAAATTTGCCTTCTTGTCCTTCAATTGGTTTAGAAAAGTCAACGACTACAATATTAACTGTAGCGTCATCTGCTAATTGCTCTTTATCAAATACTTCTTGAATTCTGTCGTGTACCGGATTATCTTTATACCTATCTAGAGTGAAGTCGGTTGTTGAAGTCATACCAGTAACGGCAGTTCTTTCTGATTTCTCATCGACATATTTTCTTGAATATTCTTCTGTTTCTTTAGATGTTGGAAGGTCGGTAAAACCTTTCATTCTATAATATTTATCTTCTACTTCCATAAAGGAAACTACATCAGCCCTTAATACTAGGCCCTTAAATTCTTTTAAATTTTGTAATGTTTTAGCTTCAGCCATTGTTTACCTCCATATAAACTAATCTCATCTGTATTTGGTATTGACTAGAACCGACATCGGCACTAGACAAGTAACCATTTGTTATAATTTCAAGCTTGGTTGGATACTTATCACCTTCAAGCTCCGGAAACTCTTTCTTATAATTCATCTCCTGGATCCATTCAATCAAATTGTCAAAAAGAGCAGAGTTTTCTAGCTGTGTAACTAAATCTCCGCTCATGTGACTTCTAGTAGTGAAGATAAATCCAAATTGTTTAAGCTCATCTCCGTCTACATATTTTTTAATTGTTGGACTTATAGGCTCAGTGTAAATTCCATACTCTAAGGGTTGGTCTCCTAGAAAATCAACACTAAGCCTTACATCGTCTTCTAGATAAGGACATTTTAAAAAATATTCCCTTATACTTTCTATAATTGATTTCATTTTGCTTTTGCCCCCGCTATACTTGCAGCACCTCTGAGTATCGAGTCTTTGTGGTTTGATTTCATTCTTTCAAACCACCTATTTCCTCTTCTTGGTGATTCCTGAAACTTAGCTGGCTCATAATACCACCTTTTAGCGTATGGCATCTGTTGGACTATTCTCCCAGAACCTATGCTAGTTTGGCTTGTTGCAGCTCCTATCAAGTCACCGTGGTCTTTTGGAGTGTAAGGATCCATTCTCCTTATACACTCACTATCTATAAATTTTTGTACTTCTCCGCCTGTTTCAAGGTCTCTTTTCTTTAAGGCCTTAACCTGGTCGAAGTCAAATTTTGAAAAATTTATCATTACTTGGCCCCTATCCTTGTATGCTGCATACTAGCAGAACCGAAGTCGAAGACATCAGATACTGTTACTATTTTAGCCTTGTATTTCTTCTGATATTCTTTAGCTGTCTTTAGTTCTTCAATATCTATCTCTTCATCATTTCTGATTACTAGGTCTTCAACGTCAACAGTTCTTAAAAGCTCGTTTGGTATATAGCAGGTTATTTCGTCAATATCATCCTTGCTCCTACCAGTGCGGTTAGTGTTAATCCCTCTAGTCTCTTCCCAGTGGCAAGGGTAAGTTCTTAGGGGTTTATACACGTTTTGTCTATCTACAACCATTCTTTTTATGATTGTAACCTTGGCGTTAGTTATCAATAAACGCCCCTATACATTAGGCCAGTATGGACAAAGGCCTCTTTAATCATTTGATCAATAAGACCTGCCACTAATCCATCTTTTTTATCTACTGACAAGGAATTTGATTGTGCGTATTCCACTTTATATTCGCCCACAGACTCCGATTTTATATTACTAGATGAATTACCCTCCGAATCAATTAAAAGCTCCCTATTATTAAAATAAAGCTGGTTAATTATATCTTGAGTAACGTCATCTATTCTTTTTTGTAGGTCTTTGTCATTTTTCCTTATTCTTTCAAAGGTTAAGAAGTCTATACGCCTTCTAATTCTCCTTTGTAAGGACGTAAAAAGGCCCTCTGGCAGGTCTACTCTAGGATTTTTTTTAATAA
Organism: Anaerococcus sp. Marseille-P3915; assembly: GCF_900258475.1. Lineage (GTDB taxonomy): Bacteria > Bacillota > Clostridia > Tissierellales > Peptoniphilaceae > Anaerococcus > Anaerococcus kampingae. Next base: position 378,080 of record NZ_LT984887.1, on the reverse strand, counting down.
AATCTTCATAGGTTAACATAAATTAACCCCTTTCTGAATTAAGCTGCTGGGTTGCCTGATTCCCCTGCTGGCTTTTTAGCTTCAAGTTTAGTTAGGACTCTTGCTATTGGTATTTGGTTAAGTGGGAATGTACCATCTTCATTCTTAACTACTTCCCAGTTAGCACCCTTCTTAAGTTCTTCTTCTGTTGGTGATAGTGACGCCATAGAAGCCTCAGTAAATGAGATACCTCTTGGAGCAAAGCAGAACCTATCTCTGGTGTATAGTGTATCTTCGCCACCGTTCTTCATTGGGTTTCTGTCGGTTTCATAAGGAACTTTAGCACCAGCCTTAGTATATTCAAAAGCTCCTTGGCCAAAGATATAAGTTGTATATTCCCCTTCTTTGCTTATTGGCAATGAGTCATCAATAATGATTGGTCTACCGTTAAGGTTTGCCAAGGCAAGTGGTCTTTCTATTCCTCTAGCGTCGGTGTATTTTGCATATTGAATTAGATTTAAGTTTTCTAATTGAGTTGCAACGGCAGAGTTCATAATAGCAGCCGCAAAGTTTTTCTTTCTAGCTCCAAAGGCTTGTTGTAGTGCGTTATTTAAGGTTACCTGACCGAATACATCATCTTTATATGTGTGGCCGTCTACAAACTTCTTGTCCTCTGCCTTTGACATAGAGAAAATACCTTCAAGGATTGCAAGAAGTGAATCTTGTTTAAGGTCTGCCCACCAATCTAAAAGTTGATTAGCAACAGTTCTCATTGGATCGTGTCCGCCTGTAATATCAAAAACAAAGTCTTTTTCAGTCCAAGCGTGCGCCCTACCAATAACAACTCTCTTTTGGTAGAAAGTATTTGTTGAGTCTGACTTAATATCTGTTTGTCCGTCGTAATTGTCAGCGTCCCCTGATAGAATTCCGGCAATTGGTGTAACTATAATATTACCGCCTACTTGTTCGTCCATTCTAGTTTTTAGGTCTGCCCTTTCTACAATGGCAGATGATGTAAGTAGTTCGTTTGTTCTTTCTCTTTCGATTGTGTCGACGTATTTTTCAAATACTTCTGGGTTAAAATAAGTTTTATCAAATAATTTTGGCATTTAATTCCTCCTATAAAACACCTTTCTTATTAGCTTGAAGCATTTCTTCATAAGTCATATCCTTAAGCTCTTTATCACCTATAGAACTTGACTTACCTATGCCCCTTTGCTTTGGTTCTTCTTGTCCTTTAAATAGGTAAGAATCAGATTCTTTAAGTCCTTCAATTTGTGCCTTTAAATCATCAGTTAAGTTTTTAGAATCCTTTAAACTATCGATATCAAGCAAAGCTTTTGCCGCCTTAAGATTCCTACTCCCAGCATTTACTAATCCTAGATCAATAGCATTATTTAGATTAATTCTTTCGATGTCTTCCTTAGCTTTGATTTGTGCTTCTTCATACTTGGTTTTGTACTCTTCGGCGCTTGCCTTTATTGAGTCTATATCCATATCTTTAAAGGCTTCTATTTGCTCGTTTGCACTTGCTACTTGGGACTTATAGTTTTCGTTTTCAGTTTTTAAGGTCTCATATTCATTTTTTAAATTATTATAATTTTCTACTTCCTGACCTCTTAGCTTAAAAACCGCCGCTATCTGTTCATCATTTAGTCCTATTTCTTTGAGTTCTTCTGTCTTCATAAAATCTCCTATTCCTAAGCTTTTTAAGTCGTCGCTGTGACTTTAGACTAGTAACATTCCAGCATTTTAGGTCCGCCTTGACCATGGTGGGAAGAGTGGGATTCGAACCCACGAAAGCATAGCTAACGGTTTTACAGACCGCCCCGTTTTCCACTTAGGTATCTTCCCATAGAAAAAGGAAGCTCGAAAGCTTCCTAATTTAATACTATTTAATTGTTTATAATCATCATTTTAAAATTTTGAAATTTACAACCTAAATTCCAACCTTCAAGAGTATGCACACTCAAATCTCTGCATTTATGGTCTAAAAATCCAAGTTCTACATATCTTTCTGAAATTATTTCAGTTATATCACCTTTCATTTTTTCATCAATACCAAATCTTTGTATTAAAAAATACAAGGTATTCAACTTTTCTACTTTTTGTAATATTTCAACATCTTTTACTTTTATACTCTTTTCCTCTCTAGGAAGAGATGGATTATTGAAATATTCATTAATTCTATTTCTCTTTTCTCCAGGTATATTTTGATTTTTTGTCAGCTCATATACATCTTCATTGAAAAGAATATTTAATCTTCTTGTTGCTCCTAAAACAAAACTATTTTCTTCTCTAAAATCTTCAAGAGACCTACCTTGTAGCAACAAACCTAAGCCATCCCTTTTAATTGCCCAATTTAAAGAATCTCTAGTTTGTCCAGTTAAATAAACTATATCTCTTACAGTCATAACAGGTTTACCCTTGTAGGTTTTCTTTTCTAACTTGTAGGCTTCTAACTCTAGTTGCTCACCATTAAGAAGTCTCTCCATACGATTAAACTCATTTATATATGCCATTTTGAAATCATTATATCCTTGGATATTAAACATATATAAAGTGAAACCATCTTTTGTGAGTAGATATTCTTTGTATTCTCTTTTTTGACCTTTTACCTTGTAAGTTGTTGGAATAATCAGAGAACCCACATTTGGGGTTTCTAAAATTCTTTCCAAATCCCTTAAAACATGGTCATGTCTTTTATCTAATCCTTCAGCAACTATTCTGCTGGTTGTAATTAGTCCATAATCTTTGTCATTTTTTACTTGCACTAATCCGTTCATTTTAAGTCCTTTCATATTGAAAGAAACCGCTATTTATAGTACAATGTTGATAAAGAAACACTGTATTTATATTTATAAATAGAGTTTCTTGCTAAGACGGCTAGTACTTTTGCGGGTATGCCGTCTTTTTCTTTACTTGTTTTTAAAATATTCAATTAATATCAACCTGACTAATGCAGCCATCGATAAGCTTTTTTTATCAGCTTCTTCTTTTATTTTTTTGTGCAATTCTTCAGGTATTTTGAAGTTTAATACTTTATCTGCCATTAATCCCTCCTCGCACTACAATAGTACTACTGTTTTAGTAGCGAGTCAAGAAAATAATTAAATAATAGATAAATTCGTACTTAAAAAGCACATCTAACAATCGCTAGCGTGCTTAGTCTAATATTTCTATGCTCCAGGAATCATTTCGTTAATTCCTTTTGCCGCTTTTTGAATCCTTTTAAATATTGTATTAGTTTCTAAATATTCTAAACCCTTTAAAGTTATTTTAGTTTTATCTAAATTAGTAACTACAAAGTCTCCGTCTACATAATACTTGATTGTCAATCCTTTAATATAACCAGCGTCATATAACATTTCAAGAAGATTATTTCTTCTCATTTCTGTAATTCCTAGTGTACTAGCAGATATTAAGTCTGAATCAAAATATTCTTCGTCAAGTGATTTGTTTAAAGATGTTAGAATTTTTAATATGATTTTAAAATTTTCAATCATTTTTATTTCTTTCTTTTAAAATAATTTTACAATAATCATCATTTGGGTCAGAAATACCAAGTTCTTTATAGTTTTCAATTGCTTCTTTAAGTGTGACCTTATTAGGTCCAATAGGATCTCCGATTTTTTCTTTATCCCCACTATTCTGGTATCCGCAAACTGTACAAATATCAAAAAAGTCAACTTTATTCCCACAAACTGGACAGTCAATAGGATAAATCATTTCCTCATCATTTGAATATTTCATATTTTTTAGTCTCTCCTTCCCAATATTTTATACCTGGTTTAGGTTTGAAATAAGTAGATATAAATCCTTTGCTACTACCTATTGCAAATTCATTGTTTTTTATATTATACTTAAATATAAATTTTTGTTGAGTCATGAATCCCTTAATATTATCCGATAGCTCAGCATTTAATAAGTCTCTTGCTTTTTGTAAATATTCTTCTTCACTCAAATTATCAAATTCTTTTAAGTGCTTGTCTATGTGTTTATTCCGCAGTTTTTCACTTGCAAAGGTTGCATTATTCCAGTAAGTTCCTGATATTCTTTCTTTATATATTTTATACCTATTGCTTTGTTTTAATTCTTCAAAATACTTATTCTTACTATACCCGTAAACGTTAGTATTTACAGTAGTAGGACGCAGTTTACCAGCTTTATTAAAGTCTTTATAAAGCTGTCTTTGTCTTTGTAATCTTACCTGGGCTATAAGCTTACTTTCATCATCTCCTACCTTGTCATACATCATAACCCTATGCTTATATTTTCTAATAGTTCTTTCTATTTGTCTTTGCTTTTGGGTTGCCTCATAATAGGTGTATTCCTTATCTTCGAACTCGAAAGGCTCCGGATCTATATTGTCTAACATTTCTTGACTCCAGGCCCTTTCTGATATTCCCTCAAAGAATGGATACCAGTTGTGTCTGCAATTAGCACCCATAAATCCAGCCACATCTCCATATCCAATATCATCTAAGCTTAAATACTTATCATTATCACCAGACAAGGAAACAATTTGTCCTTGCCACTCTGCGTGCGATGGCCTTGCTCCAGCGTGGGCCGATATTTCCATAAGGTCTTGGCCCATATCCTCTGCGTTAGACAAAGATATTTCTCCAGTCATTTGGTTTATAGTAGTTCTTACAAGCATTTTTGCCGCCGATTCTACTGTATAATTTCTTCCTGAATTCTGATAGTTAATAACTCTTATTCCTGATTCAGATAAATCGTTGACTAGGCCTCTAACTACCTGCTGACCAGAAAAAGCACCACTAGCAACCTTAAAGGCCGCTTGGTTTAGCTTATCTTTATAGAATTTATTTAATTTTACGTTCTCTCCATTGCAGACAACCCCTAATGATTGGGTTATGTTTGCATTTCCTTTAATTAACCTATCAACCGCATTGTTTATTGTGTTCTCCGCGTGTTTGTTTTGGGTTAGATCAATCAAATTCTTATTTACAACCCTATAAGCCTTGGCCTCATCTTCATAATGTTTAAGGCCTGATTTATTTATTATTTGGGTTATTTCTTCGTCTATGTCTTCAAAATGAGGTTTCAAAAGACTTTCTATTTCATCAGTTGTATAGCCGCTTTCAATTAATACTTCGGCTTGCCTTTCTGCTGTGGCCGTTAAGTAACCATTCTTTTTTATCCTATCCGCTATATCCTTTAGGATATCATCTTCTAATCCTTGATATAATACTATTAGGTGGTCGGTTACCCTTTCCATGTATTCTGGGCTTAGCATTATTCTTCCTCAGCTACGTCGCTTCTGTCTTCTGACACTCCCGCTTGTATTTCTTTTAGCTCCTCATCAGTTACGCCGTATCTCCATTTTAGGTAGGCTTCTGGTTTTAAAATACCCGCTGCCACTTCCTGGAGCCTTATCTTTTGTTCAGTTTCAGAATCCACTACAAGGCTGTCATCAAAGTCAAAGGACACTTGGCAATCGTCTTTAAAAGGAGTACCTAACTCCTTACACCAATATTTTAATACTTCGACAAAATCTTCTAAGCATTTTGCTAGCTCATTTTGTATATCTTTAACGGTTGAATAAGACCTTTGTTGACTGGTGTTGATTTCAGTAGCTGTCTTAGCGGTGAACTCCATGTCTGATAAGGTTCCATAAGCTAGGCCGCAAAGAAATTCAATCTTTTTTATTATTCCATTTAAGCCGTTGAAAAGTGAAGAATCTCTTATCTGAGGGCTAAACACTTTATAGAAATCACGGCCCCCATCTCCCATATCAAGTCCAAGGTTCCTGAATAATCTTTCCTTACCGGCCGGAAGTTCATTAGTATTTTTAAGGGCTGTTATATCGGCGTCAATAGCAAGCTCAGAACCCTTATATTCCCACATAATCCTTTGATACTGCTCGTCTGCGTCTTGTATCAAAGATAAGGCTCTAGCAAAACAAGATATACCCTCGTTGGAATCTAGGTCTAGGTTGTTAGCTTGTGGGTTTTTAAAGTAAGCAAATAATGGCCTATCTGATTCTACCGTCATTTTTTCAGTCATATCCGCCCACTCTTCCACTACTTCTAGGCTTATCTTATCCCCTAAAACCTCTTGGTTATTTGATAGATAAGCGGTATTAGTGATTAGATATTCATCACCTATCTTGTGTTCTTCAAGCCTGGTAAAGAAAATATCCTTATCTTTCTTATCTTTTTTCTTGATCCTATCTATAAAAACAATGTGGTTTATTTCTCCAAAACTTGTAAAGCCAAGGACTATAAATTTATTAGCAGGTACGATATCTATATCAATAAGCTGTTTTTCTAAGTCCTCAACATAAGGTTTAACTATGATACCACCCAAGGCCAGACCATACTCAGTAAACTTTCTAACATGTCTTATAAATTTCTGATATATCTTATCAAGGTCTTCATCATCAACCCTAGTTTCAAGCTCCATGGTCGTAAGCCTTGCAAGCTCAGATGATATAGCCGCACACAAATTCAAGGATTGAGAATTATCAGCGTCATTTGGATTGCTAAGCCAAAAGGGTTCCCCATGGTAGCAATCAAGCCATATCTTATAATTATTTTCAATATTGAGGGCAAGGCTTCCCAGCCTCTCTCTAATTTCTCTATCTAGCATAAAAACTCCTATACATTCATCAGTACCTTTATAAATTTTTCAATGGAGTATTCAAAGCCGTCTAGGGTATCAATATCACTTGTTCCATCATCAAGCCTTATGTCTTCCATTTCTTCTTCCTTCCAAACCGCAGTAGATAAAGCATCCACTAAACTTTCACAATTCTTTGTATAAAAAAACCTATCAGAAGCGACCAAAGTATTAACAAGCCTTATCCTGTCATTGATTGGGTTCTTGATAGAGTTCTTAATCTTTATATTTAAATTTGCATCTAACAAGGCTTTTTGCATGCCCTTGATTAATACTTGCTCCGCACTATCTGCATATATAAGGTCGACGTTTCCATAAGTAGATTGAATAACTCTTACGAAGTCTATTAGTTGATTATATAAATCTGTAGGCTTATCAGGTTCTAATCTCTCAGACCTTAAAGCATAGACCTTTTTAAAGCCTCGACTAAGACCACAGCAAACAAAAGCATGTTTTGAATTATTTCCACCGAAGTCCACTCCTATTTGTATAATCTGTAGTTCGTGAGGCTTGCCGTCAATCAAATAATTTTCCGGACAGTCTGAGAACTGCTTATAAATAAGTCCTTCGGCTACTACCCTTAAACCAAGTATGTCCCTTTTATACCAAACAGAATTAGGATCGTACTGGAGTTTTATCTCCTTTTTTCTTTGGTCGGAAATATTGATATTATCATCGATAGTGAAGTGCTTATAATTATATCCACCAAATTTTATTCCATCATCTACCATTGACTGATATTTATCTATGTGGTCTGAATAAATAAAATGGTTAGGACTTGAAGGGTTCAAATCCCAAAAAAACTTACGCATATTAGCCGCAGCAGTACGGTTAAAAGCTTCTTTGATTGTGTCTTTATGATGGAGGTTAATTTCTGTAGCAATCCACATTCCATAGGAGTTACCACGTATTTTCTTGTAAGAATCAGCCTTGGCAGCACCCGCAAATATTACTATTCTTTCTCTTTGCTTTGTGTAGGGTCCTTTTATAATCAATGCTTCATTATCTTTATATTTTCCCCACTTACACTGACCACGAAAGATATATTCAAGCCCAAAACCGTTGGCGTCACCAATATTTAGCTTGGCGTTTGCAACAGTAGACCCTGTAGCTAGATGTAATCTGTCCTTAGTCGTCCTTAATTCATGGGCGAAGGCATAAACATTATCAACAGTTTTACCAGCTCTTACCGCTCCTTCTGCGATGTTATAAGTATTATTTTTACAATTCCTGATATAGTCGACATGCTTTTTGGAAAACCTGAAGGGAATTGTTCTTCTCTTCTTAATCATCTCCATAAATCATCCTATCTATATCTTCAAGGTCCTCAATTTCTTCTGATATACCTTTCATGATGTCAATTTCTGTTTTAGTCTTTTCGATTTGTATTGTTTGCTTTTCTTTCTCTAGGTCAGAAGCATTTAGACCAAATCTTCTCATTAAGAGTTCTGCAGCCTTAAGCCTATCTTTATTTTGCACCTGAACCTGGCCCAAGGCCTCCCCTCCATACTCAGTCTTGTAATAAACTTCATCGTGGGTTTCACCTCTTAAAACCGATGTCAAATACTGCAGGACCTCTTTTGATTCTGCAATTGTCTTAGCTTCTAACTCTGATAATTTTTTATCAATATAAGTTTTTATATTAAGTTTTATTAAGTTTTGAGCTCCTATTGTTGCAGCTGTTTTCTTACTGTAACCAGCATTAATAGCAGCTTGAGTCGCATTCCCTGTCTTGATGTACTCATCAGCAAACTTCTTCTGTTTTATTGTCAATTTCTTCAAAGTACATCACCCCTTTCTTTATCGTTACCTACTAATTGTCAATTTAATAAATTTATGTATAATATTCTTACAACTTTCTAGATTCTAGAAAGGAGTACCCCGATGACAATTTATGAAATCATTATGCTTACAATAGCATTAGTTTCACTTTATCATCAAATAAAAGATAAACACTTATAAAAAATGAAATGTAGATGATAGGTCAGCATTTTTTCAAATATACATCTTCGCTAGATGCTAGACAATCACAATTTCAAATAGAATTATATGAGTTGTACTTGCTGAAACCGTCATCATATCATATAATAATAGTGTAAATAGTCATCAGGTACTATAATAAAAGCACATTAGAGCGTAATTTGTGCTAGTTTGTCAGAAGAAAGATTTAATCTTTCGTGCAAGTCGGAACTTATCTGACAAGCAAGAAAAAGAGAGGGAGTGATTGCCCTCTCTTTTTTATTATAAAATTTCAAATTCAGACTAAATAAGTACAAAAAAAGACAAGCCTTTAAAAGCTCGTTTATAAAAATTATAATTCTTTAAGCCTATCAGCCAGACCACCAACGGCAAACAGCAGAAAAATCATAGATTAGTAGTTAACGTAACAGCAGCACCATACCCAGGTACCAAAAAATTTATAAATAAGGAGGCGTTGGCAGCCTGACTCATAAGCTTAAAAATAACAAAAGAAAAGGACAGGCCCTATTGCCTATCCCTAGAGTTAAACAGTATTAAAAATTTACCTATTACCATTATAGCACATTATTTAGGCTAATGTGTCCCATAATTGTCCCGTTTTTGTCCCAAAATGAAAATTACCTCACATCGACCTCACCCCCTTCAATCAAATAAAGCCTATTAAAGATATAAAGCAAGGCATCATCGCTCAATCTTTGCACAGTAGACTTAGATAAATTCATCATTTCAGCCGCTTTTCTAAAACTCAGCCTTTTACCATCTGGAGCAATCCACATATGGTCAACAATAAACTTCTTATCTTCTTCAAGGTCAGCAATAGCTAACTTCATAGCCCTGTTTTCAATCTCAATAAGTTTCATTCTTCGACTAGACTCATCAATCTTATCAATTATCTTCACCTGCAAATCTTCTTGACTAGACCCACCGCCCTTAGCTACATCAGATGCAGACCAAGACGCCCCAAGACTAAGCCTATCCCTTGCTATCTCAATCTTCACCTTCTCATCCTCATATCTTCGCATGTCACTGCCGTAATTTCTGAGCCTAGCCTTTATAGTATCAATCCTAGCTCGGTCTCTCTCCTGCTTTCTAATCTTGTCAAAATCCATCAAAACTCCTTAAGCACGCTTTCTCCTAGCCTTCATCTCCTCGATTTCCTTTCTTTTAATTATCTTCACGTCATCGTCGATTTTATGAACTTTACTATCAACAATAACTATTTTTTGAATACTCATATTTGCCCTGATGTCCTCAAAATCCACCAGGTCTGTATTGATACAATCCAACTTATTAATCAGTCTTTCTCTAAATCGATTAAGTCTAACATTCCCCCATCCGAACTCATCTGATAAAGTCTCACAAACCAAGGCTAGAAAAGACTCAATTAAAGATGTACTAGTACTAGATGCCGCCACCTTTTGGACCTCAGCATCATACAATTTCCTAGCTCTCATTTTTTCCGCCGGGCTTAGGCCTTTAAATTTGAAACTCATAGATCCTCCTCTTTTATAAATGTCCCGTTGATAGTCTTCCCAGACCTATCTTTAATCTTCTCATAAGCCATCTGCAAGCACTCCTCAGGGTCAATCCCAATCTGTTCACAAAGGATAATAAGAGTTACAAAAATGTCCCCCATTTCAAGCATCATGTCTTTTACTAAATTCTCTCTAAAGTAAACATTTATACCTTGTTCTTTAAATTGATTAATCATTTGTCCCACATTTTTTATTATTATTAGACTTTCTCTAAACTCAAAAACCTCCTCGATAAACTTCATAAACTGCCTATCCGCATTTTCTGAGTGGAGCAAATCCTTATCCTTAGCCCATCTTAAAACATCCGCCTGTAACATCCTAAAACTCATAATTTACCTCTCCTCCATAATTTCAATGACACGGTCTTTTTTAATATAAGTTCTTTTTCCATCAATCGTATCATCACACCTAAAAAAATCACTCGCATTATTCCATATATTCCAAAAGTTCTCCCAACTATCAACAGTAAATTTTCGGTAAGAATAATCACACTTACCCTCGACAAACTCCTCATCATAAAATAATTTAATCAACATTTTTCTCCTCCATCTTCTCATCGATAATCTCAGTAACTGCATAAAGGAAACCTGCCCCCAGTAAACAGAACCCAAGGCTCGTCCAGCTATGCTTATCCATATAAAGCCTAAAAACCATCAGCCACAATAGCCAATCGTTGATATCTCTTTTTCTAGTCATCTTCCACCTTCCTATATCCCCAATCAAAGAAACTACTCACATACTCGTATAACTCTTTTTCAATTTCTTCTTCGGTCAAATCATCATCTAATTCTAAAACGTCTTCTGTAAAGTCTAAATTTGCTGTAATTTTATATTTCATTCTTCCACCTCATCTATATCTCTATCTAGATACTCTTCAAATTGTAAATCTTCGGGGAATTCACCTCCGTATTTCCAATCTTCGTATACTTGTTCTGCCTCTTCTCTGCTTCCTGCCTCTATAGTTTTTCTAATTGTATATCTACCTGATTCTGTAAAATTAAATTTCATTATTCTACCTCCGTAATTTTAAAATCTTCAATATAAGCGTAATCTTCCCACTCCAAAATGGTCTTTATGTTTTTTTCTATTGAATCAATCATCTTTTTGTGGTATTTATCCTTGTTTCTTTCATACTCTTTGACTTTTTCCTCAGGAACATTAAAATCTTTTATTTGTTTTTCTATGTCTTCTATGAAACAGAATTCAACTTTTACTTTCATCTAGTAACCTCTTCTCCGTTCTTCTCAACTCTTGCAAAAGCCCTATATTTCAACACTTTAGTAAGAGTCTTATAATTCTACTCAACTTTTCTCAACTTTTCTCCGTTTTGCTCAACTCTTTCATCCTATATTTTCTTTCCAATCCCTTTTGTCAATCTCAATCAGCTGGTCAACTAATCTTTTACACTCATTTAAGGTGTATTCTTCATCTTGCACCTCTGGACTATCTTCATAATGGTTACAATCAAAACCTAATAAAAATCCGTCAATACCGTCAAGTTCACCTGAAAAAGTCAACCCACCATGGACATCAACATAGCCTTCTACTTCGTCATAATCTTCACCATAGAAAGGGTGGTCTTCAGGTATCACCGCATATCCGCAATACCAATTACTATATTTACTTTCATCTGTAAAAATTGTATAAATGCCATCTTCAAAAATTTTCTTTACAACAATTGTATATCCCCTATAATCTTCTTTTTTTACAATTTTTTGTATCATCATTAATCCTTTCAATCTATTGACTTATAAGCTCTCTAGCTTGATCCTCGTAAATATTTCCTATTACTTCAAATGAACAATTTCTCGCAAAATCCCTTAAAAAGTCAATAGCAAAATCACCTTCTATCATCCAGGTACAATATTTGTCGCTCCACTTGACTTCGTTATATTCAGCCTCAAAGCCGTTATAGTCGACTAATATATCACCTTCGTATATCTCTACACCGTTTTTATCTTTTAAACCTGTAGACCACATAATATTGACTTCATCAAAATTTCTAAATATATGAATACTCATTTGTCCTTCGCTGCTTTCAAATTCATCTGCATAGAATATCACTTCTTCATCTACAAAGTCTATAAATTTTACATCTCTAATGATTTTTAATTGTTTATCATAAATTCTGCACTTTCTCATCTAGTTCTCCAACATTCTTTTTCTTGGTAAATTTAATCATATCTCCCTAAAATCAAACTCAGGATATTTATACAAAAACATCTTTTTCTTAAGCTTGTACACATCCGTTTTAAAGCCCTTAACATCTTCTACAATCTCTTTTCCAGTCTTCTTATCAGTATAGGCAAAATCAGCGATGTAATAGGTTACCCTCTCTGTCTTGTGTCCCTTTCTTCTAATCGTGGGGATCAGTTCAAACTTAGGCTGGAGGACAAGACCTGTTATAGCCCCGCCCCTCTCCAAAAGCCTAAGCTCCTTATATCTCCTAGCCTCCTTCATGGAATCAAACTTAATACCATCAACCGTGACTTTCCTGTTTTTATACTTGTTATAAGCCATCAATCCTCCACAAACCAATAACAAACTTGATTGAAAGAAAACATCCCAATCTGTAAGTCGTCTTTATATGCTTTTAAGCATCCTAATTCTTCACTCACTTCAAAACTATCAATAGCGATTTTTCTTTCTTTCCCACTAACATAACCTATAACCAATCTCATTTTTTCTTAGCCCTCCATAATTTCTTGTAATCCTTAATCATCTGGCAAGTTTTATATAAGCCAGTATCAAAAACTACAATTTTTTCATCCATATAGATTATTTCTCCCTCGTAATTATCCCAGATCCTGTACTTATCTTTACCAATATAATTTAAATTAATTCTATACCTACTACCCATTAATAAATCAGTCATAAGGACTCCTATCTAAAAAGGGATTCTTCCATCGTCTTCTATCCCCCTGAAATCGTCCCCAAAAAACTCCTCAGAGCTTCCAGAATTATTTTGATAGGTATTCCTACCCCCATCATCGTTTCTCTTCTCCTCGCTTACCCTAGTGAGAAATTCCACCCTATCTGCTATGACATCTGTCGTGTAAATTGTCTTCCCGTCCTTATCCTGGTAAGAACCCGTTTGAATTCTTCCGTCAACGGCACATTGACTGCCCTTAAATAAGTACCTAGAAGCATTTTCTCCAGCCTTACCCCAAACTATAACTCTGGGGAAGTCGGCAGTAGGTCTCCCCGCTGCCTCCGCATCTTCCCTTTTATCTTTGCTTAGGTTTTTATCAACCGCCAAGGTGAATTTACAAACCGCTTGGTTTGATTGTGTGTATTTTAGTTCAGGATCTCTTGTAAGCCTCCCGATTAGAATCACCTTATTCAAAAGAGGCCTCCTTTTCTCCGCTAACGTTGTCTGCCATAGCTATAAAGCTAGCAGCAAGCACCTTAGACTTTAGGTTGAAAAATGACGATTTAGCTTTTTTCTTATTTTCTTCATCCATGCCCTCAAACCATCGTTCAGCCTCTTTATTATTAAGACCATCAAAAACTAAAGCCCCTAGAACTCCAATTTCTTCAGGTGTAAAATCAATCTTCATATAATTTCCTCAATTCTTTAATTTCTCTATTAGTTACAAAACTTACTGTAAAATCATCGTAATTTTCAACATCTCTTAGCATTTCTAGTACATACTTAAAACTAGAAACCTTAACTTTCCTTTCATCTCTAATCACTACAAGAGTATATAAGATATTCCTCCATCCGTATTGTTCCATTGCCTTATCAAATAGATTCCTATCATCAATACCTGAATGGTTTTTAATAAACTGGCAGTAGCATTTATATGTTAACTCTTCTTCTCTGCTGCTCTTACTCTTATCTCTAATCTCTTGCTCTAACTCTTGCTCTTGCTCTTGCTCTTGCTCTGTGGGACATTGCTGGGACATTGTCCTATTATTTTGTGACATTGTCCCATTTTTCTGGGACATTGTCCCGCTGGGAAGTTCTTTTTTCCCTCCTGTTAATTCTTTTCTAGCCCTATGCTTACGCTTTCTCCTGGCCGCCTCAGTTTCTTTCCCTATCATCTCATCGATCTGACTCATATAAAGCTCCCCTGTCTCAAGCCTTTCTACAAGGCCAATATTGACAAATAATTCAAGGGCAACCCTAACTGTGTCTTGCTCCGTATTAGTAAGCCTGGCTAGTGATTTTACGTCATAGGGCATAAGCCTTTGTCCCACATATCTTATAAGCCTACCGTCATCAGACAGGCTCTTAAGGAGCAGCTTAAGATAGAAATTTACATAAGCCGCCCCGTTTTCTTGGTCTTCTATCCATTGAATCGTGTCATCATCATAAAAATCCTCCGGCAATTTTAACCAGTAGTATCTCTTACTATCGCCCATTTAACATATCACCACCTCTACTCCTGTAAGCTCCTGTATAGTTCTTTTAATTACTTCTTCATTACTATTTCCATCCGATAAATGCAGCACGTATATCTTCTTACACCTGGATAAGTCGGCCGCCTTTAAGGCCTCGACAAGACTTTCTAAAGATAGGTGATTTTTTACAATCCTGTTCCTTAAGCTAACATTAATTTTCCCCTGCTCTACTTTCTCATCTAGAATCGATTTTACATAATTACATTCAATCATCAGGACATCGCAGGCAGGTATTTTATATTTCATATATGCAGTATCCGTCACAAAAACTAAGGACTCTTTCTTGTCATATTTGCTATAGGTCCTGATATAATAACTGACTGGCTCTGCCACGTCATGGACTGCCTCAAAGGGTAAAACTATCAAACTTTCTATTTCTTCTGAATAATATCTAGCTTTTTCAAACGGTCTAAAAGTTTTCAATCTGTGTCCACTAACCCCTAGGGCTTCTGCTGTCCCCTTAGTCATATAACAATCAACACCAGCCTTCATTAGGTCTTTAACCGCCTTGGCGTGGTCTTGGTGTTCGTGAGTTATTAAGCAGGCGTCGATTTCTGATACCTTGAAATTAAGCTTTTTCTGTATCACCTTATAGGGCAAGCCACACTCAATTAAGAGTGTAGCCCTCCCGATTTTAACCTTGTAACAATTTCCGCTTGATCCAGTCCCTAATACATCAATTTCCATATCAGTCTCCTAGAATGTCGGATTTTCGATTTCTTCAAAATCATCTGTAAAGAAATCTGATTGACCTTCTATATTTTCTGCGGCTTCATCTTCGATAATTTCCCCTGTATCTGTATTTACATTAGCTGGTACTTCTTTTACTTCTTCATGATCAGACACATCTAATTCAAGGACGTTTGCTTTTTCCTCTAGCTCCTCTTTAAAGGACTGGTCTGTATAAGCTATTAACTTGTCATCATTCCCGACTATATCAGAATCATCAGCGGTATTTACAAAGGACTTAACTGCCCTAGACTTTACAGTTTTTATTGCCTGTTGGTCTGGGAAGTTTTTATGGGCAGGTGAATTTCCTTTTGCCGCACCCATGGACCAGGCGGCCCTAATTTGCTGCATTGTCATATATTCGGTGTATTTGACTTCTCCCGACTTATCAGTTATTACTGCAAAAGCCCCGATTATATCGTCTTTTTTCCATTCATTGACGTTTGGCTGGTAAGTCTTAATTTTGTAAGTCCCCTTAGATATATCAAATTCCAATTCGAACTTATCAGCCTTATACACCGCATATCCGTATATTTCGCCTATATCCTGCCCATTCCTCTTTGCTAAAGCTACATTACCTTGGTAAGAAACCGACAAGGTGCAGGTATTTCCATAAGGTATAAAGTAACATTGCTTTTTATCAGGATTAAGCCCCTTTTGTGCCATCTCCATTACTGATTGTAGTATTGATTGAGGTGTGCAAACATCGATTATTGTCTTGCCCGCATTTTTCCCACTCTCCGCAGGCTTGGTAAGTAGATACCTAGCCTGCTGAATGGCGTTTTTGTAGCTATAATTATCTGGCACATCAAATACATTTTGTTGGACCATGTTAGTATATTGATCAATGGCCTGGTTTATAATCTGGCTTGCCCCTGTCCTTGCCACTTGGTTTTCGTTTCTTTTTGCTAATTCTGTCATTTTTTCCTCCTATAAATTTTCTATTTGTAAAATTTTTAATTTATTTACTGTTAAAGTTATCAATTGGCTTTCAGTTTTCACTAATTCGTTTACCGACTCAGCATTATCTACAAAAATTGGTATCTCTTTTTCATAATGTTTAGATAGGCTATTTATTACGTCCAAACCTGCGTTGATCTGTGCCGCAGAGTTTAATGAGCCATAAGGTACACCCTTATAAGTCGCTTCTGCTGTCTCTACGACTCCGCCGTTTATTTGAGTATCAAAGAGTTTAAATTCTACCTTAGTGAAAAGGGCATTAATTTTGTCACTCACTAAATGTGTGTAAGTTTTTATATACTCATCACATAGATAAAGTTTTTCTTGCTGGATCTCGAATTCTTTTCCCAGCTCTTTTTCTTCCTCCATATATTTCTTGATTTTCTTGTCTAATTCTGCATTTAAACCCTGATTAGATAGTTTGCTATTAACTTCTTCTAATCGTTCGTTGTAGGCCTGCTTTTGGCTTAAAATTTGTGTATTGTCTTCCTTGCCTATACTAGCTATTTCTTTTTCAATAGTCTTTATGCTTTCCTCTAGGCTTTTTATTTCTTCTTTCTTTTTATCACATAAAATCAAGCTTTTTACTTTCTCTATCTGCCCTTGGATTTTTTCCCTATCCTGCATATGCTTTTCAAGGGCTTTTGAAAGTTTTTCAACCTTAGCTTCTTCTTCTTTTATAGTTTTATCCAAGGCTTCTATTTGTTCATTAAAAAATGAAACTGATTTATTAATTTCTTTTCCTGATTCACTTATCATTTCTAGTTGGCGGCTTTTTTCAAGGTTGAAGTGCTTTAGAACTTCTTCCTTCTTGTCTTCGTCAAATTCTTTTCCGCAAGTAGGACAAGATAAGCTTCCATCAAATTTTTTCTTTTGGATCTCTCCCCACTTAATTCGCATATCTGAAAGGTTCTTTTTATTTCTATTCAAACTTTCTGTTTTGGCCTTTAAGTCGCTTTCAAGAAGTTCATTACTTTTTCTAATATTATTTATTTCAAACTGGCCCATAGTGATTTTTCTACCTATATCCAGGGCAGCTTCTTCCAGGTCTTTTATTTTTTCTTTTTTGCCATCTTCAAATTCAGAATTTATTTTTACAATCTGACTCTTTAGTTCCAATATTTGCTTATATCTTTTGTCTACTTCTTCACTAATATTTCTTGATCCCACAAGCTTTTTGTCTAGGTCTTCAATCTCTTTTTTAAGACTCTCTTTTTCCTTTTCAAGCTCAGCAAAATCTTCTGTGGTTTTGGTCTTTTCTAGCTCGTCAATCCTTGCTGGTATCTCTTTTAATTTATCATTAATTTTTTTACAAGAAGCCTTGGCCATAGCCTGGATTTCTTCTATTGTATAGTTCGATAAGTCAAGCTTTTCTAACTCTTTGTTAGCCTCTTTTACGTCGTCGATATTTACATCTTTTACAAGACTAAGGAGTATGCTGCGACGTTCTTTTTTATCTAGGATTGTATTAAAATATAAAGGGTTTGATAAAAGATTAGATTCATCTTCACTTACGATTTTTCCTATCTCGTCTTCGTACTCCTTCTTTTTCTTAGGCACGTCGTTTATCAAGAAGTCCGTTGTATTTCCTGTAAATGTTTCTATGTTAGATCCTCGTTTTTTGCTCCAAACCTCCTTATAAATTCTTTCGAATTTTATTTCCTTACCGTCTATATCAAAAATCCCTACTACACTTGATTCTAGATTATGAACAACCTCGTTATTTACGTCATATGGCTTTATCTCATAGTCCTTTCTATTGAGACTATCCTTGCCCCATAGTAACCAAGAGTAGGCGTCAAAAATTGTTGTTTTACCTGTAGCATTATCACCGCTGATATTTGTCTTTTCAGAGAAGTCTATCTCTAAGTTCTTAATTCCTTTAAAATCTTTTAATATTAATTTTTTTAATTGTATTTTCATAATTTGCTGTGACACTCCTTTTGTCTACGCTTTTCCTCTATAAGGGAATCTCTGAAAAGCACATCTTTATGTGATAGATCACTATCAAAAACCACCAAATCTTTATTTCCAACATATATAGGTTCGTACTCACCACTTTCAAGAGCCTTCTGCACATCTCCATCAAACTTCTTGTAAATATCTTCCAAGTCAATATCAACTTCAAATTCTTTTTCTTGCACAAATTTTATTTTCATAACTTCTCCAAATATCCCTTTCTTCTATGCTTTTCAGCAATCGCAACATCAACCAAATTAAGCTTGCTGATATTGCCATCAGTCATCTTCTTTTTAAGAAGAATCTCTCGTATCTTTTCTAAACTCTCAACTTCCATAACCCTAAGAGAGTCATAAAAATCGACTTGATCCTTAGCCTTCATCTTCCACCTTTTCTTTTCCTTCAAAATTGGTATAATCTTTATATAGTTTTTTTATAATCGGCTTAGCTTCGGCTAGGCCTTTTTGCTTTTACACAATCCAAAGACCACCAAAAAGTGTAAGAATGGCAAAAGGTATACAAAATATTTCGCACATTGGTGTAGGCCCTGAAAGTCCTAATACTAGCCACAATAAGCTAACAATTGTAATCAATACTTTTTCAGTCAATCTATATTTAATAGCTCCCTCTAATTCTCTACGCTTAACCCTATCTATGAAATCAAGGTCTTTTTTTCTTTTGTTCATTAGTTCAATTCTTTCTTTTCTAGATATTTTAATAACTTGCATTTTTCCTCCTAGTCTTCATTTACAAGCATGTAATTTTTCCTGAAAAATTCTTTTACATCGTCTTTTAAAAAATAAACTTTCCTTGACCACCTGTAAATCGGTAGTCCCTCCTTGACTAAGTTATCAAGAGTATTCTCACTCATACTAAGCCAAGCAGCCATTTCTTTTTTATTAAGAAATTCTCTCTCAGCTATCGAAACTTTCATGTTGCCTCCTTATTCATCCTTAGCGTAGATATAAATCACTTCATCATCTTCAATAGTCCCTACCCCTTCGATATCTAAATCATAATCAGCTCCATCAATACTTATCAAGCATTCAATTTCTGAGTCTTCATCATATTTTTCTAATAGTCTTATTAAGTCTTTAATTTGCATTATCTGTTCTCCTTTTTATCTTTTTGAATTTTCCTATATCTTGCATCAACTTCCGCCTTTGAAATACTGATAACTCCACTATCTAAAGCTTCTAGGATAGGTTCATATTGTCTTAACTTTGTAGAGCAACCTGATCCATATCCAAAGTTTGCAAGATTTCTATAAGTCCAACCATAAGCAATGTGCATCTTGCTCTTATTCTTATAATCATCGCCTAATTCCTTCTTAATCATCTTAGCGACCTTCTGTTTAATAATGTTATCTTGCCAAGACTCTATCCTTTCGTTAAGCTTAACTTCTTCATCTCTTTTTAAAAGATAAGCTATATTCCTGTCATGCTTAGACAAGGTTATTGCTTGCCTTTGTGACTCCAAAGCAATTTGATTTACAGTTTGAGCGGTACTATTTACAGTTATTGCCATTACCCTTACCAAATCTTCAGTCTTCATTTCGTTAATGTCTTTGTCCATCATAGGGTTATTTACTAGATTATTTGTTCTTTTTAATTCAGTCATTTTCTAAATCTCCTTTAGTTATATATTCATTTATTTCCTGAGCCATTTTATGGATTAATTTTGATTGATTTCCCAGTATAGCAAGTAATGCTCCCGTGTAGTCATTTTTTAAATCTGCATCTTCTGGTATCACCTTAATTCTTAGTGCATCTATTGATTTCATGAGGTGATATGCTTCATTTTCCAAATCATACATAATTTTTTCTATCTCTTTTGTTTCCATCCATCATCCTTTCTATTTTTGGTTTATATAACCTTCTATATTTTTGTATAATTGTTCGCTAAACTCTCTTAAATACTTTGCTGAATCTAAAAATAGTTTTTTATTATCCTTTGGTATATTATCTAAATATTCTGTTAGATATAAGAGACCGCCAACTTCTTGGATAAAACCTGCTATCTTATAATGAAAACCCGATACATCTTCAACGATTTTCTTATTAGCCTGTTCACTTTCAAGCTTGCTCATAGCTAGCTTTTCTTTTTCCTTGAGGCTCTGATTAATATCCATAAGCTTTTCAAGTTTCTTATTAGCATTCTCAAGCTGTACCTTTGTAAGTTCATAATCATCTGGCACAACCTTTTTTATAACTTCTTTTTCAATAACCTCTGCTGGCTTTTCTCTTTCTTGTCTTAAATCCTCCCTTAATCTCGCGTTTTCTTCTTCGCTCTGTCTTGCTGCAATTTTCAAGCTATTAAAGCTAGAATTTACAATTTCAAACTCTTCTTCCTTAGCCTTTAGACTCTCCTTATATTCCTTAATCTCCGCCTGCAACTCTCTTGTAGTCATATCCTCAACTTCGTGATTTTCTATGAAATCTTGGCGTTCTTCTTCGTCCTTGATTGAGGTAAGGGCTAGGGCTTTGCTAAAAGTCAAATTAGTCAACGTAGACGAATTTGGAAATTCATTATTAATCCTCATCAACTTATTTGTTGTCTCTTGAGAATATCCCAAATTTCTTTCGACCCATTCCATCCATTCTCCATGCCCTACTTGGTTTTTTGCTTGATTGAGTCTTTTACCAATCTCCCAATAAGAAACCACCGCCTGATTTTCAAAAAACTTAATCTCAGAAACAATCTGATTAAGACTTACTAATTCATTCATTAATCCTCCTTGTACAAGTTATTTGGCCTGTTTCGTTATTTAGTTCCATATTCTTGGACTTTTAAGTCAAAAAAATATTGCACAGGCTTTTTAAATATATCAGCTAAAGCATTCATTGTATCTAGTTTAGGAATAGTTACACCTCTTTCAATATACATATAGGTACTTTTACTGCTATATCCTAAAAGTTTTGCCATATCTTCGTAAGTGTAATTTTTCTTTAATCTTTCTTCTCTTAATTTTGTATTTACCTTTTCAATAACAACCACCCCCTTAAAGTCTCCCTCTTTTCTCAAAGTATAATCATAGTTAGAAGGGAGGTGAAACTATGATTTTAAAATTTATAAACGTGATAACCCCATTAGTATCAATAATATCCATTTTTATATCTCATTATTTAGGTATGAAAAAGACTGACAAAAGGTTGGAACTAGAAGCTTTACAAAAAAGATATGACAATGTATATATTCCATACATGCAAATGTTATCTAAAGCTATTCCGATCCTTCCTTATCCTATAAACAATCCAGATATTGCTATTGCTATCAACTCAATCACCTTAGAAAATATAGAATATTTAGGTAAAGAATCTTCTTCATATGCCATAGATTTTTATCTAGAAATGCTGGACTTTTTTGAGTATTACAACGGAAACAAAGAATTCCCAGACGCAAAAGATAAAATCAATGCTATATTCCATAAAATGACTCAGGCGATATTACTGGAAGCATCACAACTATCACAAGAACTAAAGCTAGCAGACATATCACAAGTTTTTTGTAACGAAATTCAAAATTATCAATCACGTATATAATCAACAAAGACCGTAAATTAGCGAATATTGTTATCAAACCAATGTGCACAATCTCTCCTTACCTAAACACCCCAACCAAACTAACCAATATTCCTACAATAGAAAGTCCTATTATAGTTTTAAGAGCAAGCTCGATTTTCTTTCTTTCGTCTTTCATAATTCCTTATGATGAGTATAGTTATGATATAGTAGGGCTAAGCCCTAACTATATCTATGATTTTGATGACTAACTCGATTAGTTTTTCTACCAAGCTGATTACCGCAGTTGCTAGAGCTAACTTTATGAGTTGGTCATCTTTTTTATTGTCTTTTTTACTCATCATCTCCTCCTTTCTTGTTTTGTTAATTATATTATAGTCCAATTTTCTTGGACTGTCAAGTAATTTTTTTAAAATTAATACAAATTTCTTGTACTATGTTCAATATTTTTGAATTTTGGGGTAATATTATAACAAGAAGTTCATATTTTTTGAACACGGAGGCAATTATGATTAGTAAAAAGATTAGACAACTAAGAAAAGAACAAGGTTGGACACAAAAACAACTTTCTGAAAAACTACATGTAGGTAAAACTACAGTATCTAATTATGAAACAGGGTATTCTGAACCAGATATTGATATGTTAAACAAAATGGCTAAGCTATTCAATGTATCCGTAGACACAATTTTAGGAAACAAAAATCCAGTAGAAGGCCAAGACTACATAACAATCAATGTTTATGGAAGCATACCAGCAGGAATCCCAATAGAAGCCATCGAAGATATCTCCGACACAGAAGACCTATCCTTAAAAGAATACGATAAAAACAAGACCTATCTAGGCCTTAAAGTCGATGGAGATTCTATGTACCCAAAATACTTGGACGGCGACACAGTTATTATTGAAAAAACCCCAGATTGCGAAAGCGGCACAGACGCAGCAGTCTATGTAAATGGCTACGAAGCCACTTTAAAGACTGTTATAAAAAATCCAAATGGCACAGTAACCCTACGCCCTATCAATCCCAACTACTCCCCACAAACCTACGGCCCAGGAGACGAACCCGTCAGGATCCTAGGAGTAGTAAAAGAAATCAGGAGAAAAATATAGGTATCTAGCCGCAAGGCTTTATATAAATTCAAGGAGGAAAATATGAAAAAAATAATCACATTAATGGCAATTGCACTAACCCTTACAGCATGTAGCGGGAATGAAGACGCAGCTGAAACAAAGGAAGAGAAAATTGTTGAAGCTCAAACAGAACAACCCACAGAACAATCTGAGGTAGTAGAAGAACCTAAAAAGGAAGAAATAAGTGCTGAAGAAGAATCTACATCAAAAAAAGATGTGGAGCCTCAACAAATTCAAGATGAACCTGGACAAACACAATCTGAAAAATATATAGTTATGGAAAATGAAAATTTATCATATATACAAACTGGAGATGCCTTCTTGGTAGAATCTGAGTTAAATAAAGACTCATTAAATTTAGTTATCCCTATGAAATTTAAAAACAAATCAGTAGATCAACCATTAAAACCTTACCAACAATTTAGCTTATCAACTAAAGCAATTCAAATGGGTAAAGATGTTAATTATGATTGCCACATGACTACTTATAGTAACGATGAATACAAAGAAGATTTAAGCGTATCTGTTAATAAAGATGGTGAAACTGACTTTTATTTGATGTATCAATTGAAAGACTCAAATCTTGGATTGTCTATTTATGAAAAAAGTCAAGGAAATTTACTAGCTGAATTTGTAAGATAATGCATTAAAATAAGTAAGCCCTAAATTTATCGTTTGGGGCTACAAAAACACCTAAATATAGACACTTAACGACCTGTAAAAAGAAAGGAGGGACAATGAAAATTAAAAAATACCAAAAAGGTGGAAAAACTTACTATAAATTTAACGTGTACCTAGGCAAAGACCCCCTCACAGGCAAAGAAATCAGAACCAACCGCCAAGGCTTCAAATCCAAAAAACAAGCAGAAAACGCCTACCTAAAATTAAGAACACAAACCCCCACCAAACCAGAAGCCAAACTAAAAACATTTAATGACGCCTACGTAATTTGGCTAGAAACCTGGCAAACCACAGTCAAAGAACAAAGCGTATACAAAATAAAATCACTATTTAAAAATCAGATAACTCCCTACATCGGCGACATCCTACTAAAAGAATTCACCCAGCTCCAAGCCCAAGCCTTCATCATCGACGCCTCCAAAAGATATAAAAATGTAACCAATATAAAAATCTACGCAAAAGCAGTCCTAAATTACGCCAAAGACCTAAAAGCCATAGAAACAAACCCATTCGATAAAATCAAAGTACCAAAGGAGAAACCAGACATGCAAAAAATAAATAAAAAAAACTACTATACACCAGAAGAATTAAAAAACTTTTTAGAAATCACTAAAGAAACCGAAACCCCTCAAGCCTATGCTTTCTTTAGACTCCTATCTCACACAGGAATGAGATTTGGAGAAGCCTTAGCCCTAGAGCGGTCAGATCTAAACCCTAAAACCAACACCCTAACCATAAGCAAATCCATATCAAGGGACAAAAATGGCAAACAAATAATCTCGACCACAAAAACAGGCAATATAAGAATCATATCACTAGATAAAGAAACAGCAGAAACCTTAATCAAGCTAAAAGAAACAAATAAAAAACACATCTTCGAAAGAAGCGGTAAAATTGTAACAAGATCCTACCCCCTAAAAGTATTAAATAAAATAGTAGAAAAAAACAATTTACCAAAAATCACATTACACGGCTTTAGACACACCCACGCCACCATACTTTTAAGCATGGGCAAATCCATAAAGTACATCCAAGAAAGACTAGGCCACGCCGAACCAAGCATAACTTTAAAGATCTACTCTCACATAATGGAAGAAGAAGAAAAAGAAACTCCAGAAGACTTCGCAAGCTTTTTAGAGGGCTAACGTAACAATAACCGTAACACGAAATAAAAAAACATTGAAAAATTAATCATTACAAACCAAAAGAGTCGATTCTCGTCATCTCCACCAAAGATTTTAAACCTTGAATTTCAAGGTTTATTTTTATGGGAAAATCTTTCCAAGCACTATTTTAGGAATTTTCAAACTAAAAAACTGCTAAGGATGAGCTACATCCCTAGCAGTCTTAATTTAAGTAATAAATATCATCTGATGGTCTATTTCCAGAAAATATATTTTTATCAAGGCCCTCTAGCCTATCCATATATAACTGGAATACACCTTTCATTGTATCAGAAGTGATAAATACATTTTCCATTTTATTATAAATATCAATGGCATCAGCATTTGTAATATCATAATTGTCTATTATATTTTTTGATATAACTGTTGACTGGCTAATATTTTCTTGACTTTCCTTAAATTGTTTTAGAAAATTATCAAAGCTTTCTTTATTATCTTTTAGGAAATTATTATTTACAACAATGACCTCAGATAAATAATCTCCACTTGATTCAATATCTGAATTAGGTAAGAAAGATAAAATCTGTCTTAGATCGTAAAGATAATAATTCTTTTCTTCTATAGCCTTTGAATAATAGGGCTCAGATAAGAATGCAAAGACCTTGTCCATTTGTTTTAGATTGCTGAGTACCTCTTTCTGACTTAGGTAAGTTTCAACACTTACCTTCAAAAAAGTCTTCGCTAGACTAAGTTTTGACTCAACCATCTTATTCATTGACTCGTTCATATTTGGCATCATTATTGTAGAATTTTTAAGATCAGCAGGGCCATTTACCTGCCTATCACCTATAATATATATATCATTTAGTAAAGTAATTGCTGCAAGCTTTATTGAATGATCTGTTTTTTTGTATAAGTTTACAAGTTCATAAGCTGGTATGACAGCTACATCAAAGTCAAGTGTTTCTATTGATGAATAATCTTTGACTAGATCAATGGCATAGTCATTATTATCTTTCTTTGACAAGTCATCTAAAATTATTGATGCTGCAAAACTAGTGGTTTTTACGTCAATCTTGCTTGATACAGGTTTTTTTTCTACATTTATAATCTCTTTTTGTGTTTGCTCGTCTATCTTATCTTTTTTTAAACATGATGTTAATATTAGAAGAGGAATTATTAGTGCTATTATTTTTTTAAAGCTATTCACTTATATTTCTCCTATCTTCTAGAGCTCTTTCAAGGGTCAGTTGGTCAAAATATTCTAATTGTGAACCGACTGGAATTCCTTGTGCTATCTTACTTATCTTAATATCTCTACCTTTAAGTAAATTAGTGATAAAAAGGATAGTTGTCTCACCTTCTATTGTTGAAGAAATTGCAAGGATTATCTCTCTAATATCTTCATTATCAAGCCTTTCTAGGAGCTTATCTATGTTTAACTTATCTGGGCCTATATCATCTGATGGCGATATAAGTCCTCCTAAAACATGGTATTTTCCCCTATAGGCTCCGGATTTTTCAATTGCTATTAGGTTTCTTACATCTTCTACTATGCATAAGTATTCTTCATCTCTTGTAAAATCCTTGCAAATTGAGCACACATCATCTTCTGTTAAATTTCCGCAAATCTTGCAATGGTGAATCCTATTTTTAACTTCCATAAGGCTGTCTGAGAAGTCTTTTACACTTTTTATATCTTCATCGACTATACTCATGGCAAGTCTTTCCGCACTTTTTCTACCAATTGTGGGTAATTTTTGAAATTGCTCTATTAAGTTGTTTAATGATTCGGGTAGGATGGCCATTACATTAAACCAGGTATATTTATGCCACCTGTTAATCTGCCCATATTTTCTTCATTGAATTTATCCGCTTGGTTGTTTGCATCATTGATAGCAACCATGATTAAATCTTGAAGCATATCCACATCTTCTGGATCTACAACATCAGGATTAATTTTTATTGATGTAACTACTTTCTTGCCAGTCACTGTAGCTTCTACTACCCCGCCCCCTGCGCTTGCAGTAAATTCTTTTTCTTCTAATTCTTGTTGGGCTTTTTCCATTTCCTCTTGCATCTTCTTAACTTGTTTCATCATGTTATTCATATTTGGCATGCCGCCTCTAAAATTTCTTGCCATTATTTTCCTCCTATTTTATTATTAATTCATTATTAAATATATTTTGCAATTTCTCTATAGTTTTATCTTGATTTTTAGATTGTGTTTTTTCGCTAATATGTTCACTAACTACTTCAATATTAAAACTTATATCTTTTTCTAATAAATCTCTTAATTTTTCCTCAATCTCTTCTCTTTTGCTATCTAAAAAGAAAAAATAAAACTCGTCTTTAATATTAAGACTTAACTTTTCACCTATATACAAATAATTAAGACCTTCTTGATTAAATAAAGTATTTAGCATAGTCCCTGAACTTGCAACTATGATATCAATCAGAGCATTTTCCTGATCTTTAGAAAGCCTAATATATGATTTAGAATTAGATTTTTCTTCTGTTTTTTCATTAGTTATTGGAATATTTTCTTCATCTTTAGAATCTAGAGTAGGTTTTTCTATGCTAGATTCAATAGGTTTTATAACAGGTTTATAATTCTTTAATTTATTTTCTATTATATTATTTACCAAATCTATTATATTTGATTCTCTATTTCTTTCTAGTTTTGACACTCTGCTTTCTATATTATTAGTGTCTACTGTATCTATTAGCCTTAAAATAAGCACATCTAAGAGAATATCAGTATTAGATGAAAGTCTAAGTTTATTAGCATATTCGTTTAAGATATCTAAACTTGTTAAAATTCTTGATAGATCAATCTTATCAATCTTTTCCTGTATTAATTTAAGCCTTTCTTCATTTTCAAATATAGATTCATCTTCTGTAGTCTTTAGAATCATCATATCCCTATAGAAGTTTATTAGAGCTTCTAGAATATCAAGATTAGATTTTCCATCTTCTCTTATAAGTGTCAGAGTTTTTAAACTTGATTTTTGATCTTTTATGATAATTTCATTTATCAGCTTATCAATTTTTTTAAAATCTACAGACCCTAGAATGAATTCAACATCTTTTAGTTTAAATATTTTATTATTAAAAGATAAGACCTGGTCTAAGATGCTTAAAGCATCCCTCATAGCTCCTTTCGCCTTTCTTATAATTAAGTCGATGGCCTCATTTTCCATTTCTATATCTTTATCTTTTAAAATAATATTTATCTGTTCTTTTATTTTTACAGAATCAATCTTGTTAAATTCAAACTTTTGTACCCTCGACAAAATTGTTTTTGGAATCTTATCAATTTCTGTAGTAGCAAGAATAAAAACTAAATGTTTTGGTGGCTCTTCCATAATTTTAAGAAGGGCATTAAAAGCCTCTCTGGTAATCATATGGGCCTCATCTATTATGTAGACTTTATACTTTAGTTTAGAAGGTGGATAAATCACATTATCTTTTAGATTTCTAATATCATCTATTCTTCTATTACTAGCAGCATCCATTTCTACTACATCGAGTGTTGATTCATCTTCTATAGCCTTACAATTTTCGCATTCTAGGCAGGGAGAACCATCTTTGGGATGAAGGCAATTTATGGCCTTTGCAAAGATTTTGGCTGCTGAAGTTTTTCCGCAACCCCTTTCTCCAGCAAAAAGATAAGCGTGAGAAAAGTTATTGTTTATTAGCTGATTTTTTAAAACATTTACGACTTTATCTTGACCAAGAACTTCATCGAAGGTCTTTGGTCTATATTGTCTATATAAAGCTTTTGCCATACCTTTCCTTTCTATCTTATTTATTATACCATAGATTCTTATATTTATGGTAATATTTTCACTTTGCAATGTAGGATCTTTGGGGTATAGTAAGTTATTGTAGTATGGAGAGCTGTCCGAGTGGTTGAAGGAGCACGATTGGAAATCGTGTATACAGTTTATTTGTATCATGGGTTCAAATCCCATGCTCTCCGCCATGCACTAGACGGGGAACTAGCGGTGCCTTGTAACCTGCAATCCGCTACAGCAGGGTTTAATTCCTAGTGGAGGGCTTTTAGCAGATTAAAAGACTAATATATGCGGTGTTGATTGATAGATCTTACGCAACAGGAGACTGCGAACCATGTCAGGAGGGGAACCTAGCAGCATTAAGCAGCCACTTCTGTGTGCCGTAAGGCAACCTATCATGAGTCGGATATATTTGACACTATATTATGTTAATTGTTCGATGCTAGGTGTGCTTACATATACTTCAGACTAAAACTTTTTGATTGGTCTGAAGTTTTTTTATTTGCATAAAAAGTGATATAATAATTATATAAGAAACTAAGGAGGGAAAATTGATAGGAAAAAATTTTGAAAAGCTATTTAATAGACCTACGCCTAACTTAATGATAGATTCATCCCTTGTAGCAGTAGTTAATCAAGAAGATACTTTGCTTCATGCTGTTCTTGTTTTATCTAACTCAGGTTACCAAATAATACCGGTTGTAGATGATGATAACTGCGTAAGGGGTCTTATTTCAATATCAAATATAGTAACTAGTTTTGATAACTTATCTCTTTTTGATGAAGATAAACTTAATAAACTTAGGGTAAGTCAAGTTATGAATCAAAAGGTACCA
The DNA here is from genome assembly GCF_900258475.1 of Anaerococcus sp. Marseille-P3915. Taxonomy (GTDB): domain Bacteria; phylum Bacillota; class Clostridia; order Tissierellales; family Peptoniphilaceae; genus Anaerococcus; species Anaerococcus kampingae. Next base: position 348,792 of record NZ_LT984887.1, on the reverse strand, counting down.
ATTGTTTTTGATAATTATAAGCTTGAAGATGTAATCTCGCTTTTAATAGATAATAACTTTGTATGTGTGACCCTTAAAAATGGATATTTTTTAGGAATTATATCTAGAAAAACTGTACTCGAGAGATTTACTCAAGTTGCTCATAATATAGAAAGAGAATATGAATTAGTTGAAAGAAAGTTATAAAAATAAACTCCAAATCTCTATATAAATAAAAGAGATTTGGAGTTTTTGAATTTATTTAATTTTGAAAATTGCAGAGTTATAAGGAGCTAACCTGATATCCTCTCCTCTTTTTATAAGCCCATTTGTATTGCCATCTCCCATATATTTTAAATCATCAGTATTTATCAATTCTTCTAAATCATATGGAGCATTAATCTTATATTCAATATCTGTAAAGTTTGTTATGACTAGTAATATTTCATTCTTATAAGTTCTCTCAAAGGCATATAAGCTGTAACCTTCTATATCTAATATATTAACATCTGAATCTGTATTACTTAAAGATTTATTATTTATAAATAATTGTGTTAAATCCTTATAAAAATCATTGAATTTGATTTGGTATTGGTCAAATTTTTCATAAGTAAATTCATCATATATTGAAAAAGTATCAAAATCTGCTAATTCATCCCCCATAAAGATAGTCTTGGTGGATTTTAAGCTGTATAAGAAGGTTAAAAGAGTATTTAGCTGTTCAAATTTTCTATCATGAGAATACATCTTCATTGCAAGACTAGCTTCATTTACAATGCTATCTACATATGAAAAACCATGGATAATCTTATAAGTATCATTTGCTATCAAAGCTCTAACATAAGCTTGAAAATTTGCTCGATTTATAGGCTCTGTTTTAAATAATTCAATCATATTTTTAAATCTACTATCAAAAATATAATCAAAACTTAAATCTAAACCATCATAACTTCCATTAATTCCACCTATTGAAAAGGACTTATTTGCTTTAATTAAATCATTTATTTGGTTAATAAGGTCTAACCACTCTTGATTTATTCCCCTATTCCTGTCCCCTTGCCAAAAAATCATATTTTCAGCTGATGGGAAGAAAATTCCGTCAATATTTAGTACCTTAGTATAATATTCAACTAAAGATAAAATATAAGATCTTACCAATTCTTTTGTAGGGTCAAAATTTATAGCTCCAAAATAATTATATTTGATATTATCATAATCATAGTTGTATGAGTTTGTTCCATCAAATCTATCTAGATAAAGAAAGTCTGGATCAAACTCAGCTATATCAAGCTCAACAATTATTCCGATTTTTTCTTTGTGTAATTTATCTACAAATTCTTTAAAGTCTTTTAAATCTCCATATCTGGAAGAAAATGCAAAATGCCCTATAGAAGAATATCCCATTTGCTTATAATTTTTATATTCACTTATTGGCATAAGCTGAACATGAGAAAAATTATTTTCTTTGGCATGTTTAACTATTTGATCATAGATTTTGGATTTGTCCTTGTTAGATCTGAACATAGCTCCTAGATGAATTTGGTATATATTTTTAGCTTCATTTTTAGATTTCTTATATTTAAATTTATAGCCTTCATCAAGAATAAAGGATGTACCCTCATCTAGATTGATTTTTTTGGAATAAGGATCTAGTTTTTTGTAAGAATTACCATCCTTATCAATAATTTCATATTCATATTCATCAAGATTTTTAGCATTTTCAATTGTTACAGAAAAGACTCCCGTGCTATATTTACGCATAGGAGTCTTCTCCCACTTATTGAAGTCTCCAGCAATATAAGCTTCTTTTGCATTCGGTGCTAGAAGTCTAAAAATATAATCATTTGATTTTCTCTTATGAGCTCCAAAAAATTCATATCCATCCGTAGATATTCCATTTAAATAATCTCTAGTATTCATTATTATTCCTTTCTTAATAATCAGTCATAAGCTTCATAAGCTTTAATCATAGCCTGGGCTACTTCTATCATCATCCAATCTACCTTTTTAGACCAATCTTTGTCAGTTGCATAAAGTGTACCAATTCCAGAGGTAGAAACACCATTATAAAACTTACCTTCTTTATTGAGGTATTCGTTTTTTAAATGTTTTGCTACTGTATCAATAGATGCTCTCTCATTTTCAAAGTCTGTAGCTTGATTGTATGGATCATAATCATAGGCATTGAATCCAAAAAGATTTTTCTTATTCTTGTAAAGCTCACTTGTACCATTTCCAGTTTCATGCTTAGCCATGGCCATAAGTAGTATTGGATTTATTTCTACATCTTCACTTACTTCTTTAAAATCCTTGCCTAAGGATTTTAGGTTTGTACCTGCAAGGCCCCACTCTAATTCTTCGGCTGTAAAATTAGTAGGATTTAAGAGATAGAAATAATTTTTTTCTGATATTTTTGCTGATCCCTTGTCTCTAAATTCTTCAAGGTCTTTTTTTAATTTATTAAATCTTATATCTCTCATATCTTTTAGATTGTAAGTTTCTGCTGAAATTTGCCTAAGACCATCAAGCAGAGAATCTTTTGTAGGCTTTTTAGCCTTATCAGCATAAGAAATTTTTGCAAAATTTATAAAGGATATGACTATTGCCATTAAAAATATAAAACTATTAAATATACTCTTTTTATATATCATAAGTCTCCTTTAATATATCATTATAATAAAATTATATCCTTAATGACCTAATTATCAAGATTAGAACTTTCTTGAGCCTGGTTTTACAGCTGGTATATCCTTTAAATTTTCTGGAATATTATCAGGATCCCATGCATTTACTTCAATTTTTGTAGCTGATATTAAGGCAAGTCCATTTATTTCATCCTTATTTGACCTATTTACAATGGATGTTAGAGCTACTACTTCTCCCCCACACTTGTTTATTACATCTACGGTTTCAAAAGAAGACTTACCTGTAGTTATTACATCCTCCACGATGATTACTTTTTGGCCTTTTTTGATGTCAAAACCACGTCTAAGAGTCATCACGTTGTTTTCTCTTTCTGTAAATATAGCATCTACCCCTAGTGCTCTAGCTAGTTCATAGGCTATAATTATTCCGCCCATAGCTGGACCTACACATAAGTCTACATTAATTCCAGCTTCTTTTATTTTTCCTGCAATTATTTCAGCCACTTCTTGACAATAAACAGGATTTTGTATAAGTTTTGCACATTGAACATATTTATCAGAGTGCTTACCGCTTGATAAAATAAAATGTCCTTCTAAAAGTGCATCAGATTTTTTTAATAATTCTACTGTTCTATCCATAATTTACTCCTATAATATTCCTATAATCTCATTTATATCAGATATTTTATTATCTTCAAGATATTTTTCTAAACCATCTACTATATCAATCATTGTTTCAAGTCTTTTAAAATTAGCTGTTCCCACTTGGATGGCCTTGGCTCCGACCATCAAAAATTCAAGAGCATCTTCTACATTCATTATTCCACCCATGGCGATAACAGGAAGTTTTACAGCATTTACTACTTCATAAGTCATCCTTAGGGCTATTGGTTTAATTGCAGGACCTGATAGGCCTGCTGTTTTGTTATTAAAAACAAATTTTTTCCTTTTTATGTCAACAGCCATTGCATTAAAGGTATTTACTAAGGATATGCTGTCAGCTCCCTCACCTTCAGCAATTTTTGCAAATTCACCTATGCTTGTTACATTTGGTGATAATTTTACAATTAGAGGCTTTTTTGTAGCCTTTCTTACCTGTTTTATGACTTCTTTTGCTTTGTGAGGATCTGTTCCAAAGGCCATGCCACCTTCTTTTAGGTTGGGGCATGAGATATTAAGCTCAATCATATCGACATCGCTATCTTCTAATTTGCTTGCCCCAATTCTATAATCATCATAAGAATGGCCTCCAAGATTAGCAATTACAACAGGTTGGTATTTTCTCATAAAAATAAGTTCATTTTCTATAAAATGATCTACACCTGGATTTTGAAGGCCTATGGAATTCATAATTCCGGCAGGTGTTTCATATATTCTTATGCCAGGATTGCCTGGATTTTTCTTAAGAGTTAGGCCTTTAGAAGATATGCCGCCAAGCTTATTTATATCTATGTAATTAGAAAATTCTTCTCCAAAACCAAAGGTACCACTTGCTGCTATTACAGGATTTTTAAAGTCTACTCCAGCTATATTTACTTTTAAACTCATCCATATATCCTTTCTGCATCAAATACTGGCCCATCTTTACAAACTCTTACAAATGCTCCCTCACTGTTTTCTACTGTACAGCCTAAGCAGGCCCCAATCCCACAGGCCATATGAGCTTCCATTGATATTTCGACTTTAGCCTTGGTATTTTGATCCCAAAGGGCCTTGAGCATTGGATTTGGACCACAAGCATAAATCATGTCATATTCATCTAAATCTATCTTTTCTAAGATAAACTTTTTTTCATCCCTTTCAGAACTTGTTACTATTTTATTTACAAAAGGTTTAAAATTTTCTACAAAATATGGGTCATCGGCAAAACCTGCATAAAAATCTGCTTTAGTATCAAGATTTTTAGCAAGTTCCAATAGTGGCGCAATACCAATTCCACCAGCTACTATGGCGATTTTCTTTTCACTACTTAAAGAAAATCCATTTCCCAGTGGGCCTAGAACTGATACATCATCACCCTTTTTTAGTCGGCCTATAAGCTTAGTTGCCTTACCTACGACTTGGCATAGGAAAACCAACCTATCTTCCCTTTGGTCGCATATGCCAAAGGGTCTGGCAAGAATAGGGTCATCTCTAAAAGAATCTGCCCTTAACATAAAAAATTGGCCAGGCTTACCCTTAAGATTTACATCTAGGCTAATTTGTAAAATACCTGGTGCAATCTCAATATTTTCAATAACTTTGCATGGTCTATATGTTTGCATTTTTAGATATTTCCTTATAAGTTTCTATTGTTTTTTCTCTGGCGTATTTGCCTACATTTGTTTTGCCATCATCATAATTCATCCAGTTTTTAAGGATGGCACGTGATGAATTTACAACTCCTGCATTTAAATCATTTAGAAGTTTATATACATTCATAGAATCAGCTGCTTGGGCTCCAAAACCAGGGATCAAAAAGAACATATTTTTATATCTTTCTCTGATTTTTTCTACCTCTTGGCTATGGGTAGCACCTACTACAAGGCCTACAGGTCCGTAGCCATTTTCTCCTATATATTTGTCATTAATTTCTTTTAGCCTATCGCCAATTGTATAAAATAGTTCCTCACCATTTACATCTAGGACTTCAAAGTCATTGGCTCCTGGATTTGAAGTTCTAAGTAAAACAAAAACTCCCTTTTTGCCGGATGCTAAATATTTTTCGTAAGGCTCAATTGAATCCATACCCATATATGGATTTAAGGTTATAAAGTCAACCTCAAAGTCTCCTTCAAAGTGAGCTTTAGCATACATTGTTGCAGAGGCTGCTATGTCTGATCTTTTAACATCCCCTATGCTAAGCAAATCATTATCCCTTAGGTAATCAAGGGTATTTTTATAAGCTAGCATGCCTTCTAAGCCATATGATTCATAATAAGCAATTTGAAGCTTATAGATAGCACACACATCCTTTGTAGAATCTATAATTTCCTTATTATAGGCAAACAAGGCATCAGATGTTGATTTTCCTTCCTTAATCACATCAGGTATATAATCAAGAGATGTGTCAAGTCCTACGCAAACAAAGCCTAATTTGTCGATTCTTTCATATAGTTTATCAATTATGTTCATATTTTAAAATACCCTTTCTGTAGACTTTTTGAATTTGTCCATATAGTTTTTTATCAATCATAAGTGAATTTTTAGATTTTGACCTAATATCCTCTTCTTTATAAATATAGGATTTATCAAGATCAATTAGATTAAAATCAGCAAGATAGCCTGGGTCTAATTTTCCTTTTTTAATACCCAAAATTTCTGATGGCCTTGTGGACATAATTTTTATCAGTTGGTTTAGGGAAATAAGACCAGATTTTACCAAAACTTCATAGCAAGTTGAAAAGGATGTTTCTATTCCTATAAAGCCTGGGGCTCCATTTTCCTTTTCTTCTTTAGAATGAGGAGCATGGTCTGTCGCGATTGCATCTACATAACCTTCTTTAATCATTTCTAATAAAAACAACCTATCCTCTTCCCTTCTGATTGGAGGATTAACCTTCATTTCATCCCTAGCTTTTTCACTAAAGTATAAGTGGTGGGGTGTTACTTCGCAGGTGATTTTAGCTCCTAGGTCCTTGAAATATTTTATAGCAGTCATTGCACCCTTTGTTGATACATGAGAGAAATGAACTGGCATATCTAGCTTATAGGAATAATAGCAATCCCTAAGAGTCATAGCATCTTCAGCAACTTCATAATCTATAGCTGATACGCCTGCCACTTCTTCATGAAGGGTCATGTTTACTCCAAGCTCTCTTGCCTTAAGCATGGCCTTATACATAACTTCCCCATCATCAACCCCATGGCCATCATCAGAGATAAATTTAACTGATTCAGGCATGGTATCGAGATGATCTAGACTTATCCCATCAAAATTTTTGGTGATAGTATAAACTTGGTCAACACCGATTAAATCAAGTTCTTCTGCTCTTTTTATTATATCTTCATAGACTTCTCTTGATGATACAGTAGGCTTGGTGTTACCCATAAGGAGGACATTTGTCACTCCTCCTTTTAGGGCAGCAAGAGAGCCTGTTTTTAGGTCTTCTTTGTAGGTAAAACCTGGGTCTCTAAAGTGTACGTGAAGGTCTGTAAATGATGGTATAAGGGCTAGGTTTTGGCAGTCAATTATCTCATCAGCCTCATCCCTGGAAAATTCTTCTACGATTACCCCATCTTCCACAAAAATTTCTTTACGTGTAATCTTTACATCATCAAATCCATAAAAATTTATAAAAATTTGCTTCATTTTATTCTTCCACATCGTAAATGTGTCCACAGAAGGCACATTTATATGTTTTTTCTTCTCTATTTATCAAAATAAACTCACTAGACACTTCTCTTTCGCTAGTTGATACACATTTTGGATTCTGGCATGTTAAGATATCAACAGCCTTTTCAGGAAGTTTGAGCTCTAGTTTTTCAACTACTTTTTCATCCTTAATGATATTAACTGTAGCTGTAGGATCAATTATTGAAACAGCATCTAAGTTTATTTTGATATTATTTGCAATCTTTAAAATATCTTTTTTGCCAAATCTGGTTGAGCTTGCATTTAATATTATTGCTATTTCGCTATCTAGGTCTTCTAAATCTAATAGTTCGTAAATTTTCATACCTAGACCTGCTCTTATATGGTCTATTACGATTCCGTCTTTTATACTAGTAATCTCAAGCATTGTTTGCCTCCAAAAGTTTTATAATTAGTGCCATTCTTACATACATACCAAATTTAACTTGTTTAAAATATACTGCTCTTGGGTCCCTATCTACTTCTTTTGCAATTTCATTAACCCTTGGTAGTGGGTGAAGGACTATCATATCTTCTCTTGCTTGGCTCATTTTTTCCTTATTTAAAAGATATGAGTCCTTAAGCCTTGTATATTGGGCATCTGAATAGAATCTTTCCTTCTGAATCCTTGTCATGTATAAGATGTCAATCTTATCGATTACAGCATCAAGCGATCTGACTTCTTCATATTCATTGTTTTCATCAAAAACTTCTTCTTTTACATATTGAGGAAGTTTTAATTCATCAGGTGATATAAGGATGAATTTATTATTTGAAAATAGGTTTAAGACCTTGATAAGTGAGTGAACAGTCCTGCCATATTTAAGGTCACCGCATATACCTATTACATGGTTATCAAGACTTTCCTTGTAATTTGAAATTGTTAGAATGTCTGTAAGGGTTTGAGTTGGATGTTGGTGGCCCCCATCACCTGCATTTATTATTGGACAATCAGCAGCAAGACTAGCAAGATATGCTGCACCTTCTTGAGGGTGGCGTATGGCTATTATATCTGCATATTGGCTTACAGTTCTAACTGTATCTTGTAAACTTTCTCCCTTAGTTGTTGAAGAATTGCTAGAGTCTGAAAAACCTATTACAGAACCACCTAATCTTAGCATAGCTGATTCAAATGATAGTCTTGTCCTTGTTGAAGGCTCAAAAAAAAGAGTCCCCAATATCTTCCCATCTGCATAATGAGAAAAATCGGTAGGACTCTTATAAATATCATTTCCTAGTTCTATAATTTCAAGCAAATCTTCTTTTGACAAATCGTGCGAATTTAATAAATTTTTTATAGAAATCATATTCATCTCCTTGGATTTTTTAAAATTATACCAGGAAATTTTTATCTGTCAAAATTATAACTCGCTTATTAGATCAGAAATTGATTTTGTAGTGACCTTATCCCTATCAATGCCTAAATCATCGAGTATTTCATCGATTTTTGATTGGTTAGTAAATTCAATCTCTAGATATGGATGAGGATAGGTTGCCTTATCCCAAGTGTCAATATCAAATCTTTGACCCTTATATCTATAGGATATTCTTTGCTTTTGGCCCTTATATTTTATCTTCACGCCAATCCTATCTAGGATTTGGGTCATCATAGTTACAGAATCAATTCTTGTTGTAAATTCGTTGTTAATCCTTACATCTTCGGAATCTTTCATCTCTTTGAAGGTAAGCTCAATTGATTCTCTCTTTCCTTCAATATAAGTTTCCCTTATCCTAAGATAGCCTGTGTCAAAGTCTTCAGAATTTTTTGGAGCAAAAGTGTAATTTACTTGTTTTTCTTCAACAATCTTTTCCGCCCCTAATTCAATTAGTTCTTGTTCAAGTTTTTCTGGTATTATATCTAATACCTTTATTTCTATTTCTCTTTGCATTATTTAATCCTCACTGGCTTAAAATCTATGTAATCGCCCGAAGCACACACAAGATTAATGCCATCTATATTCCCTTCTCTTATAAGTCTATGACCACTTCCATGGAGGTGTCCATAGATAATTGTATCAGTATTGTAATTTTTTGCCAAATCAAAAAATTCATTAAGACTTCCATCGCCATTTATTGGTGGGTAATGAAAGTTAATGATTAACTTTTTATCTTGTCTGGAAGATTCTATGGAATTTTGAAGCCTTAATAATTCTCTAGCAAATATCTTCTCATCATGGTCATCAAAATCTCTAGAATCTCTTGATATCCAGCCCCTAGTACCACATATTATATAGTCTTCTATTTCAAAGGAATTGTTTTGCAAAAATTCGATAGTTGAAAAACCAAGCTGGTTGAGCTTATTTAAGGAAGACCACCAATAATCGTGGTTGCCCTTCATTAAAATTTTCCTTCCAGGAAGCTTTTCTAATTTTTCAAGGTCAATTTTTGCATGATCAATATCCATTGCCCAAGAAATATCGCCAGGAATTAAGACTGTATCTCCATCTTTTATTAGCTTATTCCAATTATTAAAAATTTTCTCTTGATAATTTTTCCAAGCATCGCCAAAGACTTCCATAGATTTTTCTTCTGTGTAGTCTAGATGCAAGTCTGCGATAGCATATATCATCTATCCTCCAAATTTATTAGTTTTACTTCAATATTTTCATTTAAGAAAAATTCTTCCTCTCTCCTATGGCAGGTAAAATAGACTATTTGCTTATCCCTTGCCATGTCAAGAAGAACGAATAAAAATCTGATCAATCTTTCAATGTCATAATTAATAAAGGCATCATCAAATATCATAAAAACTTGTCCAAAGCTCTCGTTGACTAGGTTAAGCTTTAGGGCAAGATTTAATTGGTCAAAAAAGCCCTGAGATAATTGATTTAGATCAAAAGAATTAAAATTTTTATCTCTAATATCAATATTTAGGTCAGAATCATAGGAAACCTTAAAATTATTCCTGCTAATGCTTGTAATTAAAGAATTAATTTTTCTATTTAATTTTGCCATATCATTTTTATTTTCATCAGCTATAGCTAAAATAGTAGTTTTGGCAAGGTCGATTGCTTCTTTTTCTCTTACAATTTCTTGAAATTTTTCCTCTAAATATTTTAGCTCATCCTTATAATCAACTTCTTTTCTTAGCTTATCATCTATTAATAAAAGTTCTTTCTCCCTAGCGTTAAGAAATATTTTTAAGTTTTTAATTTCTTTATCTAAGCTATCAATCTCTTCCTGAGCTTTTATATTGTCGTAAGATTCAAAATCAAAATCGTATTCTAAGTCATTATCTAGAGCTGTTAGGTCTTGTTTTTTTATAATTGATACAACTTCTTCTATTTTTTCTTTTTCTTCTAATAAGGACTTGTATTTTAAAAATCTCATCCTTAGCCTATTATACTCAGCTAAGTTATTTACTCCAAGTCGTATAAAATCAGGCTCGACCTTCTCTTTTCTATCCTTAAATAAGAAAAATAAAGTAGGAATTATAAGCAAAAGCAAATAGAGGTTTTTTGTAAAAATACTAAGACCGATTATTAATAATAGGAGAATATAAAATACATAGATATACCTAATAGAGACTTGGTCTTTTTGATAAATTTCTATGTCTTCAAAATCCTCGCTCCTGTAGGATTTTAGATCTTCATATTTTTTTAGGTCTTGATCAAGTTCATATAACTTATCTGCCCATTTTTTATAGTCCTTGTAGTTTTGGTCAGACCTTAGTGAATTGAATATTTCATTCTCATCTTTTAAATTTTTATATTTTACTTCAAGCTTTTGAAGTTTTTCCCTATTTATGTCTAAACTTTGAAATTCTTTTCTAAATTTTGCCTTAAGACTTCCTATTTCATTTAAGGACCCTTTAATCTCTGCGATTTTTTCTTTGATTTTGTAATAGGGCTTGGTGTAGGCCCTTTCTGTGCCAAGGTCTGCTTGCTTTTTATCTAGGATTTCTATAGCGCTTTTAATAGAAAAATTATAGTCAATATCCTTGCTTGCTAGCTTTTCTATTACTTTTTTCTTGCTATCAGCAGATGTAACTTGCATCTGGTAGGAAGATATAAAATTTTTATAGAGATCATAATCCAAATTTAAGAAATATTTGCCAGGATAAGCTAGGTCACTGGCTTTAGTATCAAGCTCTAATCCTTTGCTAAGGTTATAAATCTTGTAGGCACCACTATCAAAATCCCTATCAAGTCTGAAATTCTCCCCATCCTTATAAATAATTAAGCTACCAGCATAGATATAGGCTTCTTTGGGCCTATATATTTCTCTTTTTGATGAAAAACTAATTCTCTGCTTGCCCTCATCGAAACCATAAAACATCCCCTCAATGAAATTTTTAATAGTAGACTTACCCGACTCATTTAGGCCATAAATAAGATTAAATTCCTTATCTAATGTAATTTTCTTATTTATAAATTTACCAAAGGCCTTTATATTTAATTCCTTTATATATAAGTCAGTCATTTTGGCTCCTAAATAAGGCTTCTAAGCCTAGGTCTAAGGCTCTATTAGATATTTCATCATCTTTGCCCTCAAATTTCTCTAAAAATTTTGAAAGAATTGAATTAGGATAAAGACTTGCAAGTTTTTTATAATCAATTTGCTCATTTATTTTTAAATCTATATCGTAAGCATTAACATTTTTTCTAAAAGAATTTAGAGAGATGTTCTTGTCTGTCCTTAGTCTTAAAAAATTTATCTTATCTTCTAACTTAGAATTAATATAATCAACCAAGTCATCTTGATTATTAAAATCACTTGGGTCTATATTTAAATCATAAAATTTCATTAGCGATGAATCTACATAAGAAACCTTTCCCTCATCATATTTAATATAACCAAAGTCATAAAGGTCGCTATAATCCATAGGCTCGATTGCTCCTGAGTAATAAATATTATCATAAAGCTTATCTCTCTTGTGAATGTGACCTAAGGCTACATAGTCAAAGCCAAGATTTTTAAGCTTTCCTATATCTAAATTTAAGTATGATGAGTTTTTATTATAGGCATCCCCGTGGACAAGTAAAATATTAAAATATGAATCTTCTAAATCTATATCATAAGGAAAATCCTTATTATAAATCCTATCCACGTATGAAAGTCCATAAACTCTTATATTATCGATCTCAAAATAAGAAAGATCATCGTCCCAAAAAATGTGTAAATTATCTGGTTTATTTTTTAGATAAAGATAATTATCCCTTCCTATATAATCGTGATTTCCTGCAACATAAAAGACATCTTTTTTAAAAGCACCAATTTTTTCAAATAGGTCTTTGTAATCATTTAGGGTAAAATAATCCCTCTCGTAAAGGTCTCCGGCAATTAAAATAAAATCAGCATCTTGGTTCTCTTCTAAGATTTTATAAAAAGATTCTTTATTTTTCTTTCTGATGAGAGAAGATAGGTCTGATTTAAAATTTAAATTATCTGCCAGATGAACATCTGCTAGATGGATAAATTTCATATTAGGTTGACACTTTCTATAAGTCTTTTGCCATCTTCAATCTTATAAACTGTAAGTGATCCATTATCTATCCAAAATGATGGCCAATTATCAAGATCTTTTAATATCCAAAATAGTGATGATCTTATGGCAATCCCGTGGCTTATTATTAAGATTGTCTTATCTTCCTTGGATTTTTCTTCAAGAAAATCTCCTACTCTTTTTATTACATCAAGCCTTGATTCTCCATTTGGATATTTTAGGCCAAAATAGTCTGACTTTTCCTTTATAAAAAATTCCTTTTCATTTTCTCTTACATCAACAAGGCTTCTGCCCTTAAAGTCGCCAAAGTTCATCTCATTTAGGCGGCCATCGCTCTTATAATCTTTATAGCCCAGGTAGTCCGCAGTTTCTTTTGCCCTATAAAGGTTTGATGTGTAAACTTCATCTATTTGATAATTTTTAAGTAATTCTTTTGTCCTATCTAATATGTATAGGCCACTTTGTTCTAATTTTGTCTCATCAATAGAGTAGACCATCTTCATATTAGCTTCTGTTAATCCGTGTCTTACTAAAATAATTTTCATAATTCACCTCCCTATAATTATAGCAAAGATTCAAATTTTATCTAGGAATAAAAAGAAAAAAGACGGAAAATCCGCCTTATTCTCCACTGCTCATGGCCTCAGCCATGTCGATATTTTTAAGTTTATTGTGTACATATATAAGCATAATCATTGATAGGATAAGGGTTATGGCCGCACTTACTATGAAGCTTATAGGGTGAAGCTTATAGGAAAGCATAATATCTCTTGGAGCAACCAGGTCAATTATATACCTAAACATTAGATAACCTAACAAATATCCACCTCCTATGCCTATAAGGCTTAGGATAAATATTTCCCTATAAATATAGGCTGTAACTTCTTTTGGATAAAAGCCTAGAACTTTTATGGTTGCAAGCTCTCTTTTCCTCTCGCTTACATTTATATCGGTTATATTATATAAAACGACACTTGCAAGCACTGATGAAACTAGGGTTATTACAACTATTACTAAGTTTAAATTAGCAAGCAAGGCATCCATTGATTCATAGGCTCTGCTTGTATTTATTACTGCAAGAATATCGTCAATATCTTCTAATTTCTGGGTAATTTTATCGGGATCACCCTTTATATAATCTGCATTTACGCTTAGTTTATTAGAGGTCAAATCTTCATAATAGTCCTTGGAAATATATAGATAATCTCCTACATAATTTTCTGTAATTGCTCCTATCTCAATTTCTATTAATTTCTTATCAACTTCTACCTTTATCTTGTCATTTTCCTTCAATTTAAGCTTTTTGCTAGCATTTTTTGTAATTACAGCCTTAGCTTCTTTTAAATTTATAGGATTACTTTTATTTTTTCTTAAAGATACGAAATCATTAAACCTAGCTATATCCTTAGGTATTATAATTGATAGGTCAAGGTCTGTACCAGTTCTATTTAGACTTGCACTTTCATTTCTAATCTCAAGCCTCTTATCTTTTTCTATCAAATCATCGAAAGCTTTCCTATCTGACTTTTGATCTAGGATTGCTATTGACTGGTAGTGAAAGAGTTCATTTTGTTGAATAGCTGATGTATCCTTTAAGGAATCAATCATTGCAAAGCCGAAAAATATTAGGGCTGTGCAGCCTGCTACTCCAAAGAGGGTCATAAACATCCTTGACTTATACCTAAATAGGTTTCTAGCTGTGATTTTTTGCATAAAGGATAGGCTTTTCCAAATTGGCCTTATCTTTTCTAAAAGGATTTTAGATCCTTTTTCCGGTGCCTTTGCCTGAAGTAGTCTTGCTGGGGACTCATTTACAGTTTCCTTAGAGGTGAAAAATACTGTTAAGGCTACTAAACTTGCTGAAAGAATTACAGACCCTATAATCAAAAGAAGCGATGATGTGAAGCTCATATTTATTATAGAAAAACCTGTTGAATATGCCTTAAATATTATCCCCGCTATCAGATACCTTGCCAAAATCCCACCTATTATTGACCCTATCAAAGTAGGTATCAAACCATAAATATAGAATCTCCTGGCTATTAATTTATTTGAATAGCCCAAGGATTTTAGACTACCATTTATTAGCCTTTGCTCCTCTATATATCTTTTCATGGTTGTAAGGGTAACAAGCATGGCTACCATGTAGAAAAATACAGGAAATACTAGGGATAATTTGTCCATATTTAGGGAGTTTTGATAATAAGTATCTATACCCTCGTTATCAAAGATTGTACTCACCTTATATTCAGGATCTGTAAGCTTTAGAAGGGTTTCCTTTTGATCTTTTATCTTTTCTTCGCCTTCTTCTATATCATCTAAGGACTCTGCTTTTTTATCTTCAAATTCCTTAAGACCCTTTTCATAATCAGCTTTTGATTTTATAAGGTCCTTATAGGCTTTTTCTAATTCATTTGCGCCCTTTACCCTATTTTTTTCAAGCTCATCTAGGCCCTGATAATATGATGTCCATCCTCTGTTGATTTCTGTTTGCTTACTATTTACTGTTTTTTGAGCCTGGTCAAGTTTTGCTGCTCCTGATTTTTTCTCTTCTTCAAACTTAGCTTTTCCTTGGTTGTAAGTAGCAAGGGACCTATTCAATTCAGCTTCCTTTTTCTTGATTTCTTCAAGGCCAGCTAGTAGGGGTGCCTTTTGCTTAGCTATTTCTTCTTCAAAATCATCAGAATTAGCCAGGCCTAATGTATCAAGTCCTAATTCAGTCTGATTTTCATTAGAATCTGGTAATTGACCATTAACTTGTAAAGATTCCTTAAAAGAAGCATCTATCTGACTTAGACCATTTTCTATTTCTTGCCTTTTGCTTGAAATTTCATCTTGGCCTGCCTTAATCTGTTGATAAGATTCATTTAACTTTTCTTCATTTATTTTAATCTCTTCATCATATTTATTTCTTGAATTTTCTAATTCAAGCTTGGCCTTATCAAGCTCTGCTTGACCTGTAATTAAGTCATTTCTTGCCTTAGTTAGCTTAGACTTAGCATTTTCAATTTCTCTATGATACTTTGCTTTTTCTGTCTCGTATTTACTAAATCCATCATCAATTTTTATCTTAGCATCTTTTAAATCTTTTTCTGTATCAGATATTTTTTCTCTAGCATCAGATAAGTCGCCCTCGGCCTTATTTATCTTATCATTAGCTTCAGTTTTTATCTTCTCTAATACTTCCTTTGGTCTAGAGAGGATGGCCTTATCTATCGTATCCTTCTTATCTTTTACAATTTTCTTGTATTCATTACTTGTTTTATTTAATTCTTCAGTAGTTTTATAAGAAATATTTACTTCATCAAATTCTTCTTTTTCAAAATTTTCTTCTGAAATAAAGGCAAGGCCAGCTATCTCTTTTTTGCCTACTGGAGATATTTCTTTCATATCTTCAAGAAATCTCTGACTGGTATTAAAAAATCCAACAACTTTATATTTTGTATTTTTAAGCTTATTAGTATCCTTCTGCTTGTCATTTATATAGGAAAAATCTACATAGTCGCCAATCTTATAAGTAGATTTTAAGGCCTTATCTAGAATTATTTCGTTCTTTGCCTTTAACTTTTGACCATCGACCATATCTATTTTTTCAAAATTCTTATCAAAAGATTTTATTCTTATAATATTATCCTGATTTTCTAAGTCTATAATTTTTATAAAGGAAATATCTTTGATATCATCATCATTTTCTAAAAGAATCTGATCTTCATAATCCATTGGATAGGTTGACCTTACTATTATATCAGGGTGTTTATAGATATTAAGTGACTCGTCAAGGCTTTTTCTCATAGATGGGCCTGTTAGGTTTAGTCCTACAATTATCATCGTTGCAAGACCAACCATGACTCCAATTGAAAATACCTTTCCTAGGGTTGTTTTCATATCCCTTATTATATTTTTATAAAAAGTATTCATCTTACCACTCCAGTTCTCCAACTGGTCTTGGGTTTTCATTGCTATATGCTTTCAGGATTTTCCCATCTTTTAGTTCTATTACCTCATCAGCCATTGGCTTAATAAGGGAATTGTGGGTTATTATTATAACTGTTGCTCCAAGCCTTCTTGAAGCATCTTGTAAGAGTTTTAGAATGTTTTTTCCCGTTTTATAATCAAGAGCACCTGTAGGCTCATCGCATAATAAAAGCTTAGGATTTTTGGCTAAAGCCCTTGCAATTGCAACTCTTTGCTGCTCACCTCCAGATAATTGTGACGGGAAATTTTCATACCTTGAATTAAGACCTACCTCATCTAAGACCTCTTCTGCCACTAGGGAATCTTTTGATAATTCGCTAGCTAATTCAACATTTTCAAGGGCTGTGAGATTTGGTATAAGATTATAATGTTGGAATACAAAACCAACGTCATCACGCCTATAGGTGGTAAGGTCTTTATCATTTAATTTTGATAGGTTTTTACCATCAATTAATATATCTCCGGAACTTGCTTGCTCCATTCCGCCTATTATATTTAGTAGAGTAGTCTTACCAGCACCTGATGCCCCAACAATTATAAGAAGTTTCCCTTCATCAAGGTCAAAACTTATATTGTCGTTAGCAACTATCTCGCTGGTACCAGACTTGTATTTTTTGCTCACATTTTTTAAACTTATATAAGACATAATTATTCCTTCCTGTCTATATCATATATGTATTTATACCCATTTTTAGCAAATATAAAAGAGCCATGTGGCCCTTAAATATTTTTATATTTTTCTCTAACTTCATTGATTTTCCCGCAAGTCATCTTACCTTCTGGACAAGGTCCTCCAATGCATGATGGACCTGCATTGGCAAAGATATTTGGATAAATCCCTTTGACAAGCTTAATCATCTGATCAGAAAGCTCTCGTATCTCCCACTGTGCCCTGTTACATGACCTTAAGGAGAAAAAATGAAGAAGGGTTCTAGCATTCATTGTAAAGACAATTTTAGTCTCGCAAGCATTTGGAAATACATACCTTGCATCTTCTATAGCCTTCTTGCTAGCTTGTCTTTTTGCTGTCTTTTCATCCAGTCCTTCTGATATAAAATCTTTAAAATGCTTATCAAATAAGATATCTGTAAGCTTATCATAGGCTTTTTGATCTTCTTCCATAGCCTTTATATAAATTTCAGTTGCTTCAGGGTTTTCCTTTATGTGGGGTGGGATTATGTATTCAAAACCATCTAATTTGACATATCTTTGAGATTGCTGAGAATAGGAAGCAAGCCTATGGCGGACGAGTTGGTGGGTTAAAGTCCTAGATACTCCCTCAACTGCAAAGGTAAAGGAAATATGCTCAATTGGAGACATATGACCCATGCTTGCAAGCATCTTTACATATTTGGCGATAGCTTCTTCATCTTGCTTTTTAGAAATTTCATCCACCCCAACTGGAGAATAGCAAAGCTTACCAGCCTGAGCTATTGTCTCTTCTCCATTTGGTGTATAATTTAATAATTTAACTTTTAACTTAGCTTCTGTCATAAAATACCTTTCTTTTCTAATCTAATTCTATTATACCATTTTAAAAACTCAGTATTTTATCCTCTAACTAAAAGTTTTTTGTAGGATTTATCTATCAAGATTGCTCCAAGTGGTGCTGTAATTAAAATCCCAAGCACTGCTACAGATAAAATTGCAAGACCAGATGATAAGCCATTAGCAAGGGCAACTGAACCGATAGCAGCTTGGACAGTAGCCTTTGGCATATAAGAAAAAATAGTAAATAACTTTTCTTTCTTATTAAGATCAGAAAATCCTACAGCAATAAAGACTCCAATAGCCCTAATTATTAGGCCTAAAAATATTAAAATTATCCCATAAAATCCAACTTCAGTCATATATTTTATATCAACCTCAGCGCCAACTAGGACAAATAATAGCACTTCTGCAAATATCCACAACTTAGCAAATTTATCTGAAAGTCTACTAACTAGGGCATCCTTGGCCTTTATTTTATAGGAGCTAGCCATAGCAATAACTGCAAGTAGTCCAGAAATTGGAACAAGATTTTTTAATAAGCCTTCCATACTTACGAGCAAAAATGAGATACCCAAAATAATAATGACCTTAGTAGAATTTCTGATGTAGGCTCCTTTTTTAAATTTCATTTCAAAGAAATAATAAAGCAAAAAACCCATTAAAATTCCGACTCCTATGCCAAGTATTATTGAAATAGGTACCTTTATAAGAGATCCAGCTGAAAAACTTCCACCCTTAGCCATAGATAAAAATGATGAAAAAAGAACAAGGACAAAGACATCATCACAAGATGCTCCAGCAAGGATCATCTGAGGGATAGATTTATCTTTACCATAGCCCTCATCAATCAACTTAACCATCCTAGGTACGACTATGGCAGGAGAAACAGCTCCCATCACAGCCCCCATAAGGAGTCCATCAATAAGATTCAAGCCTAAAACCATAGGTGCAAATATTGCGTAGGCCAATATTTCAAATGATGCTGGCAAAAATGACAAAAGAACTGCAGATGTACCAACCCTCTTAAGGTCAGAAATATCTAGTGAAAGGCCCGCCTTAAGCAAGATAACAATAAGGGCAATTGTCCTTAAATCTGATGAAATTGCTAATGTATTAGGGTCAATCAAGTTTAAAAGCTCTGGCCCAAGGATAATTCCAGTTAAAAGCATACCAATAATGGCAGGCAAGCCTATTTTCTTAAAAATACTAGCAAGACTCATTCCCACTAGTAGGATAAGTCCTAAAGATAAAATCATAATACCTCCTTAATTTCCTAACAAAAAAAGCTGACACCCCTACAATCAAGTAGAAGTCATCAGCTTTCGCGTTTTAGATTCTTTAGATTATAATCACGGGAGAACTTCATTCCCTAAAATAATTATATGCAAATTTAACTTAAAATCAAATATTTTTAATCAGTAAGTTTAAAAGTTTTGCCTAAGTCATCTGACTTATAAAAATTTATATTTCCATTAACATCTTCACACCTAAGTAAAATAAGACCATCCTCAGAAATTTCCCCGCTAATTTCAGGATTAGTATCTGGAATTTCCGAAATAAAATTTAATTTATTATCTATAACTTCAATGAAAAACCACCTTGACCTCGCTCCTGCCCTATCTACTTCAATAAGGCCATAAGCTGAATTTGCTATTAATTTTGCATCTCTTAGGCTAAAATCTTTTAAAATTTCTTTTTCACTTAGTTCAGACCCGGACCTGTCATATGCTAATGATTTTTGGCCTTTGATAATTTGCTTGTCCTTATCAAAATAGATTTCAAACTTATCTTTTACTTGATCATTTGAAATATTACTGATATCCTTAAAAATTTTCTTTGATTCTTCAAAATTAAGCTTATCCATTGTGATTATTTTTTTCCTATAAATTTCATAATCATCATCAAGCCAGCCTTCATTCAGGATATAATATTTTTCTCCTTGATAAGAAAAAGGCTCATTGTCCTTAAAAGCAAAAATACTCATTATTAGTATAAAGTATACCGACAAAAGCATTATGCCAATCAAAACTAAACTTATAAATAGCTTTAAATAAAAATTTATTTTAAGATTAGTGAATTTATATATAGAAAAAATCTGATAAGCAAAAAATCCAAGCCATGATAAAATCAAAATTAGATTATTAACTATAGGAATAAAATCAAGCTTAGCACATAATACAAAGATACAATATATAAGAGGAAATGATAATGCATAGAAAACTATTTGCAGTAATATTTTTTTATTTATTATTTTATTCATAATTATCATATCCCTACTATCAATTTACTAAAAACTCAATCTTTTATTGATGCTGAATAAAACTGTAGAAACAAATAAATATAAGATTCCTGCAACAATATTTAAGTTCATTCTGTATATAAAAATCAAAATAAGTAAGATTATATTTACAAGCAAAGAAGGTATCATAGTTTTTAAATTTTTCATTCCAACTTCTATATCTTTATTAATATTTCTTATATTTCCTGATTTATAATTGGGAATCATGTTATGACTAAAAATTAAAATTATATTTTCGCTAGCTAGTATATATATGATAAATTTAAAAACTAATTTAAAGTTAAAATCACTATAACTTGTCAAGGCAAATTTATCTCCTACAACCACTAAAAAATATAATATCAAAATAAAAACCGCAAGAAATAAAAGGGTAAAAATATTTTTACTAAGTATGTAATCAAATCTTTTATTTCTATTGTCTAAATTTTTAAATTCTTTATAAAAAAGACCATCTGTTGTAATATATCTAAAAATTGAACTTGTGAGAACTCCAATTCCCAGACAGAATATCCATTTAGGCATCATTAAAAATGTAAAAATAAATAAAAATACCAAGCCAAATATAAACCAAAAAAGGTCATGACTACCATCTTCTATAAAAAATTTCCTAACTGTGTTTTTAAAAACCATATTACCCTTTCGAATTCTACAGATTAACCTAATATAATTAATACTTTTTAAAATATGTAGAAGAGCTTGGGAAATCCCAAGCCCTATAACCTATATTGAACCATCCCTATCCCAGAATCTTTGCTTAGTTAAGTTTTCTATAAACTTATCAATTTCCTTCATGTCCTTACTTACAATGACTCCAGGAGCCTTCTGTTGCTCCTTATCTAAGATTGCCTCAGGATCTCCTATTAACCATATTGGTTTATAGTGTTTGAAAGTTTCATCTACAAATTCACCAACATTTTTACTAAAATCTTTAGAAGGTTTTTCAGGAACTACAACTATGAGAGCATCTTCTAAAACTGGATGGATTGTCTCATACCTATGGTCTACCTTTTGTCCATCTTTAGTATCCTTAAGATTGCCTTGGATAATTTCTGCCTTAGCCTTATTATCTTTTATCTTCTTTACAAGAGATTTAAAGTCAAAATCATCATCATCATCATCAGAATAAATACCAACTTTTAAGGTATCTGGCTTAAAGATTGTGTTAGCTTGAGCAAATTCTGGCATCTTTACTTTCTTAGCTTCCTTACTTGGCTTAAGGCCAACAGGATCAAAGCCACGATCAGCGTCTGGCTTATCTGCACCAATATTTTTAGCAATTTCTTCTGCCATTTTCATATCAACGTTTGCAAACATATCTACAACATTTTGCCTAATTTCTTCCCTTTGGACCTTTGATAGTTCAAAAGAAAAGGCATTTATAATATGTTCTTGCTCAACCTTACTAATTGACTTATAGAAGGCTGTAGCCTGGCTAAAGTGGTCTCTAAAACTATCATCTCTTGCCTTTATAACTTGGCCATCAATTTTTTCTTGATAATGTTCATAGCCACCATTTTCTGGGCTTTCATAATATGGAGATTGGTCATCTATAGTTGATTTATGATAAGCTACTGGGCCCTTATTTATCATATGTTGGTGCCAGCCATCTCTTTGGTTATTGTGGACTCCAACTACTGGTCTATTTATTGGAATTTGTGCAAAATTTGGTCCACCCAGCCTTAATAACTGAGTATCTGTGTAGGAGAAAAGTCTGCCTTGTAATAGTGGGTCATTTGAAAAATCAATACCAGGTATTACATTGCCTGGATTAAAAGCAACTTGCTCTGTTTCTGCAAAGTAATTATCTACATTTCTATTAAAGATCATTTCCCCAATTTTTACCTTTGGAATATCTTCTTCTGGCCAAACCTTAGTTGGATCTAGGATATCAAATGGGAAGTCATGCTCTTTTTCAACAGGAAGAATTTGGACACAGAAATCCCAAACTGGGTAAGAGCCTTCATCAATGGCATCATACATATCTTTTCTTTGACTATCTGGATCATTACCAGATACCTTTAAGGTTTCATCCCATACTCTAGAGTGGACTCCTAGTTGTGGGTTCCATTGATATCTAACAAAGCATGCCTTACCTTCTTTATTTATCCATCTAAAAGTATGGACTCCAAAACCATCAACCATGCGTAGACTTAAAGGAATTGCCCTATCACTCATTTGCCACATAACCATATGAGCGGACTCTTGGTTACGAGTTACAAAATCCCAAAAAGTATCGTGGGCTGATTGGGCTTGAGGTACTTCTGTATCTGGTTCTGGTTTAACAGCATGGACAAAATCTGGGAATTTTATTGCATCTTGGATAATAAATACTGGCACATTATTTCCAACTATGTCATAATTTCCTTCTTCGGTATAAAATTTTATAGCAAAACCACGCACATCACGAGGTGTATCTGTAGAGCCCCTAAAGCCTGCTACAGTAGATATCCTTGAAAATAATGGGGTTTCTTTGTTATGGCCTGAAAATAGGCATGCTTTTGTGTACTTACTCATATCCTTGGTAGATTTAAAAATCCCATGGGCACCTACACCACGAGCGTGGACAATTCTTTCAGGAATTCTCTCATGGTCAAAGTGCATGATTTTTTCTCTTAGATGAAAGTCTTCAAGAAGAGTAGGTCCTCTCCTGCCAGCCTTAAGGGAAAATTCATCTTCAGCCATCTTTAGGCCCTTATTGGTTGTAAAAGCCTTCCCCTTATTATCAACCTTATTTTTTTCCAAATCTTTAATCTTGGCATTATCCTTAACAGGTTTTACCTTTTCAGCTCCTTTTGGTGTCAAAGGTGCTTTAATAAAATCATGTTGACCTTTATCATTCTTTTTTGCCATATTTTCCTCCTATTAATTTACTCTCTCAATTAGTGTTTACCCATTTTCCATCAAAGTATGCGAAAATAGATAAATAAAAATCCAGTTTAAAAACCGGACTTAAATTTCTTATATATGATATGTTGCAAAGTTTTTTTGAGAATAAATGGATTTATTCAGTCAACAAATCTTTTTAATTTAATAGTATCACAACTAAAATTACAAGCTATCTTATAAAAAATTATGCCTTAATACTTTCCACATAAGTACAAGTTGGATAATTAGTACAGCCTAGAAAAGATCCATATCTACCAGTTCTTATTTCAAGAGGACTTCCGCATTTTGGGCAAAGCTTGATACTTTCATTCTTTTCTTTTTTCATATCTAGCTTAGCTTCCTTCTCTTTAACCTCTTCCTTTGTTATTTTAGATTTTGATTCTTCCGATTTTTCAATCTTCTTACTTGGGGATTTTTTTGTCTCGCTTGTAGAACCTGTTTGGGTTTTAAGCTTATTTTTCTTAGCTTCTTTTATGTTTTTAACATGGTCTCTGTTGCTTATATTTAGCCTATTTCCCTGGATTATTTCTAAAATCTTTTCTAATTCATCTTTATCGATTATATCTTCATTAGATAATTTTTCTATTTCTTTTGAGACCTGCGACATCTTACAAACTACAGATTCCTTAAGCTTTACTTTAATTTCTGCTTCTGGAGAAAAGGCTATAATAGAAAAGTATTTCATATTAGGATACAAATCTTTTAAAATATTTTCTACAGCCTTTATATGGGCGTAATTTTGTAAGATTGGATTCATGAAAGTTTTCTTGTTACCATAAATGTTTTGAGTCCAGTTTTTGCCAAATTCAGACCCATATATCCAGCCCTTATAGTTTTTAGTTTCTATAGAAAAAATCCCATAAGTTGATACTACAAGATGATCAATTTGGGTAGACTTTGTAGTCCCTCCTGCATTTTCTAATACTAAATTATTAATCACCTTATATTTTTCCTTATCTAGGCTATTAAGTTTAATTTTAACTATAGATTCACCCATGTGGCCTTTTATTTTGGGCAAGAACATTTTAAGGACAAAGACAAAGGCCAAAAATATAGCTAATTGAATATAAATATCATACATAAGCGCACCTCGCTTAAATCATTTCTTAATGTTCATCCCAATTACCATGCCTAGCATCATACCAATAGATAAGCCAATCGCCATATTATCAGCATCTATAAGCATTGAGATAGCCATTCCCAAGCACATTCCTATAGTCATGCCTTCAGTCATATAATTATTATCTTCTGTACTCGCTGCTATAAGATCTTTATTTTTATTTTTTCTAACTATTAAAAGAATATAAATAGCCAGAACAAGAATTATTAAGGCAAAAAATAATATTTTATATATATCCATTCCTAGCTCCTCTCAAGTAAAGCAATTGCCTCTAAATGCGTTGTCTTTTGATTGGGGACATAATTTTTTATCCTCGTCATTCTTGTAGGAACACAATTTATTAATGTCATTGTCTTTGGCATTCTTTCTTTTATCTTTAAAATTATTAGAATCTTGACTATCTTTAACTCCTGTTTTGAAATAGAATGTTAAGTCATAAGGATGAACTTTTCCGTCTTTGTCAATTCTGCCCACCACAACTTTATCAACTATGCTTTCAAATACTGTTCTGTTAAATTCCTCTATAATTTCTTTGTTTTCTAAGACCTTTTTAAATTGCTTTAATCTTTCTTTAATAGAGTCTTCATCTTTTATCGTTAGTTCCAATGTTTTCTTTTCATCAACTAATTCTTCTTTTTGTTTTGTTAGTTTTTTATACTTTTTAGCATAAACTTCTTCGTCTATACTATCCTCCAAATGAAGATCAACTAACTTTCTTTCTTGACTAATGATTCTATTTAATTGACTTTCTATCTTTTTCAGATCCTTGACTAAAGTATTATCATTTATTTCTTCTTCAACAATTTTTAAAAAGTCATCTATTACTGTTGAATCTGCATGGCATAATTGCCTATAGCTTTCAACAAAAGCTTTTTCTATTGCCGCTTCTTGTATTCCCTTTGAATGAGGGCAATATTTTTTACCTCTTTTTGTTGACCTTACACACTGCCAATTAATTTTTTTGTAAATTGAACTTGTGTGCCAAGTTCTTCTTGACAGTATTTCGCCACAAAATCCACATTCCAGCATACTTGAAAAAGCATATTGCCTTGATAGTTTTTCTCTTTTTCTATCCTTGTTAGCAATAGTGTTTCTGTTTTGTGCTCTTCTGAGTCTAATCTCTTGTGCCTTTTCAAAATCTTCTTTTGATATAATTGGCTCGTGATGATTTTCAATGTGATATTTATCAGATTCTCCAAAATTTGCTAGTCTTCTTTTTGTTATTGGATCAACTGTAAAGGTCTTTCCCATTAGTATATCGCCAATATACTTTTCATTCTTAATTATTCCTAACACTGTAGTGTCAGACCATTTTGTTTTACCTCTAGGAGTGAGATAACCTTGTTCTTCTAGTTCTCTACCAATGACTGAGCCACCGTTGCCCTCTAGATATCTTTTAAAGATGTATCTAACAATTTTAGCTTCCTCTTCATTTATAGATATAGTTTTTGTTGTAGGGTCATAGTCGTAGCCAAGACAACCTTGAAAACCAATAAGCTCCCCCTTTTCCATTTTCATTTTCAGTCCTTTTTTTACATGGGCTGAGGTATTTTCTACTTCTTGTTGAGCTACTGAACTTAATATTGTTAATAATAGCTCTCCATCCATTGTCAAAGTATCTATATTTTCTTCTTCAAATACTACACCAACATTGTTTTCCTTTAATAGTCTTACATACTTTAAGGTATCTAATGTATTTCTATCAAATCTTGATATAGATTTTGTTATTATCATGTCTATATCTCCATTTTGGCAATCACTTATTAGTCTCATGAAATCTGCTCTTTTAGTTGCAGTTGTTCCTGTGGTTGCTTCATCTGCGTATATACCAGCCAAAGTCCAGTTCTTATTACTTTTTATTAGATTTGTGTAATAATCAACTTGCGATTTATATGATTCAAGTTGGTCTTTACTATCTGTACTTACTCGACAATATGCTGCAACACGTTTTAAATCTAAATCTAGTGCATTTCTATTTCTTGCTCCTGTATTTGAAGCTTTTATTAATTTTACTTTAGTATTCATTTTACCTCCTCGTATATTGGAGATGTAGTAAAAACACTACAATTTATTCTCAATCCCATTTTCTTATGGGATAATAATTGTATAGATAGAGGTCGTAGTTCACCTCCTTGAAGCTTGTCTTCCCGCGGAAGGGTTACGCCTCTACTTTACGTCCTTATCAGTATGAGCTGGATAGCACATTTTGTTGCTGTATGTCTAACGAGGTTTGATTGTCGTAAAGTTCCTGAGGGGTCTTTCTCTATCTAAATTTATATTAGAGTTAGGTGATTTTATGTTTTATGTAGGTATTGATATTGCTAAGAATAACCATGAAGCTTCTATTATTGATTCTAATGGAAAGCTTGTTACTGGTTCTTTTTCCTTTTCTAATTCTGTTAGAGGTTTAGAAAAGTTTAAGAGAATTATTTCTTCTTTTTCTCTTTCATCTAACAATTGTATTATTGGTATGGAAGCTACAGGTCATTATTGGGTAAGTCTTTATTCTTTCTTAATTGATTTAGGATTTACTTGCATTGCTATCAATCCTATTCAATCAGATGCCTTTAGAAAAATGTATATTAGAAAAACCAAGAATGATTCGGTTGATTCCTTTATCATAGCTCAAATTTTAAGGTTTGGTGAGTTTTCAGTTTCTCATTTTTCTGATGAGGATACTTTTGCTTTAAGAAATCTTTCTAGATACAGGTTTGCTCTTGTTGATGAAGTTAGTGATTGGAAAAGAAAGCTTGTTGCTATATTAGATCAGGTATTTCCAGAATATTCTTCACTTTTTTCTAATATTTATGGTGTTACTTCTAAAGAGCTTTTGAGTAAGTATCCTTTACCTGAGGATATTCTTTCTATTTCTGCTAATGAACTTGCTGAACTTTTATCAAAATGTAGCAAAGGTCGTTTTGGTATTGATAAAGCAAAAGAAATTCAAGATAAGGCTTCTAATTCGTTTGGTATTAAGTTTGCTTTAAAATCTTTTTCTTTTCAAATTAAACAAATTATTAATCAAATTTCTTTCCTAGAAGATCAAATATTAGATATTGAAGAAGAAATTTCTTCTATGCTAAATTATTTATGTCCCGTTATTACAACTATCACAGGAATAGGCGATATATTAGGCGCTTCTATATTTTCAGAAATTGGTGATATCTCACGTTTTGAAAAAGCTAGCCAATTAGTTGCCTATGCAGGCTTAGATGTTGCAGTTAAACAATCAGGAAATTTCAATGCTACTGACACTAAAATATCTAAACGTGGTTCTCC
The DNA here is from genome assembly GCF_900258475.1 of Anaerococcus sp. Marseille-P3915. Lineage (GTDB taxonomy): Bacteria > Bacillota > Clostridia > Tissierellales > Peptoniphilaceae > Anaerococcus > Anaerococcus kampingae. The sequence goes on along the minus strand of NZ_LT984887.1, from coordinate 321,339 downwards.
TTATCTTAGACGTGCTATTTGGATTGCTGCTAATGTTGCAGCATTTAAAGATCCTGCCTTATCCTTGTATTATCAAAAACTCAGACAAAGAGGAAAGGCTCATGGTACAGCTATTGGTGCAGTTGCTAGAAAGCTAACAAACATAATATTTGCCGTTTTAAGGGATAACAAAGCTTATATCCCTAATATTTAGTTATCATAATTCATAATTTCTAAGCCTAAATTTTAGGCTTATTTGACGTGCCGTAAATTACAAGATTAATTATTTTTTGATTTTTTCTTGACATTTGATAGCTGGTCTTCCCATTTTGTGTCTTTCTACAGTATTATTTTATCATAAAATTAATTGTTTTCTATCAATTTCCTTGTAATCTTTTTCTATTCTAGTCTTTATTTTGGTGAATTCTTTATCATTTATTAAATTGAGTTCATAAAGTCTACAGAGCATAGCAACTCTCATACTATAAATTTTTATTGCTTGCATTTTAACCTCCTCGTATATTATAGTTGTAGTAATAAATACTACATTTTGTTCTCAATCCCACTTTCTTATGGGATAATAATTGTATAGATAGAGGTCGTAGTTAACCTCCTTGAAGCTAGTCTTCCCAATTTAGGGTTACGCCTCTTCTTTACGTCTTTATCAGTATGAGCTGGATAGCACATTTCGTTGCTGTATGTCTAACGAGGTTTGATTGTCGTAAAGTTCTTGAGGGTCTTTTCTCTATCTAAATTTATATTAAAGCTAGGTGATTTTATGTTTTACATTGGTGTTGATATTGCAAAGAACAACCACGAAGCCTCAATAATTGATTCTGATGGGAAACTTGTTTCTGAGTCCTTTTCTTTTTCTAATTCTATTAGGGGTTTAGAGAAGTTTCAGAAATTTATTTCCTCTTTTTCGATTGATTCTAACAATTGTATTATTGGTATGGAAGCTACTGGCCATTATTGGCTTTCGCTTTATTCTTTCTTAATTGATTTAGGTTTTTCTTGTATTGTTATTAATCCTATTCAATCTGATGCTTTTAGAAAGATGTATATTAGACAGACTAAGAATGATTCTGTTGATTCTTTTGTTATTGCTCAAATTCTTAGGTTCGGTGAGTTTTCTGTTTCTCATTTTTCTGATGAGGATACTTTTGCTTTAAGAAATCTTTCTAGGTTCAGGTTTGCTCTTGTTGATGAAGCTTCTGATTGGAAGAGAAAGCTTGTTTGTATTTTAGATCAGGTTTTCCCTGAGTATTCTTCGCTTTTTTCTAATATTTATGGTGTGGCTTCTAAGGAGCTTTTGAGTAAGTATCCTTTGCCTGAGGATATGATTTCTATTCCTGCTGATGAGCTTGCTAAGATGTTGTCTAAGTGTAGTAAGGGTCGCTTTGGTATTGATAAGGCTAAAGAAATTCAAGAGAAGGCTTCTAATTCTTTTGGTGTTAAGTTTGCTTTAAAGTCTTTTTCTTTTCAAATTAAACAGATTATTGCTCAAATTTCTTTTCTTGAAGATCAGATAGCTGATATTGAAGATGAAATTTCTTCTATGATTAATTCTTTATGCCCTGTTATTACTTCTATCACCGGTATTGGTGATGTCTTAGGTGCTGCTATTTTCTCAGAAATTGGTGATATTTCTCGTTTTGAGAGAGCTAATCAGTTGGTTGCTTATGCTGGTTTAGATGTTGCTGTTAAGCAATCTGGCAATTTTAATGCTACTGATACTAAGATTTCTAAACGTGGTTCTCCTTATCTTAGACGTGCTATTTGGCTTGCTGCTAGTGTTGCTGCTTTTAAAGATCCTGCTTTGTCTGTTTATTATCAAAAGCTTAGACAAAGGGGTAAAGCTCATGGTACAGCTATTGGTGCAGTTGCTAGAAAACTTACTAACATTATTTTTGCTGTTTTGAGAGATAACAAAACTTACATACCGAATATTTAGTTGTTATTTAGTTTTTCTAAGCCTAATTTTTAGGCTTATTTGATGTGCCATAAATTACAAGATTAATTATTTTTTATTTTCTCTTGACATTTGATAGCTGGTCTNAGAGATAACAAAACTTACATACCGAATATTTAGTTGTTATTTAGTTTTTCTAAGCCTAATTTTTAGGCTTATTTGATGTGCCATAAATTACAAGATTAATTATTTTTTATTTTCTCTTGACATTTGATAGCTGGTCTATATAAGTTGATTTTTTTACCTTGGTAAGTGGAATAAATTTGAAATATACTAATCTCACCTAAGCAATTTCAAAAATATTTGCACTTCAAAGTATTTTGATTTTTATAAAAAGATGACAAAATACCCCTCACTTTATAAAGTGAAATTTGCCCTCTTTGGTAACCAAAATTTTTATTTTTCTATGTAATTTTGAGTTTCAATGATTAATTTGAGCATAAAAAAATGAGGACTTATGCTACTAGGCATAAATCCTCAAAAATAAAAAAATATTATAAGGTTTATATTATAGGATATTCTAAAAAATACTATTCATAACTTCTCGTTTTTCTTGCGTTTTTATCATATGTCCCTCTTGCAATTTACTAATATATGCATTTTCATAAATACGTGAAATCAATCACTTTATCACAAACTGACTCTAAAAACTCAACATCATGGGATATTATTAAAATCAACTTATCTTCTTCCTTTACTTTCTTTATGCTTTTAGCTACTATTTTCATATTTCTATAGTCCAATCCACTGGTTGGTTCATCGAAAAATAGAATTTTCTTGTCGGATAGTAAAGCGGATAAGATAATTACTCTCTGTTTTTGTCCTCCTGACAAGGTGTGAGGATTCCTATCACTGATATTTTTCAACTCCATATCTTTTAACCAAGTATCTAAAGCATTATCATCTTTAATATTTGATGTTAATACTATTTCATCTTTAACGCTGTCCGTGAATAACTGACAGTTCACTTCCTGCATAATAAGCAGGCTCTCATTTAGCCTACTTTTTATATTTAAATTCTCATCATCTTTTAAAATTTTACCTTTATTTTCTTTGTTTAAGCCACATATAATTTTTGCTAATGTAGACTTCCCAATTCCATTTTCTCCAACAATTCCAATAATATTCCCATAAAAAAATTTAAGATCCTCAATGGACAAAATTATTTTGGTATTTCTTTTGAATATTAGATTTTTTAACTCTAATAAAGTCCCTTTATTTGAAGTTTCAAAATCATCAAATCTTTCAATAGCTTTATAATCAGAATGCCTAAGTCCTGTTCTCATTCGTTCATCTTCACTTAGATTTTCAATTTCGTCCATACTATATTCTCTGATGATTTTTCCATCCTCTAAGTATATTGCTCTATCAACAATGTCTTTTAAATACCACAACCTGTGTTCTGCAATAATAATAGTTTTTCCTAAAGATTTAAGCTTTTTTATTGTAAGCGATAGTTCTTTCATTGACTTTATGTCTAAGCTTGAAGATGGTTCATCAAGAATAAATATCTCAGGGTTTAATGCGTAAATGCTTGCTATAGCAATCTTCTGCTTTTCTCCTCCAGAAAGATTGAATATATTTTTATTCATCAAGTTTTCAAGATGAAGCTCTTTTTCAACTTCTTCAATCCTTTTGTTAATTACTTCTCTTTCTATTCCATAATTTCCTAAACCAAAAGCAATTTCATCGGTTGTATTGGTTGTATAAAATTGTGTTTTAGGATTTTGAAAAACCGAGCCTACATTATTAGATAATTTAAAAATTGGTGTAGTAAATGTATTCATACCATTGACCATAACACTGCCAGAAATGTCCCCATCATAAAACTCAGGTATTATACCGTTCATAAGCTTTAATAGAGTCGACTTTCCGCAACCGCTCCTACCACACAGAAGAATGCATTCCCCTTTTTTGATTTTCAAATTTATATCTTTTAATGAGTAATCAGATCCTCCCTTATACTTAAAACTTAATTCTCTAATTTCAATCATAAGTCCCACCCTGATACTTTCATAAATATTACTATTGATAAAATTAAAATCATAAGAATTAGAACACCAATATCATTTTTTCTAAACTTAATTAGGTGTCTACTTGTTTTGTTAACAGGAGCATCGAGTCCCCTTATAATAGCTGATTGAGAGAGCTCATCCCCAATTTCTATCACACTTACGAACAATGGCACAAAAAAATATTCCATAATTAATGTTGGTCTTCTTGTTAAATTGATTAAGTTAAAATTAATTCCTCGAGTTTTCATCGCCATATTTATATGACTCCATTCGTCTTTAATAGTAGGCAAACATCTAAATATTACAGAAATCATTATGAGCGAGTCTTTTGAAAGTTTTAATTTTTGCAAAGTTGCCACTGCACTGGAAACAGATGTTGAATTTAAAATCCATTTACCCACGATAATACATGGCAGAAATTTTCTTCCAATTGCCAAGATAAATAAAATTAAATTCAAAAGAAAATTCATACTAAAATAGGCTAAAGATTTTTCCAATACTACACTTATTACAAAAAATAAAATATACCTTATAGTGGATTTTTTATAACCATCGCTAATAATAATGACAAGGAAAAATAATGTAATAAGGCTTTGATAGATCCAATCAAACCCTAAAAAAATTAAAATATTCGCACCTATAAGCAAGATAAGTTTTGTTCTGAGGTCATATTTTGACCCCAGAACAAACTTTGAATTTTCCATTATAAAACTCCTGCGGATTCCAACTTTTTATTTAATATTTTTTTTGTAAAATAAGAACCAATCAAAGAGAATATAAATGTTCCTATAATCATAACTGGTAACATCCATATTGGTGTCCATGCTCTTACTGTGTTACAAAAGCTTTGATCTAATTTACCTTTTATTAAACTTTCAAAAAATGCTTCTCTCATAAGCCAAATTGGTAAGAATCCTCCAAATAAGTTTAGAGAAAAAAACATATGACTAATTGTATTTTTCTTAAAGTCTGTATAATTTCCACCTTTTGCTATGAACATAGCAATTATTCCGGCAGGCACTGCCACTAATGGTGCAATTGGAATATGCCCAGTTGCAACTAATAAAATACTTGGTAAAATAGCTGCTATTACAATAGCAGTAGCTGACTTTGTCTTTGCAAGAAGCATATGATAGGTTGGTGCAGCAAATAGTGCTACAAGCATAGGCATTAGTAAAAATAAAACAGGGACAGGCATAGATATTGCCCCAATGACTGCATATGTTACAAAGTAAAGTGCAATTAAAACACCGGCTGTAACTGCATTTTTTGATGATTTCTTTTGTGTTTTCATAAATTTCCTCCTTTAAAATTGATTGTTACTGTACAATCTTCCATTCTTTAGACTTTTCTTGATAATTCCATAAGTCTTTATATAGTCCTTCATTTTTAATAAGTTCTTCATGTTTCCCAACTTCTTCTACCTTTCCTTTGTTTAAAACAACAATTTTATCAGCTCCCATTACGCTCCTTAATTTATGAGCTACAACCACAACTGTTTTATTTTTAATTAAATTTGATATTGCTTCCTGTATAATAAGTTCATTTTCAGGATCAAGTGAAGATGTTGCTTCATCAAGTAGTATTATTGGTGCATTTTTTAATATTGCTCTCGCTATTGATATTCTTTGTTTCTCACCTCCAGACAGAGTCGCTCCTCCTTGTCCAATCATAGTGTCAAATCCATCATCTTTTTTGACTATAAAGTCATAAGCTCCTGCCATTTTTGCAGCATTCATGATTTCATCTTTACTTGCATCTTCATTTCCAAATTTTATATTGTTATAAATTGTGTCTTTAAAAAGATACACATCTTGAAAAACAACAGAAAATTTATCCATTAATTTATCAGGGTCGGCTGTTAGCAAATCTACTCCACCAATTTTAATTGTCCCTTCATTAGGATCATAAAATCTGGAAATTAATTTAATTAGTGTAGATTTTCCAGAGCCAGAGTAACCAACAAAAGCAGTTAATTCATTTTCATTAATGTCTAATGAAACATTATCGATAACCTTAGATTCCTTGTAAGAAAATGAAACATCGTGGATTTCAATTTTGTTGCTTTCGTTTACATCGCAATTTCCTGACATAGGTTTAGCGTTAAGTAAGTTAATGATTCTCTCTCCTGAAACTGATGCCATTTGTAGACCTGTATAATTTACAAGTGCAAGCTCCAAGGGATCAAAAATCCTTGTGCCTACAAATAAGAACATTAAAAATGTATCAATTTCCAAAGATCCATTTATAAACAAATATGAACCCGCTAAACTCATCAAAGGAAGTCCTATTCTTAAAATCATACTTGCTATAGTAGTTAATGAACCAACTCCTTTCTCACTCTTAATATTTGCGTCTCTCGAGTTATCTATATCTTCTTCAAGCTTTGTTAATGTATCATCTAAGCTGTTATATGCTTTTAGAGTCTTAATAGCATCCAAATATTCGTTTATATCTTCTTCCTCTTTTATCCTCATTTTCTTTGTTTTCAAATAAATTTTTTTCTGAAAGTTTTGCATGAGTGTAAGAAGTAGAACAGAAATCGGCAATCCAATAAGTGTTGCTATTCCCATTTTTACATTAATTATCAAAAATAATATTGAGCAAAGAACCGCTACACATATGCCACTGAAAAATTGAGGTAATTGATGCGTTACTGCCGTTTCAACTTTGAAAAAATCATTCATTAATGTATCTAAGATCTCTGCTGAACTTTTTCCTGAAATATAACCTATCGGCAGTTTTCTTATGTGGTCTGCAAGCTCTATTCTTCCATCTGCACTTGTCTTGTATCCAAGTTCATAGGTATATTTTGTGGCTAAATTTTCCAATAAGAATGTTATTAAGAAAAATACTGCCATTATCCCAAAATACTTCCATAAAAGGCTCGTATCTATACTATCTGCACCTCTATTTAAAAATAGTGTTTCTACAATTTTCGCCAAAGCAATAAATGGTATAAGGTTGAAAATAGATGCCAAAACATTTAAAATAATTGATTTTCTTATATTATTCATCTTTCCTAATGTAATATTTCTTATCATTCATTCTCACTCCCTTCTATATCCATTTGCCAAATATTTGTCTTCTTATAAATATCAAAGAGTCGCTTATATATTCCATCTGCAAGGATTAAATCTTCATGCTTACCTCTTTCTGCAATTTTTCCATCAGATACTACTAAAATTTGATTTGCATTCTCTATGGTATTTAACCTATGAGCAATCATGACAACTGTCTTATCTTTAACCAATTCAGACAAAGCTTCCTGCATAAGATATTCATTTTCAGAATCAGCAAAACTTGTTGCCTCGTCTAATACTAATATTGGTGCGTCCTTTAAAATCGCTCTTGCTACAGCAATACGTTGTTTCTCTCCTCCAGATAAATAAGTCCCTTTACCCAAAACAGTGTCATACCCATCAGGAAGTTTTACAATAAAATCATGACATCTTGCTTTTTTACATGCTTTTATGACATCCTCTTTTGTAGAACCTGTCTTTGCCATAGCAACATTATTGAAGACTGTATCTGTGATAAGATCACTGTCTTGAAAAACGAATGCTATCCTCTCCATTAAGGCGTTCATCGGAATATTTTTTATATTAACTCCACCAATTTTAATAGAGCCTTCTGAAGGATCGTAAAATCTGGGTATTAGCGTTCCAATGGTAGATTTGCCTGCTCCCGAATAGCCAACTAATGCTGTAACTTCTCCTTGTTTAGCACAGAAGCTTATATTCTTTAAAACCTCTTCATCTCCATAAGAAAAGCTTACATTCTCGAATTCAAGATCATGACCTTTTATCTCTTCCTCGATATTTTCAATTGCCAATTCTTTTTGATCTATAATTTCGTAGATTCTCAAAACAACTTCATTTAGTAAATTCATTCCTTCTGCAAAATCTCTAAGTTTTAATGCAGGTACGCTAATGGCAGGTGCAAGAATCAAATAGAAAATAAAAACTATAGCAAAATCCAAGTTATTATTTCGTGACATTAAAAGTATTCCTACTGGAACTATGAATGTAGCAACAGATAAAATAAACATTCTAAATGAGACAAATCCTGGTCTTATCATTGATGTCATCGAACTTGTAAAATCTCTATATTCTCCTACTGATTTTGAAAAAGTTTTAAATGATTTTGCTCCTGTTCCAAATATTTTCACTTCCGGCATACCTTTAACGTATTCAGTAGTTGCTGAATTAATTTGATCCAGAATCGCAAAGTTCTTCTCAAGTCCACCCGACTTTATAATCTTTGCCATGATTGCAATCTGAATTCCTAAACCGACAAATATAATTAACAAAGTCGTAAGACCTAATATTAAATTTATCTTCAACATAACAATTATCATTGCTAAAATTAGCGCTAAAGTTGAAATTAAATTTGGTAATTGATGAGAAAAATATCCCTCAATTTGATTCATGTCTGATCCTAATACTTGCCTTATTTTTGACTTGTTGTCTCCGGTAAAAAAACCTAAAGGAAGATTCCCAATATGAAATAATATCTTCTTTTTTAAGTTAGCTATTAAAACATATGAAAACTTATGGCATAAAATACCGCCAATGTAAGTTAAGCAGTATGACAACACCACTGCTGCAAGTCCATAGATGCAGAACTGTATTGTACTTTGTTCTAATTTTCCATATAAAAATAGAGATTTTATGACTTTGTATATCACCAAAATTGGACAAATACTTAATAGCATCCCAAGACTAACAAATAATATTCCTCCTACAAGTTGTCCATTTTTTATTTCACTGTAGGAAATAATATCTTTGATAGATTTCTTCTTTTTCATCTAAAACATACCTCCTTACCGAACGAGTTCGTTCATTTGCCTTAAAACTAATACAAGGAAAACACCGTTGATGTTTCCCTTGTAAAATACTTATATTTTATTTTTCTCTAATGAGGTCTTTGAAATAGTTCGCTTATTATTCCAAAGGCTTCACTTGAATTTGTTTTGTTTTCTCCCTTAATAATATAGTCATTATATATTGTTCCAACAGCTCCGTATAAAATAAAAGTTGCAAAACTTCTCACATTTTCTCTGTTTATTCCCATATTATTTTCTATTTTTTTATTTTCAATTCCTTCAATTATAAACTCTGAATATACATCTATAAATTTTCCAATGTAATGAATCAATTCCCATAGCCTGTAAGAGTTATCTGTAATTGAATTCTCTTTTGAAAAATTATATCTTGTCGTAAACTGACCGATATCTTTTACTATAAGTTCTCTTACAATTTTTATTCTTTCTTCGTAATCCATTTCCTTATTTTGAAGTATATACAACTTATTTTTTAGTTTTTCTTCAAAATATGTTTCCATACAAGCCAAGAAAATATCTTCTTTTGATTTGAAATAATAATAAAACATTCCCGGCGCTCCGTTAACTTCTGCGAGAATATCTCGCACAGAAACTTTCTCATATCCATCCTTTTCAAAAAGTCTGGATGCTATATTTATAAGCTCCTGTTTTCTTTCTTCTGGATCTTTTACATTTCTCTTTGTCAAAACCTCACCACCTATTGACCGACACTCGTTCTTTTAATAAAGATTATCATTTTCTTACACTTTTGTCAATAGTACCCTGAATTTATATTATGAATGTGGTATAATTTTATTTACTATAAATAAGCACGCTTAACGCTTATAGTCTTAATTACACAATAACAGGGTCTGTAAATAATTTTTTGTATCAACCTAAATCCTGTTTAAAGGGTAATGGTTGATACATTTTTTATGCTTCAATCATCATTGGTGTAGCTATAACTTTTTCTACATCAACATTTTTATCTTCTAGATTATCTTCAAAATTCCCATCATGGTTTAGAGGAAAAAAGAGCAAGTGGTTTTTCTTGTCCACCTGCTCTAAATATTTTTCATGTTCAAAGACTTTAAATATTTCTTTCTATCAGTTATTTAATTTCCATGATTCCGCCTTAGCTTTTGCATTTATAAGGTCAGAATAAAGTCCATCATTCTTAATCAGTTCTTCATGATTTCCACGTTCTACTATCTCTCCATCTTTTAAGACTAAGATTTGATCTGCATTTCTTATGGTTTTTAGTCTGTGGGCAATCATAATTACTGTTTTGTTTTTTGTTAATGATTCTATTGCTTCTTTAAGTTTATCTTCATTTTCTGGATCTATACTTGCTGTGGCTTCATCAAAGATAATTATATCTGCATCTTTTAGCATGGCTCTGGCTATGGAGATTCTTTGTTTTTCTCCACCAGATAGGCTTGCTCCACCTTCCCCAATAATAGTGTCATATCCTTCTGGTAAAGCTTCTATGAATTCATGACATCTTGCTTTTTTTGCAGCTTGAACTACTTCTTCATGGCTCGCATTTTGTTTTCCAAATTTTATATTATTTTCAATTGTATCTTCAAATAGGTATACATCCTGAAAGACCATTGAAATAGAATTCATTAAGTTTTCTATCTTATAGTCTTTTATATTTTTTCCACCAATTAAAATCTCGCCAGAATTTACATCCCAAAATCTCGCTATGAGATTACAAAATGTTGTTTTACCAGATCCAGATGGACCAACAATAGCAGTCATAGTATTTTCTTTTATCTCTGCTGATACATTTTTTAAAATTGGTCTGTCATCATAAGAAAAAGAAACATCTTTAAAGACTATATCGTGATTTCGTATAGACTCTGAAACTTCTCCTTCTTTCATATCAGGCATTGAGTCTATAAAGCCAACTGAATCTATAGCATTTTCGCAAGCTCTTAGGATTGCCATGTTTGATCCTGCACCGATTAGTCCTTCAAAGATTATAAAGGATGCCATAATCATAAGAATTGTTTCGGCAAGCGGAAGTTCACCAGATAAATTTAATTTTAGAGATACATAGACCATAGCTACTGTTGTTATTCCCATTACAATTCTTTGAATAACTGTGTATGGTGCAACAGATTTTTCTAGGTCTAAGAGTATTCTTGATGTATCTTTTATAGACTTTCTCAAAGCCCTGTTATTTTCTCCACCAAGATTATAGGATTTTATAACCTGCATACCTTGTAAAGTTGCCAATACTTCTTTTGTAAGTCTTGTTTGTGTTTCTGTCATTTTATCTGCATTAGCTGATGATTTTTTCTCCATCATTGATGTTACTATAAAGAATACTATTACACCCACCACTGCAACAAGCCCTACCTTTACATTAAATATTAAAGTTCCAAGGACAAAGACTAAAGTATTTAAAACTCCACCAAGTACAAGAACCAAAAGCATAGGCACCCACATTTCTGCTTGGGAAAGTGAAGATGTGGCAATTGTAGTTAATCTTCCAAGTGAAAAGCTTGAAAAGAAACCCATAGGAACTCTTTTAATTTTTTCTCCTATTTCTATTCTCTTATGGGCTGCCATAAAATATCCAGCGTGTGTTTGTGCCATCTGTGAAATTTTTAGTGTCATAATTTTGCCAACAAGAGATATTACTAATATGCCGAGACAAATAAAGATTGCCTTATAGTCTAAAGTTTTAGAGAATATATTTACTAGCATATAGTAAATTGCACCAAACTCAAGGGCATTAAATACTGCGTGCAAAAATCCAGCGAGAATGGATTTCTTAATATTTACCTGTTCTTCTTTTGAAAAATTCCATATCTTTTTAAACACATTAAGCATTTTCATCACCCCTTAAATTTGCAGCATACATTTCCTTATAAAGTTCTGATGAATTTAATAGTTCTTCATGAGTACCATAAGAATTTAATTTGCCATCTTTAATAACAAATATCCTATCTGCATCAACAATTGTCTTTAACCTATGAGCGATTATGATTAAAGTTTTACCCTTAACTAGATTTGCCAAGGCGTTTTGTATGAGAGCTTCATTTTCAGGATCTATATAAGAAGTTGCTTCATCTAAAATTACGATTGGTGCATTCTTTAGCATGGCACGAGCAATAGATATTCTTTGTCTTTCTCCTCCAGATAGATGACCTCCACCTTCGCCAACTCTTGTATCATAACCATTAGATAGATTCATAATAAAATCATGGCAGGCAGATTTTTTACATACATCTATAATTTCTTCGTCAGAGGCATTCTTATTTCCAAGCCTAATATTTTCCTTTATAGTCATATCAAATAGGAAATTGTCTTGGGATACAAAAGAAATAAGTGAAGACAAGTTTTCGAGCGACACATCTTTTGTTTCTACTCCGCCAATTTTAATAGATCCCTTATCTACATTCCAAAATCCAGCAATAAGTTTTGCTATTGTGGACTTACCTGACCCAGAAGGACCAACGAGTGCTGAAACATTAGATTCTTTTATTTCCATAGAAAGATTATCAATGACTTTCTTTTTTCCATCGTAAGAAAAGTCTACGTCTTGAAGTTCTATATTATAGGATTCTATTTTTTCTCCCTTGTCAATATTTTCTAACTCTTTTGAATCTAAAATTTTTCCTATTTCAGAAGTTATAGTTGATATTCTTGACATATCATCCATATAGTTCATGATTTTTAAAATGCTAGAAACCGTAGCAAAGGATAAGACGATTAAGGTAATTAAATTTCCTAAATCAATACTTCCCTTTATATAAAATAAAATCCCAAAAGGTATGATTGTAATAATTCCCATAGGAGATAAGAGTCTTCCTATGGCAACCCTATTCATAGATTCACCCATCCAGTTATAATAAAAGCTTGCATTGTCATAAACGCTATCCGCATATTTTTTATAAGATGATTCGCTTTGATTAAAGGTCTTTATTACTTCTATCCCATTTATATACTCAACAATGGAATTATTCATATGTTGACCAATGGCAACTGACTTTCCAAACATTTCCTTATAATGAGCATTCATAACAGACATCATGGTAGCCATTCCCACCACAAATGGAATTAGTGATAGCAAGGTCAATCGCCAATCTAAGGTAAACATATAAATAAATAATAGAATAGGTCCTACTAAATTTGCCGTAAATTCTGGCACTAGGTGGGCAAGTGAAGTTTCCATAGAATCAACTTGCTCAACTATAATATTTTTTAATTCTCCAGATGATCTTGAAAGAACATCTCCCAATGGCATCTTGAAAAGTTTCTTAGAAATATCATTTCTGATTTCTCCTAATGAGTTAAAAGTTGCGGTATGGGAAATACTTGTTGATATTCCTGCTGCCACTTCTTTAATAACAAATGTTATTAAAATACNATCTCCCAATGGCATCTTGAAAAGTTTCTTAGAAATATCATTTCTGATTTCTCCTAATGAGTTAAAAGTTGCGGTATGGGAAATACTTGTTGATATTCCTGCTGCCACTTCTTTAATAACAAATGTTATTAAAATACTTATACAAAGTGAAGTATATAAACTCGTATCGCTTACGCCATTAATCAAATTTACAATAATTTTCGCCATGTATATATAAGAAAAAAGCCCAGCCACTACTCCAATTATTGCCAGTAAGATTGACATAAAATATGAGCCTTTTCTTTTATTTACATATTCTTTTACTAAATTCACTTTAAAACCTCCTTTAGTAATATTTTTAAATAGTTTATTATATTTTTTTTATTTCAGAGGGCATTCTATTAAGCTCTCCAATCATCATTGCTATTCCAGCTAAAATCATAATTAAATCTACAAGAGGTTCAGCAAACCATACTGCCTTAACTCCAAATGTCATTGGTAGAATAATCATGGCAGGAACGAATAAAAATAATTGTCTTAGCATGACGATTATGCCTGCCTTTTTAGCATTTCCTATTGCTTGGAAGAATGTTATAGACATAACCATTACTCCATATAAGATAAATATAGAATAAAATAGTCTAAAGTTTCCTACTCCCTGAGTTATAATACTTTCTTCTACTCCAAATAGGGAAAGGATGTTTTTTGAAAATAATAAGACTGGTAGCCAAAATATGGCTGCAAGAACAAGTCCTCCAATGGAGAATACCTTCATTGCCTCCTTTACCCTGTCATATCTTTTTGCTCCAAAGTTTGTACCAACAACAGGTTGCAAGCCTTGACTCATTCCCCAAAGTGGAATAAAGGAAAAGGCATATATTCTTAAAGTTGCTGCCATTAAGATAGCATTTGTATCTCCTCCATATTTAAATGACATTTTATATAGCATTGTTTGTTGAATCATAAATAAAATTTGCATCATCATAGCAGATGACCCTACGCCAAACATTTCTTTTTTTATTTCCTGATCAGGTTTGATTTTATTTATTTTTACTGCTTTACTTTTATATTTGAAGTAATGGAGTGTTATTATCGCTTGAACAAATTGTGCTGTAATAGTTGCAAGTGCAGCCCCTTCTATTGCGTATCTTCCCATTAATTTCATTAGAATTGGATCAAGAATTATGTTTAAAAAAGCCCCTAGCCCCATAATGAGCATTGCTTTTTTCATTAATCCTTCTCCACGCATAACCATGTTTGCTGATTGAGTAAAGTTTACAAATAAAGAACCAATGAAAATTACTCGTAAATATCTGATACCATATTCTTTAATTTCTCCACTTGCTCCAACCATATCTAAAAAATGTGGTGCAAGTAAAATTCCGCCTATTGTAATAATTGATGAGAATAGAATAACCCAAAAGATTAAATTCCCCATAATTTTATCAACTGTTTTTTGGTCACCCTTTCCTATAGCTCTTGATAAAACTGATGCTGAACCTACACCTATGAGTGTAGATACTCCACTATTAAAAAAGGTAAGTGGCATAGCTACACCACAAGCTGTCATTGCAGTTTGTCCTATAATATTTCCTGCAAAAATTCCATCCATTAGTGGATAAAGACCTATTACTATCATTCCTATTACAGCAGGGATAGATAATTGAAAAAGTAAATCTATAGGTCTTTTTGTTAATAATTGTTCTTTCATATCTTGTTTCAAAAAATCAACTCCTTACACAATCAGTCCATCTTTAATAAATTTCAAAATATCTTTTTCATGTCCTTGAACATATACTTTCTTATATCCATCTTCTTCAAGCATTAACACAGAATTACAAACTTTAAAAATAAGTTCTATATCATGAGTTATTATGGCAAAAGGATATATTTTTGAATATCTTTTTATTATTTCAGAAATATCATTCATTCTCTTGTAATCTAAACCTGACGTAGGTTCATCAAGAATTATTAGTTTTCTACCACTTAAACAAGCAGTTAATAGTGCAAGTCTTTGTTTTTGTCCACCAGATAGATTTTGTGGATGGTCATACCTATTTTCCCAAAGGTCAATATGTTTTAATTCGTTTCTAAGTCTATTTAAATATCCAACGTCATTAATTCTATCTTTTTGTAAAAGCTCATTTTCCACCGTATCAAAAAATATTTGGTATTCTACATCTTGCATCATATAATAAGAGTTTCTTAATCTTTCTTTTTTATTTCTCCCAAAGCTTGTCTTGCCTTTAAAGTTTAATAAACCAGCTAAAGATCTTGCAAGAGTCGTTTTACCTACTCCATTTTTACCTATAATCGCCATTATCTCATTTTCATATAAGCTTATATTTAAATTTTTTATTAATTCTTTTTTACCAATAGAAATACCAACTCCTCTTATATCCTCAACTACATTTTGGGAATTATCAATATTTTCAGATAGCAAAAAATTATAGTTAGTTGTTCTTAAAGAGTAATTTTTACAATCCTCTTCTGTTAATTCACCTTTTTTAAAGACTTTTTCGATTTTACCATCTTTCATATACAGAAAACGATCATATAAATCATTTAAATAGAACAATCTATGCTCAGATATTATTATCGTTTTTCCTAAGGATTTTAATTGTTCAAGAATATTTTTAAGTTCGACTATTCCCCTATAGTCTAAATTTGATGATGGTTCATCAAAGAAAATTATTTTAGTATCATAAACAAGAGTAGATGAGATAGCAACTTTTTGCTTTTGTCCACCTGATAAAGAATTGATATTTCTATATTTTAAATTTTCAATTCCCATCACACTCAAAGAGTCATCAACTCTTTTCTTTAATCCTGAAAGCTCCATTCCTAAATTTTCTCCAACAAAGGCAAGCTCATCCTCAACAATATTTGCGAAAAACTGATCTGTTGGATTTTGAAAAACATTTCCTATATATTTTGCCAATTCTCCATTTTTATATTGCGAAATATTTTTTCCTAAAATAGATACTTGTCCATATAATTGTCCTTGATAATGATTCGGAATTAAACCATTTAATATTCTTGTTAGAGTAGTTTTTCCACAACCAGATAAACCACTTATAACAACAAGTTCCCCTTCTTTAATATTTAGCTCTATATCTTTTAAAATCACCTTATCATTTCCATCATAAGAGAATTTTTTAATATCAGCTTCTATTACATTCATATTGACCTCCACAATAAGAAAATAGCTAAAAGTAAGAATACGATATCAAAAAATTTAAAAGTTATTTTATGATAATTGGTCCTTTCCCCTCTATATTCTGCTCCTTTAGATATAATAGATGAAGTCAAAGTTTCACTCACTTGCAAACATTTATAGATAAGAGGGATGAAGTAAAGTTCAAAAGACCTAACAGGATGGAGGGGACTTAATCTTAGCCCCCTTACCTTCATGCCATTCTTTATTTCTTTAATCCTTAACCCCATCTCTGATATAAACTTCATTCCTATCACTATGCTTAGAGCAAACACATTTGGAATGTGTAAAAACTTAAGTGAACTCATCATTTTAAGTGGTGATGTATTCACAAGAATACCGCCAATAATAAATATCGGAAAGAGTTTTAATACGATTTCTACAAGACCTAAAATTGCATTTCCACCTATTCCTAAGTCTATAATAGTTAATGTTTTGCCAACAATTAACAAGATAAGAACTGTTGCTAGTTGTTTAATAAATTGTTTTAAGGAAAAAGTTAAGGTTAGAAACATTGATATTCCTATCATAATATAGTAGCCAATATCATCTGTTATAAATAATATAATCGAAAACGCTAAAATTAAAACAAATAAGATTATAGGATTTACAAGACAGTTGTCATCTCTCCTTATGTTTTCCATTACAATATTCCTGATTTTTTACTCTTTTTAAAAAACTTATTATTTATATATAATCCAAATCTTCCTGCTATTAATACCAAAACGATATTAATGCCTATTGAGATTAGCATTGCCTTTGGTGTAAAAAAGGCATCCATAAAGGCAGCCTGTTCTTTTGTAAATACGCTAAAAACTTCAACAATTTTTTCTGGTCCAAGTAATCTTACAAATGTCATTGCGTGCATTGAAATAACAAACATTCCAGCAGATAATGCTAAAGCAACTCTATTATCATTTTTATAGTTACCTATAATTAATTCTGCTACAATAGCTGCGATGGCATTTACTATAAGCATTGGCCAATATCCACTTAAAGCATAAAATACACCCAGCAACATGAAAAATATAAAAGCTATTCCTCTTTTTTGTAATTTTTTAGCCATAATTATAAATGGCGGAGCTACTACAAAGGAAGAAAATCCTGCCGCTATATATAAGGATAAAGTTCCTAACATTCCTGTAGCTGTTGATACAGCCATGTTTAATATAAACGCCACTACTGTAAAAATTGTAACTTGTACGACATCTTTTAATTTCATATAAACCTCCAATTTAAGATATATTTTTTCTTTCTGAGTAAACCCTAAGATTTACTTAGCATTATTATCTAAGATAATTCCTATCATTTTTTTTAATGCAAGTTTGTTCTTCACAAAATTTTCTCTTGCATTTAGAACTTCACAACCTAGAATAAATGTGTTAATCAAATCAGTTATTAATTCGATAGCTTCACTTAATTCACCCCTTACATCTTCATCAAATAACATTAGAATACTATCAGATGATGATTTTTTTAGTTTCTTATATAAGTCTTTTAACTTATCGTCATGATTTAATTCCTGCAAAAACATTGCATAAATTGAAACATAGTCACTCTGATATAGCATTTTTTCTAAAATAATCTCAGATAAAACTTCGCTAAAATCCTGACTTGTTTTATTCATCTCATCATAGATTATCTTCTCTCTGTATTTATTTCCTTCTAACATAATGTCGTATAAAATTTCATAGGTAGAACCATAATGATGATACAAACCACCTCTAGAAAGCCCAGTAGCTTCCATAATGTCATTCATAACTGTATTTCTAAATCCCTTATCCAAAAAGACTTTCATAGCTGCTTGTCTAATCTGCTTTTTTCTTTCATCAGCTTCCATTTTCATTTCATAAATAACCTCCAAACCGACACTGTTGTCGGTATTATTATATCAACACTGATAATCATTGTCAATAGCTTCGCTTATACTTCTTTATTAATTTCTTTAAATGCGGTATAATCAATAAAATTGAATAAACGCTTAACGCTTATAACTTTAATAGCAAGCACAGTAAGTGAGTACCCACTTACGAAAAATTGATGAAGCAGAACCTTTATGGACTGCTTCTTTTTTTATCAATTTTACCTTGTTAGGGAGAGCCCTAAGATCCCAATATTTTATGATAAGGAGATATACTATGGATAATAGAAAAAGAAATAATCAACTAAAAATATATTTAACAGATGAAGAAAAAGAAATTTTTGAAAAGAAAATGAAACTTGCAAATTGCAAAACAATGTCCCACTTTCTTAGAAAATGTGTATTAGAAAAAGAAATTTATATTGTAGACCTGGAACCATTTAGGAATCTCCAATGGTTACTTTCAAATGCAACAAATAATATAAACCAGATTGCCAAGGCTACTAATACAACTGGTGTTATTTACAAAAATGAAATTGAATCTATGAATAATCAGATAGAAAAATTATCAAGAGAAATATGGCAGATTCATTCCCTACTTCTTAATAAATCAAAATGAAATTTATTATATAAGTCAAAATTTAATTTATAAATACATTAAATATCAGATGAGAAATTCTACATTTTTAATAAAAACTAGGTACATCAAATACTGCATTTTTCATGAATATAATCATGTTTTTATTTTTCAAATCAATCTACATGATTTGAAAAGTATCTTTCCGAACTTAAATATAGTATTCTAGTAAATACAATAAAAAAAGAATACCCTCATGCAAGAGTATTCTTAAAATAAAAATAGTAATTATCTTTTTTCATTCTATAGAATAATATTAAAAAGCAGCATAAAACATAAGTAGAAATAGTACCTACTTTTCAATTAAATCGAAGAGAGTTCTATAACATTTTCTTCTCCAAAATACTCTTTAGCTTTTTCTAATATGTCAGAATCATCAGTAGGCATATATATTATTAAATTCTTTTTTGCTCTTGTTATACATACATAAAATAATTTTTTTGTACGTTTCTGAACATTAGAGTTCGGAGATCCTTTCCCAAATAATGTTCTAAAGTCATATTTATTCCAATCAGACTCTAATACAAGCAATACATTGTCATATTCACTACCTTTAACACTATGTTGAGTACAAATTGGTGAAAATTCTTTTAAATATAAAACACTTTTTCTATATTGATTAAATGTTATCTTTTTTATTCTCTCCCATAAATAAAACCCTTTATTTGAAATATAATCACTAAACAATTCATCTTCTTTGAGTAACCCTTTTACTTCCGCAAATTTTAATACATTTTCTATCGTTTGATTATCTTCACTTACAAGATAATCAATTGCTTGCTTAAGGCAAATCTTATCATTTCTATTATGAATAGAAAATTTTGTTATTCGTAGAAAATCATTAAATCTATTAGCCTCATATAATTCAATAATCTCCTCTAATATATCTAATCTGCGTAAAATCCTATCTCTATAAGAATTAGCTTCATATCTACCACTCATTCCATTTAATTTATATGACATGAGTGATTCCTTAGTGATTCTACATTTTTCGTAAGCTTCTTCCCATGACATATCTTCTAAAACACTATATATTGACTGATAAATTTCATTTCCGTTAATTTGATCTAACAGCTCCACTTTGTTATATGTCGGTTTTACCTCTAACGTTATTTCTCCCAAAGTCTTATTACAGTCTAAATTTCCCTTATCAATTTTTTTCTTTATCCCACTTATAAGCTTAGTTATCAAATCAGCATTATATAGATCATATAAGTCTTTAAAGCCAGTCATTTCAGCATTATATTTATGTGTTAGCCTTAACTCTTTTGTTTGTTTTCCATCAGAAAAATCCCAAGATTCAAAAATATTCTTCCCCTTTACACTTATAAAATCATTTATTTCAGTTCCATATAAAAATTTAATACTACCTTCTCTAATAGTACCATTTTCCATATTAGGTGCATTTATATCTTCTGAAGGTCTTTGCTCAATATCATCATCTCTAAACTTATTGGCTACTTCGATTACAACTCTTGGATTTCTTCGGTTTTGCGTCTTTACTATTTTAGTTAAATTATATTGATTTAAATTACCAACTCCGTCGTCATATATAGACTGCATTGAATCTCCAAAAAAACCAATTACATTTTTCTTATCGCTTTGCTCAAGATGCTTTAGTAAAATATCAGCAACTAAAGGACTTGTATCCTGATATTCATCAACAAAAATACAATCTGCAATATCCTTTAAAATGTCCGCTATTTTTTTATATTTCTCAAACATTTTCTCTGCAACAATCAAAATGTGATTATGGCTGATTTTCACTCTATTTTCTTCATTTGCCGTTACAGAATAATACTCATCATAATCTACATAAAGATTTTCGAAATATTCTTGAGAAATTAAATCCTCAGAAAAATCTTTTGGCTTTTTAAAGTTCTTTTCATTATCATCGTTAATAAGCTCAACTAAAATATTTTTTATTTCATTCTGATATTTTCTGATAAGAGACCATATAAACTCATGTATTGTTGAAACCCAAATATTTTCATTTTCTATTCTTGATAAAATTTCGGCAACTGCATTATTTGTATATGTAATGCATACTATCTTTATATCTGGTAATTCCTCTGTGAGTGCATTTATTAAGGAAATTAAGGAGTATGTTTTTCCACTACCTGCTCCACCTTCTAAAATAAAATTTTCACCATTTTTTATACATTCAAGAGCTTCTAATACTTCTTTTTCCAATGTTAGCGTATCCATAATAAGCCCTCCTCAATATAATGTGGAACTGCCCATTTTTCATCTTCTTCGCCATTCTCATTATCAAAATACAATAAGCTTGATGCAAATGCCGATTTCTTTTTCACATTATTCAAAGCAAAATTATAATAATCACCATTTTCTATTTCATCATTCGAAAAATCTTTTAAAGCTCCATATTGATAAAACCCTTCTTTGTTTTTTAATATAAAGTCTTTATTTAGTGCTATAAATGCATCTTCAAAACTACTCGCTTGATACTCACCATAAGATTCTGGTATTTGATAGGCCATTCTCATATTATCTTTAATTTTATCCTCAGCATTTTTCCCTACAAGTTCCTTAAATTGATTATTCGATGTATCAATTCCAGTATCTTTAAAAAATTCTTTTATTGATGCGTTACTTGTATGTGTTCCCTCATCGGGGTGACAACTCGTATATACAGTTCTTTCTTTTCCATTTTTATCTATTTTCTTTTCAGCTTTAACAGAGTCAATATCCGTAACAAACAAAACTTTTGTTCCTAAAAAGGAAAATAAAGGCATAAATATATGAGAATGCGCTCCAACTTCTATTATAGAAATATTCTGTGATAATAGTGGTATAATATCTGCTCTTGGCTTTTCTTTATTATCAATTTTATGCATCATCACTGGCATTAAAATTCGTTCGGTATCTCCTTCTATACAAATAGCTTTATCCGCAAAGAATAGTTCACTTCTATTCATTGTCAGATATTGTTTTACAAACTTAAATCCTTTCTGTTCATCTCCACCATACTCTTCTTTTAAAGAATTAAAGCTCTTAGCTATGACCGTATTCCCGTTTTTCTTCAAATATATAATGTCATCAAAGTTACATTCAGAAACTATATGTGATGAATGCGAAGTGATTAAAATCTGCAACTGCTTATTCTTTTCTTTCAACAACTTATTTCTATGTGCTTTGATATGAGATTTAATATTCCTTATAAATATATACTGTAACTGAGGGTGTGTATGTGCTTCAGGTTCTTCAATATATAAGAGATTTATATCTGCTGGTTGTTCAAACAATTCCTGTATATTGGTTTCAATCTCAAATAAAATACCAATTAAATTTAAATACCCCAATCCATTATATGTTTCTGGAAGCGAATAATCTCCCCCTTGTCTATAACTTAAGTTTGTATTATCTGACAATAAATTTTTCTCTGAAATAGATGACTCTATTGCTATATCAATTCCATTTTCTGCACCACCATAAGTTTTAATAACATCTATAACATCACTAAAAATACCATCAATGGGTTCTTCACCTTCACTTTTTTCTCCATTGTAAATCTTATATAATTCTTTATCGGCTTCCTCCAATTTTTCTTCAAGTCTTGTAAATACCGATTCACTTTCATCTTTTGCAGCTTTATAAGAACTGAAATATTTACCAGTTAAACCTGATAAAACATGATTACGATCATCATTAGAAACCGCTCGATCAGCTCTTATTCCTGCCACTTTAATGACTTTTTGAATATCTTTATTATCAATTTCTTCTGATCTATCTTGCGTTGTTTTGTTTGCTTCAACATCAAACCCTCTTGAATATTTTTTCGTTTCAAAGAAGTTTGCAAAATTCTTACTCATAAATTTGGAAAATGATTTAAAATCTTCAATATTTTTTTCACTAATAATGTTTTTTAATTCTATGATTTTTTTTGCAGCTATTACCGAAATAAATTCTAAAACTATTATGTTATTATCTGGATTTAAGTCCATCATGAATTTTTGAATATTCTCATATGAATCATTATCATTATACTCAATGAATAATTGCATATTAATAGTTTCTAATAATTGAACTTCATCCAGCTTTGTTATATCAAAACCAATTATTTTTTTATAGAGATCTTTCTGGCATTCTAAATTTATATCTTCCCAAAATAATTTAGATGAATTTAGCATTTTATCTAAAACAATAATAGATGATGTTTTTCCACAATTATTTTTACCTATAACTAGCGACAATTCATCTTTAAAATTTAACTCAAAATTTTTTAATAATCTAAAGTTTTTGACTTTCATCTTTTTTAAAATCATTTTAATACTCCTCTTTACCTTCTAAATCAAACTTTTCTTTTATATTTATTTTCCTAAAAATCCTTTGTCTACTTAGATCAACTTGTTGTTTTCGAGACGATTCTCACTACATCAACAACCTTATCAAAGGTTAAATCTCCAATATATTTATTTTCACTCAGATATACTTCCCACAATGATCTCAGGTATGAATCTTCTTTTATGTACTCTATTATTTCCTCATAGTCTTGCATTATCTCATCACTTCTTCTTTTGTTTGAGGTTCTCTCTACTGCTTCTTTTAAAACTTTATAGTTTATCTGGTCTTTTTTAGTTTGTAGAGGGTGTATAGGTCTTAAAAGTCTCTCATTCGTGTGGTTGTTATATTTCTTCTGATTATTGTTTCGTATTTTCAGCTAAAATTGTTTCTAATGGGTATGCCATTATTTTTATATTTTCTTTGCTAAAGATACATGGATAGGTGTATTCTATTTCTCTTGGTGTTATTGCATCTCCTGTTGTTAGATCAAGTTTCATTGTGTTTTTAGTTTTTCCAACATTTGCTATTAGTGAAATTCTAAAGTTCTCGTACTCATCCTCTTCTCTAATATAAGAGATGTCTTTTATTTCAAATTTTATTCCATCATCGACATCTATATTTATAATTTCATCTACGATTTCTTTTATTTTTTCTTCTTTTAGGGGTATGCCTTTTATGGTTGTGTCCATGTCCATAGTTGTTCTATTTTCAATGCCGATTAAGGATGATATGAGGAATCCTCCCTTTATTACAAAATTATTTTTGTATTATGATTTAGATAGTCTTTCTAAAAATCTTTCAAAGAAATATATTTGCAAAACTTCTTGCGATTTCAAATTCTTCTTCTCTGCTAAACTTCTTATCTTTCCCTTTATACTCTCGATATTAATCATGATAATACCTCCATGTATTTTCTAATTTCATTTTCTATTTTAAATAGTCTGCTGTATTTTATTAATCGTCTTAGATTTTTATTTGGTGATTTAAAGTATCTTTTTATTGCTTCTGTAAAAATTTGTTTATCTATTTTTTCTCTGTCGATTATGATATCGCAAATTGTTCGATCTATATCATAAACTGGGATAAGGTTGCCTTGTGGTGATTTTATTTCTGCCTTTCCTAGTTCGTATAAATCTTTTTTTACATAGTGAACTTGTAGATCCTCATATCTTTTTTTGATATGGCTGGCATTGTAGCCTTGAGGTACAGATATATGAAATACATTTGGGGTCCTATCTGATAAGTCATGTAGATATAGGGCTGTTTGATGGGAAAATATAATTCGATTACTATTTGATGATATTAAAACAAAATCGTCTATTACTTTTCCTTTTAATTGATATAGTCCTGGTCTTAATCTTTCCAACTGTCCACTCTTTGTTAATTCTGATAAATTATGCCTAGTATATCCAAGTTCTTCTGCTTCTTTGTTGGTTATCACTAAATTTTCTTGGATATATTCTTTAAGTGTATTCATAGTCCGCCTCCTCTCGTTTACGCTTTTATTATATGTTATAAAAGCGAATATGTAAAGCTGGGCTATGAGTAATTTATATTTTGAGAAGGATGTAACGAATCCTTACTCCCTTCAATAAAAAAGAGCAGCCTTTTAAGCTACTCTTATAGAAAGTACAAAATGAGTTTATCTTATTAATTTTTTCTTTGTGTTTCCTCATACTAGTTTTAAAACTACTCTTACATCCATGTAGTTTTTTTGAGTCTTTTTGACGTATCCTTCTTCATCTTTATCAAAGACAAAATGCTTATAAAACTGCTTAAAATGCAGGATTCTAAATTTATATCTTTTGTATCAACGCTATAGCTTCCACATGCATAGTCTGTGGGAACATGTCTACTGCCTTGATTTTTTCTAGTTTGTAGCCTTCATTTATAAATCTTTTTATGTCTCTTGCTAGGGTTTGAGGGTTGCAGGAGATGTATATTATTTCTTTGGTGCTTGTTTTGCCTATGGATTTGATTAGGGCTTTGTCTAGGCCTGCTCTTGGTGGGTCTACTATTATTGTGTCTATTTTTTCATTTTTTATGAAGTTTTCGTCTATATATTTGGCGTTTTTGGCTAGGAATTTGAAGTTATCTAGATCATTTATTTCTGCGTTTATTTTGGCATCTTTTATTGCATTTTTGTTTATTTCTACTCCTACCAGATTATCTCCATTTATGGCTATGGAGGATGTTGCTGATCCGCAGTATAGGTCTAGAACTCTTTTATTTTCCCCTAGGAAGTCTCTTGCTGTCTGATAGAGATTTTGTATCTGATTATCATTTACTTGATAGAAGTCATTTAGGCTTATCCTAAATATCTTGTCAAATATTTGATATTCTAGATAGTCTTTGCCTGATATATTGCCTTGTCCTATTATGTTTATACTATATTTACTGCTTGCATATTTTTCTCTTATGTAGGCTAGGGCTTTGTTATTTTCTTCTACTTCTAGATTTAGCATTATTTCTTTGCTATTTGTTCTGATTGTTATTTCTTTTATGAAGGAAGGATATTTGTTATTTATATCTTTCGTTATTTCTTCAATTGATGGGAGATTTTCTGAGATTATTTTTCTTGCTAATAGGCAATCTTTTATCTCTACTAAATCATTTGAGCCTATTTTGTTGTAGGCTAGCTTTCCTTCTTTTGTTACTTGAAGTCTAATTTTGTTCCTATAGTGAAGGTTTTCAGATTCTATTATTTCTATGTCCTCTATTTCTATATTTGCTGTTTTTTTGAGGGCTGATAGGATTAGGTTTTTCTTTAATTGTATTTGAGCATTGTATGTGATATCCATAATAGTACAAGCTCCACATTCATAATAATATGGACATGGAGCTTGTCTTTGTACTGGGCTTTCTTTGATTGTTTTTAGTTTTCTTGCTTCATAGAAATTTTTATTTTCATTTATTATTTCTATTTCGCATATCTCACCGAAGGTGGCTCCTTCGATGAAGGCAATCTTATCGGGTGTCTTTCCGACTCCTCGCCCGTCTTGAAGGATATCAGTTATTTTGATATCTGTGTATTTCATTATATTACTTTTGTTTCTCCGCTGTAGATTACTCCGCCTATTGGATCTACTGTGATTGTTTGACCATCTTCCATTAGGCTTTGAGCATTTGCTGCACCTACTACTGCTGGGATTCCAAAGTGTACCGCAGCTACTGCTGTATGACTTGTTAGGCCGCCTGTTTCTGTGACTACTGCTGATGCTTTTTCGATGAATTCTGTAATATCTGAATCTGTGAATTTGGCTACTATGATGTCGCCATCTTCAAATTTGTGTTCTAGTTCTTTTCTTGTTGAACCGATTACTACTTTTCCTGATACAGATTTAGCACCTATTCCTGTTCCTGATGTGATAATATCACCTATTACGTGAACTTTTATTAGGTTTGATGATCCACTTACACCTAGTGGTACACCAGCTGTTACTACTGTTAGGTCACCTTCTTCTAGATAGCCTTCTGATAGGCCTCCTACTATTGCTCTTTCGATTAGTTCATCTGTTTCGTGAGCTTCTTGAATTACTAGTGGGTATACGCCCCATACTACTGATAGTTGTCTTGCTACTCTGTCTGTTGTTGTTGCGGCAATTATATTTGTTCTTGGTCTGAATTTAGAGATTATTCTTGATGTATTACCACTTGATGTACATGAGATTATTGCTCTTGCATCTAGTTCTCTTGCTATTTGACATGTTGATCTAGCTATTGAGTTGGTTGTATTTCTTCTAGATTCTATCTTGGTGTTGTATACTTTTTCGATGAAGTCATCTGATAATTCTGTTGTGACACAGATATCTCTCATTGTTTTTACTGCATTTACTGGATATTTTCCGCCTGCTGTTTCACCTGATAGCATTACACAGTCTGTACCATCTATGATGGCGTTTGCTACGTCTGTTGTTTCTGCCCTGGTTGGTCTTGGGTTTCTTATCATTGAATCTAGCATTTGTGTTGCTGTGATTACTGGTTTTGCAGCTGCATTACATCTTCTGATGATGTCTTTTTGTACCATTGGGATTAGCTCAGTTTTGATTTCTATACCTAAGTCTCCCCTTGCTACCATGATTCCGTCAGATGCTTCGATTATTTCTTCGATATTGTCTACACCTTCTTGAGATTCTATCTTAGAGATGATTTTGATGTTTTCTCCACCGTGGTCTTCTAGGACTTTTCTTATGTCATATACGTCTTCTTTTTTACGTACGAATGATGCTGCGATTAGGTCGATTCCATTTTCTATACCAAATTTGATATCATCAACGTCTTTTGGTGTTAGTGATGGAAGGTTTGTTTTTGAACCTGGTAGGTTTACTCCCTTGTGGTTTGATAGAACACCGTTGTTTTGAACTCTACATACAACATCTGTGCCATCTTTTATTTCAATTACTTCAAGTTGTACTAGACCATCGTCTATGTAGATTTCACTACCAACTTTAACATCTTGTGGTAGACCCTTGTGAGATACTGATACTATATCTTGGTTACCCATTACGTCTCTTGTTGTTAGGGTAAAAATGTCATCAGGCTTTAGGAAGATTTCTTTTACATCATAGTTTCCAGTTCTTATTTCTGGTCCCTTTGTATCAAGCATGATTGCTATTGGTGCGTTTAGTTTTCTTCTTAATCTCTTGATTGTCTTGATTTTTTCTAAATGTTCTTCGTGGCTTCCATGAGAGAAGTTTAGTCTTGCGACGTTCATTCCATTTTTGATTAACTCTTCAAGAACCTCTGGTTTTTCACTTGCTGGTCCTATTGTACAAACTATTTTGGTTTTCTTTAAAATTTCTGGTTGCATTTTTACTCCTATCTTGACAAGCTATTTGCTAAGTCGTAAAGATCTTCTGGGAATGTTGACTTAACAGATGTTGCCTCGTCTATACTTACTTCTATTAATTTTCCATTTCTATAACCTATGGCTAAGTTTGTTTGCTCTTCTGATAATAATTCTACGGCACGTGCTCCCATTGCTGATCCTAGTAATCTATCAACTGCAGATGGTGAACCACCTCTTTGGACATGGCCTAGAACTGTTACTTTTGTTTCTATGCCTGTTTTTTCTTCAAGCTCATTGGCTAGGGCATATGGATCGCCTACACCTTCTGCTAGGGTTATTAGGTGGTGTAGCTTTCCTCTTTTTCTACCATGTTCCATCTTGGCAATTATTTCATTAATTGAAAATTCATGTTCTGGAACAATTATTGATTCAGCTCCTCCAGCTAGACCTGAAAATAGGGCTAGGTCTCCGCAATGGCGGCCCATTACTTCTATTACTACGGCTCTACCATGTGAGCTTGATGTATCTCTAAGCTTACCTATGGCATCAGATACAGTTTCTATAGCTGTAAAAAATCCTATTGTGTAATCAGTATATCCCATGTCGTTATCGATAGTTCCTGGGATTCCTACTGTCTTTATTCCAAGATCTGATAGGGCTTTTGCTCCCTTGAAGGATCCGTCACCACCGATTACTATTAGGCCTTCAATACCATAGTCTGCTAGGATTTGAGCCCCTCTTTTTTGGCCTTCTGGTGTAGTAAATTCAAGGCTTCTTGCAGTTCCAAGAATGGTACCACCCTTATGGATGATATCAGCTACTGATGAGATATTCATTTCATAAATATCGCCTTTCATAAGACCATCATAGCCATTTCTTACACCCTTTATCCTCATGGATTTATTTAATGCGGTTCTTACAGCACCTCTTATGGCAGAGTTCATACCTGGTGCGTCGCCACCACTTGTAAGTATACCTATTGTCTTCATTATAACTCCTTATTTGACCTTAACATTTTCTTTTCCAAGCCTGTCTTCCAAAATTTTTATATTTGCATCATTGATTTCAAAATATAATTTAGGATCAAGGCTTACTAACTTCTTCTTATCTTCAAAATATATTTTTACAGGATTGTTTCCCTTGTGGCTTAGAATTAAGCCTTTAATTTCATTATACTCTATAAAATTCATTTTTAAGTATAAAGTTGACAAATTTGTTTTTTTTATGTCAATAAATTCACTCGCTAATAATTTTACATCACTTTCATCAGTTTGCAATTTACCTTTAACTATTAGCACATTATCATCTTCTATGAGATTTCTGTACTGCTTATAAGTTGAAGGAAATATAACCATTTCAATATTTCCATACATATCTTCTAGGGAGGCGAAGGCCATGAGATCTCTTTTTTTGGTTGTCAGTTCCTTTTTGTTATTTAAGATACCTGCCATTGTAACATATTTTCCATCAAGCCTTGCCATTTGCCTTTCATCAAGATTTTCTCTGTAGTCTGTGGTAAAATTCACTATGTTTTCAAGGGCTTCAGCGTTTTCACTTAGAGGATGTTCTGATATATAAAAACCCAAGACTTCCTTTTCCAATTTAAGTTTTATATTTTTAGGATATTCTGCAATATTCGGCATATCTATATCCCTAGTATCAACATCTCCTGCCATATCTAAGAGATTAATTTGACCTGTCACATTTATTTTATTATTGTCATGGACTGTAGCTATAGCTTTTTCATAGATTGCCATAAGCGATGACCTAGTATAGCCTAAGCTATCAAAGGCACCTGCTTTGATTAAAGATTCGATTCCTTTTTTATTAAGAGCCCTTGAATCGACATCTTCAACCCTTTCTAGGAAATTTTTGAAATTTATAAATTCTCCACCAGCTTCTCTTGCCTTTATAATTGCGGCTATTAGATTGGCTCCAAGATTTTTAATCCCTGATAGGCCAAAAATTATCTTTTTATCTGCTACTTCAAATGGTCCGTAGGACTTATTTATATCTGGAGCAAGGACTTCAATACCAAGCCTTTTAGTTTCTGATACATATAAGTATAGCTTTGATGATTGGTCCATCACTGAAGAAATTAGATTGGCCATATATTCTTCAGGATAATAGTGCTTAAGATAAGCTGTTTGAACTGCTACAAGGGAATAGGCTGCTGAGTGAGACTTGTTAAAGGCATATTTAGCAAAAGATATCATTTCATCATAAATTGTATTGGCTGCCTTTTTATCAACACCATTTCTAATAGCTCCTGGTATTAGGATTTGCCCATCTTCATCGACCTTGCCATTTATAAAAATATCCCTATTTTCTTCCATGACGCTCATCTTTTTCTTTGACATGGCTCGTCTGAGGTTATCAGCTTCTCCAAGCGAATAGCCTGCTAGCTGTTGAACTATCTGCATTACTTGCTCTTGGTAGACGATTATTCCGTAGGTCACCCCTAGGATTGGCCTAAGTTTTTCATCAAGAAAGCTTACATCTTCTGGGTTATTTTTGTTATGGATATATTTAGGAATCTCATCCATTGGTCCTGGCCTAAATAGAGAGTTTGCAGCTATTAAATCATCAAATACTGTTGGCTTAAGGTTTTTAAGGAAGGCCCTCATGCCAGCAGATTCAAACTGAAAAAGACCAATGGTTTGAGCCTTGTTAAATTGTTTGATGACATTTTTATCGTTTACGTCGATATTTTCGATGTCTATATCTAATCCGTAATTTTTCTTTATATCCTTTATAGTATCTTTTATAACTGTGAGGTTTCTTAGACCAAGAAAGTCCATCTTTAAAAGGCCAAGCTCTTCGATTTCTGTCATATCAAACTGGGTTACTACCAGGTCATTTGATAAGGCTAGGGGAATTATTTCTGTGAGCGGATCTTTTGAAATAACTACTCCTGCCGCATGGATTGATGTATGGCGAGGAAGACCTTCTAATTTCCTAGCTGTGTCAATTAGCCTCTTGCTTTCCGCATCCTTATGGTAGGATGCCCTAAAACTATCAGATTCTTCCAAAGCCTTGTCAATGGTCATACCAATTGTGGCTGGGATTTGTTTGGCTATGGTATCTACCTTGCCATAGGCAATATCTAGGACTCTGCCCACATCCCTAATGGCATTTCTTGCCTGCATCCTTCCAAAGGTAATGATTTGTGAAACATGGTCTCTACCATAAAGGTCATTTACATATTCAACCACTTTATCCCTAAGGACATAGTCAAAGTCTATATCTATATCAGGCATGGACACCCTCTCTGGATTTAAGAATCTTTCAAAGATTAGATTATATTTAATCGGGTCAATTTGTGTTATATCAAGGGCATAGGATACGATAGAACCTGCTGCAGATCCCCTACCAGGACCCACTGCTATATCGTTATTTCTAGCATAATTTACAAAATCCCAAACAATTAGAAAATAATCTACATAACCCATTGAGTTTATAACTTCTATTTCCTTTTTAACTCTCTCGACTATTTCACTTGTAGGATTTTTATATTTTTTGCTTATACCTTGGTTTACCAAAAGTTTTAGATAATCAAGATTGCTAAGGCCTTCAGGAAGCTTGGTATAGTAAGGAAGATGGGGCTCGTGGAATTTTATCTCAAGCTTACACCTGTCTGCAATTTTTGTGGTGTTTTCAACAGCTCTTTCATAGTCTTTAAAAATTTCAGACATGGTATCTGGGTCTTTGAGGTAAAATTCCCTATTAGGCATCCTCATCCTATTTTCATCTTTGACTAGAGCACCTGTTTGTATACATAAAAGAACATCTTGAAGGTAGGAGTCTTCCCTTTCTATATAGTGGACATCATTTGTTGCAACCATCTCAATGCCTAATTTCCTGTGAAGATAAGTAACTCCTTTATTTACCTGTTTTTGTTCAGGAATCCCATGGTCTTGGATTTCTAGGAAGTAATTGCCCTTACCAAAAGCATCTTCATATTTCTTTGCAGTGCTTATAGCAGCTTCCATATCATTTTCTAGAATTCTTTGGTTGACTTCCCCATTTAGGCAAGCTGAAAGGGCTATAAGGCCTTCTGTGTGGTCTTTTATAAAATCAAAGCTTACCCTTGGCTTGTAATAAAAACCATTTACATAGGCTTCTGATACAATTTTGACCAAATTCTTATAGCCAGTCTCATTTTCTGCCAAAAGAATAAGGTGGTAATAGCGTTTATTTGTAGGGTCTTTTATCTTATGGTCTTTTTCTGAAACATAGACCTCACAACCTATAATTGGTTTTATGCCCCTTTTTGTGGCTTGCTTATAAAATTCTATGACCCCATACATAGAACCATGGTCAGTTATGGCAACCGAATCCATCCCTAGGTCGAGGCACTTATCAAGGAGTTTATCTATCCTTGAGTAGCCATCTAGGAGGGAATATTCTGTATGTAGGTGGAGGTGGGTAAATTTTGTAGTCATAATTTCCTTTCAAAAAAAGATTTGTAAATATTTACAAATCCTTTGCTATTTTGATAAATTTTTGAAGTCTATAATTGACCTTGGCCTTGGATAGGGGCGGATTTATCATCTCCCCAAGCTCTTCTAATGATAGGTATGGATTCTCTAGCCTTAAATTGGCAAGATTTTTGCTTAGGTCATCTAAGTCTTCAAAGACTCCTGCTTCCTTTACCTTGTTTATAGCTGTAAGCTGGTTAGCCGCAGCCTTTACAGTCCTATCGATATTGGCATTATCAAAATTATTTACTCTATTAATATCATTTCTAAGCGACTTAATAGCCCTTACATTTTCAAGCTCAAATAAGGATTTTGTAGCACCAATTATGGCAAGAAAATCAGAAATCTTGTCAGAATCTTTTAGGTAGACTATATAATAGTCATTTCTTGTTGATAATTTTGAATTGAGACTAAAGGTATCCATGGATTCCTTTAAAAGACTTGCTTCATTTTCATCCTTTGAAACTATCTCAAGATTATAACCTCTTTGTGGGTCGTTTACAGATCCCCTAAATATAAAGGCAATTTTTAGAAAGCTTTTTATCTCATCGAGCCTTACATCTTCTATATCTTCATAATTTTCTATAAACCCTTCTGCCATTAGGCCTACTAATTTATCGGAAACATCACTGTCTTCAACAATTATTACATAGTCCCTCTTATTTTTCTTGTCAGGGTTATCTTGGATTTCAAAAGTTGGCGAATATCCATAAAGGTCAGCTACTAGCTTATAAATATATCTAGCCTCTCCATTTGAATCTGTTTTAAAAATCACATTTAGCTTTCCTTCAGAAATCCTTATTGAACCTATAAAGTGTATCAGACTTATAAGCTCACCCTTTAGATCAAGAGCATCTTTTTTGAGGACTTCTTTTTTGCATCTTTGGGAAAAGCTCATCTTATTCTACTATCTTATCCTTTATTGCTTGAATTACCTTAGCATCAACCTTGGCATAAGCTAGATAATCCTCAAATGTACCATATTTTCTAACAACATAGTCATAGGCTTCTTTCATATAATATGGGTCTGTAATCCTGAATACTGAGTATGGTTCGTCTTCTCCATATCTTTCGATATAGCCAAGATGAGCTGAAGATACCTCATAGTCTGCTATGATATCTCCCCTGTAGGCATTGGCAAGGCCTAGAATAATCATTGAAATAATTCCTGTCCTATCCTTTCCCTCCTGGCAATGGTAAAGTACAGAGCCTTCTGCATTTGCTATTACCTCCATAATTTCTTTGACAGCAACAAAATGATCTATAAGATTTCTATAAGAC
Organism: Anaerococcus sp. Marseille-P3915; assembly: GCF_900258475.1. Lineage (GTDB taxonomy): Bacteria > Bacillota > Clostridia > Tissierellales > Peptoniphilaceae > Anaerococcus > Anaerococcus kampingae. The sequence continues at coordinate 287,614 of NZ_LT984887.1, read as the reverse complement.
TGGCCTACGGTCATCTTGCCTGAGATAATTTTATCTATTTCTTCTTGTCTAAATTCCTTATCTGGGGCTAATGATATATGATGAAAATCAAAATTATCTTTTATTAGCTTATGACTTTCTGTCTCAAGTTTTAATTCATTTTCTCTTCTTAAATCAATGATGGTTGTTATATTTAAGTCTTTTAGGTCCTTTATATCAACTTCTTTTACATCATCTAGACTTGCAGATCTTATAATCTTATGCCAGGCTGTAGCTTTCTTATCTAGGGTTGCTACCCCTCCCATATCTCTCGCATTTTTTATATTTTCTAGGTCTAATCTTTTTAAATATCTCATCTTACCACTTATCCTTTTCTCTGTGTCTCTTAATTAATATATAATCATCATCTTTCATTCTCTCATACATTTTCTCTACCATATAGACAGACCTATGCTTACCACCTGTACACCCAAATCCTATGGTTAGTATATTTTTGCCCTGCTTTTGAAATTCAGGCAGGAGCGATATAAGCATATCATAGGCCTTTTCCTCAAAATCCTTGATAATATGAAATTGATCGAGATAAGCCGCTAATAGCTCACTAGTACCATTTAATGGCTTAAGCTCATCTATATAAAAAGGATTGGGGACAAATCTTACATCAAATACAAAGTCAAAATCAGAGCTAATCCCATATTTAAAACCAAATGATATAAGATTTACTATCATTTTTGACTTCTTATCTAAAGAATTTTCTATAACAGACCTAAGCTCTGCTATCTTGTAGTTAGTAGTGTCTATTATAGTATCGGATATCTCCCTTATAGGTTTTAGGAGAGCTTTCTCCTTTTCTAGACCGTCTGTTACACTACCAAATTCTCCTAGTGGGTGGGGTCTTCTTAATTCGTTGTATCTTTTTTGAATGATTTCATCATTGCAATAAATAAAGATAATTTCTGTATCTTCATTGGCATTTTTTAGATCTTTGATTGATTCATAGATATTATTGTCTATAGAAAATGACCTAAAATCAATTACAACCGCCATTTTTTCTATTGGCTTTTCTTGATTATTATTTAATTCTATAAATTTCTGAACTAAATATGATGGAGTATTGTCCATGGCATAATAGCCCATATCTTCATAAGCCCTTAAGGCTGTTGTCTTACCTGAACCTGATAAACCAGTAATTATCTTTAATTTCATCTATAATTCTCCGACTAATTTTACCTCTCGCTCCAGTGTAAAGCCTGTTTTCTCCTTAACAATTGCTGCCACATGATTAATAAAAGCAAGCATTTCATTGCAAGTAGCATCTCCTGTATTTATAATAAAGCCACAGTGTTTCTCACTAACTTGGCAATCTCCCTCTCTAAAACCTCTTAGGCCACATTCATCAATTAGCTTTGATGCATAGGATCCTTCAGGTCTTTTAAAGGTTGACCCTGCAGATTTTTTATCAAGAGGTTGTTTGCTTGTTCGTCTATCTCTGTAGTCTTTAAACCTATCTATAACAAGTCTTTTGTCATCCGGTTTTAATTTAAATTTAGCACTGACAACTATCAAATTATCTTCAAAAACTCTAGAGTGCCTATAGGAAAAATGCATATCATCATTGTTAAAGGTGTGAAGATTTCCCTCATAATCAAAGGCCTTTACTTCTACAACTATATCCTTGATTTCACCACCATAGGCTCCAGCATTCATAGCGATGGCCCCTCCAACAGAACCAGGTATACCTGAAATCTCTTCCATACCAGCAAGGCCTATTTCTATTGCTGCCCTGCTTGCTTTAATAAGAGCTGTTCCTGATAAGGCTGTTAGACAATCATCTTCTATCTTAACATCGTCAAAATTATCCGCAAGGACTATAACACAACCCCTAATACCCTTATCAGACACTAAAAGATTTGTTCCCTTGCCTATAACACTAGTTTCTATTTTATTTTCATAGTTAAATTTTAGAAGGGCTTCAAGCTCGTCAACTGTGCCTGGTAAGGCTAGAGCATCTGCCAGTCCTCCTATGCCAAAATTTGTGTAATTTTTTAATTCTTCGCCAAATAGAATTTGGCCTAAGTTTTTATTTTCATAAAGAGATTTATAATCCATTTAATCCCCCTTAAATTCTTATTTTGATCTTTCCATTAATCACTATACTCTTTATAGGCTTAATCTCCCTATTAAAAATAAAGAAAAAATTTGTAATTTTACTTAAACTTTGGTAGAATAATAAAGATGAATAAGGAGGAGGTGTAATTATGGCAAAAACATGCGATATATGTGGCAAAGGTACAAAAGCAGGTAAATCTGTTACTTTCTCACATAGACAAATAAACAGAACTTTTAAAGCAAACGTGCACAAAGTAAAAGCTGTTGTAGACGGCACTCCAAAGACTATTAACGTATGTACAAAATGTGTTAAAAGTGGAAAAGTAGAAAAAGCTTAAGCTTTTTTTAATTTAGTACTAAATTAAAAAATTTACTGGCCCTAGGGTCAGTTTTTTTTAGTAAAAAGAAAGGGTCACTTGCAATTTTTAGCAAGTGACCCTCTCTTTTAATATTTATTAAATATTTCGTGATATTTTTCTATTTGTTTTTTTATATCTTTAGCAAATATATCAGAGCCTACAACTATCTCATCAAGGCCGAGTTCTAAGACATTTTCGACATTATCAGTCTTAATTCCCCCATCGATTTGAATCTTAATATCCTTCTTATTTTGATCGATGTAATTTCTAAACAATTTGACAGTATCGATGCTTTGCTCCATAAATTTCTGACCTCCAAAGCCTGGATTTACACTCATTACGAGCACTAGGTCTATATAGTCAAAATACTCTAAGAGCTTTTTAGGATCTGTAGCTGGCTTTGGTGTAAGCCCTACTTCCATCCCAGCTTCTTTTATAGCAAGCAGGGTCTTTTTTAAATCTTTACAGGCCTCATAATGAACTGTAAGCCTATCGCATCCTGCCTTTTTAAAATCATCTATATACCTAATTGGATCTTCTATCATAAGATGGGTATCAAAAAAATAATCATTTTTATCTCTTATATCAGATATTACCTTAAAACCAAAGGAAATATTTGGAACAAATATCCCATCCATAACATCTATGTGGATTATCTCAAGTCCTGTACCCCTTGTCTGGTCAAGGTCATCCTGTAAATTAGCAAAGTTACATGAAAGTATTGATGGTGCTAGTTTTACCATTTGTTAAGTCTCCTTTGTTTTAATTCTTCAAAAAGTTGTAGGTAATTTTTGTATCTTGATTGGGCGATTTTGCCAGCTTCTAAGTCTTCTTTGACCCTGCATGATGGCTCATTGATATGATTACAATCCTTGAATTTACAATCTCTATTCCTTAGCTCTACGAAGGTATTTTTAAGGTCATTCTCATCTTCTAGAAAATCAAATTCAAAGCTATCAAAACCTGGCGTATCAAAGATAAAAGTATCTTTAGAAATCTTAAAAATTTCTGTGTGTCTTGTTGTATTTTTTCCCCTTCTAGACTTTTGGCTTATCTCGCCTATTTCTATTTCCCTATCCAAAATATTTGATAAGAAGGTTGATTTTCCAACACCACTTGCTCCGGATACTGCTGAGGTCTTTCCCTTAAGGACTTCAAGAATTTCATCTTTTGGGAAGTCCTTGTAATTATCAATCTTTATTAGCTTGTATGATAAATCCATGTAAATATCTGCTATTTTTTTGATTTTTTCCTGGCTTACTAGGTCTATTTTTGTTAGAATTATTACTACGTCGATATTTAAATACTCACACATAGCAAGATATTTATCAAGGTTGTAGAGATTAAGTGGTGGGTGGTCTATGGTTATAAAAACCAGTAGCTGGTCTACATTTGCAATATTTGGTCTTTTTATCTCATTTCTTCTAGGTAGAAGCTTTGTGATATAGGCCTTATCATCTTCAAGAACATCCACTTCGACATTATCACCTACCAGTGGCTTTTTATCCTTGACCCTAAAGTTACCACGGGCCTTGGCCATTAATAAGCTCTCTTCAGTGTCTACATAATATAATTCTTTTTGACTTTTAATTATTTTACCAATCATCTAATTAACTGTATATACTCCATAAGATTCATCATCAACTAAAACTTCCAGCCTGCTAGAAGCTTGTGACATTACTTTAAGAACTAAAACACCATTTTCATTTAATTCTACTGAAGAATGGTAATCATCATAAATAAGCTCTGATCTATTACCTTTCCTATCAATCTGGTAGACTTTTACATTGAAATTATCTTTAGCATTTCCAATATTTAATTTAAGCTGGACTTCCCTATTAGGATTTGTCGCTTCTTTTTCTTCTTCACCTAAACTTATTGTTAAATCTATGGCTGATTCTTCTTTTACTTCAGTACCTGCTCCAATCGACTGATTCATTACTAGGCCTCTTTGAGTATTTGATGAATTTCTGTAGTCTACATTTCTTACTTTTAGGCCAGCGTTTTTTGCGGCTGCTATTGCATCCTGCTCGCCCATACCTAAGAGACTTGGCACTTTTACTATTTCTGTTGTGTCTTCTGGACCTACAGATATAACAAGGCTAATCTCAGAACCAGACTGAACGCTTGCTCCTGCTGATGGCTCTTGTCTAATTACTAGGTCTTTTTCAACTGTATTAGAATAATCTGTAGATGTTGTTCCAAGTTTTAATCCTAGTTCCTTTAGGGTATCTTCTGCCTGGCTTAGGTTCATGTTTTTTAGCTGAGGGACTTCTACTTCTCTTCCAGAAGAAATTACAAGATAAACTACACTACCTTTTTTAGCTTTAGTGGATGCCTCAGGGTCTTGACTCATAACCTTACCCTTTTCATACTCATCACTTTCTGCAGTTCTTGAAATATTCGCCTTAAAGCCTCTACTTTCAAGTTGTTTTACTGCTTGTTCTTGAGTTAAGTTTACTACTGTAGGTATTTCTATTTCATCTTGGTTAAACATTGTTGAGAAGAAATAGACAGCCCCTACTAATATAAAGGCCAATAAAGCTAGTGGCCAAATCTTTATTGATGTTTTCTTGGATTCTTTCTTTGACTTTTCTTCTGGAGTGGATACATAGATAGCTTCCCTGTCGTCTTCGTAGTAGTCGTCTACGTCTTCCCTTTTATTTTTAGGTACTACTATAGGGATTCTTGCTGTATCTTCAATCTCTTCTGTATTTTTAACTAAGGATTCATCATCTAAAGCTTCTATTAATTCACTTGCATTTTGGAATCTCTCGGTTGGATCCTTTTTAAGTAGTTTCATTATTATATAATTCAAGTGTAGGGATAGGTCAGGATTTAATTCTCTTGGTGGAATTGGATTATCTTGTATATGCATCACTGCAATTCCAACCGAGTTGTCTGCATCAAAAGGCACCCTTCCTGTTGCCATCTCATACATTACGGCCCCTAGAGAGTATAAATCTGACTTTTGATCTACAATCTTACCCTTTGCTTGTTCTGGTGATATATAATGGACTGTACCTAATATCGAGCTTGTATATGTTATGGTTGCGTTGGACGATACCCTAGCTATACCAAAATCGGTTACCTTTGCTAGACCAAACTTATCTATAAGTATATTTTGTGGCTTGATATCTCTATGGATTATACCTGAAGCGTGGGCTGATTTTAAAGCCTGAGCTATTTGTGTAGAATAATCAATAATATCATAATTGGATAGGATTTTTTCCCTATCTATTAGATCTTTTAGGGTCTCTCCTTCTACATACTCCATTACTATGTATTGGATAAGCTTGCCATTTAGCATGTCTTTTCCAATATCATATACATTAACTATATTTATATGGCTAAGTCTCGCTGCGGACTGAGCCTCATTATTAAATTTCTTTAAAAATTCGTCATCTTCGGCGTATTGGTCTTTGAGTACTTTAATTGCCACAAATCTACCCAGAAGCCTATCCTTGGCCTTGTAGACCTTGGCCATGCCTCCCACGCCGATTTCCTTTATAATTTCATATCTACTATCTAAAACTATATTTTCCATATTACCCTCTTATAGTAAAATAGTTGTAACCGTAATATTGTCTCTTCCTCCACTTTCTATAGCTTCTTCTATCAAAAGAGACGAAATTTCATAAGGGTCAGTCTTATCTTTTACTATATTTTCTATTTGTTCATCTGTAATCTCATTTGTCAAGCCATCTGTTACCATTAAAATAAGGTCCTTATCTTCCATATCAAAACTTCTACTATCTGGCGATACTTTTGCTTCTGTTCCCACCGCTTTGGTTATGGCTGCCTTATTTATGAAATTTTCAGCTTCATCTTCTGTTAAAGAGCCGGAATCTAGTAAATCATTTACAAGAGAGTGATCACGAGTTAACCTTCTAAGCTCGCTATTTCTATAGATGTAAGCTCTTGAGTCACCAAGATGTGACAAATGATAGACTTTATTGTTGTGATCTATGCAAAGACAGACTACTGTTGTTCCCATCCTGTCATAGTCTTCTTGAGAAGATAGTGAGAAAATCTCTTTGTTTGCATAGATTATAGCTTCTTCTTGGAGCTTTAATAGAGAATCATAGGCATTTAAATCTGCTTTTTTAACATAATCTATAAATAAATTTACAGCCATTTTGCTTGCAATTTCTCCCTTGCTATGGCCTCCCATACCATCAGCTACTATGAAGAAGTCAACGTTATCTAAACTAATATTTGAAAATGAATCTTCATTTTCGCTTCTTATTTTACCAATATTTGTAATTGAAGAAAATTTCATTCTTACCTCGCATAATTATTTCTAAGCTGGCCACAGGAAGCGTCTATATCTTGACCCATGGATTTTCTTATAGTGGCATTTAAGCCCCTTTTGCTTAGTTTATTTTTAAATTCATCTAAAGCACTCATCTTTGGTTTATCATGTTTAAACTCCTCGATTGGGTTTAGAGGAATTAGGTTTATATGTACATTTTTGCCAAATAAGAGATCGTGTAAATTTTCTACATCTTCATCTAGGTTATTTACCTTATCGATTACAACATATTCAAAGGAAACCCTTCGGCCTGTTTGATCAAAGTAATAATCTGTAGCCTTTATAAGCTGGTCAATAGAATATTTTTTGGCTATTGGCATAAACTTAGCTCTTTTTTTATCATCTGCATAGTGAAGAGATACAGCTAAGTTTACATCTAATTTTGTATCAGCTAGCTTGTAAATTTGTGGAACAAGTCCTGAAGTTGAAAGGGTTATTGACCTATGAGAAAGATTTCTACCCTTAGGGTCTGTGATAATTTCAATGAACTTTTCTATATTTGTAAAATTATCCAAAGGCTCGCCTATGCCCATTATTACAATATTTGAAATAGGTCCATTTAATCTTTCTAGGAGGTAAACCTCTTCTATTAATTCAGATGCTGTCATATTTCTTACTAGGCCATTTTTGGTAGATGCACAGAAAGTGCACCCCATCCTGCAGCCAACCTGGCTTGATATGCAAATTGTAGACCTATCCTTATAATCCATATAAACTGCTTCTATAATATTTTTATCATCTAATTCTAAAAGATATTTCTTTGTAGAATCTAGCTTTGAGCTAAAAGTCTCTAAAAGCTTCACACTATCAATCTTAAAGTCTTTCTTAAGCTCTTCTCTCATCTTTAGGGGAAGGTCTGTCATCCCCTCAAAATCATTTATCCTATTAACATGGATATTGTGAAAGACCTGTTTAGCCCTAAATTTTTGATAAGATTTTTCTTTGAATAAGTCTTCAATTTGACTTATATTTTTATCATTTATACTAATCATTTATCTTCCTAAACTTGGATATGAAAAATCCATCACATCCATCTTCAAAACTCCTGTATTCCTTAAAAGCATCTCCTTCTATGTCTATACTTTCTAGATTTGCCTTAGCCTTTAGATATAAAAAATTCTCTTTATTTTCTAAGGGACCAATGGTGCAGGTTGAATAGAGTAGAATCCCGTCTTTTTTAAGGTATTTTATAGCTTGGTCAAGGATTTCTTTTTGCAGGCTAGCTAGCCTTACAATCGTTTCCTTATTTCTATTATATCGTATTTCTACTTTTCTTCCTACTACCCCAAGACCAGAACATGGAGCATCTACTAAAATATAATCAAATTTATTTTCAAAATCCTCTACAAATGTAGAAGCATCGTGGTTTGTGATGGAAATATTTTTTAGTCCCAACCTTAAAATATTTTCTTCAATAAGTTTATTTTTAGAAGAAGATATGTCATTTGCGATTATTTGGCTAGTATTATTGGTTATCTCTGCCAAATATGACGTCTTTGTACCTGGTGCAGCGCATAAGTCTAATATTTTAGAATTTTCCGTAGGATCTAGGACTTCTACAGCCTTCATTGATGATTCCTGTTGGATAGTAAAATAACCTTCCTTAAAATATTTGCTTGCTGCAAGGGAGGCTGGATTTTTGACTATCAAGGCATTTTTCGCAATTTTTCCATCTTCTATTTGATAGCCTTCCACTTCTAACTTATCTCTTAATTCATTTTTGCTTATCTTAAGCTTATTTACCCTTATTGAAAGATTTTTAAGGCTATTTGCATCTCTAAGGTAGGCCTTGGTATAGTTCATCCCATAATTGTCATAGATATATCTGGTAATTTCTTCCGGGAAGGAATATCTTATCGAAAGGCTTTTTATATCATCAGTCTCATAGATAGTTGCTATTTCCTTTTCATCCCTTATGAAATTTCTAAGAATGGCATTAACAAAGGCTGAAGACTTTTTGTTTTTTTCCTTACTTAGGTCAACTAATTTATCTACCGTTGCATAGTCTTTTGTGTCTAAGAAATGAATGTTATAAATTCCAATTTCTAGGATAAGAAGTATTGACTTGTGGATTTTTTTAAGCCTTATAGAAGATAATTTTCTTATCATATAGTCTATATAGATTTTATTTTCCAATACTCCGTAGACATTTTTGCTGACGAAGGCTAAGTTTTCTGCCTTGTCAGCATACTTATTTATCATGTCGTTAGATTTTTTATCTTGGTAGACAATGGCGTAGAGAATATTAAATATTATCTTTAAATCAGTCATTTTCTATGATATATCCTATTTCTAGGTCATTTCCTAATAAGAAGCTCTTTGTATCCATAGCCTTTTTGCCTGGAACTTGGATTTTTTCGATTCTTATAGCAGAATCTCCTGTTCCTATTAAAATCAGGTCATTTTTATTAGCAGCTAGGATTTCTCCAGCCTTGCCTTTTTTATCGGAAGCTAGACTAGCCTTATAAATCTTTATATTTTCACCCTTATATGGAAAATAAGCCACAGGAAAGCCAACAAAGGCTCTTATTTGATTTAAAATTTCCCTACTTGTCCTTGTAAAATCAATCCTTCCCATTTCCTTGGATATCTTTGTGCAGAAGGTCGCCTTTGAATCATCTTGTTTAATTCTTTTTGCATAGACTTCATCAAAGTTTAAAATAGCTTCTCTAATGGCCTCTGCACCAAGGGCTCCTAGCTTATCTTCTAGGTCAAAGTAATCTTCACTTGGACCTATTTGATAATCTTTTTGGATTAGGATATCACCAGAATCCATGCCTTTTTCTATGAGCATGGCTGTAGCTGATGTTTCCTCTTCACCATTTAGTAGGGAAAATTGTATAGGACTTGCTCCCCTATACAGTGGTAATTTTGAAGGGTGGAGGTTTATTATCCTGTCCTTAAAATTATCTAGTAAAACATCTTTTAGAAGTTGGCCAAAGGCAACTACTACTATAAAGTCGATTTTAAGGTCCTTAAGTAGGCCCACAAATTCTTCTGTATTTACAGAATCTGGTGTCTCAACTCTAATTCCCTTATCTTCTGCATACTTTTTAATCTCTGTTGGAGAAAATTTATTCCTAGACCTCTTCTTATCCTTGCTAGATACAACTAGGCTTACATTTATATTTTCATCATTATAAAGAACATCCAAAGTCTGCACTGCAAACTTTGGATTGCCCATAAAACATATATTAATCATTTATTTCTTCTTGGTCCTCAAATTTAATTTCTTCGATGTATTTATCCTTAAATAATATTCCGTCTAAGTGGTCGATTTCGTGTGATAGAATAACTGCTGGGAAACCATGAGCATCCCAAATCTGTTCCTTACCTTCTTCATCAAGGTATTTTACCTTTACATGCTCAGCTCTTTTAACTGTAGCGTTGAAATCTGGTATAGATAGGCAACCTTCTACTCCGATTTGTTCACCATCTTTTTCTATTATTTCAGGGTTTACAAGCTTAACTAGGCCTGTCTCTCCATCTTGAGGGTCTACTACTATTACTCTTTTAAGTATTCCTACTTGTGGAGCGGCAAGGCCTACTCCGTTTGCATCATACATTGTTTCTGCCATGTCATCTAATAAAATATTAATCCTATCGGTAACTTGGTCTACTTCTCTTGAGACCTTTCTTAAGATTGGATCTCCATCTATTCTTATATTTCTAATTGCCATATTTCCTCCTTATTTAGAGTTGCAATATTATCTCTCTTTATCCTTTATATTTTACTGGTTTTAGGCTAATTTTCAATTATCCTTAAAGGCTATAGAGTATAGCTTGCTTATACCCTGATCATCGATTGTTACACCGTGAATTTTTTCTGCAAGCTGCATGGTTGTTTGTCTATGGGTTATCATTATAAATTGGGTCTTATCAGATAGGCTTTTTAGGTATTCTATATATCTTTTTATGTTTGATTCATCAAGGGCCGCATCAATTTCATCTAAGATAGAAAATGGGGCTGGATTTTGTTCAAATATTGCAAAAAGTAAGGCTACTGCAGTAAGAGCCTTCTCCCCACCTGATAGAAGTGAGATTGATTTTAAGGACTTTGATGGTGGTTTCGCTTCAATTTCAACACCAGCTGTAAGGAAGTCCTGGCTGTCTAAGATTAGCCTTGCATCTCCTCCCATGAAGAGGATTTTGAAGATTTTGGTGAAGTTCTCATTAATTATAGCGAAGTTTTTTGAAAATTCTTCCTTCATTTCCTTTTCTAGGGCTAGGATCATTTTTTCTATATCTTCTTTAGCATTTTTCAAATCTTTTATCTGAACTTCGACAAAATCAAGCTCTTTGGCAACATTATCGAAGTCTTCAAGAGCTGTAGGAGTAAAATATCCAATCTCATTTATCCTTTTTTGTAAATCTATGAGGTCATTTTTCTTTACCTCAAACTTTTGGCAATCCTTGTATTTTTCCCACAAGTCCTTTATAGAAATGCTTATAAATGGTGATATTTCATCTTCTAATTGACTGTAAGACTCATTTAAATTTTCTAATTTATAGGAAAGCTTTACCTTTTCGAGGTTTTCCTTGTTAAGGTCTTCTTCAATTTTAGTATTTTGGTCAATAAATTTTGAGTTTTCTGACTCGCAAGCTTCAATATCTTGACCTAAGACTTTTATTTTTTCTTTAAGATTATCGAATTCTTTTACGTATAGGTCAATCGAAGCTATAAGTTTATCATTTTTTAATAAGGATTCTTCAAGGTCCTTATTTAAATTTTTGGCAAGTTTTTCTTGGATTTTGATATTTTCTTTTATATCTGCAAGTTTTTCCTCAATATTTGCCCTGGCATTATCAGCTAAGACCTTATCACGTTTACTTATCTCCAGCTTATTTGTAAGAGCTGATATTTCATCTCTTACCCTATCAAATTCCTTATTTTTCGCTCCTAGCCTAGATTCATTTTCAGATATGCCTTGACTGAGTCTATCAAAATCATTTCTTAAAGAGCCTATGTCCATATTATTTATAGGTTTTTCATAGTCAAGATCAGAATCATTTAAGCTTTCCTTATGATTTATCAAAGATTCTATTCTTAGGCTTATCCTTGATATTTCATCACTTATTTCTTTAATTTTTTCTTCTCTTAGGTCGTAGGCTTCTTTTTCTTTAAGAAGTCTTTCTCTTTTTTCGTTAATTTCGGAATCTAGTTTACTTAAGACTTCTTCCAATTCCTGTCTTCTCTCATCTGATTTTTGTAAATTAAGGCTTAAATCCTTTAGTTTTTTCTTTCGATTTAAAAGATTTACATTTGACCTCTTATTTTTATCAGATCCTGCTACCATTGATCCCCAGTTATTAATAATATCTAGGTTAAGACTTATTATCCTATAGCCCTTAATCTTTCTTGATAGGTTAATTGCAGCATCAATGTCTTTTACAACAACGGTAGAACCTAGGAAATGGTTAATTACCCCAGATAATTTCTCATCATAGGCCACGAGCTCGTAGGCCATATCTATAACTTCTGGAAAATTTGGCCTTTCTTTTCTATATGAATTGATTGAATCTATAGGCAGAAAGGTAATCCTTCCAAGCTTTTCCCTATTTATAAAGTTAATAAGCTCTCTAGTATCTTCTTTTGACCTTGTGACAATATTTTGTAGGCCAGCTCCCATTAGGTTATCAATTATTTCCTCATAGCCAATTTTAACTGAGATTAGATTGGCAAGAGTGTCTACGTAAAAACCTGCCATAGCGCTTTCTTTGGTCTTTTTGAGGAAGTCTTGGATTTGATAAAAGTATCCCTGGTTTTTATCAAGGCTATCTTTTTCTATCCTCATATCAGCCATTAATGACTTAATTTCTAGCTTCAAATTGTTTAATTCATTTAAAGTTTCCTTATACTTTTCATCCGCATTTTTTATATCATCTGCTAGATTGGTTATGGCCATTTCTTGGTCATTTTTTTCTTTAAGTAAGGCTTCTTGATTTTCTTTGCTTGAATCAAGCTTTTGACTTAAATCTAAAATTTCCTTATCTAGGGCCTCTAATCTTTGTTTTTTCTCAGCCAAATCTTTTTGTCTTTTTTGATCAATAATAGCCCTGGATTTTTCAAAGACTTCATAATCTAAGATTTGTTCTTTTATCTCTTCCGCATTAGACCTTTGACTATCTAAGATAATATTTAATTCTGATATCTCTTTTTCTAAAGATATTTTTAAATCTTTAGCCTTTCCCAAATCATTTTCTAAGGATGATATCTTTTCGGCAATTTCTCTTAGTTCCTTATTTTTTAGGTCAAAGGATTTATTTTCACTTATTAAAGAATCCTTTAAATTTTCTAGATCTTCTTCTATCCTAGCCTTATCTCTAAGGTCGTAATCCTTTTTTTGGATATTTAGGTCAAGATTCGCCTTAGAGCGTTCGATGTTTTTCTCATAAGTCTCTGCTTCTGCCTTGGACCCATCTAGGTCTTCTCTTAAAGTCTCATATTTTTTCTTAAAAGGTCCAAGTTTTTCTAAAATTTCAGAATGACTTGATTCTAGGCTTGCTAATTTATTTTCGCTTTCCTTAAGTTTTAAATTTATCTCATCCCTTTTTTTAATCAAATCGTAGGATTTATTTTTAAGGTAGAAGTAAGCTTTTTTGTTAATATCTTCGCTTAATTCTTTATGGGCTAGGTAATTATCCTTGTAGGCCTTAAGAAGGTCATAATCCTTTTTCTTATATTCTAATTCCTTTTCGATTATCTCTAGGTCTTCGCTTACAGCTTTTAATTTCTTATCAGCTTCTTCTCTTCTGTACTTGTGTTTTGAAATTCCGGCAGCTTCCTCAAAAATCGCCCTCCTATCAGCAGGAGTTGACATAATTATTTCATCAATCCTACCCTGGCCAATTATTGAGTAGCCTTCTTTTCCTACTCCAGTGTCGAAAAATAATTCTCTAATGTCCTTAAGCCTGCACCTTTTGCCATTTATCTTGTATTCATTTTCCCCAGAACGATAAATTCTCCTGGTGATGCTCACCTTATCATAGGCAAGGTCTAGCCTTTTATCCTCGTTAGAGAAATTAAGACAGACTTCTGCTATGTTCATCGCATTTTTTGCACCTTGAAAGATTACATCCTTCATATTTGAACCACGGAGGCTCTTTATAGATTGCTCTCCCAAGACCCATCTTATAGCATCAGAAATATTAGATTTGCCAGATCCATTAGGTCCAACTACAGCAGTAATTTGACTATCAAATTCAATTTTTGTTTTATTTGCAAAGGATTTAAAACCCTTTAGTTCTATACTTTCTAGTCTAATTTAAATCACCACCGTATTTTTCTTCTACATAATCATCGATAAATTTATCTATATCTAAGTCGTATTTTTTCCCACAAGAAATAATATAAGATGAATCGCTTGATTTAAATTTAAGCTTAACCTTATATTTTTGATAAAAGTAATTCTTGTTTGATTTTTTATTGCCTGCAATTATTGAAATATCCCTATCATTTGTAAAAATTTCTAGGTCATCCTTTAAATCTAATTCTTTAATGAGCTTTTCTAAATATAACCTATAGATATAGGATTCTACTTCTTGCCTTAGGGCCGGATGGAAGGGTCCTGCTACTACATCTGCTCCTTCATTGATATTTTCTGTAGGCTGAAGGCCAATTCTAATGACATTAATATTTCTATATTCATAAATCATTAGGACTTCTGCAGATATTTTTATAGCCTCTTCTAAGCTTAAAGGCTTATAAAGACCTGCCTGGTAGAGTTTTTCAAGCTTGGTGTCCTTGATTACTAAGGTTGGATAAATCCTAGCTATATCTGGGCCAATCTTTGCTGATTTTAGAGCTGTTGTAATTATTTTCTCCCTAGAATCCTTATATAAGCCTGGCATTATTTGATGGCCAAGCTTAAATCCAAATTCTTTTATTAGCTTACTTGCTTTCTCGCTATCGCTTACCTTATGGCCCCTTTCGTTTGAATCTAGTACTTCTTGATCAAAGGATTGGATTCCTAGTTCTATGGTATCGACTTCATAAGATTTTAAGATTTCCAGAATGGAATTATTTATATAATCAGGTCTAGTTGAAAGTCTGATTCTATCAATAATTCCCTTCTTTTTGTAGGCCCTTGCTATTTTTAAGTATGAAATAATTGTATCAAGGGGAAGTCCTGTAAAAGATCCTCCATAGAAGGCTATTTCCTTGCTTGTTTGCTTATCTTTAAAATATTTTAGGTAGTCTTCTATTTGCCTTACAATACTTGACTCATCTGCCTTATCTTTGTAATTTGTAATCTTTACCTGGTTACAAAAGGCACAATCGTGAGGGCAGCCCATAAATGGAATAAAGATTGGTATTATTTGATTAGACATTTTTGATACGCTCATAGGCAAGTTTTGCTGCCATCTGCTCGGCTGTTTTTTTATTCTTGCCAATTCCTTCTGCTAGGGCCTTGCCATTTAACCTAACTTCCATAGTAAAAGTCTTATCATGCTCAGGGCCTTCTTCTTTTATAAGTTCATAGGTCAAATTTTTCTTGTTCTTGGCATTATAATACTCTTGCAGACGGGTCTTATAGTCTAAAAATAATGAATCATCATTTATTATCTCTAATACTTCATCCTTATAATTTTTGTATAAAAATTTGCACAAGTCATCATAGGAAGAATCTAGGTAAATTGCAGCACAAGTAGCCTCAAAGGTATCAGCCTTGACATGCTTTTTAAGCTTGCCCCCTTGTTTTTTCTCTCCCATTCCAAATCTTAAATATTTAGTTAAACCAAATTTTTCGCTTGCCTTGGCAAAGGAATCTGTGCAGACTATTCTTGACCTTGTTCTTGTTAGCCAACCTTCAGGCTTTTGTGTGTAGTGTTTGAATAAATACTCGCTTACTACCATGTCTAGGATGGTATCACCTAAAAATTCTAGCCTTTCGTTTGACTTAATGTTTCCTCTTGCTTCATTTGTGAAAGAAGAATGAGTTAAGGCTACATCTATCAATGCCTTGTCATTGAATGTGTAGCCTATATTTTTCTCAAATTCTTCTATTTTTTCTAGTCTATCTTTTGACAAAGACATTAGTTTTTACTTTCTATAAGGCTTACTATATCTGCTAAGCTTTCAATTTCATCAAGTTCTTCTTCGGAAAACTCAATCTCAAACTCTTCTTCAACAAGCATTATAAAGTCTACAAGGTCGATTGAATCAATGTCTAAGTCAGAAATCTTGCTTTCAAAATCGATATTTGCTACATCAATATCTAAGTTTTCTTCTGCTAATTTTGTTAATTGTTCTCTAATCATTTAATTCTCCT
This sequence comes from Anaerococcus sp. Marseille-P3915, assembly GCF_900258475.1. GTDB lineage: Bacteria > Bacillota > Clostridia > Tissierellales > Peptoniphilaceae > Anaerococcus > Anaerococcus kampingae. The sequence continues at coordinate 271,580 of NZ_LT984887.1, read as the reverse complement.
TGAATTTTATTAATTACATCCATGTTTATATATTTAATTAGGCCTTTGATGGCATTTGATATGGCTATTTCATTTGCATTACCATGTGCCTTATATACATAGGATTTTACCCCTAATAAAGGAGCTCCTCCAACTTTTTGGGCACTGAATTTGCCTAAGGATTCTTTAAGGTCATTTTTTATAGTGAGGGCTGCCATTTTATTCTTAAATGACTTATAAAATACTCCCTTAAGCTCGCCCTTAAGGAGGTCTATGACTCCTTCTGCAGTCTTTATAGCTACGTTTCCTGCAAAACCATCAGCAAGAAGTACATTGACCTTGCCTGTAAATAGGTCTCTTGCCTCGATGTTACCTACAAAGTTGATGTCTCTTTCTTCTAAGAGCTTGTAGGTTTCTTTGGTAAGCTTGTTGCCCTTATGGCTTTCAACCCCTACATTTAAAAGGCCTATCTTAGGATTTTCAACTCCTAGTACATTTTGTAAAAATATCTTACCCATAATAGCAAATTCTTCAAGATAAGCTGGCTTGCAGTCCATATTTGCACCTGTATCCATGAGCATACATATCTCACCTGTGCTTGGCAGACTCGCTGCTAGGGATGGCCTATCTACACCTTCTATTCTCTTTGAAATAAAGATGCCACCTGCGAGGAGGGCACCAGTGGAACCAGCTGATAAGAGTCCGTCATAGCCTTCTTCCTTTAATTTATTATAGGCTAAGACTATTGATGCATCTTTCTTCCTTCTAATAGCCCTTACAGGCTCTTCATCATTTGATATAAATTCATCTGTATGGACTATCTCGTAATCTTTGATCCTTCCATTTATGATTTCTTTTAATTGACTTTCCTTTCCTACAAATACAGGAATAAAGTCCTCATCCTTTAGTGCAAGTATGGCACCTTCTACTAAGACCCTAGCGCCTTCATCTGCACCATAGGTATCTATAACAATTTTCATTTAATCCTCTTTATCTACAATAATTTATACATATTATACTTTTCTTACAAACTTAGGCTATCTTTAGGTAATAAAAAAGATAGTGCAAAAACACTATCTCTTTTAAAAATTAATTTTCTTCAACTACTGCTACGCCTTTGTACTCTCCACAGGATGGGCAAACTCTGTGTGGTAGCTTCATTTCGTGGCAATTTGGGCACTCAACATAGTTTGATCTGTTCAAAGTATAAGCTGAGGCTCTTCTTTTATTTTTTCTTGTTTTTGATGTTCTTCTTTTTGGTACTGCCATCTATGACACCTCCTCTTATCAGTTTTAGCAATCCTTTATATTATATAAGCTAAAACTTAGCTTGTCAAGCTTCTACGAGAGATTTTGTATCTCTTGCTATCATTAATTCTTCGTTTGTAGCTATTACCATAACCTTAACTTTAGAATCATCTGTAGAAACTACATGGCAACCACCGCGTACATTATTCTTTTCTTTATCTATTTTAATACCAAATAATTCAAAGCCTTCCATGATATCTTCTCTCATAGAAATTGAGTTTTCTCCGATACCACCTGTAAATACTATAGCATCACAAGCGCCTACTTCTGCCATATAGCCTGCTATATATCTTTTTACTCTTGTAGCAAACATTTCTAGGGCAGCTTTGGCTCTTTCATTGCCTTCATTTGCAGCATTTTCTAGGTCTCTAAAGTCTGATGATACACCTGATACTCCTAGAACACCTGATTTTTTATTTAGGACATTTTCCATTTCTTCTGGAGAAAGATTTTCTTTTTTCATAATGTAAGTTACAGCAGCTGGATCTATATCACCAGATCTTGTACCCATTACAAGTCCTTCAAGTGGAGTAAGTCCCATTGATGTATCAAATGATTTACCATTTTTAACAGCACAAATTGATGAACCATTACCAAGGTGGGCTGAAATGATATTTAAATCATTTACATCTTTGCCAAGTACTTCTGCTGCTTTATTAGTAATAAAGTTGTGGCTTGTGCCGTGGAATCCGTATTTTCTTATAGCTTCTTCTTCGTAATATTTGTAGTCTATACCATATAAATAAGTTTTTGCAGGCATTGTTTGGTGGAAAGCTGTATCAAATACTGCTACGTTTTTAACGTTTGGAAGTAATTTTTCACAAGCTTCAAGTCCCATTAGGTTAGCTGGGTTATGAAGTGGTGCAAATTTTGTATATTCTTCTATAGCATCTCTTACTTCTTTATCTATTAAGGCAGATTTAGTGATTTTTTCTCCACCGTGTACAAATCTGTGGCCTACAGCATCTATTTCTGAAAGGTCTGCTATGACACCGTTGTCTTTATCAACTAAAGCATCAAATACATGAGCAACAGCTTCAGTGTGATCTTTCATAGCTTCTTCTATTATATATTCGTCATCACCCTTTTCTTGGATAAGTTTTGAACCTTCGATACCAATTCTTTCTACTAGGCCTTTTACCATTACTTCTTCATTTTCCATGTTGAATAATTGATATTTTAGTGATGAAGAACCACAATTAATTACTAATACTTTCATTTTTCCTCCAATATTTTTCTTCTATTTACCTACATTATACCTTAAATGTTACTTTAGCAATATTAATAAATTCGCTTATTTATAAGAATGAATTTATTATTTTCGTCGTATTTGTATTTTATTTGAGCTTTGCTTATTGTATTTTTGTACTTTGCTTTTAAATTTATCTGTAGGTTACATTCCTCCTTAGCTTGGTAGATTTCAATGTCAGATTTTAAATATAGAACTTCCTTTATAAAATTTGGGTCAAGGTTTTTATCAAGACTTAATTCCTCTATAAGAACATTCACAAAACTTTCTGCATCAAATAAGCTTTGTTTTTTATCGCTAATATCATTTGATAATTCTGTATCCACTTCATTTTGTCCTGCTATAAAGCTGACGCTAAGGGAAAGTAATAATAATATTATGAGCACATATATACTAATAAAGGCTTTTTTCATAGCTTATCTCCCACATCAATGGCTGTTTCAAAGTTGAAATTGCCTCTTAAACTTCTTATATAAACCCTAATTAGCTTACTATCCTCATCCAATACTAATTTTATATCTTTAATTTTAGCTATATTATTATCTCTGCCAGAAGCATCTGTTGACAGGTTATCTCTATTAATTTTTAGAAATTTATTGTCACGATAAAAATAGCATTTTGAATCTTTACCATCCCTATTAGTCTTATAAAAATAAAAATTACACACTTCATTATCCCTAGTTTCAATCTTTTTTGACATTCTGATATTAGTATCAACATAAAGCATGGCGGTACATGCTTCCTTATACTCGGCCTCTCTAGTAATGGATGATGAAAGAATATTGAAGTTTACCTTGAAAAAAGATGATAAAATAACGACTAGGATTGAGATTATAGCAAGGCTTATTATCAATTCTAAAAGACTAAAGGCTTTCTTCATCTCTAACCTCTATTACTTCTAAGCTATCATTTTCAAAAGATGCCTTTACTTTTATGTATCTATCTGACTTAAGTCCTGAGTTTTTATAAGGACCTATTGAGATTTTTATCTTATAATCTCCAATTTGGACTTCATTTTCTAGCTTATCTACATTCTTATTTTTCCTTGCCATATCCTTACCAAGCTCAAGTCCTGCTTGAAGGGCAAATGTGACTTGGGCCTTATCTTTTATTTTCTCTGAGATTTGCATATTATTCCTAGCTGAAGGAAATACAAATAAGGCTATAAGACTTAAAATCATAAGTGATACAATTATTTCTATTAGGCTAAAGGCTTTACTTTTCATTTAAATATCCTGTCAGTGCGCTTATAGTAAACTTTCTAATTTTTTTGCTTTTATTGTTTATAAATACCAACTCGTATGTCCCGTTATTAACGGTACTCGCATAGCCATCTGGTTTAAATTCAACTGCAGTATCTGAATAGGCGTAGCTTATATGTTTAAAGGCCTTGGATTTTGGATCGTTTATAGTGGTCTCATCACTATGAGTAGTATTCAGATAATAAAAATCTTTCCTTAAATCAAGATAATATGGAATACCTATAGCCATGGCTTTTTTTCTTGCCAAGTTATAATCATTAATAAAATTTTCCACCTCAATATCAGCCGCCCTATCTTCGATAAGAGATATTTTCATCATCGGAATGGCAATGACTATACTAATTATTGCAAGTACTATTATCAATTCTAATAAGGTAAAGGCTTTTTTCATAGTTTCATCCTAAAATTAACACAAGAGCAAAAGCAAGCAAAATTGATGGACATAGGGCAATCTCTCCCTTTAGGCTTTTTATCTTTATGGATTTTATAATAGCAAAAATCGCCCCTATCCATAAAGATATTAAGATAAATTTAATTATTATGCTAGTATCTAAAAATAAAAATAAGCCCAGGTAATAAAACAAATCTCCATCACCTAAGCCTCCCTTTGACAAATATCTAATTAATAAAAACACCATAACAAATATAAGAGAAATCTTAAAAAATTCAAAATCATATTTAATATATATTAGCCTATATAGAAAACCAAGACCAATTAGGACGTAGCAATCTATATCATATATCTCCATATAGGAATAGTCTGTTAAGGCTATCAGAAGGCTTGTGACAAGGCCTAGGCCAAGAATAAGTGCTCTTGTACCTCCATAAATATTAAAGGCAAATATAAAGGCTAGGCCGCCTAGAATTTCTATTAAAAGGGTATCGATAGAAATCTTGTCCTTACAAAACCTGCATCTACCCCTTAAGATTATAAAAGAAATTATCGGAACTAGGTCAAAGGTCCTTATCCTTTTACCGCAAGATTCACAGAAGCTTGGCGGACTAATGATTGACATGCCAAGCCTCCTGCGAGCCATCAAGGCGGATATGAAGGAGCCTAAGCATGCTCCTAAAGCAAAGATTAGTATGTTTTCCATATTTTCTATTGTATAGGATATACTTTTTCTTTACCAAATTTAATGGTAAGATTCCCATCAGTATATTCAACCGAATACTCAGAGGATTTATTTAAACCTTGAGGTGGTTCAGGCCATTTATCAATATATGTTAGAGCGTCACCCTTGTTAGTTTTAGTCCATGTGAAATCTCTAGACTTACCACCTTCACTAGAATCAAGTTCCCTTAACTCTGCGGCCGATTTCAGCATCTCTATATTAGCCTTATGAGCAGTTTCTGCTGCTTTTATCTTAGACTTGTTATATCTAGGAATAGCTATTGCAGCCAAAATTCCTAGTATAGCTATTACAATTATTAATTCAATTAATGTGAATCCCTTTTTCTTCTTATTTCTCATCTTATACTCCAATATTTACTGCATCAAACATAGGAAGCGCAACCGCTATAACAACTATAAAAACAATTATACTCATTATAATAATTAGAACTGGCTCAGCAAGCCTTGCAAGTCTTTTGGTTCTGAATATATACTCACTTGCAAAATAATCCTTTGATCTTTTTAAAATATCATCAAGTTTGCCAGTCTTTTCACCAATCATAAACATAGATAATAAAAGAGGTGAGAAAAGATCAGCTCTCATCAAGGCTTGGGCCTGGCCTAAGCCCCTATCAATATCACTTCTAATTTGAGAAAAAACTTCTTTAAGGTAAGAATTAGAAAATGAATCTCCAATAATTTCAAAAGATAAAATTGGATCAATTCCCCCAGTTCTTAATATGTAAAATAGAGAAGTTAATTGATATTCAAGATTCAATCTCCTTATCTTAGAAAAAATTCCATATTTAAATACAAATTTATCCATTTTTATTTTTTTAGTTTTATCTGTCCTAAAAAACAAAACAATAAAGATAAGTAAGCATAGAATCAAAATAATGAAAATGAAATTATTTGATAAAAAGCCTGAAAATTCTATTAAAAATCTAGTAATAAATGGCAGCTTCATATCAGCTCCATCAAAAACGCTCACAAAAGTAGGCATGACATATTCTAAAATGAGTCCCACCATTAAGATAGTCACAACTAGGACTATAACGGGATAAGCCAAGGCTTCCTTTATGCTTTCTCTATTTTTACTATCTTCGTATATAAATTCTGATAAATCATCAAGAATTGAAGAAAGTCTGCCAGTCTTATCTGATGACTTAACTGAAGCAATTACAATAGGTGTAAAGTATTTTTCTGCCATAAGGAAAGATTCGTAAGGACTTTTGCCTAGATTTAGATTTTTAATTACAATATCTAAAGCTATATTTAATCTCTTATCGAGATTTTGAGTCTTGATCACCTTCAAACTATCAAAAAGTGATATACCTGAATTTAATAACAAGGATAATTGCTTTAAAAATAAGAACATAAGCCTAGGAGAAATTTTCCTAGGGCTTATGTCCTTATTCAATAGGTCCTTTATTTTATTTAAATTGACTCTTTTCACCTATACGTTCATCAACTCTTGGTTTTTCTTCTTTGCGATATCTTCGATTGACTTAATATATTTATCTGTGATTTTTTGAATTTCATCTTCTAGAGTGTACCTATCATCTTCAGTTACATCTCCAACCTTTTCGCTCTTTTTGATTTCATCCATAGAGTCACGTCTTTTATTTCTTATAGCAATTTTTGCATCTTCTGCATATGCATCAACTTCTTTGGTATATTCTTTTCTTCTTTCTTCTGTAAGAGCAGGGAAAGGTAATCTAATAATTTCACCATCATTTTGTGGTGTTATACCAATATTTGACTTTAAAATCGCCTTTTCGATTGGGGCAATATTAGTCTTATCCCATGGTTTTATAACAAGAAGTCTAGCTTCTGGGATTGAAACTGTTGCGGCTTGGTTGATTGGAGTGTCTGTGCCGTAATAAGAAAATGTAATTCCATCTAGAACAGCTTCAGTTGCTCTACCAGCCTTAATAGTTGAAATTCTTCTTTCAAAAGAATCTACTCCTGCTTTCATGCCCTTCTCGGCATCTTGTCTTATTTGCTCATATAGCATATTAAAAACTCTCCTTTACTCTTGTACCTAAATCTTCATCTTCAAATACTTTGACCATGTTTGATGGGTCATCTATATTAAATACTATAAGTGGCATATCATTATCCATACACAAAGATGTAGCAGTTGTATCCATAATCTTAAGCTGTCTTTGTAGGATCTCCTTATAGGTAAGCTTATCAAATTTAACAGCATCATCATAGACATTTGGATCCTTATCATAGATGCCATCAGTACCAGTTTTACCTAAAAGAATAACATCAGCACCAATCTCTAGTGCCCTAAGGCTTGCTGTAGTGTCTGTTGAAAAATATGGGAGACCAGTACCAGCAGAGAAAATTACAATTCTGCCTTTCTCAAGGTGTCTGATAGCCCTTCTTCTTATATAAGGTTCTGCAACCTCAGTCATAGAAATAGCAGTCATAAGCCTAGTATCAAGGCCCATCTCTTCTAGAGTACCTTGAATTCTTAGTCCATTCATAACAGTGCCAAGCATGCCGATATTATCAGAGCTTGCCCTGTCGATATTTGTGCCAGACCTACCCCTCCAGAAATTACCTCCGCCAACAACAATGGCAACCTCAATTCCTCTTAGGGATAAAGTCTTAATATTAGTACAAATGTTATCAATAACTTCATCATCAAAGCCAAAACCAGCCTTGCCAGATAAAGCTTCTCCACTTAACTTTAATACAATTCTTTTAAAATCTTGCAAAATATTCCTCCTAGCTTATATAAAGTATAAACTATTTTAGCAAAAATTAAAAGAGCAAAAACGATTTTTTGCAAAATATTTGAAAATAAGTTTATATGTATATTTTATCATAAATATAATAAAAAGTCATCTTTTATTAGTAAATTAAAATATGGGTACAAAAAAAGACGTTATTTCTAACGTCTGAAGCTTGGTGCGGGATAAAGGAGTCGAACCTTCACGAGAAATTCTCACTAGATCCTAAGTCTAGCGCGTCTGCCAATTCCGCCAATCCCGCATGGGGTGAGTAGTGAGATTCGAACTCACGCTCTCCTGGGCCACAACCAGGTGTCGTAACCAACTGGACCATACCCACCACGCTAAGTTGTTCTCTACTAATGTCTCACTGACTATTACAGTATACAACTTTTTATTTACTTTGTCAAATGTTTTTTTAAGATTTTTATTTAATCTTTATCTCATAAGCTCTAAAGCTTTCTTACTGACAAATAATATAATACCACGTTTTTAAAAATAATGCAAATTTTTTCCTTATTTTATTTTTCTATCTTTTGAAGTAGAATATCAAGAGAGGTGAATTATGAAAAATACAAGAAAATTTATTTTAAAATTATTTGCTATTGTTATCGCTATAGCTATGATTGCTCCCCTTGTTTATAACGCTATATTGTCTATGCAATGATTATAGAAAATATTGAGTATTCAGAAAAATATAATTTAATTAGGCTTAGCATTTCTAATGAGAAATTCTTTGTTGATTATGATCTTTATTATGAGCTTAACCTAGAAAAAGATGAGGAATTAGACTTTGATACCTATAAAATAATCTTGGCCAATGATGAGTATAACAGGGCCAAGAATTTTGCCTTGTCTAAGATTTCTTATTCACAAAAATCTACTTATGAAATCAAAAAGAAGTTAGCTGAGAAGAAATTTTCTAATGAAGTTATCGATAAGGTTGTTGCTTTTCTCGATTCTTACGGGTTTTTAGATGATGCAGCTTATGTCAAAGCTTACATCACTGATAAGGATGAGATTTCAAGATGGTCTCGAAATAAGATTTCTTATATGTTAAAAACCAAACACGTAGATGATTATCTTATAGAGGAATACATTGGCCTTGTGGATGATCAAAGAGAATATGAAAAGGCTAGTTTTTTTGCTGATAAAAAGATTAAGGATGATTTTTCTTTTGAAAATAGGCAAAAGGTCTTTAGGCATTTGGCTGGCAAGGGCTTTGATATCGATATAATTAATAAGGTCCTTGATGAAAGATTTAAGTAATGCATTTTGTTTATATTCTAAGATGTGCTGATGATAGCCTATATACAGGTTATACTAATGATCTTAAAAACAGGATTAAGGTCCACAATTCTGGAAAGGGAGCAAAGTATACTAGAGCAAGGCTACCTGTTAGTCTTGTATTCTACAGAAGAGTTGATAGCAAATCTATCGGTCTTAAGCTTGAAGCAAGGCTTAAAAAATTAAATAAAAAGCAAAAAGAGGATCTAGTCCAAAAATTTGCCTTAGGAAATTAACTTTCTCTTTCTTAAGGATGTTTTTAGACTATCTCCTCTTCTTTTTATAGAAATTTCAAATAGGCCCATCTGTGTAAATCCAAATATTTCGGCTTCAATTTGGTATTTTTCTATGGCTTTTTGCATCTCTGCTGTAATTTTTTCCTTATCATGAACTCTTAAAAAGTCTATCAGACACATACCTCCTATGTTTCTTAATTTAAGATTATAGGCTATAAAGTCTATTAGCTCTAGATTTATACCTAATAAAAAATCTTCTTTTTGCATTTTAGACTTTCGGCTTCCTGTATTTACATCAATTACAGTAAGGGTCTCTAGTTCATCTATAATAATCGATAAGTCTTTATAATTTAATTTATTATTACTTATATCTTTTATCAAATTATTAAAGACTTGTGAATTTTTGATGTCTATTTCTTTAATTTCGTAATCCTTATATTTTTTAATATAAGAGTCTTTCTTAGAATTTTCTATGAGGAGTTTAGGGCTTGGAAAAAATTTTTCTTCATTAATTAGCCAGGCTTTCTTATTATTTAATTCTTCAAATAATATATCATCTTTTTTCTTTCCAGACTTACGTTTTGCCTTTGCCTTTATTGGATATCTTTTTATCTTATAAGATTCATTTTCTAAAGAGAAATTTTCACTGGCGAGACCTAGCTTGCCATTAGCCGGCTCTCTAACATATTCTATGATTACATTATCTCCTATGGCATAAGACAGACTTGATTTCAAAAATAAATTTTCATTATCACTTATTTGTACGAAATATGAAGAGAGGCTATCAATTTTATTTACAACTTTTCCCCTATAGATATTATTAAGAAGAGAGTCATAGAAAATGACTTCCATAACTCTCTTATCTTCTTGTCTAATTATTATTTTTTCTTTTGGGTCTATATAAATATATTTCATTTTGCAAATATCATTTTTAGTTTTTCAAAAAATCCAAGACTTGGTATTTCTTCTTCCTTGTCTGCTATGAGATTATCTATAACAGTTTTGAAAAATTCATTTTCCTTTACGACTCCAAGAAATTTAGAATTTTTGCTATCGATTTTATCCTTATAATTTCTTATATCAAAATCTTGTGAGGCCTTGTTTATAAAGAAATAATTAGAATTTAAGTCCTTATCTATATCTTTTTCTGATATTATGTCTATTTTTACTGCTCCTTTAATATCTAGGTCTAGATTATCGATAATTACTATATCACTATCTAATATATCTATTAAAGTATAAACATCTTCTACCTTAAAATCATATTTATCTTCTAAGAGTGGCGGGATTATAAAGCCTAGGTTAGAATTTTCATTTACTATGACCCTATCAAGACCGGCAAAGCCTAAGAAATAATCAGCTATATCATAGCTTATCATCCCATCTTTGCCAAAAAAGTCTTCCAAATTTTGCTTTTCATCTCTAAAAAATGATGTGAGTAGGACTTTTTCATTTTGGGCTAGTCTTTCAGAAAGATTTACAGCAAAATCTGTCTTCCCTATATTATTTTCCCCATTTATTAAATATATTTTCATAAAAACATCCTTTGTTAATTTTGCCCATTTGCAGATTCACCGAGATTTCTAATATCATTTTCAGTTGGTTCTGCATTTATCATTTCTACGTTTAGGTCAAAGTACCTTGCTATTATATCTCTCATTATTGGTGATGCATTATAAGAAGTATCACCTTGGGTTAGAACTATAGATATAGCTATCTCTGGATTATCATATGGAGCAAAGCCTACCATCCATGCATAGGTATCATAGTCTGTACCATCTGGGTTTTGACCTTCTACTTCTGCTGTACCTGTTTTTATACCAATATCTACCGGTAGTTGGTTTAAAACAGCATTATTTTGACTTACTAGAAGTGTTCCGTATTTGATATCTTCTAAATATTTTGGATCTTTGATATCTATTTTATCACTATGAGGTACATTTTCAAAAAGGACTTCGCCTGAATCGTGGTTTTTAATCTTGTTAATTAGGGTAAGTTTATTTAGATAGCCCCCGTTTGTTATAGTTGCTATAGCCCTATTCATCTGGATTGGTGTGTAGGAGTTTTGTCCCTGGCCTATTACTATATTTAACATATCTGTTATATCCCATACTGCTTGGTTTAAATAGGTATATTTTATAGTATCAGCAAGACCTGCTCTTTGGCCTTCTGGCATGATAAGAGGATCATAGCCTCTTTCATCGAAGAAATCTATTATGGCTTTTCTTGACCATTCTTTAGGATTGTCAGTAAATTTGACTATATCCTTTATATCTTGTTCATACTCATCTTTAGTCTTTTTAACTCCTTCTTTTATGAAAAGAGTTAGATTTTTATCAAGATAATCTTTAAGCATTAGCTTAGTTACTTCTACTTTTTTGCCAATTGAAGGAACATTGCCCTTAGCTTCCTTAGGTATATTGATTTCAATACCTGTTTCCTTATCAAGTCCGAGCATTTCTGCAGCAAGTCTTATATCATTTAGCTCAAGTTTGGTTCCTAAGGAGTCTCCATCTTCTGGGTTTTCTCCTAAGGCTAGGGTGTAGAAATAGTAGTTACAAGAATCTCTTATAGCACCATAGAGATTTTCTTCTCCATGAGTTGTACCACTTTCTGTGTAGATTAGGCATGAAAATCTTCTATTCCCTATTTCCATGAAGCCGTGACAGTTATTAACTGCAAGTGGATCTAGACCCTTTTCTAGGGCTGCTAGGGCTGTTACTAGCTTAAAGGTTGAACCTGGCATCACTGCTGTTTGGGTTGCTATATTTAGCATTGGTCTTGGAGCAAGCGGCCCATCACTTTCTTCTACTTGGAGCCCTTCCCAGTCTGATTGAGATATACCTGTTGAAAATAGGTTTGGGTCATAGTTTGGATATGAAGCCATTGCTAAAACTTCACCAGTTTTAACATCAGATACTACTACAGCACCACTTTCTGCATGAGGAGCCATCTTAAACGGTCTAAATGAACCATATTCTGACTCATAAAATCCTGTTTCTCTCAATGCTTCTAGGACCCCTTTTAGAGAATCTTCGGCTTGTTTCTGAAGCTTGGCATCTATTGATAGGTAAACATCATCGCCTGGTTCAGACTTTGTTTGAGATATTAATTTGCGCCTGTTACCAGCTGAATCGACTGTTACAAGTGACCTACCGTTTTTACCCTTAAGGTTGTCTTGGTAAGATTCTTCAATACCAGTCTTACCAATTATCTCATCTCTAAGATAATTTCTCTCTTTTACATACTTATCTACTTCCTCAGGTGTGGCTATTGGTCCCATGTAACCTAGTATATGGCTTGCAAGATTCCTATTTGGGTAGGACCTTATTGGCATGGTTTCTACAACTATCCCTGAAGCAGAATCTATTTTTTCTTCTATTTTTAGAACTGTTGATTCATCTAGGTTGTAGACTATATTTATAGGTCTATAACCAAAGTTCCCTTGGCGATTTAAGGTGTTATCAATTGTAAGTATTCCAACAGCCTCAACATCATTATAAGATTCAAGATTTGTAACCTTTTTAAGGTATTTTAAGATTTGTTGGCCATTTTTCTCCTTCATAAGGATATCTACTGTTTCTTTTGTAGAATTTGTCTTATCCTTATTTGCATAGTAGGTGTAAAAATCTTTTTTATCTGTAGTAAAGGTATAGGACCAATCTTCTGGATCATCTTCTGTGATATCTATGTTTGGATAAATATTATTTTTAGTATTGGCATTTTGTGCCATGTATTTCACATATTCTGACAAAAGAAGCGGCTTTAACAAACCATTTTCATCAGCAAGTCTTGCAAGTTCGTCTACTGCAGAACCCGCTTGAGGATTCCTAAATCTCAAGTCTACTGAATATTGGTTCTTATCATCTTTTGATTCAGTGATAACTTCTGTCTCAAAGTTCGCATATATCCCCTTATTTTCTAGCTGTTCAATTAGCATATTGGCTGGGATTACATAAGCTCCCTTATCATCTACCATAGCTGATGTTAAAACATCACTTATTGTAGCATTTTTAACTATTTCATAAAAGTCATTAGCTGGCGTTGACTTAAGATTTATCTTATCAAAGACCTTGTGCAATCTCGCTTTTTTCTCTATCAAGTCCTGATCAGCTTTTATGGCGTATTCATCCATGGTAAGCTTTCCTAATAAATTATTATCTTCTAGAAGCTTATATGCTAATAGCCTTGCATGAGAGTTTTGTAGTATTGATAAAAGAACTGATCTATCATTTCCTACTGATTCTAAGATTACATCTGTAGGCTCATCATCTTTTGTAAATCCTATAGAAGCAAGCTTTTTCTCATAATTTTTCTTATATTCTAGCTTAAGATTGCCATTTACCTGATTTGCATGGGCTGGTATATCTATCCCCCTCTTTTTAAGAGCAAGGATGGCTGTATTTGCTGTTTCATACTTCATTCCATCTTTTTCATAAAAGGAGAATAGAAAGTCAGATACTAAGTCATTATCTATAATTGTATCGACTACTTTTTCTATTGGCATTTCTTTTTGGCTAAAGTAATCTTTAAAGTCTTTATATTTGAAAGTATTTAATTTTATGTTGAAATCTTCTGTATAATTGACTCCATCTTCTTCAAGTATATCTACTAAATCTGATATGAGACTTTGCCTCTTATCATCATCTACAGCCATTAGCTCATCTTTATATAGCTTTATGGTAAAAGATGGAATTGAGCTTGCTAGAAGCTTTCCATTTCTATCGTAGATATTTCCCCTACTTGCTAATTCATCGACTTCCTTTACCTTCCTATTATCAGATAGGTCTCTATAATAGTCCCCCTTTGAGACCATTACATTAAAAAGCCTAACTCCAATTATTAACATTAGGAGAACAACTATTACTTGAATAAAAATAAGTCTATTCTCTTTTTTATCGCGCATATTATCCTCTAAATCCTATAAGTTGGTATATACATTATTTTCTTTATCAAATAATAATAAATCAGATACACTAGGGAGTTTAGGATTGCTTCTACAAGTATCTCAATTCCTAAATAATCTGTTATTGATAAGATTGACTTGCCAAAGATATAATATATACCATTTACAAGCAAGAAATTAAATAGGGTTGCTATTAAGCAAATAATAAAGCCTTTAGTCTTATCCTTTGATACCTTTACTATATGTCCTCCTGCAAAAAGACCTATTAGGTAATAAGATAAAGCTCGTACACCAACTAACTGGGTAAATAGAAAATCTTCTATTATACCAACTACTAATCCTCCTGCTCGACCAGTCTTACCTGGCAAGACTTGGGATAGGGCTATTACTGCTGGGATTATAATATTTACATTTGCTCCTAATATATCAATTTTGGCAAATATAGATGTTTGCAAAATGAAGGTTATAAATAAAATTATAAAGCTTTTAAATTTATTCATGAATTTCTCCTTCCTTTTGCTTAGGTTGTTCACTTTTTGGCTTTTCATCTAAATTATAATTGTTTGAACTTTTTAGGACCAAAACCCTATAAAGATGTGAAAAATCAACTGGTGAATTTATTGTAATATTTTTTCTCAAAGAATCTTGTGTCATGGTAACTGTCGCTACCCTTCCTACATAGATTCCATAAGGATATATTCCACCTAAACCACTTGTTAGGAGTATATCTTTTTCTTCTATCTTGCTTTCTATATCTAACATATAGCCTTGAATGGTATTTTTATCAAACCTATCAATTACACCATAATCTCCCGAATTTGCATTTACGAAAGATACGTCATTTTGACTTGAGTTTATTGTTTCTACCCTGGCTGTTGTTTGATAAACTTCTGTTACCTTGCCTACAAGGCCTGTATAAAACTTGCTATCTCCTACAGCTTGGAGGATGATGTCATTTTTCTCAATCCCATCAACCTTGCCCTTATCTATAGTAAAGTGAGTGGTCATGGAATTTACATCTGTATTAATTAGCTTTGCTTTAATATACTTATTGTCTGTTCCCCTTGTGGCCGCTGCTTCATCTTTTAGGAATTCACTTCTATTTATGGCTGTTGCATATCTTGCATTTTCCATAACTAAAGCCCTATTTTCGGCTTCTAATCTTAGGACTTCTGCTCTAGTTTCTTTTGATCCAATTGTTCTTTCAAGCTGATCTATTATAGCAGATGAAATAGAATAAGTCACACTTTCTATTGGTTTTAGGAGAGTGTTAGCTATGTTTGAACCTGTTTTAGATAGCCCATCCACTTGACTTGAAATTAAAATCACTATTAATAAACTAACTATAGTTATTATAAAGGGTGTTTTTTCTTTTTTTACTCTTTTATATGCCATAAAAACCTACTTACGATATTTCAAATATTTTTCTGGATTTTCCAAAATCATACCTGCCCCTAGGATAGCATCTGTGCTTGGGTCTTCTGAGTGGTAAGATTTAAGTCCAATTTTCTTTTCAATGTATTCTGCCATACCTGATAGTTGTGATAGGGAACCTGATAAAGCAAAACCGTTTTTCTTTATGTCTGCCGAAATTTCTGGTGGTGTTTTTTCTAAAACTTCAAATACCATATCACATATCTCATCTGCAAATGGCAATATTGTTGAAACTAGCTCATTTGATTTAATAATCTCAGTTTTAGGCTTAGAATCTGTAAAATCTCTACCATCAACCGACATTTCCATATTGGCATCTTTTACCTTTAGGCTTGCTAGGGCTATTTTTACTTTTTCAGCTGTATTTTTACCTATTTCAAGATTTTTATTATCTCTAAAATATGAAACTATCTTTTCATCTAGGTAGTCTCCACCTTTATTTATGGTTTTTGATGTAACTATTCCATTTAGGGAAATTACAGCTACCTGGCTTGTACCAGCTCCCATATTTATCAGTAGAATCCCCTTAGATTCTTCAGGTGATAGGTTCATACCATACGCACAAGCTAAGGACTCATCTACAAGTATTATATCCCTACTACCTGCATGGAGAGCTGCATCTTCCACCGCTCTTTTTTGTATATCTGTAATGCCAGAAGGTACCACTATTACAACCTTTGGCTGTATAAAGCTAAAACCTTCATTTACTTTTCCAAAAAAGTAATTGAGCATAGCTTCTGTAAGGTTAAAATCTGTTATAACTCCATTTTTAATTGGCTTTACTACCTGTATATTTTTGTGGGTCTTGCCTAGCATATCCTTTGCTTCTTGGCCTACAGCTTCGACTTTTTGGTAGTTTTCGTCAAGCACTAAGCTTGATGGTTCGTTTATTATTAAACCCTCGCCTTTTTTATAAACTAAAATATTGCTAGTACCAAGGTCTATGGCAAAATCTGTAGCAATCAACTTTAATTTCATAATATTCTCCTATATATAATTATCTCTTTTTAAAGATACATAATCAGTATGACCAATTATAATGTGGTCAAGTACATTTATATCAAGTATTTCTCCAGCATCTATGAGTCTTCTAGTAACCATTATATCAGCCTTAGACGGGTCTGGATTACCTGATGGGTGGTTGTGAACTAATATTATTGACTTAGCACTCTTTTTGATTGCCTTCTTAAAAACTTCTCTAGGATTTACTATTGATGAATTTAAGTCACCTATAGATATTAATTCATTTGCTATAACCATATTTTTATTATTCAATAAAACTATGTAAAAATGTTCCCTATCTTCCATGGCAAGTTTATTTCTAAACATCTGGTAGACATCTTCATTAGATGTGATTTTGTCATATTTCTTGTTTAGATATTCTTCCTTAAGCCTCTTACCAAGCTGAAGGCTTGCTATTACCTTTGTAGCCTTAGCATCCTTTATCCCCTTAATCTTTCTAAGATCAGATACTCCTATTTCTAGAAGGTCTTCTGTTGAGAAGGAATCAAGGATTTCTCCAGCAAGTTCTATTGCGTTTTTCTCACTTGTTCCTGTTTGTAAAATTATGGCCAAAAGCTCTGTATTTGTCAGAGCTCCATAGCCATAGTTTATCAACTTCTCCCTGGGCCTATCAGATTCTTTCATCTGCTTTATAGTTTGTTTCACTTAAGCTTTTCTCCAATATCTAGTTTTTTCATATGCTTTATTACAAAATTGGATGAAAGGCCTACAAAAAATCCGGTAAAGGTACCAACAAATACAAGGAGTGGTAAATAATAAAACATCTTTATATTCTCCATAACTACAACAGATACTATTATCTGTCCAAGATTGTGGGCAAAGGCACCAATTTCACTTACACCAATAAAAGAAAATAGTTTATCATGAAATTTAAGGGCAAGAACCATGGCAATTGATGCTAGAATGGCCCCGGCAGCTGAATAAAAGAAAGCAGAAACTGCTCCTGTTATTAAAACCAGCATAAAGGATTTTAGTAAGGATATTGTAAGACTAGCCTTAAATCCATAAAAGTAAAGACTTACTAGTATTATTATATTAGAAAGTCCAAGTTTTGCACCCGGAATAGGAACTGGCATTGGGATTTGTAATTCAACAACTGATATCACTAGGGCAAGTGCTAAGAGAAGGGCCATATTTGTTAATTTTTTGGTATTCATTATCTTACCACCTTATCTATTTTTTCTTCCTTTTGGCTTTTTTTATCGCTTTCTTCTACCTCAAGAAAGAGCCTGTTAGGTAGACAAATTATTGTCTCGCCTTCTTTTGAGATTGCATGCATATGGGTACAAATTTGATCAAGACAATCAGCCTCAACAACCTTAGCCTTGCCATCTTTTATCTCAATCTTATTATAATGGCCACCATATCTGGCTACATACTCCCCATCCTTTTCTAAAGGAAGTCTTTCTATTATCTTTCCATCTTGTTCTACTACTAACATATCACCGTCATACTTTTGGCTTTCTTTATATATCAAAAAATTAAATCCTAAAGACAGGCACAGAAGTCCAACTATTACGATTATATCACCTTTTTTTATCTTCATCTATATATTCCCTCTATAAAAATTTTAATTGTACTCAATTATAATATTATATACTTTTTAGCCTATAAAACTAGGAATTTATATGTAAAATTTAAGATAAAAAAAGAAGCCCAGGGCTTCCGATCTTGATAAAGTATAAGAATGCTTTGTAGTTATATAAATTAATATTTTCCTATGTAGGAATTAACTTTATCAAAATAGTTGCCGCAGGCTTCGTTTTTATTCATTTATTGTTATACATTTATTTGGACATTTTTCACATGCTGTCTTTAATAGTTCCATATCAAAGTCATTACCGTGAACTTCTTTTGATAGGAAGTTATCCATTGCAAATGCTTCAGGGTAGGTTTTTGCACAAATTGTACAACCTATACATGAATTAGAGCAGTTTGCTCTTGCATCTTTGCCCTTGTCATGAGATGAACATAGGACTACTTGTTTTTGTGAAAATGGTATAAGCTCGATTATATTTTTTGGACATACGTCTACGCACTTGCCACAAGCTACACATTTTTCTCTATTAACTAAGGCTACTCCATCTACTATATGTATTGCATCAAATGGGCAGGTTTTTTCACAAGTGCCACATCCTATACATCCATAGTTACAAGCTTTTTTACCGCCAAATAAAGCAATTTGCGCCCTACAGTCCTCTAGACCTTGGTAAGCAAATTTATCCTTAGCAGCTTCTATAGTACCATTACATTTTACTATAGCTACCTTTCTATCGTCTGATGCTGTAGCTTCTACACCCATTGCAGCTGCTACTGCTGCTGTAGTGTTTGGTCCGCCTATAGCACAGGCATTTACTTCTGCTTCGCCTTTTGCTATGGCTGCTGCAAGTCCATCACAGCCAGGATAACCGCATGCACCACAGTTAGCACCTGGTAGGGCATCCCTAACTGCTGCTTCTTTGACTGATTTTTCTACGTGGAATTTATCTGAGATAAATCCTAAAGCTATCGCAAATACAAAGCCCATTACGGCTAGTATTGCCATTGGTAATAATAAATTCATCGCTTCCTCCTATGCTAAACCTGCAAAGCCCATGAAGGCTATAGCCATTAGACCTAGGGTTATTAAAGAGAGTGGGGCTCCCTTAAATGACTCAGGAACGTTGTTATATTCTGTCTTTTCTCTTAGGTAAGCTAGGATCATGATTGCTAGCATAAATCCTATTGATGATGCAAAGGCATATACTGTTGCTTCTACTAAGTTATAAGATAAGTCTATTGTTTTGATTGCTACACCAAGAACCACACAGTTGGTTGTGATTAGTGGTAGATAAACACCCAAAGCTCCATAAAGGGCAGGCATTGATTTTTTCATTACTGTTTCTACTGATTGAACTAGAGTTGCTATAACCAAGATAAATACTACTGTTTGTAGGTATTGTACATTAAAGGCCTCTAATATGTAATATTGGATAAACCAAGTTATAATTGTTGCAAGTACTATTACAAATATTACCGCAAAACCCATTCCTCTAGCAGTCTCAACCTTACTTGTAACACCTAGGGTTGGACAAATACCTAAGAATTGTCCAAGTACGTAGTTTGATACAAATATAGTTGCTATTATGATTTTAAATAATTCTACTAGCATGATAACTCCTATTTAGCTTTCTTTCTATTTGTAATCGCATGGAAGGCTGCATAAATCATTCCAAGTACTATAAATGATGATGCTGGTTGAAGCATAAATCCTATAGTGTATTCTTCTGGTATGATTCCTATTCCAAAAAGTGTGCCTGCTCCTAGTAATTCTCTGAAGAAGGCAAGTATTGATATAGCTATAGTATAGCCTATACCTTGGCTGATACCATCTATTATTGATGCGATTGGACCATTTTGTGATGCAAATCCTTCTGCACGAGCAAGGATGATACAGTTTACTACTATTAGTGGTATAAAGATACCCAAAGACTGATCAAGGGCTGGTGCATAGGCCTTTATTAGCATTTGAACAATAGTTACAAAGCCTGCTATAACTACGATGAAAGAAGGTATCCTTATTTCATCTGATATGAAGTTACGTAATAAGGATATAACTAAGTTACTCATTACAAGTACGAAGGTTACTGACACTCCCATACCTACAGCATTAGTTAAGGTTGAAGATATGGCTAGTACAGAACACATACCAACCATCTGTACAAGGACAGGGTTGTTTTTTATGATTCCATCGGTAAATATTTTACCAAAATTTACCTTTTCTTTTTTATTTTCTTTTGCCATGATAGCTCCTATTCTAATTTAGAGAGAACTTCTCTTGCATCGTTTATACCTCTAAGGATAGTATTAGTAGAAATTGTAGCTCCTGACAAGCCGACTATTTCATTTTCCCCACCTGAGGCTGATGCCTTAACTTCGCTGTCCATATTTACTCCGACCATTCCTTCTTTGAAGAAATCTTCTTCCATCTGTTTACCAAAGCCTGCTGACTCTGAATGGCTTAGTGGAGCAAATCCTGTTATATTATGGTCACTATCAACACCAATTAAGAATTGTATATCGCCGCCGTAACCGCCTGGAGATTGGATTTGGAATACATATCCATCGCCACTTTCTCCTTTTGCCTTGTATACTTCTTGGATGGTGTCTGGCTTATCTGCTACTTCTACTGGCTCATAGGAATCTGCTTTATAAACTATAGCAAGGGATTCTTTTAGCTCTTCTTGTTTACGAGCTTCTATGATTGGAGAAGTCATATTGTTTGTAAAAGCAAGGGCTAGGGCAGTTACTGATGTTATTAATAGTAATTTTATACCTAATTTAATACTCTTATTCATTTTCCCCTCCTTTTTTAGCTTTTGCTTTACCAAAAATCCTATCTCTTGTGTATTTTTCAATAACAGGTACTAAGAGGTTCATTAGTAGGATTGAGTAAGATACACCTTCTGGATATCCGCCCCATAGTCTTATAACAGCTGTTAAGAAACCACAACCAAAGGCAAATACTATTTGTCCCTTAGGAGTGATTGGGGCTGTAGTATAATCTGTTGCCATAAAGAAGGCACCAAGGATTAGACCACCTGATAAGATTTGACTTAGTAAATAATTAAGATCAAAACCCTTGCCAAATATTGCAAGTAGGACTGTTGTTGTCACTATATATGTAAGTGGGATTCTTATATGGATTACTTTTCTAAATAGTAAGTATCCTGCGCCAATTAATAAGGCTATAGCACTAATCTCACCAATACATCCTGGAATGTGTCCGATAAATAAATCCATTAGGCTGTAAGCTTTTGGATCTGATAATGGTGTTGCTTGAGAAACCATTGATACATCGCTTATAGTTTTTAGAGTTGCAACTCTTTCTGTTGGCACAAAGTTTGTCATTGTATCTGACCAAGAAGCCATTAGGAAGGCTCTTGCTGCAAGAGCTGGGTTTACAATGTTTTGACCAATTCCGCCGTAGAACATCTTTGCAACGATTATAGCAAACATTGAACCTATCACTATTTGCCAAACTGGTAAGGTAAATGGCACATTGTAGGCTAATAAAATACCTGTTACAACTGCTGATAAATCGTTGATTGTATTTTTTCTTTTTGTTAATTTATTAAAGGCTGCTTCTGATAGAACACAGGCTATTACTGATGCTAGTATTAAAACTAGGGCCCTGTAACCAAAGTAGTAAATACCGACAGCTCCTGCAGGAATAAGTGCAATAATAACATCAAGCATGTCATTTGCTACTGTCCTTTTACTTCTAAGGTGTGGAGAAGCAGTTACTAATAATTGTTTATTATTTTCCATAATTCCCCCTATTTTCCTGCCTGTCTTATTTGTCTCTTAGCAAATTTGATAGCTTCTACTAAAGGTCTTCTTGCAGGACACACAAATGAGCATGAACCGCATTCTATACAATCAAGAGCGCCCTCTTGGTCTGCCTTTTCAAATCTACCATCTAGAGCGTGTTTGTGGATGTAGTTTGGTAGCAAGAATACTGGACATACGCTTACACATCTTCCACATCTTATACAAGGATCTGCTTCTTCGATGAAGGCTTCCTTGCTATCTAAAACTAGGATACAGTTAGTAGCTTTTTCTACTGGTTTTGTTAAATCTGGTTGGGCAATACCACACATTGGACCGCCGTTTATAACCTTGGCTATATCATCTGAACCGCCAGCTTCTTCTAAAAGTTCACCAAAGCTTACACCAAGTCTTACCTTCATATTTGTAGGATTTTTGACTGATGAGCCTGTAACAGTTAGGATTCTTTCGTATAGAGGTTTATCCATGAAAAGTGCTTCATAAATTGCATTTACTGTAGAAATGTTTGATACAATTGCTCCTACATCCATTGGAAGTCCGCCTGATGGCACTTCCCTATCTAGGATTGCATTTATAAGTCTTTTTTCATCACCTTGTGGATATTTTGTCTTAAGCTTTACTACTTCTATAGTGGCATCGAATTTATTAGATTTCGCAAATTCTTCTAGGGCCTTAGTCATTGTTTCGTAAGCTTTAGGTTTATTATCTTCTATGGCTATAAAACCTTTTTTGGCATCCACTGCCTTAAGTACTTGAATTAAACCCTTTATTATATGTAGGGGATAATTTTTCATTATGTAGTCATCACAGGTGATAAAAGGTTCACACTCTGCACCATTTACAATTACAGTATCTACTGGCTTGTTTGGTGAATATTTAATGTGGGCAGGAAAGGCTGCTCCACCCATACCAACTATTCCGGCTTCCTTAATCTTTGCTACGATCTCTTCCTTGCTTAAGTTTACGTTTTCAACTTCAACATAAGTTTTTTCTTGATCGAAGCCTTCAGTGTCAATTATTACTGCCTTGGTATTTTTACCTGAGGCTGATTGTATGTCGACTATGTCTTTTACAATGCCTGCCACTGAGGAATGTATGTTTGCTGAGAAGTTACCAACTGCACTAGCAATCAAATCTCCTACAGCAACTTCATCTTTCTTATTGACAATGCACTTACTAGGTGCGCCTATGTGTTGAGTTAGTGGAATTGTTACAAGCTTTGGAATAGCAGCTGTTTTAAGGCTGCTATTTTCTGTTAGCTCTTTATATTCCGCCATCTGAACACCATGAGCAAATGTCATAGTATTAGTTGCCATCTTTCTCTCCTTTTATTTTTTTTTCTCTACACTTCTATTATAGAATAAAATCGAAAATTTCTCAATATTTATCTTACATTTGAGATAATATCTTCTAAAAATGTCATAAAGTTATCAAAGGCTAGCTGTTTTAGATTTGCAAGTCTCTCCTTGCTAGGCAAGCCATTTTTGTAAAACTTCTTGTAGACATCATAGTTTGCATCTATTTTTGTTACATATTGTCTTGTTTCTTCAAATGGTATATCTAAAGGATTTGGATTTGTCGCATCCACTATCCCTTCATTAATCCACTTATCGACATTACCCACCCCACCATTGTAGGCTGCTAGGGCTAGGTCTCTGTTGTTGTAATACCTATAAAGATAATCATAATAGGCAAGACCTAAGTCAAGATTATACTCAACTTCTGAAAGCTTTTCAGGGTGAAATTCCTTATTTGTAAGCTCAGCTGCATGAGAAGCAGTTTGATCAAGAAGTTGCATCAAGCCCTTAGCATCTTGGTGACTTTGCGCATCCTTGTTAAAGTCTGATTCTACCTTTATGATTGATGCTGTTAGAAGTGGGTCTACATTGTATTTTTCTGAATATTCATAGATTTCATCTTGATAATTAATCCTTGTCCTAGATGTCTGATAGGCTATTATGCCATATATTATGACAAATAGAAGCAAGATTGCAAGTAGGATAAAACCTATAAATTTACCTATAGCTTTGAGTGCTTTCATAAAATATTTTCCGTCCTTAAAATTTCTATTATTTTTGCCCTGAGCTCCTCTATAGAACCATCATTGTCTATGATTATTTTACCATCATTCTTAGCATTGATAGATTTTTCTTGAGTGGCTATTTTGCTTTTGGCATAAAGTTCGTTTATCCCATCACGCTCAGTCAACCTTTTAATCTGGATTTCCTCACTTGCCCTTACAAATAAGATAAGGTCAGGGTCAAATTTAGCTTCCATTTGATAAAAAAGAGGTATTTCTACAAAGACATTTTTTTCATCAAGACTTCCTATCTGCCTTTCAATCTCTGCCATAATATTGGGATGGGTAAGCTTATTTAGCCTTGTCATAAGGTCAGGACTCCTAAAAATCATTTTAGCTAGCTTATTTTTATCAAGGTCCTCATTTTCAAAAGCCTTCCTAAAAAATGGATCTTTTTTGATGGCCTCATAATTTGCTTGACCTTTTTCTAATAGCTTTTTATTTACCTGGTCGCTGTCAATAACCACAAAGCCCAATTCCCTAATTATGGAGCTTAGAGCTGACTTTCCCGATCCAATTGTCCCTGTTATTACAATCTTATTTGGACTCATACATACTATCTCCAAAACCTATGTCTACCACAAGCTTTACCTTAAGCTCTGCCGCATCTTCCATGCACTTTTGTAGGATTTCCTTAGCCCTATCCTTATCTTCTAGAGAAGATTCTATAATTATTTCATCGTGGATTTGTAAAATTATCCTTGCATCGAGGCCTTCATCTAAGAGGGTCTGGTGAGTATTTATCATGGCAATTTTTATTATATCTGCCGCAGTACCTTGGATTGGCGTATTTAGGGCAATCCTTTCACCAAAGCTTCTGACATTGAAGTTTCTAGATGAAATCTCTGGTATATAGCGTCTTCTGTGGAAGAGGGTTTCTATATAGCCTTGGTCCTTGGCAAGTTTTACTACATTATCCATATAAGCCTTTATTTGTGGATATGAAGCCTTGTAGGAATCTATATAGTCTTTTGCTTGTTTTCTTGGAATATTTAGGTTTTGAGATAGGCCATAATCGCTTATGCCATAGATTATTCCAAAATTTACTGCCTTTGCTTCAGACCTTTGAAGCTTTGTAACCTTATCAAGGGGTGTATTAAAGACCTCAGATGCGGTCTGGGTGTGGATGTCTATGTTGTGGTTGAAGGCATCTTGCATATTTTTATCATCTGCTAGGCTTGCCAAAATCCTTAGTTCGATTTGTGAATAGTCAGCATCTATTAAAATATTGCCTTCAGCTGCCTTAAAGGCCTTTCTAATGGCCCTTCCTTCGTCAGTTTTAATTGGCAAGTTTTGTAGGTTTGGCTCTTGGCTTGATAATCTACCGGTTGAAGCAATATTTTGTCTAAAGGTTGATCTGATTCTTCCATCTTCATCTATGGCATTTTCTAGGCCTTCGATGTAGGTTGAGCGAAGCTTGTAGGTTTCCCTGTATTTTTCAATCTTTTCAATGATTGGGTGCTTGTCCCTAAGTTTTTCTAGGACTGATTGGTCTGTTGAAAATCCTGTCTTGGTCTTCTTGATAACTGGCAAGTCCAAATCTTTAAAGAGAACTTCTCCTAATTGCTTGGTGGAGTTTATATTAAACTCGCTTCCTGCATAGTCATATATGTCTTTGGTTAGGCCTTCTATTTGACTGTCAAGTCCTTCTTTTAACTCTTCTAAGACTTCTCTATCTGTAGCAAATCCAACTATTTCCATAGCTGCAAGGACTCCAGCAAGTTTCTTTTCTATATTGTCATATAGATCTAACATCTGGTATTCTTTGAGATTATCTAAAAGCTTATCTTTAGAATATTCTATTGCATAGATTATAGATGCTAGGTAGGAATTGAGCTTATCAGACTCAATATCTTCATATTTTTTCTTCTTAGCACCCTTGCCCAAAAGAGCCTCTTCGTTGTCAACCTCAAAATTCACATAGGACTGGCTTAGAACCTTTAAATCATAAGAGGACCTTGATGGGTCAATTAGATAGTGCATAAGCATCAAATCATCGTAAGGAGCCTTAAGCTTTATGCCTATCTTATCGAGAAGAACTATTTCTTCCTTGATATCAAAACTAGTCTTTCTAATGGATTCATCTGCAAAAATTTCCTTGAAGTTTTTAGAAAATTCATCGTCAGGCTTAATTATAAAGACCTTAGAGTCCTTAGTTTTAATAGCCAGCCTAAAGATTTCTGAATGGATATAATTGTCTCCATTATATAAGGATTTGAAGAAAAATTCCTTATCTTCTTTTATAGATTCAATTATATCCTTAAAATCATCCGCCTCTTCATATTCAAATTCAAGCTTAGGGGAATCCTTGCTATCAGAATCAAGTTCATCTAAAAACTTATTGAAATTAAGTTTGGCAAATTTCTCCCTAAGGCCTTCCTTGTCAATCTCTCCAAGGGCTAGGTCATCATAGTCAAATTCTACAGGAGCATCTGTGACAATTGTCCCAATTTTCTTGGATAAGTAGGCCATGGCTTCGCCATTTTCGATATTTTCCTTAGTCTTCTTGCCTTTGATATCGTCAATATTTTCATATAGGCCTTCTATAGACCCATATTTTTGGATATATTGGAGGGCACGCTTTTCGCCAATTCCATCCACTCCTGGAATGTTATCAGACTTATCACCCATAAGACCTTTGACATCTATAAGCTGCTTAGGACTAATGCCATATTCTTCCTTAATTTTTTCGACATTGTATTCAACAGTATCTGAAACACCCTTCCTGGTCAAATAGACAATTATTCCATCATCTACTAGTTGGAGGTAGTCCCTATCTCCTGTTATAAGGACTGCTTCATCTCCAGCTTCCTTGGCCATTTTTGCATAGGTTCCGACTATATCATCAGCCTCAAAACCATCTAGATCTGTGTATTTGACTCCCATAGATTCAAGGACGTCCTTAAGGATTCCAAACTGATAGGAAAGCTCATTTGGAGTCTTATCCCTATTTGCCTTATAGTCCTTAAATTCTTCATTTCTAAAAGTTCCACCCGACCTATCAAAGGCAACCAAAACATATTCAGGCTTATATTTATCAAAGGCGTTCTTATACATGGTCAAAAATCCATAAACGCCATTTGTCATAACTCCGTCATTGTTGGTCAAATTTGGAAGAGCAAAAAAGGCCCTGTAGATCAAAGATGAACCATCAATTAACATTACAGTTTTTTTCATTATATCTCCTTAACAAAAAATATTTCTATTTTCTGCAACAAATCTTATCTCTACCTTATAGTATAACGTATTTTGGCAAATTTTTAAAGAAAAAAGGAAACATTCTCACAAATGTTTCCCAAAAATAATTTTAAATTTCATCATATTTCTTTTTTAATTTATCCATGTAGTCAAGGTCAATCCACTCCTCGCTATAGCCACATCTAGTGCAAATATACCTATCAACAGGAACTGCTGACTTAATTGTAAGACCTGTCATAATATTATTTCCAGCCCCATAAGCACCAGCTGATCCTGGTACAAATAAAATATCACTTGCCCCACACTTTGGGCACTTTCTCGTATTTTTCATAAATTCTCCTTTTTTACATAACAGGGTCAATATACCCAAGCTCCATCGCCTTGTTATAGGCTTCTATAGCATTATTTACTCCTAGCTTGTCGTAAATATTAGCCAGGTGGTTATAAAGAGTTCTCTCGCTGATAAAAAGTTTTTGGGCAATTTTCTTTTTATCATCTCCCTTTACTAACTCCTTTAAAACTTCTATTTCTCTTTGTGTAAGATTTTCAATAATTAAAGTCTTTCTAGATTGACTTTTGCCTTGATAAACATTTTTAAGCCTTACTAGCATTTCTTCAATTTCGATAGACTTATTTATAAAATCTTTTACTCCCAAGTCAAAAGCCATATCCTTGTAATTGTCTAAGTCATAAGATGTTAAGACTATTATATTTTGTTTGGGATTTTCAGCTAGCAAATCTTTAATTAAATCAAGGCCTGTCTTATCATCTTTTAAATTTATATCAATTAAGAAAATAACATAAGTTTCTTCTTTTATCATTTTATAATTGTTTCAACCTATTTTAAATTACTTTTTAAATTGCTACAGAACAATACTTCCGAAACTCAAAATCATCACATACCATTTTAAAATTTCCAAAATACTGTACGAAAATGCGTATAGCAATGCAATTGCAATAATATGAGGGATTGCTGAGGCAATAATTATAGCTATTACTATCCAATTTTTTTTGACAAATAATAAACCCACTATTATAAGCCATGCCCAGATGCTAAAAGGTACGCCAATTATCACATATTCAATGTTATGGTATGTAAAAAAAGGGAAATCTCCTACTCCTACTAATAACATTCCCACCAAAAATATTACTACTGATATTATCGCTACTGAATAATATCCTTTTCTAAGAATTGTGTTGTCTTTCTTAATCATGTTCCATTATTTACACCCCTTTCTAGAATTCTCTTTAAAAGATTTTAAATGTTGGCTCTTCTCCCCACATAGGTAAAAAAAATACATATAAAAAATATAATTAATAAAACATTATATTTCCTGTTTAACAATATCATAAATTTCTACTACTTTTTTCGTTTTTTTCATAATCGATATATTTTTTGACAAATATAACATACACCGCTGAACCAATCGATGAAAATACTGCCAAAAGTTTTTTATCATAATTATAAAATAAACAAAAAATTGTAATGAGATAAATGATAAAAAAAGATGTTCCTATCATACTTACCTTTCTCATTGCTACCTCCTAACTATAACTGATTCTTTATTTAAAACACCTAAGATGACTCTAATCATTACATACATCACAGCACAATTTGATATTAAAAACACTAAAAAATTTTTAATCATTAAATCTGAATTGATTATATCATTAAATATAACCGATATGTTAAAAAACGGAATAATGTAATAATATCCACCATGTATATTGAAGTTAAATGTTAATGCATAATAGAACGGAGCTAATAGTATAAAAATAATTGGGAATGACAAAACTTGACCTTCTTTAAAGCTTTTAACACTAAAGCTGATTAACAACTCTATAGAGCAAAAAAACATAACGCACAATAATAACACAATATTTACCCTCATGGTGTAATAAGTAAAATCTCCGTTCTTAATTAATATATTAAACACATTACCCGAAAATAATGATAAGATAAACATATTCAAATTTAAGATTATCAAACTTATAATACCTTGAAGCAATAATGTAGTATACTTACCTAAAATTATTAATTTTAAATTTACTCCTGTTTTTAACAAACTATATAGGGTTCCTCTCTCTTTTTCTCCCACTCCTATCTCTAACGCACCCGTTAAGACAGAAAGGAACATTAATACTGTCAAAATCATAGTTAGTATATATTTTACGATTTTGATTCCCATAACAACATTATTAGAACTATTTAATATACTTACAGCGTAATAACCATAAGCACATATAAAAATAATAGGGCTTAAAACAGCTAAAACTATTGTCCTTTTATCTCGTAAAATATATATCATTTCCTTTTTTATTATACTAAAAAAAGTATTCATAATAGATCTATCTCCTTATAATATCTAAAAATATTTCCTTTATTCTTTTTTGATATTTACATTCTATATTCGAAATAGTGTCAAATTCCTTCAAATTCCCTTTATGTAAAATTATTATTTTATCACAAATCTCTTCAACTTCTGGAATTATATTTGTAGAATATATCACTGTTTTCCCCTTTTCTTTTAACAATTTTACAAGCTGTTTTATCGTATTTTGACCAGATATATCCAAACCGATTGTCGGTTCATCAAATAAAATCAATTCTGGATTATGAATAAGAGAAATTGCTAAAGATATTCTTTGTTTCATTCCTCTTGACAATTGCTCTATTTTTTTGTTTTCATAGTGTACAAAATCAAACAATTCTCCTAATTGAGCAATGGTAACATTAGGATTTTCAATACCATAAAGCGCTGCAAAATAATTTAAATTTTCCCTCACTGTAAGTCTATCATAAAGAGAAACCTCTCCACCAAAAGCCACTCCAATATTTCTTTTATATTCTTTAGTTCCATAAGTAAATTTTTCCAATTCAATCTTTCCATAGCTAGGTTTAATCATAGATGTAATTAAGTTTATAAGCGTCGTCTTTCCAGCTCCATTTTCACCAAGTAACCCTATAATCTCACCTTTTTCAACAAAAAAATTGACTGAATCTATAGCTTTAAAATCACCATATGTTTTTTCTAAATCCTTTACTAATAACATTATTGCATTTCCTTTCGACTTTATTTAATGTTTTAGCCAAACTATACCATAATATGGAAACCACTGTAATCATTACACAAGTCAATACCACAACAAAAGAAATATTTTGTATTAATGAAACTAATGTACCATTATTTAATACAGTCAAAAAATTACTATTCATTAATTGCGTCACTACATTTATGGTTACCAAAATCGATGAGTAACTTAATATAAATCCTGCTTTATTTATTTTTTTACGATAAATGCATATCAATGTTAATATCAATAAATAATTCGGAATATAATTATTAATGTACGTTGAAATAATTGAGGTTATTATTCCTGTTATTGAAATTATTCCGTACCTATACAATGTATTTAATGTAAAAGATTCACATAGCGGTTCTCTTCCACAAATGGGACACTTTTTTTTTGTTTCATTGTTTACTTCTTTCCAAGTTCCATCAAATATATTAAATAAATAATATTGTGATATATCTTCAAATTTATTTATAACAATAGTAAAAAATATTTGCATCATTTTGGAAACTACATTTATTACTATTGGAGAAAATGTTGGAGAATACATATTATATTTAGTTCCTTCATATTTTTCATTACAACCATAGCAAGGCGTAACATTAGGTATATATATCGGTCCAACTATACCCGTTTCATTTAAGAACCCACCTGACATATATGGTATTTTATACTCCACGCATACATTATTTATCCACTCTGTACCTTCTAACGGAGTATCAAAAGCCTTAAAAATAAAATTGTGTTGTATTATATCTCTAATATTTTTCTCTGATTCTAATTTTCTATCTATTATAGAAAGATCGACATGCGGATAATTTTTGTTTATTTTCTTTTTTAAAACTTCTACTTTTTTATATCCAATATCTTCATATCCATAAAATAATTGTCTGTTTAGATTACTTTCTTCCACAACATCAAAATCTAAGATGGTTATATTTTTAACTCCAATAGTTATTAAACTCCAAAGAATGTGTGTCCCGATTGCCCCAGCTCCAACGATTAGAACTCTAATTGAATTTATATTATTCTCAAATATTTTAAAATTAGAGCTAACTATCGAAAATAATCCTCTCTGCCTACTTAACATATTCTTTGTATCTGGAACTAATGTTTTATTATTTAATAATAGTCTAATTTCTTTCAACAAAGATATTTCATCTTTTGAAAAATATTCTAATAATTCATCCATTTTAAATTCAGTCTTTGAATATAAAAATTGAAACGCAGTTTTCTTTTCGATTTTAAAATATACATCCTTATAAGATTTTACATATATTTTATTTTTTAACTCAAGCACAGAAACGTATGGGTTTAAAAACAAATTTTCCATTTACTTTACCACCTTTTTTATTTGATAATGAATGTTTAAGATAGTCATTACTACAATTAAAAATATAACTATATACACAGGAATCTCAAATACTAAATTAATTAATCTAACAATACTGGTTAAACCTAAAATCAAAAATGCAGATGAAAAAAACAATGAATATATCAAATACAAAATGT
The DNA here is from genome assembly GCF_900258475.1 of Anaerococcus sp. Marseille-P3915. Classification (GTDB taxonomy): domain Bacteria; phylum Bacillota; class Clostridia; order Tissierellales; family Peptoniphilaceae; genus Anaerococcus; species Anaerococcus kampingae. The sequence continues at coordinate 239,839 of NZ_LT984887.1, read as the reverse complement.
AATGAACTTGCACCTTATAAAATTTCTTTTTAAGTAAATTATTCAACTGTATTGATGTTGTAAGTTTTAAATTCCTATCATTCAAAATCTCTGAATATATAAAATATCCATCAAATTCCACAAATGGAATAATATTGATCAAGATAGTTATTAAATTCAAAAAAATATATATTGACAAAATTTGTGTCATAAATGAAAAATTCAATTTTTCAATACAAAATAGACTTAAAAAGAGTAAGAAATTATTTATTTTAATACCTGCTGATAAAACTTTTATTTTATCATCTCTATCATTCAACATACTGATTCCACTTAAATCAACATAAAACGCAGGATTAAAATAAAATAACATTATCCCAATAAGAGGTATAGCTACACCTTTTGATTTTGCAACAAAAGCATGTGAAAATTCATGTAAAAACCCTGTTATTAACAATAACAAATAACTACAAAAAAATATTAAACCTCCTGCTGAATCTGCAAACGCATTTGTCGTATTTAAAAATACATTATTTATATTCATATAAATTAGATAAATATTCATAAGTAAAAATATATAAAATGTTTTATCCAAAATAAATGAATATATTTTACATATTCCTTTGATTTTTTCTAAAAAAGAATTAATATTTGCTATCTTAAATTTGATTTTGAATTTATTAATTTTTACTTTTTTTATTTCATTACTTTCAAGCAAATCAAATCGATCCACATAATTCATGAATTGCTCTATATATTCAGATGGTATTTTATGTTTTATTTCTTCAAATGTTTTTTCTCCATCAAATAATTCCAACCATTCTTTCTGTTCTCTTCCTATATTGAAATGCTTGTCATTAAGTTCATCATGCATATGAAAAGTATTATCATCAAATTCATAAAATTTTATACTTCTCCTTAATTTCATATAAACTACCTCTTTTTTTTATTTATTTCAATATATTTTTACTAATTATTATTTTTATTTTGAAAGTAATTAGCAAGTTAAATAAAAATATCTAACTTGCTATAAAATTACTAACAAACTACACCAAGCCCTATAAGTGCAAGTCCAAATCCCATACCTACTGCAAGACCAGCTGAAAAATCACTTACTGGGGCTTCAATTAAATTCATCTCTTCGAATTTCATTTAATACTCTCCTTATATAATATATTTAGGTTATTAAAGGAACCCTATAAACCTTTAATTACTGAATATTATTCAGTTTTACAATTAGCAACAAATAATTGCGCCAACACCAACAACAAGAATGGTTCCTACTGCAACACCACCCCAGAATTGACCATCAGATGGTGCTTCAATTAGATTCATTTCTTCAAATTTCATTACATTCACCTCCTCAAATAATATATTTTAATCAGGTTTTACCCTTAATTAATCTAATATCATACTTAACAAAATCAGTTAATCATAGATTTTCCCCTTATAGGGGAAAAAGAATCTTTTTTAAAGTTTTATGTATATATGAGCTTTTATTTGCTAACAAAATTATAGTAAATATTACAAAATATAACAAGAGACACCTGTCATATTTGCTTATCTATATACATTTTTCAAGTAAAAAACATTTTTTTAATAATATATTTTATTAACCAAAGTTTATCTTTGTCAAGTCCATAATATTGTGTAAAATTTACCAGCACAATATTTACTATCTCATTTCAAAACAAAGTAAATAATAAATCGATTTATGATTATATTGTAAAGTATAAATAAAAATTTGTACAGGACACATGTGTCCTGTACAAATTATCTATAAAATTATATAATTTTAATAAAATATTAAGAAAGGTTTTAACTATGAATAAAAAACTCAAATTTTTAAGCATTATAATATTGGTAACTGCATTGATTTTGCCATATAGCTCACCAGATGGTAGGGAAGATGATATAATAGATTTCTATTCAATTAATGATTTATTTTAATATCAAGCTATTGTATTTTCGTTCGATAGTTTCATTTAATCTTACAAGGCCAGATAATTTAGCGCACATTTTAGAATAGTTTATTGACTTACTATAAGTTTCATATCCTAAGTCAAGTTCACATATGAATTTATCATAATATAACATAGATAGAGCTTCTAAATCTTTATTTGTAGTCGCTTCATTTATAGCTTTTGTAATTAATTTTATAGCGTCTTTGCTTCTAGAGTCTATATAGAGTCTATTTATAATGGAATTGTATATCAGCATCTTTACAACACTATTATTGCAATTTTGGGATAATTTATCTAATATTTCATAATTGCTAAATGATTTATATTCTTTAAAATCATTACATATATTTACTAAGACCCTCATCTCTATAGTAGAATACTTCCTATCAAGAATATTAGAATTATTGTATATTGTTGATGTAATCTCTTCATATTTTTCTTTAAAATCGAATTTATCAACTTCCTTATTCAGTATTCTATCCATAAATAGTCTTAAAAGTTTTATATTTTTTTCTTTTCCCATCATTAACTTATTATCATTTTCAATTATAGAAAGTTTCTTTGATAGGATTTCTGCTTCATTTTTTTCGATAAAGATGCTTGCTACTCCTAATTTATTTAATATTTCTTCATAAAGGTAGTCTGTTTCAAAAATATTTTTATAATATATATCAAGTAAATCTTCGCCATATAAGTTTGAAAGCTCTATAAGATGATCAATTGAAATATTTTTAACATTTCCATTTTCAAGCATAGAAAGACTCCTAACACTCATCCCTGTTAAAAACTCTACGTCTTCTTGACTGAGATTATTGACTAATCTGATGTTCTTTAATATCTTGCCAAATTCTTTAATTTTTATCACACTTACTCCTTAACTCAATAAAATATTAAAATAATTTTATTAGAATAATTCTTAAAAGTCAAGTCCATAATATTGTGTAAATTTTACTAGTACAATATTCACTATTTCATTCTAATATATAATTTAGAAGATGTTATCCAATCCTCATTGATATCAATGAGGATTGTGCCTATTAGACGCATAGCTAAATCTTCATTAGGAAATATCCTAACTACTTTTTCACGTCTTCTGACTTCTTCGTTTAGTCTTTCTAAGCAATTAGTTGATCTAAGTCTGCTATGAATTACGTCAGTAGCTAAATATGCAAAGGAGTCTTCAAATCCTTCATCTAAGGTGTTTAAAGAGTTTTGGAATTTCTTTTCTTTTTCATATTTTAAGAATATTTCTTCTTTCATTTTTCTTGCCAAGTTGATATCTTGGATTTTAAATAGTGCTTTGATATCAGTTCTAAATTCTTCAGAGTTTTTCTTTGGTGATTTTGATAGAATATTTCTTAAAAAATGAACTTGGCATCTTTGCCATATTACATTTACGAATGTTTCTTTTATTGATTTTACAAGACCTTTGTGAGCATCTGATATTACCATTTTAAGTCCAAATAGTCCTCTAGCTTTTAAGTATTCAAAGAAGCTTAACCATGAATATTCACTTACGCTAGAACTTAGGTCTAAGCCTATGATTTCTCTATTTCCTTTTTCATTTATTCCTATTGCGATGTGACAAGCTTTTGATACTACTCGATTGTTTTCTCTTACTTTTATGTATACTACATCTACAATTATGTAGGGATATTTTATCGTGCTTAGGTCACTATTTCTCCATAGTTTTACTTCTTCGTCAAACTCCTTAGTTAAAGATGATACAAAGGATTTAGAATATGTTTTACCGCACATATTTTCTATTACCTTGGATACCTTTCTTGTTGATACTCCTTGGAAATACATTTCTAGCATTGTTGTAAGTAGAGTTTTTTCGTTTCTCTGATACCTTTCAAAGACATCTGTTGAGAATTTACCATCTCTTGTTCTAGGTACTCTTAAGGTTAATGTTCCTATTTTTGTTGTATAGTCACGTTCATAGTATCCATTGCGATAAGTGCTACGATTAGAATCTCTTTGATAAGCTATATTTTCTAAGTATTCATCTCTTTCTTTTTCCATAATCTCGTTAAATACCTTGGTTAGAACGGTTCTTGCCATATCGTTTTTAACTTCTGCGTTAATTAAATTTTGAATATCTTCTATGTTTAATGTAAAATGTAATTGGGTCATTTGTTCCTCCTAGTTGGTTTTTGTGGTTAAAAACATTGTACTAGTTTAGGTTTCAAATGACCTTTTCTTTTTACACAATTATACGGACTCTATCTTTATCTTTTCACATTTATTATTCTTTCTTAAATTACTATACTTTTCGTAGGTTACATCTGATATAGTTCCTATCCCTGAACCTCACAGCGACATTTTGTTCTACTTGCCTGGCTTATATCATCGCCTACTTCCCCATAGATACATATCCTTACAGACCGCTCATTTAATTTTCAAAGAACATCTGGAGATGGGATATTGTATTTTTGCTATTCTTCCCGTATGTCCATAATCTTTGAAATAGGGCTTATTTTTTTGGCTTTTCCACGTTGTGGACATGGTATGATATAATGTTTATTAAGAATATTTTGTATTTTATATTTGAGATTATTCTGTATTAAAATAACTTATCTTATAGAATACAAAATCTAACAATAAATTATAAATTCTCTTTTACTGTTAAATCTTCATAAGGGTTATCTCCGTCTGAGCAATAGCTAATTTTTTTCTATATCACAGCTATCTAACTTTCCCCCCTGAATATCAATTCACCATCGGTTTGCTCTATCGGACCCATAATAATCCTAAATAATGTAGTTTTCCAGAATCATTAGGACCTACTATTTCATTAACCGTATTTTCTTCAATTTCTAGAGAAAAATCATTAAAAAGCTTCTTATTTTTGAAATTTTTACTCATGTTTTTTACTTCAATAACATTCATAAAATCACCTCTTGATACTATTCTAAATGAATCAAATTAATTTTACATGAGTAAAAACTGCAAATTTTTTTAGTAAAACCTTATTTATAGACAATAAAAAAATCTATTGAAACTTGTTAGTAACAATAGATCCTAGATTCATATAAAGTTTATTATTTAAACAACTTATAAAACATAATGGTGCCGGTGGTGGGACTCGAACCCACACGCCCGGTTGGACAACAGATTTTGAGTCTATCTCGTCTGCCAGTTCCGACACACCGGCCTAAATGCTTACCAAATTATTATATCACATTTTAGGTCCAATGTAAATTATATTTTTCTTTTATTTGCTTATATTTTTGACTTTCGTATATTTTTATGGCTAGGATTCCTATTCCTATGCCTATTAGAGCTCCTACTAGGACGTCTGTTGGGAAATGAACGTATAGATAGAGTCTTGAGAAGGCTATTAGAACTGCTAGGATATTTGTGTATGTTTTTAAGAGTCTTGACTTGTTTAGAAGGCTTATTATTGTCGCAAAGGTGAAGGCGTAGGATGAGTGGCCTGATGGGAAGGAATTGTCTGATAGCTTGTGGATTAATAGGTCACTAAAACCTGTCACTTCGTAGGGTCTTGGCCTTGCTACGATGTTTTTTACTAGGATATTTACAATTATGAGATTTAGGATAAAGGCAAGGATCATTACCTTGCCTTGTTTTTTTAAATCTCTTGCTGCTAAGAATATTATTATAAAGCTTATCCAAATTAGTGATAAGTTTCCCAAAGATGAAATAGTGACCATAAATTTATCTAGGGGATTATTTCTCAAGCCTTGGATGGCATTTAGGATTCCTATTTCAAAATTTTCCATTATTCCACTCCTGTATTTGCTGTCTCTAGAGTCATGTCGTAGGCTTGTTTTATCCTTGCCCTTTGGTTTTCATTTACATAATCGTAGTATTTTCCACCATCTAAGAAGTCTTCTGCTAGGTAGGTCTGAACGTTTCTGCCGAAATCATCATAGGTCGTTCCTACCCAAAGTGGGTGGAAGCTTACATCTGAGATTTTTTTATCACCGCTATTTAGGTCCTTTTGAAGTTCTATTTCTAGGGCTAGGGCTTGTTCTACCCTGATGTCTTTGTTATTTTCCAGACTTTGGAAGGAAATGAAATTACCTAGAGCGTAGGCTATTAGGCCTTCTCTGCCGTCTTCTGCCTTGTAAAGCTCAACTGGCTCTACTACGTGTGGGTGGTTGCCTATTACTAGGTCTGCTCCCCATTCTATCATGTTTCTGCCTAGATTTATCTGAGTATCTACTGGATATGAATGGAACTCTACTCCCCAGTGTGGATAGACTATTACAAAGTCGGCTCCCTGGGCCTTGGCCTTTTTGATGTCTTCTTTTACCTGGGTCTCGTCTGTTAGGTAATTTAAATTTTCTACTTCTTCCCTAGGCACTATGAGATTTTCCCTACCATTGCATCCATAGGTGTAGGCAAGGATGGCAATTCTTATGCCATTTATCTTCTTAGTTAGGATTTTTTCTGACTCATCTCTCATACTTCCCACATAGGAAAGACCTGCATCTTCTACAGCATCCATGGTTGAAAATACTCCCTCAAGCTCTGTATCCATGGAGTGGTTATTGGCTGTTGTTACTACATCAAAGCCAGCATCTTTAATAGCTGTAAGGAAGGATTCAGGTGCATTAAACCTAGGAAATCCTGCATAAGGCTGGTTGGGATTGGTTGTTGTCTCATAATTTCCTATTGCTAGGTCTGAATCTTTTATAAAATCTGCTACATACTCAAATGATTTAGAAAAATCATAAGCCCCACCACCCCTGTTGTAGGCGTATTGGATTTGAGCAAGGTGGGCCATTATATCTCCCACCGCCTTGATTTTCACCTTTTTAATATCTTCTTGTTTTTTCTTTGAGCTTTTATCTTTCTCTACCTCTGATTTTTCAGCACTTTTTGAAGCGCCTATTTCTTTTTGAGCTAGCTTTTGTGCCTCTTCTTCTCTTTTCTGATTCTCTTCTACCTTTTCTAGTTTATTTATTAAATCAGCTATATTAGAGTTCTTATCTTCATTTGAATCGTTTTTTGATCCGCATCCTACAAAAACTACCAGGCTTAATAATGTTAAAATAAATGATAAATATTTCTTCTTCATAAACTCTCCTTATATACACTATACTATTTATTACTAGTATTAATCACTTATTATTTGTTGATGAAAGTTATTCTAATTACAATATAATTATAGGGTAGAATAAAGGAGTTTTTATGAGTTTTAGTGATTATTTTGATATGGAGAAAGATATTATAGATGAAAATTGTCTTATTTTAAGAATTCCCTTCAAGGAGGATTACTTAAATAAGATAGGTGCAATCCATGGTGGGGTTATAATGACCCTTGCTGATAATGCATCAGGTGACCTTGCCAATTCTTTTGGAATGGTGGCCCCTACTCTTTCAATGACCACTCACTTTTTAAGACCGATTATTGAAAGTAAGTATATCTACGCTAAGGCAGAAATTCTTAAAAAGGGTAAAAGAATTATAACTGTAGATTGTACAGTTTATGGAGATGACGAGAAAATTGCAGCCACCACTAGGACTGAGTTTGCTGTAACTAAAAAAAGATAAAAAGGCTAGGCCCATGATAAGATTTTTATCAAAAGGCCTGGCCTTTAATTATATACTGCAATTTTTCCTTTTGCTGAATCTAAAACGCTTATGTCTGTATCAAATATTTCTGTTAAAACATCTGCTTTCATTATTTCATCAACGCTTCCAGATAATACTAGCTTGCCATCTTTCATGGCTAGTATCCTATCTGAATAAGCTGCTGCAAAGTTTATATCGTGGATAACCAATAAAATTGTCCTGTTAAACTCATCGCAGGCTTTTCTTAGGTATTTCATCATTGATACACTTCTTGCAACATCCAAATTATTTAAAGGTTCATCTAGTAAGACATACTTGGTATCTTGGGCTAATACCATAGCCACATATGCCCTTTGTCTTTGACCTCCTGATAGCTCATCAAGATACCTGTGTTCTAGACCTTTTAGGTCCAGAAAATCTATATATTGATCGATTATCTCCATATCTTTAACGGTAAGCCTACCCTTTGAATATGGATACCTCCCAAAGGAGATTAGCTGACGTACGGTAAGTTTAGCTGTGAAGTGATTTTCTTGCCTTAGGATGGATAAAATCTTGGCAAGCTCGCCGCTATGACAAGTACAAACATCCATGCCACCTATATTTATACTCCCTAGGTCCATATCAAGGAGCCTTCCTATCATAAGCAGGGTTGTAGACTTACCTGCACCATTTGGACCTATTATAGAATTTAGGCCGCCTTCCTTAATCGTAAAATTAATAGGACCTATCTTAGTCTCACTTCCATATATTTTTTCTACATTTTTTACTTCAATCATTCGCTCCTCCTTCTAAAGATTACTAACAAGAAGAATAATCCACCTACTAGCTCTATAAGTATTGATACCACTCCATTTGCATTGAAAATATGATTCATTACAAAATATGCAAGAGTGATTATAAAATAGGCAAAGACCAGGGCCATAACTAACAAATATTTATGGTTATAGGACTTGCAAAACTCATAGGTTAAACTTACCACCAAAAAGCCAAAGAAATTCATTGGCCCAATTAGGGCTGTTGACACACTCATGAGGATTGATACTACTATCAAGGCTAGTATTGTTGACTTTTTATAATCAAGGCCTAAATTAGTTGAAACTGCCTCTCCTAGGCTTAAAACATCAAGCTTCTTAGCATTGGCAAAAATTATAAAAGCTACAATAAATACGATTATAGCTGAAACTAAAAAATATGATGAATCAGCATTATTTACGGAAGCAAAGAGCTTAGCTTGAAGAACATCAAACTCAGATGGACTTAAGAGCCTTCTCATAAAAGCTGAAATAGACCTTAGGCCTTGGCCTAAAATAATTCCTACTAGAAGAAGGAAGTCAATATTTCTATTTGAGCTTAAGATGCTTGAAAATAAAGCCACACTCACTATTACCATTATAAGTATCTGACTTATATAGTAGGTCATACCTGTCATGGCTGTAAAAGCTGTAACTCCTAAAAAGTACATAGTGGAAGTATTTATTGTTGAGTAAATAGCCTCAAAGCCAAGAAGTGATGGAGTTATGATTTTATTATTGGTAACAGATTGAAAAATCAAGGTTGCTAGGGCTTGGCAAGTTGCTGCTATAAGCATAGCAATTATTGAATTTTGTCTTCTTTTTACAACTGGCAAAAATGATGGGGAATCAATTGGCACCGGGTTATTGTAGGTTAACAGTCCATAAATGTTTAAAAGTGTAAGGCAAATTAAAAAAGCTAAGATAAGGAAATATCTTGTTTTATCCTTGCTTTGTCTAAAAGATATTTGATTCATATTTAACTACCCACTTTCTTTCTAAACAAGAGGATTAAAAATGAAATAGAACCCAAACTTCCCAGGATAAGGGAAACTGGTACTTCAAATGGTGCGATTATTGTCCTAGATATGAGATCTGCTATGATTATAACAAGCATGGAAATCAGGGCAATATATGGCAAATTCTCCCTAAGATTATCTCCCCTATAAATTGATACCAAGTTTGGAATTATTATCCCAAGGAAGGGAACATTTCCAACTACACTTGCCACAAGACCAGTAGCTAGGGATATTAAAACATTTCCAACAAGGATTATCCTCTTATAATTAAGGCCTAGATTGGTTGATACTGCCTCTCCAAGGCCTGCTAGGGTTAACTTGTCAGCATAAATGTAAATAATAACCGATATTATTATAATAAGGTATAAGTATTCATATCTACCCTTTTGCATTGGTGCAAAAGATCCAGCAAACCAGACTTCAAGAGATTGCATCATATCAAATTCTAGAGCTACAAAGGTTGAAATTGCAGATACAACCGCCCCCATCATAATGCCTATTATCGGAACGAACAATGACGATTTGAACTTAATATTTCTTAAAAGGAGAAAGAATACCATCGATCCGATAAAGGCAAATATGATTGAAAAGCTTGTTCTTATAAAAAGACTAGCTGAAGGGACTAAAATATAGGCAAGGATAAGGCCAAGGCCCGCCCACTCTATAGTGCCTGTTGTAGTTGGCTCTACTAGCTTGTTTTGACTTATAAGCTGCATAACTACTCCTGCCATACTCATGGCAAGGCCTGTTAGCATAAGGCTAAGGGTCCTTGGTATCCTTGTTATAAATATCATCTTCCACCCTTCAGGGTTTTCCCTAATATTATAGGCCCCTGTAAAAATGGATAAAATTGCCAGTCCAAAAACCAAAAGTAAGAGAAAAATTAAATTCTTATCTATTAATTTTTTATGACTAGTTTTTTGACTTTTCATACTTATTTAGAAAATAATTCCTTAAGGCCTTCAAATATTTTTATGAAAGTTTGAGGAGATTCGTTTGTGTAGGTATCAGCAGGTGCATAGTATACCTTAGAATTTTTAATAGCATCTGTTGATTTTAAAGCCTCGCTTCCTTCTATAACATCCTTAGCAGGGGTTGATTCTTCACCTTCCTTAGTAACAGCAGCATCCCTATCTAGGACTAAGAGGTAAGCTGGGTTAGACTGAGCGATAGCCTCTACAGATATGTCATCTCCCTTGTGGTCTGTTGATGAATTTTCTACTTCTATAGCAGGTTTTAGGCCGAGAATTTCATATAGTGGACCCCAAACCCTACCAAAACCTGGAGCAGAGTATCCGATTTCTCCACCACTTACTACTACAGACATTACAGTGCCTTCCTTGTAGGCTTCCTTAGCTTCTGCTATAGATTTGTCTAGTTTTTCTATAAGGGCCTTTGCTTCATCTTCCTTATCAAATATTTTACCAAGGGATTCTAGAGAATCTTTAAGTCCATTAACTAAATTTTCGCCAGGATTTGCCGCCTTATCACTCACATCCCAGTTTAGATCGATAACATCAGCATTTGGGCAAAGCTTTTTAAGCTCTTCTGTATATTTACCAAATCTTTGGCCAACTATAATTAAATCTGGGTCAGCTGCAGCAATTACTTCAAGATTTGGCTCTTTGTGGTTTCCAATATCTTGGATTTCATCGTTTTTAACAAAGCCACTTGTAGCTGGCATAATTGGTTTTGGAGCAGCTACTGGTGTAATTCCCCATTCTTCAAGTGTTTCAAATGTTCTATTGTCAAGAGCTACTACCTTTTTAGGGTTTTTCTTTACTTCGACTTCGCCAGTCAAATCTTTTATTTTAACTGTAGCAGAATCTGAAGCTGTATCTTTAGCTTCTTCTTTGTTCTCATCCTTAGCAGCTTCTTCTGGCTGAGCTTGTTGTTCAGTTTGAGCTGCTTCTTCCTTTGGAGCTTCTTTCTCAGCTCCATTTCCACATGCCGAAAGGCTAATTGATGCTAATAGCATCGCAATAAGTAATTTGTTTTTCATTATATCTCCTTATGAAATTGATTATTGATATCATAATCTTAGCATAAGAAAATTTTAAAGTCAAATATATTTTGAAAATGATTCTTATTCGCATTATAAAATAGCTTTTATAATCTAAAATTATTAGTATAGTCATCTTAGGATTTATTATGAGAAAGATTTTATTTATTATTAACTCAAAGGCAGGTAAAACTGAATTTGACATAAAAAAAGAAGATATAGAAAATACCTTTAGGAGGGTCAAAAGGCTATCAGAAATTGAGGTTGTTAACACAAGATACAAGAACCACACCAAATATCTAATAGATGCCTTTGATAGCCTTGATTATGAGGAGAAAGTTGTCATAATTTGCGGTGGGGATGGGTCTCTTAATGAGCTAGTAAATGTAGCCTATGGCAAGAATATAGCTATCGGCCTTATTCCAATGGGTACTGGCAATGATTTTGCAAAAAATTTTGATTATGATTCCTTTAAGCTCACTGACCTCTTAGATTTTAGGATTAAGCCAATAGATTTGATTAAAGTGAATGACTTTTATTCCATAAATGTAACAAGCATTGGCTTTGATACCCAGGTTTTGGAAAAAGCTTATGAATATTTGGACAAGAAGCCAAAACTAGGAAAGAAAGCCTACCTAAAAGCTACACTTGCAAGTCTTATAGATCTAAACTACGAGAACTTAAGCTTTAAATTAAAATTAAAAGACGGTTCACATTTTGAAATATCTGGTGAGTATTTAATTTCTGCCCTATGCAATGGATCCTATTATGGTTCAGGTTTTAACCCTGCTCCTGAGGCTAAAATAGATGATGGTTACTTAAACCTTATCTTAGCTGATAAAATACCACTTCCAAAGCTTCCTAGCATGATTTTAAAGTATAAAAAAGGTCGCCACCAAGCTAGTAAATATCTCAGGGAAATTGAGGTTACAAAAGGTAAAATCATTTCTCCTAAGGAATTTATTGCCAATGCCGATGGCGAAATTTTTAGGGCCAAGGAAATTGACTTTAAAGTCCTACCAAAGGCCATTAATTGGGTTTATTTTAATTAAAAAAGCTTATCATCTCAAATTGAGATTGATAAGCTTTTTATTATTTAGCCTTTTTGCTTCTTAAAATATATATAAGTATAAGAATTATAAAGCCAAGACCTAAAAGCCAATACAAATTAGGCTCAAAACTAGATTTTGTTTTGAAATCTTCTGGCAGGCTTGATTCTTTGGAAAGTATTACCGTTCCCCCATTATCTCTTGAAGGAATTTTTAAGGTCACTTTATTTCCGCTTAGCTTAACTTTTTTCTGATTGTAAAGGTCGTATAAGTTTTCATCAGATTTTAGGTCAAAGCTAATAGTTTTTTCCTCATCACTAGTATTTAAGCCGATAATTAACTCACTATCTCCTAGGCTCCTAGCAAAAACAGATACAGTATCATCCATGTATAGGCTTTTCCTATCGCCTCTTGCAAAAATTTCTGGATAAGCCTTCCTTATTGCAATTAATTTCTGATAGTGATCTAGGATTGGGTTATTTTCTGTCTTTGACCAGTCAAAGTCATACCTATTTTCGCTAAATACTCCCTTGTCAAAATTGTCCTTTTTGCCTGATTGGCCAATTTCTTCACCATAATATATGACAGGTTGGCCCTTGGCTGTAAGTTGTAAGGATGAAGCTACTAAAAATTTGCCTACATCCCCACCTAGTCTTACTTTTAAAAACCCATCTTCATCGTGGGATGATAAGAATTGGCCCATTTGCCTATCTTGGCTTATCTCTGAATTTCTTTTTGCAAGTCTATTTTCTGTTTCAGAAATTTTGCCACGGACAAAATCTTTTGATAGGTCTTTAAATTCAAAGTCTAAGAGGGAATCCATCATACTTGGGTCTAGATAGCCTCCATCCTTTAAAATAGAAGCCCCAAAATTTTCCCCTATCATTTTTATATCTGGCTTAGCTTTACGAGCCTCAGTCTTGAAGTCTTTCATGGTATCTTTATCAACATGCTTAACTGTATCGACCCTAAAATAGTCGATCCCATTTCCCTTTGCAGTCTTTATATTTTTTAGCCAAGCAACTTGCCAGGCAATTATCTTATCTCTAACGCTCTTATCTTCTGTTTTAAAATCTGGCAGGCCAGCAAGCTCTGTTTCTATATCACCAGCCCCGCTTTTTTCCCTGTGCATACCAGTAAATGGCCCTTGGTTTTTAGTTCCATAACCTGAATGATTGATTACTACATCTACCATTAGCTTTATACCATTATCATGGAGGGCATCGATTAAGTTTTTAAAATCATCTTCACTACCCAAATGTGGGTCAAGCTTGGTAAAATCTTCTGCCCAATAGCCGTGGTAAGCAAATTGCTTGCCACCCCTATCTGCCATCATGTTTGAATCGATATTTTTTACAATCGGTGTGATCCACAAGGTCGTAATTCCAAGATCTTTTAGATAGGGAATTTTTTCTATTATTCCTTTAAAATCACCACCATGATAGGCTTCTAAGTGCTCTTTATCAAAGGACCCTTCTACATTAGCTGGATTGTTATTAGATTCATCTCCATCAAAAAACCTATCGGTCATTATCATATAGATAATTTCTTCATCCCAGTCTGAATTTTTCTTATTTTCTTCTGCAAAAGACTTAGGTGCTAATATTAAAATTAAGGCTAAAAATATACTCAATAGCCTAAAAAATATTTTTTTCACTGCCCCTCCTAGAATGAAATATGATATCTTATTGCAATGAAGCATAGGATAATTGCAAGTGGAACATATAAAAATCTTCCAAGATTGTACCAAATATTTCCATATTTATTTGGATAATTTTTGTTTACTTCTGCCAAAAGTTCATCTTTTTTGATTACCCAAAACCATGTTATGGCTCCAATTATCCCGCTTATTGGCAGGATGTATATTGTTATGACATCCATCCATGGACCCCATTTGCTTATTGGATGGAGGAAGATTCCTCCTAAGTAGATTATTACTATCAAAGCAATTAGGACTAGGTTTCTCTTTAATTTTGGAAAGGAGAAGACAATCGCCTCTGCCACTGTTTCTATCATTGACTGGATAGAAGAAATTCCTGCAAAGACTATAGCCACAAATAAAATTAAGGCAAAGATTCTGCCAAGAGGCATCTGTCTTAGGGCTTCAGGTAATACTATAAATAAAAGCTTTGGACCTGCTTCTGGTGAAAGTCCATAGGCAAAGGATGCTGGTATCATAACAAAAGCACTTAGCATAGCAGCTAAGGTATCAAAAGCTGATGTAGTTGTTGATGCTTTTACTACATCTTCCCTATCTGGAAGATATGATCCATAAACAACCATTACAGTTCCAACTAGGGATAGGGAAAAGAAAGCTTGACCCATGGCTGCTACCCAGGTTTTAACTTCAAAAAGCTTTGCCTTATCCAAAGTAAAGATAAACTTATAACCATCGCTTGCCCCATCTAGGAAGGCCACCCTAAGAACCAAAACTAAAAATAAAACAAAGAATAATGGCATCATCAACTTGTTAGTCTTCTCTATTCCCTTTGTCTCATAAGCTAGGGTGAAATAAACCATTATTAATAGAATCAAGTGGACACCTACAAGTCTAAAGTCACTTGTAGATATGCTTTCAAACCAAGCCTGGCTATCCATAGCGAAAAGATTACCGCTAATTGTATCTATAAGGGCCTTTAGGACATAGGTTATTACTACCGCATAACCTACTGCAAGGAGGGTTACACCAATCATTGGTAACCATCTGATGATTTTACCAAAGCCTTCCATATTTCTTTCCTTGAAGGCTTCTTTGTAAACAACCATTGGCCCTGACTTATATTTTCTTCCGATAGCATTTTCTGCTGCCAAGCCTACCCTACCAAATAAAAATATGAATATCAAATAAGGTATTAAAAATGCTAGACCACCATTTGCTCCAAGTTGATAGGGAAAGGCCCAAACATTGGCAAGGCCTACAGCAGAGCCCACGCAGGCCATGACAAAGCCCCAGGAATTTGTAAATTCGTTTCTTTTTTCCATAATTACTCCATAATTTTTAAAAAAAGTGCCGACAAAGCGGCACCTTTCATATTAATATATTTTTGCTCCAGCTGGTATTGATGGGTCAAGCATTATAAGATTTAATAATTCCTCGCCATCGTATTCACATACTGCTGATAAAAGCATACCACAAGACTCCTCACCCATCATTTTTCTAGGTGGAAGGTTGGTTATAGCAAGTAGGGTCTTGCCTACTAATTCTTCTGCGCTATAGTTATTTTTAATTCCTGATAGGATTACCCTATCTTCACCCGTTCCATCATTTAGGGTGAATTTTAGAAGTTTTTTAGACTTTGGAACTTCTTCACAAGACTTAACCTTTACAACCCTAAAGTCTGATTTAGAAAATGTTTCAAAATCAACATCTTCTTCAAATAATGGCTCAACTTTTACCTTTGATAGGTCAAGTTTAATCTTAGGAGCTTCTTGGCTTGTTTTATTTTCTGACTTTTCAAGACCAAGTGGCTTCATTGTTGGGAAAATCCCCTCTACATTAGATAATTGTCTAAATCTCTATAAAAGTCTATTTTATGGTACTTCTCCATTTACGACAATTTGCTAACTCTCTATAAGTGCCTATAGATTTCTAGCAAATTGTCGTAAATTTGTCGTAAGCTGTCGTAAATTCTAAAATATAAATTTCATCGCTTTTTCAAATTCTCCCATCTGTTCTATCTTAAAATCTTCTGTTGCATCTACATATATATCCATTGTTGTACTAATATCAGAATGACCTAGAATAGACTGCATTGCTTTTGTATTTATATTTTGTTCATTAAGCCTTGTAGTAAAGGTGTGTCTGAAAATGTGATTGCTTAAATGTGGAACTAATAGAATATCATTAGAGCTCGATTTATTTTTATCCATTATACTTAAATTGCAATCTCTAACAATTCTTCTTAAAGCTTTATTAAGTGTTCCATTATTGTGAACCTTTCCGAATCTGTTTAAAAATACAAAGTCTTTAAATCCATCGATTGAATCACAACATTCGATTCCAAAAGTCTTTTGTAACTCTCTTTCCATAAGAAAAGCATCTTTTACTTTTTGAACCATAGGAATACTTCGCTTACCTGATGCTGTCTTCGGTGTATTAATAGCATATCTATTGTTTAATCCTTTACCTTTACTATAATATACCAAAGTCCTATTTACATTTATAAGACCATTATCAAAATCTAGATCGTCCCATTGCAATCCTGTGACTTCTCCAACTCTCATTCCCGTCCAAAGCATAACAATGAATATTGGATACCATTTTCTATATTCATCACTATTAGATAAATATTCTTCAAATAGCACCTGTTCTTCTATTGTCATAGCTTTTTTCTTCGGAGATTCATTTCGATAAGCTACTTTCAATTCCTTCAAAGCATTGTCAGACGGATTAAACCTTATATATTCGTCATCCACTGCTAATTCTAATACCTGATGTAAGACAGTATGGACACAATCTATGGTAGAAACCATCAATCCCTGGTCTTCCTTTAATCTGTTATAAAAACTTCTAACATCAGATCTTTTAATATCAGATAGTTTAATGCGACCAAAAGTCGGTTCTACAAATTGTTGATACATATAGATGTAATTTTTAAAGGTATTATCCTTTAAACCTCTTTTAACCTTTGTCCATAGCTTAAAAGTATCATTTACAGACAAGCTACTTCCTTCGTTGTTGATTCCATCTATAGTATTGCGTAAAATATCTAATTCCTTTTCTCTTAATTCTTTTAGAGTTTTCGCATAGATAGATTTTCTACGACCTATTTTGTCTTGCCACTTAAATTCATAAGTGCCATTTGACCTTTGATATTCACCGTCTTTTAAAACAACCCCTTTACTATCTTTGCGTCTTTTTACCATAAAAATTCTCCTTTTTTGATAAAAGACACGCTATAATTATTATACCGCATTATGCGTGTTTTATATATAGTTTTAGATTAAATAGAGAACTGTCTATTTAAATATTCTTCCATTAATTTTTTCTTAATAAGACGCTTACTTCCATTAAATAATACAAAATCACAATCATTTTCATCCGTTAATTGTCTAACTTTATCTTGACCAATATTAAAATATTCAGATGCTTCTTTTAATGTTAGAAATGCTTTCTCAGAAACACGAACACCTTTTATATTTTCGTTAATCATAAATCCTCCAAATAATATATTTAAAATATTTATTTTAATATTTTTAAAGTTTTTTGACATTGACAAGTGCCTTGGATTAGCAACATAGGAATCTCACCTCCGCCTCTGTTCAGGATGAGCCGGCTTCAACCTTAGAAGTATCATTATCCTCACTTTCTTCATAGCGAATAGGGTATCCCTCCCTATATTCAAACTCTTACTTATCGCTCCCTTTCTTCTTCCCTTGCTTTTAGCTTAGCAGTACTTGTTTTACCGAATTATTCAGCAGAAAGATCTTGGCGGATAGGTTATCACGCTCCAAAAATGATTAACGTCTTGTCTTGGTCTATTCAATTGTTAAGGTTCAAATATTGTTTAAATTTCTTTTAAAATAGAAAGAGGACAAAACTCCCCTCACTTTATAAAGGAAAATTTGCCCTCTTTGGTAACCAGAAATTATATTTCTTCTATAAGTTTCTTTAGTTTTTCTAAAATCTTATCTCGCCTTTTTATTAAAGCAGGATGTGATATATTTTGAGTCTTCGCTACTGCACGAAGTGTTTCATCATTGAAATATAATCTTTCAATTATTTCCCGTTCCTCCTCATTTAACTTTGACATTGCATTTCTTAGTGCTTCAATCATCATTTGTGTTGCGACAACTTTTTCTACATCAACATTTTTATCTTCTAGATTATTTTCAAAATTCCCATCGTGATTTAGAGACGAAAAAAATAGCAAGTGGTTTTTCTTGTCCACCTGCTCTAAATATTTTTCATGTTCTCTTTCTTGCCAGTAGACTTTGTATATCTGTTCGCTTACTTTGATTTTTTGCCCACCAACATAAAGGTAATATTCTTTTGTCATTTATGTTTCCTCCATTCTTTTTTGTCTTTATGTTTTCAGACAAAAAAAGGAGGACTCCTGCTCTTGGGCATGGTTAGTCCTCTAAAATGAACGAAACTATTTTTAATATAGATTCTTTTTGGATTTGCTATATTATTTTTAACAGATATATTATATAAATATCGTCTTTCGATGTTTAAGTCTATTTTCTCCTTGTTTTAATATATGATAAGTTGAAATATTACATTTGCTCAATAAATTCAAATATTTTTTCTTCATTATTAAATAAGACAAACCTATCATAATTATTTTTATCTAGAGTTAAAGCAGAATTACAACACTTAAAAAGAAATTCCAAATCATGAGTTATAATAACTATTGAAATCTTTTTAGAATACTCATTTATAAGCTTAGCCATGATTTCCATATTCTTATAATCAAGTCCTGATGTTGGTTCATCTAATATGATTACTCGTCTATTTGATAGAAAAGCAGTAATTACAGCTAGCCTTTGTTTCTGACCTCCTGATAATTTTTGAGGATGTGATGTTCTTTTATCCCAGAGATTTATTTCCTTTAAAAGTTTTTTTATTTCTTCTTTATCAGATGATATAGACAGGAGTTCATTTTCAACTGTATCTAAAAATATTTGTGAATCTACATCCTGCTGAACTAGGTAAGAATTTTTTAGTCTTTCTTTTTCTCGTACACCTATACTTGTATCTTGATTTTTTCCAACAAGTCCAGTTATTATTCTTGATAGAGATGTCTTACCCGATCCATTTTTCCCAAGTATTCCTAAAACTTCTCCCTTCTTTAAATCAAAAGAAATGTTTTCTAAAATGCTTTTCTTACCAACACTTACATATATATTATTAAAAAATTCTACAGAATCTTTTTCAAAAAAATTTCTTTCAGTTTTTAAGTTTCTTTCTTCTAAAGTCCTAAGTCCTAATTCTTTGGCTAGATTATTATTAAAATTTTCTCTTGTAAAAATTTCATTGATTGTTGCACCTTTCATAAACACAATTCTATCAAATAAGTTTTTTAGATAATAAAGTCTATGCTCGGCTAATATTATGGTTTTACCCATAGATTTTAATTCTTTTAAAATCTCTTTAAAGCTTTCAATAGAATCATAATCTAGAGAAGAGGATGGTTCATCAAAAAATAAAATTTTACTATCTTGAATAAGAGCTGAAGCAATAGCTACTCTCTGTCTTTCTCCTCCTGATAGTGAAAAAATAGATTTATCAAGCAGTTTTTCTATTTTAAGCAATTTACTTATAGACTCTATCTTTTCTATAATCAAATCTCTTTTAATTCCCAAGTTTTCTGCCCCTAAGGCAATTTCATCATAAACATTTGTACAAAAAAACTGATCTTTGGGATTTTGAAAAACAATGGATACAATTTTTGAAAGTTCTCCTTTTTTATATTCATTTATATCTCTTCCTAAAATTTCAACCTCTCCATCTAATTTTCCTTCATAAAAGCTTGGAAAAAGACCCGTAATTATTCTTATTAGTGTGCTCTTCCCACAACCAGAATTGCCTGTTAATACAATAAACTCTCCATCTTTGATATTAAATTTAATATTTTTTAAATTCTCATTTTCTCCATAAGAAAAAGATTTAATATTAACACTAATCACATTTTCCATAAACTTGCTCCTAGCATAAAAACTGTGCTAATCCACATAAAATAATCAAATTTTGAAAATTGCAAATTATATATGGATGTTTTTTTACAATCTATTTCAATCCCCTTTAAAATAATTGAACAGGTTAATACATCGCTTATTTCAAGACATTTATAAAGTAAAGGCACAAAATAAAGCTCAAAAGTCTTTATTGGGTGAAATATACTAGTCTTAAATCCTCTTATCTTTTGTCCATCTTTTATTTCTTGGAGTCTTATTTTTATTTCAGGTATAAACCTAAAGAATAAAGCAATAGGAAGTCCAAAGCTTGTAGGCATTCCTCTATTAGTAAAAGAAGCTACAATAAAAGATGCCGAATATAGACTCATGACTCTTGCCATAATAAATATAGGAGCGTAAAGAAATATAATTCTAAGCATGAGATATATCGAGCCAATAAAGACACCACCCAAATAATTTTCTAAAATCCTTATTAAAATAAAAATTACAATCAAAAATAAAGTAAATTTAAAACTTAACTTTAGTGAATAAATGGATAATGATAATAAGCTTAATAGTAGACATGTAATATAAAAAGCTTCATCTCCTATTGTGAGTATTATAGAAAAGATTATAATTAGCCCAATTATAGTAATTGGGCTAATTACTTCCTTTTTCTCTTTTTTACTTTTAACCAAGAACACTTTTTTTATTCCTACCAGCAAAAAACTTATTATAGATATATGATCCAAATTTTGCACCAATGATTGATGCAATTATGGAAATAACAAAACAAATTCCAATATTTGCAGGTGTGTAAAAGTTTCTTAAAAAGTCAAAGTAGTCCGCTCCCATCATTTCAAGCATCGCCTTAGATTTTGAAAAGAAAAACACAATTATGATAGGATGAAGTGAATATACAAACATACCCGCTCCAAAAGCAAGACCAACCTTACTATTGCCTCTATCATAATTTTCACTACTTCCCACTACAAGTTCAGCTAATATTCCAGCAATGGTATTTATAATTATAATAGGCCACATCCCCATAAGAGTGTAGAATAGTCCTATCAAAAAGAAATATAAAAATGCGGTCCCCCTCACCTTTACACTCCTTGCCAAAATTACAAATACTGGTGCTACTACAATCGTAGCAAAGGCACAAGACAAATATAAACTAGGCATTACACCTAAAGCTCCTGTAGCATAACCAAGTCCCATTGTTAACACAAATCCTATAACTGAAAAAACAGCAATTTTTACAATATTTTTTAAATTCATCTTCTCCTCCTTATTTAATTTTCCAATTTTCAGCTTTTTCTCTGATTTTAATGAAATCAGAATATATACCTTCTTCTTTAATTAATTCATCATGTTCACCTTTTTGAACAATTTGACCCTTTTCTAAGACGATGATTTGATCAGCGTTTTTTATGGTATTTAATTTATGGGCTATCATAATCACCGTCTTCTCTTTCATTAATGAGTTAATCGCAATTTGTAATTTGTCCTCATTTTCTGGATCAACATTTGCAGTTGCCTCATCTAAAATTATAATTGGTGCATCTTTAATAATTGCTCTTGCTATTGATATTCTTTGTTTCTCACCTCCCGAAAGATTAGCACCCCCTTCTCCTATTACTGTGTCATATCCCTTTGGCAAAGCCATAATAAAATCATGACACGCAGCTTTTTTTGCAGCATTTATGACTTCCTCATGACTTGCATTAGGATTTCCAAATTTTATATTGTTTTCAATAGTATCATTAAATAGATATACTGATTGAAAGACTATGGAGATATTATCCATCAATTCTTCTAAACTAATATCTTTTATATTTACTCCACCTATTGTAATATCTCCACTATCTACATCCCAAAATCTAGCAATGAGCTTTGATAGGGTTGTTTTCCCAGCTCCTGATGGTCCTATAAATGCCACAGTAGTTTTTTCAGGAATTTTAAAAGATATCTTATCGATTATTTTTTTATTTCCATAGGAAAAAGAAACATTATTAAATTCAATATTTCTTTTACTTGTTAACTTTAGACCAGACTTCGATTTCATCTCACTAAGCGACATAATATCATCAACTTTATCAATAGAACTTGCTACTATTCTTAGCTCTGACATTGAAGATCCTGCCTCCTGAATCTGAGAAAATATCATATAAGACATAATCAATGTCATCAAAGAGTTTGTTAAATTCATAGTTTGATCAAAATAAAATCTAATAGCCAAATACATCAATATAAATGATGCAACATTTAAAATTAGAGAAGAAAAAATTGTAAAAGGAGTAAATCTTCTCTCTACTTCTAAATTAGTTTTTTTACTCTCAAAAATAGCATCTCTTGTGTTTTTATCTCCCTTACCCGTTAAATTAAATGATTTAATAACAGGCATGGCTTGTATATGTTCTAAAACTCTATCAGATAAATTAATTTGGGCATTGGCTCTTTTGGGAGCAACTTTAGCTGAAACTTTTTGCATTCTATCACTAACATAAAGGTATATTAATGTTGCTATTGCAACTACAATCCCAATTCTAATATCAAAAATAAAAACCATGATAGTAAAAACAAAGGCTGTTAAAAATCCAGTAAGCATGGTTATGAGAATTGAAGGAACAGTGTTTTCTGTTTCGCTTAGCCCTGTTGTTAATATCCCTGAAATATTTTCCATTTTTGAATTATTTAGTAAACCCATTGGAATTTTTTTCAACTTATCTGTCATTTTAATTCTTGCATTTGCAACCATAAAATAACCTGCATGAGTTTGTCTTAACTGTGCGTAATAATTTGTTATCATTCGTCCAAATATAGATGCAAGAATAATAGCAAAAGACATTAAGGATGTTCTTAATTTTTCTCCATTATTTACAATACTTAACAAAATAAAATAAACGGCTCCCATTTGCAAAACATAAAAGAATGCATGAATTACTGATATAACTAAAGATTTATTTAAGTTTGACTTCTCCTTAGCTGAAAACCTCCAAATTTTACTTAAGGTTTCTAACATATTAATCCTCCTTTCCTATACTTGTTTTCCAAAGCTTCTTATAAGTCTCTGAAGAATTTAGAAGATCTTCATGCTTACCAGAGTCTTCAATTTTTCCATTATTTACTACAAAAATCTTATCCGAATCTTTTATTGTATATAATCTGTGTGCAATCACGATTACAGTTTTATTTTTAATTAATTCATTTAAAGAATTTTGAATTAAATATTCATTTTCTGGATCCATATAGGCCGTTGCTTCATCAAATATAACTATAGGGGCGTTTTTTAGCATTGCTCTAGCTATAACGATTCGCTGCCTTTCGCCTCCAGAAAGACTTTCTCCCTGTTTTCCAACCCTAGTTTCATATGCATTTTCCAAATGAGATATAAATTCATGACAGCCAGCTTTTTTTGATATCTCCTCAACTTCTTTATCGCTCGCCTTAGGGTCACCCATTCTTATATTTTCCCTTATAGTATCATCAAATAAAAAGTTATCTTGGGACACAAAAGAAACCTGATCATAAAGTTCTTCTAAAGGAATGTTTTCATAAGGAATATCGCCCATCTTAATCACACCCTTCTTTACATCCCAAAATCCTGCAATTAATTTTGCAATAGTAGATTTTCCACCACCTGACAAACCTACAAAAGCATTTTTAGTTCCTTCTTTTATTTGTAAGGAAATATCTGATAAAATTTCTTGACCATCTTCGTACTCGAAACTCACATTATTAAGCTCTATATCATGATTTTTAATAACAATTTTTTCTTCACTGTGAATTTGCTCAGTCGAATTAAGAACAGACTCCACATTTTCTACTAAAGTGCCTACTTGAGCTCCTATAGTTGTAAATCTCATCATAGTATTTAATAATCCTTGTAAGGAAAAGGATAAAATTATGGAAAGTAGATATCCTGTTAAGGATAAAGATCCATTCTTATAAAAGATATATCCCAATGGAAGTATAGCTAGAAGAGTAGTTGGGGTGATTGCTTTTGACATTGACATTCCAAATTGAGTTTTTGTCATCCAGTCATAATAATATTTAGCATTAGCATAAACTTTGTCGGTGATTTTTTTATAAGTTTTATCCGTCTGATTATATGACCTTATCACTTCTAACCCATTTACGTATTCTACAAGAGAAGAATTCATTTCTCCTCCGATTTTCATCGCACCAGCAAAATTATCTCCATAAGATTTAAAAACACTTGCCATAAAAAACATACCTATTGGAAATGATACGAGGGATAAGAGTCCCATTCTCCAGTCTACAAATAAAAGATATAAAAATACAAAAACAGGACCTAGTAAATTTGCTGTCATTTCAGGGAACATGTGAGCAAGTGGACTCTCCATACTTTCTACCTGATCAACTATTTTTTGCTTAAAAGCTCCACTTGGAGTTTCGCTTATTGTTCCAAGAGAAAGTTTAGGAAGTTTCTCTATCATTTTTATCCTAATATCAGCAAGTATAGAAAAAGTAGCCTTGTGGGAAATAGATAGAGACCATGCATATAATAAAGTTTTTAAAGCATAACCTAGTAGTCCAGTTAAACACCATAAGATATAGTAATTTTTATCAGTATCATTTGATATAAGTCCTTCAGCAATTTTTCCTCCACTTATAAAGGGAAGTATTCCAAAAATAACTCCAAGACTTGCGAGTAGCACTGACAGATTTAAACTTGACCTATGATTGTTCGCCAATTTCATTAGTTTTTTAAATTGATTTTCTTTTTTCAAAATTTCCACCTCCATAAAAAGATAACTTAGTTATCATATTTTTAAAAAAATTAAGGATTATAATCCCCTAATCTTTTTCCAACCATCATTAAAAAATCCTGCTATAATCTTTGCATTATGAACTGCTTCTTCCTTACTATTAGAATGTACTACTAATTCTGATAGTGCATAAATGTAAGCATGGTTTATAAGATGTAGTCCCTCATCAGTAATAACGCTCCTATATCCATTCTTATAAATTAGATTTAAAATTTTTTTATGATTTTCATCTTCAAATCCTATAATTTCATCAATAAAGTTCTCGTATTTTGTACCATATGAAGAAAAAATCAAAAGCTCAAAAATATCTTTATTATCATAAAAGAAAGATACGGACTTTACAGATGCTTCTTCTTTCATTTTCAGTATTTCTAATAACTTATTTTTACTTAACTCTTCATCAGATTCATAAGTTTTAAGACTTTTGTCTTCATAATTTTTATAAATATCAAGAATCTGACTTGCAAAAGGTTCTACCAAATTTGTAAACAAATTTTCCTTATCATCAAAATGACGGTAAAAAGCTCCTGTAGTTACCCCAGCTTCTTTGCAAATCTTTCTTAAGTTAGATTTCTCATAACCATCTTTTAAAAAGTTTTTTATACCACTTTCTAAAATTTTGCTATGAGTAGCATCATACCCACTTAAACTCAACACTCATTCACCTTCTTCCTACTACAAAATCCAACCATGATAACTTAGTTATCATTATATATACTCATCTTCTTTTTGTCAATACGCACAGTGGAAAATAATACTTAAGTATGATATAATTATTAATAATTAAATACACGCTTAACGCTTATAACTTTAATAGCAAGCACAGTAAGTGAGTACCCACTTACGAAAAATTGATGAAGCAGAACCTTTATGGACTGCTTCTTTTTTTATCAATTTTACCTTGTTAGGGAGAGCCCTAAGACCCCAATATTTTATGATAAGGAGATATACTATGGATAATAGAAAAAGAAATAATCAACTAAAAATATATTTAACAGATGAAGAAAAGGAAGTTTTTNACGCTTAACGCTTATAACTTTAATAGCAAGCACAGTAAGTGAGTACCCACTTACGAAAAATTGATGAAGCAGAACCTTTATGGACTGCTTCTTTTTTTATCAATTTTACCTTGTTAGGGAGAGCCCTAAGACCCCAATATTTTATGATAAGGAGATATACTATGGATAATAGAAAAAGAAATAATCAACTAAAAATATATTTAACAGATGAAGAAAAGGAAGTTTTTGAAAAGAAAATGAGACTGGCAAACTGCAAAACTATGTCCCACTTTCTTAGAAAATGCGTATTAGAAAAAGAGATCTACGTTGTAGATTTAGAACCATTTAGAAACCTACAATGGTTACTTTCAAATGCAACAAATAATATAAATCAGATTGCAAAAGCTACTAATACAACTGGTGTTATTTACAAAAATGAAATTGAATCTATGAATAATCAGATAGAAAAATTATCAAGAGAAATATGGCAGATCCATTCCCTACTTCTTAATAAATCAAAAGAAAGTTCTGGTGATTAATATGGCAATTACAAAAATACATCCTATAAAATCAACCCTAAATTTGGCAATAGATTATATTACTAAGAGTGAAAAAACTGATGAAAAAATTTTAGTATCTTCATTCAAATGTCATCCATCTACTGCCCATATTCAATTTTTGAAAACTCGAGAAGATAATGATACTAAAGGAACAGTCTTAGCTAGACATTTAATTCAATCTTTTCTACCAGGAGAGGTTGATCCTATAAAAGCTCACGAAATTGGAATGGAATTATGTAAGAAAATTTTAAAAGAAGATTATGAATTTGTTCTTGCAACTCATATAGATAGAGGGCATATCCATAACCATATTATTTTTAATAATGTTAATTACAAGACTGGTAAATGCTACCAATCCAACAAAAAAACTTACCATAAAATCAGATATCAAAGTGATGAGTTATGTAAAGAAAATAAGCTTTCAGTCATTGATGAATATTATGAAGCTTACAAGAGAAAATATAAAACTGCTGGTAAATCTTGGTACGAGTATGACCAAAACAAGAAAGGAAATTCTTGGAAGTCTAAACTGCAATTTGATATAGATAGAATGATTAATAAGTCTAAATCTTGGGAAGAATTTTTAGAAAATATGAAATCTCTTGATTATGAAATTAAGTTTGGTAAACACATTGCTTTTCGCCATAAAGATAAGCAAAGATTCACAAGGGCAAAGACTATCGGAGAAGATTATACTGAAGAGAAAATCAAAGATAGAATAGATTTAGCAATTAAAAATAAAGCTAATCCTATTAAAAAACGAGTAGGAAATGTTATTGATATATCTACTAATGAAAAAGCTAAATCCTCTAAAGGTTATGAAGTTTGGGCAAGAAAACATAATATCAAAACAATGGCTGATTCTATAATTAAGCTTAGAGAACAAGGAATTAATTCAATTACACAACTCGATGATCTAATCAAAAAATCTGCTGATGATAGACAAGACTTGTTAGATAAAATAAAGAAAATTGAAACTGAGATGAAGAGTTTATCCCAAGATATGGAAAA
>NZ_LT984887.1:0-210000 GCF_900258475.1 Anaerococcus sp. Marseille-P3915 | reverse complement strand
ATCAACGGCATTACGATAATCATCTGTCACCAAGTGTTCAACGGTTATCCTACTAACTGTTACTCCTTCATTATTACAGACAGGGCAACTCGCCTTTGTTCCATTTAAATTTTGTGTGATACATTCACAGCAACATTCATCAATAACTTTCAATTAAATAACATCCATATCTTTAAAACTATTTAATTCAAGGTAAATCCCAACCAATTTTCATTTATAGTTTTTAAATTAAAAAATACCCCTTGATTGTATCGTCAATTATCGGTATCATTCAAGGGGTGAATAGGAAAAATAGTTTATAGATTCTTTACATTCAAAGATCTAAAAGCATTTAATACTGCAATGATAGTTACACCTACATCTGCAAATATAGCTGCCCACATAGTAGCTATTCCAAAAGCACTCAAAATAAGAACAATTATTTTTATTCCAATTGCAAATACTATGTTTTGATGTGCAATTTTTAGTGTTTTTTTAGAAATCTTCATTGCAGTAGCAATTTTCGATGGCTCATCAGTCATAATTACAACATCAGCAGCTTCAATGGCCGCATCAGAACCTAAACCACCCATTGCTATTCCAATGTCTGCACGAGTTAATACAGGTGCATCATTGATTCCGTCACCAACAAAAGCAAGTTTACCTTTTTTAGATTTTTGCGAAAATAATTCTTCTAGTTTTTCAACTTTGTCTGCTGGCAACAGTTCTGCATAAACCTTATCAAGACCAAGCTCTTTAGCAACTTTTGAACCAATACTTTTATTATCACCTGTCAACATAACTGTTTGTTTAATATTAGCTGCCTTAAGTTCCTTGATTGCTTGTGCTGAATCTTCCTTTACCTCATCGGCAATTACAATGTAACCTATATATTTATTATTAACAGCAACATGTATAATAGTACCGATCAGCTCTCCCTTGAAATAAGGGATATCCATCATTTTCATAAGTTTGATATTTCCTGCCATAACCTTTTTGCCATCTACTGTTGCAATAACACCATGACCTGATATCTCTTCTACATCTGAAATACGTCCATTGTCTATTTCTTTGCTATATGCACGTTTCAGTGAAAGTGAAATCGGATGATTGGAATAGCTTTCCGCATGTGCAGTTAATTCTAGTAGCTCTTCTTTGGAAACTCCTTCTGGATGAATTTCCTGTACATTAAATACACCTTTCGTTAGTGTTCCAGTTTTATCAAAAACAACAATTTCAGTTTCTGCTAATGCCTCTAAATAATTACTACCCTTGACTAAAACACCTTTTTTTGAGGCTCCACCTATTCCACCGAAGAAACTCAAAGGAATTGAAATAACTAAAGCACACGGACAGGATACCACAAGGAATGCTAGTGCTCTATATATCCAATCACTAAAAGTCGCCCCGTCTATAACAAGAGGTGGTATAATAGCTAGAAAAACTGCAATTATAACCACAACCGGTGTATAATATCTCGCAAACTTCGTAATAAATTGTTCTGAACTGGATTTTTTACTACTTGCATTTTCAACTAAATCAAGAATTTTACTTACAGTAGATTCTCCAAATTCCTTGGTAACCTCTGCTGTAATAACCCCATTAATGTTGATGCACCCACTTAGGATATCACTTCCAACTTCTACTTCACGAGGAACAGATTCTCCTGTTAGTGCCGATGTATCAATCATTGAACTTCCCTCAATTACCTTGCCATCAAGAGGAATTTTTTCTCCTGCTTTAATTACAATAATATCTCCAATTTGTACTTCATCTGGGTCAACTTTGACAAGTTCATCACCTTTTTTAACATTTGCATAATCTGGTCGAATATCCATAAGGCTTGCAATTGACTTTCTCGACTTGCCAACTGCATAGCTTTGAAACAGTTCTCCAACTTGATAAAACAGCATAACTGCAACACCTTCAGGATACTCACCAATAAAAAATGCACCAATTGTTGCAATACTCATTAAAAAGTTTTCATCGAAAACTTGACCTTTAAAAATATTTTTTACAGCTCTTTTTACAACATCTCCACCTACAATAATGTAACTTATTATAAAGAGAGCAATCTGTAACCATTCGTTATTTAAACTAAGCAATACTGCTGTAGCTAACACGGCTGCACCAATAATTATTCGCCATAGTCGTTTTTTCATACTAAATCGCCTCCTTTAAGCCTTTTTCATAGTTGTATCGGGTTCGATTTTTTTAACTATTTTTTCGGCCTCTGCTATTATTGTTGGCATTTTTTCATCCTCACCATCAATAACGAGTTTTGTGGTCATAAAGTTAACAGTAGCTTCTTTCACTCCATCAAGCTCATTAATAGCCTTTTCCATTTTTGCCGCGCAATTTGCACAATCTAAACCTTCAAGTATAAATTTCTTTTTCATTATTAAATCCTCCTAAATATTATTTGTAATTTTATTTTGAATACTACAAGTCTTTTTCAAATTTTCTTGAAGCATTGCTCATTTGAAATGAAGACTTAAATATATTCCCAAATATCTTCAAAAAATATTCTATTCTACCGCATTACTACTTCTCGTTGATATGAATTAGACCTTGGTCAAATATTTCTCTTACATGATCATCAACTAATGAATAATATACTACTTTGCCTTCTTTTCTGTTTTTCACTAAATTAGCTTGTTTTAAGACTCTCAGCTGATGGGAAATTGCTGATTGTGTCATGTTAAGTAATACAGCGATATCACAAACACACATTTCAGCTTCATGTAAAGCCCATAATATCCTGATTCGTGTTGAATCTCCAAATACTTTAAATAATTCTGCTAGATCATAAAGGCTTTCTTCTTGAGGCATTTTATCTCTAACTTGATTTACAATATCCTCATGAATTACATTGAAGTCACATCTTTCAATTGAATTAAATTTTTTAGTCATATTATCACCTCTTTTTAAATCATTTCATATGAATACTTGAGCAAGCATTCATACGTTGTATATTTATTATATTATTGTTTTTCTCTTGTGTCAATAGTTATATGAGCATTTATTCAAGTGTTTTTTATATTATTTAAAATATCTCAAAAACATCTACTAAGACATTAGTACAGTCCTTTCTCGGTATCCTGTTCCATACATATCCTTTAAACAAATCCTTAAAAATAAAGACTTCTCCTTCGTACAAGTTTTCGGTTTCTTTAATAGCTTCATCTAACAGCTTATTATATCACTCATGTGGTCAACTCCTTATCAATAACATTATAAACAACATTTTTGATAATATCACATGTATAAATCATGTAAAAGTCAATGCAAAAACCGCCAATCAAGAGAACCTAACTCTTAATTGACGGTTTATATTAGTATTAAATCATACTTCCATTTCAATTCCAGATTTAAAGCATATTACAAAGTGGTCATCATAAACACTAACATTCTGGATAATCTTCCTTACTAGGGTATCATCATATGTTGCATATCTAAATCAATAAGTTTTTTAAATAACCTTTTATAACTTAATTCCATATAACCTCCAAGATTATTTTTTCGATAGCTAATCTCGTACATATATACATTTAAAAAATACTTATGTTTGTTATTACATACAAATCTATTATAACATTAACTATAGGTTATTTTCAATCAATTGATATATCACTTTAAAAAAGCAAAAAAATAAAGGCAGTCCGAAGACTGCCGATATTTATCTCTCTGCACCTTTGCTATGGTCTTTCTTGTTTGACTTAGCCTTGTCATCTGTCTTAAAGCTTTTTATTTGCCCTAATATGGAGTTTTTATCTTTATCTTGACTCTTTACTTGTTCTTTTGCTTTTAAGAGCTTAGAAGACAAAATACGGACATTCTTATGTTCCTTTCCGTTGCTGTCAATGCTTGTTTTTACTTGTCCAAATATTTTAACAAAATCTCCTTGCTTTAAGTTCTCTAAATCTTTTGTCTTATCTCCATAGGCTGAACAATTGGTATAAACTTTATTCCCATCGTCATCTTTTGAAACAATTGAAAAATTACTTACTTTGAACTTTTCTCCATTAGCATTTTCTCTTTCAAGATTTTCTACTTGACCTGCTATATTACCCACGAGATTTATGAGATCGTCTTTTTCTTCAAGTTCATTGGTATTTTCAATGAGCTTACCTTGTTCTTTCATATCATCAATCATATAGTCAAAGTCATCACTTAGTAGACCTGTTGTGTCATTGTTCATAAATAAAACATAGACTTCTTCAAGTGCTTTTTCATCAGTAATGCCTTTTTCTATGCTCACAAGTGCTTTTATAAAATCCTTGTAATTATCATTCATCATTTCTTCTAAGTTTTCTCTAATATCTTTGTATTCCATATTTTCCTCCTTGTATTAAATAAGGAGAGCTATTCGCCCTCCTCTATCTTTCTTGTCCTTTTTCACTTTTTTCTTGATTTTTATCTTTTTCTTCTTCAGATTTGAATTTTGATATTTGTCCCAATATTGATGGTTTCTCTTCCCTTGCGTGAAGATTATCCTCTACATCATAAGTTGATTCAAAGTAATCACTATCTTTAAAATCATTGTCATACCTATCTGGTATTCCATCATTGTCAAGATCTTTTGCTAGTGGGTCATAGAAGTTTCCGTCATCATCTATTTCTAGTCCTAGAGCTTGTTTTAAATCTTCTTCATCTACTGATACCAGATCATCAAAACTTGACATCTTTATGGCTTCAGTCATATCTTTAATAGCTTGTGAATTAGATATATCTTCTTCTACAAAAGATTCTGTTCTAATAGCTACATTATCTACATACTGAGTCCATGTTTTTTCTTCTAAATTTACCTCATATTGAATCGTGTGCTTACCATCAGGTGTTTCTGTATAGGCAAGTCCTATATGGCTTAAATCAGGGTATAATTTGTCAAAGTCTTCATAGCTATTAGATTCTGAGAACTCGTAGTTAGAATAATCAACTATCGCCCTCTTTAAATCTTCTAATAATGGTGATTGATTTTCTAATTCTTCTACTTCTCCCATATCTAAAAGTTTATTAATTTCAGCTAATCTTAGTGTCTTATCCCTTAACTCATCTGCTTTTTCAAATGGTTTTCTTAATTCTACTTTGGCATTTTCTAAAGATTCTTTATAGTTTTCAAGATTTTGATTTAACCTCTCAAGTCTTGCTGGCATTTTTTCAATGGCATTATCAAGTCTTGTTATATTACCATCAGTAGAGTTTGAAAACTCTCCAAAGTATTCTGCTTTTCCTAGTAGTTTAAAGGTGTGAGTATTAGTCATAAAGTTATATGAAACTTGTAAGTCTAAGTTTCTATATTTACCAATGACCTTGCTATCATTTATCTTTACCTTTTTTATTTCTTCTAATAGCTTTTCTCCAGCTTCTTTCTTATCTAAAATCTTATTTGTACCAAGACTGATTGAAGTGAATTTGTTATCTCCTTCTCCTAATTTCTCAACACTTGCAATATCTTCTTTAACTGCTTGTATTTCCATTTCAGTTTTTAAAATACTTTGAGGATAAATTTTATTTACCTTATCTTCAAGCTTATATTTATTAGACTTATAGTTTGCTTCCAGCATTTTTAATTTTGTAACTTCGTTATCTAAATCCATTTTTTCTTTAATCAGAGGATTGCCAGTAGCTAAAGCTTTAATTTCCGAATAAGATAGACTTGCTTCATCAACATCTTCAGCAACACGCACAGGTGTCTTGCTCGTCATTATTTGAGAAATGAATTTCTGTTTATTCTCTATTGTCTGCCACAAATAGGCATCAAAGGTATTTTCTGTTACATATCTAAAGATATTTACCTTATCATTTTCATTACCTTGACGAACAATTCTACCACTTCTTTGCTCTAGGTCTGGTGAGTAGTCCGAAGTGGTCAATTTAATTTACCTATAAACTTGTAGTGAATTTCAACCTTTTGGCTTATTTGACCGTCTATTTCTTCCTTGTCATAGACATATATCTTATCTATTATTTGATTTAAAATATATCTGTTTAGCGATTTTATCTTAGCGTACTTGCTAATATTATCCATGAATTTCTTGTAGTTATCTTCAGTTTCAAAAGATACTTCTATATCGCCCTCTAAGACTTTGATTTCCTCGATTAACTTGTCTTGTTTTTTAGATATACTCACATTCATTAGATTAAAGTTTCTTTCGGTTATATTTCCCTCTAACCTATCTTCATATAACTGTTCATAGCTTCTATCTAATTCTGCTAATTGGTTCTTTTTAAGCTCCAGCTTGTTAGATAGTTCTTTTCCCTCATCAATTTTTTCTACTTCAATCTTTTCTATTATCTTTTCGACAAAGTCTTCTTTAGCAGATAGTGCCATATTTCCATGATATTGTATATCTTCAAGAACAATATTATATAGATCCCTAGCTTCAATTCTGTGTGATGAACAAGCATTTACTCCATATTTTTTATATGTGGAGCAAGAAAAGTGAACAAAGTCTATGAGTTCTTTCTTTTTAAGCCTATAATCAGTTTTTGGTGTCAATGCATAACCACATTTAGGACATCTTACAAGTCCTTGAAAAATGTTGTCATAATAGAGTCCCTTTTTATTGTTACACTTCCTCTTATCAACCATTGTTTGAACTTGTTCCCATATTTCCTCACTAACTATTCCCTCGTGGGTATTTTTAGCATAAATATAGTCGCTTTTAGGAATATACATTCTTTTTGAGTTCTTAAATGATAAGGTAGGTCTTTTATTTCTTGCCATATTTCCACAATAAACTGGATCTCGTAAAACATTTAACACCATTCTATGTGACCATTGATATTTATTTTCTTCAGTTAGTCCATAAAGCTTTTCAGCATTTTCAACAAAAGCACTTGGTCTTGGAATTTTTCTACTCATCAACTCCTGGCTAATAAGTTGAGTACCCTTACCCTCTAAACACAACTTATAAATGAGTTCTATTATAGGTTTAGTTTTCTCATCTATGATTAATCTGCGTTTATTATTAGGGTCTTTTAGATAACCAAATGGAGCTTTAGAGCCTATATATGTTCCCTCTCTCATTCTACTTTGAATTGCACTTTTAACTTTTTTGGAAGTATCCTTTGCGTACATTTCATTGAGAATGTTTTTAAATGGCATAATATCATTTTGATTGCTATTTAATGTGTCTATACCATCTGTTATTGCAATATATCTTATGTTCTTTTGTGGAAAGTACATTTCGATATATGCTCCACTTTGAAGATAGTTTCTTCCTAACCTTGATAAGTCTTTTGTTATAACACAATTTATTTTTCCGTTTTCAATATCAGTAATCATCTTCTTAAATGATGGTCTTTCAAAGTTTGTTCCCGAATAACCATCATCTACATAATAATCATAAATGGCTATACTGTTACTTTCTGCAAATTGTTTTAACATTACTTTTTGTGACCATATACTCATACTCTCAACTGAGTTTCCATCGTCTTTTGATAGTCTACAATAAAGTCCTGCTACATATTTTTTAGTCCTGCCCAATTTCAATCTCCTTTCCCTAAACAGGACTATCTCAATAATTTAATTATACTAAAATACTCCCGTTTAGTCAATCAATACTTACGCTTGCGTTTGTTTATTTTCTCTATCTTTTTCTAAGTTTCTTTCGACTACATGCTCGATAATATCTTCGAATACTTCTTCAATCGGCTTTTTGCCTACATATACTCGCTTTATTTCATAGTTGATTTTTCCACTTCGTTTTTTCTTTTTTAATTCCATGTAATTCCTCCATTTTGTTGCAATAAAAAAAGACGATTAGATTTTTAATTTTCTAATCGCCTTTTAAGTGTCATATTTATCTTTTTATTATCTCTGGCATACTTTTATACCTTTTTAGACTTAAAGTCTTTAATAGTGCCTTTCCACCTCTTTTTATCTATAAAGATTCTCCTACATCATAGTTCATTTTTTTATTTAAACCTTTCTGTCTTAGTTTGTCTTTATCTTCTTCATACCAATTAAGGATTGTTACATAATGGTCTTTATAGTATTTCCCAGAGCTTTTGATATATCTTGATAGTTTGTTTATCATTATTTCTGCGTGTGAGTTTAATTTTTCTTTAAGGTTCTTATATTCTTCTTTGCTTAACCTTACATTTTTGAATTCTCCATAAAAAATGGGGGTGGACTTTTTATCTATCTCTCCCTCTCTCTCTTTATCTATCTCTATATCTTTCTCTATCTCTATCTCTTGTCGGACATGGGTTGGACTCATTAAGGACAATGTCCTCTGTTTATTTTGTCTGTATCTTCTTTTTTTCTCTGCCCAGGCTGTTTCTGATCCAATTAAGTTTGGTATTTCAGTTAAATAGTATTCATCATTTTCTGTTACAACTTCTAATAAGCCTTGATTGATTAAATAATTAACTGTAACCATTACATCATCGTCTGTTTCATCTATGGTTAGTGCTAACTCTTTTATAAAATCACTTTCTACTCCGTCATAATAGAGTTTGCCCTCATCTTTTAGGCTTAGTAGTAGAAGTTTGAGGTAGATTATCGTGTAGGTATCTCCTCCCGATATTTTCCTTAATCTTTTTAT
Organism: Anaerococcus sp. Marseille-P3915; assembly: GCF_900258475.1. Taxonomy (GTDB): domain Bacteria; phylum Bacillota; class Clostridia; order Tissierellales; family Peptoniphilaceae; genus Anaerococcus; species Anaerococcus kampingae. The sequence continues at coordinate 201,466 of NZ_LT984887.1, read as the reverse complement.
CCTTTTGTCTGTGAAAAATTCTTCTTTTAGTTTTATCCAATAATATCTTTTGTTTGTTGCCATATCTGTTCCTTTCTTGATTTTCGATAATCGAAATTCTTGATTTCCGATTTTCGGAATTCTTGTTATTATAGTTATTTAAGGGTGTAACTTTTCGTTACTCCCTTAGATTTCTCTGGTCATATCTTTTTTGCTTGGTTTTACTTTTTCTTTTACTTTTCTTTTGACTTTTTCTTTTGTCTTATTCTTGTTCTTGGATAGGTCTTTGTATTTCTTTATTTGTTTTAGGATACTTTCTTTTTCTTTTTTATTTTCTTTGGCTATGACTTGCTTAAAGGCATATTCCATTACTTTTATGTCTTTGGCTTGGAAGAATATTTCATAGTTTTGGCTTTCTTTGTTTTTCATTACTGAGAAACTTACTCCAAGTTTGTTTAGTTCTTTTTTTAAGTCTTTGAGGTCGCTTTGATCTATGCTTATATTTTCTAGTTGTCTTCTTTTGTAGAGGTCTTTTATTTTAATTTCATTTCCCATAAGGCTTTTTAGGTTTCCATTTGCTTTTTCTAAGGTATCATTCATCTTTTTTCTTATTTCTTTGTCTAAGTTGATTGATTCTTTTGCTGCCTTTATTGTGTATGTTATTATGGTTTGTGCTGCTTGACCTGCTTCTTTGCTTATTTCTTCGTTTATCATGTTTTATCTCCTTTGTTTGAATTAAAAAAAGGTGATGTTGCAGAATAGGTAAATCTATTCTGCGCATTGCTTTTTTTATTATATATCTGTATCAAGCCATTAATTTTTATAGAAGTTTTTAAGTTGAGAATGAATTTTTCCACATTTTTATTAAAAATAGGCTCACTTAATAGAGCTTATGAAATTAATATTTTTTTCTTAAGCAGCTTTGTATTTTATGATGTTTAAATCTTTATTTTCTATTTTTGATGACAGTTTATTTAAGTTTAGTGCTATTGATAAGAGGCATATTTCACTTATTATATTTTCTTTTCCTCTATGGTGGAATCTGTTGTAGTTTAAGCCTGACTTTATTTTGGAAAATGCTCCTTCGGCTTGGATTGATCTATTTAATCTTTCTTCTATTCCTTGGTCAGATATTATGTTTTCTAATGATTCTTTCCTATATTTTTGGAAGGTTTCTGCTATGTAGATTCCTTTAGTTTTTTGACCATCTTTGTTCCAATCAAAACACCTATAGACCTTTGTAGTTGTTATATATCCACTTTTTCTTTTATTGTATCTGTCCTTGCATCTTATGAATTCTTTGCCTTCTTGTGATATATATTTGTCTTGACTTTCATCATAGATTAGACTTCCCTTAAATTCTTGCTCTTTTTTATATTTTCGTGTTTTTGATTGCTCATAGTTTGATGGTTTTATGTACGATGTTAGCTTATTTTCTTCTAGATATACATAGTTTTCTTCACTTTCATATCCTGCATCTGCTACTATTTTGTCTAGTTTGTTTGGATAGTTTTCTTGTAGTTTTTTTAAGAATGGTTTTAGGGTGTACATATCGTTTGTATGGTGGGATATATTTTCACCTATGATGAAACCTGATGCGCTTGCAAGCTGAATGTTGTAGGCTGGCTTTAGTTGACCATTTCTCATGTGGTCTTCTTTCATTCTCATGAAGGTTGCGTCATGGTCTGTTTTTGAGTAGGAGTTTCTGTAATCTCCCATTATTTCTAGGTGTTCTTGATAAGTTTCTAACTTATTTTTCCAATCTTTTAGTTGTTCATAGTCTCGTTGGAGTTGATGTTTTCTTTTTCCTTGACCATGTACGAAGTTTATTTTCTTTTCTATACATTCTTTACTTACTTGATTAAATGATATCTTTACTACTTCTAATACTTGGGATGGTGTTAAGTCTTTATTTAAATTGAAGTGCTTTATTATTCTGATTCTTAGTTTTTCTTGCCATTTTTCTGTGCTTCCTCTCCGGACAAAGCTGTATCTGTTGGCATAAGCTTCTATTTTTGTTCCATCTATGTATATACTTGATAGATCTATTTGCTTTTCTTCTACTAGTATTTCTACTATTTGACTTAGTAGATTAGGTGTTAGATTTACTATTTTCTGTCTAAATCTATTTATTGTGCTATGATCTGGTGGGGTTTGTCCGTCAAGAAGATATTTTATTCTTAGATCATATTTACATGATTTTTCTATTTCTCTTGATGAGAATATTCCTTCAGAGTAGCAGAATATTATTATTTGAAGCATTGTTACTGGATTTACAGTAGGTTTTCTCCCAAATGATGAGTAGACTTTTCTTAGTTCTGTTAGGTCTATCCTTTCAATTATATTTTTTACAAGCCTTAGTTTTATGTCATCTTGGATGTATACTTCTGTGTTAAAGTTTAATTTTAATTGAATTGTATCACCAACTAGTGTAAGATTAGTTAATGATGATGTATTACTATTTTGTTTCATAAATACATTGTATCAGAAAAAGACGAGGATTTCACTTTCCTCGTCTTTTTCTATGTTAGGACTTTTGCAACAGCCCCTTTGCTTGTTTTTATTTAGTTGTTGTTGGTGGTGGAATGCTTTATTTTGATATTTTTATGGCTTTCTTAGGTCTTTGTACCTTTTCTTGTTTTTCTGCTCTTATTTTGCTTTTCCACCTTTAGTAGTTTATGTGTGTTCTTTTATCTGATAGATAGTTTTTCATGTTGGAATATAATATCTGCACTTCTTCATTGTTCATTGCTTTTATTTCTTCTGTGCTTTTATATGTTTTATATGTTCCATCTTGATCTGCTTTTATGAGTTCATCTATTAGTTCTTGCCTTTTATTCATCTCTATTATCTCCTAGATCTGCCTTTATTTTCTTGGTCATATTATAGCTTGGATAAGATATTTTTACCAGGTCTTATCTTTCTTGATCCATTTTCTTGTTTTTCATCATTTCTCTGTATTCATTATCTTTATTAACTTGGTCTTGGAATTTTTTAATTTGTGCTATTACACTTGGTTTTTCACCTTGTTTTATTAACTTATCTATTTCTATGGATAAATCTATGCCAAGTTCTTTGTTTACAAAATCTACTGAATATTTTATATGATTAATTTCCTGGTATTCATCTTTTATCTTGTCTTTTTCTTTATTTATTTCTTCAAGATTTGCCATTAAAAGATTTTTTTCTTCATTCCACTTTTTAGGACTTAGTTTTTCCTTATCTGATAGGAGTTTTTTAAATTTCCCGCTTACTACTTTATATTGGTCTATATCTTTCTTATGTTTATTATAGAATGTATCTTTGGTGAATAAATTTTTCTTTTGATATTCTTCATACACTTCTTTTTTGGCTTTGTAGATTTCATAGTATAGAATTTTCTTTTCTACATCTTCCATTTCTTTATGGATTGTCTTTGCTTTTTTATTTAGCTTATAACTATTAGACTTTAAACTTTCTATTTTTGTTTGTAACTGACCTATGGTTTCTATGTCATTTTTTCTTAAATAACTATATGCACTTGTTAGCTTTTTGAAGTCATACTTTTCTTTATTAGTTTTGGCATATCCTTTTAGGTATTTACTTTTTTCTTTTTGAATTTCTGAATAAGTTAATAGATAATTTGTTAGATTGAAAAGTTTAGGGTTGTCTATTACCTTATCTCTTTCTATATCCTTAAATTTTTCATAAGCAGTAGATAGGTTATCTAATAAATTTCCTATCCAACCCTTTAATGTTTTTATCTCTTCTTTTATTATTTTTACAAGTTGATTATATTTTCTTATTTCTCTATTATAGTTTCCCTTGTCAGTTTCTATTCCCTTTCTTTCCATTGCACTTGCTGCTGATCCTAAATGGATTGTCGGTAGATAATCTGAATTTTGTCTTTTAAAACTCCTATGGTCTACTCTTTTTTCTATTTTGTTTTTTGCTAGGTATTCGTTGCAAAGGTCTGAAAAGTTTTCTCTCCATTTTTCTACATTGCCCTTATTGTTCCATGTTGTTAGTTCTACTTTTCTTGTTTTAGGTTTTCCATTTTTGTTTAATACTTTTTCTCCTTTTTCATTTAGGATATATTCTTTTTTTGACTTTGCTAAGAACTCTCCTTTTTCGTTTATGGGTCGCATTATGGTCATGATATGACAATGGATATTTCCATTTTTATCTTGACTCTCATCATGAATTGCATAATCTACTATCATTCCTTGTGATGTTAGATTTTCTTTTATAAATCTTTCAACTAGGTTTTTATTTTCACTTAAAGTTAATTCTTTTGGTAGTCCTATTATGAATTGTCTTGCTAGTTGTGCATTAGAATTTTTTTCTGCCATTTCTACTTTATTCCATAAGGTAGACCTATCATTAAATTCTTTTGGTATATGATCAGGCAATATTATATTTTTTACTAATACTTTTTCTTTTCTTGTATAGTCATGGGTTACTCCATCCCATTCATTTTTTATTTTTTCTCCACTTATATATGCTGCACTTGCTACTGCACTTTTTCCTTTTCCTCTTGATATTATGTTTACTGAAAAATGAAAACTGTTTGCCATTTTTATCACTTCCTTTTTCTTTTTTTGTTGTTTTAGGCGGAGGCTTAGAAGATTTTCTATATCCACTTTGTGAATGAGCGTTTTGAAATGATAGAATAGAAAAAGCCGACTACTGAATTAATTTTGTTGTTTCAGTATGTCGGCTTAATTGTTTTGTTCATTTCAAATTTTAAAAGTCAAGGGCGAGCGTTAGCGAGTTTATTTACCCTTGACTTTTAAAAAGCGAATGGTTTTTGGTCGCTTCAGGGGTTTGGCTCTAAAGGCACGCAAGCACCCTTTAGGGTGTATAATTGCGCCCTTAGAAATCTAAGGGAGATTTGATTATTTTATTTCTCCTAATTTTCTCTCATTATTTTTAATGTTTCTTTGAATTCTTTTGTCTTTGTTGCTTCTTCTAGTAGAATTTTTATTTCTTCGTCTGTTAGTTCCTCTGCATTTTCTATAAGGCTTTCTAAGATTGCTCCTCTTGTTATGAGCCTATGAGTTCTTTCTTTTCTTCTTTTTACTATGTCTTGTTTTAATATTTTCTTTTCTTGATTTTTTAGTTGCCTTAATCTCTCTTTTGTATTGTCAATTTTATCTTTTATTTCTTTTGATTCTTGTCTTATTTGTTCTAATTTTTTCATATATAACTCCTTTCTTGTATTAAAAAAGACGACTAGTTTTTACTTTTCTAATCGTCTTTTTTCTAAATGTTATACATTTCTATATTACATTTTAGTTTTACGTTTTCTATATATCTTTCCATGTAATCCCAATCTGGAATGTTATAACTTTTTGTTTATCTTTTTTATCATATTTTTCTCACAAAGATAAAAGATGTAGGCTATTAGTAGATAAATTCTTCTGCCATTTTTATTTATATTATTAGAGCCCCACTCAATTTTAAAGCCCATTTCAGTGATTTTTTTCAAGCCTCTTGTAAATTATCAACCCTACATGATATGTGACTCAATTTTAGCATTTATTTTATCTCCTTATTATATTTTCCAATTTTCTACTTTACCCCTGATTCTCATAAAACTTCTATATAGTCCCTCTTCTTCTATTAAATCTCTGTGTTTTCCTCTTTGAACAATTTCCCCATCGTCCAATACAAGTATTTGGTCTGCTTCCTCTATTGTTACAATTCTATGGGCAATAATAATTACAGTTTTTCCTTTACTTAAATTAGATATGGCTCTTTGTATTAAATATTCATTTTCTGGATCTATGCTAGATGTCGCTTCATCTAATATGATTATAGGAGCATCTTTTAGCATAGCCCTAGCTATAGATATTCTCTGTTTTTCTCCTCCTGATAATGCTTCACCACCTTCACCAACAATTGTCTTATAGCCGTTCGGTAATTTCATAATAAAGTCATGGCACTGAGCTTTTTTAGCTGCATTAATTACTTCTTCTTTGCTAGCAGTAGGCTTTCCAAATTTTATATTATTTTCGATTGTGTCATTAAATAGATATACTTTTTGAAATACTGTGCTTATATTAGAAAGTAGACTGGATAAGGTTAAGTCCCTTATATCTACATCTCCAATCTTTATACTACCTTCACTTACATCATAGAAACGTGAAATAAGATTACATATTGTCGTTTTACCTGAACCTGATGGCCCGACTATAGCTGTTATTGTTTTTTCTGGAATTTCAAAGGAAACATCTTTTATAATAGGTGTCTTATCGTATGAAAAACTTACTCTATCAAAGATAATATTATGATTTTTTAATAGCAAATCTTTTCCATTTTCATCTAAAAAATTTGTTCTCTTCATTTTGTCCAAATCATCCAATGTTTTATCCAAAATCTCTAACACATGGGTTGCCGAGTTTACATTTTCTACAGAAGCAAACATAATAAAGGAAAATATAAACACAGCAATCATAATAGGCATTTCTATTTGAGCCTTTATAGTCATAATTCCAGCAAATATAACAATTAAAATTGATGCTAGTTTCAACGAAAATAGATGTAAGCAGTTGAAGGGTGTGTACTGACTTTCAATTTTAATATTAGTCTGTTTGCTACTTAAAATAGCCTCATTAAAATTCTTAAGACTAGCATCATCTTTATTAAAAGCCCTAATTGTTGGAAGTCCCATTACAAGCTCCATTGTGGCTTCCACCAAATTATTTTGAGCCTTATGGTAAGGAATAGAGTTTTTTTCAGAAAACCTGCCAAGCAGTGCTAGGAATATATATGAAGTCAATACCCCCGAAACAGCTATTATCCCTAATTTCCAAGACAAAAAGGAGATACTAAGTATCATGACAGCTGCCATTATATAGCCATTAATCACAATATCTATCATTTTCATGGCATAATTTTCAAAAAAAGATAAATCCGTAGTTACAGCACTAGTAAGTTCTCCTGGGTTGTTTTCTTGAAAAAATCCAAGTGCTACTCTTTTTAGTATATCACCGATTTGAATTCTTTGGTCAGCGGTTACTTCATAGCCTATACTTTCTTGATTTACAGCCTTAAGGTAGGAGGTGGCATATCTTCCCAGAACAAATACAATCATTAATATTGTGACTATAAGTATTTCTTTCTTTCCATAATTACCTTCATCAAAATAGTTCTTAAGAATGAGGTTGAATACGTATACCGATAACATAATAGGCATAGAAATAAAAACAGAGTTTAAAAATGAATAGACAAAACCTTTTCTCATTCTTTTTTTATATTTTTTGGCCCATTTTAAAATTCTACCTGTAGTTTTAAACATAGCTCTCTCCTCCTGTATTAAAAACAGTAGACTTTGTTTTTGCTCCTATATGGGATAACCACATATCTTTATATAGGCTAGATCGTTTAAGAAGTTCGTCATGACTTCCTACGTCTAATATTTTCTTGTTGTTTAACAAAACTATTTTATTTGCATCTTTTACAGTAGACAATCGATGAGCTACTACTATCAATGTTTTGTTTTTTGTTAAAAGTTTAATTGCTTCTTGTATTTTTTCTTCATTGTCTGGATCTATAAAGGCTGTAGCTTCATCAAGTAGGATTATAGGTGAATCCTTTAACATCATTCGAGCTATAGAAAGTCTTTGCCTTTGTCCTCCCGATAGTTTACTTCCAAGGCTTCCTACATTTGAATTGTATCCATCTTCAAGTTCCATAATAAAATCATGACAAGCGCAGATTTTTGACACCTCTATTACTTCTTCATCACTTGCATTAGAATTTCCCATTCGTATGTTTTCCATGATGCTTTCGTTAAATAAGAAGTTATCCTGAGATACATAGCCAAGCAAATCATTAAGCTGTTTCAATGGTATATTTTTGATATTTTTCCCACCTATTGTTATTTCGCCTTTATCTATATCCCAATATCTTAAAATAAGTTTAACAATAGTGGATTTTCCTGATCCAGATGGTCCAACAATGGCTGTAAAAGAATTTTCAGCTATATCTAAGTTTATGTTATCTAAGACTGTATTTTCATCATCATAAGAAAAAGATACATCTTTAAATTTTATGTTCATTGTATCTACATCAACTTCTCTATCAGTGGAAATAAGGTTGGGTATTTGTAAAATTTCATTTATATCCTTTATTGCATATTCTATACTTTTTAACAGATTTACATAGTTTGTAAACTGTGTAAGAGGACTAACTATCCCTAGGGAAAGCATTAAGCATATGCAAAAGTCAGCTGGAGTTAAAGATCCTTTTAAATATAAAATCATTCCTACTGGTAAGGTCCCTAAAAATGTTGATGGTAACACAGAGCTTGCAAAATTCATAATATTCCATGTTGATTTAAACCAATTTAAAGTATGTTCCTTATATCCATTTACAGCGTCCTTATATTTCTGGTAGGATTGGCTATCCTGATTAAAGGTTTTTATTACTTCAATACCACTAATGTATTCTACAATCGTAGAATTCATGTATTTATTTGACTTCATCTGAGCCTCATAAAGTTCATTAAAGTTTCCCATGAGTTTTTTATATGCAATTAGAGCCAAAGGAACCGTAAGAAGCATCGCCAGTGTCATTTCCCAGCTTATGAATAACATGAAGATTGCAATAGCCACTGATAAAAATAAAGCAGATATACATTCTGGTATGATATGGGCGAGAGGCAGTTCAATTGTTTCAACCCTATCTACAATAATCGACTTATACTCCCCTATTGTCTTTTTTGACGCATTTCCCATAGAAATATTAAGTAATTTTTCACCTAATCTTTCTCGAATACTTCTTAAAATTGTATAAGCAGATATATGTGATAATGATGTTGATATTCCATGACAAATATATCTTACGACATAGGATATGATTGCAATAGCTCCATAATATACGACATATTCTATATTTGCCTTCTGCTCCATAAATGCTACAATTAGCCTATATACCGCCCAATAAGGTATGATACTAGAAAACACACCAATAATTGCCATAATTACTGACAAAATTAACTTATCTTTGCAATTCGATGCAAATTCAAAAATTGTTTTTATCCAATTATTATTCAACAGAACCACCATCCTATTCTATTTATTAATACTCCTATATTGTTTCACCATGTAACTAGTCCTACTTTATTTTTAATATATTTTAATATATTAAAAATAATATTAAATTATACTTTTATAGCCTTTTATATTTGATTATCACAAAAATAATCTTTTAATTTCTCATTTCCCTTATTGTTTAAAAAATAGGAGTCTTTAATTTCTCCATCTTCCAGATGTATAACATAATCACAAGTTTCTAAAATCAGCTCATAATCATGAGTTACAATAATTTTAGTTACATCGTCTGAAAGTTCCTTTACAAAATTTGAAAACTCAAGCATATTGTCCCTATCAAGTCCTGAAGTAGGCTCATCAAAGATTAAAACTTCCCTTTTAGAGACTAATGCTGTAATTATAGCAAGTCTTTGTTTTTCTCCTCCTGATAAAGTCATAGGATGGGAATCAAATTTACTCTTTAAATTAAATTTATCCAATATTTCATTTATCTTACTATCATCAATTTTATCTGTTGAAATTCGTATCTCCTCATTTACGCTTTCCGTAAATAGTTGATGATTAACGTCTTGCATTACTAAAAATGACTTTTTAAGCATTTCTTTATTTGTATGTGTTTTCCCATCAATCACAGTTTTTCCATTAAACTTTCTTTCTAAACCGCATAGACACCTTGAAAAAGTGGTTTTCCCTGAGCCATTATTGCCAATTATTGCAATTGTATGATTTTTGGGAATTACACAATTTTTTATATTTAGAATTTGTTTATCTTTATAATGAGAAAAAAAATAGTTTTCTATGCTTATAAAATTTTTCCCAACTGCAATTTTATTTTTGTTTTCTTTACACATTGTAATATTTCTTGTTCTTAATCCTAATGCCCCATAATCAGATTCATCAATATTCTTAAAGGAAATAGCTGAATAAGTTTTTTTAACCTCTCCATTTTCTAAAAAAATTACTTCATCTATCAAATCCATCAAATAATAAATTCTATGCTCAGCTATAATTATTGTTTTATTTTGTTTTTTCCAATATTTGATAATTTCACTTAGTTTTTTTATAGCACATTTATCTAGATTAGACGAAGGCTCATCCATTACTATAATATCTGGATTGCTTACTGCTAGTGAAGCACACGCTATTAACTGTTTTTCTCCTCCTGATAAATTAAATATATCTTTATCTAATAGGTGGTCTATTTTGAATTTGGCAATTACATTTTCTAAATTTTTACATATTGTTTTTTTATCAACTCCTTGATTTTCTAAGTTAAATACTAATTCACTAGTTGTATCTATATTGTAAAACTGGCTTCTGGGATTTTGAAATACAGTACCTACTTTTTTTGATAATTCATACATAGGAATATCTTCAATATTTTCTCCATATATTTCACACTTTCCATAAAGAGCACCTTTATAAAAATTTGGAATTAATCGATTTATAGTTCTTATAATTGAAGTTTTCCCGCAACCACTTTCCCCGCACAAAAGGTAAACTTTTCCTTTTTCAAAATCTAAATTGATATTTTTGATAGCATCTACTTTATCATTTTGGTATTTGAAACTTACATCATCTAACTTAATCATAGCTTCACCTTATCAAAGAAATAAATAGCCCAACATAATATACAGGCAGTTATAATGACTACATCTAAAAACTTAATCTTTATATCAAAATAATTAGTTCTTTTTATTGGATTATCAATTCCACGAGTCAATGAAGCTGCTATTAACTCATCACCTATTGTAATAGTTGATACTATAAATGGAATAATTCTATACTCAAACATTTTTGCAGGACCATTTTTCCATGAAATAGCTCTCATAATCATCGCATCTTGGATATAAGAATATTCTTCTTTCATTGTTGGGAACATACGTAATAGCACAGAAAGTGGTATAATTAAAGTTTTAGGAGTTTTTAATTTCTCCATGGCTAAAATAAATTCACTGACCTTTGTTGTAACAAATAAATAATATGCCATTATAAAACCTGGTAACATATGCGTAAATATTCCTACCATAGCACCTAATATGAAATTTAATGTTCCTTTAATATTATTACTTAAATTTACATCTATAAAAAATAGCAGACCATATAAAAAAAGTAACTTTACAAAAAGTGTTACCTTGCCATCAATAAATAGCAAGACTATGGGGGTCAGTGACAAAAATATTCTCACATAGAACATATTGCCCTGAGTCCCTCCACTAATTAAAATGGTACTAATAGTAAGCACTAATAAAATTTTTGTCCTTGGATCTAATTGAAATAATTTTTTTTGATTGGTATACATATTTTTATTTTATTCCAATTCTCATAAAATGTTTCTTAAATATGCGCACACCTAATTTTGCTCCGATGAGTCCTGAAATGAAAGTAATAATAATTATAACTGGTAATGTCCATGTTGGGGTTAGAGATATTAAAGTATCTACATAATCTTTTCCATAAGTTTCTAATTGAGAAGCAAAAAAATTTGCTCTATCTATATACATTCTTAAGCTAAACCCTACACTCCATAAGGAAAAAATTGCATAGCCCAATATTGATCTTTTTAAATCTTTATATCCTCCTGATTTCATAACTAAATCAGCCAATAGACCAAAAACAATCCCAAATAAAAGTACAATTACCCCACTCCCCATAAGGGAAAATACTAATCCTGATAAAACTCCCATTAATGATACCATTCCAAATTTATCTACTTTTGAAATATATAAGATACATGGTATTGCGCCAAATATAGCCATTACCCCTCCTAAGAAAGGAATAATGATTGGTAAATATCCCAACATCATAGACGCAAATATTACTACTAAATATAAAGCAGTAAATATTCCAACTGTCATTAAATCTTTAACTTGTAATTTTTTATTCATTTTTTCTTCAATCCTTTCACAATAATAAATTTAACCCGATTTTTCAGAATGGTTTAAATCAAAGAGCTTATAGCATGCTTTCTCTAAACCATCAATTCTTCTTTTCCTCAAATTTGTTTCAATCGTATATCCCAATACATGTGAAAATATCGTTGAAACAAAATAAAATATCGCTCCACTTCTTAATGCAAAGACTGATTTTAATGATATGCACTCTGCACCAGATAAATCTGCATGGATAATTAAGTTGTCTAAAAATCTGTAGATTAAATAATATCCATATACTGTAAGTGCAGCAGATATAGCAGAAAAAACTATGGAGAAAACCCCAAGATATTTTATCCTCTACATAAGCAAATAGTTTTTATAAATCTTCATAATCATCCGCCTTTCTTTAATATCCCTTTTAGATATAAGTTCGCTTAGTTGATAATAAATATCATTGCTTTTTTATTATACATCAGTTATAATTACTAATACAATAGCTTGTTGAATTTAAGGCTAAATGGAATATTGTCTAAAAGGGATAGGTGTGTTATGACTTATTATGATTTTGTAAAAGAATATATGAAAGTAGATGAATGTAAAAATAATAAGAAATACTCAAGTGCAGGGCATACATTTTGTTGGAGTAGAGAAGATTTAACTTATGCAGAAGGGCTTTATTGGTTCTATGAAGGTGATGGATTTATTATTGGTATACATGATTTTTATATCAGTGAAGAAGTAGTTCAAAACAATACTTATAGTATGTCGGACTATGTTTCTATATACACTAGCTACATAGTAAGTGCAAACGGTGAAAAATTTAATCCTTATCAAACACTTACTGCAAACTCCTTATGTACTTTTGATTTTGATAATATAAAAGATGACTTTCTGTTTTTATTACACGAGAATTCAAATTATCTTTCTGTTTCTATAGGCTTTAAAAAAGAGCTTTTGGAAAACCACCTATCAGCCATTAATATTGATCCGGAATCATTTTATAGGGCTTTACTTCAAACTAATCAAATAATACTTACAAAGTCTTTAGAAAAAGTGGCAATGGAAATATTAAATTGTAAGATGGATGCTCCAGCCGCTGATTTTTTCTTTAAAGCCAAAGCAAATGAATGGGTAAGTATAGTAATAGATACCTACTTAAATAGGAAAAAATATAAAATTGAATCTGATGATAATAAAGCACTTGAAGATGTAGCCAGATTTTTAGATGATCATTTCGCCATGAATGTAAACCAGGAAACTCTTGAAAAAATATCTACAATGAGCGGGACTAAATTAAAAAATCTATTCAAAGAAAAATATGGTCAAAGCATTACAGAATATACTCAAAGAAAAAGAATGAACGTGGCTGAGACTCTTCTCTTAAATACCAAACTTCCTATAAAGGAAATAGCTCAATCTGTTGGATACGCATCCCATAGCAAATTTTCCATTTATTACAAAAGATACAAAGGGAAACTTCCTAGTGAAGTCCGTAGTTTAGCTTGCGAACATCACAATTTAAATTGTGATTGCTGTGATTAAACTAATTTTTTTATACGCCTTTATCTTATATGAATTTGCATGTATAGATATTTGTATAGGAATGGTTCTTGTCTTGTTTTTTAGATATGCTCACATAAGATTGAAGTTTCTTTCGCTTATATTTCCCTCTAACCTATCTTCATATAACTGTTCATGGCTTATATCTATTTCTGATAATTGGTTCTTTTTAAGCTACAGCCCCTTAAAACAAATAGCCAAGAAGTTGAATTGAACATTACAAGTTATGAATTTTTAGTTAAACCAAAACGGTCAGTAAATATGCCAAAATTAGGCTCACGAAAAAGAAGATTATAATTTTTGCAATCTGACTTTTCCCATTAAATCCAAAATTATCATACCCCTTAGCACCAACCGTCTCTGGGTAAACTTTAGTCGGCAATTTTAACTTGGTAAGCATGAGATAATCAAAAAAGATAATATCAAAAAGCTTATATCCTTCAAATAGTATTAAAAATCTAAAAAAGGCTTGCTGAAAAGTTAAACTAAATTTTACTGTATCAACAATTGCCCAGCCTAGAACGGCTGCAATGGCTAGCAATCCAAGTATCATGATAAGTCCGCCGATTATATTGACCCAAATCGGTTTATCTGGCAACTTACTCATCATAACTTTGATATCATCAGGTGCGCCGAAATGCTTCGAGCCAAATTTTGGTATAATAAGTATAAAATTCATCATCATAATTGATGCTGTTAAGCAGATGATTGTTAACATACCAAGTGTTTTCATCAATTTAGTTTACCTCCTCTCTTGAAGTATAAACCATTTCGTAAATGGGAGCAATTTTTCTTAGTTGTGTCAACTAAATTCGTATAAATTTTCTTGCTAGTATTAGTGCTATACTTTTTTACAATTTATATAGTTATTTAAAATCTATAATCACAGATGTCTTCTTGTCAATGTCATTATACACATACAGGTCATGTATTAAGAAGTTTTGTAAATTCTCAAATAAATAACTCACAAAACTTTGGATTCCAATCTAAAAGATATTTACAAAATCATTGACAAGATATAAAAACACCCTATATAAAGATTACAATTCTAAAATTGTAAGTAAGCTATCACAAATTATACATTATTTCAATAAAATTTTAGAAACCCTTATTAAGATTTTCTTTGATCCCTTGTAAATCAAGTGTAAAGAACTATAAGAATTTAAATCTCTTTTTCAAATTCATCTTCAAAACTAATAATATCATTAGGAGTGCAAGATAGAGCCTTACATATTCTTTCTAAATTCTTAAATGTAATTGGTTTATCCTTGCCCATTTGTGCCATAACATTTGTTGTTAGTCCTGCCATAGCTATTACATCTGTTTTCTTTAATCCTTTTTTCGCTAACTGTATCCATAATGGTTTATAGTTAAGTGCCATAATATCCCTCTTTTTCTCTTTATTAGATTTATTTAATTATAGCATAAATATTGATTTCATTCAATCTTACATTGGTTTAGTGTTTTGTTTTAGAGAATTTGTTGTGTTATTCCGTCTTTATTTTGCCATAAATTGCTTAATACCTTGAGATTTAGCACCAGGGTTATCATTACCATAACCTTCCATTAAGTTAATAACTCCCCATGCTCCTAAACCTGCACCAATTGCAGTTACAAGTGTTTTTAAAACTCCAACTCCAGCTGTAAAAAATTCCATATTATTCCTCCTCGTTTTCTTTCTTATTTTCTATTTTGTTTAGTGATTTAACTATAAAATTCTTGTAGACCTTATCTCCTTTTTTGTTTTCTTTGAAATATCCAAAGACATGGATCAGATCTCCTTTTTCAAATTCTTTTGCAATTTCTACCTTTTCTCCATATACTGAGCAATTTGTATATTCTTTGCCTTTTCCATATTTTTTTACAAGAGCAAAATTAGCTACTTGAACACTTTCTCCATCTTTTTCAAATTCTGAAAAAAGAGCTTCCTTAACTAAATTTGCATTAATATTTATCATTTCTCTATCCATTAATTTCTTCTCCTTAATCTATAAATTTCAATTAAAAAAGCGACTGGATCTATTTATTTCCAATCGCTATACATTATTCCTTATTAAATTGTTCTAAGTAGGAGCTCTTATCCTTAACATCTTAACCTCCTCGTATATTATAGTTGTAGTAATAAATACTACATTTTGTTCTCAATCCCACTTTCTTATGGGATAATAATTGTATAGATAGAGGTCGTAGTTAACCTCCTTGAAGCTAGTCTTCCTAAATTAGGGTTACGCCTCTTCTTTACGTCTTTATCAGTATGAGCTGGATAGCGCATTTCGTTGCTGTATGTCTAACGAGGTTTGATTGTCGTAAAGTTCTTGAGGGTCCTTTCTCTATCTAAATTTATATTAAAGCTAGGTGATTTTATGTTTTACATTGGTGTTGATATTGCAAAGAAAAACCACGAAGCCTCAATAATTGATTCTGATGGGAAACTTGTTTCTGAGTCCTTTTCTTTTTCTAATTCTATTAAGGGTTTAGAGAAGTTTCAGAAATTTATTTCCTCTTTTTCGATTGATTCTAACANTTATGAACCCAATATTTAAAATCTATTAAATATTAGGTCTTTTTGTTGTGCCTATTTTTATTCATTTTTTATCTATATCAATCCCTATATTTTTTTATTTCACCTCTTGACTTTTAATAGTTAGTCTTTCTTTTTTTGTTGTTTTAGGTGGAGGCTTAATAGATTTTTTATAGCCACTTTGTGAATGAGCGTTTTGAAATGATAGAATAGAAAAAGCCGACTACTGAATTAATTTTTGTTGTTTCAGTATGTCGGCTTAATTGTTTTGTTCATTTCAAATTTTAAAAGTCAAGGGCGAGCGTTAGCGAGTTTATTTACCCTTGACTTTTAAAAAGCGAATGGTTTTTGCTCCCTGCAAGGGTTTGGCTCCGCATGACGCAAGCACCCTTTAGGGTGTATAATTGCGCCCTTAGAAAATCTAAGGGAGATTTGGTTATTTTATTTTTCTTAATTTTCTATCATTATTTTTAGTGTTTCTTTAAATTCTTTTGTCTTTGTTGCTTCTTCTAGTAGGATTTTTATTTCTTCATCTGTTAGTTCTTCTGCGTTTTCTATAAGGCTTTCTAAAATTGCTCCTCTTGTTATTAGCCTATGAGTTCTTTCTTTTCTTCTTTTCACTATGTCTTGTTTTAATATCTTCTTTTCTTGATTTTTTAATTGCCTTAATCTTTCTTCTGTATCGTCAATTTTATCTTTTATTTCTTTTGATTCTTGTCTTATTTGTTCTAATTTTTTCATACTAATCTCCTTTCTTGTATTAAAAAAAGACGATAGAGTTTTTAATTTCTATCGCCTAGGTTATTTCTCCTATTTATTTTTATTTTACACCCTTTTCAATTTTGCAAGCTATAGGTATCTCTATAAAAAATACTGTATATTGTCCAAACTCACTTGTTGCTCCTATGTCTCCTCCCACATTATTAAGTATTTTTTTTACTATTGATAAGCCTAATCCCATTGATTCTTTATCAGTCGTCCTAGCTTTATCCACTGTGTACAATGGATTAAATATTTTATCTAATTCAGATTTCTCTATGCCCTTTCCATTGTCTTTAAATTCTATTATAACAGTATCTAGGTTTTCTTTTGCAATTATATCAATTTCCAATGGGTTTTCCCCTCTATATTTTATAGAATTTGAAAACAGATTTTCTAATATGATTTCGAGCATCCTGTCAGATAAACCTATCACTGTACTTTCTTTTATATTATTTTGATAAAATAAATTTTCTATTTCAATTGTAAATGATCTATTTAATTCATCTACAATTCTATCTAAAGATTCTCTAGCTTTGATATGATTTATTTTTTTGTCATATATATCAAGTAATGAATAGTCTTTTAGTTGTTTGATTCGATTATTCAATTGTTTGATCTTTTTGTTTATTATCCTTATATATTCGTCTTTTTTTTCTTGGCTATCAGCAACTCCGTCACTTATTCCATCTATGTGGGCTTGTATTACAGATAAGGGAGTTGATAAATCATGGCTTATAGAGGCTATCAGCTCTTCTCTTTCTTCTTTTGCTTTATTTTCTCTTTCCCTATATGATTTTAAGGACGCTACCATTTTATTAAAATTATCTAATAATTCTCCTATTTCATCCACCCTATCATTTTCTATATATAAATCATATTCCCCTTTAGATAGCTTTTTAAAATTATCTAGCAAATCATATATAGGCTTTATAATAATCTTATCGACGTAAGCTAAAAATATAGTCGATATAATGACAATTACTATAGCTATTAATATAGAAATTGATGTTAAAGATAACAAAAGACTTTTAGGTTCTTTTTCTGGTATTCCTAAGACCAACAAAAATAAAATTGGTATTAGAATGATTGATATGACAAATACTATTAAGTTTTTTTTAAGTGATTTAGATTTCAAATTTATAACCTACTCCCCAAACTGTTAATATATACTTTGGATTCTTTGGATTATCTTCGATTTTTTGGCGGAGTCTGTTTATAGTAACGGTTACAGTATTTAAATCTCCATAACTATCGAAGCCCCAGATTCTCTCATATAGTTGTTCTCGACTAAAAACTTGTTTTGGATTTTTAGATAAAAATACCAAAAGTTCAAATTCATTTCTACTTAAGTCAAGATCCCTACCATTTTTTTCTACCTTATATTCTTTAGTATATATTCTGATATTTTCTATGTCTATTATTTCAAGATTTTCCTTATTGAAAACTTGGCTTCTTCTTAGTTGAGCATTAACTCTTGCAAGTAATTCTCTTGGTCTAAAGGGTTTGGTAATATAATCATCTGCTCCAAGATTAAGTCCCTTTACCTTATCAAATTCATCAATTTTTGCTGACAGAATCAAAATCGGTATTGTAGATTTTATTCTTATATTTTGGCAGATTTCATAACCATTCATACCTGGAAGCATTAAATCTAATATTACTAAGGATGGCTTAAATTTATCAAAAATTTCTATTGCCTTATCACCTTCTGTACAAATTTCTACCTCATATAGCTCTTTTACTAGATAATCTTTTATTATATTTGCCAAGTCAAGTTCATCTTCTACGATTAAAATTCTACTCATCCTATCTTCTCCTATTTTAATATTTCTACCCTTTTAAAATAGGAAATATTGACAAAATATAAGATTAATATACCTATTAAAGATATTGAAATATACAAGCTAAGTTCAATACCAAATTCCCCTTTGATTAATAGAGATGGTATTTTATAAACATGTCTTACTAAAAATAAATATTTTAATTTTTCAGGACCTATTAAGCTTAGAATATAATATAAAAATCCCATTCCCATAACACTTGAAGCATTTTTTAAAACAAGACCACCATACACAATAATCATAGCTAAACATATTAGTGGCAAAATAATAGAAATTTCACTAAAAAATACACTAACAAAGGCTCTTATTCCCTCTAACTTTACTCCTCCAAGCAAAATAGCTTGCCCATCAGAAATCAAAACTGTTCCATCATTAAGCATTATTTTTCCAACCAAAAAAGATGAAATTATATCAAAAATCACTAAGGCTATTAGCCACATGATTATAGTTAATATTTTTGCTTTTATAAATTTTTTTCGATCTCCATTTACCATTATTGGTAATTTGATAAGACCTTTTTCATACTCTATAGCTGTTAAGTCTGAGGATATATAAATCACAAATAAGACCAAAAACAAAACTGTATCTGGAACTGAAACTAAGGGCAATGACATCCAATTCATATCTGTATGAATAAATTGATTCGCTTTTATTATATGAGAAATTAAAATTATTAGAAAAAATAGATAATAAAATTTATTTTTCCTTTGTTTGTATAACTCAAAATCTATAAACTTTTTCATATCTCACCCTAGTATAAAATATCTTTCTTTTCTAAATAAATATTGCTTATTATTAAAAATAAAGCTAATAATATCCCGCTTGCTATTATTAGAATACTAATTTCATTAGCAGACACATTTTTTATCATTGTAAATTTTTCTCCCATACTTGTATTAAAGAAAAATATAAGACCAACAATAGAAATGATATTTGCTAGACTTACATTTTCTATAAATAATCCTATTGACATACTTAATAATCCGTAGGTAATTGTTGGAAAAAGAATCTTCCCATAAGTTAAGAATGTATAGATTAAATCACTAGCTTTTGTAAATCCTGGTCTTATTAAAGATAAATCACTCATATTTTTAAAATATAGGATTCCAAATAAATAGCACAAAAGAACAAAAATTGTAGTTGCCATTATACAAAATATTATAAAGGCAATTTGTTTGCTGACTAAATTTTTAATTCTTGACGGTTCTTTCAATATGCTCAATTTCATTGTGCCTGCTACTAGGTCCTTAGTTACTAAGGCATTTGCTAAAATTGGTATAAAAAATATTAATATTTGCATATAAATATCTAAAAGGCTTGCAGGAAAAGTATAAAAACTATCAATATTCCAAACGCCTTCTTTTGGATCATACATGGTAATATTCATCCAAATCAAAAGTCCAGCTGACAATAAAAATACATATCCTATCTTTGATTTAATAATTTTCTCTAATTCATTAATAATTAATGCTTTCATTTTTCCCACCTACTTTATCAAAGAACAGTTCTTCAAGATTAGATACATTATTTCCTGAAACTAATTTTTTTACATCACCTTCTATACATAATTTCCCGTCATGTAAAATTCCGACTCTATTGCAAATACCTTCCATTTCATGGAGAAGATGAGATGATATTATAAACGTTTTATTAGAAGTTTTTGCCAAAGATACTATAAGTTCATTTATATCTCTCATTCCATACGGATCTAGTCCATTTGTAGGTTCATCTAAAATTATTAAATCTGGATTGCCTAATAAGGCATTAGCAATGCCAAGTCTTTGTTTCATACCCATGGAGTATGAGGCAAATTTATCTTTGCCTCTATCTTTTAAACCTACTAATTCAAGTAATTTATCAATATCTTTATCACTTGTACCATCAATTAGTTTTGCCATCAATTTTAAATTTTCATATCCAGATAGATTTTCATAAAACTTAGGAGCTTCTACCATAGCACCTATGTTTTTAATTGCTTGATCTCTATTTTTTATTACAGATTTTTCATTTATTAAAATTTCTCCAGAATCAGACCTAATTAATGATGTAATCATTCTAATAGTAGTTGTTTTCCCCTCTCCATTTGCTCCAAGAAAACCATAAACATCTCCTTTAAACACAGTCATATTCAGATCATTTATAATCTTTCTTTTACCATAAGATTTACATAAATTTTTTATTTCAAGTACTTTTTCGGACATAATTTCCTCCTTTGATGATTCTATTATAAGAGGTAAATATAACAAAACTATAAAAACAACATAATTTTTAACTGATAATTGAATAACAATCAGTAATATTATTTTAATTGGTCTTTAAATTTCATATTAATGAATACGAAACTCGTACCATTATCTTCACAAGCCATAGCTATTGCAATGGCATTATTACAAGTCCTGCTATTGTTATTCTTAATAAAAAGATTTGTTTATTTTATTTTTCTTAATTTTCTCTCATTATTTTTAGTGTTTCTTTAAATTCTTTTGTCTTTGTTGCTTCTTCTAGTAGATTTTTATTTCTTCATCTGATATTTCTTCTGCATTTTCTATAAGGCTTTATAAGATTGCTCCTCTTGTTATTAGCCTATGAGTTCTTTCTTTTCTTTTTTTCACTATGTCTTGTTTTAACATCTTCTTTTCTTGATTTTTTAGTTGCCTTAATCTTTCTTCTGTATCATCTATTTTATCTTTTATTTCCTTTGATTCTTGTCTTATTTGTTCTAATTTTTTCATATAAAACTCCTTTCTTGTATTAAAAAAAGACGATAGATTTTAATTTTCTACCGTCCTTAAATATCCAAGCATTTTTTTATTTATGGTTTTCTTTTAAGAAAGCATCAATAGTTTTTCTTGATTCACTTTCTGCTTTATCATTGCTTTCAGTTGTCCCACCTGTTGCAATTCTAATTTTTCCTAAATTTAAAACACCATTGCTAGCAAATATATGCCCTGCTCCTTTATATGAATAAATCTTTGCCTTAGGGTTTTGTTCTTTTATTTTATTTGCCATAGCAAAACTATCCCACATCAAATCATCCTCGCCCACGATCATCAATATATTTGCCTCAACATCTTTTATTGGTATTAGTTTTTCTTGGCTTGTTGAGTCTTTTTCTATTGCACTATTATAAGTTTCTTTATAACTAATAGGACTTTTAATAATATTCGGAACAATAATATTTTTTAAAAATGAGTTAAATGATGATTTTTTTATATCTATATATGGAAGTTCCTTTCCTTTATATGTCCATGATGAACCATAATCTTTAAAATCTAGACCAGCGAAATTATAAGATGAAGGTGCTATTAAAATCAGATTATCTATTTCAGAATATTTGCTAGCCAAATTAAGGGCATATTCTGCACCTTTTGACGCTCCCAAAACGCTTATTGGTTTATTGTCTTTTATATTTTTATTTATATAATTGATAACATCTTCAAATTGTTCTAAAGGGATTTTTCTCAAAGTTTGTTCTTGGTTTTTCATGCCGAACATAAATAGTGCAAAGGTTTCATATCCCTCTTCAGCCAATCTTTTAGCAGTTTCAAAATTTGGACTTCCCTCAGAACCTCCAAAACAAATTACAAGACCTTTATGTGATTTTTCCTTAGGTACAAATCTAAAGCCTTGCATCCTACCCTCATCTACATAAGTTACATCAACTCCGTCAATATCTGTAGGATATAAACTTATATTAGTAACATCATTATAATATTCAGGAGATTTCAAAGCATTGGTATCTTTATACTTATAGTCATTATATATTCTAAGAATAAAAACTAAAACTACTAAAATAATAACTATTAAAAAGATTCTAAAAAATATTTTCTTCATTTTATTCCACCTCATTTCTATGAATTTCTATAACATCTTCAATTCTGCAATCCAATGCCAGGCAAATCTTTTCTAATGACTCTAAGTTCACATAAGAATTTTTGCAAATTTAATTAAATTTCATCATATTTCTTTTTTAATTTATCCATGTAGTCAAGGTCAATCCACTCCTCGCTAAAACCACAGGCAGTACAAATATACCTATCAACAGACACTGCCGACATAATTGTATGCCCAGTCATAATATTATTTCCAGTTCCATAAGCTCCAGCAGATCCTGGCACAAATAAAATATCACTTCCTCCACACTTTGGGCATTTTCTCGTATTTTTCATAAATTCTCCTTTTTTAATTCTTCCTTACTTTCATAATACCTCATATGCCAACCTCCGTGGTTTGTATATAGATATTATACCAAAAATATTTTTATCCTAACGTTAATTCATAATATTGTAATCAAACTGTTCCTGTTTATTTTTATTTTACAGCCTTTTCAATTTTGCAAACTATAGATATCTCTACAAAAAATACTGTATATTGTCCAAACTCAATTCTTACTACGATGTTCCCCCCACATTATTAAGTATTTTTTTACTATTGATAAGCCTAATACCATTTATTCTTTATAACAGGAAAATGTATCGCTTATATTGAGTTTGAAGCCTTAGCTTTTTTAACTACTGGAATTATAACTTGTACACAGGCATATCCCTCTGGAGTGTTAGATAGATATAGTTCTCCACCATTTTCTCGTATTACTCTTGCTGTGAAATACAATCCGACACCTTTTATATTTTGTGTGTAATTCTTTTTTTCAGAAAAGCCTTTGTCAGTTGCGTGGACTAAGGCAGCATCTGAAAAATGTGATCCAGAATTTGTGATTTTGTATTCGGCTTTCCCGTTTGAAACGATAAATGTTAGATGAATTGATTGGGGTGAATGACCATGCTCACAGGCATTAAGAATAATATTAGTTAAGGCTTGATGAATTGCACTTTCCTCTGTGGTTGTATAATCATCTGTATCTTGAAATTGGCTTTTCCACTCATTCCCATATTGCTCACTTAATATATGTCCTTCTTGATTTATTTTGAGATTTAAACTATCTAATGGCAATGGTTCCTTGACAAGTTGGTCGTTATTTTCATTACTAAGTTGTAGTTGCAATCTATCTGCTACCTCTTCCAATCGATTCAAATTAAAAATAATGGATTCGGTATATTTCAATAGATTTTCATTCATTTTTTCTTTATCATCGTCAGATAGGAATAGAGTTAATTGACTAAGATCTTCTTTCATAAACTCAGCATTTGCACGAGCAACGGTCAACGGAGAACGATAATCATGTAGCATTTGGGTTGTTTGTTCTCTTATTTTATGCTCACTATTCCAAAGTTCTTCTAATGTTGCTTTTAGATCAACACGCATGTGGTCCATAAGGTTCCCTAGCTCTCTAAACTCTGATATTGATAGGGAGGAAGGGACAGGTATATTTAGATCTCCATTTCCTATGGAAACAAGAGCTTTTTGTAGCGGTAATACATCTTTATAAATATGTCTGGTAACAGACTTTGCAAACCACATGGTTGGAATAAGAAGCGTAAGAGCAATTATGAAAATAAAAAGTGATTCTACTCTTGGAAGATGTGCATTTGCCCAATCTGAAGAATATAACACACCTATCCTGTATTTAAATACGCAGACTCTATTATTGTATACAACCTTTGAAAAATAGCCTTTAGAAAAAGGGATTTGTTTTCCATCTAAATAGTCTAAAGCATTCTCTTGATCCTCTATCTTCATATTTGAATTAATAACTTCATTTTCATTATTTAGCTGAATGTAGCCAATATTATCAGGTACCCAAGTTGAGTTGAAATTTTGGCTAGAAATGATTTTTTCCCTTAAGATTTCAACTTGTTTTTCTTCGTGGTTGGCAAAAGTATATAAATCATGTCTAACTCCATAGTGGAAACCGATAACCAATAAAAGAAAAAGAAAACAAATTATACCTATGAACACTAAGGAATATATAGATAATATTTTCCTTAGTGTATTTTTCTTAGAATATATATTTTTTATTCCCATTTGTAACCGACTCCCCAAATTGTTTTAATTGGATCAAGTTGATAAGTTGAAAATTTTTTTCTGATATTTTTTATATGTTCAACTATAGCTGCAGACTCAGATTCTGTCCAAAATCCACCGACTTGTTCGAGAATATGTTCTCGTGAAAAAACTTGTCCCTTATGTCTAGCTAAGAGTTCGCAAATTTCATATTCCATTTTTGTGAACTTGATAGTTTCTCCCTTTATTTGTATTTCTTTGGCATTCAAGAGAAAACGAATATCTCCAAAAGATAGGTAAGAATGATGAACACGCTCTTCCCTTCTTAGATGTGCTTTTACTCGACTGACTAATTCCAATGGTGTGAAAGGCTTGCGAATGTAATCGTCCCCGCCAAGCGCTAATCCCTCAGCGACATCTGCTTCTTTGGATTTGGCTGTAAGAAATAATATTGGACAATCTACTTTTTCACGGACATTTCTGCAAAGTTCAAAGCCATCTATATCGGGCATCATCACATCGAAAATCATCAAATCAAATTGATCGAGAGATAAACTTAAAGTTTCTTTTGCTGAGGCACAAGTATATACAGAGAATTGAGCACGCTTTAAACTTGTTTCAATAACAGATCTAATTTGCTCATCGTCATCAACTACAAGTATGTTTTGACCCATATATTCACCTCTCCTTTCATTAAATCTAGTCTGAGCCAAAAAGAGTACTTATATTATTAGAGCACTCTTAACATTCAAAATCATAGTATGATATGGAGATCTTGAACTTTTAAATAATTTAATATTATTCATCACTATTATCGGCTCTACCATCCCATTTATTAAACCATATAGGAATTAAAGTAACAAGTGCAATGGTTACTATGATACATATCAATAGACCATATCTCAGCTCAGCTGCAATCTTAAGAATATAATCTGTATGAAAAGTATCTAGAATCATTAGAGATGAAAATCTAGCTGCCCATGTTGGCGGAAGGTAATACCAAAACTTATCCAAAAGTCCAGTACATCCTAAAGCCCCAACAAGAATAAAAATTACTCCAGAACCTATTGACCATGACGTACCAAATTTAAAAGCGATAAATAGATGGATAGAAACTAGGCAAATAAGTGGAATAAGCATAAGAATAGTAGCCAAGACGTAGGATATGGTAAGCATCTTTCCATATAGCAAAGCAAATCCAGCAACAGCTATGATCAAACTAAGACCTGTCATAATAACCAATAAAATAACAAGTGATATTAGCATTTGAATTCTTGATTTTCCAACACATAAAATATTAAAAGAAGAACCCGCACGTTGTTCCTGCTGAACAATACCAGTACACAACATGACAACCAAGCAATCCATAAATAAGGATAAGGCTTGAAAAAATCCAGATATATTTTGTTCAATACTCCATGAAGAAACGGAATAATAAGAGATAAAAAGTCCTACACAAATAATTGGCCAAAGAATGGTTATATAAAATAGCGGACTTTTTACTATTTTATAAATATGCGAATGTAAACATTTCAACATCAAAATCACCTCGCTTCTGATTTTTTATAAAGGGTGGTGGAAACAATGGACAAAACCATCGTTAGTACCACAGATGCAACAATTGCAATTAAAACATCATAAGATTGTGTATAAATCAAATCTTCTTCAACAGGCAAACCATTAGGTAAAAGCCCTAAAATAGAAATCATGGAACGATTTACCCATGCCCATGGGCAAAACATCCAATATGGTTTTAGTGCTAAAAACACACCTGAAAAAGAAATAGCTAAATTTACCAATACCGAAAAGATCACCCCTAATTTTTTTGAAAGTATAAAGCTAAAAGGGATTTGCCACATGGTTGTAATAAACACGACTATAATCCCTAAAAATATCGAAGCAATACTTAATTGCTTAATTTGATTAATTCCAAACAAACTAAAAATAAATGGAATACAAACCACAGCAACACTTAATAGAAAACAGGAAAGAAGAGCATATCCTAATACAACCAAAAGTTTAGAGCTCCATATTTTTCCTTGAGAAACAGGTAGACAACGGATTGCACGAAGTCCGTGCTTTCCGTTATCTATATTAACAGCTGTTGCACTGATCAATGCGAATGTAGCAGGTAAAAAAACTACATAGTACCAGTTGAATAAATTCAAGGAAAAATAACCTTGTTGAACAATAGCCATTAGTGCTAAGCAAAGAGGGCTAGCAATAGCAATTCTTCTCGTTGCAGTTCTTTTTGTTTTCAAGAATTCGGCCATTAATATATTTGAATTACTCATTGAAGCCTCCTTGCTGATTACTAACAACTTTCATGAAAAGTTGCTCCAAATCCATTTTTGAATCAAATGCACCTTGATAACCTAAATGTCCTGATGCAATGATTCCAATATGATCTGCAATATGTTCGACTTCAGATAAAATATGAGAAGACAGAATTACAGTAGTTCCTTGTTGTGAAAAACCTCTAATAAGTTCTCTCAATTCCTTTATTGCAATGGGATCAAGACCATTAGTTGGTTCATCTAGAATTAAAAGTTTTGGATTACTAAGTAAAGCCAAAGCAATTCCTAATCTCTGCTTCATTCCCATTGAAAATTGTCCAGTACGTTTTTTACCTGTATTAGTAAGACCTACAATTTGTAAAACTTCTTGAATTCGCTCTTCTTCAATCCCTAAAGCTATTGATCGTACACGACAATTTTCATAGGCAGTTAAGTTTGGATATAGTGGTGCATTTTCAATCAATGCACCAATTTCAGAGAGATTTGAACGATCCCAAGGATTATTATTGAATATGATTTCACCAGATGTAGGCGTAATCATACCGCAAATCATCTTGAGAAGAGTAGACTTTCCGGCTCCGTTTGGTCCCAATAATCCATAAATTTTTCCTCTTGGAACATTGATATTAACGCAGTCCACCGCTTTTTGTTTCCCGAACTGCTTTGATAGATTTCTAGTTTGTAATATAAAATCATCCATAGTATATTTTCCTCCTTATCATTTCTTTACGTATGTAATTTTAGGAGAAAAAAATAAGGAAATTATAAGGATTTAAGAATTTCCATAGTAGGTAGTAAGTGAGCCTTTTATTTTTCGACATATAATCATCATATAAACTATATAGTAAACGTATCACTTTTAATCTTCTCATAATAGCTGACTAATATACCTATTTTTTTCTAAACCTTTAAATTCTCCTGTTTTTCTGCTCTCGTCTTGCCTTATACCTTTCCTCATACTCCTGTTGTTTTCCATTTGCTTTACGCTTTAGATAATTTTGATGAAGTCTGTCCCTTCTCTCATTAATTTTTCGTTCTTCTTCCTCAAGTTTTGATCGTTCTTCTTCGCTTAATTCTTCTTTTGGAACTTCATAATTTCCGATGAAGTTAAAATATATTTCTATCTTTTGCTTTGATGTTTGACTGCCTTTTCTATCCCTTTCATGAATGATTATCTTCTCTACAAACTCATTTATCATTGTGTTTGTTAGATCATCAAAGTTTTCATAACGACTAATAAGGGACATGAATTTTCTTACCCTATCTGTTTCATTTTCATATCTTGATATTTCAAGTTCTAAGTCTCCAATCTCTTTACTTAGAGCTCTTTGCTCTGTTTCGTATTGGCTATTAAGTATCTCATATCTACTGCTTGGTATTTTTTCTAGTATCATATCCTCGTAAATACGGCACATAAGCCTTTCTAACTCTTGTATCCTCGACTTATTATTAATTAGCCTTACTCTTTGTTTTTCTATCTCTACTTTTTCCTTTTCTTCCATTTCATTTTGAATGGAACGGGTAAAGGCTTCATTATCTTCATCAAGATAATTTTTTATATCTTTTAATGTTTCTTGGATAAGGTTTATGACTACTTCTGCTTTTATCCTATGAGCTGATGGACATAGCGTTCCGCAAGGTACTTTCTTATAATTACTGCAATTGTAATAAGGGATATTCTTGTAATTGCTTGTTCTATGAACATACATCTTACTACCACAATCAGCACAATACATTAGTCCTGTCAGTGGGTGATATTCGCCCCAACCGTCAGGATACCTTTTTACATTTCCTCTTATCCTTTGCACATTATCAAAGGTTTCTTGGTCTATGATTGCTTCGTGAGTATTTTCAAAGATGAGCCATTTATCTTCGGATACATATTTACTTTTCTTATCCTTGAAATGCTTTCTTGTTTTAAAGTTAACTGTATGCCCTAAGTATTCTTTTTTCTTTAAGATACTGGCAATTGTGGAACTACACCAACGATAAGGATATTCAAAGTTTTTGCTTTGATGTAATCCATATCCCATTTTTTGCTGATGATAAGCGGGTATATCTATCTTATCTGCTTCCAGTATCTTTGCTATTTTGTATGGTCCTGCTCCGTCCATTGTAAGATTAAATATTCGTCTTACTATCTCGGCTGCTTTTTCATCTACAACCCACTTATCTTTGTCTTTTTCATCTTTGATGTAGCCATAAGGTGGAGTGCTTGCCGTATGCTTTCCACTTTCTCCTTTTGATCTAAATGTAGATTGTATTTTTCTTGAAGTATCTCTTGCATACCATTCATTCATAATATTTCTAAAAGGGGTAAAATCATCTTCTCTGTAAAAGCTGTCTACATTGTCATTGATAGCAATCAGTCTTACGCCCTTTTGTCTTAATATCTCCATACATTGACCGACTTTAAGATAATCTCTGCCGAGTCTACTCATATCCTTTACGATGATACAACCGATATTTCCAGTATTTACTCCATTCATCATATCCATAAAGCCTGGTCTATCAAACTGTGTCCCGCTTATTCCGTCATCTGTAAAATGGATGATGTTAGTTAAATTATTCTTACTTGCATATTCTTCAAGGATTTTCTTTTGATTAACGATTGAGTTACTTTCTCCTTCAAGTTCATCATCTCGACTTAATCTCTCATAGAGTGCTGTTATCTTTTCAAAATTCCTCACTTTTTCCTCCTTTCTCTTAATTTCTTAAATAAAAAAGAATTAAGAAGTACATATTTCACTAAAACAGTGATTAAGTGTTCTCCTTAATTCTATTACTCCTGCTGCCAGCTTATATTTCTTATATTGCTTAACTGCAAAATGACTTGGGTCTTTCTTTTCAAGAGCCTCAAAAAGCCTATCAATGGGGTTCATATAGGTTTCGTCATCTTCTCTGACCTCACTTGCGTCAATCATATCCAAAAGCGTCTTAAAGTTCTTTTCTTCCTCTGGTGCTTCATAATAGATATAACCGATGAGAGCAGCGTAATATAGCTTTTCAGCCTTTACCCAAAAATCTTCTCCTGCCTTTTCTCCATCTCCCTTGGTGTTGGCAATAATTGTTTGAACAAGCTTTAAAATATCTTTTTCACTTCTCAAATAAGCAAAGGGATTGTATTTCATAGATTTTTTAAAGTTTATTGTGTTTAATATCTTTATGTTATATCCATTTTCATAAAGCATTTTTCCACACTCTAACACAAGTGTTCCTTTAGGATCTGTTACTACATAGGAAGAATGCATTTGCATTAGATTTGGCTTTACATAAAATCTTGTTTTACCTGATCCAGAACCACCTATTACTAATACATTTTTATTTCTAGCGTATTTAGGGTTTTTAGGTCTTGAGTTCATTGTTAGTCTTTCGGTATTAGTTATAAGAACATTGTTTTCAAACTTAGGGTCAATGTATGGAGCAATATCCTTGATTTCTCCCCAGGAAGCGTTTTGTCAAGTACCTTTTTATATTTATGGACGCTTGTCCTATACGGAATTTTAACTTTTAGTGAAAGAAAAACAGTAAACCTTTTTTGATTTACTGTTTTCATAAAACATATTTTCTTGACTATTATTTCTCATTCATATTTTTTTAATAAGCTGTTGAATACAATTACTCCTATACAAATTTGACTAATTAAATATGCTCCTAAGTATACTACAATGTGTTCGGTATCCATAATATCTAATACACCAAGAATTGAATACACCATGATAGAAATAGCTATAATCAACATTCCAATCCAATAAGTATATTTTCCTGCTTTATCCCTCAATTTTTGTTTTAGTTCATCTTGCTGTTCTATTTCTTCAATCTCCAATTTTTGTTGATACTTTTCCTTATTCTTTTGCCAATAAAAATATCGAGTTATAGTAACTATGCCACTACCTCCCAAAGCACCTGTCATACCATAAAATATCCCTGACATCTTATTGTCAAAAGCAATAGCTACATACAATGATATTCCGGCTAATATAATGTAAATTAGACCATAAATTAGATTACTTTTTTTCATGATTTTCCTCCTTTTCATAAGTAAATACTTCCTCTATTGTCTTGTTGAAATAAAGTGCTATTTCAAATGCTAAATCTAAAGATGGATTATATTTACCATTTTCTATCGCACTAATAGTCTGCCTTGAAACTCTTAATTCTTTTGCAAATTCTTCTTGAGTTAAACCATTCAGTTTTCTCAGTTCATCTAAATTGTTTTTCAAACACACCACCTTCCTTTTGTCAAGTTTCCTTTACATTATAATTGTAACTTCTTTTCTTCATATTGTCAAGTTTCCTTTACAAAAAATCATAACCCTATCTCGTTACTTTTTACCTGTGATAGTTCCTTTGAATGCTCCTGTAACTGCTCCATACAGGTTTTAACTTTTTCTGCCTGTGCTACTTCTTCTCGTATCTCTAATATTTGATTGTATAGGCTCTTTTTCTCTTTCTTCAAAGTGGCAACTTCTGATTTCCATTTACTGATGGCTAAGGTTTTACTTTCTCCTAAATGGTCTTTCAAATATTTCTTAGCACTTTCAAATAAAATGAGTTCTGCTGTATGCTCATTATAAAAATTCCCCTGTTTGCTTTTCTTTGTCTTGGTATAAGCTTTGTAGGTATCCTTGTACTTCAAATATTTTTCTGATTGGTCGATGAGCTTTGTTTTTTCATCAATCTTCTTCTCGGTATCTTTTAAGG
Organism: Anaerococcus sp. Marseille-P3915; assembly: GCF_900258475.1. Taxonomy (GTDB): domain Bacteria; phylum Bacillota; class Clostridia; order Tissierellales; family Peptoniphilaceae; genus Anaerococcus; species Anaerococcus kampingae. The sequence continues at coordinate 169,987 of NZ_LT984887.1, read as the reverse complement.
CTCGTGTTGTCTTATAATTCTTATCTCTAAGGATAACTATATTTTCTTTAAGCTCGGATAATGAAGTGATGTTTTTCTCTTTGAGTAGCTGATAACTTTCAATATATTTTTCTATGTCTGCATTATTCTTATCTGCATTTTTACGGATAAGATTTTCAAAGATTGATTGTAAATTTTCTTTGGGTGGGAGGATGGATTTTGTATTTTCGCTCTCTGCTTTTTCTTCTTTTCCTATTCCTCTTATCCAATTTAGTAATGCCTTTATTCTTCTTGAAATTTCTCTTAAAATCATATTTTGATGTTTGATTTCTCGGTTGATATTTCCTCTGTCTGTGGCTATGCCTTTCTTCTCCATTTGGGTTGCTGACACTCCTAAATGAATGGTCGGTATTTGTTCTATCCCTTGTCTTTGATAAGAACGATGATCTACTTTCTCCTGTATGCTGTTTTCTTCAAGATATTTGTTTGTAATATCTGCCCATGCTTTTCGCCATTCTTCTGCCTTGTCTTGCTCGTTCCAATCTGTTGTATTTATCTTTCTTGTTTTGTAATTACCATTTTTAAGTTTTACTTTTTCTCCATTTTCATCAAGGATATATTCCTTTTTTGATTTTGCTCCCCATGTTGTATCTTCGTTTAGTGGTCGCATGGTAAGTAATATATGACAATGTGGGTTTCCATCATTTTTATCATGTAGGGCAATGTCGGCACACATACCTACTTTTACAAAATTTTCTTTTACATATTCTCGTACAAGATTTATTTGTTTCTCTCGGTCTAATTCTTTAGGTAAGGCTACTTCAATTTCTCTTGCAAGCTGTGAGTTTTTACTTTTTTCTATTTTCTCAACACTGTTCCACAATGTCCCTCTATCTAAAAATTCCTGTGGTGCATTTTGTGGTAAAAGAATTTCAGTATGTGCTATTCCGCCTTTTCTTGTAAAGTCATGCAGTTCGCCATCGTATTCATTTTTTATTTTTTCGCCACTTCGATAGGCGGAAGCTGCTACTGCACTTTTGCCTTTACCTCTTGAAATAATCTTTATACAAAGATGATATATCGCCATAAGAAAAAACCTCCTTTCCATTTTTCGATATGGTTACGGTGGCGATAGATAAGACTTCCTAAAAAAATCGGATAGCTTTTTATCCGATTTCTTTTGGGAAGTACACAAGGGGTAGGAAATTTATTTCCGTAGGGGAATGTAGTTCCCCTTTATCAGCGTGAGCTGATATGCCCTCTGCTAAGAGCCTTCGGAGAACGCACACACCTGTTAAGGTGTATATGTGCGCCCTTGTAAACAAGGGACTATTCCTCTATCTCCGTTTCTTCCTCTTGGTTTTCTATGTTTTGAGTTTCTGTTTCTTCTCTGCTTTCTATGATTTTTTGTATTTTGAGATTGGCTTCTTCTTTACGAATTAGAGATGTGATGAGCTGATAAAATTCATCTTTGGTTAAGTTCTTGCTTTCTGTAAATATACTTTCAAAAACTGCTCCTTTTTCATATATCCTTTTATCTCTCTTTTTTCTTTCTTCCTGTTTCTGCTGACTGATGAGCTTTTTTCTTTTGTTTTGCAACTGCTTGATTTCTTCATCTGCCATTAAGATTTTTTCTTCTATGTTTTTCATTTTCTCGTTTCCTCTCTTTCTAATTTTGGGCAATAAAAAACAGTAAACCTTTTTCGATTTACTGTTTCTGTGTTAGCTTTTTATTAATTCGTTAGTGATAAGAAAAAACTTTTTTAATCATATAACTTTATTATTTTTTGTTATAACATACTTATCTGTGATTTCATCACCATATTCCTTATCTTGCAGTTTAACTCTTTCATATAAATATACTTTCATTTCATCTATATTAGAAAATTTTACTGCTACATATGGTTCTTCAGGATTGACCTTTTCAAATAAGAGAAAACCATTTTTCATTTCAAATAGTGTTGCAGAATGAGCCATAGCGATTTGATTTCCAGACTGAATCCAAAGCCCTACAAGAGAATAAGAATTTTCTTTAAATAAAACACCGTACTCCTCAAATCTTTTATTTATTGCTTCTGACATATCCTCTTCAGTACAATTATTTTTAATTTCTATGGGATTAAAAAGTGTAAAATACTTTTCTATATCTTCATTATTCCAATCTAACAGCGGAAACGGCTCCAATTTTGTATTATCACCCTCAACAGGTTCTCTGCCAAAAATAGTCACTCCATCACTATACAGCCACGATTCATCTTCATTCCAACAAGCAAAATTTTCTCTTGGCAATGTTTTATTTATCGTAATGTTTTCTTTATTTAATTCAAAAGCAACAATTCTACATAGCACATCAAAATAATCTCTATTATTTTTTCTAAACCACTCTCTTGACATTGTAGGATAATCGCTATAATAGACAGTTTTATCTTGTATTGTAGTAAAATCTCCAACTAAAGAAAAGGCTTCGCAATTATTCATTACTGCATTATAATCGTTCACCCATTCCAAAACTTTATCAACAGATTTATTATCAATCCCTGAATTTTTAAATACCGATTTAATTTCGTTAAGTGCCATTTCACTATTTAAATTTGAATATGTTAACCCTTTATTAGTTTTGTCCTCAATTTTAGATATGTTTTTTTCTTCAAGTATCTGATTTTCATTATTCGTTTCGTTAGCTAAATTCTGTTTATTTGAACATCCACCAAAAATATTTACTACTAATAAAAGAGATAACATTAAAATTACTATTTTTTTTGTTTTTACATTTTCCATCGTTTTTAAATCAAGTTCCTTTTCAAATACAATTATTAATATTATATCATTTTTTAGGCATTTTTTCTACTGCCATATTTCCCACTTACTCGTTACTATCCCCTTTAGAATGTATTACTTTGAATAACTTATCTTGAAAAGTTTCCTTGCTCTTTTTGTCAAAATATATCTCTGTTACAAAGGTCTTTCCATTTATCTTTTTTGTAAGAATGCCGTCAGGCTTTTGGGATTCTTCTTGTTCTTCTTCGTGTGTTTCGTTTACTTGAGTGTTCGTATTTTCTGCCATTTAGTTCCTCCTCTCGACTTGCACAAAAAAAGATTTCCTGTGATTAGGAAATCTTTTTTGCGATTGGTTGATATTTAGTTTTAAGTTGTTGCCTGTAGTAACTTCTTTTTTGCTCTGTATTCTCTTGCTTTTAATTTCTCATACTCTCGGCACTTTTCAAGGTTTTTGGCTCGGTATGCTTTTGAATATTCTCTATGATAGGCTCGTGATTTTTCTTTCTTTGCTTCTTCAATTTCTTCCCTCATCTGTAGCATTTCCTCTTCTGTAGGCTCTATCTGTTTTGTGAGTTCATTTTCAAATTTGCCGATATAGTTAAAATAAACTTCTATTCGCTGAACTACATATTTTGCTCTTTTTACATCTCTTTCATGCACTACGATTTTACTGATAAACTCATTGATAATGGTAGGGGTAAGTTCTTCAAAGTTTGAATAGCTTTCTGCAAGTCTGATAAATTTCTTTGCCCTTTGACTTGCATTTTCACATTCGGATAAGCGTTCTTTGATTTCTTCTTTTTCTCCTTTTAAGGTGTAGTATTCTTCTGCATACTTTCTTGATAACTGCTCATAGCGTTCTGTATCCATATTTCCAAGTGCATTATCTTCATAGAGTTTATTCATCACTCTTTCTATCTGTTCCATTCGATCTGTGATTTGTGGCATACGCTTTTGATTTTTCTTGACTTCCTCGGTCTGCTCTTTATACAGACTTTTCTTTACAAGTTTCTCAAACTCTGTTTTATTTTCTAAGGAATACTGTGCTATTTTTCGCAAGACTTCTGCGATGTTTTCCATAACTTCATCTACATCAATACGATGTGGGGAGTTGCATTTAGGGTGCTTTGCTTTTCCTTTGGCATATTCACTGCAATAGGTTACATGCTGTACTTTTCCGTTTTTGTGTATGGTGCGAATGTGCATTTTTGTTCCGCAATCTTTACAGTACATCAAGCCTGAAAGTGCGTGAATTTCTCCGTCTCCGTTTGGTCTTTTTACAGGTGCGTTTTTTAACATACGCTCTACATTTTCAAAGGTAGTTCTATCTATTATCGGCTCATGCACATTTTCTGTTATCTGCCATTTGCTTTTATCTACATAATGGTTTCTCTTATCTCTGTAATGCTTTTCGGTCTTGAAGTTGACTACATCGCCACAATACTCTTGTCTTTTCAGTATGCGTGTTAAAGTTGCCTTGTTCCAGTTATATCTATTTTCTTCGTTTAATGGTTTGTTTTTTGCTGTTCCTCTGCCTTGTTGTTTCATATAAAAGGTTGGGGTTAGTATTTCTTTTTCTTTCAGGTAAACAGCTATCTGATTTCTGTTTTTTCCCTCCATAAATAGCCTAAAAATGAGTTTTACAACTTCGGCAGCTTCTTTGTCGACTATCCAATAATCTTTGTTCTCAGGGTCTTTTATATAGCCGTATGGGGCTTCTGTTGCAACAGGCTTTCCGTTTGCTCCTTTGGTCTTAATTCCCGTCTTTACTTTCTTGCTGATGTCTCTTGCATACCACTCTGACATGATGTTGATAAAGGGAGCAAATTCCAATGTATTTTGGTCTATGCTATCTATACCGTTGTTGATGGCGATAAAGCGTACATTGTTTCTTCGAAATATCTCCATAGCGTTTCCGACTTGAAGATAATCTCTTCCCCATCTTGTCATATCTTTCATGATGACAATACCGATTTTGCCTTGTTCTACATCGTTTATCATCTGTGTATAGGCTGAACGGTCAAAGAACCTACCGCTTTCGTCATCATCGATATAGTGGCGAATGTTTATCAGCTTTTTATCTCTTGCATACCTTTCTAAAAAGGCTTTTTGATTTACAATACTATTACTCTCGCCACCGTCTCTATCTTCATCACCAACTGAAAGGCGGGAGTATAGTGCTGTAATTTTATTGTGATATTCTATCATGGCATTATCCTCCTTTTCTCGTGTCTATATATCACTCCTGTTCAGTTAATATTATGCAACCCATCTTGCAGATCCATATTCCTTGCCTTGCCTATATTTCTTTTTGTTTTTACCTTTGCTATATACTATTAGCTTAACAATGGCAGCAACTGAAATACCTACTAATAAGTCCCTTGGATTAATACTTGGTATATAGGATAAAGTTCCTATATCAGAAATTCCCACCATTATTCTATCAATAATATCTCCTCCTACATAAGAATTGATGTGCTTAGAAAAAATATTTCCAATGTAGAAGAATGATAGATAGGGAATGTTTGATAATATAAATTTCTTTGGGTTGTCTATTTTAATTAGGTTTTTAATATCAGAAAGAATGGCTTCTAATATCTTATTCATCGTAGAAACCTTCACTATCTAATAAAATTAGTAGGTAGTGTCTTCCCTTTGGTGTTATTAATGTTTGTATTCCTACAAGTGTACCTAGTGGATCAATCCATTCTTTTACTTCAAAATATCCCTTGTTCTTATCTGCATAAGGTAAGAGTTTCTTTTTCTTATCTCTGTAAATTAATCCCTTATCCATTAGAAAACTTATAAATTGATTTTGTGGTATTCCTAACTCTTTGGCAGTATTTCTAAAGTTTGTAAGTAGGTTATAATCTACTAATTTGTCATAATAATCTGCCTTTGGTCTTAATTCTTCAATCTCTTCTTCTCTTTCGGCAATAATTCTATTGGCTACAAGAATTGCATCTGCAAGTAGCTCTTCGTTAGTTTTCTTTTCTTGACCAGCTATATATCCTCCATTTTTTCTAATGCTCGGTAAAACTTCTCTAGTTACCCAAGCTTTGAATATTTTTGCTTGTGGTAGTTTTGATGAAAGGATAAGTGAATACAATCCTGATTCGTTAATTATTGAAATGTTCTGTATTCCTCCAGGGGTGTTCCATTTCGTTACACCCTTATCTTCTTCATCTACATGGTCATAAATAGCTTTTCTTGGATTAACATAACCTAACATAGTTGCTACTTCATTTGCTATAAAGAAAAACTCACCGTCTTTTTCTATAACAGTGAGTCTTCCAAAATTCTTATTTTCAAATGTTTTTAAATTACTTATCATAAGCTTTGCTCCTTATGTTTATTTTTAACTTTATCTTTACTAATGGTATCCTTAGCCATATCTTTAAACTTATTTATAGTCTTCGTTATTGAATCTTTTCTATCGGCCTTTCTTTCAGAAGCCTTAACTGCTTTTTTAAAGGCGTGTTCCATAACTTTTATATCCTTAGATTAAAAAAACACAGAGTGGTTGCCAGTTTCCTTATCTTTCATAATAGAAAACTTCACTCCATGTTTATTTAAAATTTTCTTTAGTTCTTTTAACTCAGGATCTTTTAGATTAATTTCTTCTAACTGTCCCTTTTTAACCATATCTTTTAGTTTTACTTCTTCTCCATTGTTTTTTATTACATTTTTCAAGCCTCCTTGTTCTTCTATTTGCTTGTGTACTTTCTTTAAGGCATCAAGAATTGCTTTACTTGTTGCTTTTGCAAGCCTGACTTCAAGATTAAGACTCGACCTAGATACTTCTTCATTAATCATCTATTCCACCTCCATATAAAAGTAACTCTTTGTATTTTCTTAACTTCTCTTGATGGATTTTTCTTCTAAAATCTTCTCCCGTAACTTTAACTGGTATTGTCATTTCAAGTATTCTTGAATATATCCTCTGATACTCAAGGTCAATGTTTGGATTTTGAATAATTTCCAATGATAAGTTTGTAGTAAAAATTGTCGGCCTACCCTTTAAGTATCTTGAGTTTATAATGTTATATACTTGTTCTCTTGCATAAGATGTATCCCTTTCAATTCCAAGGTCATCTAATATTAACAATGGAATATTTGATAGGTTATCTATAATTTCGTTTGAATCAACCTTAAATGCAGATTTTTGTATTTGATTTATTACCTGAGATAAATTCAAAATCTTAACTCTAACTTGTGTTCTTTCGATTAATTCATTTGCTATTGCACAAGCAAGGTAAGTTTTTCCACTGCCAACATCTCCATAAAATAAAAGTCCAACATTGTCTTCCTTCATTTGTTCAAAACTTTTAGCATAATTGTAAGCAACCTTGTAAGCTTGACCTTTTTCATTTAGGAATTTCTCAAAAGTATATTGGTGTTGGTTTGGCGATGAAAAACAATCTCTTTTTAGCGATGATATTCTCGTTAATATTTCTCTTTCTGCATTTTCCTTATCTCTTTTTATTTCACATTCACATTTAATTCTTGGAATAAACTTTGTAAATCCAAGGTCAAGTAATTCTCCATCAACTCTTTTACCGCATACCTTGCAATAGATATGTCCATTTCTTTCAATATCATTTTCTCTTAATACAAAATCTTTTAAGTTTTTCATAAACTCTCTCCTATATCGTAATTCATTTTTCTTGTTGATTTGTCATTCATGCTTTTCGCTTGATCATTAAGATACCAATTGATTATCGTTGCCTTGTGATCTTGATAAACTCTGTTGTTTGCTTTCATATACGATGATAATCTATCAATGTACTCACTAATTCTGCTTTCTAACTCATTTGTTAAGTCCTTGTATTCTTCATCAGTCAAAAATATATTTTTATATATTCCATAAGGCTTTTGCCCTTTATTAAAATCATTATTTCTTAACTCATTATTACTAATATTGTTATAGTTACCTTCCGATTTTCGAAAATCTTGACTTTCGATATTCGAATCTCTTGAATTTCGATTATCGAACTTCTGGAATTTTGTTTTTCGAACTTCTTGATTTTTTAATTCCATATTATTAAATATGCTCATAAAGTCTTTAACATAAATTCTATTAGGCTTTCCAAGTCCTTGTCTTTTCTTTTCAATCAGTCCTATTCCTGACTTAATATCAAGTTCAGCTATTAATTTGTTTGCTTTTTCACTGGCACAATTAAATTGATCTTTTATACTTTCTATTGTGTAGTAAATAAAAACTTTTCCGTCTTCATCTATCCAGCCATTTTTATATGAAAGACCCATTCGATTAAGCATATATGAATACAAAACTTTNGCTTTTTCACTGGCACAATTAAATTGATCTTTTATACTTTCTATTGTGTAGTAAATAAAAACTTTTCCGTCTTCATCTATCCAGCCATTTTTATATGAAAGACCCATTCGATTAAGCATATATGAATACAAAACTTTAGCTTCAATAGAAATGCTCTCAAAAATCTCATCTTCCATTAATACCATAGGTAACCTAATAAAGTTATACATTTCAGATTGCCTATTATAAAAATAATCAAAATTCATCCTTACCTCCTTTCTTTGAAATAAAAAAAAGACGACAGAATTATTACTTTCTATCGTCTACGATTGTCTAATATTTATTTTTCTTCAAATTGAGTTTATTGTATATTTTAATAATTCTAATAATCCAATAACATATATACCTAATTTAGGTAATCCAAATGGACTAAATAAAAATGCTAATATTAGTGCTTCAATTACAATTTGCTTATCTCCTTGAAATATGCTAGCTAATCCAATTATAAAAATTAAAGTAGAAACTACGCTTAACAACGCAGTACTCAAACTTAATATAAAAGTGAAAAAAGCTATGAGCAAACTCAACACTAATCTTATCGGTAATAAAATTATTCTAATTATCCATCTCATACATACCCCTAAAAATTAAACTGGGATTCGTAACAAACCCCAGTTTCATAATTAGCGTGTTCTTTAATATAATTTTGATCCTGCTGGAATATTATCATCCAACACTATTAAGTTAAGTTTTTCTTCTCCGTCGTACTCACAAATTGCAGATATAATCATACCTTCTGAGTCGATTCCCATCATCTTACGAGGAGGAAGATTACAAATCGCAAGTAGTGTCTTTCCAATTAAGCTCTCTGCGCTGTAATATTCCTTAATACCAGATAAAATAACTCTTTCTTTTTCAGAACCATCATCTAATGTAAATTTCAATAGTTTTTTTGACTTAGGAACTTCTTCGCAGTTTTTAACCTTTACAACTCTAAAATCAGATTTTGAGAAAGTTTCAAAGTCTACCATATCTTCAAATAATGGTTCAACTTTCACTTTTGAAAGGTCAATTTCTTCTGTCGTAAGTTTGTCGTAAATTTCGTAAGTTTCTTTTGACAAACCCCCATTTTCTGCCTTTTCTAAGCCTATTGGCTTCATTGTTGGGAATAGTAGGACGTCTCTAATTGAGTGTTGGCCTGTTAAGATCATTATTAGTCTGTCGATACCAATTCCAAGTCCACCTGTTGGAGGAAGTCCTACTTCTAGGGCATTTACGAAGTCATAGTCCATCATTTGGGCTTCATCATCGCCAGCTTCTCTTTTTCTAACTTGGTCTAGGAATCTTTCCTTTTGGTCTTCAGCATCATTTAGCTCTGAGAATGCGTTGCCTATTTCTGCTCCAGAAATAAAGGCCTCAAATCTATAGGTTAGGCTTCTGTCGTCGTTCTTTCTTTTAGCTAGTGGTGAGATTTCTACTGGGTAATCAGTTATGAAAGTAGGTTGGATTAGGTTTTCTTCTACATAAGCATCGAAGAATTCTGCTATGATTTCTCCCCTTGTTTCCTTAACTTCTACACCCTTTTCCTTAGCAATAGCTATTGCTTCTTCGTCAGTTTTAATTTCATTAAAGTCTACACCAGAATATTCTTTGACAGCTTCTATCATTGGAATTCTCTTCCATGGAGCCTTTAGTTCTATTTCTTGGCCATCAAATTCTACTACAGTTGTGCCCTTTACCTTTTTAGCAATGAATTCAACCATGTTTTCGGTGATTTCCATCATGTCTTCATAGTCTCCGTATGCTTGGTATAATTCCATAGCGGTATATTCAGGGTTATGGGTTGCATCCATTCCTTCGTTTCTAAACATCCTGCCTATTTCATATACCCTATCAAAGCCACCAACGATAAGTCTTTTTAGGTAAAGCTCGTTTGCTATTCTTAGGTACATATCTATATCAAGGGTGTTGTGGTGGGTTATAAATGGACGAGCTGTAGCTCCACCTGCTATTGTATTTAGGATTGGAGTTTCAACTTCTAAGAAGCCCCTATTATCTAAGAATTCTCTGATTGCGGATATGATTTTTGACCTTTGCATGAATACATCCTTTACTTCAGGATTTACTATTAGGTCTACATATCTTTGTCTATATCTTAAATCTGGGTCCTTTAGGCCGTGCCATTTTTCTGGTAGCATTTGTAGGGCCTTGGTTAAAAGGTCGCTTTTTGCTACTTCTATTGATATTTCACCTTGGTTGGTTTTAAATACCTTTCCTTCAACACCGATTATATCACCGATATCGTATTTTTTGACATATTTGAAGTCATCGCCGATAACATTTTTTCTATTTACTACTTGAATTCTGCCAGATTCATCTTGCACATCCATAAAGCTCATGTTTCCGTGGCCTCTTTTGGCAAGAATTCTACCGGCTACTCTTACAGTTTGATCTTCATATTTATCAAAGTTATCCTTGATTTCTTTTGAGTCTGTTCTGTTTTTAAAATTTACTATTCTGTGTGGGTCTTTGCCCTCTTCTTTTAGATCATGGAGCTTTTCTCTTCTGATCTGAAGCATTTCATTTAAATCTTGTGTGTTATCAGCCATTTTCTCTCCTTATTTAATACCTTTAATTACAAAATACATTTTACCATTTGGAGTTTCAACTTCTACCCTATCGCCAACCTTATGGCCAATAATAGCTTCTCCAACTGGTGATTCGTTTGAAATATATCCTTCAAGAGGATTTGATTCAGCTGTTCCTACTATCTTGTATTCTACTTCTTCTTCAAATTCTTCATCAAAAAGCCTTACAGTATTTCCGACTCCAACTATATCAGAGTTTTCTACTACTTCGATAGTTTTGGCATTTCTGATCATATCCTCAATTTTCATTATCCTAGATTCTACTTCACCCTGTTCATTTTTTGCTTCATCGTAGTCAGCATTTTCTGAAAGGTCTCCAAAGCTTCTAGCAATCTTGATTTTTTCTGCCATTTCTGGACGCTTTTTGGTTTTTAAATACTCTAGTTCATCTTCTAATTTTTCTAATTTTTCTTTAGTTAATATTACTTCTTTTTTCTCTGTCATTATATTCACCTAATTTTTCTTTATATTCGTCAAGCAGGTCAAAAATTTCCTTGCTTGTACATATCTTATTTACCCTATCTCTGTATTCGCTAGACATATATAGGCCTTTTATATACCAGCCAACATGCTTGCGCATTTGATTTATTACAAGTCTTTCATCCTTAAATCTTAGGGCAAGTTCGTAGTGATCTTTTATCTGATTTATTATATCATCAAAACTTGCTTTTGTGTAAGAACCAGTTTTTATATAGTCTTTTATATAAGAAAATATAAACGGATTACCCATTGCACCTCTGGCAAGCATGACTCCATCAGCTTTTGTTGTATTAATAATTTCTATAAAATCTTCTACGCTGAAGCAGTCACCATTTGCAATTACCGGTATTTTTACAGCTTCTTTAAGCTTTCCAATAGCATGCCAGTCGGCCTTTCCTGAATACATGGCCTTCCTAGTCCTTCCATGAAGGATTAGATAGTCAGCTCCTGCCTCTTCCATGGCCTTACCATTTTCTAGATAATTTATATGGTCATCATCTACGCCAAGCCTATATTTGATATTTATCTTCTTATCAGTTGCTTCTTTAAGTGCCTTTGTAATCTGATAAACTTTTCTAGGATCTTTTAGAAGGGCTGATCCTTCGCCATTATTAAAAATCTTTGGAGCTGGGCAGCCCATATTAAAGGATATTTCCTCAATATTTTTAAGGGGATTTATTTTTTCCTCAACTACCTTTTTAATCTTGTCTATATCAGAACCAAATATTTGAATGTTGGCCTTTTTTTCTAAATCTGATATGTACATGATATCCTCTGTGGCCTTGTTGTCATAGACTAGGGCGTTGACTGATACCATTTCAGTAAAGGTCTTATCTGCCCCATGCCTTTCACATATTATCCTAAAGGCTGTATCTGTGACTCCTGCCAGAGGAGCTAGCATTATTTTTTTATCTGTTAATATTTCTGTCATAGATTATTTTAAGCCCTTCAAGCATTAAATCTGGTTCTATGGTTTCTATATATTTACTTGATTGAGAAATTAATTCTGAAAATCCACCAGTAGCTATGACATTGATATCTTCTCTTTTGATACCGAGTCTTTCTATGATTTCATCTTCTATTGTCTCTATTAACTTATCAATCATTCCTATATAACCTATTACAATTCCTGCGTTGATGGCTTCTGATGTTGATTCTGTGATGGCTGTAGTTGGTTGTTTAAGCTCTATTTTTGGCAGCTTAGCTGTTTTTCCAAATAATCCATCTTGGGCAATCCTTATGCCAGGGGCAATTGATCCACCAAGATACTTACCATCACCTGTTATAACATCTAAGGTTATGGCTGTACCCATATCCACTACTATGGATGGACCGCCGTATTTTTCATAGGCTGCTACAGCATCTACTATCCTGTCAGCCCCAACCTCTGTTGGATTTTCGTAGGCTATGCTAATTCCTGTGTAGGTAGTATGATCTACTACCTTAGCTTCCTTGTCAAATAGCTTCCTATTTGCAGATTGCCAATTGTAGAGCACATCTGGTACTACACATGATATGATTGTGTCGTTGATATTTTTTATATCAAAGCCATGAATCATAAACATATTAAATAAAGTAGCAACTAATTGATCGCTGGTGCTTTTCAAGTCAGTTGCCACTCTAAATCTAGCCTTTAAATTTTCATCATCATAGACACCTATTACAGTGTTTGTGTTGCCAATATCTATAACCAGTAACATATAATCCCCTTTTTACTTGTTTAACTCTTATATGATACGGTTTTTAGACGTTTTTTCAAGATTATTTGCCTAATTTATGCTTTCTTATTAGGTCGTTTATCTCTTCTATATCTTCTTTTCTTACCTTTGTGGATTCCCTATTTGTATTGCCATCTTTTTTGATAGCCATAACAAGGTCTCCTCTTTCTTGGTCAAAGCCCCATTTTTTAAGTTCTTTAAAGCTTACAAAGCCTGTATTTATGAGCATACCGTTATCTGCTATATAAAGCTTTGTGGTTGAATAAATTGCAAATACTAGAGCAAGAACTATCATTATGGATGCTACCATCATTGAGTTTTTGTTTGAAACCTTATAACCTTGGTATAAATTTACAATGGCTGTTACAATTAGAATGGAAAATAAAATTGCTTCCATGCTTGATATTGGTCTTTTGAAGGACTTTATATCACTCCCAAGGTGTTTTTTATCTCTTTGTTGCTTAAAAATCCTATAGATAAAAAATACAGTTATTACCCCGTATAAAATTAGTATCATATTGTCAAAACTTCCCATATATTCTCCTTTCTTTCAAAATAAAATAGGCCAAGCGACCTATTTCATCTCTTCTATGTCTTCGTATACTGATCTTTTAACTACGCCAATATAAGGAAGATTCCTATATAATTGGTTATAGTCAAGACCAAAACCTACTACAAATTCATTTGGTATCTTAAAGCCAACCCAGTCAGATTTTAAGTCAACTTCACGCCTTTCAGGTTTGTCTAAAAGTGTTATAATCTTTAAATCCTTTGGACCTCTTTGAAGTAGGTTCTCCTTAACCTTCTTTAGGGTGTAGCCAGTATCTATTATATCTTCTATAATAAGTACTTCCTTATCCTTTATATCCATGTCTAAATCCATTAAGATTTTAACATTGCCTGAAGAATAAGTATTGTCAGCATAGGATGAAACTGACATAAATTCCATCTTACATTCTACATTTAGATATTTAGCTAGCTCGCTTACAAACATCACTGATCCCTTTAGGATGCAAACTAGAATTAGTTCGTCCTTGTCTGCGTAATGTTCATTTAGAGTATTAGCTAATTTTCTTATCTTTTTGTTCAAACTTTCTTCATCAATGAGTACTTTCTCTATAAGATCATTGCTGTCAATCTTCATCATATACCTCGATTTGTAGTATTTTGCTCGTAAGGTCTGTGACCTTAAATTCTCCGCTCATCCTTAGACCTGTTATCCATATAATCTTATCATCCGATAAAATTATTGGCAGTCTATCTCTTTTAGCCCTATCTATCTTTTGGTCGATAAAAAAGTCCTTAAGCTTCTTATTAGATTTACTTCCTAAGGGGATAAACCTATCGCCATTTCGCCTAGTTCTAACTTTTAGGGGAAATTTAAGCTTATCATAATCAAAGTAAGCCTTTGATCTATCCCTTGTGTAAATCTTACTATTAATTATACTTGATTTTATGATTTTACCATCAAAGTCAATCTCATCTTCGGCGTATAAATCATAGACGCTTTCATTTTTAAAGTCCTTGGCATCTTCTAAAATATAATAGTCGTAAGACTTTCTAAATCTTAGATCATCCTTTATTATTTCCTTGCCATTGGCAAGAGTAATTAGAGATAAAAATTCATCTATATTATCTTTTGAAATATCCTTGATAGTCCCTTTTAACTTTTCAATCCCAAGTCTTATGAGCCTATTTTGGTAGGGCTTTCTTAAACTTTCAAAATCATTTTTTCTAAATTTTATTGCCCTAACTGACCTATCACATATTTTATCAAAAATCTCTCCTATAGTATCATCTATGATTGTAAGGTCATCCTTGGCAAGGTCACTTAGTCTTGCTGCTTGGTCAATAAATCTAGGATTTATCTCCTCTAGAAGAGGTATTACTTCTAGCCTTATCTTATTTCTAGTGTAGTCTGCTTCAAAATTAGTGTGGTCTATTGCGTAGGGGATGTTATTTTTACCTAAATAAGTTAAGATATCTTTCTTCTTTATATCTAGAATTGGTCTTATAATATTTCCAGACCTATAAGCCATGGCCTTTAAGCCATCTAGGCCTGTTCCCCTTACTATCCTCATAAGGACAGTTTCTGCTTGATCATCCTTATTATGAGCAACTGCAATCTTTGAATGCGGAAATTTTCCTGCTAAGCGGTTAAAAAAATCATATCTCAGCCTGCGACCTGCATCTTCTGATGAAATTTTCTCTTTCTTTGCTAAATCATCCATAGACCTTGCTTCTGAGAAAAATTTAAGGCCAAGATTTTTTGCTGTATTTCTTACAAGGTCTTCATCCTTTGCGGCCTCTTTCCTATGGAGGTGGTTAAGATGGGCAAGTACTATCTCAAAGTCAATTTCTTTTCTAAGTTTATCTAGCATATAGATTAAAAATTGACTATCTGGTCCACCGCTTGCTCCAACAATTATCGTGTCGCCTTTTTCTATTAGCTGATGTTTTCTAATAGTTTCTAAAAACCTATCTTCCATTTTCATTTGTTTCTGTATTCTCTTTGGTTTCTGTATTTTCTTGGCTTTCTACTTCATTATTAGGATCTACTCCCTGGCCTTGGTCAGGATTTGCTACTAATTCATTATTTTCTTGACCTTCTTTATTATCATTTGGGTCAATTTTATTGATTACGCCTGAATTTTCTTCCTTGACTTCAGATTTCTTGACCATACCTAGTTTTTCCTTAGCGACTTTTTCCTTAAATTGGTCAGTATTCCTATTTTCGTAGTCTTTATTTAGGCTATCGATTTCTTTTTTGACATTTTCAAGCTTTTTCTTGCTAGAAACTATATCTTGGTCGAGTTTATTCATATCAGCATTTAAATTTGAATTTAAAAAATAAAAGCCAATTACAGAAAAAATCACAAGACCAAAGGCTGTTAGCAAAAACCTCTTATTCTTCTTGCCTCTTTGCTTAAGGTAGGAATTTTTCCTAGCCTTTCTCCTATTATTCGCCATCTATTACCTCATACATGCTCTCGGCATTATTTTTCTTAGCTCCTTCTATCAGGCTTAGAACTTTTGCCTTTAAAACAGATTTACCGAAGGTTATTTCAATTATATCGCCTATTTCTACCTCGCTGCCTGGCTTTGCTATTTTATCGTTAATCTTTACTCTCTCGTTTTCACAAGCTTCTTTTGCTACTTGTCTTCTTTTAATTATTCTTGAATTCTTTAAAAATTTATCTACTCTCATAACATAACTGTACTTTTTCTTATATCTTATTCAATAATAGGTATTTAGCCAAAAATTAGTATAGTATAGGTATGAAGTACATATTTCACATCGACTGCGATGCTTTTTACGCATCCTGCGAGGAGCTTAGAAATCCAAAACTTAAAAATATTCCTATGGCTGTGGGTGGCCTTACAAATAAGTCTATCATTACGACTGCCAATTACATGGCTAGAAAATATGGCATCCACTCTGCTATGCCTGTTTTTATCGCAAGGGACCTCTGTCCTGACCTTAAGCTTGTCCCTGTTGACCATGATTATTACAGGAAAAAGTCCAGGGAGGTCTTTGGTATAATTAGGTCCTATTCTAGAATCTACGAGCAAGTTTCAATAGATGAGTCCTATATACAAATTTATTTGGATGACCCAATTTCCTTTGCCAAGGACTTACAAAAGGAAATCATAGATAAGACTGGCATTCCAATTTCCATCGGTATTTCCTATAATAAGTTTCTTGCCAAGCTCGGTTCTGACTGGAATAAGCCTTTTGGAATAAAGTATATTGATAAAGAAGAAGCTGATAAAATTTTACCAGACCTTGCTGTTGGAAAGGTCCACGGCATTGGTAAGAAAGCAGCTTCCAAGCTTAATCAAATTGGGATTTATAAGGTTTGTGACCTTCTAAAACTTGATAGGGTCTTTTTAGAAGACCTTTTTGGCAAGGGTGGGGATTATATTTACCATGTAATTAGGGGAATTGATGATAGACCGATTGAAGTTTCAAGACTTAGAAAGTCTATCGGCAAGGAGAGGACTCTAAGTAAGAATACCAATGATAAAATTCTCCTTAAATCCTATCTTAAAAAGATTGCAAGTCTCATTGAAAAAGAGATGGATGATAAGAAAATCCAAGCTAAGACCGTTTCTATCAAACTTAAAGATGAGTATTTTAAAAACAGAACCAGGTCTTATACACTTCAGGAGCCCATTTATAAGGCAAGTGATATTTACAATGAAGCGATAAGTCTTTTTGATGAGGTTTTTGAAGGTGAATATCTAAGGCTTATCGGTATTTCCCTTTCAAATTTATCGGATAGGGACATTGACCAACTTACCTTTTTATAAAAAAACCAAGTCATATCCATTTTTGTGGATGACTTGGTTTTTCTTTTATTCTTTATCTTCAAGTAATGATTCTTGTTTATCTTCTTCGGCTTCTTCTGATGAGTCTTCAGCTTTTGCGTCCTTTTTGAAGGCCGCTCTTACCTTAGCATCGATTTCTTTGGCAAATTCTGGATCATCTTCTAGCATTTTCTTTACATTTTCCCTACCTTGGCCAAGTTTTTGGTCACCGTAGGAGAACCATGATCCTGCCTTGTCTATTATATCTAAATCTACCGCAGTATCTAGGAGTACTCCTTCTTTAGAGATTCCCTTACCATACATTATATCAAATTCTACTACCTTAAATGGTGGGGCTACCTTGTTTTTAACAATTTTGACCCTTGTACGAGATCCAATTGAGTTATCTCCCTCAGTGATGGTCTTTATCCTTCTTATATCAAGTCTTACTGATGAATAGAATTTAAGGGCACGGCCGCCTGTTGTTGTCTCAGGGCTTCCAAACATTACTCCAATTTTTTCTCTTAATTGGTTAATAAAAATAACTGTAGTATTTGATTTGGCAATGATACCTGTTAGTCTTCTTAGGGCCTGGCTCATAAGTCTAGCTTGTAGACCCATATGGCTATCTCCCATTTCTCCTTCGATTTCTGCCTTTGGTACTAGAGCTGCTACAGAGTCTATTACAATTAGGCCAACCGCCCCACTTCTTACAAGACTTTCAGCTATATCAAGTCCTGCCTCACCTGTATCTGGCTGACTCATGATAAGATTGTCTATATCTACACCAAGATTTGCAGCATATTCAGCATCTAGAGCATGTTCAGCATCGACAAAGGCACAAGTATCACCAAGCTTTTGGGCTTCAGCTATTACGTGAAGGGCTAGGGTTGTCTTACCAGATGATTCTGGTCCATAGATTTCTATTACCCTACCACGTGGAAGACCACCTATACCAAGACCTATATCAAGGTTGATAGCTCCAGTTGGTATTGCTTCAATTTCAATCTTAGGAGCATCTCCCATCTTCATTACAGAACCTTTTCCGTATTTTTTCTCTATTTGCTTAAAAGCTTGGTCCAGGGCTTTTTGTTTTTCTTTATCCATATTTTCTCCTTATACATTAAATGTCTAATCGTTAGTACTATTATATACTTATTTTTTCTTTATTAAAGTTTTTTTGTAAAAAATATAGTTTTTCTAAATATTTTCTAGGTCTAGGACCTTTTTATTTTTAATTATATAGTCAAGGCCAGATATAATTGTAAGGATTACTGCTAGGTAAAATACGTATATTCCAATCATATGGGTAAATTCACTTTCTAGAAGCAAGAGGACTAAGGATACCATCTGGCTTATGGTCTTGGCCTTGCCCCATACACTTGCCGCTATGGTTATACCCATATCAGCTGCAAGAGTCCTAAAACCTGTAATTATTAGCTCTCTTGCTACAATTATTATTACTGCCCAAGCGGGAATTATTTTACTTTCTACAAGTACTATAAAGGCTGCAAGAGTTAATACCTTATCTACAAGTGGATCTACAAATTTACCGAAGTTTGTAATTAGATTTCTACTTCTTGCTAAGTGTCCATCAATGGCATCTGTTAGGGATGCTATTATGAATATTATAGCTGCTACATTATAGGATGTGCCATAGTAATAGTAAACTATGACAAAAACTGGTATTAAAAATAACCTCACCATAGTTACTTTATTTGCTATATTCATTAATCTTCCTCCAAATATGTTCTATCAACTAAGACCTTGCGAGGTTTGCTTCCTTCATAACCCCCTACAAGTCCCTTTTGCTCTAATTGATCAATTATCCTACCAGCTCTTGCATAGCCGATTTTAAGCTTTCTTTGAAGCATGGATACACTTGCTGTATTATCCTCGATAATTAGCCTTATAGCTTCATCTAAAAGCTCATCTTCATCTTCTAGCTCCTCGGTGTTGGTCTTCTCTTCTACCTTTTCAATGGCTTCTTCATTATAATCAGCTTTTGAATTATTTTTTATAAAGTCAACCACATCTAAAACTTCATCATCGGATACGAAGGCGCCTTGGATTCTTACAGGTTTCATGGCATCAGATGATAGGTAGAGCATGTCGCCCTTGCCAAGAAGTTTTTCTGCTCCTTGGGCATCTAGGATTGTCCTTGAATCTATTTGGCTTGTTACAGCAAAAGATATCCTTGATGGAATGTTGGCCTTAATTGTACCAGTTATTACATCTACTGTTGGCCTTTGGGTCGCTATAATAAGGTGTATACCGCAAGCCCTTGATTTTTGGGCAAGCCTTGTGATGTAGTCTTCTACCTCACTTGCAGCTGTCATCATTAAATCTGAAAGCTCATCTACTATAACAACTATATAAGGTAGGTTTTCCATAGATTCGTCAGTCTCGCTTGCCTTTTTATAACCCTTTATATCCCTTACATGGTGCTCTTCAAAGAGTTTATACCTTTTTTCCATCTCAGAAATCGCCCAAAACAAGGAACTTGCAGCCTTTTTAGGATCAGTTATAACAGGCATTATCAAATGAGGAATCCCATTATAAACTGATAATTCTACAACCTTTGGATCTATCAAAAGAAGTTTGACCTCATCTGGTGAATGCTTGTATAGAATAGACATGATTATAGTATTGATACAAACAGATTTACCTGATCCTGTAGCACCTGATACCAAAAGATGGGGCATCTTCTCAATTGCTGATACAATTACCTCACCAGATATGGACTTACCCATAGCAAAAGGTATGGCTGACTTGCTTTTAATAAAGCTTGCTGATGAAATTATCTCCTTAAATCCAACCATTTCCTTTGTATCATTTGCCACCTCTATTCCTACGTGGGATTTGCCAGGTATTGGGGCTTCTATCCTTATGCCTGATGTTGCAAGGGATAGGGACAGGTCATCTGCAAGATTTACAATTTTTGAAACCTTGACCCCTCTTTGTGGTTTTAGTTCATAGCAGGTTACTGTTGGTCCCACATCTATTTGGACAACCTCTCCTTCTATGCCGAAGGATTCGAGGGTTTCTTCGATTATTTCAGCCTTTTCTCTGATTTCGTCATTATCAATTCCCTTATCCGTGTCAATATCATGTAATAAATCAACTGATGGATAAGAATAGTTTGAAAACTCTCTTTTTAAATCTTCATTAAGGTCTGCAAATTCAACCTGCTTAGACTTGTAATCATTGATTATTTCTATATTTTTAGCTTGTGGCTCTTTTTTCTGAGCCACTCTTCTTTTTACAGCTTTTCGTGGTTCTTGATCAGGATTTTTTTCAAGCCTTGGAATTTTTCTTGGTTCTTCCTTAGCTTGGATTTGCCTATCTTCTCTCTTATCAGCTAAAAACACCTTGAATTTATTATAAGTCTTTATAGTCAAGTGTTTGATTCCAAGTCCTAGAATAATAAAGCCATCCCTAATTTTGAGGAAAAATTCCCTATAGGAATATGGACTTACATTTATTATAAATGAACCTATAAGTGTTATATAAAGGATATATAGGCCAAGTGGACCGATGAAGTTTAGAATATAGAATCCTACTAATCCACCAAACCATCCACCTCCTAGGCTTTTTTTGAAGGCTGAGTATTCTACAGACCAGGCTAATTCATTTCTTACAAAGTCTTTAGAAAGGATGGCAAGGGTTAATAGAAATATTCCATAAATGAGAAGCATCCTTGATAAGTTTCGCTTAAATATTCCCTTATAAACCATGAAAAAGGATACAAATAAGCCAAGTGGAAATAATATTGAAAGTTTTCCAAAAAGCTTGGCAAATATATCGCCTATCCTATCTCCCAAAAAACCTGTGTTTGATGAGATGATAAAGATAAATAAAAATACCGCAAGTCCCATCATAACAATAGAAAAGGTCTTTAGGTTGAAATTTTTTTCTCTAATTTTTTTCTGTTTACTTTTGTTAGGGGCTCTGGAAGATGACTTCTTCCTTACCCTTCCTTGATTTTTATTTGTCATATTAACCTCATTATTATTATATAGTAATAAGGGCAAAAAATAAACTGCCCAGAGGACAGTATATTTTTTTAATTACTAGTTTTGTTCTTTTTTATCATTCTTATAAGGTGATTCATCTACTGGCCAGGCTTCAGCTTTTTCTGGCTTTTCTAAAAGGGCCTTTCTTGAAAGGTTAATTCTACCTTGTCTGTCAATTTCTGTAACCTTAACTTTTACTGTATCGCCAATAGCTAGTTCATCTTCAACCTTGCCTACTCTATGGTGGGCAATTTGTGAAATGTGTAAGAGACCTTCCTTACCGATAGCAATTTCAACAAAGGCACCAAAGTTCATAATTCTTACGACTTTTCCTTCGTATATATCTCCTGGTTTTGGATCGGTAACTATTGCCTTTATCATCTCTATAGCCTTCTTACCGCTTGCTCCATTATCACTTGCTACTGTTATATGACCATCATCTTCTGTGTCAATCTTTACACCTGTTGCATCAATAATCTTATTTATGGTCTTTCCACCAGAACCAATTACTTCACGCACCTTATCTGGGTCTATGTCTATTGTGTAAAGTCTTGGTGCATATTCTGAAAGTTCTGCTCTTGGCTTATCTATAGCTTTTTCTATGACATCAAGTATTCTAAATCTAGCATCCTTTGCATCAGCTAGAGATTGTTCAAGAACTTCTTTTGTTATACCTGATATTTTCATATCCATTTGTAGGGCTGTGATACCATCACGAGTACCTGCTACCTTAAAGTCCATATCGCCAAGGTGATCTTCTAGGCCTTGGATATCTGTAAGAATTGATATAGAATCATCTTCCTTGATTAGACCCATAGCAATACCTGCTACTGGCTTTTTGATTGGAACACCTGCATCCATTAGGGAAAGGGTTGAACCACAGATTGAAGCTTGAGAGCTTGAACCATTTGATGATAATACTTCTGATACGACTCTTATTGTGTAAGGGAAGTCTTTTTCATCTGGTAATACTGGGACAAGGGCTCTTTCAGCTAGGTGGCCGTGACCTATCTCACGTCTACCTGGTCCTCTTAATGGTCTAACATCTCCTACACAGAATGGTGGGAAATTATATTGGTGCATGTATCTTTTTTGTATATCTTCTACATTTAGGCCATCAATTATTTGACTATCTGCTGGAGAACCTAGAGTTACTACAGATAAAACTTGTGTTTGGCCTCTTTGGAATAAACCTGATCCGTGTACACGTGGAAGCACTTCAACTTCTGCAGATAGAGGCCTAATTTCAGTAAGGTCTCTGCCATCAGGTCTTATCTTATCGATTGATATCATTCTTCTTACTTCTTTTTTCATGATATCATCTATTCTTCTATGGATTTCATCTTCGCTTTCTGGATAGGCTTCAAGGAATTTCTCCTTAGCTTCTTCTTCTATCCTAAAGATGTTATCTTCTCTTTCAGTCTTATCTGTTGTTCTGATTGAGTTTTTGATTTCTTCTTCGAAGTTTTCTGAAATTAGTCTATCAAGTTCTGTCTCTTCGTGAGCTTCTACTTCTTTTTTCTCCTTACCAATGTCATCTATGATTGTTTGGATAAAGTCAGAAATATCACCTATTTCATCTAGGGCAAGTAGCATTGCTTCAAGCATCTCAGCTTCATCAAGCTCATTTGCTCCTGCTTCTACCATGTTGATTGCGCCTTTTTTACCAGCTACAGTTAACTCAAGGTCAGATTTTTTTCTATCTTCTTCTTTTGGATTTACTATTAGCTTGCCATCAACTTTTCCAACCATACAAGCCCCAACTGGTCCGTCAAATGGTATATCTGAGATACCTAGAGCAATTGATGCACCTATTGTTGTTAGTGGGTCTGGAAGGTGGTCATGGTCCATTGATAGGACTGTAGCTATAACTTGTACGTCATTGTAGTAATTTTCTGGGAAAAGTGGTCTAAGAGGCCTATCCATTTGTCTAGCGATCAAAGTTGCTCCATCGCTTGCCTTACCCTCTCTTCTTAGAAAGCCTCCAGGAATCTTTCCTACAGCGTATAGTTTTTCTTGGAAATCACAAATAAGTGGAAAAAAATCTATACCATCTCTTGGTTTTTCACTTGCTACTGCTGTTACTAGAAGGGAGGTGTCCCCACTTTTTATGTAGCATGCTCCATTGGCTTGTTCTGCAAACTTACCTATGGTTACTTCTAATTCGTATCCGTTTTTTGAAGTGTAGTTGTAATTTTTGATCATTTAATCTCCTATAAAATAAGGCGGGTTATCCCCGCCAGTAATTAACCTCTTAGTCCAAGTCTTTCAACAATTGATCTATATCTTTCGATATCATTGTCTCTTAGATAAGTAAGCATACCTCTTCTACGTCTAATCATCTTGTATAGTCCACGTCTTGAAGAGTGATCTTTTTTATTTGCTTTTAAGTGCTCAGTTAAGTCAGCTATTCTTTTTGATAGGATAGCGATTTGTACTTCTGGTGAGCCTGTGTCTTTTTCGTCTAATTGGTAGTTTTTGATTATTTCTTGTCTTTGTTCTGCGTTCATAATTTCCTCCGTATATTTGATTTGGCCTTACCGAGTATTAGTCGAGGTTTCATATACCCAGCAAAGCTAGCTATACTATTATACGCCCTATTTTTCTTTTGTAAACTTATTTTAGGTGTTTTTCTATATATTCTAAGCCTTGGGCCTTGTCTTTATCCATCTGCTCTATTAATTCTTCAGCAGAGTTAAATTTAAAATCAGGCCTGAAAAATTCTATAAATTCTACGCTTATATTTTCCCCATATATATGCTGATTAAAATCATAGATATAAGATTCTATTTTCTTATCTTGGCTGGTCTCAAAGGTTGGATTTGAGCCAATATTTGTAAGAGCATAATAATATTTATCTCTTACAAGTATTCTTGTAAGATAGACCCCATCTTTCGGTATTACATAAGGGAAGTTAAGCTCTAAATTAGCTGTTGGGAAATTTAGGGTCCTGCCTCTGTGTTTGCCATGGACTACTTCCCCTCTAATCTTGTAGTACCTTCCAAGATACTTATTAGCCTTTGAAATTTCCCCTTCTTTTACTAACTCTCTGATATGTTTTGATGAAATCTTACTATTATCATCTTCTAGTTCAAAATCAATAATTTCAGCCTTATAGGAATAGATATTTTCATATTCTCTAAGAGTGTCAATAGTTCCCTTGGCCTTGTAGCCAAAACGGTAATCACTGCCAACTATTACAACCTTTGCGTTTAATTTTTCTGCTATCACAGTTTTGATAAATTCTCTAGGGGATAATTCCATAAAGGTCTTGTCAAAATTAACCAGGCAGAAAGTTTTTATTCCTATTTCTGATAGGATTTCAATCTTATCTTCTAGGCTTGATAGGTATTTATCCTCATCTTTTACAGTCCTCTTACCATCTTCTTTAAAGAGTAAGACAGATGGGGTAAAACCGTACTTTTTAGATAAGTATATATTTTTTTCCATTAATTTTTGATGACCCAGGTGGACTCCGTCAAAATAACCTAGGGCAACCGCCTTTTTTTCAAGATCTGGCAAGTCACTATTTAAATCATATATTCTTATCTTATCTTTCATAAAATACCTTCTCCATTTTTAGGAAATTTCTACCATCTTCGCTTGCAATTTTCGCAAGGCCTATAAAATTATTGTCTATATAAATCCTAATTTCCCCATCTATTTGCTTATTTGTTAAGATTTTTTGCCCATTTATTAGATTTTCTAGATATTTTTTATCTATGTCTAGTCTTTCCAAATGGTCAAGGGCTATATCTAGGGGAATTAGTTTTTTGATTAGTTCCTCTTTTGGAATTTCTAAAATATATGCACTCTTTATCGAATCTTTTATATCAAGTTTGCCAACCCTAGATCTCTCTAGGTTTTCTACATGGGCGAAAGTCCCAAGTCTTATTCCAATATCATCTACCAAAGTCCTTATATAAGTACCCTTTGAGCAGGTAACTTCTATACTTGCCTTCGGAAAGTCAAAGGATAAGAGCTTGATGTCATAGATTTTTACCTTACGGATTTTTCTTTCTATTTCTATGCCTTCTCTGGCCAGGTCGTAAAGCTTTTTGCCAGCTACTTTTAGAGCTGAATACATAGGTGGTATTTGTTCTATTTGACCCTTAAAAGAATCCATTACTTTTATAAATTCATCTTTATTTATTGGTTTATCAGACCTTGCTGTTACTTCTCCTGCTGCATCTAGGGTATCTGTCCTAATACCAAGGATTAGGTCTGTCTTATAGACCTTATCCTTGGTCATCATATAGTCTGATACCCTGGTTGCCTTGCCAACTACTATTGGAAGGACTCCACTTGCTTCAAGGTCCAAGGTACCTGTGTGGCCTACCTTTTTCATATCTAAAGCACGCCTTACAAGGCTTACTACCCTTGCTGATGATATGCCCTTTTCTTTGTCTATGTTAAGGATTCCCTTAAGACTCATATTTCTTTTAATATCTCCAAAGCCTTCTTAGCTGCTGATTCTAAAGAATCATCAAAGATTGAAAATCCACTTGCCTTGATGTGGCCACCGCCACCATTATCTCTTGCAACTTTTGACACATCTGCAAACTTACTTCTTAAGGATACCTTGTATTCTCCATCATCATATTCTTTTACTATCATGGATATTTCTACTTCCTTTAGGTCCCTTAATTTATTTACAATTGACTCAGCATCCCCCATTTGAACATGGTATTTTTCAACTAAATCCTTGCTTGCAATAGCAAAGGCCTTTTTGTCGAAAAACTGAGCTGTAGATATAACTTCGTTATGAAATTGCATTACCTTTACTGGTTGTGATTGGTAAAGATTTCTGTAGATATATTCATAGTCTACACCTGCTGTGATGAGCTTACCAGCAACATTAAAGGTGTATTCGTTGATGTTTGCATACATAAACCTACCTGTGTCTGTGCAAAGACCTGTAAATAGTAAGGTTCCTATGGTTTCATCCATTGGTAGGTCAAGCTTATCTATGATTTCATAAGCTAGCTCACATGTAGCTGGCGCTGTGTCATAGATTAGGTTTAAATCACAATTGATTTTACCGCCTACGTGATGGTCTATTACTATAGTTTTCTTTGAAGCTCTAGCAATAGGTGTTGCACTTCCTATCCTATCAAATTCTGAGCAGTCCATTATTATGAAAAGATCATAAGAATCTCTGCTTGCTTCCTTATAATTTTCTATTTCTGGTAGGAAGAGTAGGTAATCATCTATTGTGTCTATGGCGATTACTTCAACATCCTTGCCATATAATTCTAAGGACCTTCTTAGGGCAAGGGTTGAACCCAGATTGTCTCCATCTGGGTTGACATGGCTTGCTATAGCGATTGTTTCTGCCTCATCTACCATTTTGATAAATTCTTCTAATTTATCTTTACTAATCCTGTCTATTTTCATTTGCTTTTTTATCCTTTGCGATTGTTTCTTCAATTAGCTTATTCATATAGGCACCACGCTCGATTGAGTCATCAAATTTAAACCTAAATTCAGGCATGGACCTTAATCTCATCCTCTCACCTATTAGGATTTTGATGTATCCTTTTGCTTGGTTTAGAGCCAGCATGGCATCTTCCTTGTTTTTGCTATCTCCAAGAACAGATACATAAACATCTGCATATGATAAGTCATTTGTTACTTCGACATCTGTAATTGATACCATTGCTTCAGTTGATAGTCTAGGATCAGAAAGGTCATCTCTAAGTATTTTAGAGACTTCCCTTTTGACTTCCTGTGATATCCTTGCGGTTCTTTTACTATTCATCTATTAACTTCTTTCTACTTCAACCATTTCGTAGGCTTCCATTACATCGCCTACCTTAACATCGTTAAATCTTTCAAGACCTATACCGCCTTCATAGCCACTTTGAAGTTTACTTGCATCATCTTTAAATCTCTTCATTGATGAGATTTCACCATCAAATACTACGATATTATCTCTAAGAAGTCTGATTTTAGATTTTCTTGTTACAAGGCCGTTTGTTACCATTACACCTGCAATTGTGCCTGCTCCTGGTATTTTGAAGGTTTCTCTTACTTCTGCCCTACCAAGTACATTTTCCTTAAATTCAGGTTCGAGCATACCATTTATAGCTTTTTCTACATCTTCGATTGCTTCATAGATTACGCTATAGGTTCTAATTTCAATGTTATTATCCTTTGCTCTTTCTAAGGCTCCTTGGGTTGGTCTTACATTAAATCCTATGATTATAGCATTTGATGCTTGGGCAAGGAGTATATCTGATTCGGTTATACCACCTACAGCTCCTGCTATTACAGATACTTTGACTTCTTCATTTGATAGTTTTGTTAGGGATGTGCTTACCGCATCTACAGTACCCTTTACATCTGTCTTAACTATGATGTTTAGCTCTTTTAGTTCGCCTTCAGCTATGTCTGAATACATATCTTCTAGATTTGTATTAGCCTTAGCTATTAGGCGCTCTTCACGTTTAAATTCTGCTGCCCTGTCAGCATATTCACGTGCGACTTTTTCATCAGCTACAGCATAAATCTTATCTCCAGCTTCTGCTACATCTGATAGGCCTAGGATTTGTGCAGGTATTGATGGACCAGCTTCTTTGATTGGCTTACCCTTTGAGTTAAACATTGCCCTTATTCTACCTGATGAAGATCCTGTTACTACATAATCTCCAGCATGAAGGGTTCCTTTTTGAACAAGAACTGTTGCTACTGGTCCTCTTGATTTATCAAGTTCTGCTTCGATTATGATACCTACTGCCGCCCTGTTTGGATTTGCCTTAAGCTCTCTAACTTCAGCTACTAAAAGTACCATTTCTAGAAGTTCTTTTATGCCTTGGCCAGTATGAGCTGATACTGGTACCATGATGGTATCTCCACCCCATTCTTCAGGTACAAGTCCATGTTCCATGAGTCCTTGCATAACCCTATTTTGATCTGCTGTGTCCTTATCTATTTTGTTTATTGCTACTATTATTGGAATCTCAGCAGCCTTAGCGTGGTTTATAGCCTCTATGGTCTGTGGCATTACGCCATCATCTGCTGCTACTACTAGGATTGCTACGTCTGTTGACTGAGCTCCCCTCATTCTCATTTCTGTAAAAGCTTCGTGGCCTGGTGTATCTAGGAAGGAAATTTGCTTACCATCTATATCAACGGTGTAAGCACCTATATGTTGGGTTATTCCTCCGGCCTCTCCACGTGTTACAGATGTATTTCTTATGGCATCTAGTATACTTGTCTTGCCGTGGTCAACGTGACCCATTACTGATACAACTGGTGGTCTTTCCACTAAATCTTCAGGCTTATCTTCATAATCCAGGTCGTATGATTGCTCTTCTAGGGCGTCATAAGCTTCTTCTTTAAAGATTTCCTTGCCAAAATCCATGGCTATTAGATTTGCTGTATCAAAGTCTATTTGATCATTAAGTCCTGCCATTATGCCAAGACCTATAAGTTTTCCTATTACAGAATTTGGATTTTCTCCAAGTTTATCTGCAAAAGTTTTTACATTTACAGTTTCTGGTATTTCTATTCTTGATTCATTCTTAGCTTTCATATTTTTCTCTTGCCTATTATTTTTCTTTGATTTTCTCTTCTTATTTTTCTTTTTTCTATTCTTGCCAGTTGGTCTTGCTTCTTCGTCATCTTCATTTGCTATCATCTTAGGGTCAATCTTTTTCTTTTCCCTTTTCTTCTCAACTGGTTTCTTAGCCTTAGGCTTTTGATCAATTATTTCTGCTTCTTCTGAAGAATCTTCATTTAATTCTGTAAGATATTCATTTATTAATTTGCGGTCTTCTCCGCTAATCATTGACATATGGGATTTGATATTTAGATTAAACTCTTCGTTTAAAATCTTAATCATTTCCTTTGATTCCATCCCATTTTCTTTAGCCAATTCGTATACTCTTATTTTGTCAGCCATTTAATCACCTCATTTTACTTCATAAGCTTCTAACTCCTCATAAATATCATCATCTATTTTCATTTTAAAGGCTTGGTTTAGCTTATTAGACTTTCTAAGGCCCTTTAGGCATGCTTCATCTTTGCATACATAAGCGCCTCTTCCATTTACTTTTCCACTTTCATCTATCAAGATTCCTTCTTCTTTGTTATTTACTATTCTAAGAAGGTCTTTTTTATCTTTTAGAGAACCACATACTATACATTTTCTCTGTGGTATCTTTCGAGTTTTTTTCATTTTTAACCTCAAATTGAATATTTATTATTCATTTATAAAGTTTTTAGCATAAGGCCTAGTTTTCAAGGCTTTCATCAGCCTGGTTAATATTTTCTAAAAAATCTTCCTCATCAGCCTCATCTTCATCAGATTCTTCCAAATCTGTGTTAGCTTCTTCTGTTACTATATCTTCTTCAGCATCTGCGGCAGATTCAGCTAGGCTTTCATCACTTACTTCATCATTATTTTCAGTGATTTCTTCTTCATCATTTAATCCTAAGATATCATCAATTTCTTCTTGGCTTAGGCTATCAAATTCTAACTCTGATTTTATGTCGATTTTCCAACCTGTAAGCCTTGCTGCAAGTCTAGCGTTTTGACCTTCCTTGCCTATGGCAAGTGAAAGTTGGCTATCATCTACTACTACAAGAGATTGTCTATTTTTCTCATTTATTAGGACTTTGATTATATCAGCAGGTGATAGGGCATTTGATATGAAAGTTTCTGCATCTTTTGAATAATTGATTATATCAATCTTTTCGCCTTGAAGACTTTCTACTATTGAATTTACCCTAGCTCCCTTATAGCCAATGCAGGCTCCTACAGCATCTATGGTTTCGTCATTTGAATATACAGACATCTTTGTCCTAGAGCCTGCTTCTCTTGCTATAGAGTAAATTTCTATTATACCATCAGTTATTTCAGGTACTTCTAGCTCAAAAAGTCTTACTACTAGGTTTTCGCTTGCTCTAGATAGGACTATTTGAGGATCTTTTCCGGAGTTTCTTACTTCTTTTATAAGAAATTTCATTCTCTCATTTGGAGCATAGACCTCATTAGGAACTTGCTCTTTTAGTGGAACAATTCCTTCTATCTTATCAAGGTTAACATAGACATTATATTTATCTTGTCTTTGGATAGAGCCTGTTATAAGCTCATTTTCTCTGTCTAGATAATCCCCAAATAGGGTTTCTCTTTGGGCATCTCTTATCTTTTGTATTACGATATTTCTTGCTGTTTGGGCTGCAACCCTGCCGAAGTTTTTAGGCACAAGTTTTATCCTGGCCACATCACCTATGCTAAGAGTAGGGTCTACTTCCTTTGCATCTTTTAGACTGATTTGGCTTACCTTATCTTCTACTTCATCAACTACTTCTCTTAGGGCAAATACCCCTATCTCACCCGTTTCGTGGTCTATGACTACATCAACATTTTCTTGATTGTCATAATTCTTTTGATAACTTTTTACAAGCGCCTTTTCTAGGGCTTCAAGGATTACATCTTTTTCAATATTTTTATCCTTACAAAGCTCATCAAGGGCTGCCATAAAGTCTTTGTTCATAACTTCTCCTTTTAAAATACTATCTCAATTTTAATTTCTTTGATATCAGACTTATCTATTTTAATTTCCTCGTCATCTTGACTTATAAATAAAATATTATCAGCATTGACCTCTTTTGTGAAGGCTATAAACTCGCTGCCATCTTTAAGTTTTACCTTAAGTAGCTCATTCATATTTCTAATTAGGTCTCTGTCAGTCTTTAGTGGCCTTGATAAGTCTTGAGAGGATACTTCTAAGTAGTATGAAGTAGAAATTAAATCTAGTTGATCTAGCTTCTCATCCAAAAAAGTACTTACTTTTTCACAGTCGTCTATGTTTATGCCGCTTTCATTATATATATAGAAAATCAGTCTCTTTTCATTCTTAGGTCCTATAAACTCTATATCAACGAGTTCATAGCCTAAATTTTCTATATCATCATTTAGTAATTCTTTTAATTTTTCAGTTAAATTCATACCACTCCCCCTAACATTAAAAAAAAGTGGAATTTGCGCCCCACTTCTTACTAAGATAATTATACTTTAAATCAAGATGATTTCAATATTTTAATTTATTCATTATACATAATTTATAAGACCATTAATGAATTATATTACATTATTCTATATTATTATGAAAATGATTGTAAGGTCCATTTTACAATAGACTATTGCTTTTTTAAAAATAATGTTTTATAATAAATATAAGATAATAAATGAAGGAGGATATTATGACATTATTTATTATTGGACTTATAATTTTATTTGGAGGAGGATTTCTATATTCAAAATATGTTGAAAGTCAACTAGAACCTGACGATAGAGAAACTCCAGCAGTTAAAAAAGCCGACGGTGTCGACTTTGTAGTAATGAGTGAGGCTAAAAACTGGCTTATCAACTTACTTAACATAGCAGGTACAGGCCCTATTCTTGGACCTATCCAAGGTATCTTATTTGGACCTATTGCCTTTATCGCTATTCCAGTAGGTTGTGTTATTGCAGGTGCAGTTCATGATTTCATGACAGGCTTTATCTCAATGAGAAATGGTGGTAGCCAAGTTCCAAAATTAGTTGGTAAATACATAGGCGATGGAGTTAGAAAATTCTACAATATTGTTATTGCTGTTCTTTTACTCCTAACTGGTGTTGTATTTGTTTATACACCTGGTGACTTAATTGCTAAATTTGTACTTGGTAAAGAACCAGAAGGCACTGTAATTTGGATTATATATGCTGTAATATTTGCTTATTATATCCTATCAACAGTAATGCCTATCGATAAGCTTATCGGTAGAATTTACCCAATCTTTGGTGCTTTCCTAATCATATCAGCTATTGGTGTTTTAATCGGTATCTTTATGAAAGGTTCAGCTCACCTATCTTTTGAAGGCCAAGGACTTCTAGCTCAACATCCAAAGGGACAAAAATTCATCCCAGCATTCTTCATTACTGTAGCTTGTGGTATCCTATCAGGTTTCCACGGCTCACAAGTAACCCTTGTATCTAGAACTGTAAAAAGTGAAAGAGAAGCAAGGACAACCTTCTATTCTACAATGATAGCAGAAGGCTTTATAGCTATGATATGGGCAGCAGGTGCTATGGTTCTTTTCTCAACAGGAGAAGCTCCACTAGATACAGCTGGTACAATCATGGTTGGTAATATTTCTAAATTCTTTATGGGTAATATCGGTGGTCTACTAGCAGTAGTAGGTGTAATCGCACTTCCTATCACATCAGGTGATACAGCATTTAGATCTCTAAGACTAATAATTTCAGAAGAATTAAATATAGACCAAAGAAATGGTTCAAAAAGAGCTGGTCTAGCTGCTTGTCTATTTATTCCAGCATCAGCTATCCTATACTTTGCAAAATCAAATCCTAATGGATTTAACATTCTTTGGAGATACTTCGGATTTACTAACCAATTCGTAGCAATCTTTGCCCTAGCAGTTGCAACAATTTACCTAATGTATAATAACAAAAACTACTTTATTACACTTATACCAGGAATGTTCTACTGCTTCATAGTATTCTCATTTATAATCAATGCTGACCCAATAGGATTTAGACAACCTTACACAATTGCTTATCCAATAGCAGCTGTCATTACCGTTGCTTATGCATGGTTTGTAGTAAGATGTGGAAAGAAGAATAGATCTAGAATTGAATCAATAGTTTTAGACTAAGATAAATTTAAAGGTGGCTTAGGCCACCTTTTTTCTATTCAAAAAGGAGACTTATGAAAATAAAATTAGATAAAAAAGGAAGAGAATTCGCAGCTAAAAAAGACATTAAGGCCTTATTTATTAATCCTGACCTAGATAGCAAGGAATCCTGCTGCACAATTGGAACTGTAGATTTTGATGTAAGCACAAAGCAAGTAGGCAAGCTTGAAAGCTACCATAAATATGATGATGAAAATATTGAAATTTATGTCAATCCTAATATCTATGCCTTTATAAAAGACGATGAGGAAATTGAAATATCAGCCTTTGGCCTAGGATCTTTTAAAAAATTTTATATAAAAAATGAAATAAACACAATCGAGAGATAAAATGGATGAGATTTATAAAAAAATAGAAAACTTTAAAAACAAATACCCTCTTGCAGATGACCTTGAATCTAGAATTCCTAATCCTAAATTTAGGTATATGGGAAATAAGGTCTTAACCCAGGCAATTTCTGCCATACTTTCAGGCAAAAATATCTTGCTTGTTGGTGAGAAGTCTACAGGCAAAAATGTCCTTGCAGAAAACCTGGCCTATCTTTTTAATAGGCCTATGTGGAATGTTTCCTTCCACCTAAGCCTTGATGCCTCAAGCCTAATCGGCGATGATACTTTAAAATCAGGTAATGTTGTGTTTAGGGAAGGGCCAATAAGCCTTGCAAGTACTCATGGAGGCTTTGCGGTTCTTGATGAGATAAATATGGCTAAAAACGAGGCTATGGCAGTCCTCCACTCAATCCTAGACTACAGGAGAATGATTGACATACCTGGCTATAAGCTAATAAAAGTCCACCCTGCCACCCGCTTTATAGCAACCATGAACTACGGCTACGAAGGAACTCGCGACCTAAATGAGGCCCTTTTATCAAGATTTGTCATCATAAAGATGCCAAGGATATCTGATGATGACCTAAAATATCTTATAAAAACCCATTATCCTTACCTAAGAGAATCCTACCTTAAAGACCTCACAAACTTTTTTAGGGACCTAAAAGATAAGGCAGAGGCACACGAAATTTCTGAAAGTGCTCCAGATTTAAGGGGAATGTTCGATGGCCTTGACCTAGTTAAAGAAGGCCTTGAATTAAAAGAAGCTATGAGGCTCTGCCTAGTAAATAAAGTCTTTGATGACTATGAAGCAGAACTTATCGAAGATTTACTAAAGGCAAGATTTAAGGATGATATTTATCACAAAGATATGACCAATGAATAAATATAACGAAGAGATAAATGAAAACCGAATAAACAACCTTCAATGGGCAGGAGCAGAGTCTTATGACTTTGATAATTTTATTTCAGGTTCAAATATAGATGGAAACCCTGACTTCTACCTAAATTTAATAATTGGCCTTGCAATTAAATACCTAGGTTATATTGAAATTAAAAAGCTCTTTGACTCTTGGGCCTATAATATTAAAAGAGATAAGTACGACCTTGCCTTTATTTATATAATAGAAGACTTCACCTATAATAAAGAAGTCGTAATAAGGCCAGTTTTAGAATCTCTTAGAAAATCCTATGCCAAAAAATTTCTTGATGATAAGTATGATTTGCAAAGAAGAAATCTTGCCCTAAGGCAAAACAAAATCTACCGCCTAGAAGAAATAAGAATGAGGGAAATTCTAAATCTTAAGAAGGCCACAATTTCCAAAAAAGATAGGGACCTCTACCTGGCCCTAAGGTTAGAAGCTGATACAAATAAAGAAAATCTTGAAGCTAGGGTCAAAGATTTATTTGAAAAATATTTAGGATATAAAGAAAATAACATCCTTAAAAACCTCCCAGCCCTAAACATTTCTCTCTTTGAAAATGCAGGAATGCTGAGCCTTGAAAGATCAAACTTGCCAGCTGATTTTAAGGCCAAAGGAGAAAAATCTCACGGATTTGCTAGCCTAGTCCTTGCCTATGGAAACAAAAAACGTAAGGCAAGTCTAAAATTTATAGAAAAGACTTTTGGCAAGTCAATATTTGATGAAGAGATTAGACTTGGCATTGAAAGAGATTTGTGCACAGGTTCCCACAAAAGATCAAAACTTTACTTTTCTAGAGGCATCGATGAAAATGACAAGGACCTTGACCAAGACCTCAATAAAAAGACCATAGCAAGACACCTTTTAAAATTTAAGGCTCATAAGGCATCCTACAATAGGGCCATATCTGTCTTATCTAAGGAAATAAAGTTAAAATTAAATCTAACCAGCTCACTTGATCAAGACCTAAGCCAAAGAGGAAGGCTCGTGCCAAAGCTCGCCTATAAGGTAGAAATTAGTGACAGGGCGAAAATTTTTAAGAAAAATACACTCAAGGCTAATCCTTCTATGAAGGTAGATCTACTAATAGATGGGTCTGCCTCCCTCCTTGATAAGGAATCAGAGGTTGCCATAGAAGCCTATATTTTAGCAAAATCTCTAGAAAATAATAATATCCTAAACAGAGTCATAGCCTTTCAAACTGTAAATGACTTTACTATTTTATCCATACTCAAGGATTATGATGATAAAACAGAGATGAAAAAAATCTTTCGTTTTAAGGCCATGGGTTGGAATAGGGACGGCCTTATCTTTAGGGCCTACAGGGCAATTTTAGATAAGGATATCAAAAACACCCTAAGCCTAATACTAACAGATGCCAATCCCCAAGACCTAAAACCTTTAATTAGCGATGGCTTTAAGTTAAATAAACCCTACCAAGAAGAGCCTGCCCTTGATGATACCAAAAAAAGTTTGGCCCATCTGAGAAAAAAGGGCCTTAGTATAGCGGCTATCATAAATGGCAATAAGCTAGACAATGCTAAAGTCCTTTATCGCAACAATTTTATAAAAATAGATGATCCAGCTGGAATATCGTCTGCTGCCGGCAAATTTATCAAAAAACAAATATCAAAAGTAGAAAAATAAGCTATTAAATTAAATGCCTTATCATATAAACCTTTCCGGTTTATATATACATGGTAAAATTTAATAGCTTTTTTAGTCGAAAAATTCTTAATTAAAAAATATATATTTACATATTGTAGGGATATTCCAATGGTGATATAATTATGATAAAGATTATCATATTCAAAGGAGGTCTTATGATAAAAATTAAAAATTTATGTAAAAGTTATGGGCAAGGCCAATCGAAAATTGACGTTTTAAAAAATATTGACCTTGAAATTGAAGATGGTAAAATAATTTGTATTTTAGGACCTTCAGGCTCAGGCAAGTCTACCCTACTTAATATTATAGGTGGTATTGAAACAATTGATTCAGGCCAAGTTGATATCTATGGGGAAAACCTTTCTAATATGACCAAGAAAGATTTGGAATCCTATAGAAGAGATAAGTTAGGTTTTGTTTTTCAATTTTACAACCTAATCAGCGACTTAAATGTATTAGAAAATATTGAATTAGGCAAGTATTTAGCAAAAAATCCCCTTGATATAGATAAGCTTGTTGAAGATTTGGGAATAAAGGATCAATTATACAAATATCCTAATGAAATATCAGGTGGGCAGGCCCAAAGAACCTCGATTGCTAGAGCCCTCATCAAAAGTCCACAGATTTTAATCTGTGATGAGCCTACAGGCGCCCTTGATTATGAAAGTGCAAAAGACGTTTTGAATTTGATTGAAAAAATGAACAAGGAATATAAATCAACAATTCTTATTGCTAGCCACAACGTTCAGATAAGCAAAATGTGCGATTATATTCTAAAAATCCACGATGGCAAGGTTAAATCTTACCTTAAAAATGATGAAAAAATTCTAGCAAAGGATGTGACCTGGTAATGAAAAACCCAATTTATAAAAGAGCCTACAGGCAAATTTACTTTCACCCATCAAGAGTCTTGCCGATTTTCCTTGCTCTTTGCTTTATAATAATTTTTTCTTCATCATTTTTTATAGCACAAGATTCAACAAAAAAAATCTATTACAAACTTATAGAAAATGGAAAGGTCGAAGATGGTAACTTTACATGCCTTGAAAAATTAGATGAAGATACAAAAATAGAAATAGAAACTAAAAATATCAGTCTTTATGAAAATTTTTATGTTAACGCCAAGTCTACAGATAATAAAAAAATAAGAGTTTTTGAAAATAGAGATAGGATAAATATTCCATCTATACTTGATGGAAGACTGGCTAAGGAAAAAAATGAATTAGCTATTTCTGCAAACTATGCCAGGGCAAATAAAATACAAGTAGGAGATATGGTTAAACTTGAAGGAAAAAGTTTTAAGATAGTTGGTCTTATAGCACTTCCTGATTATTCAACCCTTCTTAAAAATAACTCCGACCTAGTAATGGATACAGGCTATTTTGGTGTAGGTCTTGTTTGCAAAGATGGACTAAAAGATTTATCTGAACAAATTTCTTACCAATATTCCTACAAAGACCAAGAAAATTTACCAAAGTCTAAGGCTAGAGATAAGCAGAAAGATATCATTAAAATTGTTAATCAAAAAAATATGGTTATAGATGCTCTATTAAACTATGATAATCACTGCATTAGATATTTCATAGAAGATATGGGTGGCGATGTGCCTATGATGACTGCAATTATGGTAGTTTTGGTTTTAGCCATTGCCTTTATAAGTGCAATCCAGGTTAAAAGTATGATTGAAGAAGAAGCTCCAATAATTGGTACCCTACTTGCTTCAGGCTATAAAAAACGAGAGCTAGAAAAAAACTATATGCTAATGCCAATCTTCATTAGCTTAATCTCATCCCTTATCGGTAATTTAATCGCCTATAGCCATACATACAAGACCTATACAGATCTTTATTACAAGTCCTATGACCTGCCAAAATTTGTAGTTTCATTTAACTTAAGGTCGTTTTTCCTTACAAGTCTTATCCCACTTTTGATATATTTAATAATCAATTACCTTGTAATTGGAAGGGCACTTAAAGGCAAGGTTATTGACTTTCTTAGAAATACAATAAAATCACCTAAAGCAAAAATGAGGATAAAACTTGATAAGTTCTCCTTCATTAACAAGTTTAGAATTAGAGTTTTACTTGCAAATAAAGCAAATATTATTAGTCTAATCTTTGGAATAGGCCTAGCAAATATACTTTTAATTTATTCTCTAGGAGTTAAACCTGTCTTTACAAATTATGCACAAAAAGTGAAGGATTCGATGAAATACGAACATACTTACCTCATAAAAGCTCCTGATCCAAACATCAAAGCCGATAAAATCTCTATGATGAGTTTTGAGTTAGCAGATTTTAATATGAAAAAAATCCAATGTCTGGGAGTAGATCCTGATTCTAAATATAAGGACCTAAATATAAAAGACCTTAGTCCTAATGATATAATAATTTCAAATGGTCTTGCTAAGGTATATAAACTAAAAATAGATGATGAAATCAAGGCTGTAGAAAACTTCAATAATAAAAAAGTAAAATTAAAGGTAAAAGCTATAGAAAAAAACAATACTAAATTCCAAATCATAGGTAAAAGAGAGGACTTAAATAAAATAATAGGTCAAGAAAAGGAATATTTTAATGCCTATGGGTCTGATAAAATCCTAAATATCGACAAAAATCTCTTGGTTAACGAAATTGATAAAAAAGAAATGAATAAATTTATGACTCATTTCCTAGATTCCTTTGGCGGAGTCTTTGATAGTCTGCTATTTATTTCCCTAGCTTTTTACCTAATAATTTCTTATCTTGTAACAAGCCTAATAATAGATAAATCTAAGACAAATATATCCTATCTTAAAGTTTTTGGAATAAGAGATAAAGAAAATGCGGCTATTTATACTAATCCTATTTTTCTAATCCTTATATTATTTGAAATCGTAATGATACCTGTCATGGACTTTTTAATTAGACTCATGACAAGCTATGCCCTTACTAAACTAGATGCCTATGTAGAAGTAAATATTCCCCTATCTAACTTCATAAAAGCAATCGCTCTAAGCCTAATTATATTTATAATAGTTCAACTACTGGAAAAGATTAAGATTTCAAAAATTGATATGGTTAAGGAATTAAAAGTTATTAATGGATAAAGAATTGTGAAAAATATGAAACTGCCCCCTAAATTTCCTTAAGGAGGGCAGTTTTATTTTGAAATCATTTATTTTCAAATTTTAAAAATTTATCAGATAGGTATAGGGAAATAATTATCTCCCCAAGGCCAAAAAGAGCTAATAAGGCCAAATCATTGATACCGATATATCTTAAATTATTGGCTTCAATTGCCAAAAAGCTAAGTCCTACAATTTTTAAAGACTTAAAGGCTGTGGCAAAGCCAAAGATTGTAAAGATAGTTGATAAGAGGACTATTATCCCAAAGGACCTAATCCTTATAGCAAGGGCTCCAAATATCCCAATTATAGGAAGGGATAAAAGTATGGACAGGATCATATAGTAAAGATATATGCTAAAGTCAATACTTGCAAAGCCTGCTATGAATTTGCCAGAAAGGTAAAATAGACCTAGGAAATATATTTGACAAAGGCTTACTAGGATAAAGGCTAGACCTAACTTAGCTATTACAAAGTCTATATTTTTCTTTGGGCTTAGTCTGATAAATTTAAGGCCTGCCTTGTGTTCTGTTGCCCATAGGCTTGCAATTATTATTGCAATTAAAGGGATGAAGAAAAAGGAAAAGTAAAACAAACTTACTTGAGTCCACAAAGATTGCCACCCCTTAGTTAAGGCCCCTTTATTGCCCAAATAATTTATAAGACCAAAGGCATTGGCTAGTAAGGGGATTATTAAGCTTACTAACAAAATATTTACAAATTTTATTTTCTTAATTTCTAATTTTAACATTTTTCCTCCTAGTCCTTGTATAAGCTATAAGATTTCATGGATTTTAAATAATAAAGACTTCCTAGCAGAAATATTAGGGAGATGATTAACGTATAGAAATTTATCGGATTTAATACCTGAATAAATTTACCTCCCTCATTTACATAAGAAATATTTAGTAGACTTGCCATCCAGGCAAAGGGATTTACAAAAGATAAAGTTTCTGAACTAAGCATTGTTATTATGCCAGTAAGACCTCCTATTATTGATAAAAATGATAGGGTGTAGACTTTTTTACTCTTCATTTCTATAATCATAAATAAACTTACGAAAAATAAATTTATTATAAGGGCTGTTAGGTTTACAAGTACAAATCTTAAGACCATGTCACCACTAAAATTAAAATTAGCTGATCTTTTTGCTAGGCTTAAAAATACTAGTCCTTCTATTATTTGTAAGAAAACTAGCCTTAAAGCTAAAATCTTAAATTTATCAAAAAGTATGGAATTAACTTTTTCTCCAAGGATTATCTGCATTTGCCACATCTTATTTTTTTCTTCAATCTCTATTACTTTTTTTACTAATGATGATATTAGTATTGG
Source organism: Anaerococcus sp. Marseille-P3915 (assembly GCF_900258475.1). Taxonomy (GTDB): domain Bacteria; phylum Bacillota; class Clostridia; order Tissierellales; family Peptoniphilaceae; genus Anaerococcus; species Anaerococcus kampingae. The sequence goes on along the minus strand of NZ_LT984887.1, from coordinate 129,715 downwards.
ATTTATCAGCAAGGAAATAAATAAATAGGTGTCTAAAATGTAAGCCAGTGGATAAGAGCTTTGAGGAAAAGACTTATTAAAACTTGCTCCTAGGACTATTAACATCTGACCTAAAAATACTATTAGCATCAAGAAATTTATTCCAAGCCTTTTATATTTTTTTCTTTCTAAGTTTGCCATCTTATGACCTACTTTCTTCTATAAATAGCTTTTCAAGACTTTCTTTTTCTTCCTCTATCCTGTAAATATCAACCTTGCCATGGAGGAAATTCACAATATCTCCTATGTCTTGATTTGAAATCTTACCTAAAATAATTTTTTTATCCATCATCCTATCTTGGCCAAGGCCCAAAAGCCCTAGGGCCTTCTTATTATCTGAGGTTAGTAAGGATATAAATGGTGGATGAAGCTTCCTATAATCTTCTAGGCTTCCATTGTAGGTCAATTTTCCATTTATTAGGATTCCTATGTGAGTAGCTATTTTTTCCATTTCATCAAGAATGTGTGAAGATATCAAGATGCTTGTAGAAGTGTTTTTGACAAGATTTTTAAATAAGTTCCTCATCTCCTCTATTCCTTGAGGATCAAGTCCATTTATTGGCTCATCAAGGATTAAAAGTTTAGGACTTCCGATTAGGGCCATAGCAATGCCTAGTCTTTGCTTCATACCAAGTGAATATTCTCTTGCTTTCTTTTTGCCTACATTATTAAGACCAACCATAGCTAAGGTTTTTGGGATTTCCTCTATTTTTATCCCCTTAAGCTTACATATTATTTCAAGATTTTCATAGCCTGTTAGGTGGTCATAAAAGGATGGATTTTCGATTAAAGCACCTAGATTTTTGTTTAAATCTTTTTGGTTCTTGGGATTTACTTCCTGACCAAAAACCTTAACAAGGCCTCCATCTTTTTTGACAAGACCCAAGATACTCTTCATTAAAGTAGATTTTCCTGCTCCATTTTTTCCTATTAGGCCATAAATTGCACCCTCTTCAATTTCTAAAGAGTCGATATCTAAGACCTTTTTGTTGTTATATGATTTTTGTAAATTTTTAACTTCAAGTATTTTTTTCATAATCATTCCTCCTAAAACCATAATACCAAGACCTGATAAAGATAAAGTTTTAGTTAGGTCACTTTTACATCACAAAAGCAAATAAGGCTCGAGTCTGGTGTATAATAAGGATAACAAGGAGGCTTAGATGGATATAAGGAGTAATTTTTCAATATTAGTGGTTGATGATGAAAAGACCTTACTAGAAAATTTATATAATTTTTTGAAAGATAAGGGATTTAAAAAAGTTTATACTGCCAAAAACTTAAAGGAAGCTAGATTTAAAATTTCAAATTTAAAAATTGACCTGGTTGTTTTAGACTTGATGCTTCCAGATGGGAGTGGTTTTGATTTGTTAAGGGAAATTAGAAAGACTTCAGACATGGCTGTTATAATTTTATCTGCCCTAGATGGCCTTGATGACAGAAAAGAAGGCTTTGAAAATAAGGCCGATGACTATCTAGTCAAGCCCTTCTTCCCTGAAGAGCTCCTTTGGAGAGTAGATGCTATCTTAAGAAGAAGTAAAAAAGTTAAATCTGTTGATAAAATAAATTTAGGCAAGGTAATTTTTGATATGTCCAAGGGTGTCCTCATCAAAAATGGCGAGGAAATCGCCCTTACAGCCACCCAATACAAAATCCTAGCCTATTTATCTGAAAATATAAATATGATTGTCTCTATAGATAGGATTTTAGACCACATCCGGGAAGATTCCTATGGTTATGAAAACACTCTAATAACCCACATCTATAGACTAAGAGAAAAGCTTGAGGATAATCCTAGAGAGCCAAAGATTTTGATAACCATAAAGGGCCTTGGTTATAAGCTTGTTAAAGAGGATTAGATGTTTGACTATATTTTAAAAAGATTTAAGAAAATTGTAATCAGAATATTGGTCTTGCTATTTTTCCTAATATTTTTATTTATGACCTTCCTCTACCTAAACTACAGGCTTAACAATAAATACCCAAATCCTAACGATGTTTTTTCATATGTAGAAACTAATAAAACTAGGACCTACCTTAATGATACAAATAAGGAATTCCTAAAAGAAAATGATATTTGGGCTATAAGAATAAATAAAGATGGAAAGGTCATAGAATCTTTTTCCAAGCCAAAGGAAGTTAAGGATAAATTTGAAATCACTGATGTGGCAGGCTTTACAAGATATTATCTAGCTGATTATCCTGTATTTACCTACATCCTAGATGATGGGTTAATCCTTTTTGCTTATCCTAAAAATTCCTTAGACAAGCTTCCCTTTAATTATTACAATTATAAGGATCTGATTTTTAATGTAAAACTCTTTATAGGATTTGTAATTTTATTTTTAGCCCTTGTCTATATTTTTTATATGATTGATATCAAAAACATCTTAAAAAATACCCTTCTCTTTCAAAATGCTCTTGATAGGCTCTACGAAGATGATTTTGAAAGGCTAGATGAATATGGAGACTTGAAAGACCTTGCTGTTTCTGTAAACAAGGCTAATGAAAAGTTCAACAATCTAAAAATTGCCCAAGGCAAGTGGATTAGAGGCCTTAGCCACGATGTAAGAACTCCTCTTGCTAAGATTTCTTGGGAAGTTAGCAAAAACAATAAAAATGACCTCGATATCCAAAATATCCAAGACCAAGTCCTAAAAATTTCAAATATCCTAGAAGGCCTAAACCTTACCATGTCCCTTTCAAATATTGATAAGAAAGACTTTAAGTCTCAAAATCCTGTCAAAATTATTAGAAAAGTAATTGTCGATAAGCTAAATGAGAATCCTGATAGGGAAATTATTTTTGAAAATAAGCTAGAAAAAAATGATTTAAAGATTAGAATGGATGCTAATTTATTTTATAGAATGCTTGAAAATATCCTAAAAAACTCCCTCACTTATACAGAAGGGAATATTCTTGTTAGGCTCACAAATCCTGATGGTAGGCTGATTATTACAATAAGTGATCAAGGAAGGGGGATTTCTTATGACCTTATAAGGAGAATTAATGAGGAAGATTTGACCAATATAACCAAACACGGTTTGGGGATTTTTATTTCAAAGCAAATCGCCGAATTGCATGACGGAGCTTTTCTTATTGCAAATAAAAAGCCTGGCCTTGAGATATCTTTTATCTTTAACCATATAGAATAAATAAAAAAGCTGGCCCTAAAATAGCTTTAGGGTCAGCTTTTTTTAGAACAAGCCATCAAATAGGCTCATTTGATTTTCTTCTTGGATACCATCTATGATTCCCAAGTCTTTTAGGCTTTTGATGGCGTTTTTATTTAGGCAAGTTCTAGACCTTAGATCTTCTATTGATATAAAATTGCCCTTTTCACGCTCTTCTACTATGTCCTTTGCCATAGCTTCACTTACATCATCCACTGCCGCAAGTGGTGGGAGAATTGCCCCATCTTCTATCAAGAACTTCCTAGAATCTGACTTGTAGATGTCAGCCTTTTTGATTTTTATCTCCCTAGCATGCATCTCTTCAGCCACTTCTAAGACTGTCTTTAGGGCATTGTCCCTTTGGGTAAGGTCAAACCTATCCTTGTAGGAATCAAGAGCAAGCCTTACAGCATCAAAACCGGATAGAATTGTCGAATAGGAGAAGTCATTTAGCTTGGAATTAAAATATGAAGCGTAAAAAGCTTCTGGGTAATAAACCTTATAATAGGCTATCCTATAAGACATCAGACAATAGGCAACGGCGTGGGCCTTTGGGAAAAGATATTTTATCTTTAGGCAGGATTCCACATACCAATCCTTGACCCCATTTTCCTTCATATAAGCAATAGTCTCATCATCAAGGCCCTTTCCCTTACGAACCCTTTCCATGATTTGGAAGGATTTTTTCTTATCAAGGCCTTCAGTGATTAAGGCATTCATGATATCATCCCTAGTTGAAATTATTTCGTCAAAGGATGCTGTATTTGATTTTACAAGGTCTTGGGCATTATTAAGCCACACGTCTGTTCCGTGGGAGAGACCAGAAATCCTAGCCATCTCTGAAAATTTCTTAGGATAGGTATCCTTTAACATCCCCCTTACAAAGTTTGTACCAAACTCAGGTATGCCAAGGGTTCCTATGTCATTATTTGAAAAATCGTGCTTAATCTTAAGAGGCTCTGTAGATGAAAATATCTTCATGACATTGGCATCATCCATCTTTATATTTAAGGGATCTGTATCTGTTAAATCCTGGAGGGCCCTTATAATTGAAGGCACATCGTGGCCAAGAAGGTCAAGCTTAAGGAGGGTTTCTTCCATTACTGAATATGGGAAGTGAGTCGTCCTTATATCTCCCCTCGGATCGTCTGCTGGATACTGGATTGGGGTTATATCAAAGACATCTATATCATTTGGCACAACTATAAGGCCACCCGGATGCTGGCCAGTTGATCTTTTGACATCCTTTAGCCCCCTTTGAAAGCTTCTAATCTGAGCATTGGTTAGGTTTAGATTATTTTCTTCCATGTATTTTTTGATATAACCAAAGGCTGTATTGTCCTGGATTTTGCCGATAGTTCCTGCCCTAAATACATGGCCCCTACCAAAGAGCTCTTCTGTATATTTGTGGATTGTAGGTTGGTATTCACCAGCGAAGTTTAAGTCTATATCTGGTTCCTTATCTCCTTCAAAGCCCAAAAATACCTCAAAAGGTATGTTGTGCCCATCTTTTTTCATCTCTGTCCCGCATTCTGGACAAGCTTTATCTGGATAATCTATACCTGAACCCAAGAGGTCTTCTGGGAAAAACTCTGAGTGCTTGCAATTTGGGCACACATAGTGAGGGCAAAGTGGGTTTACCTCTGTAATATCAGCCATTGTCGCTGCAAAAGATGAACCGACCGATCCCCTAGATCCTACAAGGTAGCCATCGTCGTTAGATTTTTTAACTAGCTTTTGGGCTATGATATAAAGGACCGCATAGCCATTTGAAATAATGGAGTTAAGCTCTTTTTCAAGCCTTGCCTCGACAATTTCTGGTAGCTTGTCTCCATAGATTGAGTGGGCCTTTCTAAAACAAGTTTCCCTAAGCATCTCTTCAGACCCCTCGATTTTTGGAGGGAAAGTGCCAGGTGGAATCGGCCTTAAATCTTCAATCTGGTCTGCAATTTTTTTAGGGTTAGCTATTACAAGGTCATAAGAAATTTTATCACCTAAATAAGCAAATTCCCTAAGCATCTCATCTGTAGTCCTTAGGTAGTAAAGAGGACGATTTTCCTTATAGAAGAAGAAGGACCCCTTCTTTAGGATATTTCTAAGCTTATAGTCCCTTGGATTTAGGTATCTTACCCCACCGGTTGCTGCTACAAGCTTTTTATCGCGATTTCCATAGGCAATTATCTTTTCATTTATGGCCCTTACCTGGTCTTTGGAATCAATTTTCCCACTTTCTATCATATCTTCATAGATAGATAGGGGCTCAACCTGGTAGAAATCAAAGAGCCCTAGATATTTTTCTATATCCCTATCAGATCTTTGATTTATTAGATAATCGACAAGAATTCCTTCAGATCCACCAGAGCCTAAAATTAGGCCCTCACTATATTTTAGAATCGTAGATAAAGGAGTCCTCGCTTCGCCATTTGCTATATGGTTCATCCTTGATTCTGAAATTAGTTGGTAGAGATTTTTAAGACCTATCTTATCCTTGGCATAGGCTAAAACTGAATAGGTTTTGTGCTTGGCCTTTGGATAATTAGTCGTTAGAGAATTGATATTTAGAAGGCTTATGCCCTCTTCTTTAGTAATCATCTCAAACATCTTAATGAAAATCTGGGCTGTAGCCCTAGCATCATCGCTTGCCCTGTGGTGGTTAAAAGCTGGGATTTCAAGCTTTCTAGCTATTTTATCTAGGGAGAACTTGCCCATATCATCAAAAAGTGCCCTAGCCATTGGCAAGGTGTCTAGGTAGACTGGGTCAAATTTAAGTCCTAACTTTTGGGCATTAACCCTAATAAAGCCAACGTCAAAGTCTGTATTTTGACCAACTAGGATTGCATCCCCACAAAATTCTAAAAATCCTGGCAAGACCTCATCTATCTTTGGCTTATCGGCAAGCATGGCATCTGTTATGCCTGTTATCTCTATAATTTTTTCAGGCAACATCCTTTCAGGGTTTATTAGCTGGTTGTAAGTCTCGGTTATTTCTCCATTTTCAACCCTAACTGCACCAATTTCTGTAATGGCATCCCTATATCTTAAAAGGCCTGTGGTCTCTATATCAAATACTACGAAAGAGCCTTCTTCAAGCTTTTTAAAATCTGCTGGATCCTTTTCTGATAGATTTGTAAGAATCCTAAGGTCATCTTCAACCATAAGGAGTTCTGCACCTGGCAAAACCTTGATACCTTTTGACTTGTACTTGTCATAGATATTTGGTAGGACTTGGAGGTTCTCCGTATCGGTTATACCAATTGTATCCCAACCCCAGTCTGTAAGAGTGCCTAAAAGGTCTCCATCATCCACAAAACCATCGAGGTTGGTATATTTGGTGTGAAGCTGGAGCTCAAAACGCTTGTCAGCTGCTAGGTCAACTTTCTTACCAATTAGAGCCTCCCTCACAGAATTGATTGTAAAGACATCTTCCTTGGCAAAGTCATCAAAGTTAAGAGTTCCTTCAACCTGGACTGCCATCCCATCTTTTAGGCCTTCAAGCTTATAATTGTTATTTTTATTGGCAAAAATCTTACAAGATATGGCATCGGTCTTATCTTCAAGGTCAAAGGTATAGATAAAATATCCATTTTTAGTCTCAAAGCAAGATAGTCCAAAAATCCTACCTAGGAGGCCATTTGCCATGCCCTTTTTATCATAAAGATCTTCTATATTTATAGGCTCTAGCCTTTGCTTTTTACCAAAATTTAGGCCATCCTCAGCTGGCTTTTGCTTTTGGATTTTTTCCTTGGCTGAGTTTTGGATAGAAATTGCATTGGCAATTTGCCTTTGGAGCTTGGCCTCCTTGGCTTTTTTTAGGTCTTTTGCCGAGTCTTGTTCATTAGGATTTTCTTCCTTTTGAGGAATTTCTCCCGTTGCTGTTTTTTCTTCTTGAGAAGAAGTTCCTTCCTTATTTGAATTTAAAGGCTCATCTTCTACTTTTTCAGGCTTTTGGCCAATATTTTGAAAATTATCACTTGGCATATCTTCCTTACTAGGCTTTAAGTCTTCATAAGGAGGTATATCCATATAGTCAATTTCTTCTTCAAAATCATCCACAAACGAATCGTAATTATTACCTAAATTTTCAGGAACTTCTTCATTTATATTTTCTAATTCATGAGGCTCTTCTATCTCTATTTTTTTATAGCTTATAGAAAGGTCCATGTCAGAAAAATATTCTCTTAGGTCTTCCTCCTTGTTGCTTAAAAGTGGGTCTTCGCTTTCTATCAAAAGGTGGAGCCTATTTTCTTTTTTGTAATAGGTAGCTTCAATTATATAAAAAATTTCTTTTTCAATTTTTATTAAAGAGCCCAGATCAATTCTCATCTTGCTTTTCTTTCAAAACTTCTATTAGGGTATCTACTATTTCTTCTTCCTTTACTTTCTTGATAGTCTTTCCATCTTTAAACAAGAATCCCATGCCATTTGCTGCAGAAATCCCATAGTCAGCTTCCTTTGATTCTCCAGGCCCATTTACTGGACAACCCATGATTGCAACCTTAGTATTTACCTTAAGGCCCTTTGATTTTTCTTCAACTTCTGCAACAATATTTGGAAGGTCTACGGTAGTTCTTGAGCAAGTTGGACAAGATACTATATCAAGCCCATCTCGTCTTAGGCCAAGGGCCTTTAGAATTGCCTTGCCAGCCTTAACTTCTTCAACAATATCACCTGTGATTGAAACCCTAAGCGTATCGCCAATTCCATCTTTTAATAAAGAACCTATACCAATTGATGATTTGACAAGGGCTTGATAGAGAGGTCCTGCCTCTGTTACTCCTAGGTGAAGTGGGTAGTCAACCTTTGAAGATAAGAGCCTATAGGCATCTATCATGGTATTTACATCAGATGATTTTACAGATATTTTTATATCGTGAAAATCCATGTCTTCAAGGATTTTAACCTCTTCAAGGGCACTTGCCACAAGGGAATCCTTATTAACTCCCCCAAAGCGATCGACAATTTCTCTTGAAACAGAACCTGAGTTTACCCCAATCCTTATTGGAATTGAGCGTTTCTTGCATTCTTCAACTAAAAGAGCTACCTTATCCTTGCCGCCAATATTGCCTGGATTGTATCTTAAGCAATCACAGCCATTTTCTACAGCTGCTAGGGCAAGCTTGTAATCAAATTGTATATCTGCTACAAAAGGAATATTTGTAGCTTCCTTAATTTTTCTGATGGCCTTAGCATCTTCTATGGTATTGATGGCTGAGCGAGATATATCGCAGCCTTCAGCCTCAAGGGCCCTTATTTGCTTTACTACCGCATCCACATCTGATGTTTTTGCTGTTGTCATTGATTGGATAGAAATAGGAGAGTCGCCTCCAATAGCAACATCTCCTACAAAAATTTTCCTAGTTTGTCTTCTCATTTTGCCTTCCTTTTAAAATAAATTAATTATATCTTTTATGCTTACCAAAATTATAAGTCCCATTAGGAGGATAAATCCAACTATGGTGATTCTTTCTTCGATTTTTTTGTTTATTTTCTTGCCTGTCAATATCTCTATCCCACTTGTCAAAAGCTTTGACCCGTCAAGGGCTGGTATTGGAAGTAGGTTAAAAACTGCTAGGTTAACAGAAATATAACCTAAAAAGTATAAGAGATTGGCAAGGCCGTTATTGGCTTGGTTGCCCATTTCCTTTAGGACTCCAATTGGACCTGATAGGGCTCCTAGGGCAATTTTTCCTGTAAATAGTCTACCAAGAACTGTAAAAATCATCTTGATATTTTTCCAAGTTTCACTAAAACCAAGGCCAATAGCTTCAAAAAATCCTGGCCTCTTTCTTGCTGGCATTATACCAATATAGGCAGAATCATCTTTTACTTCTACCTTCAAATCTACAGCTGTGATGGTATCTGAACTTTCTCTATAATACTGAACTGTGATAGGCTTATCATAATCCTTATCCTTATAAAAATCAGCAATTCCTGCAGAAATATCAGTGAAATCTTTGATATCCTTATCTCCAACTTTTCTTATCTCATCTCCTACTTGCATGCCAGCTTCTTTAGCTGGTGAATTTTCTGTAAAATCCCCTATTGAAGTAGTAATTATCCCTGCCATAAGGCCCACAGTCATAAAGACTAGGACAGCTATAATAAGATTAGCTACAGGGCCTGCCAAGATTGTTAGAAATCTCTTAGAAGCCGGTGCCCTATCAAAAGATCTAGGGTCTGGCGATTCTTCATCCTCACCTTCCATGGCACAGTAGCCACCAATTGGGATTAGCCTTAAAGAATAAAGGGTCTCTCCCTTTTCTTTAGAAAAAATAAGGGGCCCCATGCCCACTGCAAACTCATTTACCTTGATTCCAGAAAGTTTGGCCACAAGGAAGTGACCAAACTCGTGAAATACAATTAGTAGCAAAAATAGTACTACCGCTATTAATATTCTCATCAATTCTCCTTAAATCCTAGAAAAAAGATAAAGGACAGGTGCAATAAACATGATAGAATCAAACCTATCAAGGATGCCACCATGGCCTGGTATTAGGTTACCAAAATCTTTAATTCCAGTTTGTCTTTTAATATAAGATGCAATCAAGTCACCAATTTGTGACATAATCGCAGCAATAATTGTAAAAATAACTATCTCTCTAACATAAGTGTCAAGGCCAAATTCATGGCAATAGACAATATTTAAAATCGTAGCTCCAGCAATTCCACCAATTGACCCCTCAATGGTCTTATTCGGGCTAATGTGAGCCATCCATTCCATCTTGTGCCTGCCAAAAAGGCTGCCAACAAGATAGGCAAAGGTATCAGATCCCCAGGCTGTAATATAAAGCATCCACACATAGGACACATTTTTTATCCTTAGGATATGGGAGATCAAAAATGATACATAAAGCATAACAAAGGCTGCAGCAAAGCCATCATAAAGGCTGTAGTGACCAGTTAGGATGATGTACATAAATAAATACAAAACCGAAACCACAAGGGAAGCTATATAAATATCAGAATTATTTATAAAGGCCGCAAGCATGATTATCCCATTAGTAAAATAAAGGCACTTCATTGGTAGGTGGAGTTTAATCTTACTAAGGGCCTTATCCATCTCATGGAGGGCTATATAAGAAAAAGCTGCCACTCCAAGAGCAAGTGGAATCCTGCCCAAGTAAGTTATTAAAATCAAAAGTGTTAATATTACAGCACCACCAAAGGCCCTGTTTAAAAACTTAATCATAGGCCACCATATCTTCTATCTCTTCTAGTAAAATCAAGGATTGCATCCTTTAAATCATCCTCAGTAAAATCTGGCCACAAAACATCTGTAAAATAAAGCTCTGTGTAAGCCATCTGATAGATTAGAAAATTAGACAACCTAAGCTCACCGCCAGGTCTAATCAAAAGGTCTGGGTCAGATTGACCTGATGTATATAAATTATCAGAAATCATCTCTTCTGTAATATCATCAGGACCATATCCCTTGGCCATAATTTCTCTAAAGGCATGGACAAGCTCATCCCTACCCCCATAATTAAGGGCAATATTTATAAGCAGAGACTTGTTATCCTTGGTTTTATCCAAGGCATAAAGGCAAGCTTCTCTTGTTTTTTCTGGAAGCTTAGAAATATCTCCCAAGAAATTAAGCTTACAATCTTCTGCAATAAGTTCATCAAGTTTGGATTTTACAAATTTAATAAGCAAATCCATCAAAAATCCGACCTCACTAGCGGGTCTTTTCCAATTTTCTGTAGAAAATGCATAAAGAGTCAAAGTCTTAATGCCAAACTTCTTGGCAGACCTTGCAATCCTAATCACATTTTCCGCACCTTCCTTATGGCCGAAGGTCCTAGGCCTATTTTGTTTCTTAGCCCATCTTCCATTGCCATCAAGAATGATAGCAAGATGGGATGGTATTTTTAATTCAGTCATAAGTCCTCTCTTAAATTCCTTAAGTCATTATACTCAAAGACTGGCTAATTTTCTATAAAAAATAAGGGCAGCCTTATATAAAAGCTGCCAACTTATTATAAAATTTTCCTTGCCAATTTCCTTCCTATTAAATAGATTAAAACTCCCAACAAAATAAGGTAAATCGATCCTATATAGCTATCAAAATGATTTATACCATATTTTACACTTAGGCTGCCATCAACAATTTCTTCAGCTAAGAAATAAGTGAGGGGATTTAAATATGAATAGGACCTAAACAAGTATAAAATTAAAAACATCATTAAGATTATTAAGGCAAGGTATAAATAGGTCTTAAACATATCTTTAACAATAAGGCTTAGCAATTGAACAATGCTTAGCAAAAACATTAGAAAAGATAGGCTTAAAATCATCGTATCTAATAGATATCTGCCAAGAGAGATATAGGTAAAATCCTTTGAATAGTCTGTAGCAAGATTCGGATCAGCTACCCTTCCTAAATATTTTAAAATAGGAAAATTTAAAGTATGCCTAGGGTCATTGAAAATTCCCAAAATTACAATCACAAGGCTTGTCACTAGTAAAAATTTAAGGCAAAAAGTAAGACTTGCTAGGAATTTTTTATCATAGACTTTTCTTAAATCAAGAGGCTGAGTCCTTAACAAATCATAGGAATTTTCATTAATAAATTCATATTTATAAGCTCCTCCATAGATAAATACGCATATCGTTATAAGAACGATAAGAAGTTTATATTCATTTATAAGCTTTAAAAACAGTATAAAAGAAGAAGTATCCTTAGGTATCTGAGCCTTTATAGCAGCATCCAAAACCCTTTCATCTTTTAACTTATCATAATAAGTAAGGCTTCTATCAAAAATTAAATTCATAGGCTTGATATCTCTACTTATTAGCTCTTTTCTGAAACTATGGCTGGCTTGTTTTGAAAACTCAGATATCTTTCCATTTATCAAATTTCCCTCAGAAACCTTAAAGTGCTCATCGGCAAGATTTGGGTTTAATTCATCACCAAGACTTTCAGCAAACAAACTAGCTTTTGACAAAATTTTATAAAAATTCTCCGAATCAGATGCTTCCTTTAGCCTGTCCAGGTCATTAAGCTTATCCATATAAGCCTGAGTCTTGGAAGCTAAGTTGGGATCCTCACCTTTATCACTTGTATTAGAGTTTTCAATAAAATTTGCCCCATCTCTTATCATGGCAATCTTCATAAAGGTATTTTTATAAGCATAAAAATCTTTGCTTGTCATTTTTGACCTTAGATTTATAGAGAAAATTAGTAATATAAGTGCGATAAGAGTGAAGCTTAGGCCTGTATTTTTGCTAAAAGATTTTATTTTAAGTTTTTCAAAAGAAAGTAAATCCTTAACCTTTATTCTTTCTTTTTTAATTTTGTTTCTACCAATCTTTCCCTTAGCAAATTTTATAAAACCATAAGCAATTATCAAAAATAATATCCCGAAAATTAGATAAATTCCTATAAGGCTTAATTTAAAACTTGGGCTTTGGTAAGAAAAATCGACCCTTCCTTTTATATTCCCCATTAATTTTTTGCTGCCGAGAATAAAATCATAATAGGAAAAATAAAATGGATTGTAGATGGTTTGTAATTTTTCAGCAAATTCAGTTAAAGCACCTAAAACTCCACTTATAAATACCACTGTTTCTAGAAAAATATTGGTATTTTTAAAAATCAATCCTAAGCTTATAAAGGCACTACTAAAGAAAAACACTCTTGCCATAAAGATAAGAAAAGTTTTCCATAGAAATCCAGCAAAAACAACCTGGTTTTGATTTTCCCCAAAACTTCCTATTGGTAAAGTAAAAATCCAATCATAATCCCCATTAATTTTACCTATTAAAAGTGATGTTAGTACAATTATAAGAAAATATATAAAAGCTAGAAAAAGTCCTAGACTAAGCTTATCAAGTAAAATCCAAATCCTTTTCTTGATAGAAGTTAATTTTAAAAAGGCCTGACCATTTTCATAATCCCTACTAAGGCTTGCACCTACAAATAGGCTTATTAACAGGACAGGAACTAAGCCGAAATATATTTTTATATTAGAATAAAAAATATTTTGACTTGACTTTCTTATATTTTTTATAAAAGATTCTGGGCTTAAGTCTCTACTTTCAATATTTCTATAAAAATCCCTTAAGAATATTAATTTCTGCTCATTTAGAGGACTTGTCTTAAGCTTGTACTTATCAATAAAATTTAAGATATCCTCGAAAAAAGATGCTCTCATAATAGGAGGATTTTCTCCTAGGTATTCATCACTTGAAAGTACCATTTCATCATAATCAATTTGCCCAACAATCTTTTGGTAATCTTTATTAAAATTATCTGTCACTCCTTGCCAAATCGTAGTAGGTGGGTAAGTGTCAGAAAGTTTAAAGCTAAGATCATTATCTTTTTCTAAAACCCTATCAAGTACATTCACATCTTCCAAACCGTCAATTAAAAAATAATCAATATCTGCTTTTTTGATAAAATTGATAAAAAGGACAAAGATAAGACTAGCGAGGATAAAAATAAGGAAAATTTTATTTTTTATAATCTTTTTTAATTCAAATTTCATAATTTTTCCTTCCTATATTAGAAAAGTCTATGCCCTTAATCTAACTATCTATCAACGGTCAAATTCATTACATCATTCTTTGGGTAAGCATTTACATAGCCGCCATATACAAATAACCCTAATCCACTGCTCTCCTCTATACCAATAAAGCTTTCATAGTAAAGCCAGCCTTCATAAAGATAGTTTCCTTCAAGTTTTTTATAATAGACTTTATCAGGAGCCATACGTGTCATTGCTCTAACTATTTTTGACCTATAAGCTTTTTCAGCTTTATAACCTGTTGTAAATTCTGTATCTTTTTTAACTTCAGTTTCAGCATTAACATTTACTAAAGGTAATAATGCAAACATTAGTACAATCATTATTATTTTTCTTATTTTATTCATAATCTCTCCTAATTGTGTAGGGCATAGACCTATCTACGAGATAAATATTGACAAAAGATAATAATACGATATATTATTACTATACTAACGTATTAGGATTTGTAAAGGAGGGTTTATGATCCTATCTATTAAAAATTTAGAAAAATCTTATGGCAAAAACAAGGTTTTAAAAAACATTTCTTTTGATTTAGAAAAGCCTACAATCCTAGGCCTGGTAGGTCCAAATGGCGCAGGTAAGTCTACCCTCATAAATTGTATAGGAAACCTTATACCATATAAGGGGAAGATAAATATTTTTGGCATTTCCAATAAAAAGCCTGATGTTTTTCAAAAAATGTCAATCCTTAAAGATAATACGATACTATATCCCTATCTGACTGGTCTTGACCATCTGAAATTTATAAAAGAAAGCCATAAGCTTGATGAAAATAGAATTTCCTATGTGATTGATTTTTTAGATATTGGCTCTTATATCGACAAGAAAGTTGCCTCCTATTCTCTAGGTATGAAACAACACCTCCTCCTTGCCATGGCTATAATGCCGGATGATAACCTTATAATAATGGATGAACCTCTTAATGGCCTAGACCCTACAAGCATCCTAAAAACAAGACATATTATTACAGACCTTCATAAAAATGGTAAGACCCTAATAATATCATCACACTCTCTACTAGAAATAGACCAGGTTACAAATGATATCCTCTTTATAAAAGATGGTGGACTTATTTATGAAAATATTAATGATTTTAAGAAATTAAAAGTATTGTTAGGATTTAAAAATCATGAAAATCTTACAGTCTTTAAAAACATCTTGGAAAGGAATGAAAAATTTAAATTTGAGGAAAATCCTGATAGAAGCATTCTTGAAATAAATATGAATGAAGATAATTATATAGAATTTATGAATATCCTTACAAGATCAAATCTTGAAATAAACAAATTTCAAACAAGTAAGCTGGGTGCTGAGGATAGGTACAAGGAAATTTTTTCCATAATGTAAAAAAGCCCACAGACTATTTTAAAGTTTGTAGGCTAATTTTTTTGAGCTTCTATTTCTATTACTTTTTTGACGCACCCATCATTAGAAGGAATTTCTGATTGATCTTTTTTGGAAATCTCTATATCTGGGATTGTATAGGTTGATTCTTCCATTGACTTTGTTTCCCTAAGGCCTAGTTCATGGGAGAATCTTAGGATGTATTTGGTGTTTGGGAGTTTTACCATGGCTGGTGTTGTCCCTATACCATCTCCTCCTGTCTTTTCCCCTATAATTGTTCCAAGCTTATTATCGCTAAAAAAGTGGGCTGCTATTTGGCCTGATGAATAAACATCTTCATCTATCAAAAGATAGAGCTTGCCATTAAATTTATAGTCATCTCCAAATTCGCCAGTATTTTCAAGACCAGGATTAAAGATGATGTGAGTGTAGTTTTTTCTGATATTCTCCATCATCTTCTTATCTTTCTTAAGAAAAGGAATATTATCTTCCAAATATTTATAATCTGACTCCTTAATTTTCTTTATGGAATCCTTTAATTCCGGATACTGAGGATCATACTTAAAGACCTCTTCTGACCTAAATAGGATATACTCATGGCTATCTTTAAACTCTCTTTTCCCCAAAATCATCGGATACAAATAGCTATCTGTATAAGCAGAATTACCCCCACCATTGCCTCTAAGATCAATAATTAAAGCCTTTTTATTTTTTGATTTTTTTAGGTAAGTTTTTAAAAGGTCTAAGTCTTCCTCAAAATCTGCTGTACCTGGGTCAATCATTGCCCTAATTTTTAAATAGGCTATGTCCTTATTTATGTCTTGGGTAATTAGATTTTTTGTAGCAGCCTTAGATTCTTTAAAAACCTTTTCGAAGTAACGTGAGATTTTTGTCCCAAACAAATAATTTATCAAATCAACATTTACTTCTCCCTTTTCCTCCTTGTTGGATAAGACAAAGGTCGCCTTCATGTCATAAGATTCTTCATTATCTAAGAGATTGGTATGACCATCACCCAAGTCTGCTAAAATCTTATTCATCCTGTCAAAAAACTCCCTATCTGTACTTATATTTTTGATTTCTTTCTTATAGTCATTTCGCCTTTTCAAAAAATCATAGGTCCCATTCCTGTAAAACAGTGCATAGTATTTTTCTAGAGTGTCAAAGGCATAGTCAAAGTCATTTTCAAAGGAGCTCTGGCTTTTGGAATAATATTTAGGGTCAATTTCATAATCAAAATGCTCTTTCCTATCTCTTAAAATAAATGATAGAGAAAGACCAATTATAAGAGCAATTGCAAGTGTTAATATTTTTTTATGTTTTTTCATAATTTAGCCTCAATAGTCTAGGACCTTTAACACTTCTTCAAAAGAAGTCTCACCCTCCATTATTTGGATTAGGCCATTTGTTAGCATTGGTCTGAATTTTTCTTTTTTTAGCTTATCCTTTAGTTCCTTTGATTCTAGGCCGTAGTTTTTGAGGATGTCTTTAAATTCATCATCTATTAGGATTACTTCTTCTACTGCCTGGCGTTCTAGGTAGCCTTTTTTACATTTTGGGCAGCCTACAGGCCTGTAAATTTTTGTATTCTTATCTACCCTTAGGTATTTGCTTACTAGTTCATATTCGAAGTCTGTCATGGTGTCGGCTTTTTTGCAGGTGCATAATTTTCTGACTAGCCTTTGGCTGGCCAGGGCATTTATGGCCGATCTTATGAGAAATTCCTCTACTCCTAGGTCTTTTAGTCTCACTAAGGCTGAGAGGGCATCAGTCGTGTGAGTTGTGCTCACGACTAAATGACCAGTTATGGCCGCCCTTATGGCTATGGCTGCTGTCTCCTTATCTCTTATCTCGCCAATCATTATTATGTCTGGGTCTTGGCGGAGGATAGCCCTTAGGATTTTAGGATAGGTTAAGCCGATTTTTTCCTTTACTGATATTTGATTTATATTTTCTATCTTGTATTCAACTGGGTCTTCAATTGAAACTATGTTTACTTCCTCTGTATTTAGGCTTTCTAAAAGGCTGTAGAGAGAGGTGGATTTTCCTGAACCTGTGGGCCCACTTATTAGGACCATGCCGCTTTTCTTGCTGATTGCCTTTTGCAATTTTTCCTTAGAATTGTCAGAAAAACCTAGAAGCCTTCCCCTATTTTTAAATCTTTCTAAGGAAAGGATTCTTAGGACTAGCTTTTCACCATTGACTGTGGCAAGGGTTGATATCCTAAAATCGATGTTTTCAAAATTATCTAGCTTTAGGGCCCCGTCTTGAGGGAGGCGTTTTTCTGAAATATCCATCTTGGCTTCCACTTTTATTTTCGATATAAGCATCTTGGCATTTGTTTTATTGATCCTCATTATATCAAACAAAATCCCATCTATCCTTAATCTAATCTTGCCATAAGTTTCTTCTTGTTGAATATGGATATCAGATGCATTTTCCCTTATAGCGTGGCTTAATAAATCGTTGATAAAGCCATCTATATCGGATAAAATCTTTCTTTGGTCAAGCATTATACGCTCCAATACTTATCATCCAAGGACCTGTATCTGATGGCTTCTAAGAGGTGCTTTTGAGTAATTTCTGGGCTTGCCTCAAGGTCTGCTATAGTCCTTGCCATCTTAAGGATTTTGTTATAGCTTCTTACCGAAAAATTATATTTGTTAAAGGCTACTTGACCAATTTTTTCAACGTCTGGGCTAAGTTTGATATATTTTTTCATCTGCCTGGTTGAAAGTAGGGCGTTTGTTTTTATTTTTTCGTCCTTGTATCGATCACTTTGAATTTCCCTTGCCCTTACTACCTCACTTTTTAGCTCAGCTGATGTTTTAGACTTAGTATCTCCCCTTAAATCATCGTATTTGACAGGTTTTATCTCTATGTGGATGTCAATCCTATCTAGGATTGGGGAAGAAATTTTATTTAAATATCTTCTAATCTCATTTATGGAGCAAGTGCATTCCTTAAGTGGATTGCCATAATTGCCGCATGGGCATGGGTTCATGGCTGCAATTAGAATAAAATCTGAAGGATATTTGACGCTTGCCTGGGCACGAGCCACGTTTATTTCCTTGTTTTCTAGGGGTTCTCTCAAAGCTTCGATAACATTTTTCTGGTATTCTGGAAACTCATCCAAAAACAAAACTCCCCTATGGGCTAGGGTTATCTCACCAGGCTTTGGAACAGAATGGCCGCCGCCTATGAGGGCTACCTGGCTTGATGAGTGGTGGGGTGCCCTAAAAGGTCTTTCATTTACAAGATGACCGCTATCAAGAAGTCCCATTATAGAATAAATTTTTGTAACCTCCACCCTTTCTTCAAAGCTCATATCTGGAAGAATTGTTGGTAAATGCTTGGCTGAGAAGGTCTTTCCAGATCCCGGAGCTCCTATCATGAGTAGGTTATGGCCTCCAGCAGCTGCTATTTGAAGTGCACGTTTGAGATTTTCCTGGCCCTTAAGGTCCTTAAAATCATAGTCATAGGATACCTTATCTTCAAGAAGGGCTGGATTTATCTTATAAGGGCTTTTACTAATGTCTCCATTTAAAAATCCGACAATTTCTTCTAATTTCATAAAAGGATAGACTTCTATGTCAGATATAATGGCACATTCATCCCTATTTTCGTAAGGAATTATAAATTTATTAAAGCCCTTTTCCCTCATAGAAATGACCATGGCAAGAGCTCCCCTAATTGGCATAATCCTCCCATCTAGAGAAAGTTCTCCAAGAAAGATGAAGTCATCATTTATCCTTTCAATGATGCCCATAGAACTTAGAAGGGAAATGGCAATAGGCAAATCTAGTTGTGTGCCTTCCTTTTTTAAGTCAGCTGGTGATAAATTTATGGTAATCCTACCTGCTGGAAATTTGTAGCCAGAATTTATTAGGGCAACCCTCACCCTATCCTTGGCTTCATTTATCGATGAATCTGGCAAACCAACTATATTAAATTTTGGCAAGCCGCTTGTTATATCGCTTTCAACCTCCACCAGCCTTCCTTCAAGGCCAATTAGTGAAGTTGTATTAGTTTTTGAATACATATTAACCCCCTGTCTTATATAATTATATCATATAATTTAAGACTTTTAATTAAATAAAAAAGCTGAGCTTTCACTCAACTTTTATCTTCTCTTTATCAAGGCCTAAGATATTTAGATACTTCATAAATTCTTCTGGTGGGTCTTGGTTAAATTCTAATTTTTCTCCATTTTTATCTTCAAAGGCAAGGTAGGTGCAGTGAAGAAGTGGGTGGTCTAGGTTAAATTTGTGCTTGAAATTACCATAGACTGGATCTCCTAGGAGGGGATGGTTTATATCTGTCATATGGACCCTTATCTGATGGGTCCTGCCTGTTATTATATGAACCCTAACTAGGGAAAATCTCTCGACCTCACTTAGGACCTCATATTCAGAAATGGCCTTTCTCCCTGAATTTAAAACCGCCATCTTTCTCCTATTTTGGGGGTCTCTGCCCATAAAATTTTCTATCCTGGCTGATTTTTCCCTAAAATTCCCAAAGACTATTGCCAGATATTCTTTTCTGACCTTCCTAGTTTCAAAAAGATTTTTAAGGTAGCGGTAGGAGTCGTTATTTTTGGCAATTACCATAAGACCAGTCGTATCCTTATCAAGTCTATGGACAATGCCTGGCCTATCTTCGCCACCAATGTGGGAGAGATTGTCATAACCATACTTAAAAAGCAAGGCATTTACAAGGGTTCCAGTCACAATTGATCCTGCCGGATGGACTATGAGATTTTTTTGCTTGTTAATGACTGCTAAGTCATCATTTTCATAGACCACATCTAGGGGGATGTCTTCTGCTATTAATTCAGGTACTTCAAATAGGCTATCGTCGATAAAGATTTCATCGCCCTCTTTTAGCTTGAAAGATGGTTTTATTTGATTTTCATTTACTAGTATAAGCTTATCCTTGATAAAGTCTTTTATCTTCTCCCTTGGTATTTCATCAAGTTCGTCGGATATATACTTATCTACTCTTATCGTATCATCTGCAATTAATATCATGTTTATTTCTTTTCTATAGGATTTTTTTGGCTTTTTCTACCATTTCTTCTGAGTTTTTGATATTAGCCAATAGCTTTGACCTAATATCAAGACTTGCCCTTGGAGATTTTTCTAGAAGAGTCTTTGCAGCTTCTAGGCTCCTGTTGTTGTTATAAAAGGCTAGGGCAAGGCTGGTATTTATTTGTCTTAAATCTTTTTTATCTGTATAAATAAGTCTAATTAGGTTAAGGGTCCTATCATCCTTACTTTCTATTTTATTTTTTGTAAGCTTGGCGAGGCAATCACTTGCTCTTATTACTAGATATTCTGATTTCTTATTTGATTTTTCTAAATTTTCTCTAATATTATCAACAGAATTTGTCTTTAATAAAAGGCTTGCTGCATCATAACTTATCTGATTTTTATAAATTGCATAGGCTAGTTTCTTCTCTGTCGTATCCATCCTAGAAATCTCTGCTCTTTCTTTTTGCTCCTTAAGAAGAGTCATCTTCTTATCATAATTAACGAAGGCCTCTGTTATTTCTAAACCTAAGTTATTTATGAGCTTTATTTGCATATCACGACCAAGATTTGCCCTATCTTCTGTCAAAAGGCTTATTATAAAGCTAGACTTTCCAGTATTTATAAGGGCTAGGTCATTTTCAATATTTTTTAGCTCGCCTGTTTTGTTTAGGCAATATAAGCTTGGATTTATATCTTTTAAAAGCTTGACTCTTTTTGATGATGAATCTTCCATTGATTTTATCATATCTTTAGATATTTCATCATTTGACTTATAAATTTCAATGAGTCCCTTAGTTAGGTCCTTAGAGTTTGTTATATTTTCATCTCCTTGGCCAAGCATTAGCCTATTAAGCCTAGTTTTATCTGACAAAGTATATTTAAAAATCGCTCTATTTATCCTATCAAAACCTAATTTTTCTATGAGGCGGTTTGTTGCATCATTATCTGAATTTCTTAAGGCTAGGTCAAGGTCTTCTTTTATATCATCAGTATAAGAAAAATCTCCATCATATATGGCATCTCTCATGGCAAGACCTATGAAAATTTTTATAGTCGATGCTGATGGAAGATAAGGCGTATCAGCATTTGACATCCTTATATCAACATCACTTTCTCCACCGATTGATTTTATATTTATGTCATAAGTAAGCTTTCCATCAATGTTTTTATATATTGCATCGTAAATGTCATTTTTTAAAGTATTTTCATCTGCAAAGGCCCTTGTCCCAAAACTTATAAAAAGTCCCAGTATTAGTAGACTTAGTTTTAAAATCTTTTTCATATATTCTCCTTATTACTAATCTTATCACATTATGCTTATCAAAGTCTAGATAGTGAAAATAATTAGGAAGCCCTTATTAGTCTTTGGAGAATAAAAATATAATTTTTCTTCACTCATTAGATCTAGGTCCATATAATAAATATCGTAATTTTGCCTAAATTTCTCAAGGTCATTGAGGATATGGTGGTCAGGATTTTCTCTTTTTATAAGGTCAGTGAGATTTTCATAGCGTTTTTCAAAAAATTCATTAACTTCCTTAAAATCTTTTATATCATCTGCATCTTTTAGGCTAAAGGAATATACATCCTCCCTATCATTTCCAAAGCCACGCTCACTATAATATTCTAACTTATAAGAAGACAACCTATCTCCTATTTCTTTTAGGTCTTTAAGCTGAGAATTTTCCCTAAGTATATTTAAAGCTAGGTTGAAAATCGCAATTAGACCAATGATGCTTATAAATATTATTATAAAAATTTTAAGTGATTTTTTCATTGCCTAGCCCTTCTTTTAAGATAACTTTATCGTAAATAAGCAAAAAAACAATCCACCCCTGAGGAATGGATTGTAATAAAGTTAAACATTTATCTCTTATTTAGTTTTTTTATAAGCAAGACCTGCACCGATTAGTCCAATTAGGGCCATTGATGAGCCGATTAGACCTGTCTTTGGGTTTTTAGCAGAAGACTTGTTTTCTTTTTTAGAATTTTTATCTTCCTTTTTATTATCTTTTGCCTCTACTTCTTCTATCTTAAAGATTTTGCCAAATTGGGCTGGATAAGAAGTTAGGATTACATCATCTGTCGTGATTTTATAGACTTTTCCTACTTTTAATTCG
This sequence comes from Anaerococcus sp. Marseille-P3915, assembly GCF_900258475.1. Lineage (GTDB taxonomy): Bacteria > Bacillota > Clostridia > Tissierellales > Peptoniphilaceae > Anaerococcus > Anaerococcus kampingae. The sequence goes on along the minus strand of NZ_LT984887.1, from coordinate 107,477 downwards.
CTTTTGCCAAATTCTTTTTTAGGGACTAAATACTTATCTTCCTTATTTGATTTTCTAGCTACTGTGACTCCTTCCTCATCGATTTTTTCTATTACAAAGGTGTCTGTAAGCATAGTTTCTTTAGCTTTTTCTTTTTTCTCTTCCTTTTTTTGTTTTTCTTTTACTTCTTCAACCTTATATACAGCTGCAAATTGAGCTGGATTTGATGTTAGGATTTCTTCAGATGTTTCTATCTTGTAAGTTTTGCCTACTTCTGGATTTACTTTTCCAAAATCTTTTTTATTTAGATTGTATTTGTCTTCTTTGTTTCCTTTTTCATAGACTGTTACAAAGTCTCCATTTATTTTTTCTACTACATATTCTTTGGTCATTTTTTTAGCTTGTTCTTTTTCAACTATTGAATAGATTTTACCAAATTGGGCTGGATTAGAAGTCATAACTACATCGTTAGTTGTAATTGTAAAGACTTTGCCTTTTTCAAGCTTCATGTCCTTAAATTCTTTTTTAGGAACATTGTAGACATTTGCTTCATTTCCTAGTTCATAAAGATCTACACCTTCTTCGTGAATTTCTTTTACTACATAATCTTTTACAATTTTTTCTTCTTCAGATTTCACTTCTTTTATTTGATGTATTTTAATAAATTTTGCAGGGTCAGAGGCTGTTAGAATATCATCGGCTGTTATTTCAACTTCTTTACCTTCTACAAGGTCAATATTTTTGAATTCACTCTTAGGAACATTATATAAATCATCTGGATTAGATTTTTTATATAAGTCTACCCCTTCTGCATTTATTTTTTTAATTACATAAGTGTCAGTTATTACGTGGCTTTCTTTACCTTCTATGACCCTATATACTTTTGCAAATTTTGCAGGATCAGATTCTAGAATTTCCCAAGATGTGTAAAGGGTAAATACTTTTCCTTCCTTAAGGTCCATTCCCTTAAAATAAGATTTTGGCACATTGTAGACTTCTGCTTCGTTATTAACTGCTGCAAGGTCAACACCTTCCTCATAAATCTTTTTAATCTTATATTCTGCTACTTTTGGATTTGTAATTGAGTCTTCTGCTTCGATTTCATTTACTTTTTGATTTTGGATTTGTTCGCTAGCGAAAGCAGTGTTAATTAACATAGCTGAGATTGCTAGGGCTAGTAATAATTTAGATTTTTTCATGACACCCTCCTTAAAATATATTGGTATCTTTCTTAATTATATAATACCCAATAGGGTGTTAAATTTGTGTTAATTTTGTAGAAATTTTGAAAGTTTTTTTTAAGTTGTATACTAATATAAGAAGAAAATAGCAAAGGAGATTTAAATGAAATTTATTTCATGGAATATAGATTCACTAAATGCAGCCCTTACAAGCGATTCAGCTAGGGCTGTAATGAGCCGTTTAGTATTAGATACTATCGTCAAGGAAGATGCGGATATAATCGCCATTCAAGAGACTAAACTTCCTCACGGAGGCCCTAGCAAGAAACATAAGGAAAAACTTGCCGAATATTTCCCTGATTATGATTATGTTTGGCTATCAAGCCAGGAAGGCGCTCGCAAATCCTATGCAGGTACCATGACCCTTTATAAAAAAGGACTAAAGCCTGAGGTAGACTTTCCTGTAATCGGGGCCCCATCTACTATGGATTTAGAAGGTAGGATTATTACTTTAGAGTTTGAAAATTATTACTTCACCCATGTCTATACACCAAATGCGGGTGGTGAGCTTGCAAGACTATCTGAAAGACAAGAATGGGACAAGCTTTATGCAGATTATCTATCTAGTCTTGACAAAAATAAACCAGTAATTGCCTGTGGCGACTACAATGTGGCCCACGAGGAAATTGACCTAGCCCACCCAGAAAACAACCACATGTCAGCTGGTTTTACAGACGAGGAGAGGGAAGGCTTTACTAACCTCTTAGCAAAGGGCTTTACAGACACCTTTAGGCACATCCACGGCAATGTCGAAGGCAAGTACACCTGGTGGGCCCAAAGGGTAAAGACAAGTAAAATCAACAACTCAGGCTGGAGGATTGATTATTTCCTAGTTTCTGATAGAATAAAGGATTTAATCACAGATTCTGATATGATTAACTCAGGTGATAGGCAAGACCACACACCTATTGTTCTAGAAATCAACATATAAGAAAAAACCTTGAAGCATCCATTTTAAAATGGCCTTCAAGGTTTATTTTTATACTCTTAACTTCTTATCATTCATATATACTTCGTCGATTATTGCAGATCCCAAACACACTTCCCCGTCATAGAAAACTGCAGCTTGGCCTGGTGTAACTGCCTTGGTTTCATCATAGGTCACCTCTACCTTGCCATCTCCAAGAACTTTTACATGAGCCTTGATATCTGCTTGTCTGTACCTAAATTTAGCAGTACAGTCAAATTCTTTTGGACATTCTTTATCAGAAATCGTAGAAAATTCTGAAGCTAAAAGCTTATTTGAAAATAAGAGAGGATTTTTCTTGCCTTGGCAAACTAAAAGTTCGTTTTTCTCTAAATCCTTGCCATAAACAAACCAAGCTTCACCTTCTCCACCTATACCAAGTCCACGTCTTTGGCCTATGGTGTGATACATAAGGCCATCGTGTTTACCCAAAACCTTACCCTTGGTATCAACAATATTTCCTGGTTGAGCTGGCAAATAATGGGATAAAAATTCATTAAAGTCTCTTTCACCTATAAAGCAAATACCTGTCGAATCCTTTTTATTAGCTGTAGCAAGGCCTGCTCTTTGAGCTATTTCTCTAACCTCAGATTTTTGCAAATCTCCTACAGGAAATAAAACATCCTTTATCTGTTCTTGGGAAAGTTGGCTTAGAAAATAGGTTTGGTCCTTATTAGAATCTAGACCCCTAAGCATCTTAGTTTCTCCGCTTGACCTATCAACTCTGGCATAATGTCCTGTAGCTAGGTAGTCAGCTCCTAGATTTTTGGCAAAGTCCAAAAAGGCCTTAAATTTAATTTCCTTATTGCACATGATATCAGGGTTTGGAGTCCTACCCTTCTTGTATTCTTCCAGAAAATAGGAAAATACCCTATCATAGTATTCTTTTTCAAAATTTATTGAGTAGTAGGGAATACCGATTTGATTGCAAACAGCTACCGCATCTTCAAAGTCTTCTTCGGCAGTACAAAAGCCATTCTCATCGGTATCATCCCAGTTTTTCATAAAGATTCCTGTCACATCATATCCCTTTTCCTTTAAAAGAAGGGCTGCAACAGAAGAATCCACCCCACCTGAGATACCTACTATTACCTTTATATCTTTTTTATCTGTCATCTCAAAGCTCCTAACACTTCTATGAGTTTGTCTATATCTTCTCTAGAATTTTCAAAACCCAGGCTTATCCTAAGGGATTTTTTCGCCCTTTCTGGCCCATAAATTCTTTCAACAACCTTTGAAGGAATCACAGCACCAGCCCTGCAAGCAGAACCTGCAGAAACCCCTATACCATGCATATCCAAATAGGTAAGGAGAAAATCTGCCCTGTAGTCCTTAAAATAAATATTTATAATATGATCGACATCTTTTTCTGGATTGCCATTTATTTCAAAAGCCAATCCAGTTTTACCAAGACTTTCTATCAAATATTTCTTTAATTCTCTTATCATTTCCCTTTCTTCAACCATATAAGGGAAAGACTTGGCCATGGAATAAGCCCCCATTACAAAGGAAGTGCCAGCCCTGCGGTATTTTTCCTGCTCGCCGCCTTTTATAAAAGAAGGGATACTTTCTCTTGCAAAAAGCACTCCAAAACCATTTATCCCACCAATCTTATGGCCAGAAAGAGATAAAAAATCAATGTTCATATCATTAACATCTATATCAAGGTGGCCATAGGCTTGAACGCAATCTACATGAAAATACACATCCCTATCTTTTAAAAATTCTCCAATTTCCTTGATAGGAAAAATCAAACCAGTTTCGTTATTAACCATCATTATTGATACAAGCTTAACCTCATCAGTAAGCTTTTCCTTAAGCTGATCAAGGATGTTGGTATCTTCACCGATCTTCAAGAGGATGGTTTTTTCTGGATTATAAGTATTTTCTATAGAGTCATGCTCTATATTTGTTGTAATGATTTTCTTATCAGCAAAGGCTGATAAAACTGTATTATTTGACTCACTTGCCCCTGATGTGAAAATAATTTGAGATGGATTTGCATTTATACTTTTTGCAATTTTCCCTCTTGATTCTTCCAAAATCTTCTTAGCCTCTCTGCCAAAGCTGTGGCTTGAATCAGGGTTGCCGTCAAACTTATCAGCATTTTCTAATATTTTTTCTAAAATTTTCTTTCTTTTAATGCTAGTTGCAGCATAGTCAAAATATATCTTCTTCATTCTCTCAATATACTTTTATAAAGCTTGATATCAAGATTTTAAGACAAATGAAAACCGCCCTAAGGCGGCATTTTCTACTTTGATTTTTCATAAATTTCTTACAAAAAATATTTACTGATTTTAAAATATCCAAGCCTGAGCCTGGATATTTTGCTTATTCTTCGATTTTAATTTTCATTGATGCCTTAAAAGTTTGGCCAGATTTAAGGATAAATGGGTCACCGCCCTTGATGAAAGACTTGCCATTGTAGCAAGGTTCTACACATCTATAATCTTCTAGGAAATCTGTCCAGATGGCAAATTTGTGGAAATTATCGCTTGTGATTTTTATATTAAAATTTTCTGCCCTGAATTTTACTTCACTAGCATCCAAAAAGTAAGTATCTTCTAGGTTAAAGTCGCCAAAATCTAGGCCCTCTACTTTAAAGCTTTCTCCTGCTTTAAAATATGGGTGAAAGCCTGGTGCTACTGGCTGGTCTTTGTCAGAATTATTTACCATCTTTATTTCTGCAAATAAATAGTCATCTCCCAATGCATACTTTATAAAGGAATCTACTCCTTCATAGCCACACCTTCCTGCAAGATATAACTCAATTGTATCTTCACCTATTTCCTTAATTTCCCACTCGCAATCTCTTCCGTAGCCATGATCTTTAAGGTCGTTTATCTCGCTTGGACCAAAGGATGGAAGGCATGGATGACTGCCACCTCTTGTTTTATTTTTGCCATTAATTTCCCTTTGAAATTTTGGGTAAAATACATCTTTCTCATCATAGGTGAATTTTTCTATGTAGGCCCCATTTGTGTTTACTTGTAAATATATTTTTTTATTTTTTAATTCTTTTTCCATAAAATCTCCTTTATTTTATTTTTACCCAATTTTTATAAAACCATGACAAGCGTGCCTATGGTGATAAAAATTGTCCCAATTATAGCCTTTTTGCTGGCTACTTCTCCTAAAAATAAAAAGGCAAATATTATGGTAAAGACAACACTTAACTTATCAATCGGTACAACCTTTGATACATCTCCTAGTTGGATTGCCTTATAGAAGGCTAGCCAGGAAATGCCTGTAGCAAGACCTGAAAGAATCAAAAATATGAGGGATTTTTTGGATATTTGACTTAGGTCATGCTGGCCACCTACAACAAAAACCATTATCCAGGAAAATACTAGGACTACGCAGGTCCTTATGGCTGTGGCTAGGTTTGAATTAATATCTCCTATGCCAACCTTGGCGAGGATTGATGTGAGAGCAGCAAATATTGCTGATATTAAAGCGTAAAAATATGCCATTTTTTCTCCTTATAGAAAAACTCTCCCAGCTAGGGAGAGGCTTTTAGTCTTCAAATTCGTCAGCTAGGATATTTTTAAGTACTTCCGCTTCTTCAGCACTTAGAGTTATACCCTTGCTCATTCTTGTGTGATCTTCATTCCAATCTCTGATATCGTATTTTGGATCTCTTTCATTCCAGCTTACTAGGTTAAGCTCCTTGGTCCAACCCTTAGCATTTGTCGATAATACTCCGATATTTTCTACTATATCATATTTAATTGCCATAATTAACCTCTCAATCTTTTGTTTACTTCTTTTTGTATTATATTATAGTCGTAGCCTGCATAAGTCAAGCGTCTTTCTCTTTCCTTACCATAGGACCAATAGCCATCCATAATTTCTTGGACAAGCTTATCCATATCCTTATATGATCTGCCTTTGATTATTAATGGATAATCTCTGTATAGGATATTTTTATCAATGTTACCATTGTAGCCATTTACCCTGCCTGTGTGGGCATATTGCCATACATCAAAGTCTGTATCTGTATAGCCTGTATAATTTTTCGCCTTATAATCAGCTATCCAAAATTCATTATTATTTCTAACTTCTCTTGTTAGGTGGTTTTTGGCAAAGTGTGGATAGGAATAAATTCCTGCAAGATATCCTTTGGCTTTCATTGTATTTATAAAAGCATCTGCTGCCCTTGATAAGTTTTCCCTGCCTGCCTTGGCCTGCCTTAGATTATCTTCTATATCTATATAGATTGGAAGAGATACATTTTTGCCTTTAACAAAATCTAGGACGAAGTTGGCTTCTTTTCTAGCTTCTTCTTCGTTTGTAGCCCTTGAATAGTGATAAAATCCAATTGGAACTCCCCTTCTGTTAAGATTATCATAATGGGTATCCACGGTGAAATCTTTTCTAAGATAATAGGTCTTTTCCTTAGTTTTTTCATCTTCCTTAAAGGTTGTTATTGATGAACGGAGGATGGCTCCCTCTATGTCTTTGGCAAACTTATCGTAATTTATAGCACTTGGCTTTTGGTGCTCTGAAATATCTACTACATTTGAGTAAACTGCTGTCTTTGGATAAAGAACTGGAGCTTTTTCTTCTTTGACTTCTTTAATTGCTTCTTTAGTCTCTTTTGTAAGATTTTGCCTGCCCTGATCATTATTTTTGGCTATTTCTGCTTGACGTCTTGCTGAAATTTTATTTGTATCAACCTTTATTCCATTTTCTACTAAGACCTTATCCAAATTGCTATTATCGTAATAAACTATTTCATCTGCAAAAGCAATACTTGGTCCAGCTAAAAGGAGGGCCAGGCCTAGGCCTAATATTTTTCTAATTTTCATTTTATATCTCCAATACATCATCCAGATTTATATGGCAATAGCCAGCTGGGTTTTTCTTTAAATAGTCTTGGTGGTATTCTTCAGCCCTGATATAATTATTTAGGACCTTAACTTCCACCATAATTTTCTCTTTTTCTTTTTCTTGCTTAATATTTAAAAAGTTTCTTGCTGCCTTTAAAATTGCTTCAGACCTAGAATAAATTCCAGTCCTATATTGGCTTCCAACATCATTGCCCTGTTTGTTAAGGCTAGTTGGGTCAATTATATAGTAAAAATGTTCAAATATTTCATTTAAACTTATAATTTCTTCATCAAAAGTGACTTTGACTGTTTCTGCAAAACCAGTAACTTTTAACTCTTCATAGGTTGTTGTGGCAGTTTTACCATTGGCATAGCCTACTTCTGTCTTAATTACTCCAACAAGATTTGAAAAGTAGGCTTCAACTCCCCAAAAGCACCCACCTGCTAAATATACTTCTATCATTTTTTTCTCCCTAATAATATGCTTAAAAAATCTGTTCTCCTGTGGCTTCTTTCCTTATAAGTCCTTAAAGATAAGGAAAATGATGATGACAATAAGACTCCAAAGGCAATGGCTGCTGCTATACCAAGGGCCTTATAAAGTGAAATTATAGCCATAGGTGTCTCATTTGCTATAAAATATCTCATAGTATTGTAAATTGCTTCTCCTGGGCAAAGATTTATTATGCCAGGGAAGATAAATATGCTGGCTGGATAATGAAAAATTCTTGCCAAAACTTCTGAACTTATGGCTATAAATAAGGCTGACATAAAAGAAGCTATATAGACAGATTCGCTAAATTGCTCAACAAGCCTAAATATCACCCAGCCAAAGCCCGCATTAAGTCCTGAAACTAAGACTGACTTTTTTGGCGAATTAAACACATATGAAAATCCAAAGGCAGATATAGTTGAAATTATAAATTCTTTTATATATAACATCTTAACTCCAAAGCTTCATAATAGTAATCGGTGTACCTACGCCCATGGCAAGGGCTGTTGAAATTAAAATTGCAATAACCGCTCCAGTTAGACCAGAGGTTGAATCCCCACTCATCAAGTCTCTCATGGAATTTGTAAGCATTATTCCAGGAACAAAGGCCATCATTGAAGAAATTATAACCTTAGATGACTCAATCCCTCCAATAAAGTTAAGGGCAAGGATAGTTACCAGTGAAACCATTACTCCGTAGAGGTAATTAACAACAAAATATCCCAAGCTATTTTCTTCAAGAAAATGAGCAAAATAGTAGGATAAGCTTCCTACAATAAAGGAAATTAGCATCTCTTTTATACCACCCTTTAAAAGGAGTGAATAAGCAGCAGCTGCAATTCCTGCACCGACAATCTTAAAAATTAGGGGTTTATCTGGTGATTCCTTAATGTTTTTAAGCTCCCTTAGGGCATTTTCAAGGCTCATCTCTCCCCTACAGAAGGACCTGGAAAAGCTATTGACCTTATCTATATAATAAAGGTTATTTGACCTAGCTTTGACCCTCCTAACATTGGTATGGACTTCATTTTTGTAAGAAAAGCTTAGGATTATAACATTGGTAGTTGAGTAAACATCCACATCCTTAGTATTTTTCTTACTTCTTATAATTCTTTCAATTGTATCTTCTACCCTATAAACTTCAGCACCATTTTCAAGCATGATGGCACCAGCATCGCTGGCTATTTCTGATAATAGGACAGCTGATTCTTCATTTCTTATCTGATCATGCATAATTTTTCCTATAGGTAAGTATTCTTATACTTTTTGATATTATCTTCACTCAAAAACTCATAGGCTGCATTTACCTCTTGGAATTTCTCCTTAGCTCCTGGCTCTTTATTTAGATCAGGATGGTATTTTTTTGCAAGCTTTCTATAATTAAGCTTAACCTGGTAAATGTCTGTATTTAAAGGTAGGTCTAAGGTTTGACAAGATTTTTCGTATTTTTCCTTAAAACCTAGGTCATTTACTCCATAATTCTGATATCCACCTTGATATCCGCCTTGGTTTTGATAGTTACCAAAGCCAGAAAAATCTCCTTGGCCAAAATCTCTTGTTTCATAGTAGGTGAAGTTACCGAATATATCTTCAAAGTAATCATTCATCCTCTCTTGGCGTGCCCTAGCCTCTTCTTCGGCAGCTCTTTGTCTTTCCTTTTGCCTATCATTTATATATTTTTCTGAATAATCACCAAGAGAGTCAAATCCTTGCTTTTCTCCTGTAATTAGGGAGTTGGCTCTGTCATACATCCATTCAGTTAGGACATAGTTGCCATATCTTAAAAATGATATAAAACTTGGTCCAAGAACTGGTATTATCATGATTACAAAAATTGCCATCCACACCTTTGATGGTAAAAATAAGAGCAAGGTTGGCAAAAATATAAAAGTTGAACAACCCAGCATAAATACGACTGCAAGGAGAGATCTGATGCCCTCAAAGGTCATTACTAAAATATTCATAAAATTTATAAGGACTGTAAAAATAGTCCCGATTAATGTTGCAAGTCCGTGAAGGAACTTTCCAAAAAATTTCTTCATAAGTCACCCTTTCTCCCTTTATTATACATCTTAAAGGATTTTTACCAATAAAAAGACGGAAGCTTCCTTCCGCCAATTTTATCCAAATAAGTCTGTGTTATTGGAATTATATAGATTATAATAGACGCCTTTTTTCTCTAAAAGATTCTTGTGGTTTCCTCTTTCAACTATGCCATCATAAGTTAAAACTAGGATTTCATCAGCATTAATTATGGTTGATAACCTGTGGGCTATGGTGAGGGTTGTCCTACCCTTAGATAATTTTTCAAGGGAAGCTTGTACAATTGCCTCGCTCTTATTATCTAGAGCACTTGTAGCCTCATCTAGGATTAAGATTGGTGGATTTTTCAAAAATACCCTGGCAATTGATATCCTTTGTTTCTGACCGCCGGATAATTTCACTCCACGTTCTCCTATATAGGTATCAAGGCCATCTGGCAAATCTTTTATAAATTCATCTGCCCCAGCAAGTCTAGCAGCCTCTATTATTTCAGCCTCAGTAGCATCATCCTTACCATAGGCGATATTTTCCCTAACTGTGCCTGAAAATAGGTAGACATCTTGTTGGACGATTCCTATATTATTTCTAAGTGACTCAATTGATAGGTCCTTAATATCAGTATTGTCGATTTTTATAGACCCCTTATCAACATCATAAAATCTTGGGATTAATTTTGAGATAGTTGTCTTTCCAGCTCCTGATGGGCCTACTAGGGCTATGTTTTCGCCGACATTTATCTTAAATGACATATCTTCTAATACATAAGGGTCCTCATCTGGCGTGTTTGGATATTTGAAGTAGACATTTTCAAATTCAATCTTACCCTTCACATCATCAAGATTTTCTGGATTTTCCTTATCAAATATATCCTTATCTAGGCTCATTACTTCTACAAATCTTTCTATTCCTGTAGTTCCTGCTTCAAAGGTGTCGGTGAAGTTAATTAGCCTTTCAATTGTTGCAATTAGCATGTTTAGATACATGGTAAAAGCTATTAAATCTCCAGGACTTATCTCTCCACTTACTACAAAGTAGCCACCAAAACTTATCAAAAGTAGATACATAATTCCTGAAAAAGAATCCTTGACCATGAAAAATCTAGCCATAGCATAGTATCTATCAGATTTTATATCGGCAAATTTGGAATTTTCCTTGGCAAATTTACCCTTTTCGACTCCTTCGTTGGCAAAAGACTTTACTACGCTTATGCCAAGCAAAGTATCCTCTACTCCTGCATTGATTGCCCCTATTTGACGTTTGGTCTCAAATGTAGCCTGTCTAAATTTTTCCCTGGACCTTCTTGACATGATATACATGATTGGAATCATCAAATATATTATTAAAGATAGCTTGATATCAATATTTATCAATACTATAAAGGATATAATTAGTTTGATTGCCCCGACTAAGAATTCTTCTGGGACGTGGTGGGAAAATTCTGTTATTTCAAACAAATCTGAGGTAAGTCTAGTCATTAGCTGACCGACCTTTGATTCGTTGAAAAATTCTGTATCCATCTCTAGGAGGTGGTTAAAAATGTCCCTTCTCATGTCCTTTTCGATGAAGGCTCCCATTATGTGGCCCCTTGATTGCATGAAGTATCTGGCTATTACTGATATTGACTTAGTTATGGCATATATTATAGCAACCTTTACTATCCTTGGCCCATCCAAAATCCCAATTTGTGCCCAATCTGTAAGGTAGGATAATAAAATTGGAAGGATTAGCTCTGATAGGGTTGTAAGGCTTGCCGCTATTAAATCTTGTATAAGTACCTTTTTATATGGCTTATAATATGGTATGAAGCGTTTCAAAAGGTATTTGGTTGTGTATTTTCTCTTTTGCTTTTCCATAAAACTCCCTTCTTTTATTATTAACAATAGCTTTATAATACTATATTTTATAAATATATCACCTCAAATTGCTTTTTACAGGCTCATTGCTTAATCCTTGTCAAAATAGTATATTATCAGTAAAGAAAAGCTTATATCTACTAGCTTTTAATTTCAATTTGAGGAGGAATAATGGCAAGAATTATTGAAAAGACAAATTTGAATGCTAACACTATCAAATTTGTTGTTAAAGCCCCAGAGATTGCAAGAAAAGCTCTCCCAGGCCAATTTATTATCCTAAGGCTTGATGAAAAGGGCGAAAGAGTGCCTTTTACCATATCATCAACTGACGAAGAAAACGTAACTATCATTGTACAAATTATCGGTGGTACAACTATGAGGATGGATAATCTTAAGGCTGGCGATGGATTTTTAGACTTTGTAGGACCACTTGGTGTGCCAACAGACCTAGATTCCCTTAAGGGCAAAAATGTATGCGTTGTGGGCGGAGGACTTGGTACAGCTATAGCCTATCCACAAGCTAAATACCTTCACGAGGTCGGAGCTAATGTCGATGTAATAATGGGTTTTAAAAATAAGGACATAATCATACTAGAAGACGAGCTAAAGGCTTGTTCTGATAATTTATACATAACAACAGACGATGGATCTTATGGCAGACAAGGTTTTGTAACCCAAGTGCTCGAAGATCTTATAAATGAAGGCAAAAAATACGACCACGTCCTAACCATTGGCCCTGCTATTATGATGAAAAATGTTGTAGCTGTTACAAGACCACACGATATTCCTACAACAGTTTCAATGAACTCTATAATGGTAGATGGAACTGGCATGTGTGGCTGTTGCAGGCTAACTGTAGGCGGAGAAATGAAATTTGCCTGCGTAGATGGACCTGACTTTGACGGATTTTTAGTAGACTTTGATGAAGCTATGAATAGAGCCAGAAACTATGCTACAGAAGAAAGAGAACACATCTGCAACCTGACTGGGGAGGTAAGAAATGGCCAAATTTAATATGAGTCAAGAAAAAGTCAAAATGCCAGAACAAGACCCAAATGTTCGTAACAAAAACTTTGAAGAAGTAGCCCAAGGTTATACTCTTGAAATGGCTCAAGAAGAAGCCATGCGCTGTGTTCAATGCAAGAACAAACCTTGTATGGATGGCTGTCCAGTTTCTGTAAAGATTCCAGAATTTATCCACCTCATCACAGAAGGAGATATAGAGGCAGCCTACCAAAAAATTTCTGAAACCAACAACCTCCCAGCTATCTGCGGTAGGGTCTGCCCTCAAGAAAACCAATGCGAGGGAGTATGTACTAGAGGCAAAAAAGGCGAACCTGTTGCAATCGGTAGGCTTGAAAGATTTGTCGCAGACTATCACAATAATTTAAAATATAAAAAACCAGTAGAAGTCTATGCTAACAAGGAAAAGGTAGCTGTTGTAGGTGCTGGACCTTCTGGCCTAACTGCTGCAGCAGACCTTGCCAAACTTGGCTACAAGGTAACCCTCTTTGATGCCTTCCACACAGCTGGAGGAGTATTGATGTATGGTATACCAGAATTTAGACTTCCTAAAAATCTTGTAAATACAGAACTTAAAAACGTAATTGGCCTAGGTGTTAAGCTTAGGACAAATGTCATAGTCGGTAGAACCCTCTCCCTTGATGACCTAAAGGAAAAGGGCTATGAAGCAATTTATATCTCGACAGGTGCAGGTCTTCCTTCATTTTTAGGCATTCCAGGAGAAAATTACAATGGAGTCTACTCAGCAAATGAATTTCTAACCCGTATGAACCTCATGAAGGCCTACAAGTTCCCAGAATACGACACACCAGTCCATGTAGGCAAAAAAGTCTGTGTAGTAGGTGGTGGAAACGTGGCAATGGATGCTGCAAGATCAGCCAAAAGACTTGGGGCAGATGTGACAGTAGTATATCGTAGAAGCTTTGAAGAAATGCCAGCAAGGGCTGAAGAAAGCCATCACGCCATTGAAGAAGGCATCAACTTCATGAACCTCCACAATCCAGTAGAAATTATGGGCGAAAATGGTTGGGTAAAGGCTGTTAAGGTAGAAAAAATGGTCCTAGGTGAGCCAGATGCATCAGGTAGACGTAGACCACTTCCAACTGGAGAATATGAAGAAGTCCCATTTGAATCAGTGATAATTTCAATTGGCCAATCTCCAAACCCACTTATCAAACACACCAACCCAGACATAGAAACAGAATCTTGGGGCGGAATCATAATTGATGATACAACCATGACCACAAAAGACGGGGTCTTTGCAGGTGGTGATGCTGTAAGCGGCGCAGCTACAGTAATCCTTGCCATGGGAGCAGGTAAAAAAGCTGCAGCTAATATTGACAAATATATAAGAAATAAAAATGATTAAACATTAGAGCTAGCTTTAGCTGGCTCTTTTTGCTTATAATTTATACTTTAGGGTATAATTTAATTAAAGAAAAAAGAAAGGATTTATCAATGAAAATAGGATTATTAGTAGGATCACTTAGACAATTTCATGGAATAAAAAACTTGCCAAGGAAGTAGCAGAACTGCTTGATGTTGAAACATATAAGATCGACCTAAGCGAGACACCTTTTTATAACCAAGACCTAGACATGGGCGAAATTCACCCAGCCTACATCAAACTTAGAGAAGATGTCAAAAAATGTGATGCCTTTATCTTTATCACACCAGAATACAACAGATCCCTTGCCCCAGTTTTAAAAAATGCAATCGATATAGCATCTCGTGGACCAGAAGGTAATCTTTGGGCAGGAAAACCTGCTACAGTATTTAGCTCAACCATAGGTACAATGGGCGGTGTATCAAGTAACCTTGCCCTAAAGCAATCTTTCACCTGTGTAGACCTCATAGCCATGAGTAAACCAGAAGTATACCTAGCTAAGATTAACGAATTATTTGATAAAGACGGCAAACTAATCGAAGAAACTAGACCATTTGTAAAGAGCGCATGCGATGCTTTCGTAGACTTTGCTAAAAAATTTATAGACTAATAAAATTAAACATCTGAAAAGGCAAGGACTAAAATCCTCGCCTTTTTAATTGGAATAATCCTTATTTAAATTTCAATCACTGCATCCATAGCAAGCTCTAAAGCATAGGAAAAGGAATTTCTAGCCCAGTTTCTCTGATCATAATTTTCTACATCTGCCAAGGTATCAGCAGTAAAAAGAATTTCTCCCCAGATAGCCTTTCTCATTTGACTAACAGCTGCAAGGGCAGAACATTCCATCTCAACAACAGCACAGCCTTCATCAACTCTATAATTTACCAAATCTTTTGTCTCCCTATAAAATCCATCAGTAGTCCGGGTCATGACTTCCTTATATTTGAGTCCTCTTTGTCTAAATACTCTTTCTATAGCTGAAACTGCTCTAGGATTTATGTCAATATACCTAGATGGCAAAACATAATGAAAGCTTGTCCCTTCCTGCCTTAAGGCCCTCACAGGAACAAGAAAAGTCGACTCTGCTATATCTATTAGAGATCCGCAGGTTCCAGTGGAAATTATTTCCCTTACACCATAGCCAATAAGCCAATCCAAAAGTTGGGCTGCTGGAGCAGAGCCAACTGGGGCTTGAGCAAGACAAAGGTCATGGCCCTTATGATTAATTTTATAAATAGGATAAGTCTTTGTTGCCGATTCAAAATGACCTAAAATCTCCCCTTCATTTCTCACGACATATCTGTCAATCTCATCTTCCAAAAAAGCATAAACGCATTTAACAGGTAAATTTATGTCTAGATTTTCGTGATTCGGCATAATCACCGATTCGATATTATCGTCAAACTCCAAAATTGCTAGATCATTTTTGTAAATCATATTTCTTCCTTTTATATTTATTAAAAACCCGGCAAGTATAATCGCCGATTCCTTAAATATATTTTCCTATCCTCTTCTTATCTTATCAAGCCACTCCTTATTTTCTGGGTCATTTGAAAATCTTTCCTTCCTATCAAGGCTGGCAAGGGCGTTCATGTCTTCTTCGCTAAGGTCAAAGTCAAAAATCGAAATATTTTCCTTAATCCTTCCCTCATTTGAAGATTTTACAAGGACCATAGTATCCCTTTCTATATTCCATTTAAGGGCAATTTGGGCAGGAGTTTTTCCGTACTTATCCCCTATTTCTTTTAGGATTTGCTCATCCAAAAGATTGGACTTACCTTGAGAAAGTGGTCCCCAAGCTTGGTGGAGGATGCCATTTTCCATTAGGAAATTCTTATTATCTGTATCTTGTAAATATAAATGACTTTCTAATTGGTCAAGGACTGGCTTTTCGCCAAGACTTATAAGTTCTGTAAGCTGTGGAATTGTAAAATTACACACACCTATAGATTTAACAAGGCCTTGGTCCCTATAGGCCTGAAAAACTTTCCAAGCCTTATCAAAATCTTCTCCATACCAGTGAAGCAATAAAACATCTATATAATCGAGGTCAAGCTTTTTTAGAGAATTTTCAATTGATCTTTTGCAAGCCTCTGGATCAAAATCTACAGGCCAAACCTTTGTAGCTACTTGTATTTCTTCCCTTTTAAGACCAGAACCCTTAAGGTATTTACCAACTAAGTCTTCATTTTCATAGTATTTTGCAGTATCAAAATACCTATAGCCTGCTTCTATTGCAGAGCCAATGGACCTTTCCATATCAGCTTCTTCAGTAATCTTAAAAGTACCAAAACCAATTGCAGGAACCTTAGTTCCATCATTTAATTTAAAATATTTCATATCTACTCCTTAGAATTCTAATCATCATACCATCAATAAATTTATACCCTATTTAACAAATATGTTATAATAAAGTTATGAAAACAGTATTAATAACAGGATCTTCCAGGGGAATAGGTGCTGCAATTGCCAAAAACCTCGCAAAAGATTATCAAATCGTAATAAATTATAATAAGAGCAAAGATGAAGCCATGAACCTTCTAAAAGAATTAAGAGAAATAAATCCCATGGTAATAGCCATAGGGGCAGATGTATCAGATGAAGACCAGGTAGAAGCGATGTTTAAAATCATTGAAGACAATTTCAAAAATGTCGACATCCTAATAAATAACGCAGGTATATCCTACTTTGGCCTAATCCAAGACACTCCCTTTGACAAGTGGCTGGATGTAATAAATACCAACCTTAATTCGGTCTTTCTAAACTCCAAAAGAGCCATACCAAAAATGATTGAGAAAAAAGAGGGAGTAATCATAAATATCAGCTCAATCTGGGGAGACTTCGGAGCAAGCATGGAATCTTCCTACTCTACAAGCAAGGGCGCCATAAATACCTTCACCAAGGCCATGGCCAAAGAATTAGCCCCATCAAATATAAGAGTAAACGCCATAGCCCCAGGCATGGTAGATACAGACATGATGAAAAGAGACTTTAGCCCAGAAGAAATAAATCAGTTAAAAGAAGAAGTAGGCATAAAAAGACTAGCAAAGCCAGAAGAAATCGCAGGCCTAGTGAGGTACTTGATCTCTGATGAGGCTTCTTATATAACTGGGGATATTATTCATATAAATGGGGGGTTTTATTAATTACAGTAATTGATATACTAGTTATTAGGGGTTTTTTATCCAAGATAAAATTATTATTTACTTTTATTCTTGTAATTTTATCTCATAATAAATAATTGTCATCAAGCTGATGACTTCGCCAAAGGGGGAGGGCCAAGGACCCTTTCGCATGGGTCCTCATCGCCCTCCCCCTTACACCCCCTCTTCGTTACACCCCGCAAGCGACTCTTGCAGAGGGCAAACTGAAGATTGCTTCTAGCAATCTTCTATATTAGACCTGACGGCTATTCATCCTGGTTCAAAATCTATTATTTCAAATCTCGTCAGCTAAAAATTTAGATTCGCTTCACTTCGTTACGCTCAACAAAATTTTCTTAACGCTTCCTCTATTTAAAATAATTGACGATTTTAATTCAGTAAATATCAAAGCTCTCTTACTTAGACCCACCAATAGCAATGTTTGCCAATGGCAAACGAGACCAATACTTACTTAGATGTCAATATCCTCTCAGAATACAGAATAATTCTCCCATGGTCGGAATATTTTGTAAATGGAGATGCCGTTAAGAAAATCTCCTGACGCACGAGTACAAATTAAATTTTGTAAGTGCTGAGATGTAGAGTGTATACAAAATAAATATTTGGACTAGATTGAGATTTTTAGGCATCAGAATGTCAAAATCAGTAAGAATAAGGAAATCTAAAACAAAGAGATTTGTCTACCAAGATAGGATTGCCGTTAGGCAATCTTCTCTGTTCGCACTCCGCTAAGGAGTCGCTTGTGGGGTGTAACGGGGAGGGGTTTAAGGGGAGGCCGATGAGGACCCATGCGAAAGGGTCCTTGGGCCTCCCCTTATTACGAAGATTCAATAGTAAATAGAAATTAAATATTAAATGGTTAAGTTACGAAGAATCAAAGTCTAAAATACTATTATCTTGGATAATAAAAAAAGGGGTTTTAGGGGAAGCTCCCCTAAAATACCCATTATTTATTGTAAACACTAATCTCCCCACTATTATACCAATATATAAGCCCCATGCTTACCTTTTTGCCCAAGGCTTCTTCTAAAGCTTTTTTGTAGATTTCTAACTGCTTTTTGTAGGCTTCTTCTCTTTTTATCCTATCTGTCTTGAAGTCTATTAGGATTATTTCGTTTTCTTTTTCAAAGATTAGGTCTATCTGACCATTTACGTAGTAATCCTCATACTGCATTAGGAAGGATTCTTCTTTTCTGTAAGGTGTTTCTTCCTTGATTAATTCTTTTATCAGATCATTTTGGAAAAATCCTAAAAATTTATCCACTTCTAAAAGTTTTGCCCCTTCTTTTTCTATTATTTGGTTCTCTATTAAGATTTCTATTTCTGCTTTAAGACTCTCTCTATCATATTCTTTCATTGGGAGTTTCTGAAAGACTTTGTGGATTAGGCTTCCCTTGTCTGTGGCTGAGTAGGTTTTTTCTTCTTCTATGAAGGCTGGTTTCTTGAAGTCTATATTTGAATAATTTTCCCCAAAAGATGATCTTTCGTAGCCTTCCTCTTCTTTGTTGAAGTCTTTTGCTATCTCTGTTACTGATTTTTTAAGGCTTTCGCCTATATCATCTACCCCCTTGTAGGTAAAATCCATTAGGTCTTCTATTTTTTTATAATTTGCACTAGGTTTGATATCCTCAAATATTTTACCTATATCCCTACTTTCCCTGACTTTTTCTTCTTCTAGGCTTTCAAGATATGATATATCTACTCGCTTATCAAAATCATCTGTAAAGTAGTCTTTAGCAAAAATTTCCTCACCTATCTTATCGAAGGATAGGCTTGAGAGGATCCAGTCTAGGTGGCTTGACATTTCAAGATAATCTACATTTTGATAAAGCTTTGCTAAAGAGCTTTGTGACTTAGTTCCTGTTATATATAGCCTTTCCTCAGCCCTGGTTAGACCTACATAGAGGATTCTCATCTCTTCTTTCTTATCTTCCTCTACAAGCTTATTTTCAATTAACTTTTTATTTATTGATGAGACCTTGACCTTTCTATCATAATCTGCAACATCGATTCCAATGCCAAGCTTATCATCAAATATTGCAAGATTTCTCGAATGCATATTTCTTATTAATCTTGATGAATCTGCAAGGATTACCACCTTAAATTCAAGCCCTTTTGACTTGTGGATGGTCATTATCCTTACCAGGTCCTCTTCTTCAGATAAATCTCTTGACTGGTCTATGCTATCTTTTTGGGTCTTTGAAATATTTTCATAATAGGTTAAAAATCCATAAAGACCATTGTCATTGGCTGAGTCGTATTCTGCCATGAGGTCGATTAGGGATTCTATATTATTTATCCTATCAGCTCCCAAATCCCTTGCCATGAGGAAGTCGTAAAGGCCAGTTTTTTCAAAAAGGTAGTTAGCAAAATCGAAAAGAGAGTAGATGGCGAGTTTATTTTTTAAATCCTTTATGACCAGCTTAAAATTATCAATTTTTGCCTTTATTTGCTCATTCCCATCATAATTATCAAAGCAATCATAAAACCTAAAGGAATCAGAATAAAGCTTTATTTCTACCAGGTCATCTTCGCTGAAATTAAAAATTTCGCTTCTAAGGACAGAAAGCAGAACAATGTCATCATTTGGATTGGCCAGATATTTTAAAAGATTTATGAAAAAATTAACCTCTGCTGCCAAAAATGATACCTTTGATATGTCGTTAAAATAAGGAATATCTGCTCTTTTGAAGGCTTCTTCATATACATATGACTTATTTCCGCTTCTTAAAAGGATTGCTATATCCTTATAGGCATAGCCTTCCCCTACTAAATCTCTTATGAGTCTAACTAGGTAATCTTCCTCATTTACTGCCTTATCAAGAACTGTAAGGCCTACTTTGGCATTTGGATTTTCCTTATCTCTTCCGAAATTTAACCTGTGGCCGCCGTTTTTATAGTCAATGCCACTTGTCTCTTTGGTCATTATCCTATCAAAGATATAGTTATTAAAATCTAAGAGTAGCCTATCAGTTCTGAAGTTCTCATTTAGATTTATCCTAACAGAATCTTCTTCCCTTTCGTATATATCAAGCTTTTCTAGGAATAAGTCAGGCCTTGCCCTCCTAAAACCATAGATTGATTGCTTGACGTCTCCTACGAAAAATAGCCTTCTTTCCCTTTTAAGCTTTTCTATTATATAGTTTTGAATTTCATTTGAATCTTGGTATTCATCGAAGAAGATATATTCAAATTTATCAACAAGCTTATTTCTTGCAGTTTCATTATCTAATAGCCTTATAAAATATTGCTCGAGGTCGTTGAAATCTAGATAAGATTTGGCCTTTTTCTTCTGATCAAAAACTTCCATAAAACGCCTTGTAAGCCTATTAATTTCTCCTAAGAGGATTTCTTCCTTATGGCTTGTAAGGCTTATAAGGTCAGAAGATGTATTTCTTACCAGATTTTTGAGCTTATCCAGAGAATTTTTATAGGAATTTCTGTCAGTTCTTAGGATATTGTAAAGGAATTTATCATCATTTTTGGATGAAGAAAGTCTGCCAAACTTTACCTTTTCTATTTTTTCTAAAAATTCATCCCAAGAGTCAAGATTATTTTCAAGGTCTAAAAATATTGAATAATCTTCTGTCACAAGCTCTTGGAGTTTTTCTCTCATGTCATTTTCATTGGCCATGACTGTTAGCTTAAAAGCCTTATCTTTCATGTCCCTCAGAGATTTTTTTGAAATCTCCTTAAGCTTGTCACCGATATTTGCTGACCTTGTATTTTTATCAAGCCAAGCAAGTGGGTCAATTTGGCCGATTATCATGTTGTAAGTATCTTGAATAAGACCTTTGGCAGGAGAATCATTTCTATTTTGGGCGAAATTTTCTAAAAAGATCCTAAAGCCATCTGTCATCTTTTCATATTCTTCATCAAATATTTCATCTATGGCATTTGCCCTCATAATAATAGATGTATTTTCTGTTAGGACCTTAAAATTAGGACTTAACTTATCAAAATAATAGAAATTTTCCCTAATCATATCAGAGCAAAAAGCATGGAGGGTTTTAATTTGGGCAGTCTTTAAGAGCCTTATCTGTCTTCTAAGAAAATCTGGATCAAAGTCATCTGCCGCCTCTTCTAGCCTTGCCCTTATCTTATTTTTCATATCGATTGCAGATTTGTTGGTGAAGGTTACAATTATCATCTTATCAATATCTATATGATATTTCTTCATTAGGCTGATGATTCTTTCAACTAGGACAAAGGTCTTGCCGGATCCTGCTGCAGCTGAAACTATTATATTTTTATCTTCTGTGTCTATGGCAGCTTCTTGGGCCTTGGTTTTTTTAATCTCTGTCATAAGCATCCCTCTTTACATCTTCTATCTTTAGGGACTTGTCTATATCCCTAAACCTATCTGAATCAATTATCTCATCAAACTTGCATATGCCCCTATAATCGCAATAGGTGCATTCTTTTCTTTGCTTATCTTCCCTGACAGGCCTTAGGTCGATTAGGCCATTTTTGATATTTTCAATTATTTGTTTTATCAAATCCTTGGTAAAGTGTGTCAAAACCTCAAAGTCTTCAGGATTTACAATTTCATTTTTCTTTGGGTCAAAGACAGCAAGCTTATCCTTGTCATAATCCCTATCCATAAGCCTTATAACTTCTTCATTAACCTTAAGCAAAAGGCCTGTCATCTGGAACTTATCTGCTAGGATTTCCTTGAGATTTTCTTGATCTGTAAGTGAAACCTTATCCATCTTTTCAATCTCATCCCTAAGTGGCAAGTAGAAAGAGGCTACAGGTTTAAAATCTTTATCACTTGCTGCCATCATGTAGACAATAAGCTGGAGATCAAGACCATTTAGGACATTTACAAGTTTAAAGCTCTTGGCCCCTGTCTTATAATCTATAATCCTAATTAAATCTCCTGCCTTATCTATCCTGTCAATCCTACCCCTTAGGTAGTTTTCCCCATCTATATCGACCTGGTCAAAAAATCCTCCCTTATCAAAGCTTTCCTCAAAGGCAAAGAGCTTAAAGTCTGACCTTTTAAGACCTCTTTTGATTTCCCTTGCATTTCTCTTAGCAGAATTTAGCATATTTTCAAGGATATAGGCATTTTTAGGCGAATCTTTTCTCAAAGCTTCCAGGTTTAAATCTATGCCTTCTTTGAAATTTTCTTCTAAAAGCGTATCTAGTTTTTCATCTGTGATATCGTCGATATTTTCTTCTTTTAATAATCTTGAAAGCTCTTCAAGTGACTTGTGGACGATATTTCCTATTTCCATCTGGTCAATGTCAAAATCATTTTCCACGTCAGGTCTTAGGCCGTAGGAGATAAAATATTTGTAAGGACAACGTGAATAAGTTTCAATTTCTGAAACTGAATATGCCCTTTTCCCATAAAGCTTGCCAGCAAGGTCTAAATTAAGCGGAGCCTTGTCATTGGTAAAAAAGAGTCCCTTGAAAATTGAATCATAGATTTTCTGATTGTCGTTTTTTTCTAAATTATCTTTTAAATACTTGATGAAATCTAGGCTTAAGTCCAAATCTTCCTTGCTTATTTTTTCGTTTTTCTTAATCTTTTCTAGATTTTCTAGGGCAAATTTCTTAAGGCCTTCCTTAGAATAAGCGGCAAGATTAGGCTCAAGTTTTGTAATTGATTTTACTTGCATCTGAGGGAAAATATTTAAAATATCATTTAAAACCAAGCTTTTCTTGAGTTCTTTTCCTGACTTATCAGAAAGAGCGTAGGAAAATATTAGCTTGTCAGATCCTACAATTATCTTATAAAGACTTAGCTTTTCAAGACTTTCATTATCTTTATCGTATAATTTAAGGTCAATCCCACGCTTTTTTAGGTCTTCCTTCTCATCATCATTTATGATAAAATCCCTAGACTCTCCCGATGGAAAATAGGCATCATTAAGGCCTAAAATTATATTTATCTTTTTATTTGAAACCCTCTCCCTCTTAAAATCACTTACTATAAGATGGTCCTTAGATGGTGGAATTAGGCCAATTTTAATATCCTTAGTCACTGCTTCTATTAGGCTATAAATCCTAGAAAGACTTGTATCTCTCTCACCCATAATTAAAACTAATTGGTCTAAAATCTCTATAAATTTATCCCAAATTTGCTCATTTTCTCTATAATCATCAAGGGCTGCAAGGTCCTTTAATTCTTCCTGAAAACTTGTAATGGCAAGTCTTATTGATGAATCAGAAATCATCTTATAGATACCTTCAACAAGGTCTCGTATCTTCCCTTCATTAGCTAAATTTCCTAAAAGGTCTAAAATCTTATCCCTTACCCTATTTATGGCCTGGTATTCTTCTTCCTTTTTCTTAAGCTTTTCTTCTCTTTTTGGATCATTTTCCAAAAACTTTTCATAGAAATCATAATCCAGAATAAAATACTTATCATCTTCAAACATGGCACCCGCTATATTTCTTTTGCCAATAAATTTGATGAAGATGTGGCAATCTTCCTCGTAAGTTTCACCAAAATCAATTAGCTTAGAATTTAGGATATAATAGAGGTCTTCTTTTCTGTATTTATTAACCCTAAGCCTAAGGAGGGCAAGAAAGGTCTTTATAATGTGATTATCACTCATCTTCCTACGCTTATCCAAAAATATAGGGATGTCATACCTATCAAAGGTCTTAGCTAGGATATTTTCATATTCGCTATTTTCTGTCATGTAGATGGCAAAATCATTATATCTTAGGTCCTTACTTTTTATTAATTTATTGATAAGAAGGGCAATATTTTCCACCTCAGTCCTTGTCGATATAGACTCTAAAACCCTAATATTATTAGGCTTATCTAGATATGGCCTTGGGTTAAAAATATCAAAGTTATCTAAGAAGTGGTCAAGGTCTGCCTTATTTTCCGTATTTTCCATTTCTATAATTTCACAATTAAAATTAGATCTAAGTTTTTTATAAAAGCCAAAGGCTGGGTCAAATATTTCTGCTCTTGGAAGGGCTTCATTTAGATTTTTAGGATCTAGATTAAGGCCAATAGTGATGTCAATTTCTTCCCTTACAAGGGCAGATATAAGCTCAAGTTTCCTTTCTTCCATATAGTCAAACTTATCAAAATAAAAGTGATAGTCCTTTAGAAAGTCTGCATCCTTAATGGATTCTGCTAAAAGAGAGGTCATATCCTCACCATCAATGAATTTGCCTGAAAGAGCTTCCTGGTAGGCATCAAGGATTAGCCTTATTTCCTCAAATTTTATCCTGCTGGCCTCATCTATTTCAGCATCCTTAATACTTTCAAAAAAATCTTGGTCAAAATTATTATCCTTAAAACTTGCAATCAAATCTGTAATCGAATTGATGAAGTCGATATTTCCATAGGAATTTTTGAAAAGAGTGAGCTTATCATTTAAATCGTGCATTATATTTGTAAGGATCATGAGCTTGCCTTCCTTATTTAGGAATTTAAGCTTATCAAGGCCCGCCCTATCTAGGAAAAATGCAGCAAAGGATGAAAAGGAAAGGACCTTAGCATCCATTACTGAAGAAAATCTGATATTGTTTATGAAGTCTATATCAGTTTCTAGGGTGTATTGCTCAGGAACTATAAGAATTGATTTTTGACCAGCTTCAAGCCTTTTTTCTATTTCCTTGTAAATATATAGGCTCTTATCCTGTTCTTTTTTTGCTAGTATTAATGAAATCATGCTTTCACCTCTATCTTTGATCCATCGCTTGGCTCGTAACTTATCAAAATCTTGGCATCAATGGCATCTTTTAATTCATCCACGTGAGAAATTAGGCCAACAAACCTGTCATCCTTAGAAATTTCTTCAATAGCCCTTATGGCATTATCCAGAAATTCCTTAGAAAGGGTTCCAAATCCCTCGTCTATAAATAGGGTATCTATCCTGATTCCCCCATTTTCTGCTCCAATTTCATCAGAAAGGCCAAGGGCAAGGGATAGGCTTGCAAGGAAGGATTCCCCACCTGAAAGACTTGTGGCTGGGCGGCGCTTACCTGTATTTGAATCTAGGATTTCTATATCAAGACCTGCCTTGGACCTATTATCGGTCGCTTCCTTTTTCCTTATCATAGTAAATTGACCATCTGTCATCTTATTAAACCTCTTATTGGCAAAGTTAAGAACCCTATCAAAGTAGACACTTAGGATGTAGGTTTCAAAATCAATCCTCTCCCTTCCCTTATTGGCTCCACTTGTCCCGCTTGCAAGATCAGCAAGTCTTGTAAGACTAAGAGACTTATTCTTTTCCTTTTCAAATTCATGGCTTATGGCCTTTATCTCAAGGCCCGCCCTTTTAAAGGAAGATAAGCCTTGATTTAGAGATAGTTTTCTATCAGCCAGAGATTTTGCCTTTTCTTCAAGATCTATAATTTTTTCTTTAAAGATTTCTAAATCTATGATTTCAAGGTCTTTAAAATCCTTTAGATTATCAAGATTAGCCTTTAGTCTATCAAGATTTTTAAAATATTCTTCGTTTGCTCTTTTTAAAAGGTCGAACTCATCAAATTTATCAAGATAACCCTTGTAGACATCCTCATTTTCAAATTTTTCAGATACTTTGTCCTTAAATTCTTTTTTGTAGGCTGTGAGATTTTCTTTATTTTCTGAAAGAGTTTTTTCAAAAGATCCAATTTCTGCCTTAAGACTTGAAAGGGCAAGTTTTATTTCTTGATCATGGGACTTAGTCTTTTCTATAAAATCACTTGCTTCTTTTATATTTTTTTCAAATGACTTTATTTCAGCTAATAGGGCTTCTTCTTTAAGGCCCTCCATTTTCTCCTTCTGGCTAAGGTAGGCGATTTTTAACTCTTGGAGTCGGTCTAGCTTAATATTTATTTCTTTTAAAGCTTGGCCTAGATTTTCTTTTTCAAGGCCCAAGGTCTTCCCCTCTTCCTCTGTCTTTTGTAATAACTTATCTTTAAGGTCAATCTCCTTTTGATTTTTAGCTAATAGATCCCCATAAGATTTGATAAGGTCCTCATTTTCCTTTATAAGACCCCTTATATTTTCAAGACTATCGTCCATTTCCAAATCTTTGATATTTTTATCAATAAGTAGCCTAATCTTTTCAAAGGATAGGTTAAGGTCATTTAGCTTTTCAACTATCTTATCAAAATCTAAGCCCTCTGACTTGTGAAGGGGGAATTTTTCTTCATGCCTAGTCCCACAAACAGGGCATATCCCATCTTTATTTAGCCTTTCAATAAAATAATTCAGCTGGTCAATTTCCCTATCTAGGCTCGCTTTATCTTTTAAGTTAAGATAATTTTCTCTTTCCTTGCTTAAGCTTTCAATATCTTTCTCATAGGCCTTGTTTTCTAGAAGCCTTGCCTGGTCTTTCTTAAGGCTAAGAAGCTTATCTTCTCTGGCCCTTAATTTTTCCTTAAGTTCTAGGCCCTCTTCCTTAAGTTTCGCCTTATCTTCACGGGCTTGTCCATAGGTTTTTCTTAAGTTTTCTAGATTCTCATCTATATTTTTTATCTTTTCCTCTAAGTCTTGCTTTTCTTTTTCAATAGTTTTTATAGATTCGTAGGCTTTTTTATTTGATAAAAATTCACCAAGAGCTTGGTAGGTCTTTTCCTTTTCTGCTAGGGCAAGTTTGTTTTTATCTAAATTTTTGGCAAGGTCGTCTATCTTTGCCAAGTCTTTTTCTAGATTTTTTGCTTCAGCATTTTTCTCTTCCAAAAGATTTTTATCTGCCTCTAGGTTTTTGGTCAAATTTTCTACAGAATCCTGAGTCTTTTCTATTCTTTCCTCATAGATTTTGATTGATTTGGCAAAGCTAGCTAGGTCTAGGTCAGATTTTTCTTTAGATTTTTCTTCAAAATTCTTATACAAAAGATTGTAAGCCGCTTGTGATTTTTGATAAGAGCTTATATTCTCATTAGTATTTTTAGACTTCTCCAAGTTCCTATAAGAATTTTTTATATTTTTATCTAGTCTTTCTTCTTCCTTCTTTAACTCATCTAGCTTAAGTCCAAGGTCATTTTCATTGTCCTCTATAATTTTTTGGATATTTTTAAAATCAAGAGCTAGTATATAATCCTCATTGATCGATTCTTTTAAGATTTCATCATAGGAGATAATATTTAATAATTTATCATCAATTTCCTTAATTTTATTCTTGCTTGTCTTGGCCCTTTCCTTGAGCCTACCTGTAATATCCCTGTATTTTTTGGTTTTGAAAATATCAGAAAGTAGGGCTGCCTTTACATCTGATTTAGCTGATAAAAACTCCTGGAACTTGCCCTGGGCTAGGAGCATTACCTTTGAGAATTGGTCTACATCAAGACCCACTATCTCCTTAACCATGGGCTCTACATCTCTTGGCTTATCTGCTAAAAGCTTCTTCTCATCGCTTATATCAAAAAGACTTGCCTTATGGCTTAAATTCCTTGGACCCCTAGCTCCCATGGACCTTTGATTTGGGTATCTTTCTATAAGATAAGTCTTTGACCCAATTTCAAATTCAAATTCAACGAAAGTGTCCGGATCATATTCCTTAAGATAGTCACTCCTCATATTTTCTTGGCTTATTTCTCTTGGAATAGACCCATAAAGGGCAAAGGATATGGCATCAAATATCGTAGTCTTACCTGACCCTGTAGGGCCTGATATTAGAAAGATTTTCTTATCAAAAAACTTGGTAAAATCTATTTCTATTTCATTTTTGTAGGTCAGAAAACCTCGCATTTTTAGTCTCTTAGCCTTCAAAATCTTCTCCAATCACTTCTTTCAAGATTTCAACTTCTGCCTCTGTAAGCTTTCTGCTGTCTTTAAAGTCAACAAAGTCAGCAAAAAGCTCTAGGGGGTTTTTATTGTCTAGGTCTATATCAAGACTTTCCCCGTCAAGGTCAAAGACAGACTTATTTGCATAATTTATAAGGACTGCATTTGGAAATTTGGCCTTAAATTTTGCCATGGCATTTTCAACTGTCGCCTCATCATCTAGGATGAATTTGATATAAGAATCTGACGGATCTTCTCTAATCAAATCATCAAAAAGCCCCTGCCTTACTTCAAATTCTCTAAGAAGCTTTATAGGAATTTTTTCTATTTCTAGACTATCTTTTTTTAGGTCAACTAGGGTCACAGACTTATTAATATCCTTCTTATCAAAGGAATAAGGCATAAAGGTCCCGGCATATCTTATTTTTTCTTCCTTAACAAAGTGGGCAGAATGAAGGTGGCCTAGGGCCACATAGTCAAATCTATCAAAAAGACTAGCATCCATCATGTCAGACCCGCCAATAACTAGGGGCTTTTGGCCCTCATTATAGGCTGTCTCTAGAGTACTTTCACTATAAGAAGCATAGCAGTGGGTGATTAAGACATTTCTATCATTATAATCTATCCCCTCAAGTGCAAGCTCATAAAGCCTAGTAAAATCATCAAGCTTTTCCCCAAAAAGAACCTCTCCTTTGGCTAGGGACATGAAAGGCAAAAGGTAAAAATTAAGAGGGCCCTCATCATCAAAAAGTGTGACCTTATCCCTATTAAATTCACCTGCTAGGTAATATTTATTAGTCTTATAAAATCTTTTGTTGACATCAAGCCTTTTGGCTGAATCGTGGTTACCTGCTATGGCAAGGACTGGGATATCAAGATCAAAGACGATTTTTTCTATAAAATAATTATAAAGGTCTAGAGCCTCTGCACTTGCAAGGGCTGTATCAAAAATATCTCCTGCAATCATGACAGCTTCGACCTTTTTCTCTTCAATAATTTCTAAGATTTGATCAAGAACATATTTCTGATCTTCCAAGAGTGAAAAATTACCCAGACTTTTGCCAATATGAAGGTCAGATAGGTGGAGGAGTTTCATCTCTTATCCCTCACAAAAGTAAGGGTATCAGGCGTAGAATAATAAGGGTCATACTTATAATCATTGATAACAAGCTCTTTAACCTGGTTAATATCTTCGATTTTATTTTTAATAATCTCCCTAAGCATGACTCCCCTAGCCTGCTTCATGTAGGAGACAATTGATTTAAGCTTGCCATCACGATTTTCCTTAAAATCAACAGTGATAAACTTATCCTCATCTTTAAGAAATGGCCTGATGGTCTTGGTATATTCCTTAGATGCCAGATTTAAAACCAGGTCATCATCTTCAAAAAGCTTATTATAAAGATCCTTGCCCCAAAATTCGTAAAGGTCATACATAGTATTGTCAAAATAAAGCCTATAATCACGAATCCCTGTCATCGGCCTAAGAAGGCCATATAGAGCTGATAGGATATAAACATGATCGTTTAGATAAGCTAAATCATCAAAATCATCCATCTTAAATTGCTTAAAAACAAGGCCATCATAGGAAAAAAGTGCCGGATTTTTTAACTTGTCAAAATCAAAATCTTGGAAATCATAATAGGCCTTCTCGGTCAATTTATCGTTGGTCCTATTGAGGTTACCCATCTCATTCATAGAAAGCTTCTTAATTTTATCAACTAAAATCCTTGTCTTCTTAGGAAAAAGCAGTTCCTCTGTATCTATATTATCAAAATGTTTAAAACTTTTGGCTGGTGAAATAATAATCTTCATAAAAATCCTTTCTTTATATATTAATATTATAACATATGAGGACACAAAAAAGACCCCTTTTTATTTAGAGATCTTTTTCTTTAGCTTGTCGCTTATTAACTTTATTAGGCCTGTAATCATTAATGAGATTATGGCGAGTACTACTATGGTTCCGCCTGGTTTTAGGCCGCCGTAGTAGGATATGGTAATTCCTAAAATCATGAATATTAGGGAAAATATTAGGGATATGATGTAGGTTTGCTTGTAGGATTTGGCTATTATCAGTGCATTTGCTACCGGTATTACCATTAAGGATGTGATCATCAAGGCTCCTACTATCTTTGCTGAAATTGCAATTGTTAGGGCTGTTAGGGCTGTAAATATTGAATTAATAAGTGCCACCCTTACTCCTGCTAGCCTTGCCATTAGGGGGTTGATTGATATATAAAGCAGGGCATTGTAGAGGTAGAAGGATGCTAGGCTTACTAGGACAAATATTATACTAACCATGATCAAATCACTAGATGATACTGTTGTTATTGAGCCAAATAGGTATGATTCAAAGGATTTGCCTCCTGGGGCAAAGTCTGAAAGGATTGCCGCAAGGCCTATGCCTAGGCTCATTATGATGGCTGTGGCCATGTCGCCAAATTCTTTAAATTTTTTCCTGATTAATTCTATTGCAAAGGCTGATATTATACAGATTATAAGGGATGTCCACATGGGATTTATTGACATAATTAATCCCATAGCTATACCTGCTAGCGATGAGTGAGAAAGGGCATCTCCTATCATGGATGTCTTTCTATTTATCATGACCATACCTATCATGGGAATGATTAGGGCAAGCATTATTCCTACCCCTAGGGCCCTTCTCATAAAATCATAGTTTAACATATGACTCCCTCCCTTAATCTAAATATCTTATCCACATAGTCGCCTAAAATTTCCATCTCGTGGGTTATCATTAAAATTGAAATCCCGTGATTGGTGTTTAGGTGGACTAAGAGTTTTAGGAAGTCGTCTTTGGACTTTTGGTCAATACCTACTGTTGGTTCATCTAAGACTAAAAGGTCAGGGTTTGCTACTAGGGCCCTTGCTATCATTACTCTTTGGGCTTGGCCTCCTGATAGTTTGTTGAAGGGCCTATCTATTAGGTTTTTGATATTTAGGCTGGTAAAGATATTTTCTACATCTTCCTTGTTAGATTTTTTAAGTTTTTTAAAGATGTTAAAATCCTTGTAGAGGTTTAGGCTTACATATTCCCAGCAGGTAACAGGAAAGGCTATTTTTATAGAATCATTGACCTGTGGGACATAGCCAAGCTTGTTATAATTTTTAAAATCTTCTATGTCTATACCAAAAAGCCTAATGGACCCCTCATCCTTTTTAAGTCCACCTAGAATTAGCTTGATGAGGGTTGACTTGCCTGATCCATTTTCTCCAGAAATTACGGCAAAGTCTCCTTTTTCAAGACTTAAATTTACATCTTTTAATATTAAATTTTCATTATATCCAAATTTTAGTTTTTCTATTTCTATAAGCTTCATGTATATATTATGCTTTTAATATAGGATTATGCTAGAGATTTGTAGATATTTTCAAGGTTTTCTTTGATTATATCCTGAATTTTAACTTCCTTATCTAGTTCTTCTTTGCTTGCAAATTCCATGGTGTTTAGTGGAGCTACTTTTGCGCCGATTTCATCAGCTATGGTCTTTGCTGCTTTATCTGAACCGCCTGCTTCATAAAATACTGTGTTTAATTTATTTGCCTTAGCTAGGTCTGTAACTTCCTTCATAGCCTTAGCATCTGGATCATCTGTTGATGTTAGGCTTGCAAGCGGAATTTGTTCTAGGCCAAAGTCTCTTGCTATATATCCGAAAGCTTGGTGAGGAACTATGAATTTCTTATTTTCTACTTTAGAGAATTTGTCTGTGTATTCTTCGATTATTCCATCAAGGTCTGCTGCGATTTTTTCGTAATTTTCTTGGTAATAATCCTTATTTGCTGGGTCAATTTCTGATAATTTATCAGCTATTACCTTAGCTTGGGCTTTGACATTTACTGGAGATAGCCAGGTGTGTGGGTCAAATTCTCCATGATGGTGGTGATGGTGACCTTCTTCGCCTTCTTCATGATCATGATCGTGGTCTGCGTCTTCGTGGTCATGGTCGGCATCTTCATGGTCGTGATCGTGGTCTGCATCTTCGTGGTCATGGTCATGGTCGTGGTCTTCTTCACTTGCCTTAATTAGATCTAAATCTTTAGAAGTATCTACCATTTCTATATCGAGACTTTCTTCTACAGAATCTTTCCATTCCTCCATGCCAGCACCATTTATAAATAACAATTTAGCTTCAGATAATTCTGCCATATCCTTAGCAGATGGCTCCCAGCCATGAGATTCGCTTGTAAGAGAGTTGAAAGCTTTTACGTTGAATTTATCTCCAGCTATTTGTTTAGTTAGATTATAGATTGGATAAAAAGATCCATAAATTTCATCGCTTGCTACTTCCTTATCTGTTTTTTGAGGCTCTTCTACCTGAGTCTTAGTATCTGCTTCTTTTGGTGATTGATTACCACAAGCTGTGAAGGCTAAGCTTAGGGCCATTAACATTAATATATTTTTATTTTTCATATAATTCTCCTTTATGCAAGTTATTTGCATTAAGTATTATATAATAAATTACCCCTCTGTCAAATAAAAAGTATAATAATATCCTAAGGAGTGATAATATGAAACTTAACGAACTCTTAAAAGACAAAAACCTAAGAATTACCAAGGCTAGGAGGATAATATTTGAATATATTTTAGAGGCTGATAGCCCTGTTTCTAGCCAAAATATCTATGACGGAATAAAAGATGAACTTGCAATTGACCTTTCTACCATCTACAGAAACTTAAATATCTTAGAAGAGAGCAATCTTCTTTTTAAGACAAGCGATCTTGACGGAATAAATTATTACCAAATAAAGAAGGAAAATCACAAGCATTTTATAACTTGCAGCCATTGCCATAAGAAATTTACAATAGAAAATTGCCCAATTCATGAGCTTGAAGGCCAAATCGAAAGAGAAACTGGCTTTATTATCGAAGGCCATAATTTCGAATTTTATGGTATTTGCCCAGACTGCCAGGCCAAGATAAATGCTTAGGAAGATATTAATATACCTTTGCCTTGCGCTTAGTCTTAGTTCTTGTGATTTAGAAAATCAACCTAGCAAGGTTGAAGAAAATCAAAGTTCCTATGTCAAAGCCCAGGTCATTCAAATTATCGATGGTGATACAATCAGGGTAAATATAAACGGAAATATAGAAAAAGTCCGCTTTGTTGGAATTAATACACCCGAGATTGCAAATAGGGACCACCCAGATGAATTTATGGGGCCAGAAGCCAAAGATTTTACAGAAAAAGCTCTAAAAGATAAGGACATTTACCTAGAAAAAGATATATCTGACAGGGATAAGTACGACAGACTTTTGCGTTATATCTGGCTAGAAGAGCCAGTAGTAAACCCAAGTACAGATGATATTGGCAAAAAAACTTTAAATGGAATCCTAGTTAAGGAAGGCCTTGCCTTTTCAAACTTTTATAAGCCAGATACCAAATACCAAGACCAGCTAGAAGCCCTAGAAAATCAAGCCATGGATAAGGCTATAGGAATCTGGTCAAGTAGAGAGGAAAATACCAAGAAAAAGGTAAAAGCCAACAAAAACTCAGGCCTCTACCACCTAGAGGGAAGTTATGGCTATAAAAACACGAAAGATAAAAACGCCATAATTTTTGATAGCGAAGAAGAAGCAAAAAAAGCTGGTTTTAGGCCAGCAAAATAAAAGAACTGCATCAACTGACCAATCCCATCCGTATTGCTGATTTGGGATTCGGTCATTTTGTGCAGTTCTTTTTCTTTGGCACGCCCTCAGGGAATCGAACCCTGATCTTGGGCTTCGGACACCCCTATTTTGCCATTAAACTAAGGACGCTTGATTGTGATGTTTGTGTAGGAGATTGGGTTTAGAAACCTCAGTGGCAAGAAGGTGTTGCCTAGGCCGCTTTCTATATAGATTGTGGATGAGCCGTATTTGAATTCTCCCCTATCGTATTTTGGAAAATAACCCTCACCTGGCGCAACTAGTGCTCCTATAAAAGGTGCTCTTACCTGGCCTCCGTGGGTGTGACCTGAAAATATAAAATCAATTCTTGGGTCATACTTATCCCTGATTTTCTTTGAAAAATGAGATAAGACTAGGTTTAAGGAATTTTCACTTGGATCAAAGGCTGCAAGATTTGCCCCAAAATAACTTGTCCCATAAATATATAGGTCATTATCTCTTATTTTAATCTTTTCTCCCTCATTTTGCAAAAATCTTATGCCTAAATCCTGGATCTGGGCATAGAATTTTTCTGAATCTTGGCTTGCTTCTTCGTGGTTGCCGCTTACAAAGTATGTTTTTATGCCAAGCTCATCTAGCTTGTTGATAAAATACATGGTCCTTTCTATTTTAGAATCTGTAGGATAATCTATCATATCCCCGGTTAAAAATATTAAGTCTGGGTCAAATTTTTTTATATTTCCTAGAACTTCCTCTAGATTCACTAGGACATTTGAGTGGAAGTCACTTATATGGGTTATTTTTATATCTGATTCGACCTTATCAGAGTAGAAAGTTTCTGTCTTTTCCCTGGCTACAAAGCACTGGTCGTGGTTGTATTTTAGGCCAAGCCCTGCCGCTAGTGCAAGGCTTGCCAAAATTACCTTATTTTTAGTTTTCATCTGCTAAATCCTCCAAATACATCTTAGCTGACATATCTGAGGCTATCCTGAAGCCTGCTCTTGGTGAAAAGGACCTGCCTGTGATATTTGGCCCATCTACTGCACATGACCTTTTAAATTGGCTTGCTGTAAAGCGTTTAAAATATGATATCAACCATTTTTTTATAGTTTTTTCATCATATTTATCAGCAAAAGCAATTATTGCATCAGCTAGGATTTCCTTAGCCTTTTTATGGTAGGTCAAGTGTTGGTAAATAAAGAAATCTATTAGCTCGTAAGGCCCTATGATTTCTTCAGTTTTTTGGCTTATTTCTCCCTTATCCTCGCTCTTAAGCTCTGGAGATACTGGAGTTTCTAAAATATCAGTTAGGACTTCTGCTAGGTCCTTATTATCTGTAAAGTGGGCATAGGATTTAATTATATACCTAAGCTCAGTTTTCATTAGGGTAGCATTTAAGGAATAATTTGACATGTGGTCGCCATTGTAGGTGGCAAATCCCTGCATACACTCGGATAAGTCTCCAGTTCCTATTACAAGACCCCCATACATATTGGCTAGGTTAAAGAGGACTTGGGTACGCATCCTGGCCTGGGCATTTTCATAGGCTGTATCTGCTGTTATCCCATCGTGACCAATGTCAGCAAGGTGCGCACTTACAGACTTGCTAATATTTATTTCTTTTAGGTCAAGTCCTAGGCTTTTTGCAAGCTTATAGGCATTTGACTTGGTCCTATCACTTGTGCCAAAGGCTGGCATGGTGTAAATGCCTATTTTATCCTTATCAAGACCCATTAGGTCATAGGCCTTATTTATGATAAGGAGGGTCATAGTCGAATCAAGGCCGCCTGATAGGCCTAGAAATACCCTATCAGCACCTATTGCCTCAAGTCTTTTTATTAGGCCAAGGGCACCTATTTCTAGGGTTTCCTTCATAAATTCATAAGAAAATTCTTCCTTAGGTAGGTATGGAAATTTTTCTACATCTACCTTCTCTTCTGTAAAATTATGGAAGTTTGGCTCATATTCTATTTCCTGGATGTCCATGAGAAATATTCCTGTATCACCCTCTAAAATTTTACCGTCTTTGGCTAGAATTTTTGATCCACTATAGACAAAGTCTGTTGAAGACTCACCAGGGCCTGCTGAGGCGTTAACATATATAAGGTCTTTTGATAAATACTCTATATCCTTTCTAAGATCATCATCAGAGCCAATTGTTCTAGTAAAAGCTGACGGGTTCAGAATAATATCAGCTCCCATCTTTTTGAGGTCAAAGGCTTTTGGGTAGGATTCAAAGTCATCTTCACCTACAGATATTCCTATTTTAAGGCCTGATATGAAATTTACAAAAGGTTCGTAATCTAGTTCGTAGTCAAAAGCCCTAAATGTTCCCTCTGGCTTATCAGAAAATATGGATTTTTCATAATTTTTAAGTTCAGACTTAGTCACAAGTCCAAGTAGGTCTCCACCCTTAATTAGGGCTACCGCATTGTAAATACCAAATTTTGTCTTAATTGGTAGACCTATAGTAAAGGCCAAATCAAAGTTCTTACTAAATTCTACTAAGTCCCTTAGGCCATTTTCAGCCGCCTCTAGAAGGTCGCCTTCTAAATATGAGTCGTAAAGGCTTGCCCCTGTTAGGCAAAGCTCTGGCAAACATAGAATATTTACTTTCTCTTCTTCACAATTCTTAATTATTTCTTTTATTTTTTTAAGATTGGCTTTTACATTTCCAAGAGCTAGTGGGAAATTTTTAGCCGTAATTTTTATTTTTCTTTTCATTTTATCACCTAATCTTATTTTACCCCTTGTGGACAAAAAAAGAGGACCCCGGAGGGCCCATCTTAAGATTTTTATAGTTTTTCTATTTCTTCGATTAGAGCAGGAACAACTTTGTGGAAGTCACCAACTATACCGTATTTAGCGTGTTTGAAGAACTTAGCTGATTCATCATTGTTTATTACTACAACAGTTTTAGCTTCTTCTACTCCCTTTAAGTGTTGCATTGCTCCAGATATACCGATTCCTATATATAGGTCTCCCTTAAATTTCCTACCAGAAAGTCCGATATATTGTCTAAGTGGTATATATTTTTTAACTTCTGCTATTGGTCTTGATCCGCTTAGAACTGAACCTGTAAGATTTGCAAGCTTCTTAGCAATTTCTACGTTGCCTTCTTCACCAATACCCATACCTATAGCTACTACTCTGTCAGCTTCTTCAACTGAGCCTTCTAGGTCTACTGGTTCAGCCTTTAGTTTATAACCATCAGCTACAAGAGCTGCTACTAATTTCTTAGCTGCTTCTTTTGGATCTCCTGTGAAGATTTCTTGTTTCTTTTCTGCTTCTTGAGCTACTGGTTTTTCAACCTTTTTAGCTGTCTTATCTTTTGGAAGGATGTAGCCTGAGATTACAAGTTTCATGATTTCATTTGTTCCTTCATAAATTTGAGTAATCTTAGCATCTCTGTAGTGTCTTTCTACATCTACACCTTTTATAAAGCCTGAACCACCATATAGTTGTAGGGCTTTAGATGTAAGTTTTTCAGCAAGGTCTGATGCGTAAAGTTTAGCCATTGCAGCATCCTTACCATAGCCTTTTACGTGAGCATCTTTCTTCTTAGCTGCATCATAAACTAATAGTCTAGCTGCCTTAAGCTCTGTAGCCATTTGTGCTAAGGTGAAAGAGTTGTATTGGAAATGACCTACTGCCTTACCAAATTGAATTCTATTCATTGAGTATTCTAGAGCTGATTCATAAGCACCTTGAGCTATACCTAGGGCTTGACTTGCTATACCAATTCTACCACCATCAAGGATCATCATTGCGTATTTAAAGCCCTTGTTTAGTTCACCAAGTAGGTTTTCTTTTGGAACTTTTACATCTTTAAAGTGAAGCTCAGCTGTAATTGATGATCTAATACCTAATTTGTCGTATGGTTCTGAGAAGGTAAAACCTTCAAAGTCCTTATCAACTATAAACATTGATATACCGTGATTACCCTTGCCTGGTTCTGTAACTGCTGTTACTAGATAGGTTTGGGCTTCTGGTGCGTTTGTTATAAAGATTTTCTTACCATTTAATAGGTAGTAATCTCCCTTATCTACTGCAGTTGTTTCTGTTCCTGCTGAGTCTGAACCAGCATTGTCTTCTGTAAGACCGAAACCACCGATATAAGTTCCATCTACAAGAGGTCTTAGATATTTTTCTTTTTGTTCTTCAGTACCAAATTCATTGATTCCCCATGTACCTAGTGAGGTATGAGCTGAACAAATTACACCTACGCCACCATCTACTCTTGATAGTTCTTCGACTGCTATAGAATAGTGTTCGTTAGTTAAGCCTGCTCCACCGTATTTTTCATCGAAAGGTATTCCCATAAGGCCCATTTGACCCATTTCCTTTACAATTTCTGCAGGGAATTCTTTAGTCTGGTCTAAGTGAAAGGCTATAGGTTTAACCTTTTCCTCAGCAAAAGCCCTAACGACTTTTCTAAATTCTTCTAGATCTCTTGGTAAATTAAATGCCATATTATCTCCTTTTATTTTTATTAGATAAATTATATTGTATAAAGTATTATAACTTTTATATCCTAATAAAATGATACCCATATTTTATCAATCCAAACATTAAAATGATAATTATTTGCAATTGTTTATTTATTGTCAAGAAAATGTTTCTATTTCTCAAAAAACAGGTATAGTTAAGTTGAAATAATAATAAAGGAGTGCGTATGTACAATATAATAGAGGTACTTGATAATATATTCTGGGTCGGAGTAAATGACCGCAGAATTGCAAGATTTGAGAATATGTTTGAAGTTCCAAATGGAGTTTCATATAACTCTTTTGTAATCAAGGATGAGAAGAATGTTCTAATGGATTCTGTTGAGGGAGCCTTTACTAGACAATATCTAGAAAATATCAAGGCAGCCCTTGATGGTGAAGATCTTGATTATATAGTTATAAGCCACATGGAACCTGATCACTGCAGAAACATAGACTTTGTCCTAAAGGAATACCCAAATTGTAAATTTGTTGGTAATGCAAAAACATTTAAATTATACGAACAATTCTATAATGATAATTTCAAAGATAGGTATTATGAAATCAAAGATGGCGATGAGCTAAATATTGGTAAGAGAAATCTTAAATTTGTCTTTGCTCCAATGGTTCACTGGCCAGAAGTATTTATGACCTATGAAACAAACGAAGGACTCTTCTTCTCAGCAGATGCCTTTGGTGCTTTCAATGCTATAGCTGGTAATATCGAAGCTAGCAAGGTTATCCACAAGGGTGACTGGCTAGAACAAGCTAGACGTTACTATATAAATATAGTTGGTAAACAAGGCAAGATGGTTCAAAACCTATTTAAAAAGGTTGAAGGACTTCCAATCAACACTATCCTTCCACTACACGGACCTGTTTATAAGGATAAGGAATCAATCGAATTTATCCTTGAAAAATACAGCCGTTGGGCAGGATTTATTCCAGAAAATAAGGGTGTTGCTATAGTATTCTCATCAATGTATGGAGATACAGAACAAGCAAGTGATATCCTTGCCGCAGAGCTAGCTAAGCTTGGTGTAGA
Organism: Anaerococcus sp. Marseille-P3915; assembly: GCF_900258475.1. Taxonomy (GTDB): domain Bacteria; phylum Bacillota; class Clostridia; order Tissierellales; family Peptoniphilaceae; genus Anaerococcus; species Anaerococcus kampingae. The sequence continues at coordinate 68,629 of NZ_LT984887.1, read as the reverse complement.
AGACATAGTTTTATATGATGTAAGTGATTGGGACCCATCATATCCAATAGCAGATTGCCATAGATTCAGCCACCAAGTATTTGCACCAATCAACTACAATGCTGGTCTTTATTACAAAATGGATGCCTTCCTAAGAGAGCTTGTAGGTACAGGATATAAAAATAGAACAGTTTCTTTCTTAAACAACTGGTCATGGGGCGGAAAATCCCTTGAGATTTCAAAAGAAATCTTAGAACCGGCTAAATGTAAATACATCGGCGAAGATGTAAAAATAAATTCAGCAGTAAAAGAACCACAAATAGCAGAACTTAAAGAACTTGCTAAGGTTATAGCTGAAGATATTAAAAATACAGAAATCTAATATATTTTCTTATTAACAAAACCCCAGGTCTATCCTTAAAAATGATTGGCCCTGGGGTTCTTATTATAAAATTTCTTCTATTTTTCCCTTTAATTTCTTTGTCTCTTCATAAACATTTTCTGCATCCATTATAGCCCTTACAACACAAATCCCATCGATAGCAGATCCTTCTAAAACATCTACATTATCAAAATTAAGGCCGCCTATAGCATAGACATCTATAGCTACTTTTTCCTTGATTTCTTTTAGAGTTTCTACAGAGGTCCTTCTGGTTTTGACATGGGTTTTGGTTTCAAAAATCGCCCCCACTCCCAAATAATCAGCACCAGCTTCCTCTGCCTCTTTGGCCTTTTCTACCGACTTGGCTGTTGCTCCTATTAGGGCATCAGGCCCTAAAAGCTTCCTGCAAAGGCCAACTGGCATATCATCTTCTCCAACATGGACCCCACAAGCCAGGGCCCAGGCTAAATGTGGCTTATCATCTATTAGCATAGGGACCTTATACTTATCACAAAGGGCCTTGACCTTTTTGCCAAGGTCAAGTATTTCCCCATCAGTTTTTTCCTTTTCCCTAAGTTGGAGGATATCCACTCCTCCCCTAAGTGCCTCCTCTATTCTTCTAAGAAATTCTTCTTCTGTGTATTTATCAGAATTTGTCACCAGATATAATTTTTTCAAATTTCTCCCTCCTTGATTTTTGCATGATCAATTATAATTTCATCACTTATTGTCCCAATCTTATCCATAAGATCTACAAAAAAGCTGTAAGGCTTATCTTTATCCGACATTTCTGCACCGATTTCCATAATTAGCATGGCAAGTAGGCTTGCATTTATGACATCGGTCACCGCTATAAAGGCTGAAATTAAGCCTGTAAGCATGCAGCCTGTTGCAGTTATATTAGATAGTTCTGGACAACCATTTTCTATTAGGTAATACTTATTATCTTTTACCAAAATATCAATCTTACCAGTAAGAAGAACTGCCGCCTGGTATTTCTTACTTAAGGCTTGGCAAGTTTTTATCAAATATTCTAGGCTCTTATCCTCATCATCTTTACCAACATCGACTCCCTTGGCAGAAGAAGCTCCCTTAGCTAGGGCTATAATTTCTGAGGCATTACCCTTGAGTAAAGAAAATTTATATTTATCAAATAAATTTTTAGCAAAGTTAAGTCTTAACTTGCTCGCCCCAATTCCTACCAGGTCTATTACTATAGGTAGACCCTTCTTACTTGCAAAAAAAGATGCCCTATCCATGGCTTCCATTCTTTGCTGGTTGATATTGCCCAGATTTATTGATAGGGCATCTGCCTTTGGGGTTATATCTTCCATCTCTTGTGGATGCTCAGCGCAAATTGGCTTAGCACCCACAAATAAGATTGAATTTGCAACCATATTTATGGCTATGGGATTGGTAATGGCATGGATTAGGGGTTCTTTTTTTCTTATCTCTGCCCTAATTTTTACTAGGTCTTTTAGATTTTTCATAAGCTTGGATTCCTAAAGAATTTTGTATCTTTATCAGCATATTTGATCCTTGGAGGGTCTTTAAGAAGATAAAAGCTACTGAGCCTCCTAAGAGAGTTGCTATAAAAAAGCTTGGAATATAGTAGAATAAGGCAATATTTTTATTTCCCAAAAATAGGGTCATTACAGGTGCTGATATTATTGCCCCGATTATTCCTGTTCCTATAATCTCACCTATTACAGCTGCTATTATTGAACCCTTAGTCTTTCTATATAAAATTCCAGAAAGGACCGCCCCAAAAACTTGGCCAGTCACTGCAAGAGGTGGAATACTTAAAAAAGTCATCCTGATAAAGGCAGTGAGGATTGCATTTGCAAGGCTATACCAAGGTCCCATAAAGACTGAACAAACTATATTTACAAAGTGAGCCGTTGGCGCAAAGCCTTCAAATCTGAGGATGGGTGAAATTACTACTCCAATTGTTACAAACATGGATAAAGTTATCATGATATAAGTTTTGTTTTTTTCTTTCATTTTACTCTCCTTTTGAGGAGTTTGGGTCTAATTTTTATAAATTGGCTAATTTTTTCTATAGACTCGACAAATTCTCCTCCTATATCTTTGAAATTTGGTGCAAGGTATTAAAAATAGCAATAAATTCTTGCTACAATTATATCCTCCACCTAGCCTATAAAAACCTAAGTCAACTACAAACTTAGATTCCAGCGCCTCCACTGCATTATTTAAAGTGGTAAATGCTCATCTCTTTTTAAATTACAACCTTTCTTTGTAAGCATCTTTTCTTAAGCGATAGAAAGTGGTCTGCCCGATCTACCGCTAAACGATCTTCACAAGAAAGTTTAATCAAAGATAAAAGTGAAATAAAAAAAGAAACAGCACAAAGACTGTTTCAAAAAAATTCATGATAAGAATCAACTCATAAAAAAGATTGCGACTAGCTACGTTGGCATTATCCAAATCAGCTAAGGTCGAAGATTAACTTCCTCTCAGATCTTTAAAGAACTCCCTTGTCTATACCTATGTTAGTATAAAATGATTTTTTTGTCAATGAAAATCGAAACTTTCCTTATAAATAAGTTTTTAGTTTATCAATTTTTTTATTAATGAAAAGTTTTTCTAAATAAAGAGGATATCTTAAGAAATTGGCAAAAAATCTTAGGATCTCTCATCTGTAATTATATGTTCTAAGCCGCAATGATCTGACTTAAGATATTCTTTAATAAAAGATGGATATGCTTTATAGTTATCAAGTTCATCAATTGGAATCCAGTGCATAGATTCTTTAAGCCCCTCCATGGTGTAGCTATTACTCTTAAGATTCTTATTGCCCTTAGGCTTCATCATGTAATAAAAGCAAATCTCATGGCAATCGACGCCTTCTAAATTAGAACTTCCTACAAAGAAATTCTCATGGATTATAGCCAAATAATCCACTTCATAATTAATTCCTGTTTCTTCGAATACTTCTCTTTTTACAGCTTCTTCAGAACTTTCCCCCAGATGTACTCCGCCACCAACGGAATAGTAATAGTCCTCTACTTCATTTCCCGCAAACAAAAGGCAATCTTCTTCAACTATAATGGCAGCCGCCCTATACCTAAACCGCTTATTACCTTTTCTAAATCCACAATCCTGATCCATCTCTATCTCCCCTAACTCTATTTTCAATTTCCACAAAAACAAAAATGACCCGGATGGGTCAACTTTGTTTTTTCTTAGATTTGATTTTTATATAATGAGAATTTTTAAACAATTTATTTAATGAATCATAAAACAAATCATAAAATGATTTTATTATCAAAAAAGCTAAAAATCTCGTTTTATAAGTATTTTTAAACTCAAATTGCTTTGACAAAATTATTGAAATGTATCCGCAAATTCTAAGAATATATGCTCAAAATTGGGCACAACCAACTGCTTTTTGCCAAAAACTTTTTTTAATTAAAGCTATAGTGTCGGCAGAACTTTCTATTTATTTTCTTTCAGAAAATAAAGACAAGTTCATGCCTCCACATAAGTCTTTCCATAACTCACACTTCGTGCTCGCTAGGACAAGGCTATAGTATCGGCAGAACTTTCTGATTATTTTATTTCAGAAAATAAAGATAAGTTCATGCCTCTACATAAGTCTTTCCATAATTTTCCTTCAGGACAAATTAGGACAAGGCTATAGCATCGGTGGAACTTTCTGCTCATTTTCTTTCAGAAAAAGAGGACAAGTTCATACCTCTACATAAGTATTTCCATAACTCGAACTTCGTTCTCGTTAGGACAAGGCTATAGCATCGGTGGAACTTTCTGCTCATTTTCTTTCAGAAAAAGAGGACAAGTTCATACCTCTGCATAAGTATTTCCATAACTCGAACTTCGTTCTCGTTAGGACAATGCTATAGCTTCGATTTCTATTACTGCTCCTTTTGGTATGTTTGCTACTTCTAGGGCGCTTCTTGCTGGTTTGTGGTCACCGAAGAATTCTTCGTATACTTCATTAAAGGCTGCGAAGTCTTCGATTTTATCTAAAAATACATTGCATTTTATTATTTTATCAACTGATGAACCTGCTTCTTCTACTATAGCTTTGATATTTTCTAGAGCTCTTTTTGTAGCCTTTTTGATATCACTTTCAAGTTCTCCTGTTGCTGGATCTAATGGGAGTTGGCCTGATGTGAATATTAAATTATCTGTTGCTATTGCTTGTACGTATGCTCCTACTGCTGCTGGTGCTTTCTCTGTATTGATTGCTTTCATATTTCCTCCTAGTTAATTTTTAAGAATTCTTCAAGGGTTAGCTTGTTATCATAGATCTCTTTGGCATTTTCAACACCCACAAATCTAAAGTGCCATGGTTGGGCCTTGTGGTGGGTTATGTTTTCTTTGCCTTTTGGATATCTCTCGATAAAGCCGTATTTATAGGCATTTTCTGCTAGCCACTTGTATTGAGCTGTCGCTTCAAATTTATCGTTATATTTGCTGCCTTCGGTAAAAAAATCGAAGGCCACACCTAGTTGGTGCTCACTTGTTCCAGGTTTTGAGGCATCTACCTCACCTGCTTCAAACATCTTTTGCTCAAGATCATAGCCTCTATAATCAGATGCTATCCTTAGGTCTAGGTTTTCCCTTGCCATATCTTGACGCATTGTCTCAAAAGCACGTCTGGCTGTCTTATCTACCCCTGGATCAAAATTAGCTGATAGTGGGTAGGCTTCACTTACATAAGCTAAGCCATTTACAACCTTTATCTGTTCATTTTTACCTAGCCTTGCAAGTCCATACTTATTTACATAATAATAGGTGTCATCTATCTTTACCTTGGCAAAGCCATTTTCACAGCCATAAAAACCTAAATATGCGCCTTCCTTAATGAATTTATCTGTTTTTGAATAATCATTAGGAAATTGGTAGGCATATTGGGTTTGCATGCATTTTACATATTCAATTAATTGATCTTGGTATGAGCTATCTTCTATTTTTAGCTCATCTGCTATATCTGTATCTTTAAAACCAATCTCTGTGGCTACATGAACATCACGTTCTTGCGTTTTCTTATCTTCGTTAGTTTCTCTGACAAGATCACCTGAAGCCATTCTGTATTCACTTGGCCTTTTGATTTGGTAGGTATCTTTTTCAGGTATGGCAAATTTGATGGTGGTGATTGTAAGTAGTGCACCTACCCCAAGCAAAATCGCCCTTTTTCTTTTCTTTCTTGCTTCGCGTCTTTTGCGTCTCTTAAGCTCTCTTATTCCTTTGTTTGACATTTTCAATCCTCTATTTATTTCAATATTTTTGTGAGTCTTTTGGATAAGTAAAATTTTGCATAATTATAAATATATTTCAATTCATAGCTTTAGCGCTGTTTTACCATTTGCTATATTCATTATAACATCTTTTGGAAAAAAAACCTAGGGCAAAATGTGGATTTTTTGATGTTTTATAAGAAAAATCCGACTTATTTGTCGGATTTTTACATTTTTTAGTTTTATTTTGACTATTTCTTAAAAATTGATACGATATAGCTTAAAAAGCTTCTGTTTTTCATATTTTTCTCTTGCAATTTTTTATCAATCTTTTTATTTATATTTATATTATTGTCTGATTGATTTTTATTTTTTACATTTTTAGAAGCTTCAATGGATTTTATCATAAGAACTTCTTGAGCATTAATATTTTTAATATTGTCTACCTTTTTATAAAAACCTGACCTATCCATTTTTCTCATCTTTACATCATCAGAAAACATTAGATTGGTGAAGTCTAATATATATTTCTTTATCCTACAATCTTCTATTGGAACAGCTACTTCCATCCTATTTCTAATATTTCTTGTCATAAAATCAGCTGATGATATATAAATTTTTGGATTAGTCTTGCCAAATTGATAGATTCTATGATGTTCTAGAAATCTTCCCACTACTTGGTAAATTTCAAGATTGTCAGTTTTACCTTCAATTCCTGGCAGGATGCAAGTTATGCCCCTTACCATCATTTCTATTTTAACGCCTGCTTGAGATGCCCTTGCCAGCCTATTAATTAAAACCCTATCAGAAATGGAATTCATTTTTAACCTTATATAGGCTTCTTCTCCCCTTTGAGCCTTATCTATCTGATCATCTATTAGATCATATAGTCCTACTTGCATTGATTTTGGGGCAACCAAGAGCTTTTTATAAGTACCTTCGAGATTTCCTATTAGGATATTATCAAAAAGATCTTTGCAATCTTGGCCAATTACCATATCACTTGTCATGAAGGAAAAATCTGTGTAGAGTTTGGCTGTTTTTTCGTTGTAATTTCCTGTAGCTATTTGTGAAATAAAGGATATTTCTTCATTTTCATACCTGGTTATTAGACATACTTTTGAATGGCACTTGTAGTGGTCAAAGCCATAAACAATCTTACAACCAGCCTCTTCTAGCCTTGATGACCACAAGATATTATTGTTCTCATCAAATCTTGCCCTTAATTCCATTAGGGCGATGACTTCCTTGCCTGCCTCTGCTGCCTTTATTAGAGCTGCTGCAATCTTTGAATCCTTGGCTATCCTATATAAGGTTATCTTTATGGAATCAACGCTTGGATCTTCTGCTGCCTCTTCTAAAAGTCTTATCATAGGATCCATTGACTCATAAGGATATGATAAAATTAGGTCCTTTTCTAGAATTTGTTCTATCATTGGCCTTTGAGGATCGACCATGGCTGATGCTTGTGGGCTAAATTCTTCAAATGAATGTTCTTTTTGAAAATCTTCTGGAAGGGCACTTATAAAATCATAGATAAAGCCTAATTGCATAGGTGTTCTTGATGTGAAGATTGATTTTTTGTCTAAAGCGAAGCTTTTGCATAAAAAATCTATATCTAGAAGACTTAAGTCCTTGTCAACCTCTAACCTAACTGGTTCTAGCCTCTTTCTTTTTTTAAGTTTTCCCTTCATATAGGACCTAAAATCCATATCAACATCGTAATCATCATCATCAAAACTTATATCGGTATTGCGGGTTAGGCTTATAACATAGGAATTGTGGCATTTGTATCCTTCGAAGACTTCTTTTCCAAATTCTTTGATTATCTCTTCGATAAAAACATAATTTGATTCAGATATTCTAACAAACCTATCTAGCCTATCAGGTACGTAAATTATTCCGACTGTTTCCTTTGGGTTTTGACTTTTAACCTTCTTTTTTTCTAGATCAAACACTACCGAAAGGCTTAAGTTTGCGAGTCTTGGCATTGGGTGGACCCTATCTATTATCTGAAAGGAAAGAATAGGTTCGATTTTTGAATCAAAATAAATCTGACAACTACTCTTCTCTCTTTCTGATAAATCTTTTACTCTTGATATTTTTATCCCTTCTTCAGCCAAGTCATAAACAAGGTCTTCGTAGATATCATCCTTTTGTTCATACATTGGTACAAGTTTTGCTAAAATCGCATCAATCTGCTGGCTGGCCGTCATCTTTGACTTGCCATCTACAGGTTCTTTTTTAAGGTGAGATAGGTCTGTGAGAGATCCTACCCTTACCATAAAAAATTCTTCCAAGTTACTGTCATATATGGATAAAAACTTAAACCTTTCAAGTAGGGGCACATTTTTATCCCTTGCTTCATCTATGACTCTTTTGTTAAATTCAAGCCAAGATAACTCCCTATTTTGCGTAAAGCTTATATCTGTCATAGCTATTTCCTTCCTAAAAGTTTGCTATAGACATACCCTTCCCTAACACCTGTTTGGCTAACATTTATTGTATCGATTGAGAAAAATTTACAAATTTTATTTAAAATTATCATTCCTGGCAAGAGAGTGTGAACCCTATCAGGTTTGACAGCAAGAATCATATCTAGCTTAGACCTGTCATCTGCCTTTAAGATTTCCTTAAGCATCTTATTAAATTCGCTTGCATCCATGCTTCTAACGCTATCATCAAGCTTATAATATTCCTTGTAGAATTTTAAGCTAGCCCTAGCAGATCCACCTACTGCTGCAAGAATTTTTTGATCTTCTGCATACATAAGGCTATCTTCAAGAAGCTGATCAATGCGTTTTTCAATTTCTTTCTTATCAGATTTATCTGCAAATAAGCCATCGACATAGTCATTAAAGGCTGATAAAGAGCCAATTGACAAGGAAACTGATTTTATAACCTTTCCTTGATCAATTAGGACAATTTCTGAAGAACCGCCACCTATATCTGTAAGTACACCCTCTGCTACTTCTGTTGAAATAGCCGCACCTACAAAGGCAAGCTTAGCCTCTTCTTCGCCTGAAAGTATTTCTACATCTAGGTCCAGCTTATCCTTGATCAGATTTAAGACATCTGCCCTATTTGCCACATCCCTTACAGTAGCTGTGGCGAAAGGATAAACACCATCAATATCATCAAAATTATCCACAACTGCCTTAAATTTCCCTAAAGTGTGTAAGAGTCTTGAAATGCCCTTTTCTGTAAGCCTGCCCTTTTTAACGAAAGATTTTAGAGAAACTTGCTCTTTTTCTGAAAATAGATTAATAGCTTCGCCATCTTTTTCCTTATAAACTGATAGCCTTACGGTATTTGAACCAATATCCATTATTGCATAAATCATTTGATATCTCCTAGGTAATTTAATTTGTAATCAACTTCCATTATTTGGTCAATCAGTCTTTCTGTCTTGGCTGATTTCTTTGTCATAAATATATTTACCCCTTTTTCGCCAGATCTTAGGTCTAATTTATCTGCTAAATAAATTGCAGGATCTATGATATTTGCCTGGCAAGTGAGATTTTTTTGTATTTGGTCTTTAATCAGCGGGTAATGAGTGCATCCTAGAATTATATTTTCAAGAGCCTTGTCATTGGCAGGATATAAATATTCTCTAAGTGTCTCATCAAGGTCAGGTCCCTCAAGATATCCCTCTTCGATTAAATCTACAAGCTTAAGAGCTGCCATTTCATAGACTGTGGCATCTTTTTTTGCCTCTATCTTATTTTTTATATAATGACTTGATATTGTGGCCTTGGTGGCAAGGGCTAGGTAATCTCCCTCATATTCAAGGCTTGCCTCAACAGCCATATCTGTAATGGCAATAAATTTCTTTTTGAAATGCTCTATAAGGTAATCCTTGCAAGTAACTGAGATTGTATTGCAAGCAATTATATAGAAGTCTATATCAAATCTTTCTAAAAATGTGACAAGCTCTATAGCAAATTTTTTAATTTCTTCTTTTGGCCTATTGCCGTAAGGGACCCTTAGGTTATCACCTAGATAATAGAAATTGGCGTCATTTTTCTTGGCTAGCTCATTTAAAACAGCAATTCCGCCTAATCCTGAATCAAACACGCCTATATTAGTCATCTATAAGGTCCACCTTTTCTACAAAGTCATAGACATCTTTGAGATTCTCATAGGCCTTATCAAGAGTCTCATCATCAAAGAAAATCCCAAATACAGTTGCTCCAGAACCTGAAACAAGGGCCCTAGAAGCTCCGTTGGCCAAAATATTTTCTTTGATAGTATTTAAGTGAGGAAAATCTCTGAGGACTACTTCCTCCATCACATTTTCAAAACTATCGATTATCTCAGACTTACCCTTTTCTAAACCACAAATGATTGCCTCATTATCAATATGACCATAGGTTTTTGTTCTCTTATAGACATAAGATGATGCGATTTCTGTCCCATCATTTATAAGGAGGAGTTTCATCTTAACTTTATTGGTAAAAGGTGTTATTATCTCGCCAATTCCCTCAGCCCTTACCAGGCTTTCTTCAAAGAAAAATGGAATATCAGCCCCTAGGCTTTTTCCAAGCTCAGCCATTTCTTTTTTTGAAAGACCCAGGTCCCAGAGCTCATTTAAGGCCTTAATGGTTTCCGCACAATCTGTAGACCCTCCCGCAAGGCCTGCTGCAAGGGGAATATTTTTCCTAAGTTTGATAGCTACTCCTAGGTCTTCTCCCTTCTCATAAGCTAAAGGAGCTAATTTTTTGTAAGCCTTGTAGATCAAATTATCTGTCAGATGACCTAAATCTATATTAGACTGGTACTCAAATTCACTTGTCCCTGTCTTTTTAATTTCTAACTTATCATATAAGCTAATCCTTGCCATGATTGTATCTATATCATGATAGCCATCGGCTCTCTTCTTTAGAATATCAAGGCTTAGATTCACTTTTGCAAAACATTTTTTAATCATATATACCTCAAAATTATTATATCCTTTATGATTATTTTTTCTATACTTTATCTAAATAGCTTGACAGGAAAAATAAAGGGTATATAATAAAGCATAACAAGCGATGATAGGAAGAGTAATCTTACATAAATCCTCTAGCGAGTCTTGTACAGTGGAAGAAGACAGGTAAGGGTAAGATGAAGAGAGTCTTTGAGCTTAAGACCTGAAATAAGAGTAGGGCCTTAGGGGTGTGCCCCTTACAGCATAAGGTATGATAGTACTTATTAAGTCTTATTTTGTGAGAAATAAGAGAAATTGGGTGGCAACACGGTAAACTCGTCCCTAGAGGGAGGAGCTTTTTTTATGCCCAAAAAAGAAAGGAATTTATAATGAAAAAACTATTAATCGGTGTCCTATTAGCAGGACTAATGACAGGATGTGGATCAAATAATAATACTAAGGATGCTAAGGAAGCAGAAAGCGCAGATAAATTACCAGGTATCCTTGCAGATGGAAAATTAACTGTAGCAACAAGTGCGGACTTTGCCCCATATGAATTTTATGAGGGTGAAGATATTGTTGGTATCGACCCAGAAATTGTAAAGGCCATTGGCGAAAAATTGAAAGTTGACGTAGAAATTAAAGATATGGACTTTAACAACATCATAGCATCAATTGGTTCGGGCAGGGCCGATATAGGTGCTGCTGGTATGACTGTAGATCCAAAAAGGCTTGAAAATGTTAACTTTACAGATACTTACGCATCTAGTACTCAAATATTCTTAATAAAGAAAGATAGCGGAATCAAATCAAAAGATGACCTAAAAGATAAAACAATTGGTAGCCAACTTGGTACAGTAGGAAATGAGATAGCTGAAGAAGAATTTGATAAAGTATCCGCCTTTGCCAAATATCCTGATGCAGTTCTTGCCCTTCAAAATGGAAAAGTCGATGCAATCTTAATGGACAAAACTTCAGCAGAAAAATTCCTAGCTGCCAACGATGACCTAGAAATCATGGAAGCTGACTACGAATCTGAAGACTATGCCTTTGCTATTGGTAAGGAAGAAGATGAAGCAAAAGAGATAATAAATAAAGCTATCAAAGAACTACAAGACGATGGCACAATCGAAGAAATTGTCAAAAAATATAAGTAGGCCCTAATGTTTGACTTAATTAAGACAAATCTCTTAGATGATAACCTATATGTTTACCTGCTAGAAGGGCTTAAAATAACCCTTCTAGTGAGTATAGTATCCCTGATATTGTCCTTTATCCTAGGTCTAATCCTTGCTATAATCAAAAAAGCCAAGCTAGACTTAAATCCTAAATGGAATAATCCAAAAGGTTTTGCCCTAAATCTCCTAGATAAACTAGCAGGTCTATTCATAACAATAATAAGAGGTACTCCATCAACCATCCAACTACTAATTATGTTTAACGTAATCCTAGTAGGACTTGATAACCTTGTAATCATTGCCATAGCAACCTTCACCTTAAACTCAGCAGCTTATATGTCAGAAGTTATAAGAAGCGGCCTAAATTCAGTGGCTAAAGGAGAAGTAGAAGCAGCAAGAAGCCTTGGCTTATCATATAAGCAAGCCCTTTTTAAGATAAGCCTTCCCCAAGCTCTAAGAAATGCCCTCCCAGCCCTCGGCAATGAAGTCATAACCCTCCTAAAGGAGACCTCAATATCTGGCTTCATAGGCCTAGCTGACCTAACTCGTGGGGCATCAATAATAATATCCAAAACCTTTAAGGCAAGCGTCCCTTATCTTGCGGCAGCTCTAATCTATCTAATTATAGTAATTCTAATAGAGCAAGCCTTCAAAGCTATGGAAAGGAAGGTAAAACATGTTAGAAGTTAAAAATCTCCACAAGTCCTTTGCCAACAACGAAGTTCTAAAAGGAATAGATTTAAAAGTGAATAAAGGTGATGTTATCTCAATAATTGGCCCATCAGGCTCGGGAAAATCAACCTTCTTAAGAAGCCTAAACCTCCTAGAAGAGATAGATAGCGGCGAGATATTATTTTTAGGAGAAAATGTAAAAGATATAAATATAAATAGTCTTAGAGAAGAAATAGGTATGGTATTTCAAAATTTCAACCTCTTCTCTCACTTGACAATAATAGACAACCTAACCCTAGCTCCAGTCCTAAGGGGCAAGCTAGATAAGGAGCAAGCCCAATTAAAGGCAAAAGAGCTCCTAGAAAGAATCGGTCTATCAGATAAGAAAAACTCCTATCCAGATGAGCTTTCAGGTGGTCAAAAACAAAGGATAGCAATAATAAGAGCTCTCATGATGAATCCAAAAATCATGCTCTTTGATGAACCAACCAGCGCCCTAGACCCAGAAATGGTAGGAGAAGTCCTAAATCTAATGGCAGATCTTGCAAATGATGCCATGACAATGCTTGTAGTAACCCACGAAATGGCCTTTGCAAGAGAAGTATCAAATAGGCTAATCTTTATGGATGGTGGGATCATTGTCGAAGAAAGTAAGGACCCAAAAGACTTCTTTGCAAATCCAAAAACAGACAGGGCCAAAGATTTCTTAGGAAAAATAATTTGACAAAATATAAAAATCATAGTATCATTTAATAGTGATACTAAGCGGGATTGGCGGAATTGGCAGACGCGCAAGACTAAGGATCTTGTGACCGATTTTAGGTCGTGGAAGTTCAAATCTTCTATCCCGCACCAAACTTAATTAACATAAAAAAAGAAGGCGTTGACCTTCTTTTTTTGTAGTTATATTTCTAATTTTATAATTTGCTAATGTATTTACATTTTTTAATTCGCCATATTTTAAACCTAGATAAAGTTTTTCCTATTTACAATATTTTACATAAAATTAATCTATATCTAATTTAAATATCACCCTTATCTTCAACTTCTTTATGCTTCTTCTTATCCATCAAATAGGCATAGATTAGGCCCACAATTACCATGATTGGGATTTCAAATCCGTTTAGGTCAAATAATTTGGGGATTCCTATTACTATTATTACAAAGATTAGATCAAAGTTTATATAGGCCATCCAGCTTTTGTCCATGATTTTGTAGTTGTGATAGACCATCATTATGATGCCTGCTATGTAAATGATAAAAAATATGAATTCTAGGTCTCTATAGCCCCTAAAATAGCTTAGGCCAAGGCCACCTAGGATTTGGACTAGGTATTCAAATAAATATATGCTCATGACTTGCTCCTTTATTTGATTATATCAAAAAAACGGCAGTTTTTAAACCGCCGTTTGATGTTTTAAATAAATAAGCCTGCACAAACTACTGATACTACTGTCATTAGCTTGATTAGGATGTTTAGTGATGGGCCTGAGGTGTCTTTGAATGGATCACCTACTGTATCTCCCACTACGCTTGCTTTGTGAGCTTCTGAACCTTTACCAAATTCTCCATCAAGTGTTTCGATGTGTTTTTTAGCATTGTCCCAAGCACCACCTGCATTTGACATGAATATTGCAAGTAATACTCCTGTTACTAAAGCTCCTGCAAGAAGGCCGCCTAGGGTTTCTGGTCCAAAGACCTTGCCTACAAATATTGGCACTACTATAGCAAGTACGCCTGGTATAATCATTTCTTTTAGGGATGCTGCTGTTGAGATTTCAATACATTTTTGATAATCTGGTTCGCTTGTTCCTTCTAGTAGACCTGGGTCGTTTTTAAATTGTCTTCTTACTTCTTCAATCATTTCTGTTGCAGCCTTACCTACTGAGTTCATGGTTAGGGCTGAGAATAAGAATGGTAGCATACCACCTACAAACATTCCTGCTACTACCTTAGAATCTAGGATTGAGATTGTTTCTAGCTTTAGAGTTTCAGAATATGTTACAAAAAGTGATAGGGCTGTTAGGGCTGCTGATCCTATGGCAAAACCCTTACCAATAGCTGCTGTTGTGTTACCAATTGAGTCTAATTCGTCTGTTATATCTCTAACATGACTTGGAAGTTTGGCCATTTCGGCGATTCCTCCAGCATTATCTGTGATTGGTCCGTAAGCATCTACTGTTACAGTTGTTGCTGTTGTTGAAAGCATTCCTACTGCTGATAGGGCTATACCAAAGACTCCATCTGCCCAGAAGGCTACGATTATTCCAAGTCCTATAAGGATTATTGGATAAACTGTTGAAAGCATTCCTGTTGAAAGACCTGCTATGATGTTTGTTGCAACACCTGTTTTTGATTCTTCTGCTATATTTTTTACAAATTTATAATGGTCTGATGTATAAATTTCTGTCAATAGTCCTATCAAAATACCTACTATGATGCCTGTAATTATAGCTAGGGCTGCTCTTAAGTTTCCAAAATATGATAAGGAAAGGATAAGGGCTGCTACAATAACTATAGATCCTGATAAGTAGATTGTTTGCATTAAAGCTGATTGTGGACTCTTGTGTTTCTTTCCTAGGAAAAGAATTGTTGATGCAATTGATGCAAGGATTCCGATTGATACTAATAGTAGGGTAAATTTAAGTCCTACTTCACCATAAGATACAAGACCTAGGGTTATGGCTGAGATGATTGCTCCTGCATAGGATTCAAATAAGTCTGCTCCCATACCTGCAACATCACCTACGTTATCTCCAACGTTATCTGCAATTACTGCTGGGTTTCTTGGGTCATCTTCTGGAATTCCTGCTTCAACCTTACCTACAAGGTCTGCACCAAGGTCAGCAGCCTTTGTATAAATACCACCACCAACTCTAGCAAATAGAGCTACAGATGAGGCACCTAGGGAATAACCCATTACAATTGCTGGATCTCTAAAGATCATAAAGCTTACTACAAGACCTAAAAATCCAAGTCCTGTTACAGCAAGACCCATTACTGAACCACCTGTAAAGGCAAGCTTTAGGGCTCTAGATCTACCACCCTCCATAGCTTCGTTAGTGCATCTTGCGTTAGATTCTGTCGCTGTAAGCATTCCTATAAAGCCTGTTAGCATTGAAAAAGCTGAACCTACTATATAGCAAATCATAATCCTATAATCTAGGAAAATAGCTATAAGGATTGAAACTACAACTACAAAAATAGCGATAAACTTATACTCACTTGAAATAAAAGTCATAGCTCCATTTTTGATATAACCTGATATCTCGCTCATTCTTTCTGAGCCTTTAGAAACAGGTAATATCCTCTCTCTTATGTTGAAAGCCATTAGGACTAAAGCCAAAATAGCTACAAAGAGGGATAAAATTTCTATAAACATATTTCCTCCTAATGTTATTAAATTTTTATGGGCTGTATTATTCAAATTATAAATATAAAAGTTTCCAAAAAGAAATTTCTTAATAATATTCCAAAAAGAAAAATCCTTAAAATCATACTGCCTCATATTATATACTTAATTATACTTATTTTTTAACCAAAAACTATCATAAAAGTGAAAGTTTTTGATAAATTTAAGATTTTTCTTAAAAAAACTAAATGTCACAAATAAAAAAGGATGCCGGCGCACCCCTTCTAATTGCTTATTGAAATTTATATATTTTTTATTATTCTTATTGTTCTTCGTAAGGCAATAAAGCTACTTGTCTAGCTCTTTTGATTGCTCTTGTTATTTCTCTTTGGTGTTTAGCGTTAAGACCTGTAACTCTTCTTGGAAGAATCTTACCTCTGTCAGTAATAAATCTTTTTAGAGTTTCAATATCTTTATAATCTATTACTTTAGATGGGTCTTTAACAAATGGATCAACCTTTTTTCTTGGTTTAAATCTTCTTACTGCCATTGTTATTCCTTTCCTTATAATCTAGAAGGGAATTCTACCATCGTCTTGGATTTCAGTAAAGTCATCATCAAAAAAGTCATCATTGCCGCCAAAGTTATTTGAGCCTTGGTTTTGTTGATTATAATTTTGATTTTGGTAGTTGTTAGTTTGAGAATAATTGTTATTATAGGTATCTTGGTTGTCACCTGGGAAAGATCCGCTATTAGCTGATCTTTGACCGTCATTTCTTGAGCCTAAAAACTCAACATTATCAGCAACAACATCTGTTGTATAAACAGTCTTACCTGTTTCTCTATCTTGGTAGCTTCCTGTTTGGATCCTACCTTCTACTGCACATTGACTTCCTTTGCTGAGGTATTTAGAGGCATTTTCGCCTTGTCTACCCCAAACTGTGATTCTTGGAAAATCCGCTGTTTGACGATTAGATGCTTCCGCTTCTTCTCTTCTTTCTCTGCTTAATCTTCTATCAATAGCTAAATTGAATGTACAAACCGCTTGGTTTGATTGTGTGTACCTTAACTCTGGGTCCCTTGTTAGGCGACCTATCAGTATAACCTTATTCAAATTAGTCCTCTTTTCTTATAACCATGTATCTAAGAATTGAATCAGATAGTCTTAATCTTCTTTCGAATTCTTTGATGTGATCTGGTTCAGCTTTGAAGTCTACGATATAGTAGTAACCATCTTTAAGATCGTTAATCTCATATGCTAGTCTTCTCTTTCCCCAATCATCAACTGATACAACTTCGCCATTTTCTTCGATATGACCTTTAAATCTATCAAGAAGAGCTACTCTGTCAGCATCAGCTAAGTCAGTTTTGAAAATCAATACTGCTTCATATATATTCATATTTTCACCTCCCTATGGACTATTGACCCCGTTTATACTACGGAGTAGAGAATTCCTAGTAATAATACTCCTTTAGCATCCTTATGTCAAATAATATCTTTAGGGATATTTATTTTCTAAAAGGGGTAAGTATTAATTAAGAAATAAAGGAGGCAAATATGAAATTATTAGAAGGAAAAGTTGCAATCATAACTGGCTCATCAAGAGGTATTGGTTATGCCGTTGCAGAAAAATTTTTAGATAATGGAGCAAAAGTTGCTGTTCTTGGTTCAAGAGAAGAATCTGCTAACAAGGCTCTTGCAAGCTTAAGTGAAAAATATGATCAGGAAAATTTTAAGGGTTACTGGCCAAAGCTTACAGATGAAGAAAGTGTAAAAGAATTTGTAGAAAAAGTCCTAAGTTACTTCGGCAAGATTGATATCCTAGTAAACTGTGCAGGAGTTTCAGATAATATACCAAGCATTGATGCTGACCTTGCTCATTTTGCCAATGTAATGAATATAAATGTAAATGGCACCTACAATATGATCCACAAGATTCTGCCTCATTTTATAGAGAAGAAGGGCGGGGTAATTGTAAACTTCTCATCAATGGTAAGTAAAAATGGCCAACAACTTGGAGTTGCCTATCCGGCAAGTAAATTTGCTATAAATGGCCTAACCATATCACTTGCTAGAGAGCTTGGTCCTTATGGAATTAGGGTAAATGCAGTTGCTCCTGGTGTTACAAACACAGACATGGTAAAAGTCCTTCCAAAAGAGCAAATCGAACCTGTCAAACAAATGATTCCACTAAAAAGGATTGGCGAACCAGAAGATGTGGCAAATGCAGTCTTATTTTTAGCAAGCGATATGGCTTCCTATGTATCAGGAGAAATCCTCTACTGTGACGGGGCAACCTTTATGTAAAGTATATATAAAAAATTCCTAAATCCATTCTCGGATTAGGAATTTTTTATTTGGGCAAGAAAAAAGAGGTCCAGGCCTCTTAATCTTTATATTCCAACGACATCTCCCACATCTATAGAAAACATCAGGCCTACTCCAGGCTGGTTCATATCACCTAGGACTTCCTTAACAGCATCCTTGGTCGCCCTTAAGTCTTCGTCATCTACTAGTGTAAAAATTGTCTTATTATAAGGTCTATTATTATCCATAACCGACCTTAAAACGCCACCAAAAGTGGTGAAAGCTTGAAGAAGTTTGCAAGACCAGTTGATAATAAAATTACTGTAATAATTGACGAAAGCTCATCATCCTTTGACCTAACTTTCTTAATTAAATAGGTAAATACTAAGCCAATTAAAAGTCCTAATAAAAATGACAGGGCAATTTCTATCAGAGGACTAAGTATCATCATCGGTATTGACAGGCTCTTTTCCCCGATGGCAAATTTGGCCAAGGACATAGAAACTCCAAAGCTTATAATTCCAAGGACATCATCAAGGGCTGCAACTGGTAAAATTGTCTTGGTAAGTGGCCCATAGGCCCTAAATTGTCTAATAACCATCATTGTCCCTGCTGGAGCAGTAGCTGCTGACATAGAAGCTATGATAATTGAAAATACAAAAGACTTGTCCAAAATAAAATACATGACAGAAAATACTAAAATCAAGACTCCAAGGACCTCGAAAACAGTGATTACAAAGACGTCCTTGCCAAGCTTTTTCAAATCTTCTAGCCTAAACTCACTTCCAATCGAAAAGGCAATAATTCCTAGGGCAAACTCATTTACAAAGTCGACCATAGGCTGGTTAGCCTCACTTAAAACATTTAAAAATGAAGGTCCTAATAACAAACCAGCCACTATATAACCTGTGACATTTGGCAATTTAAACCTTCGTGAAATCTTGCCTCCAATAATTCCCAAAAAAATCATCAGGGCTAATTTAATCTGAATATCCAATAAAATCCTCCTCCATCCTTATTTCATAATTTTATAAGATATATTATAATACATATATATTATACTATTTAAGTAAATATAAGCTAATCTTGTCAATTTATAGGCAAAGAAAAAGACTAGGATTTCCTAGCCTCTTGAATATCAGCATTAATTTTCAATTTCTCCTAAGCTATAAATAGCATTGGCAATGGCTTTGCTCATGACATCAGCTGCCAAGGCGCCAACCAGGTTAATATCTGCCTTGATTTTATTGGTAGCTAAGGAGAATATTGTATCCCCATCCATCAATGTGTGGACTGGATTAATCGATCTAGCATAGCCATCATGGGCCATGCCGGCAATTTTTGTAAGCTCAGTCTTAGTAAAGGTCGCATTGGTTGCTACTGCCCCAATTGTTGTGTTAGTTGGCTTGATATCAGCAAAAGAGCCTAGGATTTGGTCTAGGTAATCCATGGTTTTGACCATCTTGCCATCTATAATTGGTCCTGCGATTTGAAGGCCCTTATGGTAATCATAAATATCTCCAAAGGCATTTACAGCAACGATTGCAGATACAACTAGGTCTCCCTTTTTTATTGAAGCTTGGCCAAGTCCTGATTTCATCAAATGTTCTGGCCCAAGGCCCTTGGCAACTGTCGCACCACACCCTGCCCCAACTAGACCTTGGCTCTTATCTTCATTGGTCGCCTTATCATAAGCCTCTTGGGTTATGGCTGCATTTGGTCTTGCCTTAGAACTTTTATAGGCTAGGTCAAATAAAACCGCCTGGCTAATTATTGGCACGACTCCCACACCTACATTAAAACCAATCCCTTCCTTTTCAAGGATTTTCATCAAAGCCGAGGAAGCCTCAAGTCCATAGGCAGACCCTCCTGAAAGGATAAGGCCGCTTAGCTCTGAAACTTGGTTTAGAGGATTTAATAGGTCAGTCTCCCTTGTACCTGGCGCCCCTCCCCTTACATCGACTCCTGCAGTATTACCTGGATCTGGAAGGATTATGCTTAGGCCTGTTCCTCCATCTAAGTCTTGGGCGTGACCTAATTTGATATTTCCAACATCAGTAAAATGTCCACCATACATCAGATATCCTCGTTTCTATACTTATCCATCATTGAACCAAAGACATCTGATGATGAAGGTGGAGTGTAGGAGATGGCATTTGCCCCAGCTTCGATGGTCTCTAGGATGGATTTGCCGTCCTTACCACCAGTGGCAATTATAGGAAACTTATCTCCAATATCAGCCCTAATGTGGGCAACTAAATCTGCTGTATACTTGCCCCCTGATACATTTAAAATCTCAGCTCCTGCCGCAATTTTTGCCTTGTAATCATCCTTAAGCGAGGTCACAGTGGCTATGACTGGTATGTCTACAAATTTAGAAATCTCTTCTATATCTTCGTGAGGAATTGGCCCATTTACTACCACTCCATAGGCTCCTGCAAGCTCAGCATAATAGGCTATCGCCCTTGACCTTGGTCCTTGAGTTGTTCCCCCACCCACTCCTATAAAGCAAGGCACGCTTGCAATTGAAATTATAGATTCTGTTATAGAATTAAGGGGTGTGTATGGATATACTGCCATAATTGAGTCGGCATTTGAATTTCTAATTATTGCAAGGTCTGTCGTAAAGAGCAGAGACTTAATTCTCTTATCAAAAATCTTGATCCCGCTTGCCTTATAAATTTCTTCTGGTACTGATATAAATGATTTTCTAAGTTTGGAATGTACCTCGGGTACGAATTTTTTATCTGTCATAATATTAATCCCTGTTAAATAAATCTCTAGTGTAGACCCTTTCTCTTACATCTATAAGCTCGTCTTCAAGCCTATTTGCTAAGATTAGGTCTGCCTTTTTAAAATCTTCTAAATTATTAACGACCTTCATGCCTTCAAAATCATCGCCGTCAATATTTGGCTCATATATAATTAAATTTGCTCCCTCTTTTTTGAGATTTTCAATCACATCAAAGATAGCAGACTTTCTAAAATTATCTGAACCCTTTTTCATAACCAACCTATAGATGCCGATTAAGTTTGGCTTCTTATCCATAATGTCCTTGCTTAGATAATCTTTTCTGATATCATTGGAATCAATAATTGCCTTAAATAAGGCATTTGGTATGCCGGCAAAGTTGGCATAAAGCTGCTTGGTGTCCTTTGGCAAGCAATAACCGCCATAACCAAATGATGGGTTATTGTAATGGTCGCCAATCCTTGGATCAGCTGACACACCCCTTATAATATTTTTAGAGTCAAGTCCCTTGGCCAAGCTAAAGGAGTCTAGCTCATTAAAAAAGGCCACCCTTAGGGCAAGGTAAGTATTGGCAAAGAGCTTTACAGCCTCAGCCTCGCTTGAGCCCATAAGGATAAGTTCTGGGTCATTTAGGGCTTCTTTCTTATAAAGACTTCCGATTTTCTCCCCAAATCCCCCTTCATTTGAGACAATAATCCTAGAAGGATTCAAAGAATCGTAAAGTGCCCTGCCCTCTCTTAAAAATTCTGGCGAAAATATTATATTGTCACATCCATATAAGTCATTTATTTTTTTGGTGTAGCCTATTGGTATAGTTGATTTTATAAGAATTGGCAAGTCTTTCCTTATAGCCTTAATCTCCTTTATAGCATCGTCTAAGAAAGATGTGTCAAAATAAGATTCCTCCTCATCATAATTTGTAGGAAGAGCAAGGATTACTAGGTCGCTGTCCTTAAAATCATCTACTCCACTAGTCTTTGCCACTAGATTTAATTCTTTGTTCTTAAGATAGTTTTCTATGTAATCATCCTTAATTGGTGATATATTGTTATTGATAAGGTCAACTTTTTCTTTACTTATATCTACCCCAACCACCTCTTCTGATTGAGCTAGCAAAATAGCATTTGAAAGGCCCACATAGCCCATGCCAAGTACAACAATTTTCATATTTCCTCCTGATGTCTTCTGACTTATCTATATTAGATTTTACAATATTTAGCGACTTTTACAATTATTTAGACCTTATAAAAGCGACAGCTTCGTAGGGTCTTAAGAGGATATTTCTATAAAGACTCCTTGATGTATAAGAACCTAGCAAATATTTATATTCTTTGTAATCCATAACCTGGTAGCCTATATCAATTAAGACTTCATTTTGGCCCCTATTTGCTAAGAATAAAATCTTTTCGTCATCTTGCTGCCTAATAAAGGCTATAATTTCAGATTCTTTTGGGAGAATTTTCCTAAGGCCTCTTACCCTAGCGATTTTGCTTTTAAGATCAAATAGCTTTCGTAAAAATATCACATCATCAAAATCTAAATCACTCTCATTTACATAAAGGCTAGATTTCAGGAAAAATAAGGTCATGTAAATCATCCTCTTAGCATAGATTGGATAATTTCGGTAATTAATTCCATCCTGCCAAAAATTTGAATAAGTCAAACAAAGTCCAGACCCAGTTTCCCTAAAATTTAAACTAAGCTTAAGTAAATCTCTTACCTGCCCATCATAGCCAATTAGGCTTAGGCCAGGAAGCTTGGGATTTGATAGGGACCTCATACTTAGATTCTGATTTTTAAAGGTTCCAAGGCTTGTAATTTCCTTATTAAAAAAGGTATTTTTGTTAAGCTCTCTTATAGCTTCAAAAAGTCCCAAACTAGAACTTTTTAAATTTTCCAGACCTTCTAAATTTAAAAATGAAATCCCATGCTTAATTAAATATTCAATAAAATGATAAAGGCTTTTTCTAATTTTCGGATCAGAAAAATCAATGGCTGAAGCAGGTTTAGAAAGTAAAGCTGCCATCAAATCCCTAAGGTCGAAGCCTAGGCCGAGCCCCAGACCTTGCTTATTATAATAATCATTAAGATTAAAAAGTTCTTTTATCCCTGCCTCATTAAGCTTATCAGAGAGCCTTAAAATTATATAATCAGCACCCAAAGACTTATAAAACCTTGTATTTACTTGTAATTTCTTAAAATCTTTTAGATCAGTCCCTATAATTATTATATCGCCCATATCATCTTTCTATTTTTCTTAAATTTATTTAGCAAGAGTCAAAAGACCTGCGCAAAAGGAAAATTTTTCAAAGTTTATATCAGGAAAGGATTTTTTTATTTCATCATATACAAAATAAATCTCATCATCATCCCAATATTTTTCCGCTTCTCTCTTGCAAGCGTCCAAATCCCTACGGCTTTCAAAGGTCACATCACCAATATATATTTTTCCGCCATCATTAAGGAGAGTAAGTAAAAACTTTATGAGGACTACTTTCTCCTTATCATCCAAATGGTGGAGGGAATATGTTCCAACAATGGCATCATATTTTTTATCAATCAAATCACTAGCTAGGCCATCAGCAAGATTTCCTAGGTATAAATTTCCCTTTGGCATCTTTTCTTTAGCTAGCTTTAACATCTCTTCTGAAAAATCTTGACCGAAAATTTCAAGACCCTGGTCATATAGGGCCTTAGCTAACCTTCCTGTGCCAAAGCCCAGGTCTAATACTCTATGAACTTTAGAATTTAAAATCCTCTTATAAATCTCATTTATAATTTCCTTATAACCGGCAAAGGGATAGGACTTTTCATCATCAGTTTCTTCTACTGTCTGATCATAAGTTCCTGCCCATAAGTCAAAGCCTTTATTATCTAGCATTGTCTCCTCCAAGATTAAAACTCACTTATTATAAGTACTTTTTGCTTAGATTATACTCCTTTGCATAAGTTTGAAAAAATGTATAATAGACCAGAAAGGAAAAATATGTTAAAACTTAAAAATATATCAAAAATTTATCACACTCAAGGCTTTTCACAAAAGGCCCTTGATGGTGTATCTATTTCTTTTAGAGAAAATGAATTTGTTTCAATCTTAGGCCAGTCTGGAGGCGGCAAGACTACCCTCCTTAATATAATTGGCGGTCTTATGCGTTATGATGAAGGTGATCTTATTATAGACGGAAGATCAACTAAGAAATTTACCGACAAGGATTGGGATTTTTATAGGAATGTTAGAATAGGTTTTATTTTCCAATCCTATAACCTTATTTCCCACCAAACGGTCCTTGATAATGTAATTCTTTCCCTTACCCTATCTAATAAGGATACGGGTAATATGAAGGATAAGGCCATCAAAGCCCTAGAAAGAGTTGGCTTAAAAGACCATATTTATAAGAAGCCCTCAGAGCTTTCCGGTGGACAGATGCAACGTGTCGCCATTGCCAGGGCCCTAGTAAATGACCCACAAATCCTTCTGGCTGATGAGCCTACAGGTGCCCTTGATAGCGAAACATCCCTTGCCATCATGGACCTTTTAAAGGAAATTGCTAAGGATAAGCTTGTAATCATGGTAACCCACAACCAGTCCCTTGCCGAAGAGTATTCAACAAGAATAATCGGTATCAAAGATGGTCAAATTATATCAGATTCAAATCCTTACGAGGATACTGATACATCCGATAATTTCAAGATTTCTAAGATTGCCCTAAAGCTTAAGACAGCCCTAGGCCTTTCTTTTAACAATCTTCTAAACAAAAAAGCCAGGACCCTCCTTACAGCCTTTGCTGGATCAATCGGGATAATAGGCATTGCTCTAATCTTATCTATATCAAATGGGGCAAGCGACTTTATCGAAGAAAACCAGAAAAATGCCCTCAAATCCTATCCTATAGAAATTGAGAAGAGCTCAGTCGACTTAGCTTCCCTCGGCCAAATGGGAGAAGATGAAAATAAAAACACAGATCAAAGTAAGGTCGCATCAAATGACATAGGCCTTAAAAATAGGTCCAAGCTTTCTGGCAGCGGCTTAGAAAATGACCTTGAGAAATTCAAGTCATATTTAGAGGCTAATGACCAAAAATTATCTAATGAAGTCGGAAACCACTTTATCTCCTACACCTACGATGGCAAATTTGACATCTTCACAAAGGACCCTAAGGGAGAGCTTGTAAATACAGATGGGTCTGATTTTGAAAATTCAAGACCTGCTGGTTTTAATTTTCCATTTGCCTTTGGAGCTTCTAAGCAAAACCCAAATATATCCCAACTAATTACTACTAAGGATGGACAAATCTCCCCTATGGTCAAGGATGAATACGAGATTGTAGCAGGTCATTGGCCAGAAAATCCTAATGAACTAATCCTTTTCACCGACTACAACAATCAGATCCTAAGGTCCAAATTTTATGAATTAGGCTTTCTTCCAAAAAAAGAATATGAAGATATACTAAGAGATTTGGATGATAAGAAAAAAGTTGACATCAAAAAGGTCAGTCTAGATTCAAAAGAAATCCTCGGCAAGGAATATAAAATCCTAAGCCCTTCCGATTATTACGAAAAAGAAGGCAATAACTTTGTATCTATCAAGGAGAATCAGGCAAAAGTAGATGAGAAAATCAAAGACGCCAAGACCCTTAAAATCGTAGGCATAGCAAAAAAGACAAAGGACGATGACAATAGGATAATTCAAACTCCCCTAGCCTATACGGAGGGCTTTACCAAGGATATGATTGCCTATGTAAATAATCAGGAGATTATCAAAAAACAAATAGAAAACCAAGATACCAATGTCCTAAACGGCCTAAAATTTAGGGCAGCAAATGACGATGAAAAAATAAAGCAAAGTAAGGACTACCTAAATAATTTAACCGAAACTGACCTTGCAAGAGTCAATGGATGGATTCTTCAAAATAAGGAAGATTTGGTGAAGAAAATGCAAGAGGAAAGCAAAAAACTTGCCATGGCAGGCAAGGGTCTTGCTAGTACAAACGAGTCTCAAAATAACAAGCAAATGGTAGATTATCTTTTAAAAGAAGATGATAAAAATACCTTCCTTGAAATTTACGATGAGTTTCTAAAAGACTTTTCCTACAAGAAAAACCTGGAAAACCTAGGATATATAGAAGAAAAAAATCCATCAAAGATTTCAATCTATGTAGACAATTTTGAAAATAGGGACAAGGTCAAAGTCTTTATCGACGAATATAACCAAGGAAAAGATATTGAAAATCAAATCTCCTTTACCGACCTAATCGGGATAATTTCAAAGTCTATCACAGATATAATTGGAGCAATTTCCTATATACTCATAGCCTTTGTGGGAGTTTCCCTAATAGTTTCATCAATCATGATTGGAATTATCACCTATATCTCAGTCTTTGAAAGAACCAAAGAAATTGGAATTCTAAGGGCAATCGGTGCTAGCAAAAAAGATATCTACAAGGTCTTTATGGCAGAAACCATGATAATAGGCCTCTTATCAGGTCTCATAGGAGTCGGCCTATCCTATATATTAAATATCTTTATAACAAGGATAATGGTAAAAATGTCAGGATTTGCTGATATCGGAGCAAAACTTCCTCTAGAAGCAGCCCTTATCTTAATCCTAATCTCGGTAGCCTTAAGCCTAATAGCAGGGCTCATCCCATCAAGGATAGCTGCAAACAAGGACCCAGTGGAAGCCTTATCTGCTGAATAAAAAAGAAGCCAAACCGGTGGTCCCAATCCAAATAAGGGTTGGGCCACTAGCTTAAGCTTCTTTTTATTTGCCTTCTTTAAGAAGGTCAATTTCTTCTTTTAGTTTACTAATCTCTTCTTTAAGATCTGAAATTTCTTCTTTGGCATCTTCTATATCATAATCTTCATTTTCAGCGTCGATTTCTTCTTGTACAGTTTCTTCTGCCTTTTCGAGGATTTCCTTATTATCAATATGAGAAGAGTTTATAAGCTTCTTTAGCCTAAACTCATCATTTTCTGTAAATTCTACATCTTCATCAAGCTTCTTTCTCATATAGTGCTTAATTCCGACTCTTTTTAGGGATTCTTTTTTGATTTCTTGTCTTTCCTTAAAGTAGGCATAGACTAAAAGGCCTATCATAAAGATTCCCACATAGCCGATTATTGGATAAAATATAGAAACCAACTTCTTAAAGCCTGCAAAAGATAGGATAAAGCCTACTAAGGTAAGGCCTATAAGCATTAGCCTAAATCTCTTTTCTTCTCCCTTTGAAAATCTTCTGGCAAGGGCATAAAACAAAGAAATTCCTGTATTAAAAATCATGCCAAAAATTATAAGGGCCATGAAGATTCCAAGATATGGATTGATTTCCTTGATTATTTCAAGCATTGGTATATCAAGACTATAAACATCTTCTATCCTGATAAATAAGGTAAAGGCAATGATTATACCCATGATTCCAGCTATGGCTCCTCCTAAAAGGCCGCCCCTACCTGCATCTTCGCTTGCAAGTTCATCTCCACCTAGGACAAAGCCCATTGATACCGCTGTCATCAGGCACATACCAAAATAGTTTAAAACTGTAAGGCTAAGTGAGTTGAAATTTGATGGTAGGGTCCTTGCGAAATTATCAAGTTCTTGCCAATTGATATCAGCTGTTGTAAAGGTATAAATTCCTCCAATTAGGCTAAGCACGACAATAAAAGGTGTAAAGGATCCGATTATCTTACTAACCTTATCAAAGTCCATCATGCCTATTATTACAATCATTAAGGCACATATTACCCTACCGACATTTATATTTACTCCAAAGGCCTGGTTAAGGTTAGAACCTGCCCCTGCTATCATTACAAAACCTATTACAAAACAGGTAAATATAAGAGAAAAGTCCATAAATTTCGAAATAACTTGGTTAGTTATTTTGCTAAAAACATCTGAATGGTCTGTTGCTAGATAATGACTTCCTAGTATAAGTAGGACGCCACCTATGAGCATATGTAAAACTGCTACTATAGATATGCCGACCATGCCTGAAATCCCTAAGGATACAAAATATTGCATGAGTTCTTGGCCAGATGCAAGTCCTGCTCCGGTCAAGACTCCCACATAGGCAAGCATTATCGTTATTGTTTTCTTATTCATAATTCCTCCACTTAACGATAATACTTGTTTTTGCCTATATTTCAAAGATATTATATATTTAAGTTTATTTCTTATCTATCTTATCAAGCAAATCATCTAGTAAGTTAGGGAAGGCCTTAATAATTCTTCTCTCACCCATCTTATCAAATTTATCAATAAGGTCAGCACGAAGCTTAGCTCTCCTTGCTTCTATGTCCTTAAGGTCAGAGCGAACCTTAGCACGCCTTCCTTCAAGTTCTTTGATTTCAGGTCTTTCAGAAATCTCTTCGCCCTTTTCTTTTATAGCCATAGTCCTATCATAGACACGCTTACCAATATCATCAGAAACTTCCCTAATATCCTTACTAGCTGCTTCTAGCTTCTTAAACTTCTTATTTAAGCCGACAAGGGTGAGGATAGTTTGGGCAAGGTCTATAGCAAAAATTATAAGTAAGATGAGATTGGTGTAAAAAATAAATTTAGGATGCAAGAATGTAAAAAACCTTACAACCATAGGATGGACTGCCTCATATAAGACAAAACAAGCTAGGCCCCAAAGTATTGAAAACTCAAGGCATATGTAGCCACCAAGGTTAAAACGCATCCCAGAATAGTCCCACCACTTCTTATGAAAGATTTTTTCAAGCAAAAAACCTCCCACAAGTTCTAGGGCTGTGGCAATAAAGACTGAACCCAGAAATAAGATTAACTTATTAGTCTTTGCTATATCTGTCAGAAAATAAATAACTCCCAACGCCCCAAAGCCATAAATTGGGCAAAGAGGGCCATTCAAAAAACCCCTATTGATAAACCTACCCCTGTGGACTCCTTGAAAGGCCACCTCCATTATCCAACCGATAAAGGCATAGACAAAAAAATATCCTATGTAATAATTCATAAAATCATCTCCCCTCATTTATACAAATTATGAAGTCATCTTTTCTAGAGCTTCTATATTTGTAATTAAAATCTTACCCCTAGCAATAATCTTGATAAGACCCCTATCTTCAAAGCTAGAAAGCTTCCTAGATAAGGTCTCCCTCACAACTCCCGAATAAGAGCCAAGTTCCTCACGGCTTAGGTGAGATCTAATCAAAACCCCATCCTTTTTGACAACTCCTATATCATAGGCCAGATCAAGCAAGAGCTTGGCCACCTTCATATCAGCATTTAGGCCAACCAGCCTATCAATAAGCTCCTCACTCCTCCTAATCCTCCTAAAGGATTGGTCCAAAATCTTAAGGAGGATGTCATTGTTCTTTTTTAAAATATTATCAAAATCCATTTTTGATATAAGAAGAACCCTTGTCTTATCAAGGGCTGTGGCCTCATATAAATAATTCTCATCAGTCAACAGATTGTGGGCCCCTACAAAATCATCCTTCTTGTAAGTATATAAAATCTGCTCCCTTCCATCTGTAAGATACATAGAAATTTTTACAAAACCCTCTATTATGACATACATAAAATTAGGCTCATCACCAAAGGAAAATATGATATCTCCCTTCCTATATTCTAAAATCTGAGGCCTTATTCGAAAGCTATTTAATTCTTTTTCATCAAGATATGATAAAATTTTTATTTCATTTCTATCCATAAAATACTCCTATAAGGATTTTATCATATCTCTAGCATATTTTTCAAGGTCCTTAGCCTTATCCTTATCCATAGGCTCCATATTTTTAAGCCTATAATCTCTCCCCAAAAGTTTGTATTTATCGACACCCATGGTATGGTAAGGCAAGATTTCAAACTTATCAATATTCTTCTTGAGGGGAGATATAAATTCGATAAGTTTTTCCATATCATCTTTTGTATCTGTCACAAAAGGCATCATTACATGCCTAATCCAAATCCTGGTAGAAGAGTCTTCTATTAGTTTCATAAATTCGCGAAGAGGCTTTTGGTCAATTCCTGTAAGGGCCTTAAAAAAGTAAGGGTCATAGTGTTTTATATCAAGGATAATGAGGTCAGCTTCCCTTACTATATCCCTATTATATTTTGGATTTCCTATACCTGAAGTGTCAATTGCCACATGGATTCCTTCCTTATGAAGAGCTCTTATGGCATCAAGGACAAATTCTCCACTAAAAAGAGGCTCACCACCTGATAAGGTAACGCCGCCTCCATTTTTATAATAAGGTTTCATCCTAAGGGCCATCTTTACCAATTCATCCAGGCTAAATTCCCTACCAAAAGTAGGAGATTGGGTGTCGGGATTGTGACAAAAAGCACATCTTAAAGGGCAACCTGATAGGAAAAATACAGTCCTAATCCCAGGTCCATCAACTAGTCCCATTGTTTCTATAGAATGAACTTTCATATAAACTCCTTAAAATTATCCTTATTTAAAATTATTTCTCTTGTATATAGTAAAATCTACTTATCTTATAAAAGAAAAGTCCAAGGGACTCTACTGAGTCCCCCTTACATTTATTTTTAAAATATTTTCCTATCTTGTTTGATGGAAGGTTCTTTCTAGGACTTCTCTCTTTTGCTCATCTGTGAGCCTGTTAAAGTGAACAGCATATCCTGACACTCTGATTGTTAAGTTTGGATATTTATCTGGGTTATGGTAGGCATCTAGTAATTTTTCCCTTTGTAGGACGTTTACATTTAGGTGGAAGGCGTCTTGGCCGAAGTAGCCATCCATTATATTTACTAGATTTTCTATCCTTACCTCTTCTTCCTTACCTAGGGCATCTGGCACTATAGAGAAGGTATTTGAAATGCCATCTTCACATACACATTCGTAAGGAAGCTTAGCTACTGAGTTTAGACTTGCTAGTGCACCTGACTCATCCCTACCATGCATTGGGTTTGCACCTGGTGCAAAGGCTTCTCCTGCCTTTCTTCCATCTGGTGTTGATCCAGTTTTCTTACCATACATTACATTTGATGTTATGGTTAAGGCTGACAGGGTTATCTTAGAATTTTTATAGGTTGCGTGTTTTTTAAGCTCATTGCTAAAGTAGGTTAATATTTCTACAGCTATTTCATCTACCCTATCATCATCATTGCCATATTTAGGGAAGTCTCCCTCAGTTTCAAAGTCTACAGCTATTCCATTTTCATCCCTTACTGCTTTAACTTTGGCATATTTTATTGCAGATAGGGAATCAGCTACTATTGAAAGTCCAGCCACTCCTGTCGCAAGATTCCTCTTTACATAGGTATCATGAAGGGCCATTTGTCCAGCTTCATAAGCGTATTTGTCATGCATAAAGTGGATAACATTTAGGGTTTTAACATAAAGTCCTGCTAATTCTGATAAGACTTTCTTATAATTTGTGAGGACTTGATCATAGTCTAGATATTCACTTGTTATTGGCTCAATATCTTCAAATACTCTTATTAGGCTGCCATCCTTATTCCTTTTCTTTTCATCAACTGCTCCATTTATTGAATATAGCAATGATTTTGCAAGGTTAGCACGGGCTCCGAAAAATTGCATTTCCTTGCCCACTTCCATGGCTGATACACAGCAAGCTATGGCATAGTCATCCCCATACATATTTCTCATTAAGTCATCATTTTCGTATTGGATAGAATCTGTAAGAATTGAAACCTTAGAACAAAACTTCTTCCAACCTTCAGGAAGTTTTTCAGCCCAAAGAATCGTCATGTTTGGTTCTGGTGCAGATCCTAGGTTAATAAGGGTATTTAGGTATCTGAAGGCTGTCTTTGTAACAAGAGTCCTTCCATCTAGACCCATACCACCAATTGATTCTGTTACCCAAGTTGGGTCTCCTCCGAAAACTTCATCATAGTCTGGAGTTCTAAGGTGGCGAACAAGTCTTAGTTTGATAACAAGTTGGTCAATTATTTCTTGGGCACCAAGTTCATCTAGGATTCCCCTGTCCATATCTCTTTTGATATAAATATCTAAGAAACCTGCATTTCTACCAATTGACATGGCAGCCCCATTGTTTTCTTTAACAGCTGCTAGGTAGCCAAAGTATAAAAATTGTGCAGCTTCCCTAGCATCTGTAGCTGGATTTGAAATATCAATACCATATTTAGCCGCCATATTTTTGATCTTGCCAAGGGCTCTTATTTGCTCACTAACTTCTTCCCTAAGTCTTATACTTGCTTCTAGGTTATTTTCGTCAATTTCAATCTTATCTAAGTCTTTTTTCTTCTCTTCAACTAGCCTGTCGATACCATAAAGGGCAACTCTCCTGTAATCGCCGATTATCCTACCACGACCATAGGCATCTGGTAAACCTGTCAAAAGTCCCACAGTTCTTGCCTTTCTCATATCTTTTGTATAGGCATCGAAAACACCCTCATTATGAGTTTTTCTAAATTCTTTAAAATACTTAGCTTGAACAGGATCCATCTCTTGACCATAAGCTTCAAGAGACTGCTCAACCATCCTGTAGCCACCATAAGGGTTAACTATTCTTTTAAGGACTTCATCAGTTTGCAGACCAACTATAACTTCGTTTTCCTTGTCAATATAGCCTGCGTCAAACCCATCTATAGAAGAAAACCTGCTTGTATCTGCATTTCTGTAAGAATCTCTTATTTCTTTATTAATTAATTCTTCTACTTGGTCAAACAGTTTCCTTGTTCTCTCACTCTTTGGAGCTAAAAACTCATCACTTCCCTCATAAGGTGTGTAGTTTTCTTGGATAAAATCACGAACGTTAATTTCATCCTTCCACTTTTGTCCTTTAAATCCATCGTATGCTAATTTTTCCATACTTCCTCCTAATATATTTTTTAAAAGCAATGCTTTTTTATTTTCTGTCTATATTATATATGGAAAAAGTTTTCTTGTATGTGACCTTGGTCACTTGACCAATCGAATAGGGGCTAAGATCTAGCCCCTTTCACACCACCGTACGTGCCGTTCGGCATACGGCGGTTCAATTTAATTTACACATGACCTGCTTATGTAGTAATCATAAGGGTCAATTAAGCCTGTTTTACTTAATCTTTCTTTTGTGATTGCTCTTACTAAGCAGGTTTTTGTTGCTACAAAGTAGTATCTGTTTCCACAATAGGATGTTAATCTTGCTAGGTCTTTTACTATTCCCATTTTTCTTAACGCCCATTGTCTTTTCTTTGGTACTTTCCACATTTTCCAGCATATTATTCTGAGTCTGGTTCTTAGGTGCTCGCTAAAACTTTTTAGTTTGCTTTTCATGCTTGCTATTTTAAAGTAGTTTATCCAGCCTCTTATTACTTCATTTATCTTTTTGATTCTGTATTCTAGGGATACTGGCCATTTTCTTGTGGTTAGTTTCTTTATTTTATCCTTGAATCTTTTAAATGATGTTTCATGGACTCGTGCTTTCCATTGATTTGTTTTGTTGTCTTTCCAGTAGCCAAATCCAAGATATTTTATTTTGTTTGGTCTTGTTATTTTGCTTTTTTCTGCATTTACTTTTAAGCCAAGTTTGTTTTCTATGAATCTTGTTACTGAATGCATTACTCTTGTTGCTGCTGCTTTACTTCCTACAAATATTAGACAATCATCTGCATATCTTGTGTATCTAAGCTTTCTTGCTTCTAGCTCTTTGTCTAGTTTGTCTAGCATGATGTTGCTTAGGAGTGGTGATAGGTTTCCTCCCTGAGGCGTTCCTATTTCACTTTTTTCGTATATACCTTTGTTCATTATTCCCACTTTTAAGTATTTTCTGATTAGTGACTCTGTGTCTGGTGCTTTGATATGCTCATGGACTATGCTCATTAGTTTATCTTGTGGCACTTTGTCGAAGAATTTTTCTAGGTCTATGTCTACTACCCATCCAAATCCATCATTTAAGTATTCTAGGCTTTTGGTTATTGCCATTTGACAGTTTCTTCCTGGTCTGAAGCCATAGCTTGTTTCAGAAAATCTTTTATCTATTATTGGGGTTAGTACTTGTACGATTGCTTGTTGGATTATTCTGTCCATTACTGTTGGTATTCCGAGTTTTCTTTTTCCTCCGTTTGGTTTTGGGATTTCTACTCGGAGTACTGGTTGTGGTTTGTAGCGTCTTTCGATTATTTCTTGTCTTATCCTTGCCCAATTTTCTTTGATGTATTCATCTATTTCTTCTACACTTATTCCGTCTGTTCCAGCTGCTCCTTTATTGGAGATAACTTTTACTTTGGCTTGGTGCATATTTTCTGGGTTTAGGATTTGATTTATTAAATTATCTTCCATGTGTGCACTTGCTCCTTTCCGCTTACATAACTTTTTCTTAGGTGTGAGATTTTGAGTTCATTTACGTTTCTTCTACTTTCTCTGTCAGATTTGTTATGCTACATACATTTTGCTTATGCTGTTAAATTGTTCGGTCCTTCGGTGTTTCCACCTACTATGACTTCTGCTGACTTCTCATAGTTCGTTGTTACTACTGCGTCGTCTATGAGACCTCACGGGATAAGTCCTAATACTTTCATCGTTTACTTGCAGAATTTACGCTTTGGGTTTACGGTTACCTTTTGGGTCTTTGCTATCTCTTGCTAGCTTGCCCACCTGTTACGCCTTATATTCTGTTTCTGTTCGTCAAGCCACGATTTCGCTACCCGTTCTTCTCTCCTAGATGTCGCCACCTAAAACTTCGGGGTCGCTATTAGATTCGTTGGTAACTACGCTCTGTAGGGAATTTCACCCCAGCCTTAGGACATGCCCGTCATACAAAAAAAGACAAGCCCTGAAGCTTGTCTTTTAAAATTTATTGAAATTGTTGTAAATTAATCACCAAATGGGATTATTTAACTATCTTAGAAACAACTCCTGATGCTACTGTTCTACCACCTTCACGAACAGCGAATCTTAGACCTTCTTCTAGAGCGATTGGCTTTTGAAGTGTGATCTTGAATGTTGCGTTGTCTCCTGGCATTACCATTTCTACTCCGTCTTCTAGTTGGATGTCACCTGTAACATCTGTTGTTCTGAAGAAGAATTGTGGTCTGTAGCCTGAGAAGAATGGTGTGTGACGTCCACCTTCTTCTTTGGTTAGTACGTATACTTGACCTTCGAATTCTGTGTGTGGGTGTACTGAACCTGGTTTTGCTAGTACTTGGCCTCTTGAGATTTCGTCTCTTTGAACACCTCTTAGAAGTACTCCTACGTTATCTCCTGATTCTGCTTGGTCTAGTGATTTATGGAACATTTCTACACCTGTTACTACTGCTTGAGATGTTTTCTCTGTTAGACCTACGATTTCTACTGTATCGCCTACTTTTAGTGTTCCTTTTTCTACTCTACCTGTTGCTACTGTTCCACGGCCTGAGATTGTCATTACGTCTTCTACTGGCATTAGGAATGGTTGGTCGTTGTCTCTTTCAGGGATGTCGAAGTATTCATCTACATCGTCCATTAGTTCAAGAATCTTATCTGACCATGGACCTTCTCCACCTTCTTCTAGTGATTTTAGAGCTGATCCTACTACTACTGGGCAGTTGTCGCCGTCGAAGTCATATTCGTTTAGTAGGTCTCTTACTTCCATTTCTACTAGTTCGATTAGTTCTGGGTCATCTACTTGGTCTTCTTTGTTTAGGAATACTGCGATTTTTGGTATACCTACCTGTCTTGCTAGTAGGATGTGTTCTCTTGTTTGTGGCATTGGACCATCTGCTGCAGATACTACGATGATTGCACCGTCCATTTGTGCTGCACCTGTGATCATGTTTTTAACGTAGTCAGCGTGGCCTGGAGCGTCGATGTGTGCGTAGTGTCTTTTTTCTGTTTCATATTCTACTACTGATGTGTTGATTGTGATTCCACGTTCTCTTTCTTCTGGAGCCTTATCGATGTGTTCATAATCGATGTATTCACCTGTACCGTATTTTTTGTTTAGGGCTTGGGTGATTGCTGCTGTTGTTGTTGTTTTACCGTGGTCTACGTGGCCGATTGTACCAATATTAATATGTGGTTTGCTTCTTTCAAATGTTTGTTTACTCATTTTTCTCTCCTATATTAATTATTTATTAATTACTTCATCTCTTACTGATGCTGGAACTTCAGCATAGTGGTCAAAGCCCATTGAGTAGGTTGCTCTACCTTGGGTCTTACTTCTTAGGTCTGTAGCATATCCGAACATTTCTGATAGTGGGATGAAGGCATCTAGTACGTGGATTCCGTCTTTTGGATTCATGCCGTCTATCTTTCCTCTTCTTGATGATACATCACCCATTACATCTCCAAGATACTCGTCTGGAGTAGTAATTTCAACTTTTTCGATTGGTTCTAGTAGGACTGGGCCTGCTTTTTGTACTGCATTCTTAAATCCGATTGATCCTGCTACGTGGAAGGCTACTTCTGATGAGTCGACTTCGTGGTAAGATCCGTCAAATAGGGTTACATGAACGTCTACCATTGGGTAACCGCCAAGTACACCTGCTGCTGCAGCTTCTCTAACACCTTCTTCAACTGGTCTGATGTATTCTTTTGGAACTGCACCACCGACGATTTTAGATTCGAATGTGATTCCTGATCCTTCTTCACCTGGTTCAACTCTAAGCATAACATCACCGTATTGTCCAGAACCACCTGATTGTCTTACAAACTTACCTTGAGCTTCTGCTTCTTTAGTAATTGATTCTCTGTAAGCTACTTGTGGGTTACCGATGTTTGCTTCTACTTTGAATTCTCTTAGAAGTCTGTCTACGATGATTTCAAGGTGAAGCTCACCCATACCTGAGATGATTGTTTGTCCGGTTTCTTCATCTGATTTTGTTTGGAAGGTTGGATCTTCTTCTGCAAGTTTTTGAAGACCGATGATCATCTTATCTTGAGATGCTCTTGTCTTTGGTTCTATAGCTACTGAGATTACTGGGTCTGGGAATTCCATTTGTTCTAGGATAATTTGATTATCTTGGTCACATAGGGAGTCCCCTGTTGTTGTATCTTTTAGACCTAATAGAGCTACGATATCGCCAGCATAACCTTTTTCGATTTCTTCTTGCTTATTAGAGTGCATTTGCATGATACGTCCAACTCTTTCTCTCTTGCCTTTTGTTGCGTTGTAGATATATGAGCCAGATTCTATTGTACCTGAGTAGATTCTAACATAGATTAATTTACCTACGTATGGATCTGTTACTACCTTAAATGCAAGAGCAGCTGTAGGTTCATCATCTCCTGGGTGTCTTTCTAGAACTTTTTCTGGATCTTTAGGATCAACACCTTCGATTGATGGAACGTCTACTGGGCTTGGCATGTAGTCTATAATTGCATCTAGTAGTGGTTGTACTCCCTTGTTTTTGTAGGCTGAACCTAGTAGACATGGGAATATTTTTTGTGCTATAGTTGCTTTTCTGATGGCTGATTTGATTTCATCTTCAGTTACTTCTTCACCTTCTAGGTATTTCATCATGATTGTATCATCAACTTCTGATAATTCTTCAAGAAGGTTGTTTCTGTATTCTTCAGCTTGATCTTTTAATTCAGCTGGGATTTCAGAATATTTTGGATGAGCTCCAAGGTCTTCAGATGAATATGTGACTGCTTGCATAGTTACAAGGTCTACAGCACCTTCAAAAGATTGTTCGCTTCCTATAGGAATTTCTAATGGAACTGCATTTGCTTTTAGTTTATCTTTTATTGTATCTACTGCCATGAAGAAGTCTGCACCTGTAGCATCCATTTTGTTAATGAAACAAATTCTTGGGATGTTGTACTTGTCAGCTTGTCTCCATACAGTTTCAGATTGTGGTTCTACACCACTTTTAGCATCGAATAGGGCTACTGCTGAGTCTAGTACTCTTAGTGATCTTTCAACCTCTACAGTAAAGTCAACGTGGCCTGGTGTATCGATAATATTAATTCTATGGTTTTTCCAAAATGCTGTTGTTGCAGCAGATCCTATTGTGATACCACGTTCTTTTTCTTGTTCCATGGAATCCATTACTGCTGTTCCATCGTGGGTATCTCCGATTTTATAAATTTTACCAGTGTAGTATAGGATTCTTTCTGTACAAGTAGTTTTACCTGCATCTATGTGGGCCATAATTCCTATATTTCTGGTATCTTTAAGTGCAACCTGTCTAGGCATCTATCCCCCTAACTAATATCTAAAGTGCGCGAAAGCCTTATTAGCTTCTGCTGCCCTATGCATCTCTTCTTTTCTCTTAACTGCGGCACCCGCATTGTTTGATGCATCGATAATTTCTTTAGAAAGTCTTTCAACCATTGTTCTTTCGCCTCTAGCACGAGAGAAATTTACTAACCATCTTAGGGCTAGTGTTTGTCTTCTTTCTGGTCTAACTTCCATTGGTACTTGGTAGTTTGCACCACCGATTCTTCTTGCCTTAACTTCTAGAGTAGGCATTATATTTTCCATAGCTTGTTGGAACACTTCTAAAGCGTTTGTTCCAGTAGTTTCTTCAACTTTATCAAAAGCTTCATAAACTATTTTTGTAGCAAGGCCTTTTTTACCATCTAGCATAACATTGTTGATAAGTTTTGTTACAACTCTGTCGTTATACTTGGCATCAGGCATTACCTCTCTTTTTGGTATATGTCCTTTTCTTGACACTTTTCTTCCCTCCTTTACCAATTATGTGTAATATCTTGAGTACTCGATCTTAATCGTAAAGTGCGTGACATACCTTTATATTAATAGGCACATTATGCACTTACCTTAACTAATTACTAGCCTCTTTTTGCTCCGTATTTAGATCTACCTTGTTTTCTTCCGTCAACACCTGCTGTATCAAGTGTACCTCTGATGATGTGGTATCTAACACCTGGAAGGTCTTTTACCCTACCACCTCTGATTAGTACAACACTGTGTTCTTGAAGGTTGTGTCCAATTCCTGGAATGTAAGAAAGTACTTCAGCTCCGTTTGTAAGTCTTACTCTGGCAATTTTTCTTAAAGCTGAGTTAGGCTTTTTAGGTGTTACTGTTCTAACTGATGTACAAACCCCACGTTTTTGTGGTGATTGGTTAGGAGTCATTCTACTCTTAAGAGTATTGAAGTTGTAACCTAAAGCTGGAGTATCTGATTTTGATTTCTCGCTCTTTCTACCTTTTCTAACAAGTTGATTAATTGTTGGCATAATGCACCTCCTTTTCTTTTAAAATCTAATAAATTGGCAAATCCTGCCAATCCTTAACTATCTTACACGCTTACTTACTCATTGTCAAGTAATTTGCTTATATCTATATAAATTTTCTATAAAAAAACATATATGGAAACATTTTTTCCCAATCTTTATTTAGCTCATCTATTTTCTATTAAAATTATCAAAAAATTTTTAATAAATTTATAAAAATAAAAATATTTTGGGTATAATTAGAATGTAAGATATATTATCTGAAACTTGACTTAAGCATTGTTTATACCTTGCTTATAGGTCAATATAAATTATTAGGAGGAAATTAATTATGGATATTACATTTGCAGGAGATAAGGTTACACTTGTTGGAAAAGAAGTAAAAGTTGGCGATGAAGCAGTTAACTTTACAGCTACAAAGGCTGACCTTTCTGATTTTAACCTTGATGAACTAAAGGGAAAAGTAGTTATAATTTCGGCTGCTCCATCACTTGATACTAGCGTTTGTGCCTTCCAAGCTCAAAGATTTAATAAAGAAGCAAGCGATCTTTCTGATGATGTGGCT
This sequence comes from Anaerococcus sp. Marseille-P3915, assembly GCF_900258475.1. Taxonomy (GTDB): domain Bacteria; phylum Bacillota; class Clostridia; order Tissierellales; family Peptoniphilaceae; genus Anaerococcus; species Anaerococcus kampingae. The sequence continues at coordinate 29,227 of NZ_LT984887.1, read as the reverse complement.
ATAGTGAATATAACAGTAGACCTACCATTTGCTCAAAAAAGATTCTGCGACGCTTATGAAATAGGCAATACAATAACAGTTTCAGACTATAAGAATAGAGAATTTGGTGAAAAATATGGCTTCTTAATCGATGAGCTTAAGCTTCTTACAAGAGGTATCATAATAATCGATAAAGATGGTAAGGTAGCCTATGTAGAATATGTTCCAGAAGTAACTCACGAAGTAAACTTTGATGCTGCTTTAGAAAAAGTTAAAGAATTAATCTAAGTATTTAAATTTTAAGCTTGGGATAGTTTGTTATTTTTACAAGCTTACCTTAACTTTCTCATATGAAATAGTAGTTAACTTAATTACTTTTTAAAACAAATATAAATCTATTATTATAAAAGATATAAAAGGTGATGAATAGAATCTCTTCTAATTCATCACCTTTATTATTTAAAACTCTTCGTTTGCAAAAATTATTTCAAATATAGCTTTTTTGACTTTTTCTTCTATATCAAAGGCCATCAGGGCTGATACAAGATTAGAAATACTTTGTGCATTTTTAAGTATATCAAAAATACTTTCCTTCTTTAAAGTTTCAATTCTTGAGCTATTTATTCTTGATAAGATAAGTTCAAGCTTATTTGTTTTTTGGTCTATTTCTTCATATGATTTAATTAAAATTTCAATATCTTCATTGCTTGGGATTTCTTCAATGATTATTTGGCTTATATTTTTTTCTTGATTATAAGAAATCTTGCCTTCAAGCCTATTATCTTTATTAGCTACTATTTCAACTTCATTTACTTTTATTCCATAAATTTCAAAAGTCCAATCTCTCTTAGTCGAAATTATATCTATTTTAGTTTTAGATTGATCTAGCCTTATAGCCCTCTTATCTTCATAGCAAATCTGAGTTATAGATTTAGCTTCTAAGTTTTCTTCGCTATCTTCAATCAAATTAAATATTCCATCTTTACCAGCGCCTATTAAAACTTTTAAGGCCTTTGGGTTTTCTATAGAGTTTGTGTAATCCTTATCTAGGTCAGCTAATGGAATAATCCCACCTTTTTTGATGAATAAGCCCATTTTGTCAATTGGCCTATAGATTTCAATCATTGTTTGACCAGCGTAGAAAAGGCCAGTCTGCAAATCATAATAACCATCATCTGGCAAAAACGCCTTAAATTCAGCCATTTGGAGCCTAGAATCTATTTTTTTAGTCATCGGTGTGACTAAAAGACTTTCACCAAAATAGTATTGGTTTTTGTTCGCATAAGCTCTTTCATCATTTGGATAATAGTAATAGATTGGCCTTATTAAAGGGATATTTTCTTCGTGGGCCCTATAATTCATGGTATGGATATAGGGAATAAGTTTATGGCGGATTTGTAGGTAGTCGACCATAAGCTTTGAATATTTTTCATCAAAAGACCATGGCTCCTTTGATACAAAAGGTGTATTTGAGCTATGAAGCCTATTTATAGGCGAAAAAACTCCAAATTGTAGCCACCTTAGCATAAGCTCTGGGTCAGTTGCCCCTTTCATATGACCACCTATATCATGAGACCACCATCCAAAGCCAATATTTGAAGATGTGGCTGTGAAATATGGTTGAAAATCTAATGTATCCCAATTTATAGATGTATCACCTGAAAATCCTATAGGATATCTTTGAGACCCAAGACCTGCAAACCTTGAAAAGGTGAGAGCTCTCTTGCCAGATTTTTCCATATCTAAAAATCTAGTACGATTTATAACCCACAAGGCATCTTTGTTTTCGTCAAGCTTTCTTGGGCTTTGTTGCCAATCCATCCACCAAAAATCTACTCCCTTTTCTTCAAAAGGCTTATAAAAATACTTATTTAGGCAATCAGCATAGGCCCTATCTTTATAGGAAAAATCTATAGTCTCTTCATTTTCATAATCATAACCAAGCTCCTTTGCCATATCTTCATAAAAATCTTCACTTGGCCTAATTCCTGATGATGGATGTAGGTTTAAAGTTAGCTTGTAATTGTTATTATGAAGACTTGAAAATAAGTTTAGTGGTTCACCCAAGAGGTCATAATTCCATGTATAACCCGTCCAGTCGCTTCCGTATTTTTCATCAATTCCTGTAGTATGCCAAAGCATATCTAGTACCATAACAGAAAAAGGTGCCTTAAACTTTTCAAACTTATCCACCAAGTCTAGGTAGTCTTCTTTAGAGTAATTATAAAATCTGGACCACCAATTACCCAGAGCATACCTTGGTAAAAGTGGTTGACTTCCAGAAAGCTTATAAAAATCATCTAGGGCATCTAAATACTTATCTTTGTAAGCAAATACATATAGGTCTTGATTATCATTATTTCTATCATAAGTCCAACCATCATCGCTTATTATTGGTGATGATGAGTCATCTATCACACTTATACCATATCTAGAAAGGATACCATCTCCTATTTCTACCTTAGATTCTGCAAAATCAAGAGTTCTTGCTGTTCCGCCTAGGTTTTCTATCTTATCTCCATAATGCCAAATGCAATAATATGGATGGTTGACCTTGCCCCTAAGCTCTACGCTTAGACCATAGGTAGAAAATGGTTTTTTATCATATAAAATAGTTACATGATCAGTAACAATTTTTAGCCAATCTTTCCTATCATAAACCTTGAAATTTACAGGAGGAAAATCCCTATTTATAATCCCTTTGGTCATCCTATCTTCAAAAATTCCATCCTCGCTATATTCTAGCCTAATTAGTCTAGAAGTGAGAATTGAAATCCTATACTTATCTCCCTGTATTATAGATTCTTTTTTACTTATTGGATTATAATTTTTCCCATTTTTAATCATAAATTTCTCCCCTAATAAAAAGGGGCTTGCAAAATTATAAATATTTCTCCGTTAATTTATTTCCCGGAGCAAATTTAAATTTTACAAGTCCCTTAAAATTCATATTAATACCATTGTAAATAATTGATAATTAAAATTCAAATATTTATGACTATTTACAATTGTTCTCTGTTCACCCATTAGAATCCAAGCTATAATTTTGCTTCTTTATCTTTAAATAATAACTAGTAGAAATCACAAGATTAGCTAGCCAACCAAGAGGTACTGCATACCAGACCATGGCTATTCCGACTTTATGGGCTAGGGCCATCGATAAGCTTACCCTTATGGTCAGGTTGACTATATTAGCTAGGGTAAAAATCTTTACATCTCCAACTCCTCTTAGTATACCGTCCACGCAGTGTTTAGACCCTACAAGAAGAAAGAAATATCCAATAAAGTCTAGGTAGGCCACGCCTGTATCTTTAGCTAAGTTTGATGATGATTCGTTCATGAAATAAGCGATTATATTTGCTGAATTAAATTTCAAACATATTAAAATCACGACAGAATAAATCCCAACCATGGCTATGGATGCCCTAAGGCCCTTTTCTAGTCTTTCAAGCTTTTTTGCCCCCACATTTTGAGAAGTGTAGGAAGATATGGCATTGCCAAGACTAGTTATCGGTACAATAATGAGGCTTTCTACCCTAATGGCTGCAGAAAATCCTGCCAGCATACCTACCCCAAAGGAATTTACCACAGATTGGACTAAAAGTTGACCAATTGTGATGGTTGATTGCTGGATAATAGATGGGATGGCTAGGTAAGAAATGCGGCCTAGCTCTTTTTTATCAAAAATCTTTGTCTTTTCTGTCTTAATTTTACTAAGCTTTCTTATAAAAACCCCAAAGGATAGGACAGCAGACAAACCCTGGGCAAGGAGAGTTGCGTAGGCTGCTCCAGCCAGTCCAAATCCCAAATCTCTTACAAAATATACATCCAAGCTTACATTCAAAATCGAAGAGAAAATCAAAAAATATAGAGGAATCTTAGATTCTCCCAAAGCCTGATAAAGGGCTGAGATGATATTATACATAAATAAAAATGGCAGACCATAAAAATAAATATTTAAGTAGAGAACAGCCATATCGAGAATTTCATCAGGTGTCCTAAGTAAAGCCATGAGGTTTTTTGCAAAAAACAAACCAAAGGCCGAAAGGCCAAGGGCAAGGACTAAAAAACCTATAATCGAAGTGAAAATCGCAGTCTTCATCCTCTTATAATCCTTGGCTCCAAAATATCTAGCTATAAGGACAGATGCCCCAGCACCTCCACCAATTCCTATACATATAAAAATCGTAGTGAGAGCAAAGCTGGCCCCAATTGAAGCAAGCGCGGCCTCACCTACATATTTGCCAACCACAGCCGAATCGACCAAGGTATAAATTTGTTGAAAAAGAGAGCCCACCGCCATTGGCAGGGCAAACTTGCTAATTGCCTTAGATGGCGACTCATTTGTTAAATAATGATCCATAAAATTTCCAATCTTTTTAATTTATACTAATATATGATAAATGGATAAAAAATCAAAGAAAATAGGCACAAAAAATCTTCCCAAATTCAGGAAGATTTTTAAAAAGTTTTAATAAATAGAAATATCTTGACCCAGTCTTTTTGCGAGCAAATGGACACCTTGCCAATAATTAAAATTCTTTTTATTCACATAGGCTTCTTTTTTCTCCACAGCCACAATTGCGTACCTATCTTTGATATCTGAACAGGTCGACAAAGTTATTAGCTTATCATCTTTTTTTGGCAGAGGCCTATTTTCAAGGATATTATTTTCTCTAATAAGTTTAAGATAGTCTTCAAACTCATCATCATCGTAATAGTTAAACCTATAATCTGCATCCACATTCACATCCATGGCACAAACCACCTCAAAGGTCCTCCTGGCCACTGGAGTGTCAATAATTATCTCCGAGTGCTTTTTTATAAAATTCTTATCCCTAAACTTATCCAAATCATGGAAAATATAGCCAATCCTTACATTATGACCATAAATTACTGTATTTTGATCAGAAAAATCTCCCTGGTGGACGTGGTCGATAAAAACTCCCCCGTTTATATAATAAGACCCATCATAATCGTGGTCGAGGTAAAATTCATTATCTTCCCCCTGAACAACAGGGAAATCTATTGAGGTACCATCGACAATAATCCTACCCTTGACTTGGGGATACTTTTTCTGAAGATCCTTTACATGATTGACTCCAGCTGTTGCTTCTGCCGCGGATTCTTCTTTTATTTTATTTTTAAGAAAAGCCAGAAGTCTTCCTTCATCAGCCTTCTTTACAATATTATTTATTTCCTCTTCCCTTGCCATATCGATTCTCTTGCTAGAATAAAATTTTCTCATATTTTCCTCTTGATAATAAGCAATCTTTTCTTGAGTAAGCCTATCATTCTTATAGAGAAAAACAAATAGTAAAATAAAGGCAAGGGCCCATAAAAAATTAGAATAATTCTTCTTCATATAATCTCCTGGCTTATATTCTACACTTTTCATCTGATTTCTCTAGGAAATACAAGTTTTTTATAAAATAACAAGTATTATCAAAATAAAAATAAAAAATCTCCCCAATTAAAACAAAATTTGTCATTTATTCTCCTATCCTAGGTTATAAAGGCATATCTAAAGACAAAAGTTAGAGCTATAATTAGGGTTAGTAGTTGTATTTCCTAGCTTTGACCTGTGCATGCTTTTACTATACAGAAAGTTATCAGACCGAGGGCTATACCATTTGCTATGGAATAAGTAAAAGGCATAAAGACGATAGTACAAATAGCTGGAAGGGCATTTGTCAAATCATCAAAGTCTATATCCTTAACACCTGATAACATCAATACGCCAACAAAAATTAGAGCTGGAGCTGTAACTTGGGCTGGAATTATCGCAATTAGTGGAACGAAGATTAAAGAGAACAAAAATAGGGCCGCTGTTGTAAGCGATGTAAGTCCTGTCCTTCAACCCTCTGCTATACCAGCTTATGATTCTACAACTGTTGTTACGGTTGATTTCCCTACCAAGGCACTAGCAGCTGTTGAAATCGCATCACTCATAAGCGTTTGCTTTAAATTAATAACATCCCCATCTTTATCAACTAAACCTGAATGTTTGGCAAGTTTTTGCAATTATTTTTACCTTATTTATGCCAATATAAATTATTTCTACCATAATTTCTTGTCAAAATATATATTTAATTTTTTTAGATTATTACCGATAATAATAATCATTAATATATAATTAAATTTTACTAAATATCTAGTATAGTTAACAATGTAACAAAACAAATAAAAGGAGTTTCAAAGAAGATAAGATACACAATATAGTAGAAATATTAGATAATATCTATTGAGTTGGAGTTAACGACAGAAAGATTGACCGATTCGAAAATATGTTCGAATTGACAAATGGTGTTTCCTACAACTCTTACCTTAATAAAGACGAAAAGAACGTTTTGTGTGATTCAGTAGATGCAGCCTTTACTAGAAGATATATAGAAAATGTTAAGGCAGCTCATAACGGAGAAGACTTAGATTATTTAATTGTTGAGCACATGGAGCCAGGCCACTGTAGAAATATTGATTTTTGTTTAAAAGAATGCCCAAATGCTAAGTTTGTTGGCAATGCCACGACCTTCAAGTTCTATGAACAATTCTACAATGATGAATTAAAGGATAGATATGTGGAAGTAAAAGATGGAGATGAAGTAAATATCGGTAAGAGAAATCTCAAATTTGTTTTCACTCCAATGGTTCACTGGCCAGAAGTTATGATGACTTACGAAACAACTGAAGGTCTTCTCTTCTCAGCAGATGCTTTTGGTGCCTTTAATGTAATTGAAGGTCATGCAGATGCTAAGAATGTTATCCACAAGGTTGATTGGCTATATCAAGCTATAAGATATTAAATCAATATAGTTGGTAAGTTCGGAAAATGGTACAAAATGCCTTCATGAACATCAACGACCTTGCCATTCTTCCTCTCCATGGTCCTGTTTATAAGGACGAACAACCTATCAATTTCATAATTGATAAGTATAACAAGTGGTCAACCTTCACAGCGAAAAAAAGGTGTCGTTATAGTTTACGCATTAATGTATGGAGATACCGAAGAAGTAGCCGACATTCTTGTAACAAAGCTAGCTGAGTTAGGGGTTGAAAATATCAAGATTTATGATCTGGCTGCTTTTTATGTTTCTTATCAAAATAGCCACTGCCACAGATTCTTTCACTCAGTATTTGCACCAATCAACTACAACTCTGGTCTTTACTAAAAGATAGATGCCTTCCTAAGAGAACTTGTTGGAACAGGCTTTAGCAATAAAACTGTTTCTTTCCTAAACAACTGGTCTTGGGGCGGAAGAAGTCTCGAGATTTCAAAGGAAATCCTATCTCAAACTAAGCTTGACTATGTAGGATAAGATGTTAAAATCAATTCTGGTGTGAAGATGGAACAAGTAGAAGAAATTGAAGCCCTTGCTAAGGCCATCAAAGCTGATATGGATAACAAAAAATAGAACTTAAAGTACTCAACTTTATTGAGGGCTTTTAATTTGAAAATCTTTATGCTTGTGATTTTATTAAAATCCTAGAGATGATTTTCCAATCTAAAAATTCTAAGACAAAAAAATACCAGAGCAAGCTTTATGCTAACTCTGGTATCAGATCTAATATTTACTTAGTTTATATTAGGTCTTTTTATTTTCTTTTTTTAGTCTTGAATAAGGCAAGGCTTGCTGCAAATAATCCCATCACTACTGATGATAGGCTCTCTACTCCTGTTTTAACATTTGTGCTTTTTGGAGCTTTCTCATTCTTTTCTTGTGATTTTTCTTCACTTCTTTGGCTCTTATTTTCCTTTGCTTCTTCTTTATCCTTATCTTCCTTAGCATTTTGAACTAAGGTATTGTCTTTTGAAGGATCTCCTTTAAGCTCTTTAGTTTCTAAGCTTGCCTCCACTACTAATCCTTGATTATCTTTTGAATTTTCACTCTTATGAGCTAGATTTATTTCTGGAATTTGTGGATTTTCAGAAGGAATTTCAGAAGGATTATCTGAAGGAATTACAGAATGATCTTCTGAAGGAATTTCAGAAGGATCTTCTGAAGGAATTACAGAAGGGTCTTCTGAAGGATTTTCTGTATCACTTGGGCAAGTTATATTCCAAATCTTTGAATAATCCTCATCTTTTTTCTTTGTTTCATCAAAAGTTTGTTTATTTTCTTCTTTAACTTCTTTAGGAAGATCGTAGAAGTCTGGTTGAACACTTAGATCTGCCATAGCAAATAAGAAGGCACCTTGTGCTTTAATTTCTTCTTTTCCGTCTTTATCTTTGACTTTCCAACCCTTGAAGCCTTTACCTTCTGGAACTTCTCCCTTGTATTCTGGTAATTGGAAATCCTCTCCCTTTACAAGTTCATTTTCCTTATTATCTATTGTAATCTTGACTTTTTCTGGATCTATAGGAGTTAATGTGCCACTTTCTTTGTCAAAGCTAAATTCCTTTACCCTAGTATTGTTTGCAAAGTCTTTTACAACAAACTTGATTGTTAGCGTATTTTCCTTTATATCTTTTATATCATCTAAGGACTCGTATGCTATACCATTTACAAAGATTTGTTTGTCTTGGATTTCTCCAGCTTTATCGCCATCTCTCTTGTCTGTAACATTGAATTTGATAAATTTATCTTTTTCATATTCAATAGCTGTGTTACCATCATCCTTTTGTTCGATTTCAGGTTTTACAGTATCATAGAGGAATTGATAGTGAACTCCAACAGCCTTGGCATTAAGTTTACTATAACCAGTTTGTAGGTATACATTGCCATCCATATCTTTGACCTTGTCTGGGAATCCATTAGCCTTGTAGTCCTTCATTCCCCAGTCCATGATATCCCCATCTTTTACATCAAGCTTAATGTTAAAGTCTCTTGTATTATCTATGTGTAAATCACCGTAAATTAGGTAGTTGTCTACAACTGACTCGTTAACTCTCATTTCCCAGTTGAAACCACCCTTATCTCCTATTTTTCCTCTTAAATAGAATTCTGGTTTTCTTACATAGATTTTATTGTCCTTTGTTGGATTGAAATAGTTTCTATCCATAGTCAAATCTACTGATTTTGCATCTATAAATAGCATTCCTCCATCTTCTTTGATGGCTTCTACGTTGGATTTATCATCTCCAAGGTATTCCTTGCCATCTTTGCCAAGAAGAACTAGTTTAGAAGGATCATCTACAAGATTTCCATCCTTATCTATAGCTTCTCCCTTGTCATTAGTTTTGAATGTAAAGACTTGATATCTAACTATATTAAATCCGTCCAAGGCTGACATGAGAACCGATTGAGTGCTTCTACCATCTTCAACATTTCTACTATCACAGTAGATTGTTTTTTGTGATAAAGCCTTGATGTTAGGGGCAGTCTTTTGGATTTTTTCTATATCTTCCATGCTATAAACTCCATTACCATCAAGCATATCAGTTTTTCCTGGGTTAAATGTCGTAACTCTTAGGGCATATCCCTTTCTTACAATCATTTTATCATTTAATACATATTGACCCTTTTCTTTATCGAAGAACATCTTGTTTGTATCCATCTTGCTTGGATCTTTTGGTTTTTGTTTAGTTAGTTCACCTTCACCTAGTTCGATAATATTTCCATAGCTTGAAGCATATGGTGCAGCTTCCGCGGCTTCATCCTTTTTTTCTGGCATCCTTATTATAGTTTTAGCTTTTGTTTGACCCTTATCTTTTACGATAATATTCATATCTCCAGTAAAGGATAGACCATTGACTACATCATTTGTGTTTGCAAATAAGTCAAATGTTAGAGTTTTTGTTTGTGGGTCGTATTTACTTGCCTTGATTTCTATTATTTTATAGTCATTACCATAGTAGGCCTTAGCATCTTTTGATACATTATTTACTTTTCCAAGAATTTCAAAATGGCCATCCTTTGATGGACTTAACACTCCACCAAGCTTTGATTTAACATCATCAAGTTCCTCAGTTTCATATTCTAGAGCACTTCCATCATCGTAGGCTTTTATATTTCCTTTTTCATCATATTCGTAATCACACTCTACTGTTTTCATTTCACCACTTACAAAGTCATATATTTCCTTATATTTCTTTTTAATTAGTTTCTTTAGGTCTTTATTTTCAAAGTCTCTAATTGTTGAAATATTTTTATTTATTTCAAGGCTAGCTTCTCCCTCAACTGAACTTTCTTCAGCTGGTTTTGAGTCTTCATCCTTAACTTGATTATTATTGGTATTTTCCTCTGAGCTCTTTGCATTTTTGAGTTTTTCTTCAGAAATTTCTCCAAGTTTTTTGTAAGAAGAAGAATCTTGGTCAGGATCTACTAGGTAATAAGAAATCATTCCGTTTGCATCAGCTTGCTTATCAAATTTTATCCTATGGATTTTGGTGAAGTTGCTTGCACCATCTAGGGCGATTACTTCTATGATTTTTCCTCTTAAATCTCCTGCACCGCTAATTTCGTAGATAGTATTTCCTTTATCATCAAGCTTTCTATGTCTACCTTCGCCTTCTCCAGCATATTTTACATTGAGGTTTCTTTCAACATCACCGTATTCGTCAACTATAGCTGCACCTGCATACCATACTTCGTTGGCTACTTCTTCAAATTTCTCTGGATGGTCTTTTTGATCTCTTACAAACAAGGTTTCATTTTTGTACTCATCTTTTGCCTTGTGGTAGGTATCTTTTGCTATTAATTTGATTTTGTCTGGATTAGAGAAATCAACATCGACAATCTTTGGAGCTGTATTGTCAATTTTTACTGGTATATAAGAAACTTGCCATGAATAATCCTTAGTTAATCTATATTTGAACTTGTAGAAGTATTGACCCTCAGCTATCGGTTCAAATTGACCCCTAAGTTTTGTTTCAAAGTCTTGGTTATTATTATCATCATTAGCGCCTTCTTCTCTTCCTCTAGGATTGTAAATAAGGCCATCCCATTTCAAATCTCCCAAAACTTTTAACTTGGATGACTTAATCCCCTTAGCATCGTTTCTCTTTGAGTTTAGGATTCCTCTGATGAAGTGCTCTCTAGATACAACCTTGAGGTCTTTTTGTCCTTCGCCCTCTTTGTCAGTATTTACAATTGAGATTAAGCCTTCTCTTGCACTTCTTAGAACGAGTGGGGAAGGTGTTAGCCCTGTTTCGATTTGAACTTCTTGTGGTTGTCCCTTATTATCAAGTGGATAAATTCTTGCGACTTTTGATTCGCTTTGTGATGGATCATATAATCCGTGGTTGTTATTTAGTGCAAATAAATCAGGATCTTGATCAAGTGATTTTGTATTTCCATCTTTTCTGTTTTGGATAACGGCTGCTGGATTGAATTTATCGATGTCATGTTCTCCACCTATACCCTTGTTCAAGGTTCCAGGTATTTTTGGTTTACCATCATCGTCATAACCTTCCATGGTTTTTGATTTAGAGCCTTCTTCCCAAGCCCACTTGTCAAGGATTGGCTCCTTGTTCCAATTTCCAGCAAAGCCCATAAGTGGCATTGATAGAGATGGTTGGAATACTGTCTTGTTTTCCTTGCCACACATTGCCTCAAGTTCTTCTTTAGATTCAAGTCTAATGAAGGATTCTACAAATTGGTCTTTATCTTTTGCATCTCCTACATTTATTACAGCCTTCAATTCATATGAAGAGTTTGGAGCAATTGTAAATACATCGTGTTCAAAGCTAATATTTGCACCCTTAATACTTGCTGGATGAATTTCTGGAACAATTTGTTTACCATCTGATGATTTCTCATCCTTGTAAGTTTCATCAAGTTTTAGCCTGTCGGTAAGGGAATCTGTGGTTATTGCAGATGATGAAGCCTTAAATGTGAGAGGCCTATCTGATGTATTAATCAACTTGATTGTGAAATATTTCTTTTCTCCCTTAATTTCTCTAAGTGATATAGATCCATATGAGTTTACTAGACCTTCGGAGTCAACATTTTTAAAGCTTGCTATAACATCACTTCTTAGTGCATTAGCAACGTTAATTAGACCTGCACCTTGTTGTCTTGGCGAAGCATAATATAGTGATTTTTCCTTCCAAGATGTTGGATCCATCATAGGTCTTGCTGTGTTTTGTAGGGCAATCTTTGTAAGAGTAGTTAAGTCGATTTTATCCTCACCTTCTAGGTTTTTGAGGACAGGTTTTTCGAGCATCTCTTTTAGTTTTGGTCTAATCAATACTGTTGATGCTGCGACCACTGGTGTTGCCATACTTGTTCCTGACATATAACCATAAGTTGATTTGCCATCAATTACATTTAGAGTTGATTTTATGTTCTTTCCTGGTGCTGATACATCTGGTTTTAGTAGGAGGTCACCCCTTGGACCCCATGATGTAGAGGCTGCTGGCACGATTACTTCTTCTTTATAAAGTTCCTTGTCTGTATCAGGAGCAAAGTTAAAGTCTAGCTCTTTCTCATCACCAAGCTTTGGACGGTTTTTGTTGAAGCTTTCCATATCAATTGGATAGTATTGGTCAAGCTTATCTTTGAAGTCTTCTTTCTTGTTTCTCTTAACCTCAGTTTTATTGGCTGGATCAATCATATTCCAAATTTTAAGTCCATCATCACCAGATACTGAAAATACTTGGCAAGTTGTTCCTTCATCTTCTTCGTAGCCCATGGCTGGAAGCTCTGTCCAGTTATCCCTGTTATAGTAGTTAACAGTATTTACAACCATGATTGCGCGAGCACCCTTATCGGCAGCTCTTTTGAAGGCATATTTTAAATCCTTTGTATATATTCTATCCATAACAGCAATTTTGCCTTTAAGATTAAGCCCAACTAGATCTTCATCTTGACCCTTGCCTATATAAACGAATTTCATTTTGTCAGATGCTTTGCTTCCATCTTCATTACTAATAATCTTATTTTTATCGAAGAAGGTACCGATATTTCTATACTTGAAGCTTTCGCCACCAATATTTACCTTATCAAACTCTACTATTTGATTTTTAGCTGATGCAACAGCTATGGCATCTTCGTGGGCAGCAGTTCTAGTTACATTTCCTGTATCGGTCATCTTTAGTTGGTTATTAACAGCCAAGTCCCATGATGAGCTTGAAGCAGATGTTGCATAGTTACCAGTAGCAACTACCATAGGAATACCTGCCTTTCTTAAAGCCCTAATTGCTTGCCAATATTTCTCACCAATAAGACCTGTTCCTGTAAATCCAGAAGATACAGATACTACATCAACCTTATGTTTGATTGCATCTTCGATAGCGTGAAACATTGTTTCATCACCAGCAAAGCCATCACCTGAATCTGAGTACATCTTGTAAGAAAAGATTTGAGCATTTGGTGCTATTCCGTCTATACCATTATACTTAGCTATATCCTTATCAGTATCATTACCAGCAAGGATTCCCGCTATATGCATACCATGTGGATCATGATAGTCGGAACCATCGTCATATTTTTCGACAGTGATTTTGCCACCATTATAATAGTTAAAGGCATGAGGAATTTTATCACTCAACCAAAAGTCCTTGTCAGTTCCCTTCATGTCCTCTTTTTTATATTTCATATAAGGCTTAGCTTCATCGTCAATTCTCATAGCCTTGTGCCTATAATCAGTTCCAGTATCGATATTTGCAATTACCATGCCCCTACCGTCAAACTTCATTACCATGTCTTTGTTAATGGCTTTTAGGTAGTCGATAGCTTCATTGACACCGATTTCTTCTCTTGCGTGATTCATCATTGGCTCAACTTTTTGAGCTCTGTCTACAGATGATATTCCTTCGATATGTTTAATCAAATCAAGATTATCTTGTTTTGTTTCAATTGCACAACCATTGAAAATTGTATTATAGGCATACAAAACTTTTGTAGAAGAAAATTTTGATATTTCCTTCATTGCCCTTTCAGCAGCCTCTTTATCTTTAAATTCGGCTATGTAGATGACTCTACCCTTATCTTTATTATCTAAAACTTTATCATCTTTCTTTTCTACAGCCTTATCATCTTTTTTTTCTACATCCTTATCATCTTTATTACCTACAGACTTATCATCTTTATTACCTACAGACTTATCATCTTTATTATCTACAGCCTTATCATCTTTCTTTTCTTCAATAGATGAATCCTTATTAAGGTCAGCTTTATGTGTATCTTCTGTTGATTTACCTTCTTTTTCATCAGACTTATCTTCTTTGAGGGAAGTTTCTAAAGCAGGAGCTTTGTCTTTGTTTTCATCTTCTTTCTTTTGTTCATTTTCTTTATCAAAAGATTCTTCACTCTTTGCTTCTTCTTTTTTTTCTGTAGTTGCTTCATTTTCACTAGCAAGGCTTTGGCTATTTGCCTCTAGCGGTTTTTCTTCTTCGCCACTTGCGAAGGAAGGCTCATTAAATAAGAATGAAATAGATAAGGCGGCAATAAATGTCGCCTTAATAATTTTTTTATTATTCATTTATTCTCCATATCCTCTATTAATTATTTATTTAACATGTTAAATATTAATTCATATTAATGTACAAAATATAAAATTGTGATAATGATTTTCAGTACCACTAATCAATTATAAAACATTTATATCACCTTGTCAATATAATCTTTATATATTTTTAACACTTGTCAAGATTTAGATAGCCGATTAATTAAACATATATAGGCATTTATTTTGTAGTTTGCAAATAATTAATGTTTAAAGTAAGATTTTTCTGTTTTTAGAAGCCTTTCATAGAGGTCTTCGTAGAATGGTTTTGATTTAAATATTTCTGCTACTAGGTAGGCTATAAAGGATACTAGGGCTAGGCCTAGGATGTTTGAGAAGGCTCCGCCTGTCATTTCCACAATTAGGATTATGGCTGCAATTGGAGTTCTTACTATGGCTGAGAAGTGGCCTGCCATGGCTATTAAACTTATGGCAAAGATTCTTTCTGCTGGGATTATTCCCATATCAAAGAGGGCTGTGGCGTAGATATTACCCAAAATTTCTCCGATTGCTAGAAGAGGAACAAGTGATCCTCCCGATAGGCCAATACCAAAGGCTAGGGCAAGGAGAATGATTTTTGCAAGATACATATAAATAAGGGTTCCTAAAGTTTCTCCCCCACTTGCTGGCAAATATATTAATTCTTCACCTGATGCAAAAAGCCTTGGGTCTAATAGTAAAACTAGGCCTGTTATGACAAATGGGGCCAGATATTTTACAAGCTCTGGAAGGGGGATTTTTTTGTAAAATGATTTTGCCCCTATTACCAGCTTATTAAATAAGACTCCTGAAAGACCTGTGACTATTCCCAGGATAAGGATTATCCAAAGTCTTTCCTGACTTATATTATCAAAAACTGGTATGTCTTTTAAGCTTGGGAAGTCTCCAAAAATAAGGCCAGATGTGATTGTCGCTGCTATTGTAGTTGTAGCTGATGTAAGGAAGGTCTTTATATCGTGCTTTCTAAAGACTTCTTCTACCCCAAAGATTATTGCTGCTACGGGAGCATTAAAGGCTACTGCAAAACCTGCTGCTGCCGCAGATCCTATAAAATATTTCCTCTCAAAAGTTTGGTCAAAGCCTGCCACAATATCTCCAGCCAGGCCACCAAGCTGAACTGATGGGCCTTCCCTGCCTACTGTTAGACCTGAACCAATAGTTAGAAAGGATGCTATAAATTTATTAATGATGGTTTTTTTAGAATTAACTTCAAATTCCCCATCCATCATACCCATTATCACTGGAATGCCAGATCCCTTGGTATCTTTATCCTTTTTTAGGATATAAAAAGTAATAAGTCCTATAAGAATTAAAAATAAAATAAATAAGAAGGAATTTGTTAAATTGCCAGAAGTCTTGCTTAGGAATTCTTCCATGAAACTTGCAACTAAGCCTATTGCTTTTTTGAAAATCCCAATCAAAAGACCTACAAAAATTCCTAAGATAACAAATAAATATAACTTTTTATATAATTTTTCCATAATTCACCTCGTATTTACTATACAGAAATTTTACTTATTAACAATTTTAAATTTGGGTAGAAATGTAGTTAAGGAGGAATTTATGAAATATTTTGACTATAAGGGGAAGAAAGTCTCAAGACTTGGCTTTGGCTGCATGAGATTTAAGACCCTTGATGATGATAATGGTAAGATTGACAAAGAATACTCAAGTGAGATTATAAAAGAGGCTATAGATAAGGGACTTACATACATAGACACAGCCTACCCTTACCATAATCAGATGAGCGAGAAATTTATTGGAGAATTCATAGAAGAAAATGACCTTAGGGATAAGGTCACAATTGCAACCAAGATGCCAGTTTGGCTGGTAAATTCTTATGAAGATTATGAAAGGATTTTTAAGGAACAGCTGGCAAATCTTCGCATAGATTATTTTGATTTTTACCTAATCCATTCATTGGATAAGAAAAAATTTGACCAAGCTGTAGAAAATGGACTTTTTGACTTTATAAAAGTTATAAAGGAAAAAGGACTTGTAAAAAACATTGGCTTTTCCTTCCACGATGAATATCCAGTTTTTGAAGAAATTATCAAATCCTATCCATGGGATTTCTGCCAAATCCAATTAAATTATCTGGATATCAACCTTCAAGCAGGTATGAAGGGCTATACACTTGCCAAGGAAATGGGCATTCCCCTTGTGATAATGGAGCCTGTAAAGGGCGGAAGACTTGCAAATCCACCTCGTGAAGTAAAAGACCTCATGAGGGGTTCAGACCTTTCACCAGCCCAAATGGCCCTTAAGTTTGTCCTAGATCTAGATAATGTCATGACTGTACTTTCTGGTATGAATGACATAGACCAAGTTAGGGAAAATCTTGCTATCGCAGATGCTATAGAGCCAGGAAGTCTAGATGATGATGATAGGGATTTTTACAGGAAGGCCAGAGCGATCTATAAGTCAAGAGAGCAAATCGCCTGCACAGCTTGCGAATATTGCTTGCCTTGTACAGTTGATATCAATATACCAAAGGTCTTTGCCCTCTGGAATAACGCCCACCTTTATGATGAAAAAGAAAAATCTCAAAAGGCCTATATAGAATATCTAAAAGATGGAGTAAGCCCTGAAGAGTGCATAGAATGCGGCAAATGCGAAGGCATCTGCCCACAAAGTCTTGAAATAATTGAAGGACTTAAGAAAGCTAATGAATATTTAAGATAAAAATAAAAGCTGATGGGAGGATATTTACCTCTTCCATCAGCTTTATTTTTATTCTGGGGCATTGAGTTTGATATTTTCTTCAAAGCCTGATGGGTCTCCATTTTTGGCTTTTTCTAAGATATCATTAAAATACTTTCTTGTAGCATCATCACATCTGGCTTCTGACATATAGGTCATGGTCTTGGCTTTTTCAAGCTCATCTAGTGCCTTTTGGGCTCTTGCTGGATCAGTCTTATAAGTATTTAGCCATTCCTTCTCCCAGGCTGCTTCCCAATACATGCTTGCTCTTGTAGAGCCAAAACCTTTTTGATATAGATCATCATCCTTATAGTCGATTTCTTCTGGGACTACATAACCTTCTGGCCAAGTTAGGCTTTCCTTAGTTTTTGTAAATTCTTCTTGGATTTCTTTCTGGTTGATCATTCCTGTAGAATAATCATCCGCATCTGCCTTTCCACAAGCTGCAAGGCCAAGAGCAAGGCCACCTACTAACAATATTGAAGATAGTTTTTTAATATTTGTTTTCATATTTTCTCCTTTATTTTTTCTATATTATGATTATAGCAAAAATAAAAAATATGAGAATTACAATCTTTGTAAGGAAAAAGAGCGCTAGCTTTTGGCTAAACGCTCTTATTTTTATACTTCTTCGATTTCTTCTTCGGCTATGGCTCGTTCTACTGATTCCACGTTTGCTCTGATTTGTTCATCTTCTAGCTCTTTGGTTTCGTAGTCGATTTCTACATCATTGTAGTATTTTAGGCCTGTACCTGCTGGTATTAGCTTACCTATTATGATGTTTTCTTTTAGACCTCTTAGGTCGTCTACCTTGCCCTTAATTGAAGCATCTGTTAGAACTCTGGTTGTTTCTTGGAAGGATGCTGCTGATAGCCAGCTGTCTGTGGCAAGAGATGCCTTGGTTATACCAAGAAGCTCTTGGTCATAGATTGCTGGTCTTTTGCCTGCTTCTTCCATTTCCTTGTTTACTAGATCTACTTCACGTCTATCTTGCAAGCTTTCTGGTAGGAATTCTGTATCTCCTGAGTCTACGATTTTTACTTTCTTTAGCATCTGACGAGCTATTACTTCGATGTGTCTGTCGTCGATTTCAACACCTTGTTGCCTATATACTTTTTGGACTTCCTTGGTGATGTAGTCTTGAACTCCGACCTTGCCTAGTACATCTAGGACATCGTGTGGGTCTAGGGAACCTTCTGTTAGTTGGGCACCTATTTCTACATAATCTCCGTCTCTTACTAGGATTCTTGAACCAAATGGTATCTTGTATTCTCTAGCTTGGCCATCTTCACCAACTATTTCTACGTCAGTTTTCTTTTCGTTTTGGATTAGACGAACCTGGCCTGAGTTTGCTGCTATAAAGGCAAGTCCCTTTGGTTTACGAGCTTCAAAAAGCTCCTCAACCCTTGGAAGACCTTGGGTGATTCCAACGCCTGCTATACCACCGGAGTGGAAGGTACGCATGGTTAACTGGGTACCTGGTTCACCGATTGATTGGGCTGCTATAATTCCTACAGCTTCACCGATGTTTACGTGCTTGCCTGTTGCTAGGTTTCTACCGTAGCATTTAGCACATACACCTTGTTTTGACTTACATTCTAGGACTGAACGAAGTTTTACTTCTTTGATGCCAGCTCCTACGATTTTGTCAGCCAAGTCTTCATCTATTACTTCATCTTTATGAACAATTATCTCGCCTGATTCATCTTTTATATCTTCAAAAGATGTACGGCCTACGATTCTTGTTCTTAGATCTTCTATTAATTCGTTGCCATCTTTAAATTCGTGAGCTACTACAAAGCCATCTGAATGGCAGTCATCTTCTGTTACTATGACATCTTGAGAAATGTCTACCATCCTACGGGTTAGGTAACCTGAGTCGGCTGTTCTTAGGGCTGTATCTGTTAGACCCTTACGAGAACCGTGGGTTGAAATAAAGTACTCTTGTACTGATAGACCTTCCCTAAAGTTAGCCTTGATAGGAATTTCGATGATTTTACCATCGGCCTGACTCATAAGTCCACGCATACCGCCTAGCTGTCTGATCTGATTGGTTGAACCACGGGCACCAGAATCAGCAAAGATTTTGATGTTGTTGTCATCTCTTAGGTCTGAAAGTAGGGCATCTGTAACCTTGTTGGTTGTATCTTGCCATATTTCAATTACCTTTTCATATCTTTCTTGGTCAGTTATAAGACCACGTCTGTAAAGCTTGTCGTACTTATCAACTGCCTTATCAGCTTCATCTATTAGTGGCCATTTTTCAGCTGGGATTTTTACATCGTCCATTGATACTGTTAGGCCTGATAAGGTTGAGTATTTGTAGCCTGTGTGCTTGATGTAGTCAAGGACTTCGGCTGTTTTGATGTTGCCATGTTTTCTAAAGCACCTATCGATTATATCTTTTAGGGTTCCAGAATCTGCAACTGTGTCTATTTCTAGTGAATATGGATCTTCTTTTCTGTTTACATAGCCTAAATCTTGTGGAATACCTTCGTTGTAGATAAATCTACCTACTGATGAAGTTACAATCTTACCTGGATCCATTTCATCTTTTTTGATTCTTACGCCAATTTTACTTTGGTATTCTACAAGTCCATTTACTAGAGCCTTGTACATTTCATTTGTAGATTCAAATACCATTCCCTCACCCTTAGCTCCTTCTTTGATGGTTGTTAGGTAATAAGCACCTAATACCATATCCTGAGATGGAGTTGTGATTGGCTTACCATCTTTAAGGCCTAGGATGTTGTTTGTTGACATCATTAGTAGTCTTGCTTCAATTTGGGCTTCGTTTGATAATGGAAGGTGGATAGCCATCTGGTCACCATCGAAGTCGGCGTTGAAGGCGTTACATGCTAATGGATGAAGCTTGATTGCCTTTCCTTCTACTAGAGTTGGTTCAAAAGCTTGGATACCAAGTCTATGGAGGGTCGGAGCACGGTTTAGAAGTACTGGATGGTCTTTTATAACCTCTTCTAGGACTTCATACACTCTTGGGTCCTTTTTCTCTACCATTTTCTTGGCTGTCTTTAGGTTGTGGGCTAGGTCTTTTTCTACTACCTTGTTCATGATAAATGGCTTGAATAACTCAAGGGCCATCTCTTGTGGAAGACCACATTGGTTGAACTTAAGGTCTGGACCTACTACGATTACTGAACGTCCTGAATAGTCTACCCTCTTACCTAGAAGGTTTTGTCTAAATCTACCAGATTTACCCTTAAGAAGGTCTGATAGGGACTTCATGTTTCTATTTGAGGCTCCTGTTACAGCTCTTCCCCTACGACCGTTATCTATTAGGGCATCGACTGCTTCTTGGAGCATTCTCTTTTCGTTTCTGACGATTATTTCTGGAGCACCTATATCAAGGAGTCTTTTTAGTCTGTTATTTCTGTTAATTACTCTTCTGTATAGGTCGTTTAGGTCAGATGTTGCAAATCTTCCACCTTCTAGTTGGACCATTGGTCTTAATTCTGGTGGCATTACTGGAAGGACATCTAAGATCATCCATTCTGGTTTGTTGCCACTTGTTAAGAAGGCATCTACTACTTCTAGTCTTCTTGATACTCTTACCTTTTTTTGGTTTGATGATTCATCAAGCTCTTTTAGAAGAAGTTCGTATTCTCTTTCAAGATCGATGTTTTGAAGGAGTTCTTTTACTGCTTCTGCACCCATTGCTGCCTTAAATTCTGTATCGTCTGGATATTGTTCAAGTATGTCTTGGTATTCTGTTTCTGAGATTTCTTGTTTTTCTGCTAGGTCTGTTGAACCTGGGTTGATTACTACATAGGATGCAAAGTAGAGGATCTTCTCTAATACTCTTGGGCTCATATCAAGGAGAAGTCCCATTTTAGATGGGATCCCCTTGAAGAACCAAATGTGACTTACTGGAGCTGCTAGCTCTATGTGTCCCATTCTTTCACGTCTTACTTTTGATTTTGTGACTTCTACTCCACATTTTTCGCACACTACGCCCTTATATCTCATGCGTTTGTATTTACCACAAGAACATTCATAGTCCTTGGTTGGTCCAAATATTTTTTCGCAGAAAAGGCCATCTTTTTCAGGCTTTAGGGTCCTATAGTTTATTGTTTCTGGTTTTTTAACTTCACCATGAGACCAACTTCTTATTTTTTCTGGCGATGCGACTTTCATCCTCATGCCGATAAATTCTTTTAATTCGCTCAATTCAAACTTCCTAACTATGACTTAAGCCTCTTCACCCTCTACTTCTGCAGCCTTTACTTCTTCAGCTTTTGCAGAGGTATTGGATAAAAGTTTGCTTTGGTTTCTTATCTTTGATGCATCTATCTTTTCTACTTGAGAAAATCTATCTTGTTCGTCTATGTTTTCCTTAAGTTCTACGACTTCACCCTTATCATCTAAGAGCTCTACGTCTAGGGCAAGTGATTGTAATTCTTTTACAAGTACCTTAAATGATTCTGGTGTGCCTGGTTCTGGGATATTTTCACCCTTTACTATTGATTCGTAGGTCTTAACTCTTCCAGTTACATCATCTGATTTGACTGTCAAGATCTCTTGGAGGGTATGGCTTGCACCATATGCTTCTAGGGCCCAAACCTCCATCTCTCCAAATCTTTGGCCACCAAATTGTGCCTTACCACCTAGTGGTTGTTGGGTTACTAGGGAGTATGGTCCGATTGACCTGGCGTGGATTTTTTCTTCTACCATGTGGTGGAGTTTGAGCATGTACATGACTCCTACTGTTACAGGGTTTTCAAATTCTAAACCTGTCCTACCATCACGTAGTCTAATCTTGCCTGTCTTATTTACATATGGGGCAATTTTCTTTGCTTCTTCTAGGACTTCTTCTATTTCTGTATCCATAGCACCATCAAATACTGGAGTTGCTATCTTCCATCCTAGGGTTCTTGCTGCAAGACCCATGTGCACTTCTAGTACCTGACCAAGGTTCATACGGCTTGGTATACCTAATGGGTTTAGGCAGATTTGAATTGGGGTTCCATCTGGTAAGAATGGCATGTCTTCTCTTGGAAGAATTCTTGAAACGACACCCTTGTTACCGTGACGACCGCACATCTTATCTCCTACCATAATTTTTCTCTTGGTAGCTACATAGACTCTTATAACTTTATTTACACCTGGAGATAATTCATCTCCGTCTTTTTTGTTGTATTCTTTGACATCAACTACGATTCCCTTTTCACCATGTGGTACTTTTAGGGATGTATCTCTAACTTCTCTTGCCTTTTCACCAAAGATAGCACGAAGTAGCCTTTCTTCTGGAGATAGTTCAGTTTCTCCCTTTGGAGATACCTTACCTACAAGGATATCACCACTTGTTACTTCAGCTCCGATTCTTATCACACCATTTTCATCAAGGTCTTTTTTCATATCATCGCCGACATTTGGTATATCTTTTGTGATTTCTTCTGCGCCTAGCTTGGTTTCTCTAGCTTCACATTCGTGTTCTTCTATGTGGACTGAGGTTAGGACATCGTTGATTACTAGCTCTTCGTTAAGGAGCATAGCATCCTCGAAGTTGTAACCTTCCCATGTTGTAAAGGCTATAAGGATATTTTTACCTAGGGCTAGCTCTCCTTGTTCTGTTGATGGACCATCTGCGATTACTTGGTCAGCTTTTACTTCTTCGCCAAGCTCTACAATTGGTCTTTGGTTGATAGTAGTTCCTTGGTTGGCTCTTTCAAATTTAAGTAGGTCATAGGTGATTACTTCACCATCTGAGTCTGACTTAATTTTGATCTTATCACCTGATACATAGACAACTTTTCCTGCTTCTTTGGATACTACACATACACCTGAGTCCTTTGCAGCCCTATGCTCAATTCCTGTAGCTACTATTGGAGCTTGAGACTTGATAAGTGGTACTGCCTGACGTTGCATGTTGGCACCCATGAGGGCACGGGTAGAGTCGTCGTTTTCAAGGAATGGTATTAGGGATGCTCCGACTGATACTATCTGTTGAGGTGATACGTCCATGTATTGAATGGCATCTCTTGGATAAATATCATTTTCACCCTTATAACCACGGCCTGATACTCTGTCATTGATAAATACATTGTTTTCATCTAATGGTTCGTTGGCTTGAGCAATGATGAAATTATCTTCTATATCTCCTGTTAGATATACAATATCATCTGTTACATGGCCACCAGCTTCTACCTTTCTATAAGGTGTTTCTATGAAGCCATATTTATTTACTCTAGCATAAGTTGTAAGAGATGTGATTAGACCGATGTTTGGTCCTTCTGGAGTTTCTATCGGACAGATTCTACCGTAGTGGGAATCGTGAACGTCTCTTACTTCAACTCCTGCCCTATCTCTTGATAGACCGCCTGGTCCTAGGGCTGATAGTCTTCTCTTGTGGGTTAACTCACTCATTGGGTTGGTTTGGTCCATGAACTGTGATAATTGGGATGAACCGAAGAATTCCTTTATAACAGCTGTCACAGGCTTGATATTGATTAAACCTTGTGGTGTTGCTATATCTGGGTCTTGGGTTGTCATTCTTTCACGAACTACTCTTTCCATACGAGCAAGACCAACCCTAAATTGGTTTTGTAATAATTCTCCAACACCTCTTACACGACGGTTACCAAGATGGTCTATGTCATCTGTTTCGCCGACACCTTCAAAGAGGTTGAATTGGTAGTTTACTATTGCAAGTATATCAGCTTTTGTAATGTTTTTAGGAGAAAGTTCTTTCTTTCTTCTTTGGATGAGTTTTACAAGCTCTTCATCATCACTAGCTTCATCGATTATTTCTCTCATTACTGGATAATAAACTTTTTCGCTTAGTTCATCATAATCAATATCTAGGCCTTCTAGCTCTTCAAATGAGTGAACATCAACAAAGTTATTTCCAACTATTCTTAGGGTCTGTTCCTTGCCATCTGAGTTGATTTTATTTATATCAACTGTAACTATTCCAGAATTTTCGATAGCTAGGGCAGTTTCCCTATCAATTACTTCGCCTTCTTTGACAAAGATTTCGCCTGTTTCGTTATTAACTACATCTCTTGCAGCTTTTTCGCCTTCGATTCTGTTAGCTATGGCAAGTTTTAGGTTGTATTTATATCTACCAACTCTTGCAAGGTCGTATCTTCTATCATCAAAGAGGAGGTTATTAATTAGGGTTGTGGATGATTCTAGGGAAGCAGGATCACCTGGTTTTAGCTTTCTATAGATTTCTATCAAAGCTTCTTCGCTAGTTTCAGAATTTTCCTTCTCTAGGGTATTTCTTAAGTGTTTAGTATCACCTAGAGCCTCAATAATTTCCTCATCTGTCTCAAATAAAAGGGCACGAACAAGGGTTGTAGCTGGTAATTTTCTTGTTCTATCTAATCTGACATTTACAGTATGGCTGGCGTCAGTATCAAATTCTATCCATGCACCACGGTTTGGTATAACTGTAGATGAATATTGCTTATCCCCGCTCTTGTCAGTCTCTTCTGCATAATATACACCTGGACTTCTTACAAGCTGGCTTACTATAACTCTTTCAGCACCATTTATAACAAATGTTGCAGAGTCAGTCATCATTGGGAAATCACCCATGAAAACTTCTTGTCTTTTGATTTCACCAGTTTCTTTATTAAATAAGATAGCCATAACCTTTAGGTCTCTGGCATAGGTTAGGTCTTTATACTTAGCTTCTTTTAGGGTATATTTTGGTTCTTTTTCAAACTCATATCCTGTAAATTCAAGGCTGAGCTTGCCATTATAATCCTCAATTGGTGAGATGTCTTCTAGGATTTCTCCAAGACCTTCTTTAATAAACCAATCATATGAGTCTTTTTGAACTTTTAATAAATTTGGTAAATCTAAGACTTCAGGAAACTTTGAGAAGGACATTCTCTCGGTTTTCCCATATAACTTCTTGTGATATTGGGCCATTGTTACTCCTTACTGTTTGCAAACTTCAAATGACAAATTCTACTTGTCTATAAGATAAAAAAAATCTCCATAAATAGATTTCTAGCAATTGTATATTATACTTCAAAACAATCAACCTTCAAGTCTTTTATTGAGATTTCTCCTTATATTCTATATATTCTCTTGGAACTATTTTATAAAACTATCTAATTATGATATCAGATAATGTATATTTGTCAATTATCTAATAGGATTTTTTTATCTTTCTTCTATTATACATTTATAAAATATATAAACAATCAGAAATTTATGATATAATATAAGTAATGGAGGAGATATGAAAGACTTAATTAAATTTTTTTCAATAATAACAGGCCTTTTTAGGTCTATAATAAGCATCCTGTTGTTTTTTGCTATTGGTTTTATCGTATTTGTCGATAACAACCTCTACTTAGCTGCCTTTGACCTAATAGGGATTACAAATATAGCTAGGTCAATCCTTAAGCCTCTTAGCCTTATTCTTGTATTAATTGCCTTTATTATAAATACAATTGTCGCAAGAAATATCTTTAAAGCAGGTGAAAATGGAAAAAGCCACCCATCAAATATTTTCTTTGCCCTTATATTTTTGGCAATTGACGGATTCTTGCTTATGAGTTTTAGAGAGAAACTTCTATTTATACTCATAGGCCTAAATGGACTTTTATTATTAAATTCACTTATCGGATTAATAGGAAAAGTAAGGGGTATTTATCAAGTAGAAGGATCCAAACAAACTAAGACAGAATACATCGAAATAAACCAAAATAATACTGATAATTCTGAAAACTTGTTAAAATCAGATGATGTAAAACTTCTTAAAAACGAAGAAGTGAAGCTTGATGGCAAGACTAAAATTAAAACCAGTCAGCTTATTGATAAAAACACCGATAATGAAAGTGAAGATTCTGACAAAAAAGATGAAAATAAAATCACCCTAGATGAAGCAAGCAGCGATACTGACAAAACCTACGAAAAGTCATCAGAAGAAAAACCACTTACCCTAGCTGATTTGAAAAAAGAAGAAGAAGCAAGCCCTAATAATCATAAGGAAAGTAAGAATAAATCTGATGATCTTATAATCACAGAGACAAATCTTGATGACCTAAAGAAAAAATCCCATGAAGATTTAAAAACAAACAAAGTCATAGTAAGTGATAATGATGATATAACCTATGACCCAGATTTGGCGGAAGATTTTCAAAAGGCAGAAGATGAAAGAATCTATGACAAATCAACATTTGTAAGAGAGGAAACAAAGGAGTAATAGCCCGATTTTCGGGCCTTTGCTCTTTTAATTTACAAGAAAGGATAAAATATGGATAAGACCTACCACGAACTAATCAAAACCCTCTACCCTAACAAAAGCGCCATCAAAGATGAGCTAATTTTACTAACCAGCCAGCAATACCTACCTAAGGGCACTGAATATTTTTTCTCTGATATACACGGGGAAAGCGATGCCTTTTTGCATTTACTAAGGTCTGCCTCTGGTAACATTAGGGATAAGATTCAAAAGCTCTTCGGAGACACTTTAGAAAAACATGACCAAGATGACCTAGCCAAGCTTATCTATGACCCAGACCTAGTCCTAAAAGAACTAAGGACTGAAGAAAAGATTACTGCTGACTATCTCACCATAACCATTCACAGGCTAATAAATCTCCTAAAATTCGTCTCAACCAAATATCCAAAAGATTATGTAAAGAGCAAGTTTCCTCAAAAATATAATCTAATCTTAGACGAGCTCCTCTACACCAACGACTCCGAGTACAACAAGCGCGCCTACTATGAATCCTTAGTATCAAATATCGTCTCCTACCAAACAGCCTATGACTTTATAAAAGTCCTCTGCGCCCTAATCCAGAGAGTATCTGTAGATAAGCTCCACATTGTAGGCGATATCTATGACAGGGGTCCATCCCCACATATAATCATGGATGAACTTCTAACCTTCCCAAATGTGGACTTCCAATGGGGCAACCACGACATAGCCTGGATGGGAGCTTGCGCAGGAAATACCGCCCTAATTGCAGCTTGCGTTGCAGATGCCATCAAATATAACAACTTTGATATGCTAGAAGATGGCTATGGAATCAACCTCAGAGTCCTTTTTGAATTTGCAATGGAAACTTATGGCGATGACCCATGCCTATATTTTAAGCCAAGAATCTATGACGATAATATTTATGACAATATCACCCTAGAAGCTGCTTCTAGGATGCACAAGGCAATTTCGATAATTAGGTACAAACTTGACTATGCCCTAATAGAGAGAAATCCTGATATGAATATGGACAATAGAAATGTCATCAAATTCATCAACTTCGATAATTTTACCTACAAGGGTGCTGCTCTTAAGGATAAAAATTTCCCAACTATTGACCCAAAGAATCCATCCAAATTGACTAAAGAAGAAAAAAATGTAATCCACGTCCTAAAACAAGATTTTATCAAAAATGACAAGCTAAATGCCCACGTCAAATTCCTCTACCAAAATGGTGCAATGTACCAGGTGGAAAACGGCTCTTTACTCTTCCACGGCTGCATCCCACTTACAAAAGATGGAGAATTCCAAGAAGTAGAAATAAAAGGTGTGACCTACAAGGGCAAAAACCTCATGGATAAATTCGATAGACTTGCCAGGGATGCCTACTTTACCAATGACCTCTTTGCCAAGGATATGATGTGGTATTTAATAAGCGGCAGGTATTCTCCAATTTTTGGCAAGAGCCAATATTCATATTTTGAAAATGTCTTTGTAGATGACAAGGCCCTTAGGAAAGAGCACTACAACCCTTACTACGACCTTTACGAAAAAGAAGAAATCGTGGATATGATTCTGGATGAATTTGGAGTTACAGGGACTAGAAGAAGGATAATAAATGGCCACGTTCCAGTAATTACCGAAGCTGGAGAAAGTCCAATCAAGGCAGGCGGTAAACTTTATGTCATAGATGGCGGCATTTCAAAACCTTACCAGGCCAAAACGGGCATAGCTGGCTATACCCTAGTCTTTAACTCCCACCACGTGGCCCTTGCTGAGCATAAGACCTACGAATCAATTACCGACAAGGTTTCATCCTACACTCCTAATATAAAGGAAGTTGAGATCATGAATCCAAGAATGCTCAGAAAAGATACAGATGAAGGCAAGAAAAATGCCGAAAAAATTAAGCTCTTGCAAGAACTTTTAAAAATTTACGAGAATAAATAAGCACATAAAGGTGATGTTGCAGAATAGTTAAATCTATTCTGCAACATCACTTTTTTTCTCGGATATTTGTATTAAGTAATTTAATTATATAGAGATTTTTAAGGTGAGAATAAATTTTTCCACATTTTCCTTAAAAATAGGCTCACTTAATAAAGCTTATGAAATTAATATTTTTTTCTTAAGCAGCTTTGTATTTTATGATTTCTAAGTTCTTATTTTCTATTTTGGTTGCCAGTTTATTTAAGTTTAGTGCTATTGATAAGAGGCATATTTCACTTATTATATTTTCTTTTCCTCTATGGTGGAATCTGTTGTAGTTTAGTCCTGACTTTATTTTGGAAAATGCTCCTTCAGCTTGGATTGATCTATTTAATCTTTCTTCTATTCCTTGGTCTGATATTATGTTTTCTAATGATTCTTTCCTATATTTTTGGAACGTTTCTGCTATGTAAATGCCTTTAGTTTTTTGACCATCTTTGTTCCGGTCGAAACACCTATAGACTTTTGTGGTTGTTATATATCCACTTTTTCTTTTTCTGTATTTATCATTACATCTTATGAATTCTTTGCCTTCTTTTGATATGTACTTATCTTGAGTTTCATCATAGACTAGGCTTTCCCTGAATTCTTGTTCTTTTTTATATTTTCGTGTTTTTGATTTTTCGTAGTTTGATGGTTTTATGTAGGATGTTAGATTATGCTCAGCTAGATATACATAGTTTTCTTCGCTTTCGTATCCTGCATCTGCTACTATTTTGTCTAGTTCATTTGGATAGGTTGTTTGGAGTTTTGATAAGAATGGTTTTAGGGTGTACATGTCATTTGGATGGTGTGATACATTTTCTCCTATTATGAAACCTGAGGCACTTGCTAATTGGATATTGTATGCTGGCTTAAGTTGACCATTTCTCATGTGGTCTTCTTTCATTCTCATGAAGGTTGCGTCATGGTCTGTTTTTGAGTAGGAGTTTCTGTAATCTCCCATTATTTCTAGGTGTTCTTGATAAGTTTCTAACTTATTTT